>NZ_JAGEQL010000001.1:0-804716 GCF_017571995.1 Salmonella sp. 32031103-2018-00083-FB-01-SM-01
TACCGATTCGCGGCTGACGGCACCGGGTACGGGCAACAAAATCAAGAACCTGAGCATGATGCTCCTGCCGTTTATTACATCTTGTATTGTACTGGTACCACGCCTGTCTGCTGTGCCCCAGGAACTGGCATGCACGCGTAACTGTTATTTTGGGGGCCTGACTTTGCGTGAGGACTTGCCGGGCCGCTTTTTTACAACACTTACCCCGTAATCATTTTTCAGGACGTTGATAACGGACTCAAAAAACTCAGCTTTCTGGTTTGCCAGCTCAAGCTGCTCTTCAAGTTCCCTGATTCTTTGCTCGGGTGTCAGCGGGATAGTTGTCTGAGCCACAGGCAGTTTCCTCTTCACCAGGTCAGGAAGTCCGGGTCTCCAGTCAAGCCGGCCATATTTACGCAGCCAGACAAGTACGGTGGAGCGCCCCTGAATGCCATATCGCTGCTGGGCCTGTTTATAGGTCATCTCGCCTTTTTCGACCTGCTCAACGACGGCTATTTTAAAGGATAGAGGATAATCGCGTTGGGTGCGTTTGAACTCAGTCATCATCACGTTCTCCGGATTTAAGTCTGGAACGTGTCAACGCTATTCAGGACGGGTCATATGTGAAAAAAAAGCCCGTACTTTCGTACGAGCTCTTTCTTAAATATGGCGGTGAGGGGGGGATTCGAACCCCCGATACGTTGCCGTATACACACTTTCCAGGCGTGCTCCTTCAGCCACTCGGACACCTCACCATATTGTATTGCTGCCTGACCACTTGGGGGGCAACGGGGCGCTACTATAGGGAGTTGCGCTAAAACGGTCAAGCAGAATTTACAGATTCACTGTCGTTTGCTCATGCAATAGACATAATCCCCGCCCAAACTGGCGCGGGGAGGCAAATTAGCGCTGTGAATCCAACATTTCGTTGTTTTTCACCACATCCTGCGCTTTGCTGTAGCTTTCGATCAGCAGTTGATAGGCCGGGAATACCTGAGTATAAACGTCGGCCCACGCGGCGGCGTCTTCACGGTTCCAGGTGCCTTGCAGCTCAGAGGCGACTGCGGCAGTATCCATCGGTACGACGCCAGCCTGTACGATACGCGCCAGGGTGATCTCCTGCGCCATCTTACTGTAGGTACCGGATGCGTCGATCACGGCAAATACCTTATAACCTTCCGCTACCGCGCTAATGGCCGGAAATGCCATGCACACGCTGGTAATCGTCCCGGCAATGATCAGCGTCTTACGACCCGTCGCTTTTACCGCCTTAACGAAATCTTCGTTATCCCAGGCGTTAATTTCACCTTTGCGCGCAATGTACTGCGCATGTGGCGCATTAGCGTGGATCTCCGGGATCAGCGGGCCGTTCGGACCTTGCGGTACGGATGCCGTGGTAATGACCGGCATTTTCGCTAACGTCGCCATCTTCGCCAACGCCGCGGCGCGAGCGCGTAATTCCGGCATTGGCATATCGCCTACGGTCTGGAAAAGACCGCTTTGATGATCGATTAAAAGCATCACGGAATCGTTAACATCAATTACCGGGCGCAAACCATTAAAATTAGCAGGACTTGACATCGTGTTCTCCTTCATGTTTTCAGATTTGGCCAAAACGGCCGGAGTTGAAATCGCGGACTGCTTCTGCGATCTCTTGTTTCGTGTTCATAACAAATGGGCCGTAACCCACAATCGGTTCATTCAGCGGCTCGCCTGATAACAGCAATACGCTGGCGTCGCTGCTGGCCTCAAGGTGCAGCGTTTTCCCTTGCTGGCTCAATACCACCAGTTGCGCTTCGTTGACCGGCGTCGTGCCGTTCACCGTGATATTGCCTTTCAGTACCACCAGCGCGGTGCTCCATCCTTCCGGCTGTGCCAATGTAAGCTGGCGATTGCGTTGCAGGCGCATATCCCAGACATTGAGCGGCGAGAAAGTGTGCGCTGGGCCTTTTGTCTCTTCATAACGCCCTGCGATGACCCGCACGACTCCGGCGTCATCCGGCAACGTAACGGTCGGGATAACATCGTGGGTAATGCTTTGATAACCCGGGGTGGTCATTTTGTCCTTCATGGGAAGGTTAACCCACAACTGCACCATTTCCAGTTCGCCGCCCCGACGGGTAAACGCGTCGGAATGGAACTCTTCATGCAAAATGCCTGCGCCTGCGGTCATCCACTGAACGTCGCCCGGGCCGATAACGCCGCCGCGACCGGTAGAGTCCCGATGCTCGACTTCGCCACTATAAACAATCGTCACGGTCTCGAAACCGCGGTGTGGATGCTCCCCAACGCCGCGTTTTTCATTACCCGGCGTAAATGTGTGCGGCCCGGCATAATCCAGCAGCAGGAAGGGACTCAACTGCTGCGCATGTGACTGATAAGAAAAGAGTGAACGAACCGGAAATCCATCGCCAACCCAGTGCGGGCGAGGTGCGGTATAGACGCCTGTAATCTGTTTCATGGTGTTCTCCTCAGTGGCGTTGTCTTGATGTGAATAAGCTTATATTCATGACAAAAGGTTCGGTAGTGGCTAAAATGGCTCATACCGTTCCATTAATAGGACAATGTAATGATAAAAACGGATCTCAATGATTTTGCGTGGTTTGTGCATGTGGTCGAAGAGGGTGGGTTTGCCGCGGCGGGGCGTGCGCTTGATGAACCAAAATCAAAACTGAGCCGGCGTATTGCGCAACTGGAGGAACGGCTGGGCGTGCGATTGATTCAGCGAACTACCCGGCAGTTTAACGTTACCGAAGTGGGACAAACATTCTATGAGCACTGTAAAGCGATGCTGGTGGAAGCTCAGGCGGCGCAGGATGCCATTGCCGCATTGCAGGTAGAGCCTCGCGGTATCGTGAAGCTGACCTGCCCGGTGACGCTGCTGCATGTACACATCGGCCCAATGCTGGCGAAATTTATGGCGCGTTATCCTGATGTTTCGCTACAGCTTGAAGCGACCAATCGTCGGGTGGACGTCGTAGGGGAGGGGGTGGATGTGGCGATTCGCGTCAGGCCGCGCCCGTTTGAAGATAGCGACTTGGTGATGCGCGTCCTGGCTGACAGAGGGCATCGCCTGTTTGCCAGCCCGGATCTTATCGCACGGATGGGAATCCCTTCCGCGCCGGCGGAGTTGAGTCATTGGCCAGGGCTAAGTCTTGCATCCGGCAAGCATATCCACCGCTGGGAACTTTATGGCCCGCAGGGCGCACGTGCGGAAGTCCATTTTACCCCGCGTATGATTACTACAGACATGTTGGCGCTACGCGAGGCGGCGATGGCGGGCGTGGGGCTTGTGCAGTTACCTGTCTTAATGGTGAAAGAACAACTGGCCGCCGGTGAACTGGTCGCGGTGCTGGAAGAGTGGGAGCCCCGGCGGGAGGTTATTCATGCTGTGTTCCCATCCCGGCGAGGATTATTACCTTCCGTACGCGCGTTGGTCGATTTTTTGACGGAAGAGTATGCGCGGATGGTGGAAGAGTAACGTGCTCGTCATTCATCGACTTAATGGACGCAAAAAAGGCCGGTTAAACCGACCTTTTATCCAGCCGCCCTTCAGGGCGTGAGGAGACAATTAGCGACTACGGAAGACAATGCGGCCTTTGCTCAGGTCGTACGGGGTCAGCTCAACGGTCACTTTGTCGCCCGTCAGGATGCGGATGTAGTTCTTACGCATTTTACCGGAGATGTGTGCAGTAACCACGTGACCGTTTTCTAACTCTACGCGGAACATGGTATTAGGTAACGTTTCGAGAACGGTACCTTGCATTTCAATATTGTCTTCTTTGGCCATCTAATCCTCTGGGGTATCACTACCATAATTTGAACCGGCAAGATAATGCCGAACTTCTTTTGATAAGTAAAGATTTGTGCGTTTAAAACACAGCAAACCAGGTTTAGCACATGATTCCGCGACACACGACAACGCCGCGTTATACACCCTTTCCCTGATACTACCGCCTGATGTATCGACATAAGCGCAACATATAAGGGAACGGTGAAATAAACGATGGGCGTTACCTGACAACGGGCTGCGGGATAATATGCTAAACCAATTCTGCGGCAGCAATTATAACACCCCAATAAAAAATGTGCCGAAAACATTCACTTCCGGGGCAAAAATAATGTCCGCGGCACCCAAAAACGGGAGGCCAGCGGCTGTTGGCGTAAGGCCGCGAGGTGATCGAGGTAGTCACGACGTGGAATTTCAATGGCGCCGAGCGAGGCGGTATGACTATTAAGTACCTGACAATCAATAAGTTTACCGCCGTGACGGGTAAATTCAGCGCAAAAAACCAGCAGTGCGGTTTTGGAGGCATTCTCCTGGCGGCTAAACATCGATTCGCCGCAAAACAGCGCCCCCTGCGAGACGCCATACATCCCGCCGACCAGTTCCCGATCGCGCCACACTTCAATGGAGTGCGCGTGGCCCAATTCATGTAATCGGCGATAGGCTTCCTCAATACCACGCGTTATCCAGGTGCCTTCGTCACGGTGATTGGCGCATCCATCAATGACCTGATCGAAAGCGTAATTGAGCGTCACGCGGTAAGGGGATGCGTTGTGAAAGCGCTTCATGCTGCGACTGAGGTGAAACTTTTCAGGCCACAGCACGGCGCGCGGATCGGGCGACCACCACAGAATCGGGTCGCCCGGCGAAAACCACGGGAAAATCCCGTGCTGGTAGGCCATTAACAACCGGGCAGGGCTGAGATCGCCGCCCAGCGCCAGTAAACCGTTAGGCTCGCGTAAAGCGCCTTCCGGCGAAGGGAAGGCGATAGAATGTCGGGAAAGCTGAACCAGACGCATGACGGCGAAACTCCAGTACGCAAGTCGGATCGTTCAATAATAGCTTACAGACGTTGTTTAAACTGATAATAGCGCCCTTGTCCGGCTAACAATTCTGCATGAGTGCCTCGCTCAATGATGCGCCCGTCGTCCATTACGATGATTTGATCAAAACGGGCCAGGCCGCGCAAACGGTGAGTCACCATCAGGACGGTTTTCTCGCGCATCACATCGGCAAGTAATTCCAGCATTTCGCTCTCGGTGGTCGCATCCAGCCCCTCAGTGGGCTCATCCAACAGCATTAACGGGGCATCGTGCAACAGCGCGCGGGCGATGGCCAGGCGACGAAGTTCGCCGCCGGATAGCAGACGACCGCCTTCGCCAAGCCAGCTATTAAGCCCACTATCTTCGAGCAGATTTTCGAGGCCGACGCGACGCAGCATGTCGGAAAGGGCTTCGTCGCTGGCATTGGGTGCCGCCAGTAATAAATTATCACGCAGCGTGGCGCTGAACAGGTGGACACGCTGCGGCACCACGCTGATAGTCCGGCGTAAGGCGGATTCGCTCAGCGAGGATAGCGGAAGATCGTTGAGCAGAATTTCGCCTTGTTGCGGGTCCCAGGCGCGGGTGAGTAGCTGCAACAGCGTTGATTTTCCGCAGCCGGTACGCCCCAGAATAGCGACATGCTCGCCAGGATTAGCCTGTAATGAGAGGGCATTGAGCGCATTAATCGGCTGGTCGGGATAACGAAACGAAACGTCCCGCAGGGTGAGTGTGACCTTTTCCGGCGCGGGAGTTTCTGCCTGCGGAAAGGTCACCTCCGGTTTTTGCTCCGTTAATTCAGTGATACGAAGCGCAGAGGCGATAACCTGCCCCAGATGCTGGAATGCGCCGGTAACGGGCGCAAGCGCCTCGAAAGCCGCCAGCGCGCAGAAGACAAACAGCGCGATGAGCGCGCCGGGCTGCGTATTGCCGCCAACGCCGCCGGAGGCCATCCACAACATTAACATCACCGCCAGCGCGCCAATCAGCAGCATTAACGCCTGCGATAAGGCGGTTAGTTCAGACTGTCGGCGTTGGGCCTCATGCCATTGTAATTCGGTGGCTTCCATTTGCGCCCGATAGCGTTTGCTGGCGCCAAAAATGGTGAGTTCCGCCTGGCCCTGTAACCATGACGTGAGCTGTTGGCGATACTGACCTCGTAGATGCGTCAGATTTTGGCCGGTATTTTTGCCGGCGCGATAAAACACCGGCGGCATAATAAACAGCGTCAACAGCATAATGCCGCCCATCGTGATCGCCAGCGTCACGTCGAGAACGCTAAGCCCCAGGGTGACAATCATAATCACTACAAAAGCGCCGACCAGCGGGGAGATGACGCGCAAATAGAGATGATCCAGCGTGTCGACGTCGGCAACGATGCGATTCAGCAGTTCACCTTGCTGATATCGCGCCAGACCCGCGGGGGAGAGCGGTAGAAGTTTGCTGAAGGTGTAAATACGCAGATGTTGCAGCACGCGGAACGTGGCGTCATGACTTACCAGACGTTCAAAATAACGACCGGCGGTACGGGTAATGGCCGCGCCGCGCACGCCGGCTGCCGGGAGCATATAGTTAAAACTGTAAATTCCCGCGAAGCCTGCGATAGCGGACGCGGACAGGAACCAGCCGGAAAGCGTCAGCAGCCCGATACTGGCAAGCAGGGTCAGGATTGCCAGCGCAATTCCCAGCGTTAGCATCCATTTGTGGCGTTTATAAAGCGTCAGATAAGGGAGTAGCGCGCGCATTTAAATATCCTCCTGACGGTGAGCCAATAACGTCGCAAAAGCGCCGTTGGCGGCGCTGAGTTCAGCATAACTGCCTTGTTCGACAATCGCGCCATCTTGCATAACCCAGATAGCGTCCCAGTCGGCGAGATCTTCCAACTGATGCGTCACCATTAATGTGGTCTGGCGTTTTGACGCCGCTTTTAACGCCTGCATGACGCGTTGCTCGCTGTGAGCGTCCAGGCTTGCCGCCGGTTCATCCAGCAGTAGCAGTTGACAGGGATTAAGTAGCGCACGGGCGACCGCTACACGCTGTGCCTGGCCGACGGAAAGTCTGCTGGCATGATTGCCGAGCGGGGTGTCTACTCCCTGCGGCAGCAGCGGTAAAAACTCGCTTACCCATGCGGCGTCAAGCGCGGCATAAAGTTCCTGCTCGCTGGCGTCCGGGCGCGCCAGTAATATATTTTCGCGTAGCGTCGCCGCAGGTAATTGCGGGTTTTGTCCAACCCAGGAGAGATGCTGGCGCCAGGATTCCGGCGAGAGATCGCGAAGCTCGACACCGTTAATACGCAAAGAGCCCTGATAGGAGAGAAAACCGGATAATACATTCAACAGGGAGCTTTTACCGGAACCGCTGCGTCCTACCAGGACGGCGCGTTCTCCTGCCGCTAATGAGAAATTCAGCGGCCCGGCAAGCGTTTTGCCTTCTGGCGAGGTGATAATAAGATTGACTGCGTCAATGGTTACAGGTTCGTTTTCCGCCAGCTCAACTTCGCCGCGCGCCGGGTGGGCGAGGGGCGTTTCCAGAAACGTCTTCAGACTATCCGCCGCGCCAACCGCCTGCGCCTTAGCATGATAAAACGTGCCGAGGTCGCGTAATGGCTGGAAAAACTCCGGCGCGAGGATCAAGGCGAGGAACCCGGCGGCGAGCGTCACACCGGTACCGTAATGACCAAAGTTCAGCTCGCCCAGGTAAGAGAAGCCAAAATAAACGGCGACCAGCGCAATAGAAAGCGAGGTGAAAAACTCCAGCACGCCGGAAGATAAAAAGGCGAGGCGCAGAACTTCCATCGTGCGCTGACGAAAATCCTGCGATGCTGCGCGAATGTTCTCGGTTTCCGCTTCTCCACGACCGAAAATTCGCAGCGTTTCCATCCCGCGCAGACGGTCAAGAAAATGGCCGCTTAGCCGGGCAAGCGCCAGGAAATTGCGGCGGTTGGCGTCAGCCGCGCCCATCCCCACCATCGCCATAAATAGGGGAATGAGCGGGGCAGTGCCCAGCAGAATCAGCGCCGCCGCCCAATTTGACGGGAAAATCGCCGCCACGATTAAGAGCGGTACGCAAACGGCAAGCGCCATTTGCGGCAGATAGCGCGCATAATAGTCATGCATATCGTCAATCTGTTCCAACACCAGCGTCGCCCAGCTACCGGCGGGCTTGCCCTGAATCCAGGCTGGGCCGGCTTGCTGCAGACGATCCAACACCTGACGGCGGATCTCAAAGCGAATATGTTGTCCGGCATGAAAACCGACGCGCTCACGCAACCACACCACCCAGGCGCGGAGGACAAAGATCAGTATCAGCAGGATAAAAGGGAGCAACAGCGCTTCCCGTGGAATGTTCTCCATGATCATATGTTGCAGGATACGCGCCATGATCCAGGCCTGAGCGACAATTAATACGCCACTCATGAATCCCAACAGGCGGGAAATATTCAACCACCGTTGGGAGATTACGCTTTGCTGTTTTAACCAGCGGGTCAGCTCTTTTTGACGGGTTTTATTCATTGCACGCTTAGCAGGTGAGTTATTAGAATTTCAGGCAGGGGCAATGTTACAACGACGCAAAAATAAAGGCGACTTATAGTCGCCTTTTTTACTTTTGTTACTGATTTGTAAAAACTATTTGCTCGCGTCGGCCAGACCATCGAGATAGCGTTCAGCATCCAGCGCCGCCATACAGCCCGTACCTGCAGAGGTGATCGCCTGACGGTAAATATGATCCATAACGTCACCCGCCGCGAATACGCCAGGGATGCTGGTTTGTGTGGCGTTGCCATGGGTGCCGGACTGAACTTTGATATAACCATTTTCCAGCTCAAGCTGGCCTTCGAAGAGCGCCGTGTTTGGGCTATGACCGATGGCTACGAAAAGTCCGGCGATATCCAGCGTCTCGATATTATCGCTCTGCTGCGTGTCGCGAAGACGCAGACCGGTGACGCCCATCTGATCGCCGGTCACTTCTTCCAGCGTCCGGTTGGTGTGCAGAATGATATTGCCATTTTCAACTTTATCCATCAGGCGCTTAATGAGGATTTTTTCAGCGCGGAAACCGTCACGGCGATGGACAAGGTGTACTTCCGAAGCGATGTTGGACAGATAAAGCGCTTCTTCAACTGCGGTGTTGCCGCCGCCGATCACCGCCACTTTCTGGTTGCGGTAGAAGAAACCGTCGCAGGTTGCGCAGGCGGAAACGCCGCGCCCTTTAAAGGCTTCTTCCGATGGCAGCCCCAGATAGCGCGCGGAAGCGCCGGTCGCAATGATCAACGCATCGCAAGTGTACTCTGCGCTGTCACCTGTCAGACGGAACGGACGATTTTGCAGATCCACTTTGTTGATGTGATCAAAAATTATCTCGGTTTCAAATTTTGCCGCATGTTCATGCATGCGTTCCATCAGCAGCGGGCCGGTCAAATCGTTTGGATCGCCGGGCCAGTTTTCCACTTCCGTCGTGGTAGTCAGTTGACCGCCTTTTTCCATACCGGTAATAAGTACTGGCTGTAAATTTGCGCGCGCGGCATACACCGCCGCGGTATATCCCGCCGGTCCTGAGCCCAGAATAAGCAGCTTACTGTGTTTGGTCGTGCCCATGAGATCCCCATAGTTGTTGGCAGACAATGAGCAGAATTGTAGGGAATTTACAGACGTAAAAAAAGAGCATAACGATTTTGTTAACAATATGTGTAATAGCATGAACCGATGAACGACCGGGACAGCGACGTTATCATCACAAATTTTACTTGAAATCGGTAACTTATAAGGTGACGAAATGACAGTTTACCGCCCTCTCTAATGAATAACTGGCATGTTGTACTAAAAATCGATGTTTTGCTTTGACAATCACCTGCTGTTTTGCGAAAACATTCGAGGAAGAAAAAAACTGTGTTATGTATGTGCTGCATAATCATGCATGTAAATACCATGTTTACCGGGCTAGTGAAATCTACGCATGGCGTGGACAGACGCCATTCGTGATGTCGATAGCTGCCGCGAGGCAACGGTCTTCTCACCATAGACCAGGCATTGCGCGCCGTTAATCCCTCTGGGTTTCGGTCTATTGTGATGGGCAGCGACTCTGAACAGTGATGTGAGTAGAGTCAGGCAGGAGTAGGGAAGGAATACAGAGAGACAATAATAATGGTAGATAGCAAGAAGCGCCCTGGCAAAGATCTCGACCGTATCGATCGTAACATTCTTAATGAACTGCAAAAGGATGGGCGTATTTCCAACGTCGAGCTTTCTAAACGAGTAGGGCTTTCGCCGACACCTTGCCTTGAGCGTGTGCGTCGGCTGGAGCGACAGGGGTTTATCCAGGGCTATACGGCGCTGTTGAACCCGCATTATCTGGATGCGTCACTTCTGGTATTCGTTGAGATTACCTTAAATCGCGGCGCGCCGGATGTGTTTGAACAGTTTAATGCTGCCGTGCAAAAGCTTGAAGAGATTCAGGAGTGTCATTTGGTTTCCGGCGATTTCGACTACCTGTTGAAAACCCGTGTACCGGATATGTCAGCGTATCGAAAACTATTGGGAGAGACGTTGCTGCGCTTGCCAGGTGTGAACGACACCCGAACTTACGTAGTGATGGAAGAGGTAAAACAGAGTAATCGTCTGGTTATTAAGACACGCTAACACGGAACAGGTGCAAAATCGCCGTAGTTTGATTACACTCCTGTTAATCCATACAGCAACAGTGCCGGGGTAACCCGGTGCTGTTGTCCGTTTTAGCATCGGGCGGGAAAAGCCTGGAACCTGGAGAGCCTTTTTTGAGCCAGGAATATACTGAAGACAAAGACGTCACATTGACGAAGTTAAGCAGCGGGCGCCGACTTCTGGAAGCGTTGTTGATACTTATTGCCCTTTTTGCCGTCTGGCTGATGGCGGCCTTGTTGAGCTTTAACCCTTCGGACCCCAGTTGGTCGCAAACCGCCTGGCATGAACCCATCCATAATTTAGGCGGCGCGCCGGGCGCGTGGCTGGCCGATACACTGTTCTTTATTTTTGGCGTAATGGCCTACACCATCCCTGTCATTATTGTCGGCGGGTGTTGGTTTGCGTGGCGTCATCAGTCTACGGATGATTACATCGACTATTTTGCTGTGTCGCTACGCCTTATCGGCGTGCTGGCGCTGATTCTCACTTCCTGCGGTCTGGCGGCCATTAATGCCGACGATATCTGGTATTTCGCCTCCGGCGGCGTAATTGGCAGCCTGTTAAGCACCACGCTGCAGCCGTTGTTGCATAGTAGCGGCGGAACGATAATGCTTCTCTGTATTTGGGCTGCCGGGCTGACGCTCTTTACCGGTTGGTCCTGGGTTAGTATCGCCGAAAAATTAGGCGGCTGGTTGCTTAATATACTGACCTTCGCCAGCAACCGTACCCGGCGTGATGATACGTGGGTTGACGACGAAGAGTATGATGACGAATACGATGAAGAAACCGACGGCGTGCAGCGTGAATCTCGCCGGGCGCGTATTTTGCGCGGCGCGTTGGCGCGTCGTAAGCGACTGGCTGAAAAATTCAGCAATCCACGGGGCCGTCAGACCGATGCCGCGCTCTTTTCCGGCAAACGGATGGATGATGACGAGGACATTCAGTATAGCGCGCGCGGCGTCGCTGCCGATCCCGACGACGTTCTGTTTTCGGGCAACCGTGCGACGCAGCCGGAATATGATGAATATGATCCGCTGTTAAACGGCCATTCTGTCACCGAACCGGTTGCCGCCGCTGCGGCCGCAACTGCCGTCACCCAGACGTGGGCAGCGTCCGCCGATCCCATAATGCAAACGCCGCCCATGCCGGGGGCTGAGCCGGTTGTCGCGCAACCGACCGTGGAGTGGCAGCCCGTACCGGGGCCGCAAACCGGCGAGCCGGTTATCGCGCCTGCGCCGGAGGGGTATCAGCCGCATCCGCAATATGCTCAACCGCAGGAGGCGCAAAGTGCGCCGTGGCAGCAACCTGTGCCTGTCGCTTCCGCGCCGCAATACGCCGCGACGCCAGCGACCGCAGCAGAGTATGACTCTCTTGCGCCGCAGGAAACACAGCCGCAATGGCAGGCGCCGGATGCCGAACAACACTGGCAGCCGGAGCCGACCCATCAGCCGACGCCGGTTTATCAGCCGGAGCCGATAGCGGCTGAACCTTCCCACATGCCGCCGCCGGTTATCGAACAGCCGGTTGCCACCGAGCCTGAACCTGTCATAGAAGAGACCAGACCCGCCCGTCCTCCGCTTTACTATTTTGAAGAGGTGGAAGAGAAACGCGCCCGTGAGCGCGAACAACTGGCGGCATGGTATCAACCGATTCCGGAGCCGGTAAAAGAGAACGTGCCGGTCAAACCTACGGTATCTGTCGCGCCATCCATACCGCCAGTGGAAGCGGTAGCCGCCGCCGCGTCGCTTGACGCAGGTATTAAGAGTGGCGCTCTGGCAGCAGGCGCCGCGGCCGCTGCGCCTGCATTTGGTCTGGCTACCGGCGGCGCGCCGCGTCCGCAGGTGAAAGAGGGGATTGGTCCGCAACTGCCGCGTCCGAACCGCGTTCGCGTGCCGACCCGACGGGAACTGGCGTCGTACGGTATTAAGCTGCCGTCACAGAGGATTGCAGAAGAAAAAGCCCGCGAGGCGGAGCGCAATCAGTACGAGACGGGCGCGCAGCTAACCGATGAAGAAATAGATGCAATGCATCAGGACGAGTTAGCCCGTCAGTTTGCGCAGTCGCAGCAGCATCGTTATGGTGAGACGTATCAGCATGATACTCAACAGGCAGAAGATGACGATACCGCTGCGGAAGCTGAATTAGCCCGCCAGTTTGCCGCTTCGCAACAGCAGCGATATTCCGGCGAGCAACCCGCTGGCGCGCAGCCGTTCTCACTGGACGATCTGGATTTCTCGCCAATGAAAGTATTGGTTGATGAAGGTCCGCACGAACCGCTGTTCACGCCGAGTGTCATGCCCGAATCAACGCCTGTTCAGCAGCCGGTAGCACCGCAGCCGCAGTATCAACAGCCGCAACAGCCGGTAGCGCCGCAGCCGCAGTATCAGCAGCCGCAACAGCCGGTAGCGCCGCAGCCACAGTACCAGCAGCCGCAGCAGCCGATAGCACCGCAACCGCAGTATCAGCAGCCGCAACAGCCGGTAGCGCCGCAGCCACAGTATCAGCAGCCGCAGCAGCCGGTAGCGCCGCAGCCACAGTATCAGCAGCCGCAGCAACCGACAGCGCCGCAGCCGCAGTATCAGCAGCCGCAACAGCCGGTAGCGCCGCAACCGCAGTATCAGCAGCCGCAACAGCCGACAGCGCCGCAAGACAGCCTGATTCACCCGCTGTTGATGCGTAACGGCGACAGTCGTCCATTACAGCGTCCGACGACGCCGCTGCCTTCGTTAGATCTTCTGACGCCGCCGCCGAGCGAAGTTGAACCGGTAGATACCTTTGCGCTGGAGCAAATGGCGCGTCTGGTTGAAGCGCGTCTGGCGGATTTCCGCATTAAAGCTGATGTGGTGAACTATTCGCCAGGCCCGGTCATTACTCGCTTTGAACTGAATCTGGCCCCGGGCGTTAAAGCGGCGCGTATCTCCAACCTTTCCCGGGATCTGGCGCGCTCATTGTCAACGGTAGCCGTACGCGTTGTGGAGGTCATTCCAGGCAAACCTTACGTAGGGTTGGAATTGCCGAACAAGAAACGGCAAACCGTTTATCTGCGCGAAGTGTTGGATAACGCCAAATTCCGCGAGAATCCGTCGCCGCTTACCGTGGTGTTAGGTAAGGATATCGCGGGCGATCCGGTAGTGGCGGATCTGGCGAAAATGCCTCACCTGCTGGTGGCCGGTACGACCGGTTCCGGTAAGTCGGTCGGAGTTAACGCCATGATCCTCAGTATGCTGTATAAAGCGCAGCCGGAAGACGTTCGCTTTATCATGATCGACCCGAAAATGTTAGAACTCTCGGTCTATGAGGGTATACCGCATCTGCTGACAGAAGTTGTTACCGACATGAAAGACGCGGCTAACGCGTTACGCTGGAGCGTCAATGAGATGGAGCGTCGCTATAAGCTGATGTCCGCGCTCGGCGTGCGTAATCTGGCTGGGTATAACGAGAAAATCGCCGAAGCGGCCCGCATGGGGCGTCCGATTCCGGACCCGTACTGGAAGCCGGGCGACAGTATGGATGTTCAGCATCCGGTTCTGGAAAAACTGCCGTATATCGTGGTACTGGTTGATGAATTTGCCGACCTGATGATGACCGTCGGTAAAAAAGTTGAAGAGCTGATCGCGCGTCTGGCGCAGAAAGCGCGCGCCGCGGGGATTCACCTGGTACTGGCGACGCAGCGTCCGTCGGTCGATGTGATTACTGGTTTAATTAAAGCCAACATTCCAACCCGTATTGCTTTTACCGTATCCAGCAAGATCGACTCCCGCACCATTCTTGATCAGGGTGGCGCTGAGTCGTTATTGGGAATGGGGGACATGCTCTACTCCGGACCAAACTCCACCATGCCGGTACGTGTCCATGGGGCGTTTGTGCGTGACCAGGAAGTCCATGCGGTGGTGCAGGACTGGAAAGCGCGCGGTCGTCCGCAATATGTGGATGGCATTACCTCCGACAGCGAAAGCGAAGGTGGCGGTGGCGGTTTTGACGGCGGCGAAGAATTAGATGCGCTATTCGATCAGGCCGTTAATTTCGTCACCCAGAAGCGTAAAGCGTCCATTTCCGGCGTTCAGCGTCAGTTCCGCATCGGCTATAACCGTGCGGCGCGTATTATCGAACAGATGGAAGCGCAGGGTATTGTCAGCGCTCAGGGGCATAACGGTAATCGTGAAGTGCTGGCTCCGCCGCCTTTTGAGTAAACCTGTAAGCCGGATGGCGCTGTGCAGGCTGCCATCCGGCAACAAAATTCAGTATTTTCTTCTTTCCTCATGCTGATTTTTGGCCTGGAATAGAAAGCAAAAGGAGCTCCTGGTCGGGAGTGTCGAAACCTGAGGAATAATGATGAAAAAAATGGCAATCGCCTGTGCATTACTTTCAAGCGTTGTAGCCAGCAGCGTATGGGCTGACGCCGCCAGCTCTCTGAAAAGCCGTCTGGATAAAGTGAGCAGCTTTCATGCCACCTTTACTCAAAAAGTCACCGATGGCAGCGGTGCCGCGGTGCAGGAGGGACAGGGTGATTTATGGGTTAAGCGGCCAAATCTATTCAACTGGCATATGACGCAACCTGACGAGAGTATTCTGGTTTCTGACGGCAAAACGTTATGGTTCTATAACCCGTTTGTAGAACAGGCTACCGCCACGTGGTTGAAAGATGCCACCGGAAATACACCGTTTATGCTGATTGCCCGCAACCAGGCCAGCGACTGGCAGCAGTATAATATTAAGCAGGATGGCGATAATTTTGTGCTGACGCCGAAAGCCAGCAACGGCAATCTGAAACAGTTCACCATCAATGTGGGACGCGACGGGACTATCCACCAGTTTAGCGCCGTAGAACAAGACGATCAGCGTAGCGCCTATCAGCTAAAATCCCAGCAAAACGGCGCTGTTGATCCGTCAAAATTTACGTTTACTCCGCCGCAAGGGGTAACGATAGACGACCAACGTAAGTAGAGGCGATGAGTGAGCAATCTGTCGCTCGATTTTTCTGATAATACGTTTCAACCGCTGGCCGCGCGGATGCGGCCGGAAAATTTAGCGCAGTATATCGGCCAGCAGCATTTGCTGGCCGCAGGTAAGCCGTTGCCTCGCGCTATTGAGGCCGGGCATCTGCACTCCATGATTTTATGGGGGCCGCCAGGGACGGGGAAAACCACGCTCGCTGAAGTGATCGCCCGCTACGCCAGCGCCGATGTCGAGCGTATTTCCGCCGTCACTTCTGGGGTAAAAGAGATTCGCGAAGCTATCGAGCGCGCCCGCCAGAATCGTAATGCCGGTCGCCGTACCATCCTGTTTGTCGATGAAGTGCATCGCTTTAACAAAAGCCAGCAGGACGCCTTTTTACCGCATATCGAAGATGGCACTATCACCTTTATCGGCGCGACCACGGAAAATCCCTCTTTTGAGCTGAACTCGGCGCTATTGTCGCGAGCGCGGGTCTATCTGCTGAAATCGTTGACCACTGACGATATTGAGCAAGTACTGGACCAGGCGATGCAGGACAAAACGCGTGGTTACGGCGATCAGGATATCGTGTTACCGGATGAGACACGGCGAGCGATTGCTGAGCTGGTCAATGGCGACGCGCGGCGCGCCTTAAATACGCTGGAAATGATGGCCGATATGGCGGAGGCGGATGATAGCGGCAAACGCGTTTTATTGCCCTCCTTGTTGACCGAGATCGCCGGCGAGCGCAGCGCGCGTTTTGATAACAAAGGCGATCGCTTCTACGATCTTATTTCCGCCTTACATAAATCAGTGCGCGGCAGCGCGCCGGATGCCGCCCTCTATTGGTATGCCCGTATCATTACCGCGGGAGGCGATCCGCTGTACGTGGCGCGTCGCTGCCTGGCGATTGCCTCGGAAGATGTGGGTAATGCCGATCCGCGCGCGATGCAGGTCGCTATTGCCGCGTGGGATTGTTTCACCCGCGTTGGTCCGGCTGAAGGCGAAAGGGCGATCGCGCAGGCTATCGTTTATCTCGCCTGCGCGCCGAAGAGCAACGCCGTCTATACCGCCTTTAAGGCTGCGCTGGCCGACGCGCGCGAACGTCCTGATTATGACGTTCCTGTCCATCTGCGTAATGCGCCAACCAAACTGATGAAAGAGATGGGTTATGGCCAGGAGTACCGCTATGCCCACGATGAGCCCAATGCCTATGCTGCGGGTGAAGTGTACTTCCCGCCGGAAATCGCGCAAACGCGCTATTATCATCCGACAAATCGTGGTCTGGAAGGCAAGATTGGCGAAAAGCTCGCCTGGCTGGCTGAACAGGATCAAAATAGCCCCACAAAACGCTACCGCTAGTGTAAACGTTGCGGTAAGGTTATCTCTAAATATGATGCTCCAGGTATCATGGCGTTGATGATGAATCTCGTTATGCCTGATAGCACGTTGCTTATGAGGTCCGCAGGTATAGCGCAATGGATGCGTTGTTGCTGTCGTCGGTCAGGTAAGGCGAAAACGTCGCTATTACGTAAACGTGGTTTACGTTCATCAATACAATCAGAGGCGATCATCAATTGATCGCGTTTCCTTTTATTATTCGATAAGCACAGGATAAGCATGCTCGATCCCAATCTGCTGCGTAATGAGCCAGACGCAGTCGCTGAAAAACTGGCACGCCGGGGCTTTAAGCTGGATGTAGATAAGCTGCGCGCTCTTGAAGAGCGTCGTAAAGTTTTGCAGGTCAACACGGAAAACCTGCAGGCGGAGCGTAATTCTCGATCGAAATCCATCGGCCAGGCGAAAGCGCGCGGGGAAGATATCGAGCCTTTACGCCTGGAAGTGAATAAACTGGGCGAAGAGCTGGATGCGGCGAAAGCCGAGCTGGATACCTTGCTGGCGGAGATCCGCAATATCGCGCTGACCATCCCAAACCTGCCTGCGGATGAAGTGCCGGTAGGTAAAGATGAAAACGACAACGTTGAAGTCAGCCGCTGGGGTACCCCGCGTGAGTTTGATTTTGAAATCCGCGATCACGTCACCTTAGGGGAAATGCACTCCGGCCTCGACTTTGCCGCCGCGGTTAAGCTGACCGGCTCCCGTTTTGTAGTGATGAAAGGACAGATTGCGCGTATGCATCGCGCATTGTCGCAGTTCATGTTGGATCTGCATACGGAACAGCACGGCTATAGCGAAAACTACGTGCCGTATCTGGTTAACCACGACACGCTGTATGGCACCGGTCAACTGCCGAAATTCGCAGGCGACTTGTTCCATACCCGTCCGCTGGAAGAAGAAGCAGACAGCAGCAACTATGCTTTGATCCCGACGGCGGAGGTTCCGCTGACCAATCTGGTACGCGATGAAATCATCGACGAAGATCAGCTGCCAATTAAAATGACGGCGCATACGCCTTGTTTCCGTTCTGAAGCAGGTTCTTATGGTCGTGATACCCGTGGCCTGATTCGTATGCATCAGTTTGACAAAGTGGAAATGGTGCAGATCGTTCGCCCGGAAGATTCTATGGCTGCGTTGGAAGAGATGACCGGTCACGCGGAAAAAGTGCTCCAGCTACTGGGACTGCCGTACCGTAAAATTATTCTGTGCACTGGTGATATGGGCTTCGGCGCCTGCAAAACCTATGACCTCGAAGTCTGGGTTCCGGCGCAGAATACCTACCGCGAGATCTCTTCCTGCTCTAACGTCTGGGACTTCCAGGCGCGTCGTATGCAGGCACGCTGTCGCAGCAAGTCCGACAAAAAGACCCGTCTGGTCCATACCCTGAATGGTTCTGGTCTGGCGGTAGGTCGTACCCTGGTGGCCGTGATGGAAAACTATCAGCAGGCTGATGGTCGCATTGAAGTGCCGGAAGTATTACGTCCGTACATGAACGGACTGGAATATATCGGCTAATCCTCGCTTTCTCTTCTTCTAAAAAGCGCCTTCGGGCGCTTTTTTTATGCCAGTTTGATACCGGACAATAATCCCTACCCTATTAGGGGTAATACTGATTTCGAATGAAGGTCAGTTTTTAACGCTATTTTTCTATTTTTTCGATATATATCAGACTTTATAGCGACGTTATCGCTATATAAAATTCTATACATCGTTTTATTGTTTTTTTTATTGTGAGCAGCAGAGTGAGCCCTTATGAAAACTAAGATCCCTGATGCCGTGCTGGCAGCCGAGGTGAGCCGTCGTGGTTTAGTCAAAACCACCGCGATAGGCGGCCTGGCGATGGCCAGTAGCGCATTTACCCTGCCATTTACCCGCATCGCTAACGCCGCAGAGGCGATAAGCCCGGCGAAAACCGGCGAGAAAGTCGTCTGGAGCGCCTGTACGGTAAACTGTGGCAGCCGTTGTCCGCTACGTATGCATGTTGTGGATGGCGAAATCAAATATGTAGAAACGGATAATACCGGAAACGATGATTACGATGGCCTGCACCAGGTTCGCGCCTGCCTGCGCGGTCGTTCTATGCGTCGTCGCGTCTATAACCCGGATCGGCTCAAGTATCCGATGAAGCGCGTCGGCACGCGCGGCGAAGGTAAATTTGAGCGTATTAGCTGGGACGAAGCCTACGATATCATTGCTACCAATATGCAGCGTCTTATCAAAGAGTATGGCAACGAGTCCATTTATCTGAACTATGGCACGGGTACGCTGGGCGGCACTTTGACACGTTCATGGCCGCCAGGAAAAACGCTGGTCGCCCGTCTGATGAACTGCTGCGGCGGTTATCTTAATCACTACGGTGATTACTCTTCCGCGCAAATCGCAGCGGGTCTGAATTACACCTATGGCGGCTGGGCGGATGGCAATAGTCCATCCGACATTGAAAACAGTAAGCTGGTGGTGTTGTTTGGTAATAACCCTGGCGAAACCCGCATGAGCGGGGGCGGTGTAACGTATTATCTTGAACAGGCGCGGCAGAAATCAAACGCGCGGATGATCATTATCGATCCTCGTTACACCGACACCGGCGCCGGTCGCGAAGATGAGTGGATTCCGATTCGTCCAGGTACCGATGCGGCGCTGGTCAATGGTCTGGCATATGTCTTAATCACCGAGAACATGGTCGATCAGCCGTTCCTGGATAAATATTGCGTCGGTTATGACGAAAAAACCTTGCCTGCCAGCGCGCCGAAAAACGGTCACTACAAAGCCTATATTCTGGGCCAGGGTAAAGACGGTATTGCGAAGACGCCGGAGTGGGCGGCGCAAATTACCGGTATTCCGGCGGATCGCATTATTAAGCTGGCGCGAGAAATCGGCAGTGCTAAACCCGCCTATATTTGCCAGGGGTGGGGGCCACAGCGTCATGCTAATGGAGAAATCGCCACGCGCGCCATCTCAATGCTGGCGATCCTGACGGGTAATGTTGGGATTAACGGCGGTAACAGCGGCGCGCGCGAAGGGTCTTATGCCCTGCCATTTGAACGTATGCCCACGTTAGAAAACCCGGTTGAAACCAGCATCTCCATGTTTATGTGGACCGATGCCATTGAACGCGGCCCGGAAATGACGGCGCTGCGTGATGGCGTGCGGGGGAAAGATAAGCTGGACGTGCCGATCAAAATGATCTGGAACTATGCTGGCAACTGTTTGATTAACCAGCACTCTGAGATTAACCGCACCCACGAAATCCTGCAGGATGACAAGAAATGCGAAATGATCGTCGTTATCGACTGTCATATGACATCGTCGGCAAAATACGCCGATATTCTGTTGCCTGATTGCACTGCTTCTGAGCAGATGGACTTTGCGCTGGATGCCTCCTGCGGAAACATGTCTTACGTTATCTTCACTGACCAGGCGATTAAACCACGCTTCGAGTGTAAGACGATTTATGAGATGACCAGCGAACTGGCGAAACGTCTTGGCGTGGAACAACAGTTTACCGAAGGACGGACGCAAGAAGAGTGGATGCGTCATCTGTACGAACAGTCGCGTAAATCCATTCCGAATCTGCCCAACTTTGAGGAGTTCCGTAAGCAAGGCATCTTCAAACAGCGTGACCCCGAAGGCCACCATGTCGCCTATAAAGACTTCCGCGAAGATCCGCAAGCGAATCCACTTACAACGCCATCGGGCAAGATTGAAATCTATTCACAGGCGTTGGCGGATATCGCCGCCACCTGGGAGCTGCCGGAAGGCGACGTGATCGATCCATTACCGATCTACACGCCAGGTTTTGAAAACTATAACGATCCGCTAACGGATAAATTCCCGCTGCAGTTGACGGGTTTCCACTATAAAGCGCGTGTACATTCCACTTATGGCAACGTAGACGTACTGAAAGCCGCCTGTCGCCAGGAAATGTGGATTAACCCAATGGATGCGCAGAAACGCGGTATCAACAATGGCGATAAAGTCCGCATCTTCAACGATCGCGGCGAAGTACATATCGAGGCTAAAGTGACGCCGCGCATGATGCCGGGCGTGGTCGCCCTGGGAGAAGGCGCATGGTATGACCCGGATGCAAAACGCGTGGATCAGGGCGGATGTATTAACGTACTGACGACCCAACGTCCTTCTCCGCTGGCGAAGGGGAACCCGTCACATACGAACCTCGTTCAGGTTGAAAAGGCGTAAGGAGTAACCGATGACAACCCAGTATGGATTTTTTATTGATTCCAGCCGTTGCACCGGTTGCAAAACCTGCGAACTGGCCTGCAAGGACTACAAAGATTTGACCCCGGATGTCAGCTTCCGCCGCATTTATGAGTATGCAGGCGGTGACTGGCAGGAAGATAACGGCGTCTGGCACCAGAACGTCTTTGCCTATTATCTCTCTATTTCATGCAACCACTGCGAAGACCCGGCCTGTACCAAAGTCTGCCCGAGCGGCGCGATGCACAAGCGCGATGACGGTTTTGTGGTGGTGAACGAAGAGGTCTGTATCGGTTGCCGCTACTGCCACATGGCCTGCCCGTACGGCGCGCCGCAATACAACGCGGCCAAAGGTCATATGACCAAGTGCGACGGCTGTTATGACCGGGTGGCGGAAGGCAAGAAACCGATCTGCGTCGAATCCTGTCCGCTGCGGGCGCTGGATTTCGGCCCGATAGACGAACTGCGCAAAAAACACGGTGAGCTGGCTGCCGTCGCGCCGTTGCCGCGCGCGCATTTCACGAAGCCGAATATTGTGATTAAACCCAACGCCAACAGCCGCCCGACCGGGGACATCACCGGTTATCTGGCCAATCCGAAGGAGGTATAAGATGGGAAGTGGATGGCATGAATGGCCGTTGATGATCTTCACGGTCTTTGGTCAGTGCGTGGCCGGTGGTTTTATTGTTCTGGCTCTGGCGCTGATGAAGGGCGACCTGCGCGCGGAAACGCAGCAGCGGGTGATCGCCTGTATGTTTGGTCTGTGGGTGCTGATGGGGATTGGCTTTATCGCCTCGATGCTGCATCTGGGCTCGCCGATGCGCGCGTTTAACTCGCTTAACCGCGTAGGTGCTTCCGCACTGAGCAATGAAATTGCCAGCGGCTCGGTGTTTTTTGCGGTCGGCGGGATTGGCTGGCTGCTGGCGGTACTGAAAAAGCTGCCGCCGGCACTGCGCACACTCTGGCTGATTATCACGATGGTACTGGGCGTCGTCTTCGTCTGGATGATGGTACGCGTCTATAACAGCATCGATACAGTACCGACCTGGTATAGCGTCTGGACGCCGCTGGGCTTCTTCCTGACGCTCTTTATGGGGGGGCCGCTACTGGGTTATCTGCTGCTGCGCATCGCGGGCGTGAACGGTTGGGCGATGCGTTTGTTACCTGCGGTGTCGGTGCTGGCGCTGGTGGTTATTGCCATTATGGTGGCCATGCAGGGCGCGGAACTGGCGACGATTCACAGTTCCATTCAGCAGGCGTCTGCTCTGGTACCGGATTATGGTTCGCTGATGGCCTGGCGTATGGTGCTGCTTGCGGCGGCGTTGTGCTGCTGGATTGTGCCACAGTTAAAAGGGTATCAACCTGCGGTACCGTTGCTCTCTGTCGCCTTCATTCTGATGCTGGCGGGGGAATTGATTGGCCGCGGCGTATTCTATGGGCTGCATATGACCGTGGGCATGGCGGTAGCCAGCTAACGCGTTGACGCGTATTCGGCCTGCAGAACGTGCAGGCCGAATACGCCTTTAGCCGCCATCAATTTAAGGGATATAACCGGGGCGGAGAAGGTGCATATAAATCCATAGAGAAGAAAACGAAGCTAAAGGAACCATGAAATTTTTCGACTGAACAAAACGCCGATTTTGCGGGTTAGATCAATAAAAACAAGGGGATGAATTTTTAGCCTTTTAATATATTCACGTACAGAATAAGTAAATCAAATCGATAGTCTCAAAACTTGCGGATCGCCCATGCGGAGCCGATTGACAATGTTTTTGGCGATGGCATGATGCGCATGAAATTTGAACTTCCTCACGGTTTTTATTCATGTCCACCTATACCCGTCCCGTCATGCTTTTGCTGTGCGGGCTACTTTTGTTGACCCTGGCCATTGCGGTACTGAATACGCTTGTGCCGCTGTGGCTTGCTCAGGCAAACCTTCCGACCTGGCAGGTGGGGATGGTCAGCTCGTCTTATTTTACCGGCAATCTGGTCGGGACGTTATTTACCGGGTATTTAATTAAACGCATTGGGTTTAACCGTAGCTATTATCTTGCCTCGCTGATCTTCGCCGCGGGTTGTGTCGGGTTGGGGGTGATGGTGGGGTTCTGGAGCTGGATGAGCTGGCGTTTTATTGCCGGTATCGGCTGCGCTATGATTTGGGTGGTTGTCGAAAGCGCGTTGATGTGCAGCGGAACCTCGCATAATCGCGGGCGCCTGCTGGCTGCCTATATGATGGTCTATTACATGGGGACCTTCCTTGGACAATTATTGGTCAGTAAAGTGTCTGGTGAATTGCTGCACGTCCTTCCCTGGGTGACCGGAATGATTCTGGCGGGAATTCTGCCGCTACTCTTTACCCGGATTGTAAATCAGCAAACACAGGCACGTCATTCCTCTTCTATTAGCGCCATGCTGAAGCTACGCCAGGCGCGTCTTGGCGTGAATGGTTGTATTATTTCCGGCATTGTTCTTGGTTCATTATATGGTCTGATGCCGTTATATCTGAAGCATCAGGGGATGGCTAACGCCAGCATCGGTTTCTGGATGGCGGTACTGGTGAGCGCCGGTATTTTGGGGCAATGGCCAATGGGACGTCTGGCGGACAAATTTGGTCGCTTGCTGGTATTACGCGTACAGGTATTCGTTGTCATACTCGGTAGTATTGCCATGTTAACCCAGGCGGCGATGGCGCCAGCTCTGTTTATTCTGGGGGCGGCGGGTTTTACGCTTTATCCCGTCGCAATGGCCTGGGCCTGTGAAAAAGTCGAACATCACCAGCTTGTGGCAATGAACCAGGCGCTGTTGTTAAGTTATACAGTAGGGAGCCTGTTGGGGCCGTCTTTTGCTGCGATGTTAATGCAGAATTATTCAGATAATCTGCTGTTTATTATGATCGCCAGCGTATCGTTTATTTATCTGCTGATGCTGTTACGTAACGCCGGCCAGACGCCTAATCCTGTCGCCCACATCTAACTGTTCTCTGAATCGTATGCAGGACGTGAGTCTTGCATACTCTTTGTTTATGTTTTACGTAAAATAATTGACCTGCATAATTTTCTTGCTTTACTGAAAAATAAAATGTGCCGAAGGTTATAATTTTGCGCTCCTCTATTTTCTCTCTTCGTCTTTACCGCGCATAATTCCCCGCTTCATTTATAGTAATAGCATTGTGTTCACGAAGGATCACGTTATGCCGAATGTGCAGGAAAAACAGTTGCGATGGTACAACATCGCCCTGATGTCGTTTATTACCGTTTGGGGATTCGGCAATGTTGTCAATAATTATGCTAACCAGGGGTTAGTGGTTGTCTTCTCCTGGGTGTTTATTTTTGCGCTCTATTTTATTCCTTATGCCTTAATCGTGGGGCAACTGGGCTCAACCTTCAAAGAGGGAAAAGGGGGCGTCAGTACCTGGATTAAGCATACGATGGGGCCGGGGTTGGCTTACCTTGCGGCATGGACTTATTGGGTCGTGCATATTCCCTACCTGGCGCAAAAGCCGCAGGCGATACTCATTGCATTGGGATGGGCTTTAAAAGGCGACGGCTCGTTGATAAAAGAATATACCGTCGTTGCCTTGCAGGGGCTGACGCTGGCATTGTTTGTTTTCTTTATGTGGGTTGCTTCCAGGGGGATGAAATCGCTAAAGGTTGTTGGGTCTGTGGCCGGGATTGCCATGTTTATCATGTCAATTTTATATGTTGTGATGGCAGTGACCGCGCCAGCAATTACAAACGTTGAAATTGCGACCACTAACATCACCTGGCAGTCATTTATTCCTCATATCGATTTTACCTATATCACCACCATCTCTATGTTGGTTTTTGCGGTTGGTGGGGCAGAGAAGATCTCGCCTTACGTTAACCAGACGCGGAATCCAGGAAAAGAATTTCCGAAGGGGATGCTCTTTTTAGCCGTCATGGTTGCGGTCTGCGCTATCCTCGGTTCGTTGGCGATGGGAATGATGTTTGATTCCCGGCATATACCTGACGATTTAATGACCAATGGGCAATATTATGCATTCCAGAAATTGGGTGAGTATTACCATATGGGTAATTCATTAATGGTGATTTATGCCATTGCCAATACTCTGGGGCAAATCGCCGCGCTGGTGTTTTCTATTGATGCGCCACTAAAAGTATTGCTGGGTGATGCAGACAGTAAATATATCCCGCAGCGCTTATGTCGTACTAACGCTTCAGGTACGCCAGTTAACGGTTATTTGCTGACATTGGTGTTGGTCGCTATCTTGATTATGTTGCCAACGCTTGGCATCGGCGATATGAACAACCTGTACAAATGGCTGCTTAATCTCAACTCAGTTGTTATGCCGCTGCGCTATCTGTGGGTATTTGTCGCCTTTATTGCTGTCATTCGACTGGCGCAAAAGTACAAACCCGAATATGTGTTTATTCGCAACCGGGCGTTGGCGTTAACTGTGGGAATATGGTGTTTTGCCTTCACCGCGTTTGCCTGCCTTACCGGTATTTTCCCCAAAATGGAGGCGTTCACACCGGAGTGGACATTCCAGCTGACGTTGAACATCGTGACGCCTTTTGTCCTGGTCGGGTTGGGATTAATTTTCCCACTGCTGGCGCGTAGAAACACATAACGACGCTCTTTTCCACGGCGCTCCTGTCAGGCGAGCGCCTTTTAAGGTCACAGGTGCCTGGGTTCCAGGCGGAGACCATGGTATTAACAGGCACCGGGTCAGCAATAGTTGTCAGACCTTCAACCCAGCAGCAGATAAGCGACTCTGTATTTAATACCTGGTAAGCGCAATATTGTTAACCAGGCCTGTCTGACGGCGGAGTCGGGTATTTTAGCGGTAAGAGCGTTATCCAGACAGCAAAACGGCTACCGTCACGGGTAGCCGTTTAAAAGCGGATAAGATAGCAGGCGATTAATACATCACTTTATGACCATACTGCTCAAGAATGCCCTTCACACGCTCCATGGTCTCTTTTTTAGGCGGCTTCACGCCATCCAGTTTATATTCTTCGCCCATTGCCACCCATTTATGTTTGCCCAGCTCATGATAGGGCAGCAGTTCGATTTTTTCGACATTCCCCATATCGCGGGTAAACTCACCCAGGCGATGCGCGGAATCATCGTCGTCAGACCAGCCGGGAACGACAACGTAACGGATCCAGACCTTCACATTTTTCTTTGATAAATACTGAGCGAATTCCAGCGTCCGGTGATTAGAGACACCGACCAGATTCTGGTGGATCTCATCATTCATCTGCTTGAGATCGAGCATCACCAGATCGGTAACGTCCAGCAGTTCATCAATCACTGGGTCATAACGGCGCACAAAGCCGTTGGTGTCGAGACAGGTGTGGATACCTTCTTTTTTACAGGCGCGAAACCAGTCGCGTACAAATTCTGCCTGCAAAATGGCCTCGCCGCCGGATGCCGTCACGCCGCCGCCAGAAGCATTCATAAAATGCCGATAGGTCACCACCTCTTTCATTAAGTCTTCAACGGTGATTTCTTTACCGCCATGCGTATCCCATGTGTCGCGGTTATGGCAATACAGGCAGCGCATCAGGCAGCCCTGGAAAAAGGTAATAAAGCGGATGCCTGGGCCATCAACGGTGCCACAGGATTCAAAGGAGTGAATGCGACCAATAACCGGCTTTTTATCAGCAGTTACTGCAACACTTTCATTTGTAATACAATCGGTTAAGTTACTCATATCGCTTCGGCTAGCTCTAAATAACATGGGGTTTATGGACACATTCCGGGCATGTTGAGCACCCTGGTAAGGGGGTTGCATCCTGTAAAAAAGCGGTACTGCGAGCGTAAATTTTGGACTACAGAATGTGTGGCTGTTCCAGAATGTGCTGCAATGGAGCTATTTTACCTCTATTCAGTATAAAATATACGGCAAATCTATGCTGTATAACTTGCACCACCAGAAATTCTGGCTCATTCATCAGCTCGTAACGCCCGAACCGCAATACATACTGCAAGTGTATCATCCATAGCGCCCTGGTTTTGCTGTTTATGATCCGCCTCTTTTTTCAAATGGTTGGCGCCGTTTTGTTGTGGTCAGAACGAAAATAATTCTCAACATAATTCAGATGTGTCCAAAGAACGTTATGCGCTGTCCAGCGCCTGGCGCCGCATTCAACATGCAATCAGGTCTAAATCTGATGTTATTTCTAAAGCCGGACTGATTCAATCTCTTAAATAGAGTGTGGCTTTAATCAAAAAATGAGAGCAACGGATTGAATTTTGCTTTCGCGGTAAATAATCAAAGGAGTTATTATGCCAGTTACGTTAAGTTTTGGTAATCGTCATAACTATGAAGTTAATGCTTCACGGCTAGTCCGTTTGATGAGTTCTGACAAAGAAGAAGCGCTATACATGGGGGTATGGGATAGATTTAAGGACTGCTTCAGAACACACAAAAAAAGAGAGGTGCTGGAGGTATTATATACACTCATCCATGGATGTGAACGTGAAAATCAAGCTGACCTTAATGTTGATACAGTCGGCATGGAGAAGATATATGCCTTTGCACAATTAAAACAATATGCTAATCCATCTCAACAAGACCGCTTTGTTATGCGTTTTGATGTGAGTCAGACACAAGTTTCATTTGAGATTGATGGCAAGGTTATTGATAAATGTAATTTGCATCGTATCCTCAATGTTTCAGAAAACTGTATTTTTAAAGTGATGGAAGAAGATGAAGAAGAGTTGTTTTTTAAAGTATGTATTAAGTATGGAGAAAAAATTGCTTGCTATCCAGAATTATTAGAAAACTTTGCTTTTAAACTTAGGCAGGAAGTTAATGAAGATGATGAAATTAAGGATGAAGTTTATAAGCTTATGCGATCTGGAGAAGATCGAAAAATGGCATGTGTTGAATGGAATGGTACGCTTACTGAGGATGAGATGGATAAACTACGCTGTCTCCAAATGGGGTCTTTTGAGATTTCTACCCAATTTTGTAAAATAGGTTACTGGGAATTAGAGGGAGAAGTCCTGTTTGATATGTTTCATCCAACACTTATCTATCTGCTACATGGATATATGCCGTCATTGTCATGTGATTTTACAGAAGCTAACACCATGCTGTTTTCTGATGTATTAAATAAGGATTATGATGATTATCAAAATAATAAAAGAGAAATTGATGCTATTCTGAGAAGAATATATAGATCACATAATAACACTTTATTTATAAGTAAAAATTCTGGTTGTCGAAATATGCTTTTATAAAAATTAAAAAGGCCCCACTGACATGGAGCCTTTTTTGTACGCTTTTTATAGCGTAATTTCAGTCAAACCCATTACATGGTCTGCGTGAAGGTACGAGTAATAACGTCCTGCTGCTGTTCTTTCGTCAGGGAGTTAAAACGTACTGCGTAACCAGATACACGGATGGTCAGCTGCGGATATTTTTCCGGATGTTCCATCGCGTCCAGCAGCATTTCACGGTTCATGACGTTGACGTTCAGGTGCTGACCGCCTTCGATGGACGCTTCGTGGTGGAAGTAACCATCCATCAGACCTGCCAGGTTAGTCTTACGAACTTCGTCGTCTTTACCCAGTGCGTTCGGAACGATAGAGAAGGTATAAGAAATACCATCTTTCGCGTAAGCAAACGGCAGTTTAGCAACGGAGGTCAGAGAAGCGACAGCGCCTTTCTGGTCACGACCGTGCATCGGGTTAGCACCTGGTCCGAACGGCGCGCCAGCACGACGACCATCCGGGGTGTTACCAGTTTTCTTACCATACACAACGTTAGAAGTGATGGTCAGAACAGACTGCGTCGGGATAGCGCCACGGTAGGTGGTCAGTTTCTGAATTTTCTTCATGAAACGTTCTACCAGGTCAACCGCCATGTCATCTACACGAGCGTCGTTGTTACCAAACTGCGGGTATTCGCCTTCGATTTCGAAGTCGATAGCCAGACCATCTTCGTCACGAATCGGTTTAACTTTCGCATATTTGATGGCAGACAGGGAGTCAGCCGCAACGGACAGGCCTGCGATACCACACGCCATGGTGCGGATAACGTCACGGTCGTGCAACGCCATCAGAGAGGCTTCGTAGCTGTACTTGTCGTGCATGTAGTGGATAACGTTCAGCGCGGTGACATACTGTTTAGCCAGCCAGTCCATGAAGTGATCCATGCGATCCATCACTTCGTCGAAGTTCAGAACATCGCCTTTGATCGGTTCGGATTTCGGACCAACCTGCATTTTCAGTTTTTCATCAACGCCGCCGTTGATTGCGTACAGCATGGTTTTCGCCAGGTTTGCACGCGCACCGAAGAACTGCA
The DNA here is from genome assembly GCF_017571995.1 of Salmonella sp. 32031103-2018-00083-FB-01-SM-01. Taxonomy (NCBI): domain Bacteria; kingdom Pseudomonadati; phylum Pseudomonadota; class Gammaproteobacteria; order Enterobacterales; family Enterobacteriaceae; genus Salmonella; species Salmonella sp. 32031103-2018-00083-FB-01-SM-01. Next base: position 29,314 of record NZ_JAGEQL010000001.1, read on the forward strand.
TTTGTTTACCAACGATCATCGGGCTTACGCAGCATGCGATAGCGTAGTCATCGTTGTTGAAGTCCGGACGCATCAGGTCATCGTTCTCGTACTGCAGAGAAGAGGTGTCGATGGAGACTTTAGCGGCGAATTTCTTGAAGTTCAGCGGCAGTTTTTCAGACCACAGAACGGTGATGTTCGGTTCCGGAGACGGCCCCATGGTGTACAGGGTGTTCAGGAAGCGGAAGCTGTTTTTGGTAACCAGAGTACGGCCATCAACGCCCATACCACCGATAGATTCAGTTGCCCAAATCGGGTCGCCGGAGAACAGTTCATCATATTCAGGAGTACGCAGGAAGCGAACCATACGCAGTTTCATGACCAGGTGGTCAATCATTTCCTGTGCGTCTTGCTCGGTGATTTTGCCTGCTTTCAGGTCACGTTCGATGTACGCATCCAGGAAGGTGGATACACGACCGAAGGACATTGCTGCGCCGTTCTGAGATTTAACCGCAGCCAGGTAACCGAAGTAAGTCCACTGGATTGCTTCCTGAGCGTTAGTCGCCGGGCCAGAGATATCGCAGCCGTATTTAGCCGCCATTTCTTTGATCTGACCCAGAGCGCGGTGCTGTTCAGCGATTTCTTCACGCAGACGGATAGTCGCTTCCAGATTTACGCCGTTTTCCAGATCGGATTGCAGAGACGTAAACTGCGCGAATTTGTCTTTCATCAGGTAGTCGATACCGTACAGCGCTACGCGACGGTAGTCACCGATGATACGGCCACGGCCATACGCATCCGGCAGACCGGTCAGAACGCCAGATTTACGGCAACGCAGGATGTCCGGAGTATAAACGTCGAATACGCCCTGGTTGTGGGTCTTACGGTATTCGGTGAAGATTTTTTTGAGCATTGGGTCCAGCTCGCGATTGTACGCTTTGCAGGAACCTTCAACCATTTTGATGCCGCCGAACGGGATAATCGCACGCTTCAGCGGAGCTTCAGTCTGCAGACCAACAATTTTCTCAAGCGCTTTGTTGATGTAGCCAGCGTCGTGAGAAGTGATGGTGGAAGCAACGGAGGTGTCAAAGTCAACAGGCGCGTGAGTGCGGTTTTCCTGTTTAACGCCTTCCATTACGCTGTCCCACAGCTTGGTGGTCGCGTCAGTAGCGCCAGCCAGGAAGGACTCGTCACCCTCATACGGAGTGTAGTTTTTCTGAATGAAGTCACGGACGTTTACTTCATTCTGCCAGTCACCTTTGGTAAAACCTTCCCAGGCTGTGGCTAACTTTTCATTAAGCTCGGACATGTAACACCTACCTTCTTAAGTGGATTTTTTATTTACTGCGTGTAATGGGCATCAACAGATTAATGATGCTCGTTACCACGCAGGTAAATGACCCAGTATGTCAACCCGACCAACAAACCACCGCCGATAATATTACCGATCGTGACCGGAATCAGGTTATCAGTGATGAAGCTCATCACGGTCAGGTGAGAAAAACTTTCCGGAGACGAACCGACTGCGGTCCAAAACTCCGGTGTAGCGAAATCGCGTATTACAATACCCATAGGAATCATAAACATGTTTGCGATACTGTGCTCAAAACCGCTGGCGACAAACATGGCGACGGGCAGTACCATGATGAACGCTTTGTCCATCAGGCTACGACCTGAATAGCTCATCCACACGGCCAGACAAACCATCAGGTTCGCCAGAATACCGAGGCAGACAGCTTCAATAAAAGTGTGGTGCATTTTGTGGTCGGCGGTTTGCAGGACGTTAAGTCCCCATTGACCGTTGGCAGTCATATACTCGCCGGAAAGCCACATCAGTAACACGAAAAGCAGAGCGCCAATCAGGTTACCAAAATAGACGTTTAACCAGTTTTTAGCCAGTTGCCCCCAGGTGATGCGACCGCTAGCTTTAGCTACAACGATCAGAACAGTAGAGGTGAAAAGATCAGCGCCGCAAATAACACAGAGAATCAGTCCCAAAGAGAAACAGATACCCCCGATAAGTTTCGCCATGCCATAAGGCATCGCGCCAGTACCGGTTGTCGCAGTAATATAAAAAACAAAGGCAATTGAAATGAATACGCCGGCGGTAATCGCCAGATAGAAAGTCTTAAGCGGATGTTTCGTTGCTTTATAGACGCCTGCTTCTTCAGCCACTTTGGCCATTGCTGCAGGGAGTAAAAGGTCAAAAGGGTTGTCAGCTTTCACACTAACTCTCTCTTTATTAAGTCGGCGACGAGATACTAACAAAGCATTATAGATGAGAATTTGATATAGATCATATCTCGCCTGGCTTATAGGCCCGTAAGTCGCATGGCTTTTATGCAATTACGGTGTAACTTTTTGATTATCCTAATAAAAATAAATTTTAAAAATTATAAATAGAGTTGAATTTTTTCCTGACTCCTCCTGCTGCACGGTTAATTAATATGGAGTAATCAACAAATAAAGTAACATCACTATGTCAATTAATTTAATATCAACAACCAATATTTAACCTTGTTATTACATTTTTCGCCGTTTAGTGAAAATAAATAAAACGGGGCCGCAAAGGCGCCCCGTAATATAACGCAGCCGAGAGGGTAAACCTACCCTAAGTCACTCATATGGCCTTATTTTGACCAGTATGCCGCTTTCGCGCGCTGTAATTTATCATACGCTTTTAACAAGGACTGATGCGCCGGGAACGCTTGTAGATCGTGGTCGACAGCCGGTAGTCCATAAAAAGCCGCTTCACCGCTAAGCGCGGCGCTGGCGGCTTCTACAGCCTCTGCGCCATACATTTTTATAAAAGCATTGAGATATTGCAGCGGCTGACGCGCATCTTCTTGCGACAGGAGCAGCAGCGTTTGCAGGCAACGGTAATAGTTTGCGCGTGCCGGACTAAAGACCGACGAATTGAACTCCATCGTCCATTCTGTCCAGATTAGCGCCTGCTCCAAATCGCCGCCCGCTAACGCTAGCATTGCTTTTAATTCGCCGACGCGCAGTGTATACCAACCATTGTCCGCTCCGGTCGCCAGACCCAACAGTTCACGCACGCGGGTGAAATCGTCAAAACCTTCTTCATCCAATTGTTCAATCAGATTGAGATAGTCTTCTTTATTCCAGGCGCTACCGGGCAGCGAAAGCAGAGTCTCACGAAGATGGCTACCCATATTGTTGTTGGCCAGCCACAGATCTTCGGCAGGATAAATATCAGACATTCCCGGTACGATAATACGACAGGCGTATACGCCGAGATGCTCGTAATCGGCAATGTAAACTTCTTTATCTTCAGCAGCAAAGATGGCCATCAGCGTGGCGAATTCTTCTTCGGTAGTGCCGGAGAAACTCCAGTCCGTGAACGGGTAATCGGCGTCCTGTTTGAACAGATCCCAGGAAATCAGGCCGCTGGAGTCGATGAAGTGGGTCTCCAGATTAGTATGCTCCGCGACTTCTTCATCATCGAACGTTGGCGGGGTGAAGACATCAAGATCTTTCAGACCGCGTCCCTGGAGTAGTTCGGTCACTGTACGTTCCAACGCAACGCCAAAGTCAGGATGGGCGCCAAAAGAAGCAAAGCAGGTACCGTTAGCCGGGTTGAACAGCACGACGCAGATAACCGGATACTTACCGCCCAGCGAGCCGTCATAGGCGAAAATCGGGAAACCCTCGGCTTCCAGCGTGGCGATTGACTCCATTACCGCCGGATAACGCGCCATCACCTCTGCGGGAATCTCCGGCAGACTAATACTTTCCGCAATGATGCGATTTTTCACATAACGCTCGAAGACTTCCGACAGTCCCTGAACGCGGGCTTCATTACGCGTATTGCCGGCGGACATTCCGTTAGAGACGTACAGGTTGCCAATGATATTCATCGGAATATACACGGTCTGGTTATCGGACTGGCGGGTAAATGGCAGGCCGCAGACGCCGCGTGCTTCATTGCCGGACTGAAGATCAATTAACTGGCTTCCGGTGAGTTCATTTTCCGGATCGTAAAACGCGCGCAGACGGGCATCAAGCAAGCCTTCCGGTACGTCGTCGTCTTCCGTCAGCGGGAACCATTTTTCGTTCGGATAATGCACGAACGGGCTGTTGGCGATGGTTTCACCCAGCCAGAAATCAGCAAAAAAGTAGTTGGTTGACAGACGCTCGAAGTATTCGCCCAGCGCCGAGGCCAGCGCCGCTTTTTTGGTCGCGCCTTTTCCGTTGGTAAAGCATAACGCGCACTCTTTATCGCGAATATGCACTGACCAGACGTTTGGCACCGGGTTCAGCCAGGAGGCCTCTTCGATGTGAAAGCCGAGGTCGAGTAACTTTTGCTGGAAGCGGGCGATGGAGTCTTCCAGCGCGGCGTCTTTGCCGGGAATAAATGTTTGCGTCATGAAAATCACTTTTGTCGTACGGAAAGCGCGCAATGATACGGGTTTTATGTGACGGGCGCTATCTCGCCGGGACGTCGGCGGAAATAAAAGTATTGGCTATGCTTTTACACTGGAATTCACAGGAAGAGCATAAAAAATGAAAGCATTTGATTTGCAACGAATGGCGCTGGATAACGTGCCGGTAGCGTTTTTGGGGGAAGTGGCGCTGCGTAGCTTTTACACCTTTGTTCTGGTGTTTCTTTTCTTAAAGGTGACAGGACGACGCGGCGTACGGCAAATGTCGCTTTTTGAAGTGCTGATCATTTTGACATTGGGGTCGGCGGCAGGCGACGTCGCGTTTTATGATGACGTTCCGATGCTCCCTGTTCTGGTGGTATTCATCACCCTGGCGCTGCTCTATCGCCTGGTCATGTGGCTGATGGCGCATAGTGAAAAGTTGGAAGATCTGCTGGAAGGCAAGTCGGTGGTCATTGTTGAAGACGGCGAACTGGCGTGGGAAAAACTGCAGCGCTCAAACATGACGGAGTTTGAGTTTTTTATGGAGCTTCGCTTGAATGGCGTTGAGCAACTGGGGCAGGTCAGACTGGCCATCCTGGAGACAAACGGACAAATCAGCGTCTATTTCTTTGAAAATAAAGACGTTAAGCCGGGGTTAAGCATTCTTCCTGAGCACTGTACGCCACGCTTTATCGTGGCGCCGGAGGCTGGCGACTATGCCTGCGTACGTTGCAGTGAAGTGATACGCATGAACGTCGGGGAAAAGCAATTATGTCCGCGCTGCGCAAATCCAGAATGGACGAAGGCAAGCCGGGCTAAACGCGTTGTTTAACAGCGAAAATATCGGATTTATACGGTTAATCCGGAAGATTCTGTTGCGTGACGCATGCCGCATTTTCTCCTCGCATTGTTTTACCCATTGCGGCGCGTGTCACTGAATGATAAAACCGATATTCACATGAATAACGTTTGCCTGATGTCTGTCAGGCAGGAAACAATGCAGCGTGGTGAGGGGAAATGGCTCAGGTCTTTAATTTTAGTTCAGGTCCGGCGATGCTACCGGCGGAAGTACTTAAACTGGCGCAACAGGAACTGCGTGACTGGCACGGTCTTGGTACGTCGGTAATGGAAATTAGCCATCGAGGCAAAGAGTTTATCCAGGTCGCTGAAGAGGCGGAGCAGGATTTTCGCGATCTCCTTAATATCCCCTCCAACTATAAAGTCTTATTTTGTCACGGCGGCGGTCGCGGGCAGTTTGCTGGCGTGCCGCTCAATCTGCTGGGCGATAAAACCACGGCGGATTATGTCGATGCTGGTTACTGGGCGGCGAGCGCCATCAAAGAAGCCAAAAAATACTGTGCGCCGCAGATTATCGACGCCAAAATCACCGTTGACGGCAAACGTGCCGTAAAACCGATGCGCGAGTGGCAGCTTTCCGATAACGCCGCTTATTTACACTATTGCCCGAATGAGACCATTGACGGCATCGCCATCGATGAAATGCCGGATTTTGGCCCGGAGGTGGTCGTCACGGCGGACTTTTCTTCTACCATCCTGTCTGCGCCGCTGGATGTCTCTCGCTATGGCGTAATTTATGCTGGCGCGCAGAAGAATATCGGTCCGGCAGGACTGACGCTGGTTATCGTCCGGGAAGATCTGTTAGGCAAGGCGCATGAGAGCTGCCCGTCCATTCTCGACTACACCGTCCTGAATGATAACGACTCGATGTTTAATACGCCGCCGACTTTCGCCTGGTATCTTTCCGGCCTGGTGTTCAAATGGTTGAAAGCGCAGGGCGGCGTGGCGGCGATGCACAAAATCAATCAGCAAAAAGCGGAGTTGCTGTACGGTGTGATTGATAACAGCGATTTCTACCGTAACGATGTCGCACAGGCCAACCGTTCGCGGATGAACGTTCCGTTCCAGTTAGCGGACAATGCGCTGGACAAGGTCTTTCTGGAAGAGTCTTTCGCCGCCGGTCTGCACGCCTTAAAAGGGCACCGTGTTGTTGGCGGTATGCGCGCCTCTATCTATAACGCCATGCCGATTGAAGGGGTGAAAGCGCTGACCGATTTCATGATCGATTTTGAGCGTCGCCACGGCTAATACGTTTCTTTTTTCATCCCCACGGCCAGTCTGTGGGGTTTTTATTTCTGTTTTTTGAGAGTTGAGTTTCATGGAATCCCTGACGTTACAACCTATCGCGCGGGTCGATGGCGCCATTAATTTACCTGGCTCCAAAAGTGTTTCAAACCGTGCTTTGCTCCTGGCGGCTTTAGCTTGTGGTAAAACCGTTCTGACGAATCTGCTGGATAGCGATGACGTCCGCCATATGCTCAATGCCCTGAGCGCGTTGGGGATCAATTACACCCTTTCTGCCGATCGCACCCGCTGTGATATCACGGGTAATGGCGGCCCATTACGCGCGTCAGGCGCTCTGGAACTGTTTCTCGGTAATGCCGGAACCGCGATGCGTCCGTTAGCGGCAGCGCTATGTCTGGGGCAAAATGAGATAGTGTTAACCGGCGAACCGCGTATGAAAGAGCGTCCGATAGGCCATCTGGTCGATTCGCTGCGTCAGGGTGGGGCGAATATTGATTACCTGGAGCAGGAAAACTATCCGCCCCTGCGTCTGCGCGGCGGTTTTACCGGCGGCGACATTGAGGTTGATGGTAGCGTTTCCAGCCAGTTCCTGACCGCTCTGCTGATGACGGCGCCGCTGGCGCCTGAAGACACAATTATTCGCGTTAAAGGCGAACTGGTATCAAAACCTTACATCGATATCACGCTAAATTTAATGAAAACCTTTGGCGTGGAGATAGCGAACCACCACTACCAACAATTTGTCGTGAAGGGCGGTCAACAGTATCACTCTCCGGGTCGCTATCTGGTCGAGGGCGATGCCTCGTCAGCGTCCTATTTTCTCGCCGCCGGGGCGATAAAAGGCGGCACGGTAAAAGTGACCGGAATTGGTCGCAAAAGTATGCAGGGCGATATTCGTTTTGCCGATGTGCTGGAGAAAATGGGCGCGACCATTACCTGGGGCGATGATTTTATTGCCTGCACGCGCGGCGAATTGCACGCCATAGATATGGATATGAACCATATTCCGGATGCGGCGATGACGATTGCCACCACGGCGCTGTTTGCGAAAGGAACCACGACGTTGCGCAATATTTATAACTGGCGAGTGAAAGAAACCGATCGCCTGTTCGCGATGGCGACCGAGCTACGTAAAGTGGGCGCTGAAGTCGAAGAAGGGCACGACTATATTCGTATCACGCCGCCGGCGAAGCTCCAACACGCGGATATTGGCACGTACAACGACCACCGTATGGCGATGTGTTTCTCACTGGTCGCACTGTCCGATACGCCAGTCACGATCCTGGACCCTAAATGTACCGCAAAAACGTTCCCTGATTATTTCGAACAACTGGCGCGAATGAGTACGCCTGCCTAAGTCTTCTGTTGCGCCAGTCGACGGGCTGGCGCGCCGAGTCCGTATTCGCACTATTTTTATAATTATGACTAATGCTAATTTGTTGATGATTTAACACATTGATTTATGTGTTTTTTATAATAGTTATCAACGGAAGATTAGTATGAAAAATAAATCATTATTACTGGCGGTGGCGATTTCCGCTACGCTACTGGCAGGATGTAAAAATGGCGTGAATGGCAATTTAATCGCCAGTTCCGGCATGTCAGCCTACAAAGCCGCCACACTGTCCGATGCGGATGTTAAGGCATTATCTAATAATGCCTGTAAACAAATGGACAGCGAGAATCAACTGGCAGGTTCGAAAAGCAAATACACCAAACGTCTGAGCAAAATCGCCAAAGCGCTGGGTAACAACATTGACGGTACGCCGGTTAGCTATAAAGTCTATATGACCAGCGATATCAACGCATGGGCGATGGCGAACGGTTGCGTTCGCGTATACTCCGGCCTGATGGATCTGATGACCGATAATGAAATTGAAGGCGTACTGGGCCATGAACTGGGCCATGTCTCTTTAGGACACTCCCGCAAGGCAATGCAGACCGCCTATGCCACGCTGGCGGCTCGCGATGCGATTTCCGCCACCAGCGGTGTCGCAGCGCAGCTTTCCCAGTCTCAATTGGGCGATCTGGCGGAAGGCGTCATCAATTCGGCGTTTTCTCGCAGTCAGGAGTCGGATGCGGATGATTTCTCTTACGATCTGCTGAAAAAACGCGGGATTAACACCCAGGGCTTAGTCACGGCATTCGATAAATTCGCCACAATGGACGCAGGTCATGCAAAATCATTGATGGACTCCCACCCGGCTTCAGCCGATCGCGCGCAGCATATGCGCGACAGAATTGCCGAAGATAAAAAGTAAATCATTGTCATCTTTCGGGCTGGTTTCTCGCCGGCCCGCTATAATTGCGCAATTATTCCGCATCTGATTACAGACAAAACTGGTTTTTGCACGCAACGTTAACGGTCGCGAGCGTTGGCGCGTATAATGCGCGGCGTTTACGTTAACGGTACGCCTGTTTAAGGAGATAAAGATGACGGCAATTGCCCCGGTAATAACCATTGATGGCCCAAGCGGTGCAGGTAAAGGCACCTTGTGCAAAGCAATGGCGGAAGCATTGCAATGGCATCTGCTGGATTCCGGCGCGATATACCGCGTACTGGCGCTGGCGGCATTGCATCACCATGTCGATCTCGCCTCTGAAGATGCGCTGGTGCCGCTGGCGTCCCATCTGGACGTGCGTTTCGTCTCAACGGACGGCAACCTGGAAGTTATCCTGGAAGGCGAGGACGTTAGCGGCGAAATCCGTACGCAGGAAGTCGCGAACGCGGCATCCCAGGTGGCGGCATTCCCACGCGTGCGTGAAGCGCTTCTTCGCCGCCAACGTGCATTCCGCGAAGCGCCTGGTTTAATCGCCGATGGACGCGATATGGGGACCGTGGTCTTCCCGGATGCGCCGGTAAAAATTTTCCTTGACGCCTCCTCGGAGGAACGTGCGCATCGACGTATGCTACAGTTGCAGGAGAATGGCTTTAGTGTTAACTTTGAACGCCTTTTGGCCGAGATAAAGGAACGCGACGATCGCGATCGTAATCGCGCTGTAGCGCCGTTAGTTCCTGCTGCTGATGCATTAGTTTTGGATTCTACCCGATTAAGCATTGAGCAAGTGATTGAAAAAGCGTTACAATATGCGCGCCAAAAATTGGCTCTCGCTTAAATGCGACCGAATTTGTAGTACCCCCGTTGCAAAGGATTGACAGCGGGTATGTTAAACAACCCCATCCGGCACGGAGCCAGGTGGACGTTAAATATGAAACCTGAAGATTAAACATGACTGAATCTTTTGCTCAACTCTTTGAAGAATCCTTAAAAGAAATCGAAACCCGCCCGGGTTCCATCGTTCGTGGTGTTGTTGTTGCTATCGACAAAGACGTAGTACTGGTTGACGCCGGTCTGAAATCTGAGTCTGCCATTCCGGCTGAGCAGTTCAAAAACGCCCAGGGCGAACTGGAAATCCAGGTTGGTGACGAAGTTGACGTTGCTCTGGATGCAGTAGAAGACGGCTTCGGTGAAACTCTGCTCTCTCGTGAGAAAGCTAAACGTCACGAAGCATGGATCACGCTGGAAAAAGCTTACGAAGATGCTGAAACTGTTACCGGTGTTATCAACGGCAAAGTTAAGGGTGGCTTCACTGTTGAGCTGAACGGTATTCGCGCGTTCCTGCCGGGTTCTCTGGTAGACGTTCGTCCGGTGCGTGACACTCTGCACCTGGAAGGCAAAGAGCTTGAATTCAAAGTAATCAAGCTGGACCAGAAACGTAACAACGTTGTGGTTTCTCGTCGTGCCGTTATCGAATCCGAAAACAGCGCAGAACGCGATCAGCTGCTGGAAAACCTGCAGGAAGGCATGGAAGTTAAAGGTATCGTTAAGAACCTCACTGACTACGGTGCATTCGTTGATCTGGGCGGCGTTGACGGCCTGCTGCACATCACTGATATGGCCTGGAAACGCGTTAAGCATCCGAGCGAAATCGTGAACGTTGGCGACGAAATCAACGTGAAAGTGCTGAAATTCGACCGCGAGCGTACCCGTGTATCCCTGGGCCTGAAACAGCTGGGCGAAGATCCGTGGGTAGCTATCGCTAAACGTTATCCGGAAGGTACCAAACTGACCGGTCGCGTGACCAACCTGACCGACTACGGCTGCTTCGTTGAAATCGAAGAAGGCGTTGAAGGCCTGGTTCACGTTTCCGAAATGGACTGGACCAACAAAAACATCCACCCGTCCAAAGTGGTTAACGTTGGCGACGTAGTGGAAGTGATGGTTCTGGATATCGACGAAGAACGTCGTCGTATCTCCTTGGGTCTGAAGCAGTGCAAATCTAACCCGTGGCAGCAGTTCGCAGAAACCCACAACAAGGGCGACCGCGTTGAAGGTAAAATCAAGTCTATCACTGACTTCGGTATCTTCATCGGCCTGGACGGCGGCATCGACGGCCTGGTTCACCTGTCTGACATCTCCTGGAACGTTGCAGGCGAAGAAGCAGTTCGTGAATACAAAAAAGGCGACGAAATCGCTGCAGTTGTTCTGCAGGTTGACGCAGAACGTGAACGTATCTCCCTGGGCGTTAAACAGCTCGCAGAAGATCCGTTCAACAACTGGGTTGCTCTGAACAAGAAAGGCGCTATCGTAACCGGTAAAGTCACTGCAGTTGACGCGAAAGGCGCAACCGTAGAACTGGCTGACGGCGTTGAAGGTTACCTGCGTGCTTCTGAAGCATCCCGTGACCGCGTTGAAGATGCGACTCTGGTTCTGAGCGTTGGCGACGACGTTGAAGCTAAATTCACCGGCGTTGATCGTAAAAACCGCGCAATCAGCCTGTCTGTTCGTGCGAAAGACGAAGCTGACGAGAAAGATGCCATCGCAACTGTTAACAAACAGGAAGATGCAAACTTCTCTAACAACGCAATGGCTGAAGCATTCAAAGCAGCTAAAGGCGAGTAATCCTCTGAAACTTCGGGCCTTTTAGTCCGAAGTATAACGAGATTACTTGACAGATTGCAGGTTTCGGCCTGTAATCAAGCACTAAGGGCGGCTACGGCCGCCCTTAATCAATCTCACGGCTGCAGCCAATTTGCCTTTAAGGAACCGGAGGAATCATGACCAAGTCAGAATTGATTGAAAGACTTGCAACCCAGCAATCTCACATTCCCGCTAAGGCGGTTGAAGATGCGGTAAAAGAGATGCTGGAGCATATGGCCTCGACTCTTGCGCAGGGCGAGCGTATTGAAATCCGCGGTTTCGGCAGTTTTTCTTTGCATTACCGCGCGCCTCGTACCGGACGTAACCCCAAGACCGGCGATAAAGTGGAACTGGAAGGAAAATACGTTCCTCACTTTAAACCGGGTAAAGAACTGCGCGATCGCGCCAATATTTACGGTTAAGTTTTAACGCAAAACTTGAACCCGAAAAAAGCACCTCCAGGGTGCTTTTTTCATTTATACGCCGTCAGGCGCAAACGCTATTCGACCGAAAACTGGAAAACGTTTCGCATTTTTTGCTGCGTCTTACATTTATCAGGTAAAAAACCTGGAATCCGCGCCGTATAGTACAAAATCCCCTCCAGACAATGGCGTCCTGAACCTGCACACTTTCCCGCACAGGGAGGTGTCTATGAAGATAACGACGGTCAGCGTATGCGTAGTATGCGGCATACTTCCGCTCATGATATTGCCAGTATTACCTGACACGTGGATTCTCGCGGTGCTGTTTTGTCTGGCATGTTTGCTTTGCCTCATACCCCATCACTATGCGCGCTACGCGGCATTAACTTTGCTCTTTTTCATGTGGGGGATATTTGCCGCCAGGCAGGCCATCTGGGCGGGAAACGTCCTGCCCGCCGCGACGCAGGAGGCGACAGTCGTCATTACTGCCACCGATCATATGACCACTCATTATGGGCGAATCACCCATTTGCGCGGAAAGCCGCTCTTTCCTGCTGTAGGGATTGTCCTGCATGGCCAGTACTTACCCACGGAAGTGTGTGCCGGGCAACAGTGGGCGATGACGCTGAAGGTCAGAGCGGTACACGGACAGCTTAACGAAGGCGGTTTTGATAGCCAACGTTACGCGCTGGCGCAGCACCAACCATTGACCGGGCGTTTTCTACAGGCTAAAGCGATTAACCCTGAGTGTAGCTTGCGTGGGCGCTATCTTGCTTCGCTTCGCGCTACGCTTGCGCCTTATCCGTGGCAACAGGTTATTCTGGCGTTGGGAATGGGGGAGCGGGGAGAGGTGTCGCAGGAGGTGAAGGCCGTTATGCGCGATACGGGGACTGCCCATTTGATGGCGATTTCCGGCCTGCATATCGCTTTTGCCGCGTTATTGGCTGCCGGATTAATCCGTGGCGGACAATTCTTTTTGCCGGTCAGATGGATTCGTTGGCAGACGCCATTGCTGGGCGGCATTCTTTGCGCGATATGTTATGCCTGGCTTACCGGCTTACAACCGCCTGCGCTGCGCACGGTGGCGGCACTGAGCGTCTGGGGAGGATTAAAATTAAGCGGACGACAGTGGAGCGGCTGGCAAGTCTGGTGCTGCTGTCTGGCCGCGATTATTTTCGCCGATCCTGTGGCGGTTATATCACAAAGTCTTTGGCTGTCAGCATTTGCGGTTGCCGGCCTGTTATTCTGGTATCAGTGGTTTCCTGCGCCAAACGGGAATTTTCCACGGGGCTTACGCTGGTTGCTTAACCTGCTTCACCTACAGGCAGGCATTACACTTCTGCTTTTGCCTCTCCAGGTGGCGCTTTTTCATGGCATAAGCGTTACCGCAATGCTGGCGAATCTTTTTGCCGTACCCTGGGTCACATTTGTGACGGTTCCGCTCATCCTGGCGGGAATGATTCTGCATTTAACCGGGCCGTTTTTTCTTGAAGAGTGGGTATGGTACCTGACCGATCGCGCGTTAGCCGCGCTATTTTACCTGTTGAATGCTTTACCGCAGGGCTGGGTGAATATTGATAACCGTTGGCAGTGGCTGACGTTTTTGCCCTGGCTAACGCTTATCGCGTGGCGATTAAACGTCTGGCGTACCTGGCCGGCGGTCTGTTTATGCGGGTTATTGTTGATGAGCTGGCCACTCTGGCGGCCAATAAACGCCAGCGGATGGCAGGTGCATATGCTGGATGTCGGTCAGGGGCTGGCGATAGCGATCGTCAGGGGCGATAAAGTAATACTCTACGATACCGGTCGGGCATGGCCGGAGGGCGACAGCGGGCAACAGGTTATTATTCCCTGGTTGCGCTGGCATAATCTGACGCCGGAGGGCGTTATTTTGAGTCATGAGCATCTGGATCATCGGGGCGGGCTGCGTTCGCTACAGCAGGTCTGGCCGTCAATGTGGATTCGCAGCCCGTTAGGCTGGCAGGGACATTTGCCCTGTTTTCGCGGCGAGCAGTGGCAATGGCAGGGGCTAACGTTTCAGGCGCACTGGCCGTTACGCGAAAGTGCCGATCGAGGAAATAACCGTTCTTGTGTGGTCAAAGTGGATGACGGTGTACATAGCATCCTGCTCACGGGCGATATCGAAGCGGGCGCTGAACAAAAAATGCTAAGTCGTTACTGGCGACATCTTGCGGCGACGTTTATCCAGGTGCCGCATCATGGTAGTAATACGTCGTCGTCGCTACCATTTATTCAGCGCGCACATGGTGAAGCGGCGCTGGCGTCCGCATCGCGCTATAACGCATGGCGGCTGCCGTCCCGCAAGGTAAAACAGCGCTACCGACAACAGGCGTATCAGTGGTTTGATACACCCCACCAGGGGCAAATTTCGCTGCGGTTTTCTCCGCAGGGCTGGCGCATACAAGGCTTGCGGGATCAAATTTTACCTCGCTGGTATCATCAGTGGTTTGGCGTGTCCGAGGATAACGGGTAGAATATGCGGCTATTTCAACAAATGCTGGTTTTTTGAATGCATAACGATAAAGATCTCTCTACGTGGCAGACCTTCCGCCGACTGTGGCCAACCATAGCGCCTTTTAAAGCAGGTCTGATCGTGGCGGGCATAGCGTTAATTCTCAACGCAGCCAGCGATACCTTCATGCTATCGCTCCTCAAGCCATTACTGGATGATGGTTTCGGTAAAACGGATCGCTCAGTGTTGCTGTGGATGCCGCTGGTGGTTATTGGGCTGATGATATTACGAGGCATCACTAGCTATATCTCCAGCTACTGTATTTCATGGGTGTCAGGCAAGGTGGTAATGACCATGCGCCGTCGCCTGTTTGGCCATATGATGGGAATGCCCGTCGCCTTCTTTGATAAACAGTCTACTGGTACGCTGCTGTCGCGTATTACATACGATTCAGAACAGGTTGCCTCTTCTTCATCTGGCGCGCTGATTACCGTGGTGCGTGAAGGGGCATCGATCATCGGATTGTTTATCATGATGTTCTATTACAGCTGGCAGCTGTCGATCATCCTGGTTGTTTTAGCGCCGATTGTGTCGATTGCGATTCGCGTTGTCTCAAAGCGGTTCCGCAGCATCAGTAAAAATATGCAGAACACGATGGGACAAGTGACTACCAGCGCTGAACAAATGCTAAAAGGACACAAAGAGGTACTGATTTTCGGCGGTCAGGAAGTCGAAACTAAACGCTTTGATAAAGTCAGCAATAAGATGCGACTGCAAGGTATGAAAATGGTCTCTGCCTCGTCAATTTCCGATCCTATCATTCAGCTCATTGCCTCGCTGGCGCTGGCGTTTGTTCTCTATGCTGCGAGCTTCCCAAGTGTAATGGATAGCCTGACGGCAGGGACCATCACCGTGGTGTTCTCCTCCATGATCGCGCTGATGCGTCCATTAAAATCGCTGACAAACGTTAACGCGCAGTTCCAGCGTGGGATGGCGGCTTGTCAGACGTTGTTTGCGATTCTGGACAGCGAACAGGAGAAAGATGAAGGTAAACGTGTCATTGACCGCGCGACCGGCGATCTCGAATTCCGCAATGTGACGTTTACTTACCCGGGCCGTGAAGTGCCGGCATTGCGTAACATCAATTTGAAAATTCCTGCCGGGAAAACCGTGGCGCTGGTGGGGCGTTCCGGATCGGGTAAATCAACTATCGCCAGTCTGATCACCCGTTTCTACGATATTGATGAAGGACACATCCTCATGGATGGTCACGATCTACGCGAATACACTCTGGCCTCTCTACGTAATCAGGTGGCGCTGGTTTCGCAAAACGTGCATCTGTTTAACGACACGGTCGCCAATAACATTGCTTATGCCCGGACGGAAGAATATAGCCGCGAGCAGATTGAAGAGGCGGCGCGCATGGCCTATGCCATGGACTTTATCAACAAGATGGATAATGGCCTGGATACCATCATCGGCGAAAACGGCGTACTGCTTTCCGGCGGTCAACGCCAGCGTATCGCGATTGCCCGCGCCTTACTGCGCGACAGTCCGATTCTGATCCTTGATGAAGCTACGTCTGCGCTGGATACCGAATCTGAACGTGCGATTCAGGCAGCGTTGGATGAGCTGCAGAAAAACCGTACCTCTCTGGTGATTGCGCATCGTCTCTCCACCATCGAACAGGCGGATGAGATCGTTGTGGTCGAAGACGGCATTATCGTTGAGCGCGGCACTCATAGCGAGCTGCTGGCGCAACACGGCGTTTACGCCCAGCTACATAAGATGCAATTTGGCCAATGATTGCGCGTATCTGGTCTGGTGAATCCCCGCTATGGCGGTTACTGCTGCCGCTCTCCTGGCTGTATGGCCTGGTGAGCGGGGCGATTCGTCTGAGCTATAAGCTTGGTTTTAAACGCGCCTGGCGAGCGCCGGTACCGGTGGTTGTAGTAGGGAATCTTACGGCTGGCGGTAACGGTAAAACACCCGTAGTCATTTGGCTGGTGGAAAAGCTGCAACAGCGTGGCGTGCGCGTGGGGGTCGTTTCCCGCGGCTACGGCGGGAAAGCTGCCGCTTATCCGCTGCTCCTGACGCCGGAGACGACAACCGCAGAAGCGGGAGATGAACCGGTATTGATTTATCAACGGACCGGCGCGCCTGTCGCGGTGGCGCCTGAACGCGCCGCGGCGGTGAAAGCGATTCTGGCGGCGCATAATGTGCAGATTATTATCACCGACGATGGGTTGCAGCATTACCGACTAGCGCGAGATATTGAAATTGTGGTGATTGACGGCGTGCGCCGTTTTGGCAACGGCTGGTGGCTTCCTGCCGGTCCTATGCGCGAACGCGCCAGTCGCCTGAAAACCGTGGATGCCGCTATCGTGAATGGCGGCGTCGCCCGGGCGGGCGAAATCCCCATGCAGCTAACGCCTGGACTGGCGGTGAACTTACGTACGGGAGCGCGTTGCGATGTGGCGCAACTGAGCAATATTGTGGCGATGGCGGGCATCGGTCATCCGCCGCGATTTTTCGCGACGCTGGAAGCCTGTGGCGCGCATCCGCAAAAGTGCGTCCCGCTGGCCGATCATCAAACGCTCGCCCCTGCTGACGTTCAGGCGTTGGTCGGTGAAGGGCAGACCCTGGTTATGACGGAAAAAGACGCGGTGAAATGCCGTGCTTTTGCCGAAGATAACTGGTGGTTCTTACCGGTTGATGCGCGTTTGTCCGGTGAGCAGCCTGATAAGTTGCTTGAACATATCACCTCGCTGGTTCGCTAGCGTACCCCAATGCTGCGGCAGTGATGAATTTATGGAGTCATGAATGTCATTGTCGTACCTTTCTCTTTCCCAGGCCCGTTGTCTTCACCTTGCTGCGCAGGGGCTATTGAAAAAGCCGCGCCGTAACGCGCTGCCTGGCGATGTTCTTGCCGCCATCTCACGCATGGCGTTGCTGCAAATTGATACCATCAATGTTGTCGCACGTAGCCCCTATCTGGTGCTGTTTAGCCGTCTCGGTTCGTACCCGCAGGCCTGGCTGGATGAGGCGCTGCGACGCGGCGAGTTAATGGAATACTGGGCGCATGAGGCCTGTTTCTTACCACGCCGCGACTTTAAACTTATCCGCCATCGTATGCTGTCGCCGGAAAAGATGGGCTGGAAATATCGCGCGGCATGGATGCATGAGCACGCGGAAGAAATAGAACAGCTAGTGCGGCATATTCAGGAGCACGGTCCGGTGCGTTCTGCCGATTTTGAACATGCGCGGAAAGGCGTCAGCGGCTGGTGGGAATGGAAACCACATAAACGCCACCTTGAGGGTTTATTTACCGCCGGAAAAGTCATGGTTGTTGAGCGGCGTAATTTTCAACGTGTATATGATTTAACGCCCCGTGTGATGCCGCACTGGGATGATGAACGCGATGGACTGTCACAGCCGCAGGCGGAAAGCCTGATGCTGGATAATAGCGCGCGCAGTCTGGGGATTTTCCGTGAACAGTGGCTGGCGGATTACTACCGCCTGAAACGTCCTGACCTGAAGGGATGGCGGGAGAGCCGGGCGGAACAGCAGCAGATTATTCCGGTCGAGGTGGAAACGTTGGGGCGGATGTGGCTTCATGCCGATCTTCTTTCGCAGCTGGAACCGGCGCTAAATAACGCCTTAAAGGCGACCCATAGCGCAGTACTGTCGCCTTTCGATCCTGTGGTATGGGATCGCAAGCGGGCAGCGCAGCTTTTCGGATTTAACTATCGGCTGGAATGTTATACGCCTGCGGCGAAGCGCCAGTACGGTTATTTTGTGCTGCCGCTATTATACCAGGGCCGTTTAGTCGGGCGAATGGATGCCAAAATGCACCGTAAAACGGGGGTGCTTGAGGTTATCTCGCTGTATCTGGAGGACGATATCCGCCCTGGCGTTAGTCTGCAAAAAGGAATCTGGCAGGCTATTAGCGCGTTTGCTGCCTGGCAACGGGCATCGCGCGTGACGCTGGGACAATGTCCGCCAGGCCTGTTTAGCGCCATGCGTCATGGCTGGGAAATAGACCCTGCATCATAACCGATTATGTTAATATTGAAGGATTCACAATCCGGTCCATCTGGAGGAACTATGGATCATCGTCTGCTTGAAATCATCGCCTGCCCGGTATGTAACGGCAAACTCTGGTATAACCAGGAAAAGCAAGAATTAATTTGCAAACTGGATAATCTCGCTTTCCCGTTACGCGACGGCATTCCTGTATTGCTGGAAAATGAAGCTCGCTCCCTGACATCTGATGAGAGTAAATCATGAGTTTCGTCGTCATCATTCCGGCCCGTTTTTCATCTACTCGACTGCCAGGCAAACCATTAGTGGATATTAATGGTAAGCCCATGATTGTTCATGTCCTGGAGCGGGCGCGCGAATCTGGCGCGGAACGCATTATTGTCGCCACCGATCATGAAGACGTGGCTCGTGCGGTAGAAGCGGCTGGCGGCGAAGTGTGCATGACGCGCGCCGATCACCAGTCCGGCACCGAACGGTTGGCGGAAGTGGTAGAGAAGTGCGGATTCAGCGACGATACCGTTATTGTGAACGTTCAGGGCGATGAGCCGATGATCCCGGCGGTTATTATTCGCCAGGTTGCGGAAAATCTGGCGCAGCGCCAGGTTGGTATGGCGACGCTGGCGGTGCCGATTCACAGCGCCGAAGAAGCGTTTAACCCGAATGCGGTAAAAGTTGTGCTGGATGCCGAAGGCTATGCGCTTTACTTTTCTCGGGCGACGATTCCCTGGGATCGCGACCGCTTTGCAAAAAGCCTGGAAACGGTAGGGGATACTTGCCTTCGTCACCTGGGCATTTATGGCTATCGCGCGGGTTTTATCCGCCGTTACGTGAGCTGGCAACCCAGCCCGCTGGAACATATTGAAATGCTGGAGCAACTCCGTGTGCTGTGGTACGGCGAAAAAATTCATGTCGCCGTCGCCAAAGCGGTGCCCGGCACGGGCGTAGACACCGCCGACGACCTGGAGCGCGTGCGCGCTGAAATGCGTTAACATGATCCTGTTCATGATCGTCTTAGACGGTCATGAACAGCGCGGTATGATAGCGCAAAGATGAATACTCACGTTTGCTCATCAGTGGCGGTTTTCTCGTACCGTTACGATTTTCCTCATTTTTCTTTTCTTCCCTTGATCTGATACGGGTGACATCTGTCCATACGACGCTCATTATTAAAGCAGTAGCACTAATGGGGGTAATCTGGAATGGAACAGTTGCGGGCCGAACTCAGTCATTTGTTGGGTGAAAAACTTAGCCGTATAGAGTGCGTGAATGAGAAAGCGGATTCCGCATTGTGGTCATTATATGACAGCCAGGGAAATCCGATGCCGCTGATGGCGCGAAGCTTTACTACTCCCGGCGTTGCGCAGCAACTGGCATGGAAAACCTCAATGCTGGCGCGTAGCGGTACGGTGAGGATGCCGGTAATCTATGGCGTATTGACGCATGAAGAGCATCCTGGTCCGGATGTGCTGCTACTGGAACGACTGCGCGGTGTGCCGGTCGAGGCGCCGGCGCGCACTCCGGAACGCTGGGAACAGCTAAAAGATCAGATTGTCGAAGGGCTGTTAGCCTGGCATCGGCAGGATAGCCGCGGTTGCGTTGGCGCCGTAGACCATACTCAGGAGAATATCTGGCCTTCCTGGTATCGTCAGCGTGTGGAGGTGCTGTGGACGACGCTAAATCAGTTCAGCAATACTGGCCTGACGATGCAGGACAAACGCATTCTGTTTCGTACCAGAGAATGTCTTCCTTCGTTATTTGAAGGGTTTAACGACAACTGCGTACTGGTGCATGGCAACTTCTGCCTGCGCAGTATGCTTAAAGACGCCCGTAGCGATCAGCTTCTGGCGATGGTCGGCCCCGGGCTGATGCTGTGGGCGCCGAGAGAGTTCGAACTGTTTCGCCTGATGGATAATCCATTGGCGGAGGGATTGCTTTGGCATTATCTGCAACGCGCGCCAGTGGCGGAGTCATTCATCTGGCGGCGTTGGCTCTATGTGCTGTGGGACGAGGTTGCGCAATTGGTCAATACCGGACGTTTTAACCGTACCAATTTTGATCTGGCGGCGAAATCATTACTCCCCTGGCTTGCCTGATATGCCTTTCAGCCATTGCCAAAGTCGCCCTAATGTTTCATACCCAGCGCGATCGCTGTGCATCAGCCAGACCGGGGACGGAATTGCCCGCTCCCAGGGATTGAGCGGCGAATCGATCGCCAACTGATTCGCCGGTGCGGGAAGCGGATTCAGCCCGGCATGCTGAAAGAAAATCATCGCACGCGGCAAATGCGAGGCGGAGGTTACCAACAGGAAAGGGGCGTCGCCGATGGCCTGCTTAACGGCGGCGGCTTCTTCTTCCGTATCTTTTGGCTTATCCAGCGTAATAATATCGTTACGCGGTACGCCCAGCGACTGCGCCACCCGCGCACCGACTTCCGCCGTGCTTACCGTATTGGTTTTTGCTACGCCGCCGGTAAAAATCAGCTTTGCTCCCGGATTCGCACGCCACAGCCGAATGCCTTCCGCCAGCCGCGGTAAGCTATTGTTAATTAAATTGGAGCTCGGCGCCCACTGCGGGTTCCAGGTATAGCCGCCGCCGAGAACCACAATATATTCCACCTTTTGCGGACCCTGCCAGGTAGGGTAGCGGTTTTCTATTGGGCGCAGCAAATGGTCAGAGACGGGTTGCAGGCTTAATAGCAATAGCGCCAGCCAACCTACGCTGATAAATACTTTTCCGGTCTTCTGAAAGCGGCTAAACCAGACCAGCGCCAGGCCGACGCCAATCATCAGCAACATCAGCGGAAGCGGCAATAACATACCGCCAATCACTTTCTTTAGCGTAAAAAGCATCCTTTTTGGTTCCTTTTTTAACCATATAGCGGAGGATTAACGATGATATTACACCAGACAGGTTCATTCTCGCCGTGGCTGTGACAAAATAGCGGTTTTATCAGATAACGCCTAAGCCAGCCTGTGGAGAGTCCGATGCAGGATCGCAATTTTGATGACATTGCTGAAAAGTTTTCCCGTAACATTTACGGCACGACCAAAGGACAACTACGGCAAGCCATTCTGTGGCAAGACCTGGATCGCGTGCTGGAGGAGATTGGCGGGCGAAAACTGCGGGTACTGGATGCCGGCGGCGGCGAAGGGCAAACGGCGATTAAGATGGCGGAACGCGGCCATCAGGTGACGTTATGCGATCTGTCTGGCGAAATGATCGCCCGCGCGCGGCAGGCGGCCGAGGCAAAAGGTGTGAGCAAAGACATGCATTTTATACAATGCCCGGCTCAGGACGTCGCTTCGCATTTGGAAAGCCCGGTTGATCTGATATTGTTTCATGCTGTGCTGGAGTGGGTAGCCGATCCTGTCGGCGTATTAGAAACGCTCTGGTCAGTATTGCGCCCTGGCGGCGCGCTGTCGTTGATGTTCTATAACGCTAACGGTTTGCTGATGCACAATATGGTGGCGGGTAATTTTGACTACGTGCAGGCGGGGATGCCTAAACGCAAGAAGCGCACGCTGTCGCCTGACTACCCGCGCGATCCCGCGCAGGTGTACCAGTGGCTGGAGGCGATTGGCTGGCAGATTACCGGTAAAACCGGCGTGCGTGTGTTTCATGATTATCTGCGTGAAAAACACCAGCAGCGTGACTGTTATGAGACCCTGGTCGAACTGGAAACGCGTTATTGCCGCCAGGAGCCGTATATTAGCCTTGGGCGCTACATTCATGTCACCGCGATTAAAAGCCCGGCGCTAGCCGCAGATGCAAGGATAACCTATGAGTGAATTTTCCCAGACAGTCCCCGAACTGGTTGCCTGGGCCAGAAAAAACGACTTTTCCATCTCGCTGCCGGTAGACAGACTTTCCTTTCTGCTGGCGGTCGCCACGTTGAACGGCGAACGCCTTGACGGCGAGATGAGTGAAGGTGAGCTGGTGGATGCATTCCGCCATGTGAGTGATGCGTTTGAGCAAACCAGCGAAACCATCGGCGTGCGCGCTAATAACGCGATTAACGATATGGTGCGTCAACGTCTGCTGAACCGCTTTACCAGCGAGCAGGCGGAAGGCAATGCGATTTACCGATTAACCCCGCTCGGGATTGGCATCACCGATTACTACATTCGTCAACGCGAATTCTCTACGCTGCGTCTTTCTATGCAGTTGTCGATTGTGGCCGGCGAATTGAAGCGCGCGGCGGATGCGGCAGCGGAGGGTGGCGATGAGTTCCACTGGCATCGCAACGTTTACGCGCCATTGAAATATTCGGTGGCGGAGATTTTCGACAGTATCGATCTGACCCAGCGCATCATGGATGAACAGCAGCAGCAGGTGAAAGACGATATCGCACAACTGCTGAATAAAGACTGGCGGGCGGCGATTTCCAGCTGTGAACTGCTGCTTTCCGAAACGTCTGGTACGCTGCGCGAGTTGCAGGATACGCTGGAGGCGGCGGGCGATAAGCTGCAGGCTAACCTGCTGCGCATTCAGGATGCCACGATGACGCACGATGATCTGCATTTTGTCGACAGGCTGGTGTTTGACTTACAAAGTAAACTTGACCGCATTATCAGTTGGGGTCAGCAGTCTATTGATTTATGGATCGGCTACGATCGTCACGTGCATAAATTTATCCGTACCGCGATCGATATGGATAAAAACCGTGTCTTCGCCCAGCGGTTGCGCCAGTCCGTACAGACTTATTTTGACGATCCATGGGCGCTAACCTACGCGAATGCCGATCGTCTGCTGGATATGCGCGATGAAGAGATGGCGTTGCGTGACGATGAAGTCACCGGGGAGTTGCCGCCGGATCTGGAATATGAAGAGTTTAACGAGATCCGCGAGCAGTTAGCGGCCATCATTGAAGAACAGCTGGCTATCTACAAAACCAGACAAACGCCACTGGATCTTGGGCTGGTGGTGCGCGAGTATCTGGCGCAATACCCGCGCGCGCGTCATTTCGACGTGGCGCGTATTGTTATCGATCAAGCGGTACGTCTTGGCGTAGCGCAAGCAGATTTCACCGGACTGCCAGCCAAATGGCAGCCGATTAATGATTACGGAGCCAAGGTACAGGCGCATGTCATTGACAAATATTGAACAAGTGATGCCGGTTAAGCTGGCGCAGGCGCTGGCGAATCCGTTATTTCCGGCGCTGGATAGCGCATTACGTTCGGGCCGCCACATCGGGCTGGACGAACTGGATAATCATGCCTTTCTGATGGATTTTCAGGAATACCTGGAAGAGTTTTACGCGCGTTATAACGTGGAGCTGATTCGCGCGCCGGAGGGGTTCTTCTACCTGCGTCCGCGTTCTACCACGCTTATCCCGCGCTCGGTGTTATCCGAACTGGATATGATGGTCGGTAAAATTCTCTGCTACCTCTATCTTAGCCCGGAGCGTCTGGCCAACGAAGGGATCTTTACTCAGCAAGAGTTGTACGACGAGCTGCTTACCCTTGCGGACGAAGCCAAACTGCTAAAGCTGGTGAATAACCGCTCGACGGGATCTGACGTTGATCGTCAGAAACTGCAGGAAAAGGTGCGTTCTTCTTTGAACCGCCTGCGTCGTTTGGGCATGGTATGGTTTATGGGCCACGACAGCAGCAAATTCCGCATTACCGAATCGGTCTTCCGCTTTGGCGCGGATGTCCGCGCCGGCGACGATCCTCGCGAGGCGCAGCGTCGTCTCATCCGCGACGGGGAAGCGATGCCCATTGAAAACCATCTGCAACTTAATGATGAGACCGAAGAGAGTCAGCCGGACAGTGGAGAGGAAGAATAATGATTGAACGCGGTAAATTTCGCTCGCTAACGCTGATTAACTGGAACGGTTTTTTTGCCCGCACTTTTGACCTGGATGAACTGGTCACGACGTTATCCGGGGGCAACGGCGCCGGGAAATCCACGACGATGGCGGCGTTCGTCACGGCGCTGATCCCGGATCTCACATTACTGCACTTTCGTAACACCACGGAAGCCGGCGCCACCAGCGGTTCGCGCGATAAAGGTCTGCACGGTAAGCTGAAGGCGGGCGTCTGTTACTCCATGCTCGACACCATTAATTCCCGCCATCAGCGGGTGGTGGTCGGCGTGCGTCTGCAGCAGGTCGCTGGGCGCGATCGCAAAGTGGACATCAAACCGTTCGCTATCCAGGGGCTGCCGATGTCGGTACAGCCGACACAACTGGTGACGGAGACATTAAACGAACGTCAGGCGCGCGTACTGTCGCTTGCTGAGCTGAAAGACAAGCTTGACGAGATGGAAGGCGTGCAGTTTAAGCAGTTTAACTCCATCACCGATTATCATTCGCTGATGTTTGACTTAGGGATTATCGCCCGTCGTCTGCGTTCCGCTTCCGATCGTAGTAAATTCTATCGTTTGATAGAGGCCTCGCTGTACGGCGGGATCTCCAGCGCCATTACCCGGTCGCTACGCGATTATTTATTGCCGGAAAACAGCGGCGTGCGCAAGGCGTTCCAGGATATGGAGGCGGCGCTGCGCGAGAACCGACTCACGCTGGAAGCGATTCGTGTTACCCAATCCGATCGCGATCTGTTTAAGCATTTGATCAGCGAAGCCACCGATTATGTGGCGGCGGATTATATGCGCCACGCCAATGAGCGTCGGGTTCACCTTGATCAGGCGTTGGCGTTTCGACGCGAACTGTACACATCGCGCAAACAACTGGCGGCGGAGCAGTACAAGCACGTCGATATGGCCCGTGAGTTGGGCGAACATAACGGCGCCGAAGGTTCTCTTGAAGCGGATTACCAGGCGGCGAGCGATCACCTGAATCTGGTGCAAACCGCGCTGCGCCAGCAGGAAAAAATTGAACGCTACGAAGCGGATCTTGAAGAGCTGCAGATTCGACTCGAAGAGCAAAATGAAGTGGTGGCGGAAGCCGCCGAAATGCAGGACGAAAATGAAGCGCGTGCCGAAGCCGCCGAGCTGGAAGTCGATGAACTCAAAAGCCAGCTTGCGGATTACCAGCAGGCGCTGGATGTACAGCAAACGCGCGCGATTCAGTATAACCAGGCGATATCAGCGCTTGCCCGCGCTAAAGAACTTTGTCATCTGCCGGATCTAACGCCGGAAAGCGCCGCCGAATGGCTGGATACTTTCCAGGCAAAAGAGCAGGAAGCTACGGAAAAACTGCTGTCGTTGGAACAAAAAATGAGCGTGGCGCAAACCGCGCACAGCCAGTTTGAGCAGGCTTACCAGCTGGTGGCGGCGATCAACGGCCCGCTGGCGCGTAGCGAAGCCTGGGACGTGGCGCGCGAGCTGTTACGGGACGGCGTGAACCAGCGTCATCTGGCGGAACAGGTACAGCCGCTGCGGATGCGTCTGAGCGAACTGGAACAGCGGCTGCGCGAGCAGCAAGAGGCGGAACGTCTGCTGGCGGAGTTCTGTAAGCGACAGGGCAAAAATTTTGATATTGACGAACTGGAAGCGCTGCATCAGGAGCTGGAAGCCCGCATCGCGTCCTTGTCTGAGAGCGTGTCGTCAGCCAGCGAACAGCGTATGGCCTTGCGTCAGGAGCAGGAGCAGCTTCAGTCGCGTATTCAACATCTGATGCGGCGTGCGCCCGTCTGGCTGGCGGCGCAAAACAGCCTGAACCAGCTTAGCGAACAGTGCGGCGAGGAGTTTACGTCCAGCCAGGAAGTGACCGAATACCTGCAACAGCTACTGGAGCGTGAGCGCGAAGCCATTGTCGAACGCGACGAAGTGGGCGCGCGTAAAAATGCGGTTGATGAAGAGATCGAACGTTTAAGCCAGCCGGGCGGCGCGGAAGACCAGCGTTTGAATGCGCTGGCGGAGCGTTTTGGCGGGGTACTGCTGTCGGAAATCTACGATGATGTCAGCCTTGAAGATGCGCCGTACTTTTCCGCACTGTATGGCCCGTCGCGCCATGCGATCGTCGTACCGGATTTATCGCAAATAGCCGAACAGCTTGAAGGTCTGACCGACTGCCCGGAAGATCTGTACCTGATCGAAGGCGATCCGCAGTCTTTTGATGACAGCGTATTCAGCGTTGACGAGCTGGAAAAGGCGGTGGTCGTGAAAATTGCCGACCGTCAGTGGCGTTATTCGCGTTTCCCGTCGCTGCCTATTTTTGGCCGCGCGGCGCGCGAGAACCGTATTGAAAGTCTCCATGCGGAACGGGAAGTGCTTTCCGAGCGCTTTGCCACGCTCTCGTTTGACGTGCAGAAAACCCAGCGTTTGCACCAGGCGTTCAGCCGTTTTATCGGTAGCCACCTTTCCGTCGCCTTTGAGGACGATCCGGAAGCGGAAATTCGCCGACTGAACGGGCGTCGCGTCGAGCTGGAGCGCGCGCTGGCGACGCATGAAAGCGACAACCAGCAGCAGCGCCTTCAGTTTGAGCAGGCGAAAGAGGGCGTTTCCGCGCTTAACCGTTTGCTGCCGCGGCTGAATTTATTGGCCGATGAAACGCTGGCCGATCGGGTCGATGAAATTCAGGAACGGTTGGATGAGGCGCAGGAAGCGGCGCGATTTGTGCAGCAATATGGCAACCAGTTAGCCAAACTGGAGCCGGTGGTTTCCGTTCTGCAAAGCGATCCGGAACAGTTTGAGCAGTTAAAAGAAGACTATGCATGGTCGCAGCAAATGCAGCGCGACGCGCGCCAGCAGGCTTTTGCGCTGGCTGAAGTCGTCGAACGTCGGGCGCATTTCAGCTATTCCGACTCGGCGGAAATGCTGAGCGGCAACAGCGATCTCAACGAAAAGCTGCGCCAGCGGCTGGAGCAGGCGGAAGCCGAGCGTACCCGCGCCCGCGAAGCGCTGCGCAGCCATGCCACGCAGTTAAGTCAGTACAGCCAGGTTCTGGCCTCGCTAAAAAGCTCTTACGACACGAAAAAAGAGCTGCTTAACGATTTGCAGCGCGAATTACAGGATATTGGCGTTCGCGCCGATAGCGGGGCGGAAGAGCGCGCTCGCCAGCGTCGCGATGAACTGCACGCTCAGTTGAGCAATAACCGTTCGCGTCGCAATCAGCTTGAGAAAGCGCTCACCTTCTGCGAAGCGGAGATGGAGAACCTGACCCGTAAGCTGCGCAAGCTGGAGCGTGATTATCATGAAATGCGCGAGCAGGTCGTGACCGCGAAAGCCGGCTGGTGCGCAGTCATGCGGTTGGTGAAAGACAATGGCGTGGAACGCCGTCTGCACCGTCGTGAGCTGGCTTATCTGTCGGCGGATGAACTGCGCTCCATGTCGGATAAGGCGTTGGGCGCGCTGCGCCTGGCCGTCGCGGATAACGAACATCTGCGCGACGTATTGCGCCTGTCGGAAGATCCGAAACGCCCGGAGCGTAAAATCCAGTTCTTTGTGGCCGTTTACCAGCATCTGCGCGAGCGTATTCGTCAGGATATTATTCGTACCGACGATCCGGTTGAAGCCATTGAACAAATGGAGATTGAACTGAGCCGTCTGACGGAAGAGCTAACATCGCGTGAGCAAAAGCTGGCGATCAGTTCCCGCAGCGTGGCAAACATCATCCGCAAGACTATCCAGCGTGAGCAGAACCGTATTCGTATGCTGAACCAGGGTTTGCAAAGCGTCTCGTTTGGCCAGGTGAATAGCGTGCGGTTAAACGTCAACGTGCGTGAAACGCATGCCACCTTGCTGGATGTGCTTTCAGAACAGCAGGAGCAGCACCAGGATCTGTTTAACAGCAATCGTCTGACCTTCTCTGAAGCGTTGGCGAAACTGTACCAGCGCCTGAATCCGCAGATCGATATGGGGCAACGCACGCCGCAGACCATCGGCGAGGAGCTGCTGGATTACCGTAACTATCTGGAAATGGAAGTTGAAGTTAACCGTGGGTCCGACGGCTGGCTGCGTGCGGAATCCGGCGCGCTATCCACGGGTGAAGCTATCGGGACCGGGATGTCAATTCTGGTGATGGTGGTGCAAAGCTGGGAAGACGAAGCGCGCAGACTGCGCGGGAAAGATATTTCGCCATGTCGCCTGCTGTTCCTCGATGAAGCGGCGCGTCTGGATGCGCGCTCTATCGCCACGCTGTTTGAACTATGCGAACGTTTGCAGATGCAGCTCATCATCGCCGCGCCGGAAAACATCAGTCCGGAGAAGGGCACGACCTATAAGCTGGTGCGTAAAGTGTTTCAGAATACTGAGCATGTTCATGTTGTCGGGCTGCGTGGCTTTGCGCCGCAGCTTCCGGAAACGCTTCCCGGTACGCAGACGGAAGATACGCCTTCAGAAGCGAGTTAAATACGGCAGAAATAATGAAGTGCTCGATGGCGCCTCGCTTATCAGGCAAGGCCGGATAAGTCGGTTAGGCTGCCATCCGGCGCAACAAGTTCTGCTTTATCATTAGCCTGGGGCGGCGAAAGCCGCCTTTTTCTTTATCTGAAAAATCTCTCCGGGTAGTGCATTTTCTTTAAACTTCTTTACATTAGGTTAGGCAAAAACGTAACGAACTTTATATACTGGAGTTAAGCCTGACGAGTGAGCAGGCTGACTCGTCATACTAAACAAAAGCATTGGTTGCGGTTGACCCGCGCTGCGGGCAGCACAGTCATGCGGAGTATGATAACGAAAACAGGGGGCAAGGGATGTTGCTTAATAAGATGTGTGGTCGTTGTCTGTCGGCAATCAGTTTATGCCTGGCCGTAACATTCGCTCCACTGTTCAATGCGCAGGCCGATGAGCCTGAAATGATACCTGGCGATAGCGCCGTTGCCGCGACGGATCAGGCTGGGCCGCAGAAGCAATCCGCCGCGACGGCGATTATGGCCGGGATTCAGCCGCTGCCGGAGGGCGTTTCAGCCGAGAAAGTCCGGGCTGATTTACAGTCGCAGCTTCCTTCCGGCTATACGCCGGTCTATATGAGCCAGCTGACATTGCTGTATGCCGCGCGCGACATGAAGCCCATGTGGGATAATCGCGATGCGGTGAAAGCCTTCCAGCAACAGTTGGCGGAGGTGGCGATTGCCGGATTCCAGCCGCAGTTTACCGCCTGGGTGGCATTGTTGACCGATCCCGCCGTAAACGGTATGGCGCGCGATGTTGTGTTGTCAGACGCCATGATGGGCTATCTCCATTTCATTGCGAATATCCCCGTCAAAGGCCAGCGCTGGTTATATAGCAACAAACCTTACGCATTGGCGACGCCGCCAGTCTCGGTGATTAACCAGTGGCAAATCGCGCTGGAAGAGGGGCAGTTGCCGATGTTTGTCGCCAGCCTGGCGCCGCAGCATCCACAGTATGCGCCCATGCATGACGCGCTGCTGAAGCTGGTGGCGGACTCTCGCCCGTGGCCGCAGTTGACCAATACCGCGACGCTGCGCCCGGGGCAATGGAGTAACGATGTGCCTGCGCTGCGCGAAATATTACAGCGTACGGGGATGCTGGATGGCGGTCCAAAGATAGCCTTACCCGGCGATAACACTGCTGATAGCGCCGTCGTCAGCCCCTCCGCCGCGGTAGTCGAAACATCGGTGGCGCAGCCGGTCGACGAACCAACGGCCCGCCGTAGTAAGTCGGCTCCGGCGGCACGCGCCTACGATCGTGAACTGGTCGAGGCGGTAAAGCGTTTTCAGGCATGGCAAGGGCTGGGGGCGGATGGCGTTATTGGCCCGGCGACGCGTAACTGGCTTAATATGACCCCCGCGCAACGCGCAGGCGTACTGGCACTGAATATCCAACGTTTACGCCTGCTGCCGGCGGAACTCTCTACCGGTATTATGGTAAACATTCCCGCTTATTCGCTGGTCTACTATCAGAATGGCAACCAGGTGCTGGCTTCGAGGGTGATCGTCGGGCGTCCTGACCGTAAAACGCCGATGATGAGCAGCGCGCTGAATAATGTGGTGGTGAACCCGCCGTGGAACGTTCCGCCCACGCTTGCGCGTAAAGACATTTTACCGAAGGTGTGGAATGACCCAGGCTATCTGGAGCGCCATGGCTACACCGTGATGCGCGGCTGGAACAGCAAAGAAGCGATCGATCCGTGGCAGGTTGACTGGGCCACCATTACGCCATCGAATCTTCCGTTCCGTTTCCAGCAGGCGCCAGGCGCGCACAATTCGCTGGGGCGTTATAAATTTAATATGCCTAGTTCAGATGCTATCTATCTGCACGATACGCCCAACCATAATCTCTTTCAGCGTGACGCCAGGGCGTTAAGTTCCGGCTGCGTGCGGGTCAATAAGGCCTCTGAACTGGCGAATATGCTCTTGCAGGATGCTGGCTGGAACGATGCGCGGATCTCAGGCGCCCTGAAGCAAGGCGACACGCGGTATGTCAATATCCGGCAGAACATTCCAGTAAATCTTTACTATCTGACCGCGTTTGTCGGCGCAGATGGACGTATGCAATATCGTACAGATATTTACAATTACGATCTCACAGCGCGATCCAGCGCACAAATTGTGCCAAAGGTTGAACAATTAATCAGGTAAATGAAGAAGTTCTGGTAAATATGTTGTCCTAATGTTTGGCTTCAACGGGGCGTTTCGCTGTAGACCCCCCGTTGTGGCTGGGGGAGGGCCATCTTGACGCGGGCTTTATCGGCAGTTAAGGTGCCTTTCGTGCGCCAGAAGTGCATATACAACAACCTTTAAGTCGACCGGGCCGTTCAGAAGTCTGTGCCAGCCGGTATCATGTCTGCTTAAAGGTAGAAGTGTATTAACGATAACATTGACCTGTAGACCTGATTATCATGGACAAATTTGACGCTAATCGCCGCAAGCTGCTGGCGCTTGGTGGTGTCGCTCTCGGCGCCGCCATCCTGCCCGCGCCAGCGTTTGCCACACTCTCGACCCCACGCCCGCGCATTTTGACGTTAAACAATCTCCATACCGGAGAGTCAATCAAGGCGGAGTTTTTCGATGGAAGAGCCTATATTCAGGATGAATTAGCAAAGTTAAACCATTTTTTCCGTGACTATCGCGCGAATAAAGTCCGATCAATCGATCCCCGCCTGTTTGACCAACTTTACCGACTTCAGGGGCTGTTAGGGACGCGTAAACCTGTGCAGCTCATCTCGGGCTACCGTTCTCTTGATACCAATAATGAATTACGCGCCCGTAGCAGCGGCGTAGCGAAAAAAAGCTACCATACAAAAGGGCAGGCGATGGATTTTCATATTGAGGGCGTGGCGCTGAGCAATATTCGCAAAGCGGCGTTATCTATGCGCGCAGGTGGTGTAGGATATTACCCACGTAGTAACTTTGTGCATATTGATACCGGGCCGGCGCGGCACTGGTAATCAGCGAGGCTTAATCAAAGGAGCAGTATGAACTATCGTATTATTCCGGTCACCGCGTTCTCCCAGAACTGTTCATTAATCTGGTGCGAACAAACCCGGCTGGCGGCGCTGGTCGATCCGGGCGGCGACGCGGAAAAAATTAAACAGGAAGTGGACGCCAGCGGCGTGACGTTGATGCAAATTTTACTCACGCATGGGCATCTCGATCATGTCGGCGCGGCGAGTGAACTGGCGCAGCATTACGGCGTTCCTGTTATCGGTCCGGAAAAAGAAGATGAGTTCTGGCTGCAAGGGCTGCCGGCGCAAAGCCGCATGTTTGGTCTGGATGAGTGTCAGCCGCTGACGCCTGATCGCTGGTTGAACGACGGCGATCGCGTCAGCGTAGGGAATGTGACGTTACAGGTGTTACATTGTCCGGGACACACGCCGGGACACGTGGTTTTCTTTGATGAACAGTCGCAACTGCTGATCTCCGGCGATGTGATTTTCAAAGGTGGCGTCGGGCGCAGCGATTTCCCTCGCGGCGATCACACCCAGTTGATTGACGCCATTAAGCGTAAATTGTTGCCGCTTGGCGATGATGTGACCTTTATTCCTGGCCACGGCCCGCTCTCTACGCTCGGGTACGAGCGTCTGCATAATCCCTTCCTGCAAGATGAGATGCCGGTCTGGTAAGCAGAATGAAAAAGCCTGCAATGTGCAGGCTTTTTTATCGGTCACGCCAGTCGGCAGCTTTTTACAGTACCGCGACAATGGCTTCGCACAGCGGCGCCATATTATCCGGGGTCATGCCCGCCACGTTTACGCGACCAGAAGCCACGGCATAAACGCCAAACTCTTCACGCAGACGCAGCACCTGATCTTTGGTCAGACCGCTAAATGAGAACATCCCGTTCTGCTTGATAATAAAGCTGAAGTCACGGTTCGCGCCTTTTTCCTGCAAGGTATTCACGAACAGTTGACGCATACGCTGAATACGCTGGCGCATATCCGTCAGTTCCTGTTCCCAGATCGCGCGCAGGGCGTCATTACTCAGGATAGTCGCGACGATGGACGCGCCGTGCGCTGGCGGGTTGGAGTAGTTAGCGCGAATGGCGGATTTCATCTGGCTAAAAGCGCGATCCACGGTTTCCGCATCGGCGGCAACGAGGGTGCAGGCGCCGACGCGTTCATTATATAAGCCGAAGTTTTTGGAGTAGGAGCTGGCGACAATGAGCTCTTTATGCAGCGCGGCAAAGGCGCGCAGACCTTCCGCATCTTCTTCCAGGCCGCGGGCAAAGCCCTGGTAAGCGAAATCGAATAGCGGCAGCCACCCTTTTTCAACGGAAAGCTCAGCCAGAACCTGCCACTGTTCCAGAGTAGGGTCAATGCCGGTTGGGTTATGACAGCAACCGTGGAACAGAACCACATCGCCGGCCTGAGCTTCGCTCAGGCTGGCTTGTAACGCTTCAAAATCCAGCGTGTGATTTTCCGCATCGTAGTAAGCGTACTCCCGAACTTCCAGGCCGGCAGCGTTAAACACGCTTTTGTGGTTCGGCCAGCTGGGGTTGCTCACCCACACCCGTTTTACCGGAGTATTTTTTGCCAAAAAGTCGGCGGCAATGCGTAACGCGCCGGTACCGCCCGGCGTTTGCGCCGTGCGTGCGCGCTTATCGTTAATCAGCGCGCTGCCTTTGCCGAACAGCAGTTCCTGAGTGCAGCGAGCAAATTCCGGAATCCCGTCAATGCCGAGATAGTTTTTCGTCGTTTCATTTTCCAGTAAATACTGCTCGGCTTTTTTAACGCTGGTGAGCACCGGTGTTTTGCCGGTTTCATCTTTATATACGCCAATGCCAAGGTTAATTTTCCCTGGACGGTCATCGGCGCGAAACAGATCGGCCAGGCCCAAAATCGGGTCGGCAGGAGCGGCGGTTATGTTCTCAAACATGACGAGGTTCCATTATAGTTACAGAAGGGAAATCCGCTATCAGGTTAACGGCAGATTTACAAAATGCCAACCGTTAGCGCTAAAAAGCCCGCCTGTTTTTGAAAGACGCACATTTTCTCTAAGAGAGATAAAAAAACAGGACCGAAGTCCTGTTTTTGAGGCATAAAACAAAGGGGTCTGCTGATCAGAACTGGTAAGTAATACCGACAGCCGCCTGATCGTCGGTGCCAACGTAGCTGGAGCTGTAGTCGTTTTCGTCCAGCAGGTTGAAACGGTAGTCAACCCATACGTTCATGTTTTTGTTGAAGTAGTAAGTCGCGCCCGCCTGAATATATTTCGCCAGATCGGCCGAGCCGTCGGCGCCGTTCAACTGCTTACCTTTACTCTGCACATACGAGATTGCCGGACGCAGGCCGAAGTCAAACTGGTACTGAGCGACCACTTCCAGGTTCTGCGTTTTGTTTGCCATTTCCACGGTATCGGTAACCGTATTTTCAACAATGCTCATATTGCGGGTTTCAGCATATACGGCAGCCAGGTAGACGTTGTTTGCATCATATTTCGCGCCAACGGCCCATGACTCTGCGCGATCGCCATTACCATCGCGATCCTGCTGATCGTTAGTACGCTTGCTGTTGCTGTACGCTGCGGTGACGCCAAAGCCGTCGAACTCATATGCCATGGTGTAACCTACGCCATCGCCATTCTGAGAGTTAATGCTGTGGTTGTCCTGATTTTTACCCTGATACTGGATACCGAAAGAGAGACCGTCCACCAGACCAAAGAAGTCAGAGTTACGATAGGTCAACAAACCGCCAGCACGGCTGGTCATGTAGTTATCGGTATAGGCGCCGCCCCAGGTTTCGCCGGAGAAGTAGGGGGCCATATCGGTATAGGATTCAACATCGTAAACGATACCGTAGTTACGACCATAATCGATTGAACCCACTTCCGCGTATTTCAAACCCGCGAAAGCCAGACGGACCAGATTCGAGTTCTGCTGTTCGCCTTCAGCGCGGTCTGCTTTAGTACGGTATTCCCACTGACCGAAACCGGTCAGATCGGTGTTAATCTGCGTTTCCCCTTTAAAACCAATCTGGGCATAAGTCTGGTCGGCATTTTTGCTATCGCCGGTCGTTGTCCATACGTGACGACCCACGGCTTTACCGTACAGATCCAGCTTATTACCATCTTTATTATAAATTTCTGCTGCGTTTGCGGTTGCAGCAGCCAGCAGGGCAGGGATCACCGCTGCCAGGATTTTGCGCTTCATCATTATTTATTACCCTCATTGGTTTTTTTATATGACACCTGCCACTGCCGTCAATAAATTCCGTCAATAAAACTTTACAGAAATATTGATGAGAGTTTGGTGTCTTTATGTGTCTGACAGGCATCTTTCCATTCAAACTAACGTTTCGCTACCGTGAAAGTGCTACAAATATAAAAATTTAGTTTCAAAAGGAAAAAATATGTAAACAAATGTTATTTTCGCGGAACTTTGTGAACAACGTCAAACTTCCCCTGAGTTCTCGCTTTGATTTGATCGTTTTTCTTTTATCACTATGATTTTATTGCAATTATTGGCTTGTAGAACCGTTGTGTCTGAAAAAGCAGCAGGCGAGCTATTTCATAAAAATAGCCATTTGGAAGTCTTGATGTCTGAAATTGTGGTTAAAAATTGTGCTATTAGAACAGAAAAATCTAATCCGCAATAAAATTAAGGATTAATTTTTATGTGTAAATATTTTCGTGAAATATACAGTAACAAGATGTGGTAATTCAGAGGGTTGTAATTAAATTTATTTACTTATTGATAATAAAACTGACATTCAGGCGAAAAAAAGGCCAGCATAGCTGGCCTTGAGTGTGACGTAAAAATCAGAAGCTGGCGTTGCGTGGGGTCCGTGGGAACGGAATAACATCGCGCACGTTTTGCACACCCGTGACGTAAGCGATAAGGCGTTCAAAGCCCAGGCCAAAGCCGGAATGCGGTACAGTACCGTAGCGACGCAAGTCGCGATACCACCAGTAATCCTCTTTATTCAGCCCCATTTCGGCCATACGGGCATCCAGCACATCCAGACGCTCTTCACGCTGGGAACCACCGATGATTTCGCCGATTCCCGGCGCCAGCACATCCATGGCCGCCACGGTTTTGCCATCTTCGTTAAGGCGCATGTAAAATGCTTTAATTTCCTTCGGATAGTTTTTCACCACTACCGGCGCTTTGAAATGCTCTTCCGCCAGATAACGTTCGTGTTCGGAAGAAAGGTCGACGCCCCAGAACACCGGGTTTTCAAATGTCTTACCACAGCGTTCCAGAATGGCGACCGCATCGGTGTAATCCACCTGAGCGAAGTCGGTAGAGACAAAACGCTCCAGACGAGCGATAGCGTCTTTATCCACGCGTTCGGCAAAGAACTTCATATCATCCGCACGCTCTTCCAGAACCGCCTTGAAGACATATTTCAGCATGGCTTCCGCCAGACGGGCGTTGTCTTCCAGATCGGCGAACGCCACTTCCGGCTCCAGCATCCAGAACTCCGCCAGGTGGCGGCTGGTGTTGGAATTTTCCGCGCGGAAGGTCGGCCCAAAAGTATAGATTTTGGACAGCGCACAGGCATACGTTTCACCGTTGAGCTGGCCGGAGACGGTCAGGAATGATTCTTTGCCAAAAAAGTCTTTGTCAAAATCTACTCTGCCCTGGTCGTTACGCGGCAGGTTTTCCAGATCCAACGTTGAGACGCGGAACATTTCGCCAGCGCCTTCGGTATCGGAAGCGGTAATCAGAGGGGTGGAGACCCAAAAGAAACCCTGCTCATCGAAGAAGCGATGCAGCGCCTGCGCCAGAGTATGGCGGACGCGCGCTACCGCGCCAATCAGGTTGGTGCGCGGGCGCAGATGCGCGACCTCACGCAGATACTCAATGCTATGGCGTTTTGCCGCCATCGGATAGGTATCCGGATCTTCCACCCAGCCTGCGACTTCTACTTTGGTGGCCTGGATTTCGAAACTTTGCCCCTGTCCCGGCGACGCGACAACCTTACCTGTTACTACCACGGAGCAGCCTGTCGTCAGGTGTAATACTTCTTCATTATAATTGGGCAGAGAATTATTAATGACAGCCTGTACAGGATCAAAGCAGGAGCCGTCATAAACGGCGAGGAAGGAGATGCCAGCTTTTGAATCTCGGCGGGTACGCACCCATCCGCGCACGGTGACTTCTTGGTCAACGGCTACGCGGCCCTGGAGTACGTCGGCTACAGGCACAACGCTCATAATATTCTCTCTGTTAATAGTCGGAAAAAATAAACACTTGTCCACCCGAAATGGGGGTATTCCTATGTTACCTGGCATCTGCAATCAGACAAGTAGAAATCGCAGCTGAAGTGAAAGATTTCGGAAATAAACCAGAAAAAGGAGCCCAGGCAGGCTCCCTGGAAAGAATTAACTGGCTTTGCGGATTTGCGGGAGATCGAACGCTTTACGCAGCGCGCGCACAAACGCTTTATCATGACAGATCGTTTTACCGGGGCTGTCGGAAAGTTTAGCCACCGGCTTTCCGTTACATTCCACGAGTTTAATCACAATATTGAGCGGTTTTACCTGAGGGATATCGCAGGTCAGGCGGGTACCGATGCCGAAGCTTAACTGCACGCGAGAGGCGAAATGGCGATAGAGCTCGACCGCCTTTTGCAGATCAAGGTTATCTGAAAAGACCAGCGTTTTTGTCAGCGGATCAATCCCCAGCTTTTCATAATGGGCAATCGCCTTTTCGCCCCATGCGACAGGGTCTCCTGAGTCGTGGCGTAACCCCTGATAACGGCTGGCGAATTCAATGCCGAAATCGCGTAAAAACGCATCCATTGTAATGCAATCTGTCAAGGCGATACCAAGCTGGTCCGGATATTCGTTAAGCCAGGCGGCCAACGCGGCACGCTGGCTGGTCGCCAGGTCCGGACTGATTTGTTGATGCGCCTGGAACCATTCGTGCGCCTGAGTGCCCATCGGCGTCAGCGCCAGGCGACGCGCGAGATCATAGTTGCTGGTGCCGACGAACCATGACTCCTGCTGGAGACGTTTAACTATCGCCTGCTGCACTTCACGAGAGAAACGGCGGCGGGTGCCGAAGTCCATCAGGTGGAAGCGGGACATATCGAGATTGGCGGTTAACGCAGTGAAATCAACCAGCTTACTTTCCAGCGCGTCGAGCGCCTGATCAACGTCCGCGTTTGGCGAGCGGTAGTGATGAACCAGCTCACTGATCACGGCCAGCAGCGGCACTTCCCACATAATGACTTCACGCCACGGGCCGGTTAAGCGAATATTCAGCTTGCCGTTATCGTTGGTGACACAGACTTGAGCTGGGTTATAGCGAAACTCGCGTAACCAGTTCAGATAATCCGGTTTAAAAAAGGGCAGGCCGGAGAGCCACTGGAACTCGTCCTCCTGGAGGCGCAGGTGCTGCATCGCGTCCACCTGCTCGCGAATAGCATCGGCATAAATACCCAGCAGGTCGTCGCCACGGCAACGAAACTCAGCCGCTACCTGCACATCATAGTAGTGGTGAAAAACGGCTTGCTGCATATGCAACTTATAAGCATCTGTATCCAGCAACGAGTGCAGAACAGGAGAAGCGAATTGTGTCATAGGTGCGCTGTTGCGTCCTCTCACGGGAGCGTTTAGTACAATAAACAACTAAGAAAACCGCTGGAGTATACCTTGTTTAGCGATTTATTGAACCCCGATCACACCATAAGCTGTCTTTAGGGTCGAGCGCATTTCGTGCCCCATGTTATAAAAATGTAGCAAATAGGCCGTTTGTGCCTGAAAAGATGAACATTCTGCGTAGCGCGATTTGCGCAACAGGAATAGACTGGAGTCGACACTCTACACAAAGATGCGAAAGGTTTTTTATGACACAACAGCCACAAGCCAAATACCGCCATGACTATCGCGCGCCGGATTACCAGATTACTGATATTGACTTGACCTTTGACCTCGATGCCGAAAAAACCGTGGTCACCGCAATAAGCCGGGCTGTTCGTCATGGCGCGCCTGATGCGCCTCTTCGCCTTGATGGGGAAGATTTAACGCTGGTATCTATCCACGTCAACGATGCGCCGTGGACAGCATATAAAGAAGAAGAGGGCGCGCTTATCATCAGCGACCTGCCAGAGCGTTTTACGTTACGCATTGTCAACGAGGTAAGTCCGGCGGCGAATACGGCGCTGGAAGGATTGTACCAGTCCGGCGATGCGCTCTGTACCCAGTGTGAAGCGGAGGGCTTCCGCCATATTACCTGGTATCTTGACCGCCCGGACGTACTGGCGCGATTTACCACCAAAATTATTGCCGATAAAAGCAAATATCCCTTCCTGCTCTCCAATGGCAACCGTGTTGCGCAGGGCGAACTGGAGAATGGCCGTCACTGGGTTCAGTGGCAAGATCCGTTCCCGAAACCGTGTTATCTGTTTGCGCTGGTGGCCGGTGATTTTGACGTGCTGCGCGATACCTTTACCACCCGCTCCGGGCGTGAAGTCGCGTTAGAACTGTACGTTGACCGTGGCAATCTGGATCGCGCGCCGTGGGCAATGACCTCGCTGAAAAATTCCATGAAATGGGATGAAACGCGTTTTGGGCTCGAATATGACCTCGACATCTATATGATTGTCGCGGTGGATTTCTTTAATATGGGCGCGATGGAGAATAAAGGTCTCAATATCTTTAACTCCAAATACGTGCTGGCGCGAACCGATACCGCGACGGATAAAGATTATCTCGATATTGAGCGCGTGATAGGTCATGAGTATTTCCACAACTGGACCGGCAACCGCGTCACCTGCCGCGACTGGTTCCAGTTGAGCCTGAAAGAGGGGCTAACCGTGTTCCGCGATCAGGAGTTTAGCTCTGATTTGGGGTCACGCGCGGTGAACCGCATCAGTAACGTGCGTACCATGCGCGGTTTACAATTCGCGGAAGACGCCAGCCCGATGGCGCATCCTATCCGCCCGGATAAAGTAATCGAAATGAATAACTTCTACACCCTCACCGTTTATGAAAAGGGTGCGGAAGTCATTCGCATGATCCACACGTTGCTGGGTGAGGAAAATTTCCAGAAGGGGATGCAGCTTTATTTTGAGCGCCATGACGGCAGCGCCGCGACGTGTGATGACTTCGTACAGGCGATGGAAGATGCTTCTAATGTCGATTTGTCCCATTTCCGCCGCTGGTACAGTCAGTCCGGCACGCCGATTGTAACGGTAAAAGATGATTATAATCCGGAAACCGAGCAGTACACGTTGACCATCAGCCAGCGTACTCCGGCGACGGCGGATCAGGCGGAGAAGCAGCCGCTGCATATTCCATTCGCCATTGAACTGTACGATAACGAAGGCAACGTCATTCCGTTGCAAAAAGGCGGTCACCCGGTCAATGCCGTGCTGAACGTCACGCAGGCGGAGCAGACATTTACCTTCGATAATGTCTACTTCCAGCCTGTTCCGGCCTTGCTGTGCGAGTTTTCAGCGCCGGTGAAACTGGAATATAAATGGAGCGATCAGCAGTTGACGTTCCTGATGCGCCATGCGCGCAATGATTTCTCCCGTTGGGATGCGGCGCAAAGCCTGCTGGCCACATACATTAAACTGAATGTGGCGCGTCATCAGCAGGGGCAACCGCTATCGCTTCCGGTGCATGTCGCTGATGCGTTCCGTGCAGTACTGTTGGATGAGAAAATCGATCCGGCGTTGGCCGCAGAAATTTTAACGCTGCCTTCGGCCAATGAAATTGCGGAGCTGTTTGAGGTCATTGACCCGATCGCCATTGCGCAAGTTCGTGAAGCGCTAACGCGTACGCTGGCGGCAGAACTGGCGGATGAGTTCCTGGCTATCTATAACGCCAATCATCTGGATGAGTATCGTGTTGATCACGGCGATATCGGTAAGCGCACGCTGCGCAATGCTTGCCTGCGCTTCCTGGCGTTTGGTGAGACGGAGCTGGCTAATA
Source organism: Salmonella sp. 32031103-2018-00083-FB-01-SM-01 (assembly GCF_017571995.1). Taxonomy (NCBI): domain Bacteria; kingdom Pseudomonadati; phylum Pseudomonadota; class Gammaproteobacteria; order Enterobacterales; family Enterobacteriaceae; genus Salmonella; species Salmonella sp. 32031103-2018-00083-FB-01-SM-01. The sequence goes on from NZ_JAGEQL010000001.1 coordinate 69,838, forward strand.
CGCTGGTCAGCAAACAGTATCGCGACGCCAATAATATGACCGATGCGCTGGCGGCCCTGTCTGCTGCGGTGGCGGCGCAGTTGCCGTGCCGCGATATGCTGATGCAGGAGTATGACGATAAGTGGCATCAGGACGGCCTGGTGATGGATAAATGGTTTATCCTGCAATCCACAAGCCCGGCGGAAAATGTACTGGAAACCGTACGCGGCCTGCTCAAACACCGTTCTTTCAGTATGAGCAACCCGAACCGCATCCGTTCATTAATTGGCGCATTTGCTGGCAGCAACCCGGCGGCGTTCCATGCGCAAGACGGTAGCGGATACCAGTTCCTGGTCGAGATGCTGACCGATCTGAATAGCCGTAACCCGCAGGTAGCATCTCGCCTCATTGAACCGCTGATTCGTCTGAAACGTTATGATGATAAGCGTCAGGAGAAAATGCGCGCGGCGCTGGAGCAGTTAAAAGGACTGGAGAATCTTTCCGGCGATCTGTACGAGAAGATAACTAAAGCGTTAGCCTGACAGTATCTGCTATAAAGAGGTAAGACATGCCCGGTAAGCGTTAGCGCTGCCGGGCATTTTTTTGCCGGACGATGACGCTCGCTGGCGAAACGTGAAGTGAGAATGAAGGAAAACGATTGCTATTTATTGCCGTAGGTCAATTCCCTTTTGCTTTGTTATCGCCCATAATACGCCCCCGGTTTGCACACCGGGAATCCAGGAGAGTTCATGTACTATCCCTTCGTTCGTAAAGCCCTTTTCCAGCTCGATCCAGAGCGCGCTCATGAATTTACATTTCAACAATTACGCCGCATTACAGGTACGCCGCTGGAAGCGCTGGTGCGCCAGAAAGTACCGACAAAGCCGGTTACCTGCATGGGACTTACCTTTAAAAATCCACTGGGGCTGGCTGCCGGTCTGGATAAAGACGGGGAGTGCATCGACGCGTTAGGCGCGATGGGGTTTGGCTCCCTGGAAATCGGCACCGTGACGCCGCGCCCACAGCCGGGTAACGATAAGCCGCGTCTTTTTCGTCTGGTGGATGCTGAAGGTCTGATCAATCGGATGGGCTTTAATAATCTGGGCGTCGATAACCTGGTCGAGAATGTTAAAAAAGCCCATTTTGATGGTATTCTGGGAATTAACATCGGTAAAAATAAAGATACGCCTGTCGAAAATGGCAAAGATGACTACCTGATTTGTATGGAAAAAGTCTATGCTTATGCGGGTTATATCGCCATTAATATTTCTTCGCCGAATACGCCAGGGCTACGTACGCTCCAGTATGGCGATGCGCTGGACGATCTGTTAACTGCCATTAAAAATAAGCAAAACGATCTTCAGGCGATCCACCATAAATATGTGCCGGTGGCAGTAAAGATCGCGCCGGATCTTTGTGAAGAAGAATTGATCCAGGTTGCCGATAGCCTGCTTCGTCATAATATTGATGGGGTGATTGCGACAAATACCACCCTCGATCGTTCTCTGGTACAAGGAATGAAAAATTGCCAGCAAACGGGGGGATTAAGTGGCCGGCCATTACAATTAAAAAGCACAGAAATTATTCGCCGTTTATCCCAGGAGTTAAAAGGACAATTGCCTATTATCGGCGTCGGCGGCATTGACTCAGTTATCGCCGCGCGCGAGAAGATAGCGGCAGGAGCTACGCTGGTACAAATTTATTCCGGCTTTATTTTTAAAGGCCCGCCATTGATTAAAGAAATCGTAACGCACATCTAAACTTTACCCTTTATCAGACAACCAGGGCTTTATTTCCGGCGCTGGTTGTTTTATATTTCTCCACTGTTGCTTATTTAGACATTTTAGGCTTTTATTATTGGGGTAATAAACGAAGCGGCGAAAGGACAATGCTGTTACGAGTTGCTTAAAAGCGGGAGAGAGGTAATGCGAATTAAACCTGACGATAACTGGCGCTGGTATTATGATGAAGAGCACGATCGTATGATGCTCGATCTCGCCAATGGTATGCTTTTTCGCTCGCGCTTCTCTCGTAAAATGCTTACGCCGGACGCGTTTTGCCCGACCGGTTTTTGTGTGGATGATGCCGCGCTCTATTTTTCCTTTGAAGAAAAATGCCGGGATTTCGAATTAACTAAAGAGCAACGCGCGGAGCTGGTGTTGAATGCGCTGGTGGCGATTCGCTATCTCAAACCGCAGATGCCAAAAAGCTGGCATTTTGTGGCGCATGGCGAAATGTGGACCCCGGGAACGGGCGATGCCGCAAGCGTCTGGTTAAGCGATACGGCGGAACAGGTTAATTTGCTGGTCGTTGAGCCGGGAGAAAATGCCGCGTTGTGTCTGCTGGCCCAGCCGGGCGTGGTGATAGCAGGCCGAACCATGCAGCTTGGCGATGCGATTAAAATTATGAACGACAGGCTGAAACCGCAGGTTCACTGTCACAGTTTCAGCCTTGAACAAGCGGTTTAATTTTCCAGTCGTAACGCGGTCTTAGGCACGCAGCTACAGCTCAGAATCGTACCATCGTCACCCATAGCCGATTTTTTCAGCGGACTTACTTCGCCTTCCAGCAAACGTATCCGGCAGCAACCACAGATACCTGCCCGGCAAGAATACGGAATACGAATTCCCTGATTCTCCAACTGTTCCAGTAGTACCTGTTGATTATTCCCACAGAAGGTTTGCCCCTGCCAGTCGATGGTTACACTCGCGTCCGGGTGTTTATCTGGCGTAACGCTGTCGTCGACCGTTGTGGCGCCATAAGCTTTTGCCGGGGCTGTCGCCAGAATCTCCACTTCATCGCCGACGCGAATGACGCCGCTATTGCGGGCAATCAGATTCTGACCGAAATCCACATCGCCATTGTCCTGGGCGGTACGAAAAGCTTGCAGTGTCGCCAGCGGTTCTCCGGAAGGATGTTTTTGCCCCTTTTCAGGGCTGACGGTTGTAAAAATACAGCGGCTACAGGGCTTCACGACGTCAAAAATCACATCGCCAATGCGAAGCACTTTCCAGCTATCTTCCTCCCAGGCCGCTACGCCGGAAACCACTAAGTTTGGGCGGAATTGTTCCATTTGTACGCCTGCTGGACAACGCTGTTGCAGATCGCGCAGCGAGGCTTCGTTGGTCAATAAATACGGGTAGCCATCGGCAAATCCCAGCGGCACCGCGTTATGTCGTTTGACCCGGCGCGTCAACTGCGGCCCAACCCAGCGCAACTGGACATCGCGGGAGAAAAAGCCGCTCAACCATTGATTAATCGCCGTCGGGGCGACGCGAGCGGTAAAATGGTTTCCCCAGACCTCGGTCGGCGCATCCTGCGGGGTGAAATCCGTAAAGCGAACCAGCGCGCTACTGCCGTCTGGCGCGGTCAAATGGAGGCCGTCGTGTAAGGGAGAAGGGGTAAAACGTACCATTTGTGGAAACTGGCGGGCGGTAATAAATGTGCCGTCAGGCTCGGTTATCATGAAGATGCGATCAAAAGCCAGACCGCTGATATCTGCCAGCGCATGAGTCAGACCAATGCCGCGCATGGATTTGACCGGATGAATAAAGAGCCGTGATAACGTCGCCACCGTACAGTCCCTCAAATGAAAATAAGCCTTCAACTTTATGACATGGGCGTGAGATTAGCTATAATGCGCAACAATTTTCTTAGCGTAAAAGTGACAATATGAATTCTCTGTTTGCCAGTACGGCCCGCGGGCTGGAAGAGCTGTTAAAAACTGAACTGGAAAAACTGGGCGCCGTAGGGTGTCAGGTTGTTCAGGGTGGGGTCCATTTTCAGGGCGACACGCGGCTTATTTACCAGAGCCTGATGTGGAGCCGCCTGGCCTCGCGTATTATCCTGCCGATGGGTGAGTGCAAGGTCTACAGCGATCTCGATCTTTACCTCGGCGTTCAGGCGATAAACTGGACAGAGATTTTTAATCCTGGCGCGACGTTTGCGGTGCATTTCAGCGGCCTGAACGACACCATCCGTAATAGTCAGTATGGCGCGATGAAAGTTAAAGACGCGATTGTCGATGCATTTACGCGGAAAAATCTTCCGCGTCCAAATGTGGACCGCGAATCACCGGACCTCCGTATTAACGTCTGGCTGAATAAAGAAACTGCCAGCATTGCGCTGGATCTCAGTGGTGATGGCCTGCACCTGCGCGGTTATCGCGATCGCACCGGGCTGGCGCCAATTAAAGAGACGCTGGCGGCAGCGATTGTTATGCGTTCCGGCTGGCAACCAGGAACCCCGCTGCTCGACCCTATGTGTGGTTCGGGGACTCTGTTGATTGAGGCCGCGATGTGGGCGACCGATCGCGCGCCGGGACTGCACCGTGGTCACTGGGGATTTAGCGGCTGGGCGCAGCATGACGAGGCTATCTGGCAGGAAGTGAAAGCCGAAGCGCAGACCCGGGCGCGTAAGGGGCTGGCGGAGTATTCCTCTCATTTCTACGGTTCCGACAGCGATGCGCGCGTCATTGAGCGGGCGCGCAGCAACGCCCGTCGCGCCGGTATCGGGGAGCTTATCACCTTTGAAGTGAAAGATGTGGCGCAACTGAGTAATCCATTGCCGAAAGGCCCGTATGGTACGGTGATCAGTAACCCGCCTTACGGCGAACGTCTGGACAGCGAACCGGCGCTGATTGCGTTGCACAGCCTGCTGGGCCGTACCATGAAAAATCAGTTTGGCGGCTGGAACCTGTCGCTGTTCAGCGCTTCGCCCGATTTGCTGGGCAGCCTGCAATTGCGTGCCGACAAACAGTTTAAAGCCAAGAATGGCCCGCTGGACTGCGTGCAGAAAAACTATCATATTGCGGAAACCACGGCGGACAGTAAACCGGCGACGGTGGCGGAAGATTACGCTAATCGCCTGCGTAAAAATCTTAAAAAGCTGGAGAAATGGGCGCGCCAGGAAGGGATTGAATGCTATCGCTTGTATGATGCCGACCTGCCGGAATATAACGTGGCGGTAGACCGTTACGGCGACTGGGCGGTGATTCAGGAATATGCGCCGCCGAAAACGGTGGATGCGCAAAAAGCGCGGCAACGTCTGTTCGATATTATTGCGGCAACCTTGTCAGTGCTCGGTATTCCGCCGAATAAACTGGTGTTAAAAACCCGTGAACGACAAAAAGGAAAAAACCAGTATCAGAAAATGAGCGAGAAGGGCGAGTTCCTTGAGGTCAGCGAATATAATGCGCGCTTATGGGTAAATCTGACGGATTATCTCGACACCGGTCTGTTCCTCGATCACCGTATTGCCCGCAGAATGCTGGGAGAAATGAGCAAAGGCAAAGATTTCCTGAATCTCTTTTCTTATACCGGCAGCGCCAGCGTACATGCGGGTCTGGGCGGCGCGCGCAGCACCACAACGGTGGATATGTCCCGCACCTATCTGGAGTGGGCCGAACGTAATTTGCGTCTGAACGGACTGAGTGGCCGCGCGCATCGCCTGATTCAGGCCGACTGCCTGGGCTGGCTGCGCGAGGCGAATGAACAGTTCGATTTGATCTTTATCGATCCGCCGACGTTCTCTAACTCAAAACGTATGGAAGAGTCGTTTGATGTTCAGCGCGATCATGTCGCGTTAATGAAAGATTTAAAACGCCTGCTGCGTAAAGGCGGCACCATCATGTTCTCAAATAATAAGCGCGGATTCCGTATGGATCTGGAAGGGCTGGCGGAACTGGGGCTTACCGCACAAGAAATTACGCAAAAAACGCTCTCCCCGGATTTTGCCCGTAACCGTCAGATTCATAACTGCTGGCTGATCCGCGCCGCCTGAAAGGAAAAGTAAATGTCATTAATCAGTATGCATGGCGCATGGCTGTCGTTCAGCGACGCGCCGCTTCTCGATAACGCAGAGTTGCATATCGAAGATAACGAACGCGTCTGTCTGGTGGGGCGTAACGGCGCCGGGAAATCCACCTTGATGAAGATCCTCAACCGTGAACAGGGTCTGGACGATGGGCGTATTATTTATGAGCAGGATCTGATCGTCGCGCGTCTGCAACAGGACCCGCCCCGTAATATTGCGGGCAGCGTCTATGACTTTGTCGCCGAAGGTATCGAAGAACAAGCGGAATACCTCAAGCGCTATCATGAGATTTCCCGTCTGGTGATGACCGATCCCAGCGAGAAAAACCTCAATGAAATGGCGCGCGTACAGGAACAGCTCGATCATCATAATCTGTGGCAGCTGGAAAACCGTATTAATGAAGTGCTGGCGCAGCTTGGACTCGATCCTAACGCCGCGCTGTCGTCGCTCTCTGGCGGCTGGCTGCGTAAAGCCGCGCTGGGTCGGGCGCTGGTCAGCAATCCGCGCGTATTGTTACTGGATGAACCGACTAACCATCTGGATATCGAAACTATCGACTGGCTGGAAGGGTTTCTGAAAACCTTTAACGGAACGATTATTTTTATCTCTCACGATCGTTCGTTTATTCGCAATATGGCAACCCGCATTGTCGATCTCGATCGTGGCAAACTGGTCACCTATCCGGGAAATTACGATCAATACCTGCTGGAGAAAGAAGAAGCGCTGCGCGTAGAAGAATTACAAAACGCGGAATTTGATCGCAAACTGGCGCAGGAAGAAGTCTGGATTCGCCAGGGTATCAAGGCGCGCCGCACCCGTAATGAAGGGCGCGTGCGGGCGTTAAAAGCGATGCGTCGTGAACGCAGCGAGCGTCGGGAAGTGATGGGCACGGCGAAGATGCAGGTCGAGGAGGCGACGCGCTCCGGTAAAATCGTTTTTGAGATGGAGAATGTCGATTACCAGGTAGAAGGAAAACAACTGGTAAAAGATTTCTCCGCTCAGGTACAGCGTGGCGACAAAATTGCGTTAATTGGCCCGAACGGCTGCGGTAAAACCACGCTACTGAAACTGATGCTGGGACAGCTTCAGGCTGACAGCGGGCGCATCCACGTAGGAACGAAGCTGGAAGTCGCCTACTTCGATCAGCATCGCGCCGAACTTGACCCGGAAAAAACCGTGATGGATAACCTTGCGGAAGGCAAGCAGGAGGTGATGGTAAACGGTAAGCCGCGCCATGTACTGGGCTATTTGCAGGACTTCCTGTTTCATCCCAAACGGGCGATGACGCCCGTTCGCGCGCTTTCCGGCGGCGAACGTAACCGTCTGCTGCTGGCGCGACTGTTCCTCAAGCCGAGCAATCTTTTAATTCTCGATGAACCAACGAACGATCTTGACGTCGAAACGCTGGAACTATTAGAAGAATTAATTGATGGCTATCAGGGCACGGTACTACTGGTCAGCCACGATCGGCAATTTGTCGATAATACCGTGACGGAATGCTGGATTTTCGAGGGCGGCGGCAAAATCGGACGTTATATCGGCGGCTACCATGATGCGCGTGCGCAGCAAGAGCAGCATCTGGCGACGAAACAGCCGATGGCGAAAAAAAATGAGGAAGTTATTGCCCCTAAAGCAGAAATTGTAAAACGTGGCAGTAGCAAACTAAGCTATAAACTGCAGCGCGAGCTGGAGCTGTTACCCGGTCAGCTTGAAGACCTGGAAGCGAAGCTGGAAGCGCTACAGGCGCAGGTTGCGGATGCGGCCTTTTTTAGCCAACCCCATGAGCAAACGCAAAAAGTTCTGGCCGATTTAAGTCAGGCGGAGCAAGAACTTGAGCAAGCCTTCGAACGTTGGGAGTATCTTGAAGGCCTGAAAAACGGGGCATAACGAAAGGAGCGCCTATGTGTGAACATCACCATGCTGCGAAGCACATATTGTGCCCGCAATGCGACATGCTGGTGGCTTTACCCCGCCTCTCGCATGGGCAAAAAGCAGCATGTCCACGATGCGGCGCAACGTTAACGACCGAGTGGGACGCGCCCCGGCAGCGTCCTACCGCCTATGCGTTAGCGGCACTATTTATGTTGCTGCTTTCTAACCTTTTTCCCTTCGTGAATATGAATGTCGCGGGCGTCACCAGCGAAGTCACGCTTCTGGAAATCCCCGGCGTCATGTTTTCTGAAGATTACGCCAGCCTCGGCACGTTCTTTTTATTATTTGTCCAACTGGTGCCGGCATTTTGCCTGGTGACCATTCTATTACTTGTCAACCGCGCCAATCTGCCGTTGTCGGTAAAAAAAACGCTGGCAAGGATCTTTTTCCTCCTCAAATCGTGGGGAATGGCGGAAATATTTCTCGCCGGGGTGTTGGTCAGTTTTGTTAAGCTGATGGCCTACGGCGATATCGGCATCGGCAGCAGTTTTATTCCCTGGTGCTTATTTTGTCTCGTTCAACTGCGGGCGTTCCAGTGTGTCGATCGCCGCTGGCTGTGGGATGATATCGCCCCGCAGCCTGCACTGGCGCAGCCGTTAACGCCGGGGATTACCGGTATCCGGCAGTCTTTGCGTTCTTGCGCCTGCTGCACGGCGATCCTGCCTGCGGAGAGTCTCGTCTGTCCGCGTTGCCATACGAAAGGCTATGTCCGGCGTAAAAACAGTTTGCAGTGGACGCTGGCGTTATTATTTACCTCGATCATGCTTTATCTGCCCGCCAATATTTTGCCGATTATGATTACCGACTTACTGGGCTCTAAAATGCCGTCGACCATTCTGGCTGGCGTGATTTTGCTGTGGAGCGAGGGGTCTTATCCGGTGGCGGCGGTTATCTTTCTCGCCAGTATTATGGTGCCGACGCTAAAAATGATCGCTATTGCCTGGCTTTGTTGGGATGCGAAGGGCCACGGTAAGCGCGACAGTGAACGGATGCATTTTATTTATGAAGTAGTGGAGTTTGTGGGGCGCTGGTCAATGATTGATGTCTTTGTCATTGCCGTACTCTCTGCGCTGGTGCGTATGGGAGGGTTAATGAATATTTATCCTGCGATGGGTGCGTTGATGTTTGCTTTAGTCGTCATAATGACAATGTTTTCTGCGATGACCTTTGATCCGCGTCTGTCGTGGGATCGTGAATACGAACCAGGCCATGAGGAGTCCTGATAGCATGGAACCTAAAAAAGGGGAAGCCAAAGTACAAAAGGTGAAAAATTGGTCGCCTGTCTGGATATTCCCGATTGTTACTGCGCTTATCGGAGCCTGGATTCTGTTTTATCACTACAGCCACCAGGGGCCGGAAGTTACCTTAATTACCACCAATGCGGAAGGTATTGAAGGCGGAAAAACGACGATCAAAAGTCGCAGCGTGGATGTTGGCGTGGTTGAAAGCGCGACGCTGACTGACGATCTGACCCATGTACAAATCAAAGCGCGGCTTCATTCCGGTATGGAAAAGTTGCTGCATAAAGACTCGGTATTTTGGGTCGTAAAACCGCAGGTGGGGCGTGAAGGCATCAGCGGGCTTGGGACGCTGCTATCAGGCGCGTATATTGAACTACAACCAGGAAGTAAGGGCAGTCAGCCGGAAAGCTATCAGCTTCTTGACTCACCGCCGTTGGCGCCGCCCGATGCCAAAGGTATTCGTGTGATTCTGGACAGCAAAAAGGCCGGTCAGCTCAGTCCTGGCGATCCCGTTCTGTTCCGGGGCTATCGGGTAGGATCCGTTGAAACCAGCTCTTTCGATCCGCAAAAACGGACAATGAGTTATCAGTTGTTCATTAAGGCGCCAAACGATCGATTGGTTACCAGTAATGTCCGATTCTGGAAAGATAGCGGTATCGCTGTGGATCTGACATCGGCGGGAATGCGCGTGGAAATGGGATCGTTGACGACATTGTTTGGCGGCGGCGTGAGTTTTGATGTGCCGGAAGGACTTGAGCAGGGGCAACCTGTCGCCGAAAAAACGGCGTTTAATCTCTACGACGATCAAAAAAGTATTCAGGATTCGCTGTACACCGATCATATCGATTACCTGATGTTCTTTAAAGATTCGGTGCGCGGATTACAACCTGGCGCGCCGCTGGAGTTCCGCGGTATTCGTCTGGGGACGGTAAGCAAAGTGCCTTTCTTTGCGTCTAAAATGCGCCAGGTATTTAACGATGATTACCGTATTCCTGTGCTGGTGCGCATTGAACCGGAGCGTCTGAAAGCGCAACTGGGAGAAAATGCGGATGTTGCCGCGCATTTGGCGGAGCTGCTTAAGCGCGGTCTGCGTGCATCGCTTAAAACCGGTAATCTGGTGACCGGAGCGCTGTATGTCGATCTGGACTTTTATCCTAAGGAACCGCCGATTACCGGGCTACGCGAATTTGATGGTTATGAAATTATTCCCACCGTCAGCAGCGGCCTGGCGCAAATTCAACAGCGACTGGTGGAAACGTTGGATAAGATCAACAACCTGCCGCTGAATCCGATGATTGAACAAGCGACCAATACGTTGTCTGAAAGCCAGCGTACTATGCGTCGGCTGCAAACCACGCTGGATAATATGAACAAGATTACCTCCAGTCAGTCGATGCAGCAGCTTCCGGCGGATATGCAAACGACGTTACGCGAACTTAACCGCAGTATGCAAGGCTTCCAGCCTGGATCGGCGGCGTATAACAAAATGGTGGCGGATATGCAGCGTCTCGATCAGGTGCTTCGTGAGTTACAACCGGTGTTGAAAACTCTGAACGAGAAGAGCAACGCGCTGGTATTTGAAGCGAAGGATAAAAAAGATCCTGAGCCTAAGAGGGCGAAACAATGAAAAAATGGCTAGTCGTGATAATGGCGTTCTGGCTGGCGTCATGTAGCTCCGGCGGAGAGAATAAAAGCTATTATCAGCTCCCGATAGCGCAAAGCGGTGTGCAAAGCACCGCAAGCCAGGGCAACCGTCTCTTATGGGTAGAGCAGGTTTCCGTACCTGACTATCTGGCAGGTAACGGCGTGGTGTATCAAACCAGTGATGTTCAGTATGTGATTGCCAATAACAATCTGTGGGCCAGCCCGCTGGACCAGCAATTACGTAACACGCTGGTGGCGAATCTTAGCGCCCGGCTTCCTGGCTGGGTCGTCGCTTCCCAGCCGTTGGGAACCACCCAGGATACGTTAAACGTTACCGTAACCGGATTCCATGGACGCTACGATGGTAAGGTTATCGTCAGCGGGGAGTGGTTATTAAACCACAATGGACAGCTGATTAAGCGGCCTTTCCATATCGAAGCCAGTCAGCAGAAAGATGGCTATGATGAGATGGTCAAAGTACTGGCAAGCGCATGGAGTCAGGAAGCAGCCGCTATCGCAGATGAGATAAAGCGCCTTCCCTGAGATAAAAGTAATGTAAATTTAACCGCTTCAGGTCGTGCGCCTGAGGCGGTTTTTTTATTTTTGACGCCGGAAAAATAGTTGTTATGGCTCACATTTTTTGTACAAATGATTTACCGTATAGCTCACAAATATGACATTGGTGTGAATTTTGCGCATTGACGGGCGATCCATTTAGAGGTATTCGTGTAGTGTGATTGCACATTTTGTAATCACTGTTTTCTTTTCCACCAGATACAAATATGAGGGAAACGAGGCATGAAGAGACAAAAACGAGATCGCCTGGAACGGGCACATCAACGTGGATATCAGGCCGGCATCGCCGGACGATCAAAAGAAATGTGTCCCTATCAGACGCTGAATCAACGGTCATACTGGTTGGGAGGTTGGCGACAAGCCATGGAGGACAGGGCGGTAATGGCCTGATTCTGTCTCTTTAGAAAAAGAAACCTCCGCACTGCGGAGGTTTCGCCTTTATGGGCTTTGCAAGCATGATACCGATAGCGCGGAATATCAATTCAACACTTAGAACGCGGAAGTATCCTGGAACAAACCGACTTTCAAATCGTGTGCGGTATAGATCAGACGACCATCCACCAGAACCTCACCGTCCGCCAGGCCCATGATCAGGCGACGGTTTACGATACGTTTGAAATGAATACGATAGGTGACTTTCCTGGCTGTCGGCAGAACCTGGCCGGTAAATTTCACTTCGCCCACGCCCAGAGCGCGGCCTTTGCCTTCGCCGCCCAACCAGCCCAGGTAGAATCCCACCAATTGCCACATAGCATCCAGACCCAGACAACCGGGCATCACCGGATCGCCGATAAAGTGGCATCCGAAGAACCATAGATCCGGATTGATATCCAGCTCGGCTTCGACATAGCCTTTGTCGAAATTGCCGCCCGTTTCGGTCATCTTAACGACGCGGTCCATCATCAGCATGTTCGGCGCAGGGAGTTGCGGCCCTTTAGCGCCAAACAGTTCACCACGACCAGAGGCAAGAAGGTCTTCTTTTGTATAGGATTCGCGTTTATCTACCATGTTTTATGTAAACCTTATTTTATTGAAGCACGCAGGATAGCTAACACGTGTACGCTGAACAAGTCCGATCAGTTCGGAATAAAAGCGTTCAGCCAACGTAATGGCCACGGGAAACGATGACGGCCTTCCTGTTGCGTCGCCTGCGCGATACGCTCCTGGATAGTCTGCATCAACGTCGTTTGACCTTCGCCATCCCACACCAGATTTAACAGTAGCGGTAAGGCGTCGGTCACGTCGTCTACCGCCCAGATAGTGAACTTCTCTTCTTTAACCGCTTGCAGCAGTTCAGATTTAAGACTGAGATGGCGGACGTTGGCGGCAGGGATAATTACGCCCTGTTTACCGTTTAATTCCCGCTGCTCGCAGATGGCGAAGAAACCTTCAATTTTTTCGTTTAGCCCGCCCACCGGTTGCGCGCGACCAAACTGATCGACCGAGCCGGTAATCGCAATGTTTTGATTCACTGGCACATTGGCCAGCGCGCTGATGAGCGCACATAATTCCGCCATTGAGGCGCTATCGCCATCCACTTCGCTGTAGGATTGCTCAAAGGTTAACGAGGCAGAGAAGGGAATTTGTTGCTCCAGCTGCAACTCCGACATCAGGAAGGCCTGCATAATCATCATTCCCTTAGCGTGGATATTTCCGCCAAGTTCGGCCTTGCGCTCAATATCGTTAAATTCGCCATCGCCGATATGCACAACACAGCTAATTCGCGACGGTTCGCCAAAGGCGCGCGGATGCCCGGGAAACTCAATGACGGAAAGCGCATTGATTTGTCCAACGCGTTCGCCTTCGGTTTCAATCAGGATCTGCTCTTGCAGAATCTCATCCTGCATCCGTTCCGCCAGAAAGCCTTCTCGCCATTCGCGTCGGGCAAGCATCAGACTGAGCGCTTCTGCGCTGCAGGTATCGCCTTCGCATAAAGGCGATGCCTCCTTAAACTGGCGGGCTATCCACAGTGGGCAAAGAGGCAGCGTATCCTGTTCGCCGGTATAGCGCACAGCCTCGCGTATCAGGACGGGCCAGGCGTCTGGTGCCGGAGGGGGCAAATTATCGCGTAAAGCGATACGCGTCACCCATTGACACCATAGGGTCATAGCTTCTGCGTCCGCTATCTGTAAATTGTCTTCAAATTCACTGTAGATAGCCTGTTCCGCGAGCTCCGGTTCCATCTCCTGAAAATCAGCCAGTGATTCACGTTCGCCAACCAGAATCACCTTCAGTTTGAGCGGCATTGATGGCACGGAGACCGGTAATGGACGCGACTCGTCAAAGGCCACCCAGTCAAAACGCTCGCGGCTAACGATGGCTTTCAGACGCATCCACAGTAACGGCTGCGCCAGAAGGGTTCGTAAGGAAATAATCAGCACGCCGCCGTTTGCCTGATGAACCAGTCCCGGCTGCAGGGTAATGTCGCCGTTATACTGCCGCAGGCAACCAAAGAGCTGTTCGGCTTCGACCCAGTCCGCGCTGACGACTTGTGTGACGGTGGCAAAGTTGTCTTGCGCATTCTGCGCGGCGCGGTAATGAACAGTATGCCCGGAAACGTCATAATGTCCGCCGGTTAATTGTCCGGCATCGGTTTGCAGAGCGCGGACGGCATCTGAAAGTAAAGTGAGATACTCTTGCTCTTCAGGCGCTTTAGTCAGCATAAAAGAGGATGAGGTCCACGGCTGAATAAGTTGCTCAAGCGCAAATTGCAGTCGTGGCTGAGTATCACTGAGTAAGGTGTCGTTTTCGTCAGTCGCGTGTGGCTGTGCAAATATCTCCTGATAGCTTTCGCTATCCGGAACCAGATCACGCCATGCAAGTTTCGTAATGGTCAAAGTTGAGGTTTTTTAGTCTGTTGTAAAAGGGGGGATTATAGCCTAACCCGTCACGCTGCACACGCGGAAAGCGAATGCAAAGTAATATGAAGACGTGTAACCATTCACAGGTTCGAGATTCTTTTCTTCAGATGGCTAAAAAACTGATATTCTGATAACAGTTACACGGTAACATTGGGATCACAATGAAATATCAACAACTTGAAAATCTTGAAAGCGGTTGGAAATGGAAATATCTGGTGAAAAAGCACCGCGAAGGGGAGTTGATCACCCGCTACGTGGAAGCCAGTGCTGCCCAGGAAGCCGTCAATTTGTTGTTGGCCCTCGAAAATGAACCGGTGCGGGTAAATGTCTGGATAGACAGGCATATGAATCCTGCCTTGCTTAATCGGATGAAACAAACCATTCGGGCAAGACGCAAACGACACTTCAATGCGGAACATCAGCATACGCGCAAAAAATCTATCGATTTAGAGTTTATGGTCTGGCAGCGTCTGGCAGGCCTTGCGCAGCGACGCGGTAAAACATTATCCGAAACGATAGTGCAACTGATAGAAGACGCGGAGCATAAAGAGAAATATGCCACGCAAATGACCACGTTAAAGCAGGATTTACAGGCGTTATTAGGCAAGAAGTAACGCTGAAAGGCGTTGTCATCCAGACCAGAGCAAAAAACCCCGCGACGCGGGGTTTTTTATCAGACGGAAACTTAAGCCTGCGGCTGAGTTACCACGTCTTTAACGCCTTTAACTTCGATCTCTACGCGACGATCCGGAGCCAGGCAATCGATCAGGGCAGCGCGAGGTTTCACGTTGTCACAGGTGTTGCCGGTAACCGGGTTAGATTCGCCCATACCACGTGCGGAGATTTTGTCAGACGGAATACCTTTGGAGATCAGGTAATCAACAACAGACTGAGCACGTTTCTCGGACAGACCCTGGTTGTAAGCGTCAGAACCGATACGGTCAGTGAAGCCCAGAACGACGACGGAACCGTCTTTCGGATCCAGGTTGCTCAGCTGGCTGTACAGCTGATCCAGAGCCTGCTGGCCTTCTGGTTTCAGAGTTGCTTTGTTGAAGTTGAACAGTACGTCAGACTTCAGAGTGAAGTGCTTGGTCTGTACTTCCGGAGCCGGAGCCGGTGCCGGAGCTACTACCGGAGCAGCTTCTTGCTGGCCGAAACGGTAGGAAACACCTACGCTCAGCAGGCCGTTGTCCGGACGGGTGCCGATGGTGTTGGCATCACCGATGTTGTTAGTCCACTGGTATTCCAGACGGGTTGCGATTTCAGGGGTGATAGCATACTCGATACCGCCCGCGAATACCGGGGAAACGCCGGTGTCGTGGTCTTTAGTAGACGCGCCGCCAGGGACGTTAGACTTGGTGTCTGCACGCCATACCATACCACCCAGACGGGTATAAACGTCCAGATCGTCAGTGATTGGATAACCCAGTTTAGCGGTCAACTGAACGCCCTGAGCTTTATAAGCGCCATTGATGTTGTCGCCTTTGTACGGCATACGGCCTAACCAGTCGTAGCCCATTTCAAAGCCAACGTACGGGTTAACCTGGTAACCACCAAAAGCACCTGCGCCCAGTTGGTTTTCATGAGTCGGGCCATCATTGTTAATGAAGCCGGTGTCATGGTACTGAGACCAGCCCAGTTTAGCACCAGCGTACCAGGTGTTATCTTTCGGAGCGGCCTGCGCTACGGTAGCGAAACCAGCCAGTGCCACTGCAATCGCGATAGCTGTCTTTTTCATTTTTTGCGCCTCGTTATCATCCAAAATACGCCATGAATATCTCCAACGAGATAACACGGTTAAATCCTTCACCGGGGGATCTGCTCAATAGTTACTCTACCGATATCTACGGCTTATGCTGAGCACCCCTGGCGATGTAAAGTCTACAACGTAGTTGGAAACTTACAAGTGTGAACTCCGTCAGACATGTGAAAAAAACATGATGGATATACACATCATTTAACAGTTTCAGATGATAAATCGTACAGCAAAAATTGCGGAAACCGCTTCTGGCAAGCTTTCTCGCAAAAAAAACGTTACCACTCAAAGGAGATGCGTTCGCGTAAAAAAAAGTCCAGGATAAATCCTAATTTTACTTAATGATACAAATTAGAGTGAATTTTTAGCCCGGAATGCTGTCTCCTGGGTAAAGCGTGCGCACGTACAGGGCGCATGATAAACCCTACCGCATTACCTACCTTCGCTGCTTCAACCAGGCTGGCATGTTCTTCTTCTGTCAGTTCTTCAGTCAACCAACCAATTACCACGCTGTAATTTCCTGTACGCAAAGCGCGGATCATCGACTCCAGCGTATGACGAGGCGCAAGCTGGCTAATTTGCATCACTTTCGTTAATGGCAAACCTGAAGACTGTACCCATTCACGGCTGAGCTTTTGCTGCGGCGTGAGCCAGAGCTGCCAGCGTGATTGTTGGCCTAACTGACGGAGTAAAGGCAAAAGCAGGAGCTGCGCCATCATGGGCTGGTCTTCGTGGTAGACAACTTCACTGACCAGTCCTGCCGCGGCATTTTCCGTAGCGGTGCGCGCAGCGTTGTGGGTAGTGGTAGGAAATGACGAAGAACGATTTGCATAACCTGAAGTGTACATAATCAATCCAGCCCTGTGAGTTACTGTATATTCATACAGTACCCCTGTGGCGATGAAAGATCAACTCTATTTTCGGAAACTGTCTCGCAATTTTTATTCTTAGTGGCGTCAAAAATAAAAATCATCTTGCTCGCGGAGTATAAGTTGCCTATTTTCGTCATTAACGGATCCGTTACTGCAAATCATTCTTTTACTTTATGATTTAAAAGGAATTTTATGAGAGCACTCTCTTATGACAGGATCTATAAATCGCAAGAATATTTGGCCTCTTTGGGGACGATCCAGTATCGATCTTTATTCGGTAGCTATAGTCTGACCGTGGAGGATACCGTCTTTGCGATGGTGGCTAATGGCGAGCTTTATCTCCGCGCCTGTGAAGAAAGCGTACCCTACTGTGTGAAGCATCCTCCCGCCTGGCTCATGTTTATGAAATGTGGACGTCCCGTTATGCTCAACTATTACCGGGTGGATGAAAGCCTGTGGCGCGATCAGCAGCAGCTGGTACGTTTATCGAAGTATTCTCTTGACGCGGCAATGAAGGAAAAACACAGCCGTATTTTACAGCACAGACTCAAAGATCTCCCCAATATGACCTTCCATCTGGAAACATTGCTCAATGAGTCAGGGATAAAGGACGAAAATATGTTACGCATACTGGGCGCGAAAATGTGCTGGCTAAGGTTGCGACAAAGCAATCCCTTGCTGACGGTGAAAGTTTTGTATGCCCTGGAAGGCGCAATTGTCGGCGTACATGAAGCGGCGCTCCCGGCGAGTCGTCGCCAGGAGCTTGCCGACTGGGCTCATTCGCTTACGGCTGGGTAATTAATGTAGAAGTCGGCGGTGAAATTTGCCGTTGCAAGCGTCCAATCTCGGGCAGTAAGGCAATGAGCAAACCAATTTGTTGAACAACCAGAGGTTCTTTGCTGTCCGGACGTGTTTCCAGCGACTGAACTCGCTGCTTTAAACCCTCCAGCGCCTGGTGTACGCGCTGTTCGTCTTCAGGTTGATGATGAAGCGCATCATCAACGTAGCAGACCGCGTCATCCAGAAGCCCCAACACGTCCGGATTACTGAGCTTTTCGCGGTGCGCGCCGAGGGCGGAGATATAGCTGGTAAAAGTGTGATTGAGGCAAAGCAGCCTGAACGCCGCCTCCCGGGTTTCGGCCGTGACGTCGGGTTCGCTCGACATATTAGAAACCACGGATGCCAGTTCTGCATCGCGGTTGTGCGCGTCGCGTCTGGCAATGCGATAGGCCAGGCGGTTATCCCGTCCCTGGTGATATTGCTCAAGGATCGCATCAAGGTAGCGGCAATTAGCATCGGTGGCGCGCTGGAGTACCCGGGGAAGGTTGCGAAAGCGCCAGTCCGGCCAAATAAAGCTGACCGCAGCCCAGGCGATAGCGCAGCCAATTAACGTGTCGACGACGCGCGGTAACGCTACCTCAAAGCCTTCGCCCAGGAGGTTAAAGCAGAGTAATACCAGCAGGGTGATGAACATCGTCGCATGGGCATACTGCACATTACGGAATGCGAAGAAAAGCACGCCGGTAATCACCAGCAGAACTAACTGTCCTTCAAGCGAAGGGACAAACCATAAAATCGGCAGGCCGATCGCAACGCCTACCAACGTACCGATAATCCTGAGCGCAAGGCGATGGCGGGTCGCGTTATAGTTAGGCTGGCAAACAAACAGGCTGGTGAGCAATATCCAGTACCCGTGGCGCATCCCGGTAATTTGGATGAGAGCATAACCGATGCACAATACCAGCGACATGCGTACCGCATGGCGAAAGAGAGCGGACTCCGGGGTAAAATTACGGCTCAGACGCAGCCAGATGTCGCTAAACCCGTGCAGGCTATCATCAGCCAACTGGTTTTCTGACTCATTGCGCGGCATTGCCTGGGCCTGCTCCGACTCGATCGTCGCCAGTTGCGCATCAATGGCGCGTAGGTTGGTTAATAAGAACCCAAGCGTATTTAACAGCTCTAAAGAAGCGCCGCTGGCGCGCATACGTTCAAGCGCGGCGTCAATGTGGGTAAAGACGCGTTCAAAGCGCGGATCATGCTGGTACGGCGTACGCAGTAAGATACAGCGCGCCAGCTGCGTACAGGCCTGCGCCTGCATCGACATCAGACGTTGAAAGCGGAACATGACGTCGCTATGGCGAAAATAATCGCGCAGCGTCTGGTATTGAATATGCGAAGAACTGGCGCGTTCATGAATATCCTGCGCCACAAAATAGTAATGGAGGGTGCGGCGCGTACCGCGTTGACCGCGATCGCCGCGCAGGCGAGTCAACAACGACACTTTCGTTTGGTTCAGCGTCGCCATTAACTGCCCGTTCGCTAACGCTAAATCATAGAGCGGCGCCTGGCTTTCATCTTCAATATCAGGATCAAACAGACGTGATTTCAGTTCCAGATAGTGCGCTAACTGTTCGTAACTGCGTGCCAGATTATCCTGCAACGGGCGGATCGGAAATAGCAGATGCCCGGTTAGCGTCAGTAGGTTATACCATACTGCGCCTGCCAGCAGGAGCAGTGGTTGCTGATACCAGTGATCGTATAAAGAAGCGCCCAGCATCGTATAGATGGCAATGAGTAACGCGCCGAACGCGATGGTGGCATAGCGTTGCCCCAGTCCTCCCAACAGAATAAACCCGCTGGTGGATAACGTTAAGCCCAACGCAAATAGCCACGGCCAGGGAAAGAGCAGCTCCACAGAAGCCGACGCGATAAAAAAGCAAATTAAGGTAATGATTAAATTACGCAAGCGTCCGGCAAGGCGATCGTCGAGATCGGTTAGCGCCGCGGCAACCATACCGAGCGTGAGCGGGATGGTCAGTTTGACGTCGCCCAGCCACCAGGGCAGGGCGGTGGTGCCGCACAGAGCGATAAAAATGCGGATGTAATACAGCCAGGTACTGTTCCAGGTATAACGGCGAATCAACGGACTTAACATAAAGGCTATTTGTCCCGATCATTCAAAACGGCGGCGCGCGTTAGCTTCTCGCGCGGCGCGAGCGGTTTCTACAGAGACGACGCGGCGACCGACAGGCCAAAGCGCAATCGCGGCAATTTTAAAGTTCGCAATACCGACAGGTATCCCGATGATAGTGACACACTGCGCGATACCGGAGGCAATGTGCATCAGGCATAGCCACCAGCCGAAAAAAAGTAACCAGAAAATATTCAGCAAGGTACCGCCAGTATTCATTAATACGCTTTTCGCCGCCGGATTAAGTTCGTCAACGTGAATGGCTTCATTACCGTAAGGGAACAGGGACAGTTTGGTTATCTCCCAGCAGGAGCGGGTCAACGGCAGGGTGAAAATAAGCACAATACTGACCAGCGTCGCCAGCAGCCAGGCCAGCGTAGTGGCAAAGCCGCCCAGTACAAAGTTTAAAATATTCAGAACGGTACGCATAAACCCTCAGTTCATTCCGGTTTTCTATCACTGCGGGCAATTGTAACGTTTTTTTAGACTGGAGCACGTTTTCTCTGGCGGTTACACTGATAAGCACATCTTTACGTCTGGATTCGCTGAGTCATGGAACTGAAAGCAACTTCTCTTGGAAAACGTCTGGCGCAACACCCGTATGATCGTGCCGTGATCCTCAACGCTGGGGTGAAAGTGTCTGGCGACAGGCATGAATATCTTATTCCATTCAATCAGTTATTGGCGATTCACTGTAAGCGTGGGCTGGTATGGGGCGAGCTGGAGTTTGTCCTGCCGGAGGATAAAGTCGTGCGTTTGCACGGTACCGAGTGGTCGGAAACCCAGCAATTCCATCGCTATCTGGACGCGCACTGGCGTCGCTGGAGCCAGGAGATGAGTGATGTCGCCGCGCAGGCATTACAAGAGCAATGGGCGCGTATTAGTGAGCGAACGGGCGAAAACCAATGGCTTACCCGTGAACGCGTTCGGGGGCTGGAACACGAAATTCGCCAGACGTTTGCCGCCTTGCCGCTACCGGTCTCACGTCTGGAGGAGTTTGCTCACTGTCGCGAGATATGGCGTAAGTGTCTGGCCTGGTTACAGGATAGCGAGGGAAGTCGGCAGCAGCATAATCAGGCGTATGCTGATGCCATGCTGGAAGCGCATGCCGACTTTTTTACGCAGATAGAATCCTCTCCGCTTAATCCCTCCCAGGCCAGGGCGGTGGTTAATGGCGAATCATCGTTACTGGTACTGGCGGGGGCGGGAAGCGGCAAAACCTCGGTGCTGGTGGCGCGCGCGGGTTGGCTGTTGGCGCGCGGACAAGCCGATGCGGGGCAAATTCTTTTACTGGCGTTTGGCCGCAAGGCGGCAGAGGAGATGGATGAGCGTATCCGCGAGCGCTTACATACGGAAGAGATTACTGCCCGTACGTTCCATTCGCTGGCGCTATATATTATTCAGCAAGGCAGTAAAAAAGCGCCGGTTGTCAGTAAGCTGGAAAGTGACGCCACCGCGCGGCATCAGCTATTTCTGCACACCTGGCGTCAGCAGTGTAGCGAGAAAAAAGCGCAGGCCAAAGGCTGGCGTCAGTGGCTGGAAGAGGAGATGCAGTGGGCGGTGCCGGAAGGGAATTTCTGGGACGATGAGACATTGCAGCGGCGTCTGGCCCCTCGCCTGGATCGTTGGGTCAGTTTGATGCGTATGCACGGCGGCGCGCAGGCTGAAATGATCGCTGGCGCGCCAGAGGAGTGCCGCGAGCTGTTTAGCAAACGCATTAAGCTGATGGCGCCGCTGCTAAAGGCCTGGAAAAGCGCGTTGAAAGCGGAAAATGCCGTTGATTTCTCCGGGCTGATCCATCAGGCAATGGTGATCCTCGAAAAAGGGCGTTTTATCAGCCCGTGGAAGCATATTCTGGTCGATGAATTTCAGGATATTTCCCCGCAACGGGCGGCGCTGTTAGAGGCGCTACGCAAGCAGAATAGCCAGACTACGCTGTTTGCCGTTGGCGATGACTGGCAGGCAATTTACCGTTTTAGCGGGGCGCAGCTCTCCTTAACGACGGCGTTTCATCAGACGTTCGGCGAGGGCGAGCATTGCCACCTGGACACCACGTACCGTTTTAACAGTCGGATTGGCGATATTGCCAATCGCTTTGTACAGCAGAATCCGCACCAGCTTAAAAAACCGTTAAATAGTCTGACCCCAGGCGATAAAAAAGCGGTGACGTTATTGGATGAAAGCCAGTTGGACGCGTTACTGGATAAATTATCCGGCTATGCGAAGGAAGATGAACGTATCCTGGTGCTGGCGCGCTATCACCATCTGAAACCCGCGAGTCTACAAAAAGCGGCGACTCGCTGGCCAAAGTTACAGATAGATTTCATGACTATCCATGCCAGCAAAGGCCAACAGGCCGATTACGTGATTCTTGTCGGATTGCAGGAGGGTAACGACGGTTTCCCCGCCCCGGCGCGAGAGTCCATTATGGAAAGTGCGCTTCTTCCTCAGGTTGAGGATTTTCCGGACGCTGAAGAGCGGCGTTTGTTATATGTGGCGTTGACGCGCGCGCGTGCGCGGGTCTGGCTGCTTTTTAATAAAGATAATCCCTCGCGCTTTGTGGAGGCGCTTAAACAGCTGGATGTGCCGGTGGCGAGGAAGCCCTAAAGCGCGGGCGGTACAGCATCCCGCCCGCGTAGCGGTTATTTCAGGCGCTCGGCCAGATAACGCGCATAATCCGGAATAAGAATATCTACAGCGTCATTAAAATGCGGGGACTGGATGATAAAGTCCGCCGTTGAGACGTTAGTGGCGACAGGGATATTCCATACGGTGGCCAGACGCAGTAGCGCTTTGACATCGGGGTCGTGCGGTACCGCGTTAAGCGGGTCCCAGAAGAAAATCAACACGTCGATTTTCCCTTCTGAAATGAGCGCGCCAACCTGCTGGTCGCCGCCCATCGGGCCGCTCAGCATCGCATTAACGTCCATACCGGTTGCGCGCTGGATCAGATTCCCCGTGGTGCCGGTTGCATAAAGAACGTGTTTTTCCAGCAACGGCTGATGGCGTTCCACCCAGTTCATTAACATCTGTTTGCAGTGGTCGTGAGCAACCAACGCGATATGTTTGCGCGTCGGCAAGGTGCGAGTCGTCAGTTCCATAATTCGATTCCGTAGTTAACCTGTCTACAGATTACTGGAAGCGCTTGATGCTGCAAGAGAAAGACAAAAAAATTGCGCGCTGGGACAACTCATATCAAGAGGGCGGCTGTTTTTCCGCCCATTGCAGAAAATGATGGCGTGTCTGCGGGTCGGCCAGTCGGAACCAATATTTCAGCCGCTGTTCTGTCAGAGTTTGTGATTGCGGCGGTACGGTATCAAGCTCTGAGACGTCGGAAAGTAATGTGCTGTCGTCTGCCATCATCGTGGCGAACTGAGGAAGCGAGGCGCGTTTCGCCGATTTATTATAACGCTCGGTCTCTATTTCATAATCGACCACTTTAGCCGTAGAAGTAATGGCCAGAATATCGAGTTTTACCGGAATGGGCATGGCGTCGCCGTCCAAAAGCGCCAGACGCGGCGCCGCGTTAAAATGCGAGGCTTCGCGCTCGTTTTCCAGCCGCGGGAGCTGGAAATTGACCTGACTTATCAGCTGGGTATCGAAACTTATCACCAGCGGCGGAGAAATATAAAGCCGCTCTTCATTACCGGGCAGGCGGATGGTTTTTTCCACCCGGAAAACGAGTTGATGCGGCCCGTTTTCCAGTTCGATGCTCTCTGCGCCGCGTAATAAAGAGCTGGACACCTTTTTACCGTCCAGCACCAGCAGATCAACCTCATTCGACAAACGGAGCGTTGTGGCAAAAACAGTCACCGGCAAACAGAGAGCAAGGAAGGTGGTTAGCGCGCCGGTTTTCATAAGGTTCTCCTGTCCAAAGGCCGTCTGGCTAATAATGTATCGAAATTTTTCTTAGATCATGTTTACTAACATATAGACATATTTTGGCGTTTTGCTCTCATACATCGGTATGGGATGAATGGTTGCTATGTCAGGTTTGTCGTACACTTTGCAAAACAGCCAGGAGAAAGATGATGAAAGAGACCGATATTGCTGATGTATTGACGTCCACTCGCACTATCGCGCTGGTAGGTGCGAGCGATAAACCCGATCGTCCAAGTTATCGGGTAATGAAATACCTGCTTGAGCAGGGTTACCATGTGATTCCGGTTGCGCCAAAAGTCGCGGGTAAGACATTGCTGGGGCAACAGGGGTATGCCACGCTGGCGGACATTCCAGAAAAAGTCGATATGGTGGATGTTTTTCGCAACTCTGAAGCTGCATGGGGCGTTGCGCAGGAAGCTATCGCTATCGGCGCAAAAACGCTGTGGCTACAGCTTGGCGTGATCAACGAGCAGGCGGCGGTACTGGCGCGGGATGCAGGCATGACCGTGGTGATGGATCGCTGCCCGGCGATTGAGATCCCTCGCCTGGGGCTGGCGAAATAAAAGTTTAAATGGCCGGATATCGCCCTCCGGCCTTTTAAATACAATCAGTTACGTAGTCGCGGCGCCTGAAGCTGTTTGCGAATGGTACGCGCCAGTTCATCCATCGATGGCTGTTCTGGATGCTCGTCCCGCATTTCGCTTCGCAACTGGGCCTCGGCCAGATAAGTATGCACTGGCTGACCATCATCATCTTCCATTACCACGTGGTACCACGGAGCGGCGCGAAGTTCGTCGTTAACCGCCAGTTCATCAGGCGACGGCTCATCAAGCGAATATTCCGGGTCGATATCGACGACCACTCCGAGGTAACCTAACAGGGAATGGCGGACCTGTTGGCCGATACCGAATTTGCTGGCTATCATAGTCACCTCCCGGGAAATAGATACCCTTTATATGAGGATACTATTCCACTTTTCAAGTTACATGACGCGACAGGCAAACCCTTTCAGATACAGCCCTTCCGGGTAGGTGGCGATCACCGGGTGATCGGCGGCCTGACGGAACTGCTCTATAAATTGTACATCACGACCGGCATCTATTGCGGCATCGGCAATGATTTTCTGAAATAAATCGCTGGTCATCAGTCCGGAGCAAGAGAATGTCAGCAGTATGCCGCCCGGATTGAGCAGTTGAATCGCTAACATGTTAATGTCTTTATAGCCCCGGCAGGCACCCATTAACTGGCTTTTATTTTCGACGAATTTGGGCGGGTCCATGATGATGACGTCGAATTTTTCGCCGTGTTCACGGTAAGCGCGCAGCAACTTAAACACGTCGTCGCGCACGAATTCGGCTTTGCTCAAGTCCAGTTGGTTCAGTTCAACGTTTTGCCTGGCGATATCCAGCGCATCCTGTGAGGTATCCACGCTGACAACCTGGCGACAACCGCCCATTAATGCCGACACGGCAAAACCGCCGGTATAAGAGAAGCAGTTCAGTACCCGCTGATTTTCCACGTAGCGGCGCGTCGCCAGACGACTGTCGCGCTGATCAAGATAATAACCGGTTTTGTGGCCGCCCTGGATATCGACCAGCAATTTCATACCGTGTTCTTCAATTGGCAGAAGCGCAGGCGGCAGTTCGCCAGTGACCGGGCCTTGCGTCAGCGCCATCCCTTCTTTTTTCCGCACGGCGACGTCGCTGCGATCGTAAATAGCGCAATCCGGATAGCATGTTTGCAGAGCGCTAATTAATGCGGCGCGTTGATATTCGGCCCCGGCGCTGAGCAGTTGCAGCACCAAAAAATGACCAAAACGATCGATAGTGACGCCAGGCAGGCCATCGGACTCACCGGCGATCAGACGATAGCTATCCAGGCCGTCTTTTTTCGCCAGCCAGTCGCGCCACTGCTGCGCCTGGCGCAGGCGGCGGGTGAAAAACGCAATATCAATGAATTCTGCTTTATCAAATGTCCAGACGCGCGCGCGGATCTGGGATGCTGGCGACCAGGCGCCGCGTGCTAACCACTTTCCCTGATGGTCGACGATATCGATAGTTTCACCGAGGTTGGCTTTGCCTTCCAGGCGGGATACGGCGCCGGAAAAGACCCATGGGTGGCGGCGGAGTAAAGATTTTTCTCGCCCTTTGCTGAGGACTAAACGGGGATATTGCGGAAATGTAGATTCAGTCATGCGGAGTAACCTCTCACAAACAGTAACGCGAGCCGGATGATAGCTCCAGCCAGGGACCGTGAAAACGAAATGGCGCGTAGGGTAGCACAGATAAGAGGGGCAATCATCAGCGTATGGTGGTGAGCGTTTCTGCACAAAATAGAATCGTAAAGGCACAGTTTCTTCATCGGGCGCTTTTTATAGTGTTATTTCTTTATATGAAGAAGGAAATACAATGAAAACAGTCTTCTCTTTGACCGCAGCCGCAATGATGGCATTGAGTGGCAGCGTATCTGCCGCATCGGCGTTTAGCCTCAGTAGCGCGGATATTCCGGCGGATTTTCGTTTAACGCAACAGCACGTCTTTAAAGGATTTGGTTGTAGCGGAGAAAATATTTCGCCGCAGCTGAGCTGGCGCAATCCGCCTGCCGGAACCAAAAGCTACGCTATTACCGTCTTCGATCCTGATGCGCCCACCGGAAGCGGCTGGTGGCACTGGACGATGGTGAATATTCCTGCGCAGATTCACGACCTGCCGACGGGGGCTGATAAAAAAACGTTACCCACTGGAGTGGTGCAGGGACGTAATGATTTCGGTTATGCTGGCTTTGGCGGCGCCTGTCCGCCGCCGGGCGATAAGCCTCATCGCTATCAGTTTACTGTGTGGGCGCTGAATACGGCAACACTGCCGCTCGACAGTGAGTCGAGTGGCGCGTTGGTAGGGTTTATGCTTAACGCGCATGTGATTGCGAAAGCACAATTCACGGCCACATACGGAAGATAAAACAGAGGACGGCACGGTGCAGGAGATGCATATTCGACATCAGGATCTTACGACGGCAGAGGTGCGTTCCAGTCATCTGCACCGTTTGCATCGTGTTACGCTTTTTTCCGCCGCTATTTGCCATATTACGCAGGGCAGTAAAGTCATCATTCAGGATGATAGCCGCCTTGTCGCCGGGCCGGGCGAGTTGATTATTATCCCGGCGAACACGCCGCTGGAGATTATTAATCAGCCTGCGCAGAGTGGTTTTCGCTCCGACCTGTTGTTACTTTCACCGGAGATTATTGCTCGCTTTAAAACGATGTACGTTCAGGATTATCCACCGGCAAACCTGACATCGCTGTGTACCCCGATGAGCCGTAGCCTGACATTTATGTGGGAGAACGTGTTGGATGCTGTGCGCCAGGGTTTACCCGTTGGGCTACAGGAACATCAGGCGATGGGGTTACTGTTAGCGCTTTTACATGATGGCGCGGCGGGACCGCTGCTTATTGAACGGCGTTACACCCTCACGGAGCAGGTGCGGCAACTGATTATGCTCTCACCTGCTAAGCTATGGACAGCCCAGGAGATAGCCCGCCGCCTTGCTATGGGAACATCGACGCTGCGTCGACGTTTGCAGCGCGAATCGCAGAGTTATCGACAAATTGTTGAAGAGGTGCGCATGTCCTGCGCGCTTTCTCAACTGCAATCGACGACGCTGCCGATCGGCGAAATAGCGCTACGGTGCGGCTACCTGTCGGGGTCGAGATTTACGGCCAGATTCCGCCAACATTATGGGTGTCTGCCCAGTCAGGTACGTTAAGTATGTCCTGTATGAGCCTCCACCACTGATTATGAAAGGAGAACCATCATGTCGAACGTCTGCATTATCGCCTGGGTTTATGGTCGCGTTCAGGGCGTCGGGTTTCGCTATACCACGCAGCATGAGGCGCAGCGGTTGGGGTTAACCGGCTATGCGAAGAATATGGATGACGGAAGCGTAGAAGTAGTGGCCTGTGGCGACGCGGCGCAGGTGGAAAAACTCATCAAGTGGCTGAAAGAGGGCGGGCCGCGCTCTGCTCGTGTGGACAAAATCCTCACTGAACCGCACAGCCCTCGCGAGACGTTAACAGGCTTCAGTATTCGGTATTAAATACACTTTACCGGCTTGGGCAGACCGGCGATTTTGGTCGCTTGCTTTGCCGGGCCTTTCGGGAACAGACGATACAGATAGCGGCTGTTGCCTTTTTCTTCGCCGAACTTATTCGCCATCGCCTTTACCAGCATTCGGATGGCGGGAGAGGTATTAAACTCCAGGTAAAATTCGCGCACGAAGCGCACGACTTCCCAGTGTTCCGCAGAGAGCTCAATGCCTTCATTGGCGGCGATAGCGACTGCCAGCGCTTCACTCCACTGCGTCGTCTCTTTCAGATAGCCTTCGCTATCAGTACTGATTTCTTTACCTTCAAAGATCAACATAACGTTTCACTGCGTAATCAACACGGACGGCAGTGTAGCAAAAAATAAAGCCCTGCATAAGCAGGGCTGGAAGAGGGGAATGTCGATTAGTCGCGGCTGGCGAAGCCCAGGATGCTGAGCAGGCTGACAAAGATGTTGTACAGCGAAACGTACAGACTGACGGTCGCACGAATATAGTTGGTTTCACCGCCGTGAATGATGTTACTGGTTTCATACAGGATAGCGCCCGAGGAAATCAGGATAAACACCGCGCTAATCGCCAGGTGCAATGCAGGCAGTTGCAGGAAAATATTCGCCACCATACCAATCAGCACGACGACGATCCCGGCCATTAACATACCGCCCAGGAAAGACATATCCTTACGGGTGGTCAGAACGTAAGCGGAGCAGCAGAAAAATACTAACGCGGTACCACCCAGCGCCAGGCCAATGACATCGCCCATGCCTGCTGACAGATAGGCGTTAAGAATCGGGCCCAGGATATAGCCGAGGAAGCCGGTAAACGCAAAAGCAGACAGGATACCGACCGGCTTATTGGCGGTTTTATAGGTCAGGAACATCAGCCCATACATACCGACCAGCGTCAGAATCAGGCCGGGGGAGGGCAGCATCAGTACCGTACTGGCTGTCGCGGTAATTGCGGAGAAAGCCAGCGTCAGGCTCAACAGAAAATAGGTGTTGCGCAGTACTTTGTGCGTACTCAGTAGCGAGCTACGATCACGCGATGATGTAATGATACGATCCATTAGTCACTCTCTTATGACAGATGTAATTAATAAAGGAGAATAATAAAAACAGTCACTGTCACCCAGTGGTTTTACCCATCTTTACGCATTCGTTTACGTTTAGTTTCCTTAAGAGATTTCAGGTGATTACCGTCGTTAAAACGGTCTGCTCATGCCTGGCGCTACGCCATAAAACAGGCGGCAGCGCCAACTACGCGCTACCGATAAAAAATTGATAATCACAGAGGTAAAACAGTGGGGACGATCAACACGTATTAAGCCAGTTTTTGTGTTGAAGAAATGGTCAATGTGCCGCTATTTCAGGCAATTAACGAAATTTTGCCTGTTTTTCACGCAAACGAACACATTCGGTCTTTACATGACGCACCGGGATGTTTATAGTGCGCCTCATTCCGGAAGTGTGGCCGAGCGGTTGAAGGCACCGGTCTTGAAAACCGGCGACCCGAAAGGGTTCCAGAGTTCGAATCTCTGCGCTTCCGCCAGATTAAACAAGGGGTTACCGAAAGGTAACCCCTTGTTTTTTGGGCGCTTAGAATATAGTTAGAAAATACTACTAGAACATTTCCCGAAAAAACGGACTACGTGGGTTTTTAGTTTCTTTTCGTTTCCTGATGTGTCTATTTATTGAAGATGTAGACCATTCCAGGAGGTGAAGGATGCCCCATCTCTTTCAGAATAATGTTGGTATATTCGACAACAGGGCCTCCTGGATGATTTTCTTCTTTATCCTGAAGATGGCTCAGTGCATGTACAACTTCATGAATAAATGAACGTTTTGTGTCAAAAAGTTGTCTTCCTTCGTTACTTTCATAATGTTCGGTATATGAATCATCAGAATCGTCCAGATTGAGACAAATAACTTTCCTGCCTTCTGAAAGTTTGAAGTGTTCCTGAGCCACGGTAGTTTCAAAGGCTTCGCCTGCCCCCAGTAGCCAGCGCTGCTCCACATCATGTAGTTCTTTTTCATATGCGTAATTCATCAGTCTGCGGAATGTTTCGCTTTGGGTATACGCATTTTGAAGTACGGAGGATAGTTCATCGTAGCATTCGTCATAAGTGTCGTCATCAATTTCTGTATCAGGGTCTATTCCACCCGCGCCTAAGATAAGGTACTCCACAGCCTGGATATTTTTAATCAAAGAGCTTATTCTGCTACGCTCTCATATCAACAATGTAAAAATACGCTGAAAATGTTATTTATAATGAAACTTAGGGGCGGGGTTTATTTAATAAAACAAGGGGGCTTCTGTTTGAATACTTCTTGTTTATAAAATCCCTTTATCTCGACTAAAATATTGGATGGGGGAAAAGCGTTTTATCATTGTAATCCGGGAGTGGAGTAGGGGTATGTTGACTACCTGTCAGATCGGCTCCTGTTAATGCTTTCGCTAAAGTTAGAGCTATCTTATCTAATTTTGCACCATTTAGTTTGGTGTCAGTTAAGTCTGAGCCGAATAGAATTGCAGCGGTTAAGTTTACACCGGACATGTTAGCGCAAGTCAGGTCTGCGTGAGTCAGGTTTGCTTTAGTCATGTTTGAACCCATTAGATTTACAGCGTGTAGATTTGCACAACACAAATTTGCACCGACTAAATTTACATTAGAAAGAGTTGTTTCACGGAAATCTGCATTAGAAGCATCTATTTTTGACAAATCTTCCCCCTGGAAATCTTTATGAGCCAGGTTTACTCCGCGCAGGTTCAGAAAACCATCCTCGGTTATAAGTGAATCAGGCTGTTGTATATTATGTTTACTCATCAGCTTTAACATTCGACATACATTCCAAAATCTCTCACTATCAACGTTATCCGTTACAGTTTTTCCATTTTTGTTCACTTCAATAATGACCATGGGATCCGTATTTTCGGATGCTGCTCCACATGACAGACATATAGTACACCCGTTGACATCCTCCAGAAATATTTTATTACCATCGAAGAAAGCATCTTTATTTACATATAATAATGATGTGGTCAGTTTTCCAATTACCTCCTGAAAGCATCTTTCATTGCTTCTTCTTACTCCACCACAGGTAAAAAAATTGACAAACCATTCCAGTATACCGCGTGGTGAAGTTGCACTTTTCATTGCTTCTTTCGTACCGGTACCGGCCGCATGCAAATATCTTAATATATTTTCTGGGGACGCGTTAGTTATTGGCATTTTGATTCCTTCTTATGGAAGTGAGTCGATTCCTTATAGGTGTGAGTCAAGTCACATTTATACAAGGAATAATAAAAAAAGATATAAGGTGATTTTTGTATTTAGAGCTTTGGTTGGGTATGAGTAGGTGTCTGGCATCTGACAAGAGGCGATGATATCTGCCATAACGGTGAAGCAGAAGTAATATCACCCGTGAATAATAAGATTATCCTTACTATTGACTTCCTTCATTTCCAGCATAGCTTACGCTTCATCATCAATGAATAAACAATTAAGTTTGTTGAGCGAAAATTTACCTAAAGAAAAAATAATAAGCCTTAATATTTTTTTGCAGTATTTCAACTTATAGCAGAATAAATGTGCGTAGATGGCGTAAAAACCTGACGAGCAGAAATACTTACACACTAAAAATGCTCCCGCAAACAGAGCAAAATGAGAAAGAGGAACGTTTGCCCCTTACATTTCCACCAAAGATTATGGTTTTGTCTCTTGTAAAGGGCATACGTATCGCGTTTTATCTCATTAAGAAAGTATGTTGACGTATTAAATTAAGCATAATGCTCTTTCAATTGCTTCACGTTTGAAATGAATAATTCAAAACCAGTGAGCGCCTCTTCTTCGGTACTGGTTTGCGGCAAGCGATAAAGCGCCACTAAAGCAGTATTGTCTGCGTCAGCGCCGATAGTAACGGCGCTGGTGTAGTTCAGACGTAAAAAATGCTGCAAAGTCAGGATGTCGTCAGGCAATGGCATAAAGGGACAGCACATTTCCAGTGTATGATCGGATTCATTAAAATAAACCTGTATCCCATCATCAATGATGAGAAGTGGCTCATCTTCTGGCGCATCCAGGCCTAACGCGTCATATAAACGATTTAATAGACTTTCCATATAGTTACCTCAAGACTCAAGATGTGATTAATGAAGAAATGCCTTTTACTGACTGCCAAATATTTTCATCCCCAACTCGTTTTTGATAGGAAAGATTGAGCACCTCTGGCGATAAATTTTTCATTACTTTGTTTCCCGCCCCGCCCGTATTTTGTTTCTGAATCTCCAGGTTGCCGCTATTCAGTAATACTTTTTGGAAAATTTTCTGTCCACCGCTATCCGGAAGACTACCAGGCGCACTTAACATATGGGTCTGATGTAAAGAAATGTGCTCTCGCTTGATTTCTGAATCCATCATCCCTGTACGATCTTTGCCGCTTTTACAATTCCAGGCGGGCACCGCGTCAATTTCATGGGCTAACATGGCAAGGCGTTGTGCGAGTTTATAGGGTTCACCGCCATCTTTATGATGTAGGTTATTTTTCCAGATATCCTTAATCTGGCGCGCTAATGTATTGACGACCTCATAATTATCCGGGTATTGCGCCAGCCATTCGCCAACCCAGCCACCAGGTCTGGCTTCAGGGCGTAAATCATTGCCTAATAACTGATGTAGCGCTTCGGCATTATATCTATCCGATGCCTTAAGGCCAAAGCCGAGCTTGAGCGCCAGCTCATTAACACCCACATTAAATGCGGCGACGTCCGGTTTTATTTTTACCGTCTGTAGATCGCCATCTTTATTGCGGATTTTTAAATGAATCATTTTTCCCGGCTGGGTCAACGATTGCCATGCGCGCATTTGATCCTCGACCATCGTTCCCTCTTTGCCGAAAATATTCGACGCGGTGAGTAACCCGACGGATACCAGTTTCAGGCTTACCGCTTCGCCCTCTAAGGCTCTGTTAAGCAACTCAGGTTTACTAAAAAGTGCCGCAGTTAATACTTCTTTGGCTTTGTTTTCAGCGCCGACCTGACGCAGAAGCGGATCTTTTTCATGATAGGGGGAAAGCACGCCATGACGTATCCCGCAAAAGAGCGTTTTATCTTTACCGTCCTCATGCACACTCACCGTGGACATCCACAAATTGTTGGCGTGATGAATATTCCTGGTATCCCAACTGCATACGCCCTTTCCCTGATAAGCACTGGGAAAGATATCTTTTGCGCCAATTTTCATCTCTGCGGCAGGGAGCTGCGTGT
Source organism: Salmonella sp. 32031103-2018-00083-FB-01-SM-01 (assembly GCF_017571995.1). Classification (NCBI taxonomy): domain Bacteria; kingdom Pseudomonadati; phylum Pseudomonadota; class Gammaproteobacteria; order Enterobacterales; family Enterobacteriaceae; genus Salmonella; species Salmonella sp. 32031103-2018-00083-FB-01-SM-01. Next base: position 102,729 of record NZ_JAGEQL010000001.1, read on the forward strand.
TGGTATAGTGATGCCCGTTATGCGTGAGTGTATTTTTTATGGTTTGCCAGGGCTGGTTATTAAGCTGCTTGACCTGAGCATCTCTAAACGCTACTGCCGCAAAGCGATGAGCTTCTTTTGCAGGTAGGCCATTTTGCTGCTGAGTGCGTGCTGCAATAAGTTCGATAAGATTTTTCTTCAATGCTTTTGCCGCGGCTTCTTCTTGTTTTGTTGCTGGCCGGTCCGCTTTAACTTTGGCTAACTCCATTTGGTTTGCCATTGACGTTAGAACCGGGTCTTGTTTACCCAGAACGGTTGCCGCGACGGTAAGAAGATCGCGCTGTAAGTTATAGAGGTTATGCAGCGAGTGGTTAGACGTCTTCTGATGCTGTAGATAATTCCCCCATGTCGCGCCGGGTTCTCGCAGGACAATAATTTCCGGGCGAACGTCGGGCGCTTTAGCCGGCGCTTTGCCCTGGCCTGAGAGAATCTGCATTCCGTTGTATAAGGTTTTTTGTAGGCTTTTAAAAGCCTCCTGGGTTTTTAGTGAAGCTGAGTGATAGAAGCTCTGTATTTGCATAGCGTTTTTAGTATTCCTGAATAGGGGAGTGGGAACATTCAACAGGGTTAACAACCCTTTAAAAGAATGTGACTTTTATGCGCCAGGAACTTTAAAAAAATGTCCTTTTTAATGAGGAAACGCTTCTGATCAGGCGGGGAGGTGTCCTGACGTGCATACGTAGTGGCGATCATGGGGGGGAACGGCGCATCAAATGTTCATAAAATCTACAAACTTCACAATTTAGGGCACAACTTTTATTGAAAACCCACCTTCTTGACTCAGATCAAATTCACCGATTTACTCCTGCGTAAAGTAACGGCGTTACATCAAATGTTATACAGGTGTGTGTATGCCAGCAAAGCCCCGGACAAGTAAGACCGTGACGAAGAATATTCGTTTTTCCTATTCCATGCTTGAACAGATAGAATTCGCGTTGAAATCTGAAAAGACGCGGAATTTTTCAGCGTGGGTAAAAGAGGCCTGTCGGGAAAAGTTATGTAACACGGGACATAAGTTGTAGTTATCGTTTTATGCGAGAGGAGGCGGCCATTTTGAAAAGAACAACGTGCTTATATACCTCCTGGGTTTTTGCCGCTTTTGTCTCTCTGCTGATATTTGCCTGGAGTGTCATAAACTATCCTCTCTATGAATCCATAATAATTATTGTCTTTTATATCTGGCTAATTCTGGTGCCGCTTTATCTTATTGTGTATGAGTGGCTAATAGATTGTCATTAAATTTATGGTTGCGTACTTGAAAAGTGATATTTCATATCTGTGCGGTAAGTCATTGTCGTAATAATATTATTGGTCAGGCGACGGGCGAGCGTCTGCGCATTTTGCATCGTTTTATCTTCAAAATTTTGCAGTAAGCGTTGCGCTTCTTTCGGATGCGACGCATATAATCTCAGATAGCTCTGTTCCATCTTATACTGCTGCTTAGCTGTTTGCTGTTCAAATGTTTTCCAGGCGTGTTGCACATCTGGCGCAAACGCATTGTAGTCCTGCATAACCAGCGTTTGCAGCGTGCGGAATGTCCAGTAGGTAGAGTCGTTGCTCGCCCGATCGGTTCCTTTATCATCTCCGGGTTGATAATGACGCATCCCCTGATAATAGGGGAGATAGACGCTAAGAGATGGCATTCCATAGGCGATGTATTCTACGTTGCCGATAGCCTGCGGTAATTTCGGTCTGACCTGTAAAATATGTGACTCCTGGGTACGAAAAACGGATATAGGTCGCCATGGTTCTTGTGGATTATGACTGGCATAAGGGTCGTGCGACGTTCCCTGATAGTGATTGCGTAACGCGTTTTTTACTGCCGCCACGCTAATTTTCGTTATTGGCGTTAAAAAAACAGGAAATGTTTCTCCTTCGCTAACGGCCGTATCCAGATGCGGATTAAACTGGTGTTGTAGCGTCCAGACGCGCGGATAATTATAGGTGGTATCGTTTTTGTTATCCTGCGAATAGGCTTGATGAAAGTCGAATTCGCCACGGGCCGGATCATATAATCCCTGCTTTTTCGCAAAGCTTACTAACGTTGGTGACGCCATATAATTCGCGTTATCATTCGGATCGTAATGGCGTAAACGTCCCTGATTGGCGGAAACGAAATAGCTATCTGCCGGAAGTCGTACTGCCAGCCATTGATGACCGCTTCCCGTCTCCAGATACCATATCTCTTTGCTATCAATAAACGCGACGCCGAAACCTTCGCCTGCGCCTTTTTGTTCAATAATGTCTCCCAGTAATTTGGCGCCCTGACGCGCCGATTGCGCCACTGGCAGGATCACGGACTCAATGGCGTCTTCCGTGATTCCCGTTTTTGTCACGTAAGGATCGGCAGCCAGCGCCGCTCTGCCGTTATAAATGGTTTCCGTTGCGCTCATTCCGACGCCCGCCGAATTGAAACCGGCTTCACCCATGGCGTTATCGTTAGTATCAAAGTCATGAATCGCCGTATAGCGCATCGCTGTCTCCGGAAGCGGCCAGCTAAAATTGTTCCGATGTGCTTTATACTCGCCTTGTTGATGAAACGCGACGGGATGAATAACCTTATGCTTGGCGTTATTTGCCGAGCCATCCTCGTTGCGCGCGATAATAAAGGAGCCGTCAGCCGAAGCCTGATTGCCTACCAAAAGGGTAGTACAGGCGATGACTTTACCCATACCCAGCAGCGTAACGGCGAATGCAAGATACTTTTTCATAAAGGTTCCCACTGAATAACGCGTTATGGGATGAATTGACCCTGGATTGGAAACCGAGAAAGTGATCGAGCCAGCAATATTCTTTGCCGGCATCCTTTATTTTCTCTTTATTGAGGTTGTATTGATAACCACAGCCCTGTGGCAGGGAAGGGGAACAGAACCTGTACTGACCTTAGCTATCACCGCTATCAGGCAGACGAACCGAAAAGATATTATGTTCATCGGCATAGCGGTAAGATGCCGAACCACCGTGTAATAGAGCAATCGCGTTAACTAACGATAACCCCAGGCCGAAACCGGCAGTGTGGCGGGCATTATCTCCTCGCCAAAAACGCCGGAAAAGCTTATCCGCATCGGCGGGGTGGCTGCCCGGATTAGCGACCCGAATTTCTGCAACGTTATCATCATAAGCGCTTTCAATACGTATCACGGCGTTTTCATCAGAATAACGGATGGCATTCGTCAGCAGGTTTGAGAGCACTCTTTGTAATAATATTTCGTCAGCCCATACCGTTCCCTGACATTGATTTATAAAACAGATGCGCTTCTCCTCGGCAAGGGGGCTAAGATAATCCAGCATATTTTCGACCAGCGCATTGAGCGAAACAGGCTGTTTTTTTACCGCTATATTCTGGTGCTCCGCGCGTGCCAGAAAGAGAATATTTTCTGTTAGTCGCGACAGTCCCTCCAGCTCTTCAATATTATCGACAAGGGCTTGTTGATACTCTTCGGCGCTGCGTTCCTGACTCAGCATCACCTGATTCTTCCCCAGTAAAATATTAATCGGCGTGCGCAGCTCATGCGCCAGATCGTCAGCAAATTGGTTCAGGCGTTCAAAATCGTCGGAAAGCTTCTGGCGCATGGTATTTAGCGCTTGTCCAAGCGGCCTGAGCTCGACGGGTAACGCCTGTTCCGCCAGCGGCTGGCGAAGTGTGCCGCTATCTGTCGCCGCGGTGAGTCGGCTGAGCGACGTAATGGCCCGCAGCCCGTTTCTGATGACTAATGGACTGAGCGCCGAACAGACGAGGATCGCGATAAGGCTAATCAGCAAACTGTTGCGGCGATATTGCGTCAGCATTTGCCGCCTTTCCGTCGCCAGCCTGGCAATAGTAAGGGTCAGCGGGTCATCGCCGCTTCTGGCGTTTACTCGTACCGCGGTCAGCTCCGTGCCTTGTACCGCCTGGCGAAATAAGGTTTCGCGGGTGATGTTTTTAGCCAGCGGAATCTCGTTAAAGCGTTGGTCGGGGATGCCGCTATGATTAATCGCAACATTGTGGCCTGTTGCTGAATGGATCAATAAGATATCCTGCTTCGTATCCACCATCCGATTGAAATAGAGCGGCAGATTTTCCGGCCTGGCGCCATCCAGTAACAGTTGCTGCATTTGCGCCGCCCGATTTATTAGCGTCATATCATCCCGATACGTTAATTCTTTGCTCAGCGCGTTATAGAGCGTCCAGCTAATGCCGGTACAGGCGAGGATAAGTATGGCGATAAAAGAAATTGTCAGGCGCAGCGTCATTGATAACTTAACCATTCTGCGACGCTTCCGCCTGTAATCGATAACCCATCCCCCGGACGGTCATAATGAGCTTATTTTCAAATGGATCGTCTACTTTGGCGCGCAGCCGACGAATCGCGACATCAACGGTGTTGGTTTCACTATCAAAGTTAATTCCCCAAACTTCGCTGGCGATCGCGGTTCGGGGCACGATTTCTCCTGCCCGGGACGCCAGTAACCAGAGGAGCAGGAATTCTTTGCGGGTCAGGGAAATCGGTTTGCCATTTCGTAACACCGATTGCTTTGTGGCATCCATGTCCAGACCATTGATCGTCAGTCGGGTAAAGACCGGGACATGCTGTCTGAGTTGAGCTCTCACCCGGGCCAGCAGTTCGGCGAAGGAAAAAGGCTTAACAAGGTAATCATTAGCGCCCGCCTCAAGACCTTTGACGCGATCCTCAACCGAGTCACGCGCCGTCAGGCAAATAACAGGGGACTGATGCGCAGTGCGTAACGCGCGTAAAACCTGCCATCCATCAAGCCCCGGCAGCATAATATCAAGAATAATCAAAGAATAATGTTCCTGAAGGGCCAGGTGTAATCCGTCTCGTCCATCACAGGCATAATCAACCACATAGCCTGCTTCCGTGAGTCCCTGACGTACCCACTCAATGGTTTTCTGGTTATCTTCAATCAATAAAATCTTCATCGACGCAGTATGCCATAGGCTTGGTAGCGAATCCGTAAATCTCCAACAAGATGACATAATTGTCATGTCCGTGTAAGGTTAATCCTGGACGCGCCAGATATATTTTCCTGCATCAATACCGTAAAGGAGTGAAGCATGAAACGATATATACTGGCTACCGCGATAGCATCTCTTGTTGCAGCCCCGGCAATGGCGCTGGCCGCTGGCAACAATATTCTCAGCGTACATATTCTCGATCAGCAAACAGGCAAACCGGCGCCCGGCGTGGAGGTGGTACTGGAGCAGAAAAAGGATAACGGATGGACGCAATTAAATACCGGGCATACCGACCAGGATGGACGTATTAAAGCACTGTGGCCTGAAAAAGCTGCCGCGCCGGGGGATTATCGCGTTATTTTTAAAATCGGCCAGTATTTTGAAAGTAAAAAACTGGATACGTTTTTCCCGGAGATTCCCGTCGAGTTTCATATCAGCAAAACGAATGAGCACTATCATGTGCCGCTGTTATTAAGTCAGTATGGTTATTCAACCTATCGCGGGAGCTAATTTAGAGCCTATCCCATTAGGGCTATTTTACTTGCCATTTTGGACCTGGGCAGTGCTCGCCAAAACGCGCTAGCGTTTTGAACGCCGCTAGCGGCGACTCGAAGGGCGAGCGTAGCGAGTCAAACCTCACGTACTACGTGTACGCTCCGGTTTTTGCGCGCTGTCCGTGTCCAAACTGGCTGCGCCAATAACGCCTGGTGGGATAGGCTCTTAGATTGTATTAATCGCCGCGATTTATGGCGATCAAACATCGCGGCGGGAATAAAAATCTTCAGCGTATCGACTCTTCTCCCACAAGCGGTGGTTATCCCGCTTGTGGGCATGAGTGACGGTTAAACAGGCGCTTCCATCTCAAGTCTGACCGGATGAAAACGGCGTTTGAAATAAATCAGGCCATGCCCATCCTGGCTAAGGATAATATTTTTGATCGCCACCAGATACACCAGATGCGTGCCAATGGTTTGTACCTCGCTGATCTCGCCTTCAAGACCGGCCAGCGCGCCGTTAAGTACCGGCTGGCCCAACGGTCCGTTTTGCCAACATGGCTGGTGAAAACGCTCCTCCATCGCCATCCCCGTCATACCGGCAAAGTGGCGCGCCATCAGCTCCTGCTCATGGTTAAGTACATTAATGCACAGCCTGCCGTTGCCCTGAAAGACGGGGTTCATGGCGCTATTGGCATTAATACATACCATCACGGAGGGCGGCGTATCGGTGACGGAACAGACCGCTGTTGCGGTGATACCGCAGCGTCCGGCGTGACCCGCCGTGGTTACGATATTGACCGCTGCCGCCAGACTTGCCATCGCATCGCGAAAACGCAGACGTTGTTCATCTACTTGCATGAGAACCTCCTGCCGCGTTATTTCAGCAGCTTATCCAGTTGATTGATGTCGTCGTTATTGTGCAAATGCGAAACCGTCCAGCCATTCTGATCGTATTCGGAGAGGCAGCGATCGACCATTGCCATCATCTTATCCATATTGCCGGAGCTCTGGGCCTGACGCAGGCACTGCAGACGAATTTCATCCTGGCTGCCCGAGTAGTTAATCTCGTACAGCTCATGGCGACCGCCAAACTCGCTGCCGATGGCATCCCACATCAATTTAAGAATTTTGATACGTTCAACATGGTCCATTCCGTTAGAGCCACGTACGTATTTCGCCAGGTACTGGTCGATTTGCGGATTATTCAGATCGCGGGCGCTGGAAGGCAGGTAAATCAGGCCGCTGGTAACGTTACGTTCAATAATATTTTTAATTTTCGCGTAGGCCATTGGGGCCATCACACGATAGGTTTGCAGTGCGGCGTGGTCCGGTAGCCAGGCGCCGTTTACCCACGGGGTTGCTTCAGAACACATAGAATCGCTCAATGCCCAGAACATATTGCGCCAGGCCACGACTTCGCCGAGATCGGCCTGCACGCCACGGAACTCTACGGTACCCGTACATTCGAGCGATTTTTTCAGCAGCGCGGTAATGAAATCAAGTTTAACCGCCAGACGAACACAGGCTTGCAGTGGATACATACGGGCAAAGCCGCCTTCCATCGTCCAGCGACGGCAACGATCGAAATCACGGTAAATCAACACGTTTTCCCACGGGATCAGCACCTTGTCCATCACCAGAATGGCATCGTTTTCATCAAAGCGGCTGGAGAGGGGATAATCAAACGGCGAGCCCGTCGCGCCCGCGACCATTTCATACGAGGCGCGCGAAATAAGTTTTACGCCTTCGGCATCCATTGGCGCGACAAACATCAGAGCAAAATCCGGGTTTTCGCCCATCACCTGGGCTGAGCCGAAACCAATCATGTTGTAGTGAGTCAGGGCGGAGTTAGTGGCGACAACTTTCGCCCCGCTGACAATAATCCCGGCGTCCGTCTCTTTCTCCAGCTTGATATAGACGTCTTTCACTTCGTCGGCAGGTTTGTGGCGGTCAATGGGCGGGTTGACGATAGCATGGTTAAAGTACAGGCCGGTCTCCTGAATACGGGTGTACCAGTTACGGGCGTTCTGCTCAAACTGGCCGTAGAAAGCTGGGTTAGCGCCCAGAGCGCAGCCAAAGGCGGCTTTGTAATCCGGTGTGCGTCCCATCCAGCCGTAACTCAGGCGTGACCACTCGGCGATAGCATCACGCTGTTGGCGCAGATCGTCTGCGCTTTTCGCCACGCGGAAAAATTTATGCGTATAACCGCCGCTGCCGGTATCGGTATTCCAGCACAGGGTATCTTGCATCGACGGTTTATGTAATGCGTCATACAGTTGTGCGACAGAGGCTGCGGCATTGCGGAATGCCGGATGTGTCGTAACATCTTTAACGCGTTCACCGTAAATATAAATTTCCCGCCCGTCCTGCAGGCTTTTTAAATACTCTTCGCCCGTTAACGGACGCTTGTTATCAGTACGAAAATCTTCAGGTTTCATTGCGGCCTCTTCCTCGTTAATCGGAATGTTTTGTTAATAATATGTTTCTTATTTGTTGTTTAATTGAATAGGCAGAAGCGTAAACTGTGAAGAGACTTTCAGGACAACGGCGGGTACTTTTCAGATGAACGTCGAAGAAGAAGAGTAAAATGCGATCGCCGTCAACGTTGTAAGCGGGAGGGGATTCCCGTGTCGGCGGCGAGGGAAGGTAAGAATACTATGCTTCCGCTTCGCTATCAGGATGCTGGCGTCCCAGGGCAATAAGATCGTCCAGCAGCAGCATCAATTGCTGTGTTTTTTCGGGCGTGAAATCGGCCTCAATTTTTCGATAAGCCTCTTCTACCTGGCTCCGGGCACGGGCGTACAACGTTTGTCCCTGCTCCGTCAACATGACATATAACTTACGCTGATCGTTAACCGGCTTGAGTCGCAACACCAGTCCGTCTCGCTCCATGCGCGTCAATATTCCGGTCAGACTTGGACGCAAAATACAGGTACGAAATGCCAGCTCGTGAAAATCCATAGAGGGGCTATCGGCCAGAATTCGCACAATGCGCCATTGCTGGTCGGTCAGATTGTGGCTTTTAACGATGGGGCGGAAATAGGTCATTGCCGCTTCGCGCGCCTGAAGCAATGCGATGGTTAATGAATCATGCATAAGCGTTTCTCTTTTGCAGAATTATTAATACCTGAATAATCGTGTTTACCGATGTGAGCTATGACATCTGTTTTATGTCCAAAGTTTAACAGAAACAAGGGGTTTTATTTAACTATTTGATATATTTGTATTTAATTATTATTTTGTGAAAATATTGTTAATCACATCACAAATACTTTACTTCAGCTTGCTAAATGTACAGCGAAAGCATAAATCTAATCATTAATATATTAATGAAATCACAGCCCGTTAAATCGGCCTGAGGAGTTTATGTATGAAGGGTACTGTTTTCGCCGTTGCGTTAAACCATCGCAGCCAGCTTGATGCCTGGCAAGAGGCTTTCTCTCAGCCTCCCTATAATGCGCCGCCTAAAACCGCAGTGTGGTTCATCAAGCCGCGTAATACGGTGATTCGTCACGGCGAACCCATTCCTTATCCGCAGGGAGAAAAGGTACTGAGCGGCGCGACAGTGGCGCTCATTGTGGGGAAAACCGCCAGCCGGATACGCCCTGAAGCGGCGGCGGACTATATCGCCGGGTATGCGCTGGCTAACGAGGTCAGCCTGCCGGAAGAAAGCTTTTATCGCCCGGCGATTAAAGCGAAATGTCGCGATGGCTTTTGCCCTCTGGGTGAAATGGCGCCGCTGAGTGATGTGGATAACCTCACCATTATCACTGAAATCAACGGACGAGAAGCGGACCACTGGAATACTGCCGATTTACAGCGTAGCGCCGCACAGCTGCTTAGCGCGTTAAGTGAGTTCGCTACGCTTAACCCTGGCGATGCGATCTTACTCGGTACGCCGCAGAATCGCGTTGCGCTGCGTCCCGGCGATCGGGTGCGTATTCTGGCGAAAGGTTTACCCGCTCTGGAAAATCCGGTTGTCGCAGAAGATGAATTCGCCCGCCACCAGACGTTTACGTGGCCGTTGTCAGCAACGGGAACGCTATTTGCGCTGGGGTTGAACTACGCCGATCATGCCAGCGAGCTGGCATTTACGCCGCCGAAAGAGCCGCTGGTATTTATCAAAGCGCCAAACACCTTTACCGAACATCATCAAACGTCGGTGCGCCCGAACAACGTCGAATATATGCACTATGAAGCCGAACTGGTCGTGGTAATTGGCAAAACGGCGCGTAAGGTGAGCGAAGCCGAAGCCATGGAGTATGTGGCCGGTTACACCGTCTGTAACGACTACGCGATCCGCGACTATCTGGAAAACTACTACCGTCCAAATCTGCGGGTAAAAAGCCGCGACGGCCTGACGCCGATAGGCCCGTGGATTGTGGATAAAGAGGCGGTTTCTGATCCGCATAACCTGACGTTACGCACCTTTGTCAACGGTGAGCTGCGGCAGGAAGGGACGACCGCCGATCTGATCTTCAGCATCCCGTTCCTGATTTCTTATCTGAGCGAATTTATGACGTTGCAACCGGGCGACATGATTGCCACCGGTACGCCGAAAGGGTTGTCCGATGTGGTGCCGGGGGATGAAGTTGTCGTGGAAGTAGAAGGCGTGGGTCGCCTGGTTAACCGAATCGTCAGTGAGGAGAGCGCAAAATGAAGAAAATAAATCATTGGATTAACGGCAAAAATGTTGCAGGTAACGACTACTTCCAAACCACTAACCCGGCGACTGGTGACGTGCTGGCGGAAGTGGCCTCCGGCGGTGAAGCAGAAGTGAACCAGGCTGTCGCGGCGGCCAAAGAGGCGTTCCCGAAATGGGCCAACCTGCCGATGAAAGAGCGTGCGCGCCTGATGCGCCGCCTTGGCGACCTGATTGACCAGCATGTGCCGGAAATCGCGGCGATGGAAACCGCCGACACCGGCCTGCCTATTCACCAGACTAAAAACGTGCTGATTCCGCGCGCCTCGCATAACTTCGAATTCTTCGCCGAAGTGTGCCAGCAGATGAACGGCAAGACCTATCCGGTTGACGATAAAATGCTCAATTATACGCTGGTGCAGCCCGTCGGCGTCTGCGCGCTGGTGTCGCCGTGGAACGTGCCGTTTATGACCGCGACCTGGAAAGTCGCGCCGTGCCTGGCGCTGGGTAACACCGCGGTGCTCAAAATGTCCGAGCTGTCGCCGTTGACTGCCGACAGGCTGGGCGAGCTGGCGCTGGAGGCAGGAATTCCGGCAGGCGTGCTGAACGTGGTGCAGGGCTACGGCGCGACGGCGGGCGATGCGCTGGTACGCCACCATGATGTGCGTGCGGTGTCGTTTACCGGCGGTACCGCCACCGGTCGCAATATCATGAAAAATGCCGGCCTGAAAAAATACTCGATGGAGCTGGGCGGCAAATCGCCGGTGCTGATTTTTGAAGATGCCGACATTGAACGCGCGCTGGACGCCGCGCTGTTCACCATCTTCTCGATCAACGGCGAACGCTGCACCGCCGGGTCGCGCATCTTTATCCAGCAGAGCATTTACCCTGAGTTCGTGAAGCGCTTTGCCGAACGCGCGAATCGCCTGCGTGTCGGCGATCCGACCGACCCGAACACCCAGGTCGGCGCGCTGATTAGCCAACAGCACTGGGAAAAAGTCTCTGGCTATATTCGCCTCGGCATTGAAGAGGGCGCAACGCTGCTGGCGGGCGGTGCGGAAAAACCCACTGACCTGCCTGCGCATCTGAAAGGCGGTAACTTCCTGCGCCCAACCGTGCTGGCCGATGTCGACAACCGTATGCGCGTCGCGCAGGAAGAGATCTTTGGGCCAGTCGCCTGTCTGCTGCCATTCAAAGACGAGGCGGAAGGGTTACGCCTGGCGAACGACGTGGAATACGGTCTGGCCTCTTACATCTGGACCCAGGACGTGAGCAAAGTGTTGCGCCTGGCGCGTGGGATTGAAGCCGGCATGGTCTTCGTCAACACCCAGAACGTCCGCGACCTGCGCCAGCCGTTCGGCGGCGTGAAAGCCTCCGGTACCGGGCGCGAAGGCGGCGAATATAGCTTCGAAGTGTTTGCGGAAATGAAAAACGTCTGCATCTCAATGGGCGACCATCCTATCCCAAAATGGGGAGTTTGATATGGGCAAGTTAGCGTTAGCAGCAAAAATTACCCACGTGCCGTCGATGTATCTTTCTGAACTGCCGGGAAAAAATCACGGTTGTCGTCAGGCAGCCATTGATGGGCATATTGAAATAGGCAAGCGTTGCCGCGAAATGGGCGTTGACACCATTATCGTATTCGACACCCACTGGCTGGTGAATAGCGCTTACCACATTAATTGTGCCGACCATTTCCAGGGCGTCTATACCAGCAACGAATTGCCGCACTTTATTCGCGACATGACCTATGACTATGACGGTAATCCGGAGCTCGGCCACCTGATCGCCGACGAGGCAGTCAAACTGGGCGTGCGCGCTAAAGCGCATAACATCCCGAGCCTGAAGCTGGAGTATGGCACGCTGGTGCCGATGCGCTACATGAACAGCGACAAGCACTTCAAAGTGGTCTCCATCTCGGCGTTCTGCACTGTGCATGATTTTGCCGACAGCCGCAGACTGGGTGAAGCCATTCTCAAGGCGATTGAGAAATATGACGGTACCGTAGCGGTATTCGCCAGTGGTTCTCTGTCACACCGTTTTATTGACGACCAACGGGCGGAAGAGGGGATGAACAGCTACACCCGCGAGTTCGATCATCAGATGGACGAGCGCGTGGTCAAGCTGTGGCGCGAAGGCAAATTCAAGGAGTTTTGCACCATGTTGCCGGAGTACGCCGACTACTGCTACGGCGAAGGCAACATGCACGACACGGTCATGCTGCTGGGAATGCTGGGTTGGGACAAATACGACGGCAAGGTGGAGTTCATCACCGATCTGTTCGCCAGCTCCGGTACTGGCCAGGTGAACGCTGTTTTCCCGCTGCCTGCGTAAGGGGTGTTTATGCCGCACTTTATTGCTGAATGTACTGAAAATATTCGCGAGCAGGCTGATTTACCCGGCCTGTTCAGCAAGGTAAACGAGGCGCTGGCCGCCAGCGGGATTTTCCCCATCGGCGGTATCCGCAGTCGCGCCCACTGGCTGGATACCTGGCAGATGGCTGACGGTAAGCATGATTACGCGTTTGTGCATATGACGCTGAAAATCGGCGCCGGGCGCAGCCTGGAGAGCCGCCAGGAAGTTGGCGAAATGCTGTTTGGGCTGATTAAAGCCCACTTCGCCGACCTGATGGAGAACCGCTATCTGGCGCTGTCGTTTGAGATTGCCGAGTTACATCCAACGCTCAATTACAAACAAAACAACGTACACGCGTTATTTAAATAGCACACTCTTTCGCCCGGTGGCGCTGCGCTGACCGGGCCTACAAAAAAAACGATGCGCGAAGCAATACCGAACCGTAGGCCGGGTAAGACGCACCCGCGTCGCCACCCGGCGCAGCAGCACCGCATGACGTAACAGGAAGCAACTATGCTCGATAAACAGACCCATACCCTGATCGCCCAGCGACTTAATCAGGCTGAAAAACAGCGTGAACAGATTCGCGCAGTGTCGCTGGATTATCCCAACATCACTATTGAAGATGCCTATGCCGTACAGCGTGAATGGGTCAATATCAAGATCGCCGAAGGGCGCACGCTCAAAGGCCACAAAATCGGCCTGACCTCAAAAGCGATGCAGGCCAGCTCGCAAATCAGCGAACCGGATTACGGCGCGCTGCTTGACGATATGTTCTTCCATGACGGCGGCGATATCCCCACCGACCGTTTTATCGTCCCGCGTATTGAAGTGGAGCTGGCGTTCGTGCTGGCGAAACCGCTGCGCGGCCCTCACTGCACGCTGTTCGACGTCTACAACGCCACGGATTATGTGATTCCGGCGCTGGAACTGATTGACGCCCGCAGCCACAACATCGACCCGGAAACCCAGCGTCCGCGCAAAGTGTTCGACACCATTTCCGACAACGCCGCCAACGCCGGGGTGATCCTCGGTGGTCGTCCCATCAAACCAGACGAGCTGGATCTGCGCTGGATCTCCGCGCTGCTCTATCGCAACGGCGTGATCGAAGAAACCGGCGTCGCCGCAGGCGTGCTGAATCATCCGGCCAACGGCGTAGCGTGGCTGGCGAACAAGCTTGCCCCCTACGATGTCCAGCTTGAAGCCGGGCAGATCATCCTCGGCGGCTCGTTCACCCGCCCGGTGCCGGCGCGCAAGGGCGACACCTTCCATGTCGATTACGGCAACATGGGCGCGATCAGTTGCCGGTTTGTGTAAGGAAAAAACGATGAAAAATGCTTTCAAAGACGCGTTAAAAGCGGGGCGCCCGCAAATCGGTTTGTGGCTGGGGCTTGCCAACAGTTACAGCGCTGAACTGTTAGCGGGCGCCGGCTTCGACTGGCTACTGATTGACGGCGAACACGCGCCAAACAACGTGCAGACGGTGTTGACCCAGTTGCAGGCGATTGCGCCTTATCCCAGCCAGCCGGTGGTGCGTCCGTCATGGAACGATCCAGTACAGATTAAGCAACTGCTCGACGTCGGCGCGCAAACGCTGCTGATACCGATGGTGCAGAATGCCGATGAAGCGCGAAACGCCGTGGCGGCTACGCGTTATCCGCCTGCCGGTATTCGCGGCGTGGGCAGCGCGCTGGCGCGGGCATCGCGCTGGAATCGCATTCCGGACTATCTCCACCAGGCCAACGACGCCATGTGCGTACTGGTGCAGATTGAAACGCGTGAGGCGATGAGCAATCTGGCGTCAATTCTCGACGTGGATGGCATTGACGGCGTGTTTATTGGCCCGGCGGATCTTAGCGCCGATATGGGCTTTGCCGGCAATCCGCAGCACCCGGAAGTGCAGGCGGCGATTGAGAACGCCATCGTGCAGATACGCGCGGCGGGGAAAGCGCCGGGGATTCTGATGGCCAATGAAGCACTGGCGAAACGTTATCTGGAACTGGGGGCGCTATTTGTCGCCGTCGGCGTTGACACCACGCTGCTGGCGCGCGGCGCGGAGGCGCTGGCGGCGCGCTTTGGCGCAGAAAAAAAGCTGTCCGGTGCGTCCGGCGTCTATTAAGCCTGGCCCGGTAAGCGCAGCGCTACCGGGCAACCGTAGTACCCTACAAAAATTCCCATCAGAGGAAAAAAAATGAGCGACACATCATCTGCACTTCCGGAAAGCCCTGAGTCTGTCAGTTCGCACAACGCGCTCAGCACGGGTCAACAAACCGTCATAAATAAATTGTTCCGCCGACTGATCGTATTTTTATTCGTGTTGTTTATCTTCTCGTTTTTAGACCGTATCAACATCGGTTTTGCCGGGTTGACGATGGGGCAGGATCTGGGGTTAAGCGCCACCATGTTTGGCCTTGCCACGACGCTGTTTTACGCCACCTACGTCATTTTCGGCATTCCCAGCAACGTGATGTTGAGCATCGTCGGCGCCCGCCGCTGGATTGCGACCATTATGGTGCTATGGGGCATTGCATCTACCGCCACGATGTTCGCGGTGGGACCGAAAAGCCTGTATGTGCTGCGAATGCTGGTGGGCATTACTGAAGCGGGCTTTTTGCCAGGAATATTGCTCTATTTAACTTACTGGTTTCCGGCGTTTTTCCGCGCTCGCGCCAACGCATTATTTATGATTGCCATGCCGGCCACCACCGCATTGGGGTCGATTGTCTCCGGCTATATTTTATCGCTGGACGGCATATTCAATCTGCATGGATGGCAGTGGTTATTCCTGTTGGAAGGATTTCCGTCAGTTTTGTTAGGCATTATGGTGTGGTTTTACCTGGATGATACCCCGGCAAAAGCCAAATGGCTGACGGCAGAGGATAAAAAATGTTTGCAGGAGATGATGGATAATGACCGCCTGACGCTGGTTCAGCCGGAGGGGGCCATCAGCCATAACGCCATGCAGCAGCGTAGTCTGTGGCGCGAAGTATTCACGCCAATTGTACTGATGTATACGCTGGCCTATTTTTGCCTTACCAATACGCTTAGCGCCATTAGTATCTGGACGCCGCAAATCCTGAAAAGTTTTAATGAAGGCAGCAGCAATATCACCATCGGCCTGCTGGCGGCGATCCCGCAGATTTGTACTATTCTGGGCATGATTTACTGGAGCCGCCATTCGGACAAACATCAGGAGCGTAAACATCACACGGCGTTGCCGTTCCTGTTTGCCGCCGCGGGCTGGCTGCTGGCGTCGGCGACCGACCATAACCTGATCCAGCTCCTGGGGATCGTGATGGCATCCACGGGTTCCTTTAGCGCGATGGCGATCTTCTGGACCACGCCGGATCAGTCGATCAGTTTACGCGCCAGGGCGATAGGCATTGCGGTCATCAATGCCACCGGCAATATTGGCTCCGCGCTTAGCCCGTTTATGATTGGCTGGCTAAAAGATATCACCGGTAGCTTCAATAGCGGACTCTGGTTTGTCGCTTCTCTGTTAGTCGTCGGCGCTGCCATTATCTGGCTCATTCCCATGAAAGCATCGCGTCCGCGCGCCACCCCTTGAGGAGAAACTATGTGCCAACGTGCGATCGCCAATATTGATATCAGCAAAGAGTATGACGAAAGCATGGGCAGTAACGATGTGCATTATCAGTCGTTTGCTCGTATGGCGGATTTCTTTGGTCGTGATATGCAGGCGCATCGCCACGACCAGTTTTTTCAAATGCACTTTCTTGATACCGGGCAGATTGAGCTACAGCTCGACGATCATCGCTATTCGGTGCAGGCGCCGCTATTTGTGCTTACGCCGCCCTCGGTGCCGCATGCTTTTATTACCGAATCGGATAGCGATGGCCATGTTCTGACGGTACGCGAAGAGCTGGTTTGGCCGCTGCTGGAAGTGCTTTATCCCGGCACCAGAGAGGCCTTCGGCTTGCCGGGGATCTGTCTGTCGCTGGCGGATAAACCCAACGAGCTGGCGGCGCTCAAACATTACTGGCAGCTAATTGAGCGGGAGTCCACGGAACAACTGGCTGGCTGCGAACATACCCTGGTGCTACTGGCGCAGGCGGTATTTACCTTGCTGTTGCGTAATGCGAAGCTGGACGATCACGCCGCAACCGGGATGCGCGGTGAACTGAAACTTTTTCAGCGCTTTACCCTGTTAATTGACAACCACTTCCATCAGCACTGGACGGTGCCCGATTATGCCTGCGAGTTGCATATTACCGAATCTCGTTTGACCGATATTTGCCGACGTTTTGCTAATCGCCCGCCTAAACGCCTGATTTTTGATCGGCAATTACGCGAGGCGAAACGACTGCTGCTTTTTTCCGACAATGCTGTCAACGAGATCGCCTGGCAATTAGGTTTTAAAGATCCGGCTTATTTCGCCCGTTTCTTTAATCGCCTTGCTGGCTGTTCTCCTTCGCAGTTTCGCCAACGTGAAGTTCCCTCTTTTCTCAACTAAGAAGAGTAAAAACATGATGAAAAAAAGCGTCGCTATGCTGGCGGTTTGTATGCTGGCGCAAAGCCACCTTGCTATTGCTGCTGGTGCTCCTGCGCCTCAAGAGATCAACATTGTTTTACTGGGCACCAAAGGCGGGCCTTCTTTGCTCAATACAGCCAGACTACCGCAAGCGACGGCGCTCACTATCGGCGATAAAATATGGCTGATAGATGCCGGCTACGGCGCCAGTCTGCAACTGGTGAAAAACGGCATTCCACTGCGCAACATCAATACTATTTTGCTCACCCATCTGCACAGCGACCACATACTGGATTATCCTTCCTTGCTGATGAATGCCTGGGCAAGTGGTCTGAAAGACCATACCATACAGGTGTATGGCCCGCCGGGAACCCAGGCGATGACGAAGGCTAGCTGGAAGGTCTTTGACAGGGATATCACGCTACGCATGGAAGAAGAGGGGAAACCCGATCCGCGCAACCTGGTTAAGGCGACCGATATTAGCCAGGGCGTCATCTATAAAGATGAACTGGTTACAATAAGCGCGCTGAAAGTGCCTCATTCCCCTTTCCCGGACGGTGAAGCGTTTGCTTACCGTTTTGATACCCAGGGTAAGCGAATCGTCTTCTCTGGCGATACGTCCTGGTTTCCGCCGCTTGCAACGTTTGCCCAGGGGGCGGATATCCTGGTACATGAGGCGGTACATGTCCCTTCGGTAGCAAAACTGGCTAATAGTATTGGCAACGGAAAAACGCTGGCTGAAGCGATTGCGTCGCATCACACCACGATTGAAGATGTCGGTAAGATTGCTCGCGAGGCCCACGTGAAAAAACTGGTGTTAAGTCATCTGGTGCCTGCGACGGTTGCGGATGACGTCTGGCAACAGGAAGCCATGAAAAATTACCCGGGCCCTGTCATTGTCGGTCATGACAATATGACGATAAGCGTACCGTAAGTATCAGGGCAGGGGTAAACCCACGGGCTGACATGATGTCAGCCCGTTATGCTTTTGGCGATCAGCATGACACGCAGAGCTTTTGTCTAAAACATTATTTTTTCTAAACACTACTTGCTGATTTTTATGCACAATAAAGGTAAGATGATTGCTCTGGTGAAATATTACTAAATAAGAATGTCACGGATGGAATTTATACAGTGTTAAAAGCAATGCGTTTCTTTGTCTGCCGGCCATCAGTAATATCCTCTGTACCGGCTCCTCGTTGCCAAAGTGAAGGTTAGATTAAACGAATCAAAAAATATCCGAACTGTACAATTTTTATATCAAACATATTTAACTGCAAAATACTGCAAACGTGCGCGAATACACTTAATCAGTAGTATGGCTAATGCATACTTTATTTCCTAAACTTTCTTATTATCTATTTGAATATTTCTGGTTAAACCAAATGGACAAACGGATACCAGACACTCGAAAGGATAACTGCAGGCTTCTGGTTTAGGATTGCAGTTACCAGGACAGTGGCTATTTTCTTTAAGCGATTTCCATAGAACAGGATTAAACCTGGTAACGTTGTAAACAGTAACGGGATAAAGTTTATCGTTTATTAAGACCCCCTTATTAAAGGGGATGATAATGCTACCTGGAGGCATGTAAACATCTGCCTGATACCATAAGGTCAATCTAAGATTTTTTAGGCTATGTATGCATGAGAACGATACTCCGGTAGAGGGACTTATAACTGTATCAACGACCTTCCATTCCATTACAGAAACCTTTTAAGTGAAATAGTCAATGGTGTAAATTACATTTTCCGCAAGCCTATTCAGGATAGATGAAAATCTGAGAAACATAACTCGTTGAAAACGATCGTTTTTTATTGACCACTCTATTTATATTGATTTTTTAATAAGTTATTTATTTTATGCTCTTATTTTGTTTACATTCTATTACATTTTTGTATTTTATACGTGGTGTAAATATTGGGCGGCAGTGGATGTTATAACGCTCAATTATTAAACTGTAAGTGACTGTTGTATTTCTTATTTATAAATACTGCAACCTGTAAGCGCAGCGGTACATTTTACCCGGCATTGACAGGGAGAAGGTACGTATCAACCAGAGAGTACAAAACAGTGAAAGAATATATTCTTCAGGCAATAAATGATCGCTAACGTGTAAAAATAACCGACGTATCTAAAAAATGTGAACTTGTGGCTGGTCTTTATTTAAACGATGATCTTCGCAATGGCGCATTAATGGCTGACATTGGCGGTTCGTTGATCGGGTTGTGCGCGGTGAAAGGCTATATTTCTTCCGTTGGGGGAAGTATGTCAGAGGCATTCTGGTATTATACCGGGTGCATGTAAATCCGGGGCGGGCAGAAAGCCCACCCTCGGTTTATTGCCTTTATCGTGGATTAGGGATGCGAGATAAAGCGAGAAAGGCGTTGCAGCAGTAACCGGTTTTCTTCGCGCAGCCGTGAATTCTCTTCCAGCAGCGTTAACGCGACCGCGATCCCAG
Source organism: Salmonella sp. 32031103-2018-00083-FB-01-SM-01 (assembly GCF_017571995.1). Lineage (NCBI taxonomy): Bacteria > Pseudomonadati > Pseudomonadota > Gammaproteobacteria > Enterobacterales > Enterobacteriaceae > Salmonella > Salmonella sp. 32031103-2018-00083-FB-01-SM-01. The sequence goes on from NZ_JAGEQL010000001.1 coordinate 122,172, forward strand.
GCCAGTCGAGCGCCAGCTCCTCGCGTAAGCGTAGCGCGCGTTGTACCACGCTCGCTGCGCGATCGTCGAATTGCCAGTCGGCGTTATCGTCTTCGTAAGGCTCAATTACGCCAAGTCCGACGATTTCGTTTAGCTCCTCTTCCGTCACGCCGGTGTGCAAACAAAATTCGGTGATGGTAAAGGTGACAGTGATGTTAGCCATTATGCTTTCCCCCATTGCTGGCGTGGGTCAAAGGACGACTGCGCGTCCGCCAGTTGTTGCCACAGGGCAGCTGTTTTCTCGTCAGGTTTCGGCGGCATAACGATTTTGATGATGGCATAGAGATCGCCAGTGTGCTTTTTACTGGCTAATCCTTTTCCTTTGATACGCAGCCGCTGACCTGCCTGGCTGCCGGGGGGAATGGTCAGCAAAATACGCTCTTTAAGCGTTGGTACAGACACCTTAGCGCCGAGCGCCGCCTCCCATGGGGCAAGCGGAAGGACGACTTCCAGATCCTGATTGACGATATCAAAGAGCGGATGCGGGGCAATATGGATAACGAGCCATAAATCGCCATTAGGTCCGCCGTTTTCCCCCGGCGTGCCCTGGCCTTTCAGTCTGATTCGTTGCCCGTTGCTGACGCCAGCCGGGATTTTCACATTCAATGTTTTGGGAATTTCCCGCTCCACCAGACCGAACGCGTTATAAACGGGGACGGAATAGCTAATCGTACGCTGGTGCTCTTCCAGCGTTTCTTCCAGGAATACCGCCACTTCAATTTCGATATCATGACCGCGTGCGGCGTGGCGGTGGTGCGAATGGCGACCGTGCTGACCAAAAATAGACGAGAAAATATCATCAAAATCTTCGGCGTTATACGGTTGGCCTTCGTGTTGCTGGAACTGGCGATTAAATTGTGGATCGTTACGGTGTTGCCATAACTGGTCATACTCGGCGCGCCGTTGCTCATCACTCAGCACTTCCCATGCTTCAGCAACCTCTTTGAAACGGGCTTCGGCATCGGGTTCTTTGCTGACATCTGGATGGTACTTGCGGGCCAGTCGGCGATAGGCGGTCTTAATCGTCTTGAGATCGTCCGTCGGTTTCACGCCCATAATGGCGTAATAATCCTTAAGTTCCATAGCATCATCTCGCTAAATCAATACATACAGAAGGGACCCCAAAAAGGTTTCTCCACTAAGTGTAGGGTAAACCTGAAAAGTGCGTATGAAAACACCAGTTATATCATTAGTAAGAATAAATTACGCTGTTCGACTATCAGAAGGTTGCGCAGCGCGCCGACATAACTTTACAGGGGAAAGGTTGCCAAAACCGCGCCAGTGGCTAAGATAACTCGCGTTAAACAGTGAGGGCGCAATGGCGAAACAACAACGGATGGGCTGGTGGTTTCTTTGCCTTGCATGTGTCGTGGTAATGGTTTGTACCGCGCAACGCATGGCGGGCCTGCACGCCTTGCAGATGCAGGCGACGGCCTCTGCTGCGGTGGTCAGCGCTCCCTCTTCTACAGATGACGGCTCGCCGGTCACTCCCTGTGAATTAAGCGCCAAGTCGCTGCTGGCGGCGCCTCCGGTACTCTTTGAAGGCGCTATCCTTGCGCTTTGTCTACTGCTTTCCTTACTGGCGCCTGTCCGGGTCATGCGCCTGCCGTTTTCGCCTCCACGGGCTATTTCGCCGCCCACATTACGGGTACATCTACGATTTTGTGTCTTCCGTGAATGACAGACCGGTTATTGCTAACGGTTACTTACTCATTCACGGAGAAAAAATATGATGATTTTGTTCAGGCGGATACTGTTCTGCCTGTTATGGCTTTGGCTGCCCGTCTCCTGGGCGGCGGAAAGCGGCTGGCTGCGTTCGCCCGATAACGACCATGCCAGCATACGGCTACGTGCCGATACGTCCGCTAACGGTGAGACCCGGCTGTTGCTGGATGTCAAACTGGAAAACGGCTGGAAAACCTACTGGCGCGCGCCGGGGGAAGGGGGCGTGGCGCCCTCTATCGCCTGGAAAGGCGACATGCCTGAGGTAAACTGGTTCTGGCCAACCCCCTCGCGCTTTGATGTGGCGAATATCACCACCCAGGGATATCACGACGAGGTGACCTTTCCGATGATCGTGCGCGGTACGCCGCCGGCGACCTTGAGCGGCGTGTTGACGTTATCAACCTGCAGCAATGTTTGTCTGTTGACCGATTACCCCTTTTCCGTGACGCCCACTGTGCAGAATGCCGATTTTGCCCATGACTATGCGCGGGCGATGGGTAAAGTTCCGCTCCGCAGTGGGCTAACGGACTCGCTTGACGTCGGCTATCGCCCGGGAGAACTGGTGGTCACTGCTACGCGAGCGGCGGGCTGGTCATCGCCCGGGCTCTATCTTGACACCATAGATGACGTCGATTTTGCGAAGCCTCGCCTGCGCGTAGAGGGCGACAGGTTACAGGCGACGGTGCCGGTGACGGACAGTTGGGGCGAAAAGGCGCCCGATTTGCGCAACAAATCGCTGACCCTCGTGTTAGCCGATGGCGCTATCGCCCAGGAGAGCACGCAAACCATTGGCGCTGCGCCAGCGCAAACGCCGGACAATGCGGCGCTACCTTTCTGGCAAGTTGTAATGATGGCGCTGATCGGCGGACTGATTCTTAATTTAATGCCCTGCGTACTGCCGGTTCTGGGCATGAAACTTGGCTCTATTTTATTGGTAGAGGAAAAAAGCCGCTCTCACATCAGGCGACAATTTTTGGCTTCGGTCGCCGGTATCATTGCGTCATTTATGGCGCTGGCGGCGTTTATGACCCTCCTTCGCCTGTCAAACCATGCGCTGGCCTGGGGAGTTCAGTTCCAGAATGCATGGTTTATTGGTTTTATGGCGCTGGTGATGTTGTTGTTTAGCGCCAGCCTGTTCGGGCTTTTTGAGTTCAGGCTTCCCTCATCTATGACCACGAAACTGGCCACTTACGGCGGTAACGGTATGTCGGGACATTTCTGGCAGGGGGCATTCGCCACGCTGCTGGCGACGCCTTGTAGCGCGCCGTTTCTGGGCACGGCGGTCGCCGTGGCGCTCACGGCGTCGCTGCCGACGCTGTGGGGGCTGTTCCTTGCGCTTGGCCTGGGAATGAGCGCGCCGTGGCTACTGGTCGCGATACGACCAGGGCTTGCGCTACGTTTACCGCGCCCCGGGCGCTGGATGAATGTCCTGCGCAGGATCCTCGGTCTGATGATGCTGGGGTCGGCTATCTGGCTGGCGACGTTACTCCTGCCGCATTTCGGCTTCACTGCGTCAAAGAGCGCGCAAGATACTGTTCAGTGGCAACCGTTGAGTGAACAGGCAATTCAGTCGGCGCTGGCGCAGCATAAGCGGGTATTTGTCGATGTCACTGCGGACTGGTGTATTACCTGTAAAGTGAATAAATACAACGTCCTGCAAAAAGAGGATGTGCAGGCCGCCTTGCAACAGCCGGATGTTGTGGCGCTGCGGGGAGACTGGACGCTGCCGTCCGATGCCATTACAGATTTTCTGAAAACGCGTGGCCAGGTCGCCGTGCCGTTTAATCAGGTATATGGCCCCGGCTTGCCGGAAGGGGAGGCACTGCCCACTTTGCTGACCCGCGATGCGGTATTACAAACGTTGAAAAAAGCGAAAGGAATAACCCAATGAAATACATGATTGTTTTGCTGCTGGCGCTGTTTTCGACGCTGAGCATCGCGCAAGAAACCGCTCCTTTTACGCCGGATCAGGAAAAGCAGATTGAAAATCTGATCCATGCGGCGTTGTTTAACGATCCTGCCAGCCCGCGGATAGGCGCTAAACACCCTAAGCTGACGCTGGTGAACTTTACGGATTACAACTGCCCGTACTGCAAACAGCTCGATCCGATGCTGGAAAAGATTGTGCAGAAATATCCTGACGTTGCGGTCATTATTAAACCGCTACCATTCAAAGGAGAGAGTTCCGTACTGGCGGCGCGTATTGCGCTGACCACCTGGCGCGAGCATCCGCAACAGTTCCTCGCGCTACATGAAAAACTCATGCAAAAGCGCGGTTACCATACGGATGACAGTATTAAACAGGCCCAGCAGAAAGCAGGGGCTACGCCAGTGACTCTGGATGAAAAAAGCATGGAAACGATACGCACTAATTTGCAGTTGGCAAGGCTGGTCGGCGTGCAAGGAACGCCAGCGACGATCATTGGCGACGAGCTGATTCCGGGCGCGGTGCCCTGGGATACGCTGGAAGCGGTGGTGAAAGAAAAACTGGCGGCTGCCAATGGCGGGTAAACTGCGGCGTTGGCTGCGCGAAGCCGCGGTTTTTCTGGCGCTCCTCATCGCGATAATGGTGGTCATGGACGTCTGGCGCGCGCCGCAGGCGCCTCCGGCGTTTGCCGCGACACCGTTACATACGCTGACGGGAGAGTCGACAACGCTGGCGACATTGAGCGAAGAACGCCCCGTACTGCTCTATTTTTGGGCCAGCTGGTGCGGGGTATGCCGCTTTACTACGCCTGCGGTCGCTCGCCTGGCGGCGGAAGGGGAAAACGTCATGACCGTTGCGCTCCGCTCCGGCGATGACGCTGAGGTTGCCCGCTGGCTGGCGCGCAAGGGCGTTGACTTTCCGGTCGTCAATGATGCTAATGGCGCCTTATCCGCTGGCTGGGAAATCAGCGTGACGCCAACGCTGGTGGTGGTTTCACAAGGTCGGGTTGTGTTCACCACCAGCGGCTGGACCAGCTATTGGGGCATGAAGCTTCGGCTATGGTGGGCAAAAACGTTCTGAATATGCGCCGGGGTTTCCCGGCGCTAACGCGTTTACTGTAAGAAAAACCCCCGTTTTGCGAAATCGTTCCCGGAAAAATGATCCATTTCTGTCACACTCAGAACGATTTGATAACAACAAGAGGTCATAGGGATGAAAAAATCATTACTCGCTGTTGCTGTGGCAGGGGCTGTTTTGTTGTCATCCGCCGTACAGGCGCAGACAACGCCGGAGGGTTATCAATTACAACAGGTGCTGATGATGAGCCGCCATAATCTGCGGGCGCCGCTGGCGAATAATGGCAGCGTACTGGCGCAGTCGACGCCGAACGCCTGGCCGGCGTGGGACGTTCCCGGTGGGCAGCTGACGACGAAAGGCGGCGTGCTGGAAGTCTATATGGGACACTACACACGTGAATGGCTGGTCGCGCAGAGGCTGATACCGTCGGGAGAATGTCCGGCGCCCGACACGGTATATGCCTATGCGAATAGTTTGCAGCGCACCGTCGCCACCGCGCAATTTTTCATTACTGGCGCTTTCCCCGGCTGTGATATTCCTGTTCATCATCAGGAAAAAATGGGCACTATGGACCCTACCTTCAATCCAGTAATTACCGATGATTCCGCCGCGTTCCGGCAACAGGCCGTACAGGCGATGGAAAAGGCGCGTAGTCAGCTACATCTTGATGAGAGTTATAAACTGCTTGAGCAGATAACGCATTATCAGGACTCGCCGTCCTGCAAAGAGAAGCATCAGTGTTCGCTAATCGACGCGAAAGATACCTTCAGCGCGAACTATCAGCAAGAGCCTGGCGTGCAGGGGCCGCTGAAAGTAGGGAACTCGCTGGTGGATGCGTTTACCCTGCAATATTACGAAGGGTTTCCGATGGATCAGGTCGCCTGGGGCGGCATCCACACCGATCGGCAGTGGAAGGTGCTGTCAAAACTGAAAAACGGCTACCAGGACAGCCTGTTTACCTCACCCACGGTGGCGCGCAATGTCGCTGCGCCGCTGGTGAAATATATCGATAAGGTGCTGGTTGCCGATCGCGTTAGCGCGCCGAAGGTGACCGTGCTGGTGGGGCATGATTCCAATATCGCGTCGCTGCTGACGGCGCTGGATTTTAAACCCTATCAGCTCCATGACCAGTATGAGAGAACGCCGATTGGCGGTCAGCTTGTCTTCCAACGCTGGCATGACGGCAACGCCAACCGGGATTTGATGAAAATCGAGTATGTCTACCAGAGCGCCCGGCAGTTACGTAACGCGGAAGCGTTAACGCTCAAATCGCCCGCGCAAAGGGTAACCCTGGAACTGAAAGGATGTCCGGTGGATGCGAACGGCTTCTGTCCGCTGGATAAATTCGATAACGTCATGAACACTGCCGCAAAATAGCCGTATGCCCCCGCGCAGGCGGGGGCGTTTGTGTTATACGTTCTTACGTTCGATGATTTGTTCGCCCCAGAAGAGCGAGTCTTTGTCCGTTTTCTCAAAGGCTTTGATCAGCACCTCATCGCTACCTTCTTCCCATATTTTTTCTGCCAGTTTCTCGTCATAGTGAGCGACTTCAAAAATGGCTTCGGCAATTTCCGGCGACGTATTACGCAGGCTTGCCCATTCGCCGACGCGGTGCGCTTTTGCTTCTTGAGTTGGCATTCGAATCCTCCTGTTGAAGATTAGCCGTTGAGTTTGACTGCCAGACCGGCGACGTATTCCCCCTGATAGCGAGCGATAGAGAGTTCCTCCTGGCTTGGTTGACGTGAACCGTCGCCTCCGGCGATAGTCGTTGCGCCATAAGGCGTGCCGCCGCGAACCTGGGAGACGTCAAACAGTTCCTGTGCGGCATAGCCTATCGGGACAATCACCATCCCATGATGGGCAAGCGTAGTCCAGGTCGAGGTGATGGTCTGCTCCTGGCCGCCGCCCGTTCCGGTAGAACTGAACACGCTGCCGAGCTTGCCGTATAGCGCGCCGGATGCCCACAGTCCGCCGGTTTGGTCCAGGAAGGTACGCATCTGGCCTGACATATTGCCAAACCGGGTTGGCGTACCAAAAATAATGGCATCGTAATCCGCCAGCTCCTGTGGGGTGGCAACCGGTGCGTTTTGTGTTTTACCGCCAGCTTTTGCGAAGATTTCAGGCGGCATTGTTTCTGGCACACGCTTTATAATGACCTCTGCGCCGTCGACTTTCTTTGCCCCTTCCGCCACCGCATGCGCCATGGTTTCAATGTGTCCGTACATGGAATAATAGAGCACCAGAATCTTTGCCATTTGTACTACTCCTCAGATTAATCAGGTGTGTAGCGATTCGCTACGTCTATTTAAAGATATGCTCTCCTGTGAAGAGTGCAAATTTCAGCGCCATTTCTTTGATTTATAACAATAATTAATTTGGCGATCTTTGTTGCAAAATGATACATTTTTAAGCGCTTTGATTTTTCTAAATATAAGAATAACTTATTTATTTCTTATGGTTATTATTCTGCGTATTCGGCTTCCGATGTTGCAGAATATTTCGGTAAGCGGCCTACCACGGCGTTTTTCACTATGCTTAATTTTACGCGGCGTTACTGATGATATCGTTCATACGCTGCGCGAGGAGATACTCCTCATTACCTATGCAATATGATGTCTAATCTATGACGGAGGTCAGTAATGGCAAACCATCGTGGCGGTTCCGGTAATTTTGCGGAAGACCGCGAAAGAGCATCAGAAGCAGGTCGTAAAGGTGGTCAGCACAGCGGGGGCAATTTTAAGAATGACCCGCAGCGTGCATCCGAAGCAGGCAAAAAAGGGGGCAAAAGCAGTAACCGTAATAGCTAGCCTGCGTCACAACAGCAAGACGCTGAGCGTTTCGCGCTAAAAAGCGTCATGCGCCACCGCCGCCGGATTTCCGGCGGTTTTTTTGTTTATAAGCCGGATTTGGTATGCTTGCGTCTTGACAAAAAGGAGAGGGCGCATGTCGCAACGCACAGAGAAAAAAATCGGGAAACGCTCGCAGGCCACCGGTGCAAAACGGCAGCTTATCTTAACCGCCGCGCTTGCTGTTTTTTCCCAGTATGGCATTCATGGCGCGCGTCTTGAGCAGGTCGCCGAGCGGGCAGGCGTCTCCAAAACCAATCTGCTTTATTATTATCCCTCGAAAGAGGCGCTGTATGTCGCGGTAATGCGACAGATCCTGGATGTCTGGCTGGCGCCGCTCAAGGCGTTTCGCGCAGAATTTTCCCCTCTGGAGGCCATCAAAGAGTATATCCGTCTCAAGCTGGAGGTTTCGCGTGATTATCCGCAGGCGTCGCGGCTCTTCTGCATGGAGATGCTGGCGGGCGCGCCGCTCTTAATGGAGGAACTGACCGGCGATCTAAAAGCGTTGATAGATGAAAAATCCGCGCTGATTGCCGGATGGGTGCACAGCGGGAAACTGGCGCCTGTCTCCCCGCACCATTTGATCTTCATGATTTGGGCCGCCACGCAACATTACGCCGATTTTGCCCCTCAGGTTGAGGCGGTAACCGGCGCGACGCTTCGCGATGAAGCCTTTTTCAACCAAACGGTCGAAAGCGTTCAGCGCATTATTATTGAAGGGATTCGCGTGCGTTAACCGGCTGGCGGCAGTGGGCAGCTCAAATCCCCCTCTTCACATTGCAGCAGCGAGGCTAAAAACGCTTCGCGTTCGTTCGTTTTATCGGTCAGGCACTGGCTGGCGATCATGGGTTGCACGCTGCCGCCCTCCGTACCTGAGCGAATCAGAGCGCAATCGGCGTCCCGCAGGGCAATCCATGCCACCTGCGCTTTTTGCAACAGCTCGCGCTGCGGCGGTTGCGCACGCTTAAGCGCGCTTTGATAGGTTTCGTTCAGCTTTTTATCTGCCGCCTGGTATTGCGCGGCGGCGCAGCGATTCATTTCCAGCTGCGTACTGGCGCTGGCACACTCATCGGCCAACGCCTGGCTGCTGAACAACAACGCCGCGCAGGTAAGGAAAATTCGTTTCATACGCTCCTCTGACGCGAGTAAAAAGGCTCCATTGACGGAGCCTTAATTAACCACAGTATTAGCCAATTGTCATCAGGCTGGCATTACCGCCAGCGGCAGCAGTGTTTACGCTCAGCGAACGTTCAATATAGAGCCGTTCCAGCAGCATATTGCTTTCGCCGCGGGCGAACCCCTGTACCGACACTATCGCGCCTTCGCGGGCGGCGACGGCTTCGCACACGGTTCGCAGCTTGTCGGAGTCGCCGTGGAAAATCACCGCGTCAAACGGCTGCGCCATCAGCGTTTCCGCTTTCGCAAACTGGACACGCGCCGCAACGGCGGCGGGGAGACGTTTCGCCAGATCGCGGTGGAAGGCGTCGTCTGACCATAGCGCCTGACTGCCGACGGCGAGAACGGCGGCAAGCTGCGTCAGCGCGTCCTGTTCGTCATCAGCCAGGCATAATACCCGTTCACGCGGCAACAACGTCCAGGTATTGCGCTCGCCGGTCGGCCCCGGTAGCAGGCGCTGCGTGCCGGCCTGCGCCAGATCGGCGAATTGTCGGCAGAGCGTCTGTAGCGCCGGGCGATCCGCCGCCCATTGCGTCAGGGCGGTCAACGGCGCGAGTAGCGTGGTTTTAAGCTGCGCATCCACCGGGTAACGCGCATCCTGACGAGTTAGCGTCGTATTGAGCGCATTGGGCGGGCGGTGTGCCAGCAGGCGGTAGAGGTAGAGCGGCCCCCCCGCTTTTGGCCCGGTACCGGACAGGCCTTCGCCGCCAAACGGCTGGACGCCGACAACCGCGCCCACCATATTACGGTTAACGTACAGGTTGCCGACATGGGCGGAACCGGTGACTTGCGCAATGGTTTCATCAATACGGGTATGTACGCCCAGCGTTAGCCCGTAGCCGGAAGCGTTAATCTGTTCGATAAGCTCCGCCAGTTGGTTACGGTTATAACGCACGACATGCAGCACGGGCCCGAAGACCTCTTTTTCCAGTTCTGCGAAGTTTTCCAACTCAATAAGCGTGGGCATAACAAACGTACCGGTCTGCCATTCCTGCGCGTCATCGTTGTTTTCACGCGCGGCCTGGAAAACCGGGCGGCCTTTGGCGCGCATCGTCTGGATATGACGCTCGATGTTGGCTTTGGCCTCGCTATCAATCACCGGCCCGATATCGGTCGTCAGACGGCCTGGATTCCCCATCCGACACTCCGCCATCGCGCCGCGTAACATTTTCAGCGTATGTTCGGCGATATCGTCCTGCAAACACAGCACGCGGAGCGCGGAACAGCGTTGTCCGGCGCTGTCGAAAGCGGAAGCCAGCACATCCACGACCACCTGCTCGGTGAGCGCGGAAGAGTCGACAATCATAGCGTTCATACCGCCAGTTTCCGCAATCAACGGAATAGGGCGGCCCTGGGCGTCAAGACGCGTGGCGATGTTGCGCTGCAACAACGTCGCGACCTCCGTGGAACCGGTAAACATCACGCCGCGTACACGCGCATCGGCGGTAAGCTGGGCGCCGACGGTTTCTCCCCGTCCCGGCAACAGTTGCACGACGCCCGGCGGTACGCCCGCTTCCAGCAAAATGGCAATGCCCTGGGCGGCAATCAGCGATGTCTGCTCTGCCGGTTTCGCCAGAACGCTGTTACCTGCCGCCAGCGCGGCGGCGATTTGGCCGGTGAAAATGGCCAGCGGGAAGTTCCACGGACTGATACAGACCACCGGCCCTAACGGGCGATGCGTTTCGTTATCGAAATCGTCACGCACTTGACCGGCATAATAATGGAGGAAGTCTACCGCTTCGCGCACTTCGGCAATGGCGTTGCTGAACGTTTTCCCCGCTTCGCGCACCAACAGGCCAATCAACTGCTGCATTTGGTCTTCCATCAATACCGCCGCCCGCTGCAAAATGGCGGCGCGTTCTTGCGGCGGCGTCGCAAACCAAACCGGCGCCTGATTGACCGCGTTTTGCAATGCCTGTTCAACCTCGCTTTCTGTCGCTTCGCGTCCCCAGCCGACAATATCTTTCGGTTCCGCCGGGTTGATAACCGGCGTCATCTCACCGTCGGCCACCGGTTGTTCCAGCACAGGTTTGGCCTGCCATTTCTGCATGGCGTTGCTTAACAGGGCAGAAGAAAGCGAGGCGAGGCGATGTTCATTCGCTAAATCAAGTCCGGCGGAGTTTATCCGACCTTCGCCGTACAGATCGCGCGGCAGCGGAATTTTCGGATGCGGTATGCCAGCCTGACCTTCCTGCTGCGCCAGTTTTTCCACGGCCTCGACCGGGTCGGCCACCAGTTCATCGAGCGGTAGGGTGGCATCGGCGATGCGGTTGACAAAAGAGGTGTTGGCGCCGTTTTCCAGCAGGCGTCGTACCAGATAGGCCAGCAGGGTTTCGTGTGTTCCCACCGGCGCGTAAATACGGCAGGGACGGTTAAGTTTTCCGTCCGCTACTTTACCGGTGACCTGTTCATACAGCGGTTCGCCCATGCCGTGCAGGCACTGGAATTCGTACTGACCCGGATAGTAATTTTGCCCGGCCAGATGATAAATCGCCGCCAGTGTGTGTGCGTTATGGGTCGCGAACTGCGGGTAGATCAGATTAGGGACGGCGAGCAATTTTTTCGCACAGGCCAGATAAGAGACATCGGTATACACTTTGCGGGTATAAACCGGATAACCCTCCAGCCCTTCCATTTGCGCGCGTTTGATCTCGCTATCCCAGTAGGCGCCTTTCACCAGACGAATCATCAGCCGACGGCGGCTACGGGAGGCCAGATCGACTAAATAATCAATGACCAGCGGGCAGCGTTTCTGGTAAGCCTGGATCACAAAGCCAATGCCGTTCCAGCCCGCCAGTTCGGGTTCGAAGCAGAGTTTTTCCAGCAGATCGAGCGAGATCTCCAGACGATCCGCCTCTTCGGCGTCGATATTGAGACCGATATCATACTGGCGCGCCAGCAGCGTCAGGGATTTCAGGCGCGGATAAAGCTCCTCCATTACCCGATCGTATTGCGCGCGACTATAGCGTGGATGCAGGGCGGACAGCTTAATCGAGATGCCTGGCCCTTCGTAAATACCGCGACCGTTAGACGCTTTGCCGATGGCATGAATCGCTTGCTGGTAAGAAACCATATAGGCCTGCGCATCGGCGGCGGTTAACGCGGCTTCGCCCAGCATATCGTAAGAATAGCGGAACCCTTTCTCTTCCAGTTTTCGGGCATTCGCCAGCGCCTGAGCAATGGTTTCGCCAGTCACGAACTGCTCGCCCATTAAACGCATCGCCATGTCGACGCCTTTGCGGATTAACGGTTCGCCGCTCTTGCCGATAATGCGGTTCAGCGAGCGCGAAAGATTGGCTTCGTTATGCGTTGAGACCAGGCGGCCGGTAAAGAGCAGCCCCCAGGTGGCGGCGTTTACAAACAGCGACGGGCTACGGCCAATATGCGACTGCCAGTTGCCATTACTGATTTTGTCGCGAATTAACGCATCGCGCGTAGCTTTGTCGGGAATACGCAGCAGCGCTTCCGCCAGACACATCAGCGCTACGCCTTCTTGCGAAGAGAGGGAAAACTCCTGCAACAGGCCTTGCACCATACCCGCGCGACCGCTGGCGGATTTTTGATTGCGCAATTTCTCCGCCAGTTGATACGCCAGTTTATGCGCCTGCTCAGCGACAGGCGGCGACAGGCGCGCCTGTTCCATTAGCATTGACACCGCATCGGTCTCCGGGCGGCGCCAGGCGGCAGTGATGGCGGCGCGAGAGACGGATTGGGGAAGAATCTGTTCGGCAAACTCCAGAAAGGGCTGATGCGGCTCATCCTGCGGCGCGACCGGCTCCTCGCTTTCATTTGCCGCGCCGGCAAACAGCGCAGGTAGCTCCGGTAGCGTATCGCTATTTTCCAGCTTGTCCAGATAGCTAAAGATTGCCTGTTTTATTAACCAGTGCGGCGTGCGATCGATACGCGAGGCGGCCATTTTGATCCGTTCGCGCGTGGCGTCGTCCAGCTTAACCCCCATCGTGGTGGTTCCCATACCCTCTACTCCTGTTATTCGCTCTATCTGCTAACCAATAGTTAGCGGAAAATATCCACTATGTTGCAACTTTGTGCAACCGCGTTAAATGTGACCTGCGTTGCAAGCTTAAAAATGAATAAATTGTTAAAAAAAGAAAGTGGGAGTCTGACGGGGAAAACCATCTGGATTTATTTTCTCTGCGGTAGTTAACACTTTTAAAAGGTGCAACCGCAAAAAATGTGAGAGAGTGCAACCTGGAGAAAAATAGTATCCCTCTGCAATCAAATTTGATGTAAATGGTGTGTTAAATCGATTGTGAATAACCACCGCTTCCGGCAGGATACGGTCGCCCTGGTAAACATAACACCCTTGCCACGTTCCGGCAGGGTACAAAACGGCACGCTACGGTAGTGCCAATAAATAAATTTGGAGAACCTTGATGGCTATTAGCACACCGATGTTGGTGACATTCTGTGTCTATATTTTTGGCATGATATTGATTGGGTTTATCGCCTGGCGCTCAACCAAAAACTTTGATGACTATATTCTTGGCGGTCGCAGCCTGGGGCCGTTTGTTACGGCTTTATCAGCCGGCGCGTCGGATATGAGCGGCTGGCTGTTAATGGGGCTGCCTGGCGCTATCTTTCTGTCGGGGATCTCTGAAAGCTGGATCGCCATTGGCCTGACGTTAGGCGCATGGATTAACTGGAAGCTGGTGGCCGGGCGCCTGCGCGTGCATACCGAATTTAACAATAACGCGCTCACGTTGCCGGACTATTTTACCGGTCGGTTTGAGGATAAGAGCCGAGTCCTGCGTATTATTTCCGCGCTGGTCATTCTGCTGTTTTTCACTATCTATTGCGCGTCAGGTATTGTCGCTGGAGCACGACTGTTCGAAAGCACCTTCGGTATGAGCTATGAAACCGCACTGTGGGCGGGGGCCGCGGCAACCATTATTTATACCTTTATCGGCGGGTTTCTTGCCGTTAGCTGGACGGATACCGTTCAGGCCAGCCTGATGATTTTTGCGTTAATCCTGACGCCGGTGATGGTTATTGTCGGCGTAGGCGGTTTTAGCGAGTCGCTGGAGGTGATCAAGCAAAAGAGCATCGAGAATGTCGACATGCTCAAGGGGCTGAATTTTGTCGCCATTATTTCCCTGATGGGCTGGGGACTGGGTTACTTCGGTCAGCCGCATATCCTGGCGCGCTTTATGGCGGCGGACTCCCATCACAGCATTGTTCATGCGCGTCGTATCAGTATGACCTGGATGATTCTGTGTCTGGCGGGCGCGGTGGCGGTGGGCTTCTTTGGCATTGCGTACTTTAACAATAACCCCGCGCTGGCCGGGGCGGTGAACCAAAACTCAGAGCGCGTATTTATTGAACTGGCGCAGATCCTGTTTAACCCGTGGATTGCCGGTGTTCTGCTGTCTGCTATCCTGGCGGCGGTGATGTCGACGTTGAGCTGTCAGTTGCTGGTATGCTCCAGCGCGATTACGGAAGATTTATATAAGGCTTTTCTGCGTAAAAGCGCCAGCCAGCAAGAGCTGGTATGGGTAGGGCGAGTGATGGTGCTGGTGGTAGCGCTGATCGCCATTGCGCTGGCGGCGAATCCCGATAACCGTGTGCTGGGGCTGGTGAGCTACGCCTGGGCTGGATTCGGCGCGGCATTTGGACCTGTTGTCCTGTTTTCTGTGATGTGGTCGCGTATGACACGTAACGGCGCGCTGGCGGGAATGATTATTGGCGCGGTGACGGTTATCGTCTGGAAACAATATGGCTGGCTGGATCTGTATGAGATCATCCCTGGCTTCATTTTCGGCAGCCTGGGGATCGTAATCTTTAGCCTGCTTGGCAAAGCGCCGACAGCAGCGATGCAGGAACGCTTTGCAAAAGCGGACGCGCATTATCATTCCGCGCCGCCGTCGAAGCTACAGGCGGAATAACCGACATGTCCGATAGCATTATTGCCATCGGACATATTTTACCAGGCGGCGTTATACGCCCGCCTGGTCCTCTGATAAGTCCCGGACCGATTGACTGAAGATGTTCAGGTAAATGAGGACGCACTCTCAAACTATTTTTAGCCCTTGAGCGCCGTTAACGCGGGCGTAATACATCTCGAGTAATCACTAACTAGCCATATATGAAATCGCCTGTTAATGGTACCAATAGCCTTGACGCAATAGAGTAATGACAAAAATTAAAACAAGTCAGCGTTACTGGCGTAAGTATGCCGCACAAAATTTTGCATAAATAATGCCGTTTTAGCGATGGGAGAGAGGACACGTTAATTATTCCATTTTAACCTTATATATGTTCAATATTCAATGGGTTATGGATGTTTTCAGCATTAATACCCGCAGTAGCTAATGATTATCTTTTTTAGTCTCCTGCCGATGAAATAATCGTGTAATCTTTCTGTAAGAGACTGACAATGACGCAATAATGTTTGGTTAATATTTGGTGAATATATTGTTGCATTATTGATGTTTTGTGTTGTACTTAGTAGTAATAGCGGTAGTTCCCCGGCAGTGATGGTCACTCACTATGGAGATCGCGAATGGTAATGTCCGCACCAGGACACATTGTTTACAGTAGTTACAACACCCTGTACGGACATTCTCTCTCCGGTGGTGGTCTTGTCATCTTAAAAGCTCTCATCATTTCTCTTACTGTCCATACCCATGACGTCATATGTGGTGCGCGTAGCCGTGTGTGGCGTCGTTTCAAAAAGCAAGCTAAGGCTTACAAGGAAGCCAACCCTCAGATGTGTGTGCGCATAATCGCGTTCAAGAGAACGCGGGTGATGTATACCTACAACTCAAGGTGCTATCCATGGGAAGACAAAAAGCAGTGATCAAAGCTCGTCGTGAAGCAAAGCGTGTGTTGAGACGAGATTCGCGTAGTCATAAGCAACGTGAAGAAGAATCGGTCACGTCACTGGTACAGATGGGCGGAGTAGAAGCCATTGGCATGGCGCGCGATAGTCGCGATACCTCGCCTGTTAAGGCGCGAAATGAAGCACAGGCGCATTATCTGAACGCTATCGACAGTAAACAGCTTATTTTTGCGACCGGCGAAGCCGGCTGCGGGAAAACATGGATCAGTGCGGCAAAGGCGGCAGAAGCATTGATTCATAAGGACGTCGAGAGGATCATTGTGACGCGTCCGGTATTGCAAGCTGATGAAGACCTTGGTTTTTTGCCCGGTGATATCGCTGAAAAATTCGCGCCTTATTTTCGTCCCGTCTACGATGTCCTGCTTAAACGGTTGGGCGCGTCCTTTATGCAATATTGTTTGCGCCCGGAAATCGGTAAGGTAGAAATTGCCCCGTTCGCCTATATGCGTGGGCGTACTTTTGAAAATGCGGTCGTGATCCTCGATGAGGCGCAAAATGTGACTGCGGCGCAAATGAAAATGTTTTTGACGCGATTAGGCGAAAATGTCACGGTCATTGTCAATGGCGATATTACGCAATGCGACCTGCCGCGCGGCGTGCGTTCCGGGTTGAGCGATGCGTTGGAACGCTTTGAAGAAGATGAAATGGTAGGGATTGTGCATTTCAACAAAGACGACTGCGTGCGCTCGGCGCTTTGTCAGCGAACGCTTCACGCATACAGCTAATATAGCATTGACTTTCAGAGCCCGGGAAACCGGGCTTTGTTATCTATAAAGCATCCAGCAGACTCATGGACAAAAAAGGAAAATGACGCCTGTACGGGAAAGGAATTATTTTGTCATGTCCAGGGCATTCATTGTCCGTAATTTGCTTTCTCGGGCCTGTTCCGGCGAGGACTGTACAAGAAGGGTATAGAGCAGGTCAAAGACGAAAAGCTGCGCGGCTTTCGTACCGATCGAGTCACCCTGCAACATTCCTTGCCGATTACCATTGATCAGGCAAAAATCGGCCTCTTCACATAATGGAGAACCCAGATTATGGGTAATGGCGACTGTGGTGGCGCCAGCCTGTCGGGCCAATCGGAGTGAATGCACTGTTTCTGGCGATGTGCCCGAGTGACTGACACCCATCGCGACATCGCCTGCTTTTAATAGCGTAGCCTGCATGTACATAAAATGGTTATTGCTTACCGCATCGCCCCGTAAACCAATACGCATTAGCTTGTGTTTCATATCCAGCGCCGTGATCCCCGATGAGCCCACACCAAAGATATAAACTGAGTGACAGTGACGTAGGGCGTCCACGACACCGAGAACCTGTTGCATATCAAGCAGATTTAGCGTTTCAGATAATACATTACTAATGGTGTTCTGCAATTTTAAACCAATGGCGTGGGCATCGTCGGATTCGCTAACTTCGGCATCCAGTAGAGGACTACTGTCATCAGACTCGGTAGTGGCAAGTTCAATGGCCAGGTCCATTTTAAAATCCTGAAAACCTTTATAGCCCAGGGTGCGACAAAAGCGAATAACCGTGGCTTCTCCGGCCTGTGTTTCGCGCGACAAATCGGCAATAGATGACTGTGTCACCTGTCTGGGGAAGGCTAAAATATATTGCGCAATACGCTGGGAGGCACGTGTCAGGCTTTTTTGCATAGCACCCAGAGTATCAAGGATTTTTCCGGGTTTAAGACGTGGGGGTTGAGGCTCCATATAGTTCCTGCTCTTGAGGGCTGATTGCGGCACAAAGCCTGCAATATCGAACAGAGCAGAGCCTATCAAGTCTGCGGCATGAAAAAAAGCGCGATGTAAGTAAAGGAGGGGGAATATTTACATCGCGTTGCCAACTTATGACAGAACATCACTGGAGAGTAATCTGTTTGCTCTTACGGTGTTTATAGCGCGCCATTTGACGGATGGTTTATACCTGGCCCGGTATTGTCGCCCCGGGCGTTGGCGTCACCGTGTGCTGTGTCGGTATAGCGTGGTATCATGAAATCATAATGTCACCTTTGGTTCAGGTTTTTCATCCAGCGTCAATGGCGGTGCCGGGGCAAATAACGGGGCGAAAATAACGCCGCTGATCACCACGCTTAGCGAGCCAATGACCCCATAAAAGAAGAAGTTAAGGTCAGTGGCATAGCGTGCGCCCAGCACGGTAATGACGCTGATAATAATTCCTAAAACCGCACTCCCGGCATTTGCTCGTTTAAAGAAAATGCCCAGCATGAACAGACCGGTCATTGGCCCTCCCATCAGACCTATCAGACTATTAAATGCATCCCAGATTTCTGATTCATCGGCCATGACCAGCCATACCGAGGCTGCGCTACTTATCAGGCCCGCGACCAGAATAACTAACTTAGCTATTTTCATACGGTTTTCTGGCGTTCTTTTTTTATGACTCAAACGCTGATAGATATCGGAATTAAAACAACTGGAAATGCTGTTTAAGCTGCTGGAGATGCTGGACTGCGCGGCAGCGAAAATAGCGGCGATTATCAACCCTGCAATGCCGACTGGCATTTCGGTGACCACGAATAAGGGTAAAATGCCGCCAGTGTTGAATCCCGCCGGTAATAATTGTGGATGTTGCTGATAGTAGACAAACAATGCCGAGCCGATAGCAAAAAAGAAAACAGGGATCACAGCAACCAGTTTGGCATTTGTAAGTAATGTTTTCTTCGTTTCCTCTATGGAGTCAGTCACGATATAGCGTTGGACCACATCCTGACTGGCAGTAAATTGCTGAATATTGGCAAACAGAAAACCAATCATCAATACAGGTACTGTGCTTTCCGTCCAGCTCCAGTGGAACTGCGTAGCCGGAAAGAATTTATCCGCCTGCTGCGTCACCGTAAAAATTTCACCAATGCCGCCCTGGACTTTGAGACATATCACTATAAAAATCAGTATCGCGCTGCCAGAAAGTAAGAGGCCTTGAATAACATCAGTCCATATTACTCCTTCAATTCCACCCATCCAGGTATAAATGATACACATCACGCTAATCAACAGTACCAAAATCACCGGGTCTATAGCGATGAAGGGGCGCAAGGCCAGCACGGTGAGGAAAGTGATAATGGCGATACGTCCGATATGAAACAACATAAATGACATGCTGGCGAATAGACGGCAGCGCACATCGAACCGTGCTTCGAGATATTCATAGGCTGATGTGACTTTCAATTTCCGAAAAAACGGAATATAGAAATAAAAAACCAGCGGTAAAATTGCGATAGCCAGATACTGACCAATGATAAACGTCCAGTCGGAAGTAAACGCTTTGGCAGGAATTGACATAAATGTAATTGAGCTTAACGTAGTAGCAAATACACTGACCCCAGCCGCCCAACCAGGAACCCGGCCACCACCGCGAAAATAATCGTCTGCTGTTTTTTGCCGTCTGGAAAAATAGACACCGACTAACATCATGGCCAGGAGGTAGCCAAATAATACAAGATAATTAACGATGCCGAAAGAATGTGTAATCATAGTTCTTTCCTGCTTATGGTTTTGAGTAGAGTTGCGGTCATCGTCTGTGTATTTTTATCTTCCCATCATTCAGACGATACGATATTCAGATCAAGTAATAGTTTTTGTTAATCTCAATGACGGTAATCATGAGATGTAAAAGGCAGAACATTTATGCTCCACCAATGGTGATGCCCAGACGTATGTCCTGCCGGATACCTGAAATAGCAGCTATCCGATATTGCGTTCAAACAGGTTTCAGGCCTGGGTATCGTATTTGCCGATAGCATTATTAACGTCGGATCATTCTCTGAGACATAAATATCAATAGTAAGCGTGTTCATTTTCTTTTCCTGTTCAGCGTCTTACTGCATGACTGAACCACTGACAGATATGCTCGATACGGGTGATAGCGGAACCAACGGTAACTGCCCAGGCACCATGCTCAATAGCATTGGCCGCCAGTGCAGGCGTGTTATAGCGCCCCTCGGCAATAACACGACAACCTGCATGGCTCAGTTGCGTCACCATTGCCAAATCTGGCTCAACCGGCGTGATGGGGCCGGTATAGCCAGACAATGTTGTACCAATGAATTCGATTCCTTTCTGATGGCAACTTATGCCTTCATTCACGGTTGAACAGTCTGCCATCGCCAGTAATCCATGCAGGCGAATACGTGTCAGTAAACTATCAATATCAACCGGGCGAGAGCGGAATGAGGCATCAAAAGCGATAATATCGGCACCTGCCTGCGCCAGGGCGTCAACATCCTGTAAATAGGGAGTGATACGGACTGGCGACCCTGTAAGGTCACGTTTAATTATCCCAATAATTGGAACAGAAAGATGGGAACGAACAGTCCGCAGATTCTCAATGCCTTCAATGCGCACAGCGACCGCACCCGCCGAAGCCGCTGCCTGTGCCATTGCAGCCACAATTTCAGGTTTATCCATAGGGCTGCCTGGTACCGGTTGGCATGAGACAATCAGCCCACCGTTTTCGTGTACACTTTGTTCCAGCCTGGCTAATAGTGACATCCAGTTCCGCCTTATATATTTTGAAGTTTTGCTCCGTTTTATGTTATGTTGTGGAGTGTTGCTGCATCAAGCAAAAAGATAGAAAAATGTGAACACAGTCATAAGGTATGTTTGTTATTCAATTACTGCGCCAGCGGATTTGAGGCTATAACCTGAAGCTACAAGACAAATACAATTCATTCTGACGGCAGCATGCTGTATTTTATTAACTGCTTCCGGCATAAAGATAAAATGCTCAGAAGGAGCTTATACGCCACGGGATAGCCAGTATGAAATGCATCACATAATTCTTGTTGTATTTATTCAGAATGCTATCACTAATGAGTTTGGCCATAACAGGTCACCCATAATCACTTCTAACATCACCATGGGGTGCTTTTACCTCGCACATGATAACCCCATGTAATTATTTTTAGCGCTTGGTCACATTTTGTCATTATCATTGTTGAAATTATGCGCCATAAGATCACTAATGATGAAGCTTTACTCCAATTGTATTTCTTCGCATGGGGATGCAGATGAAAAACTTTAAGAAAATGATGACGCTAATGGCGCTATGTTTATCAGTCGCTATCACCACATCAGGATATGCAACGACGCTTCCTGATATACCAGAACCACTGAAAAATGGTACTGGCGCTATTGATAATAATGGCGTGATTTATGTCGGCTTAGGTACCGCAGGGACATCCTGGTATAAAATTGATCTTAAAAAGCAACATAAAGACTGGGAGCGTATAAAGTCGTTTCCTGGTGGAGCTCGTGAGCAATCCGTGTCGGTATTTTTAAATGATGAGCTTTATGTTTTTGGTGGCGTAGGGAAAAAAAACAGTGAATCACCGTTGCAGGTTTATAGCGATGTGTACAAATACTCACCGGTGAAAAATACATGGCAAAAAGTTGACACTATATCTCCAGTTGGATTAACAGGGCATACGGGAGTAAAATTAAACGAAACGATGGTACTTATTACCGGAGGGGTTAATGAGCATATCTTTGATAAGTATTTTATTGATATAGCGGCTGCGGCTGCGGATGAAAGTGAAAAAAATAAAGTCATCTATAATTATTTTAATAAACCTGCCAAAGATTATTTTTTTAATAAAATCGTATTTATCTACAATGCTAAAGAGAACACATGGAAGAATGCCGGTGAGCTGCCAGGCGCGGGGACGGCAGGATCGTCATCGGTAATGGAAAATAATTTCCTGATGCTGATTAATGGTGAGCTCAAACCGGGTTTACGTACCGATGTGATTTACCGCGCCATGTGGGATAACGACAAGCTAACATGGTTGAAGAACAGCCAGTTACCGCCATCGCCTGGAGAACAACAGCAAGAAGGGTTGGCCGGAGCATTTTCGGGCTATAGTCACGGTGTCCTGCTTGTCGGTGGTGGCGCGAATTTTCCGGGAGCAAAACAAAATTATACCAATGGAAAGTTTTATTCCCACGAAGGAATAAATAAAAAATGGCGAGATGAAGTCTATGGTTTGGTTAATGGCCATTGGCAATATATGGGTAAAATGAAACAACCTCTCGGCTATGGTGTATCAGTAAGTTATGGTGATGAAGTTTTCCTTATCGGTGGTGAAAATGCTAAAGGGAAACCTGTTTCGTCTGTAACCTCCTTTACCATGCGTGATGGTAATTTATTAATAAAATAATTTTTAAATACAAAAATAAAGTTAATTGATAAGCGGAGTATTTTATGAAAATCAACAGATATCT
Organism: Salmonella sp. 32031103-2018-00083-FB-01-SM-01; assembly: GCF_017571995.1. Lineage (NCBI taxonomy): Bacteria > Pseudomonadati > Pseudomonadota > Gammaproteobacteria > Enterobacterales > Enterobacteriaceae > Salmonella > Salmonella sp. 32031103-2018-00083-FB-01-SM-01. The sequence goes on from NZ_JAGEQL010000001.1 coordinate 144,063, forward strand.
TCTGGGTATGGTTTCGTTTATAGCATTTTCATCATATCTACAAGCGGCAACCCTTGATTATCGGCATGAATATGCTGATAGAACCAGAATTAATAAAGACCGTATTGCTATAATTGAAAAACTTCCTAACGGCATTGGTTTTTATGTCGATGCCAGCGTTAAATCGGGAGGAGTAGATGGTGAGCAGGATAAGCATTTAAGCGATCTCGTCGCAAACGCTATAGAACTGGGCGTAAGTTATAATTATAAAGTTACGGACCATTTTGTTTTGCAGCCTGGATTTATATTTGAAAGCGGTCCAGACACTTCAATTTATAAGCCTTATTTAAGGGTGCAATATAATTTTGATTCTGGTATTTATATGGCTGGTCGTTACCGCTATGACTATGCAAGAAAGACAGCTAACTACAATGATGATGAGAAAACGAATAGATTTGATACTTATATAGGTTATGTTTTTGATGAGTTGAAATTAGAATATAACTTTACCTGGATGGATAGCGATCAAATTAAATTTGATAACAAAAAAACAAACTATGAGCATAATGTGGCTTTAGCCTGGAAACTGAATAAGTCATTTACACCATACGTTGAGGTCGGAAATGTAGCGGTGAGAAATAATACCGATGAGAGACAGACCCGTTATCGCGTTGGATTACAATACCACTTTTGAGAAAGGTTAAAGAGTTACTGTACTAATCTTTGCTTAGTATTCATATCGATAATCTTATAGCCCGTGGCTACGTTACAGAACGTTAGACTTTGTCTTGAGTATTCACGTCCTTAACGTAGCTACGAATAAGGATGATAAACAATGAATATACGCTTTACATAGCTACGATCTCAGGCGGTTGTCGGAAAGTGCCGGTTGATAGTGTCTTATTCGGCAATTGATATGACTTAAAAATTAATTCCGTAAGCATTTCAGACGGTAACAGCAAATAAGGGTTTTATTGTGATAGCAAAATTCTTCCCGTGGTATAGCGAGATAACTCGTCCACAAAAAAATGCTTTATTTTCAGCATGGCTGGGTTACGTTTTTGATGGCTTCGACTTTATGCTGATTTTCTACATTATGTATCTGATCAAGGCTGACTTAGGATTGACAGATATGGAGGGCGCATTCCTTGCCACAGCGGCCTTTATTGGGCGACCATTTGGCGGGGCGCTATTTGGTCTGCTGGCAGATAAATTTGGCCGTAAGCCGTTAATGATGTGGTCGATAGTTGCCTATTCTGTAGGTACAGGGTTAAGTGGCCTGGCTTCCGGTGTAATTATGCTGACGCTTAGTCGTTTCATTGTCGGTATGGGGATGGCGGGGGAGTATGCTTGCGCTTCTACTTATGCCGTGGAAAGTTGGCCAAAGCATTTAAAATCTAAAGCGAGCGCATTTCTGGTTTCAGGTTTCGGTATTGGTAACATCATAGCAGCCTACTTTATGCCGTCATTTGCCGAAGCGTATGGTTGGCGTGCTGCTTTTTTTGTCGGTTTGCTACCCGTTCTTTTAGTAATCTACATCCGGGCCAGGGCTCCTGAATCTAAAGAGTGGGAAGAAGCCAAACTCAGTGGTCCCGGAAAGCACTCACAAAGTGCCTGGTCAGTTTTCTCTTTGTCAATGAAAGGGCTATTTAATCGAGCTCAATTTCCACTGACATTATGTGTATTTATTGTTCTGTTCTCTATTTTCGGCGCAAACTGGCCGATCTTTGGTCTACTGCCTACATATTTGGCGGGAGAGGGCTTTGATACGGGCGTGGTCTCTAATTTAATGACGGCGGCGGCATTCGGCACTGTATTGGGAAATATCGTTTGGGGTCTGTGCGCAGATAGAATTGGTTTGAAGAAAACGTTCAGCATTGGTCTTCTCATGTCCTTTTTATTCATTTTCCCGTTATTCAGAATTCCGCAAGATAATTATTTACTGCTGGGCGCATGTTTATTCGGTTTAATGGCGACTAACGTAGGTGTTGGCGGGCTGGTTCCCAAATTTCTCTACGACTACTTTCCTCTTGAGGTTCGTGGTTTGGGTACCGGGCTGATTTACAATCTTGCTGCGACATCAGGCACATTCAATTCAATGGCGGCGACCTGGCTTGGAATAACAATGGGGCTAGGCGTTGCGCTAACGTTCATTGTTGCTTTCTGGACCGCAACAATTCTACTCATTATTGGCTTATCCATTCCGGATAGGCTAAAAGCACGTCGTGAAAGGTTTCAGTCAACAAAAGAATTTTAATAGAGGATAAATGATGACGAAATACGGTGTTGTAGGTACGGGTTATTTTGGCGCTGAACTGGCGCGATTTATGTCTAAGGTTGAAGGGGCGAAAATCACTGCGATTTACGATCCGGTAAATGCGGATCCGATAGCGAAAGAGCTGAACTGTGTCGCCACTGCAACGATGGAGGCGCTTTGTACCCATCCTGATGTGGATTGCGTAATTATTGCTTCACCAAATTACTTACATAAAGCGCCGGTCATTGCGGCGGCTAAAGCGGGTAAACACGTGTTTTGTGAAAAACCTATCGCCTTAAATTACCAGGATTGTAAGGATATGGTTGATGCCTGCAAAGAAGCTGGTGTTACCTTTATGGCGGGTCACGTTATGAACTTTTTTCATGGGGTTCGCCACGCTAAAGCGCTCATCAAAGCCGGTGAAATCGGTGAAGTTACACAAGTTCACACTAAACGTAATGGTTTTGAAGACGTGCAGGATGAGATCTCATGGAAGAAGATTCGCGCAAAGTCAGGCGGGCATCTGTACCATCACATTCACGAGCTAGATTGTACACTGTTCATCATGGATGAAACCCCATCCCTGGTTTCAATGGCGGCGGGGAATGTTGCGCACAAAGGTGAAAAATTTGGTGATGAAGATGATGTTGTCCTAATCACTCTTGAGTTCGAAAGCGGTCGTTTCGCGACACTTCAGTGGGGATCATCGTTCCACTACCCTGAGCACTATGTATTAATTGAGGGCACGACAGGTGCAATTCTCATTGATATGCAAAATACGGCTGGTTATCTAATAAAAGCGGGCAAAAAAACACACTTTCTTGTGCATGAAAGCCAGGCGGAGGATGACGATCGTCGCAACGGTAACATATCCAGCGAGATGGATGGCGCAATCGCTTATGGTAAACCCGGTAAACGTACGCCGATGTGGCTCTCATCAATTATGAAACTGGAGATGCAGTACTTGCATGATGTGATAAACGGTCTGGAGCCAGGCGAGGAGTTTGCTAAATTGCTAACAGGAGAAGCGGCGACAAATGCCATTGCTACCGCTGATGCTGCGACGCTTTCCTCAAACGAGGGGCGCAAAGTAAAACTCACTGAAATTCTTGGCTAAAATTGAAAGCCGGATGGTGGTGTTATTACCCGGTGGCGCTGCGCTTATGTAGACCGGATAAGGCGCCCGTGAACTGTGCCGCCATCCGGCAATGGACGGGGGGGCTTAATGCGAAAAAAGCCCGTACTTTCGTACGAGCTCTTTCTTGAATATGGCGGTGAGGGGGGATTGACTCGCTGCGCTCGCCCTTCGGGCAGTCTCCTCGCAGGCTCGTCGTCTGTCCAACTGGCTGCGCCGCTACTCAGCCCATCCCTGGGCCTCGCCCCTTCGGGGCCAGAGCAAGCTCTGTTCAAAAACGCTCCCGGCGTTTTTGTGTCGAACCCCGGTCGGTGGTTCTCATCCCCCCTTGGTTTGGGGGATACATATAAGCAAAAAGCCCGTACTTCTGTACAGGCTCTCAACTTAAATATGGCGGTGAGGGGGGGATTCGAACCCCCGATACGTTGCCGTATACACACTTTCCAGGCGTGCTCCTTCAGCCACTCGGACACCTCACCAAATTGTCGCTCCAGCATTACTGGAACGGGCGCTAATGTAGGGAAATATCCTTTCTACGTCAATCAACTTTTTCAAAAAAAAGCGCGTTTATACAAACTTCCACCAATCTGTGGCTTTAATAAGCGAAAACTGCTTTTTTTGCCCGCGCCGGGAAATTTGCTATGCTGCACATCCCGTTGAAAACGCTGATAACAGGCGCAATCACATTCCGCACCATACTGCTCAGGAGATAACATGGAGATAATTTTTTATCACCCGACATTTAACGCCGCCTGGTGGGTAAATGCGCTGGAGAAGGCCCTCCCACATGCGCGCGTTCGTGAATGGAAGGTCGGTGATAACAACCCCGCAGACTATGCGCTTGTATGGCAGCCCCCGGTTGAAATGCTGGCCGGAAGACGCTTAAAAGCCGTCTTTGCGCTGGGCGCGGGGGTGGATGCAATTCTGAGTAAATTAAATGCGCATCCGGAAATGCTGGACGCCTCCATTCCTCTATTCCGTCTGGAAGATACCGGAATGGGCCTGCAAATGCAGGAGTATGCCGTCAGCCAGGTATTACACTGGTTCCGTCGTTTCGATGATTATCAGGCGCTGAAGAATCAGGCGCTATGGAAACCGCTGCCGGAATATACCCGCGAAGAATTTAGCGTCGGTATCATGGGCGCAGGGGTGCTGGGCGCAAAAGTGGCAGAAAGTCTACAGGCGTGGGGGTTCCCGTTACGTTGCTGGAGTCGTAGCCGCAAATCCTGGCCTGGCGTGGAAAGTTATGTGGGGCGTGAAGAGCTGCGCGCTTTCCTGAGCCAGACGCGGGTGCTGATTAATCTGCTGCCGAATACGGCCCAAACGGTAGGAATTATTAATAGCGAATTGTTGGATCAATTGCCGGATGGCGCCTACGTGCTGAATCTCGCGCGCGGCGTTCATGTTCAGGAGGCTGATCTGCTGGCTGCGCTTGATAGCTGTAAGCTAAAAGGCGCGATGTTGGATGTCTTTAGCCAGGAACCGTTACCGCAGGAAAGTCCATTATGGCGCCATCCGCGAGTCGCCATGACGCCGCACATTGCGGCAGTCACCCGTCCGGCGGAAGCCATCGATTATATTAGCCGCACAATTACCCAGCTGGAGAAGGGAGAGCCGGTGACGGGGCAGGTGGATCGGGCGAGAGGATATTGACATCAACCCGGCGCGGGCCGGGTTTCGCTAAAAAACGCTGGCGATACCTGCTATCCTTGTCGGAAATGACTACAGGAGAGAGCAATGTATCCCGTTGACCTGCATATGCATACCGTCGCCAGCACTCATGCCTACAGTACTTTGAGCGATTATATCGCGGAAGCCAAACGCAAAGGCATTAAACTTTTTGCGATTACCGACCATGGTCCGGACATGGAAGATGCGCCGCATCACTGGCATTTTATTAACATGCGCATCTGGCCGCGTCTGGTTGACGGCGTGGGGATACTGCGTGGCATTGAGGCGAATATCAAGAACATTAACGGTGAAATTGATTGCTCCGGAAAGATGTTCGACTCGCTGGATCTGATTATCGCAGGCTTTCATGAGCCCGTTTTTGCGCCGCATGATAAAGAAACCAATACTCAGGCGATGATCGCGACCATCGCCAGCGGCAAGGTGCATATAATTAGTCACCCCGGAAATCCAAAGTATCCAGTGGAGGTTAACGCCATCGCGCAGGCGGCGGCGAAACACCATGTAGCGCTGGAAATCAACAACTCTTCTTTTCTGCATTCGCGTAAAGGAAGCGAAGATAATTGCCGCGCGGTCGCTGCCGCCGTACGCGATGCGGGAGGCTGGGTAGCGTTAGGCTCTGATTCCCATACGGCCTTTACGCTTGGCGATTTCACCGAATGCCGGAAAATTCTGGATGCGGTGAATTTCCCGGAAGATCGAATCCTGAACGTCTCGCCGCAGCGCTTACTGGCCTTTCTCGAATCACGCGGTATGGCGCCTGTACCGGAATTTGCCGAACTTTAATCGTTATTTACGGGAAGATATCAATGAATGAGTTTTCAATCCTGTGCCGTGTGCTGGGATCGTTGTATTACCGCCAACCGCAAGATCCTTTACTGGTTCCGCTGTTTACGTTAATCCGTGAAGGTAAACTGGCGGCAAACTGGCCGCTGGAGCAGGATGACATGCTGGCGCGTTTACAGAAAAGCTGCGATATCACGCAGATTTCCACTGATTACAATGCGTTATTTGTTGGGGAAGAGTGCGCGGTAGCGCCATACCGCAGTGCGTGGGTCGAAGGCGCGGAAGAGTCTGAGGTGCGCGCTTTTTTAACGTCGCGAGGGATGCCGCTGGCCGATACGCCTGCCGATCACATTGGTACTTTATTGCTCGCGGCCTCCTGGCTGGAAGATCAGTCTGCCGAAGATGAAAGTGAAGCGCTGGAAACCTTATTTGCCGATTATCTGCTTCCCTGGTGCAATACCTTCCTCGGTAAAGTTGAAGCCCATGCCGTTACGCCATTCTGGCGCACTTTGGCGCCGCTAACGCGTGATGCGATAGGGGCCATGTGGGATGAACTTCAGGAAGAAGATGAAGAATAATGTGATGTAAATCACTTTTAACTGCAACTGGTTTTACATCATTGCATAAAATGTGTGCGTGATCTCATTAATGTGCCGCTTTTCTGTTATGATGCGCGCCATGAACATACTTCTTTCTATTGCTATCACTACGGGCATCCTTTCTGGAATATGGGGATGGGTGGCCGTCTCCCTGGGGTTACTAAGCTGGGCCGGTTTTTTAGGCTGTACGGCTTATTTCGCCTGTCCGCAGGGAGGCTTTAAGGGATTGTTGATTTCCGCCTGTACGCTGTTAAGCGGTATGGTGTGGGCGCTGGTCATTATTCACGGTAGCGCGCTGGCGCCGCATCTGGAAATTGTCAGTTACGTGTTGACGGGGATCGTGGCATTCCTGATGTGTATCCAGGCAAAGCAGCTATTGCTTTCTTTTGTTCCGGGAACATTTATCGGCGCCTGCGCGACATTTGCAGGGCAGGGTGACTGGCGGTTGGTATTACCGTCGTTGGCGCTGGGGCTAATCTTTGGCTATGCCATGAAAAATAGTGGGCTATGGCTGGCATCACGCCGCGAGCAACATTCAGCGAATACGGCGGTCACAAAATAAAAAAAGCGTGGGGTCTTCCCCACGCTTTGTCGTATTCATCAGGATTCTGGCGGTACTGACAGCTCACGGTATTTCACCAGAATATCATTTTGCCTGTCCGCTTTATTCTGCAAATCCCACAGTCCACGATCGATACCATCATTAATAAGGAAGATAACGCCGGTTTCAATGGCTGACATCAGACACAGCATCACCGGTTCGTTCGAGGTATAGCCGATTTCGCCTTCCAGTAAGCGCTGGTAATCAATAAAACGGAACACGCCTGCCTGTACTTCATAGGAAAGGATCGTTTTACTGGTGTTCACCGAAGAAAGGATCTCGCCCGTACTGACGTTAACCACGCGCAGGTTGACAGCAATCTGATCCAGCTGATACTGAGTATCGGCGCCAATACCGAAATATCTTGCGCCGACCCCGCCGGATTTGACGTTACTTTCATAACCAATAATAGAACCTTCCACCATGATATTTGCCGCCGTCAGCGACTGAAGCGGGATACGGTTATTCATCGCCACGGTGCCGTTTTCCTGGGCTGCGCGAATAATTTTCCGTTCATTCAAAAGATTCTGTAAGCCTTGTCGTTCCAGCGGGATAAACCAGCGCGAATCTTTCAGCGCGGTGACCAACATAGCGGTGGCGCTCTGCGGCACAGCCGTGGAAAAGTTACTTGCCGGGTAAGGTTTAAATTGGCCCGTTTCATCCTGAATGTTATATACCGAAACAAAGATCTTACCGGTGGGAGCAGGTAAGTGCGTCAAATCTTTGTAACTTTGTGCGCGGGGCATTAATGTCGGTTTCGCAGCTTGTTTCGGCGGGGCAGTTAAGCATCCGCTCAACAATAAAACGGCAACCAAAATAAGTAAGCGCGGCATGATTTATATCCTTTAGTGACTGTAGCTTAAAAATCGGTTGACTGAGTTTGTAAACCTGACACTTCGATGGTCGAGGTTCTTCCCGTTTTTCTGTCCGTGACGTTGAGCTGGAGCTGTCCGTCGCGATTAGCGATATCGATAATAAAATCGTTGGTCACCATACGTCCTGGTTTCCCGGTATTAATATTGGTCAACAAGCCGCCCAGAATTTGCGATTGAATAGCCTGCGTAAAGTTATCCAACGCTGAGGGGGTTTCGATACCAAAATCGTTATCATAAGCGGGGTCTTTATATGAATTTTGCGCCTGGGCGCTATTCAATAAAAAGGAACCGTTATTGGGGTTTCCACCAAAGTTAGGATTACGGAACTGGAACGTCATATTTCCAGCCCAGGTTAATGGCGAAAAAAGCATGAGCAGCACTACTGCATGTTTAACACGCATGACAGCCTCCGGATAAAAATCATGTTTTAGAATTCATCACGCGCTAAATCACTCGTACTTAATAGCGTTTGATCTATTTGTCGGCGATTTAATGCTTCCTCTGTTTGCGCTAATGCGAAGACGACGGTTTTCTCGAAGTCTCTTTTCATTGGAAATAAAAAAGTCTGGAAAATAACGTCCTGATTTACCGTTATGGTGATCCAGCTTCCCCAACGCGCACTGGGTCTTTCATTAATGGTCAGATTGCCGGTGTAGTCGCTTTCCCATTTGTCGCTGAATGCACGATAGAATTCATGTCCTATCGAAGAGACGGTATGGTCGGTTAACAATCCGGGAACCTCGACTTCAACTTCATTGGCATGCAGGTTTCCGGTAGCGAACAGTAACTCTGCTGCTACAATCCAGGTCAGATAGCGTTTCATGGCCTTACCGCCTGAGATTATCGTTTGCCCATGAAACTGCCTGGGTGCGATTTTTGACAGCTATCTTTTTGAAAAGATTATAAAGATGTGTCTTAACCGTATTCTCGCTGATAAATAGCGACCTGGCGATTTCATTATTAGAGGCACCAATACGTAACTTATTGAGGATCTCTTTTTCGCGATGAGTGAGTAATGCGGACTCGGTGCTGTTGTAGCGGTAATTTCCTGAGTGCGTAATCAGGTAACTGGCTAATTTTTGTGAAAAATAGCATTCGCCGCGCAGAATACCCTGTAATCCGCTGACCACGTGTTCCTGGTCTTCAGTGGCGTAAAACACGCCGTTAATATGAGGCCAGTTTTCAATTTCACGGTAGGGATAATCGTCAGGGGTATTTAACAATAATGTTTTTATATTATTGTTTTTGCGGCTTAAATTATCCTGCCAATAGTGGATAAGCTTCTTATCCGCTTCCATCATATCCATTAAAACAATGCAAGCGGCTGAGATATCTTCCAGAGAACGTTGAATATTATGCAGTTTTCCGGTTATGGCCAGCGATTGCTTTAAATGTTGCAATAATGCCGTAGCTTGCAGAGATGGCTTTGTGATCAACAATAGTGTGTGACCATGACTACTATGGACTTCATTAAACATGATGAAACTCCACTTTTTTTAATCGCACATCTGACAGCTGCCCCCATAAAATAAAGGCACCAGAAGTACTGACAGATGTTGCACTGCTGTGGGTTGAAATAGCCCATTATCCAGAAAGAGAAAAATATTTACGAAAATACTTTTAACTGTTTTCAATCTAGCCATTACAAATCTTAAAGCAAGTGTTAAACTTGTAACAAGATGTAAAAATATATATTAAAATGTTGTTTTTGGGTTTTTTTGAAGTTTAGATTTGATAGTAAAGTTGTACATTTAGCTGTTATTGCATAGATTTAAAAAATCATACAAATTATAATAATTCATTGATTTTTAATCATTTTAATTATTGTAAGTCATGTTTTGATTTTATTTTTTCTTAAAATTTGAGACGTGGCATTAACCTGGACAGCACAAAGACAAAAAAAACGAAGTGTGTCACGTCTTGTGCGTATTGCCCCCCATGGGAAGCATAAGAACATCCCCATGGTGGCATAACACACACCAACACTTCATTTTTTGGGTGCGCGATACACTCTCTTCTGTGGCCAAAAATCAATTATAAAAAATCACATGGCTATCGTTTTATTAGCACTTTGGTATGAGCTTAAATAACAAAATACCACGCGTGGGTGAGTTATTAAAAATGTTTCCACGGACATACTCTTCATCGTAACGACGCGTTAACAAAAAACGCATGTCGCTAACAAAACAATAGATAGTTTTCGCTATGTACGACCAGGTCCAGGGTGACAGCATGAAAAACAAATTGTTATTTATGATGTTGACAATACTGGGTGCGCCTGGGATTGCAACCGCGACAAATTATGATCTGGCTCGTTCAGAATATAATTTTGCGGTAAATGAATTAAGCAAGTCTTCATTTAATCAGGCGGCCATTATTGGTCAAGTCGGCACGGATAATAGTGCCAGAGTACGCCAGGAAGGATCAAAACTATTGTCCGTTATTTCACAAGAAGGAGGAAATAATCGGGCGAAAGTCGACCAGGCAGGGAATTATAACTTTGCGTATATTGAGCAAACGGGCAATGCCAACGATGCCAGTATATCGCAAAGCGCTTACGGTAATAGTGCGGCTATTATCCAGAAAGGCTCTGGAAATAAGGCCAATATTACCCAGTACGGTACGCAGAAAACAGCAGTTGTAGTGCAGAAACAGTCGCAGATGGCTATTCGCGTCACCCAACGCTAATACCGTTACGACTTTTAAATCAATCCGATGGGGGTTTTACCATGAAACTTTTAAAAGTGGCAGCATTCGCAGCAATCGTAGTTTCTGGCAGTGCTCTGGCAGGCGTCGTTCCACAATGGGGCGGCGGCGGTAATCATAACGGCGGCGGCAATAGTTCCGGCCCGGACTCAACGTTGAGCATTTATCAGTACGGTTCCGCTAACGCTGCGCTTGCTCTGCAAAGCGATGCCCGTAAATCTGAAACGACCATTACCCAGAGCGGTTATGGTAACGGCGCCGATGTAGGCCAGGGTGCGGATAATAGTACTATTGAACTGACTCAGAATGGTTTCAGAAACAATGCCACCATCGACCAGTGGAACGCTAAAAACTCCGATATTACTGTCGGCCAATACGGCGGTAATAACGCCGCGCTGGTTAATCAGACCGCATCTGATTCCAGCGTAATGGTGCGTCAGGTTGGTTTTGGCAACAACGCCACGGCTAACCAGTATTAATTTAGCGTCTGCGCTAATAAAAAAACAGGGCGTAAGCCCTGTTTTTTTTCGGGAGGAAATTATGCATACTTTATTGCTCCTTGCCGCACTTTCAAATCAGATTACGTTTACCACAACTCAGCAAGGCGATATTTACACGGTGATCCCTCAGGTCACATTAAACGAACCCTGCGTCTGTCAGGTGCAAATTCTCTCTGTGCGCGACGGCGTCGGGGGACAAAGCCATACACAGCAAAAACAAACGCTATCTTTACCTGCTAATCAACCGATTGAGTTGTCTCGTCTTAGTGTAAATATATCTTCAGAGGACTCGGTTAAAATTATTGTTACTGTTTCGGACGGACAATCACTGCATTTATCACAACAATGGCCGCCTTCTGCACAGTAGTTTTTGATGGTGGCGGAAATGGATTGGCTGACCTGGGTATAAAGAGGCGATAAAAGCGTCTCATCGTCTCGGCATGTCGCTAAAAGGTAACGCCGAACCCTCGAGGATGACTAATCATTGAGGAGTTAACATGTCCGTAATCAAGAAAAATATCCCTGCCATAGGTCTGTGTATCTGCGCTTTTTTTATCCATTCTGCGGTAGGGCAACAAACGGTACAGGGCGGCGTTATCCATTTTCGCGGCGCGATTGTTGAGCCACTGTGCGATATTTCTACTCACGCCGAAAATATTGATTTAACCTGCCTGCGTGAAGGTAAAAAGCAAATGCACCGGATTGACCTTCGGCAGGCATCTGGATTACCGCAGGATATTCAGTCCATTGCGACGGTGCGGCTGCATTATCTCGATGCGCAAAAAAGCCTGGCGGTGATGAATATTGAGTACCGTTAACGGCGGTGTCATAGATATAAAAAGAGCGACTCTGTTGAAAGCCCTGCTGTACACTTTGCAGATAAGGTGAGACAAAGGGGGGGGGTTATGACATCACGTCTTCAGGTCATACAGGGTGATATCACTCAACTTAGTGTCGATGCGATTGTGAATGCCGCTAACGCATCATTAATGGGCGGCGGCGGCGTAGACGGCGCGATTCATCGCGCGGCGGGGCCGGCATTGCTGGACGCCTGTAAACTCATCCGCCAGCAACAGGGCGAATGTCAGACGGGACATGCGGTTATCACGCCTGCTGGCAAGCTTTCGGCAAAGGCGGTTATTCACACAGTGGGGCCCGTCTGGCGAGGCGGCGAACACCAGGAAGCTGAGCTACTCGAAGCGGCATACCGGAATTGTTTACTGCTTGCCGAGGCGAATCACTTTCGTTCCATCGCTTTTCCGGCAATCAGTACCGGCGTTTATGGCTATCCACGCGCCCAGGCCGCTGAAGTCGCCGTCAGGACGGTTTCAGATTTTATTACCCGTTACGCTCTGCCTGAACAGGTATACTTTGTCTGTTATGATGAAGAAACTGCCCGGCTTTACGCAAGATTACTTACTCAGCAAGGCGACGACCCTGCCTGATAAAACACGCCTGGAGCGTGCCGTTGAACCGCTATGCGCGCGCCATCCCGGAGAGTGCGGCATTCTGGCGCTGGATAACAGTTTGGACGCTTTTGCCGCCCGCTATCGCCTGACCGAAATGGCGGCGCGGACGCTGGATGTGCAGTATTATATTTGGGAAGACGATATGTCCGGGCGGCTGCTCTTTTCGGTACTGCTGTCGGCGGCGAAGCGTGGCGTTCATGTTCGTCTGCTGCTGGATGATAACAATACGCCTGGTCTGGATGATACGTTGCGCTTGCTGGATAGCCATCCTAATATCGAAGTTCGTCTGTTTAATCCTTTCTCTTTTCGTACGCTACGCGCGCTGGGATATTTGACGGATTTTGCGCGGCTGAATCGGCGGATGCACAATAAAAGTTACACTGCCGACGGCGTAGTGACGCTGGTCGGTGGGCGCAACATCGGCGATGCCTATTTCGGCGCTGGCGAGGAGCCGCTATTTTCCGATCTGGACGTGATGGCCATTGGCCCGGTGGTCAATGATGTCGCCAATGATTTTGAACGTTACTGGCGCTGTAGTTCAGTGTCGACATTGCAGCAAGTATTATCCCTTTCTGAGCAGGAACTGACGCAGCGTATCGAACTTCCCGAATCCTGGTATAACGATGAGATCACCCGCCGCTATCTGCATAAGCTGGAAACCAGTCAGTTTATGGCGGATCTCGATCGCGGAACATTGCCGCTGATTTGGGCAAAAACACGCTTACTTAGCGATGACCCTTCTAAAGGCGAGGGGAAGGCGCAGCGCCATTCGCTTCTTCCGCAGCGATTATTTGACGTGATGGGGTCGCCGACGGAGCGTATCGACATTATTTCCGCTTACTTTGTCCCTACGCGCGCAGGCGTGGCGCAGTTGCTTAATCTGGTCAGGAAGGGCGTGAAGATCGCCATCTTAACTAACTCTCTGGCGGCCAACGATGTGGCGGTCGTTCACGCAGGGTACGCGCGCTGGCGAAAGAAATTACTGCGCTATGGCGTGGAGCTCTACGAACTGAAACCGACCCGCGAACATGAAACCGCCGTACATGATCGCGGACTCACCGGGAACTCAGGTTCCAGCTTACATGCTAAAACGTTCAGTATTGATGGTAGTAAGGTGTTTATCGGGTCGCTTAATTTTGATCCCCGTTCAACGCTTTTAAATACCGAAATGGGCTTTGTCATTGAAAGTGAGACGCTGGCGACGCTTATTCATAAGCGTTTTACGCAGAGCCAACGCGATGCGGCCTGGCAGCTGCGGCTGGATCGCTGGGGACGAATTAACTGGATCGATCGTCAGCAAGAAGAGGAAAAGGTGTTAAAGAAAGAACCCGCTACGCGTTTCTGGCAGCGAGTTCTGGTACGGTTGGCGGCAATTTTACCTGTGGAATGGTTGCTGTGAACCCGCGCGCGGAAAACTACCCGATCGCGGCGCGGCTTTCTTGTTTTACCGGCGGTTTACCTGAAAAGAGAAATTTCAGAAGCGGGATGCGTAAATGAATTTCATACAGAATTAACGCAATACCCATAACAAATATCAGCCCGCACAAGAACCCGATCAGGTTGGAGGAGATATGCGGCGTAATATACGCGCCAAAGAAAAGCGTTAAGGGATGATGCACCAGATAGATAAACAGCGAAGCATTCACGAAATAGGTGACACGCGCGGACTGGAAGTTTAACAAGCGATGCCCCAGTGAAAATACTACGTTCACCATCCACAGCCCCATGACCATCGTAATCACGGATTCGGTTTCGTACATCCAGGCGTCGCCGCTCCCATAACGTTGATTCAGCAGATACGCGATAAAAGCAACGGCAGCGCCTAAAGTGCATCCGCGTGAGGGCGTGGTGAAGCGCGCTTTCAGATCGGGGTGAATGAAGGCCAACGCGCCGAGAATAAAAAATGGCACATAAAATAGCGTTTGCATCACAATAAAATTGAACATGCCGTCACTGAGGATTGCTGGATATACGATGAAAATAATGCGCCTGATAGCGGCGTAAGCGATCCCCAGCAGGAAAAAAATAAGCGAAAGTTTGGCCAGTGAAATAGCGGCGGGACGAGGCTTGCTTGTTTCCTGCCTTTTTTGGAACCAGGTAAAAATCCCGATGCTGACTGTGGTTAATATCACCAGCACCAGTAAAAACCACAGATGTGAAATGAGTTCCCACGCTAACGTATTATATTTTTCATAGGCAGAGAGTGTAGGCCAGTTCTCTGTTTTCTCTTTGACATATTGCAACAGGATAAATTGCGGCAAGGTAAGCAAAGGGATTGCGGTAAGCATGGGAATACCCACACGTTCTACCCGTACTTTCCACCAGCGTTTTAACGGATAACGTAAAAACAACATGTACGAAAAATAACCAGAAATAACAAAAAACACCTGCATACGAAAAGCGTGGATAAAATCGTTAAACAGGGTTAGCCACCATGATGGCGTGGTGCTATTGACATGCCAACTGTGAGTGGAATAGATCAACGAGATATGAAAGGGAATCCCTAACAACATCAGCCATGCGCGGATAGAGTCAAGAAAATATTCGCGCGGCGCGGGTACAGAGCTCATATAAGGTCACGTATTCTCAGATTTTTCACCTTATCCATAAGGCGAATTATAGTTACATTCGGTAGCAACCCTACACCAACTCCGACAACCTGTCTCCAGGATAAGCACGCAAAGTGAAAACAGGCGCGGGAGGTGCTTAATCCATGAGCCAGCGCGCTGAACAAAGCCTGGATTCAGTTGTCGTAATGCCTGATTATCCATTAAAATGGATCGGATCGATATAAGCACACAAAGGGGGAAGTGCTTACTTATTATGAAACATAAACGACAAATGATGAAAATGCGTTGGTTGGGCGCAGCTATTATGTTAACGCTCTACGCATCATCGAGCTGGGCGTTCAGTATTGATGACGTGGCAAAACAAGCTCAATCTTTAGCCGGGAAAGGCTATGAGGCGCCTAAAAGCAACTTGCCCTCCGTTTTCCGCGACATGAAATATGCGGATTATCAGCAGATCCAGTTTAACAGCGATAAAGCCTACTGGAACAACTTAAAGACCCCTTTTAAGCTCGAATTTTACCATCAGGGGATGTACTTCGATACGCCGGTCAAGATTAACGAAGTGACGGCGACGACGGTCAAAAGAATCAAATACAGCCCGGATTACTTCAATTTTGGCAATGTTCAGCATGATAAAGACACGGTAAAAGATTTAGGCTTCGCCGGGTTCAAAGTCCTGTACCCCATTAACAGTAAAGATAAGAACGACGAAATCGTCAGTATGCTTGGCGCCAGCTATTTCCGCGTGATCGGCGCAGGCCAGGTATATGGCTTATCTGCGCGCGGCCTGGCGATTGATACCGCCTTACCATCTGGTGAAGAGTTTCCCCGCTTTCGCGAGTTCTGGATTGAGCGTCCAAAACCCACCGATAAGCGTTTGACCGTCTATGCATTACTCGATTCTCCGCGCGCGACCGGCGCTTACCGTTTTGTGATCATTCCTGGCCGCGATACCGTGGTGGACGTGCAGTCAAAAGTCTATCTGCGCGATAAAGTAGGCAAGCTGGGCGTTGCGCCATTAACCAGTATGTTCCTGTTTGGGCCAAACCAGCCGTCGCCGACGACCAACTATCGTCCGGAACTGCATGACTCGAACGGCTTATCCATTCATGCGGGTAATGGCGAGTGGATTTGGCGTCCGCTGAACAATCCAAAACACCTCGCGGTGAGCAGCTATGCGATGGAAAACCCTCAGGGATTCGGCCTGTTGCAGCGCGGCCGCGAGTTCTCGCGCTTTGAAGATTTAGACGATCGCTACGACCTGCGTCCAAGCGCCTGGATTACCCCGAAAGGCGACTGGGGCAAAGGTAAGGTTGAACTGGTTGAAATTCCGACCAATGATGAAACCAACGATAACATCGTCGCTTACTGGACTCCGGATCAACTGCCGGAACCGGGTAAAGAGATGAACTTCAAGTACACTCTGACCTTCAGCCGCGATGAAGATAAACTTCATGCGCCGGATAATGCCTGGGTGCTGCAAACACGCCGCTCAACGGGCGACGTTAAACAGTCGAATCTGATTCGCCAGCCCGACGGCACTATTGCCTTTGTGGTGGATTTCGTTGGCGCCGACATGAAAAAACTGCCGCCGGATACGCCCGTCGCTGCGCAAACTAGCATTGGCGATAACGGTGAAATCGTTGACAGTAATGTACGCTATAACCCAGTCACTAAAGGCTGGCGTTTAATGCTGCGCGTGAAAGTCAAAGACGCGAAGAAAACCACGGAAATGCGTGCCGCATTGGTGAATGCCGATCAGACGCTAAGTGAAACCTGGAGCTACCAGTTACCTGCCAATGAATAAAACAACTGAGTATATTGACGCACTGCTGCTTTCTGAACGTGAGAAAGCGGCATTGCCGAAAACTGACATCCGCGCCGTGCATCAGGCGCTGGATGCCGAGCATCGGACTTACTCGCGAGAAGACGATTCACCGCAGGGTTCCGTAAAGGCCCGCCTTGAACACGCCTGGCCGGATTCATTGGCGAAGGGGCAGTTAATTAAAGATGATGAAGGGCGCGATCAGTTGCAGGCTATGCCAAAAGCGACGCGCTCTTCGATGTTTCCCGATCCCTGGCGAACCAACCCGGTTGGCCGTTTCTGGGATCGTCTGCGTGGGCGGGATGTAACGCCGCGCTATGTTTCTCGTCTGACAAAAGAAGAGCAGGCGAGCGAGCAAAAATGGCGTACCGTCGGCACTATACGCCGCTATATTTTGTTAATTTTGACTCTGGCGCAAACCGTCGTCGCGACCTGGTATATGAAGACCATTCTGCCTTATCAGGGATGGGCGCTCATCAATCCTATGGATATGGTGGGGCAGGATATTTGGGTCTCCTTTATGCAGCTCCTGCCCTACATGCTGCAAACCGGTATCCTGATTCTGTTTGCCGTGCTGTTCTGCTGGGTGTCAGCCGGATTCTGGACGGCGCTGATGGGCTTCCTGCAACTGCTTATCGGGCGCGATAAGTACAGCATCTCCGCGTCTACGGTTGGCGATGAGCCCCTCAATCCGGAACACCGGACGGCGCTGATCATGCCTATCTGTAATGAAGACGTTAGCCGCGTTTTCGCCGGTCTGCGCGCGACCTGGGAGTCCGTTAAAGCCACAGGCAACGCCGCGCATTTCGACGTCTATATCCTTAGCGACAGTTATAACCCGGATATCTGCGTGGCGGAGCAAAAGGCGTGGATGGAGCTTATTGCGGAAGTGCAGGGCGAAGGCCAAATTTTTTACCGCCGCCGCCGCCGCCGTATGAAACGCAAAAGCGGCAATATTGACGATTTTTGCCGCCGCTGGGGCAATCAGTACAGCTATATGGTGGTGCTGGATGCGGACTCAGTGATGAGCGGCGAGTGTCTGAGCGGGCTGGTGCGCCTGATGGAAGCGAATCCAAACGCCGGGATTATCCAGTCTTCGCCGAAAGCGTCGGGGATGGATACTCTGTATGCCCGCTGCCAACAGTTCGCGACCCGTGTTTATGGGCCGCTGTTTACCGCCGGGCTGCACTTCTGGCAGTTGGGAGAGTCGCACTACTGGGGGCACAATGCCATTATCCGCGTGAAACCGTTTATCGAGCACTGCGCTCTGGCGCCGCTGCCGGGAGAAGGTTCGTTCGCCGGATCGATTCTTTCTCACGACTTTGTGGAGGCGGCGCTAATGCGTCGGGCAGGGTGGGGCGTCTGGATTGCCTACGATCTCCCCGGCTCCTATGAAGAGCTGCCGCCAAACCTGCTGGATGAGCTTAAACGCGACCGCCGCTGGTGTCACGGCAACCTAATGAACTTTCGTCTGTTCCTGGTGAAAGGAATGCACCCGGTGCATCGCGCCGTGTTCCTGACGGGGGTAATGTCATATCTGTCCGCGCCGTTATGGTTTATGTTCCTCGCGCTTTCTACCGCGCTGCAGGTCGTTCATGCGTTAACAGAGCCGCAATATTTCCTTCAGCCGCGCCAGCTTTTTCCGGTCTGGCCGCAGTGGCGTCCGGAACTGGCAATCGCGCTGTTTGCGTCAACGATGGTGCTGCTGTTCCTGCCGAAGCTGCTCAGTATTATGCTGATCTGGTGTAAAGGCACCAAAGAGTATGGCGGTTTCTGGCGCGTTACGCTGTCGCTGTTGCTGGAAGTGCTGTTCTCCGTGTTGCTGGCGCCGGTGCGTATGCTGTTTCATACCGTGTTTGTGGTCAGCGCGTTTCTCGGCTGGGAAGTGGTCTGGAACTCACCGCAACGCGACGATGATTCTACGCCGTGGGGAGAAGCCTTTATGCGTCACGGCTCTCAACTGCTGCTGGGGCTGGTCTGGGCGGTGGGTATGGCGTGGCTGGATTTACGCTTTCTGTTCTGGCTGGCGCCGATTGTCTTTTCGCTGATTCTGTCGCCATTTGTTTCGGTGATCTCCAGTCGTTCAACGGTAGGATTACGCACCAAACGCTGGAAGCTGTTCCTGATCCCGGAAGAGTATTCGCCGCCTCAGGTGTTGGTCGATACCGATAAATATCTGGAGATGAATCGCCGCCGTATTCTGGGCGATGGCTTTATGCATGCGGTATTTAACCCGTCGCTGAATGCGCTGGCGACCGCGATGGCCACCGCGCGTCACCGCGCCAGTAAGGTGCTGGAAATAGCCCGCGATCGTCATGTGGAGCAGGCGCTAAACGAAACGCCGGAGAAACTGAACCGCGATCGGCGTCTGGTTTTGCTCAGCGATCCGGTGACGATGGCGCGTTTACACTATCGGGTCTGGAATGCGCCAGAGAGATACTCTTCCTGGGTAAACCATTATCAGTCTCTCGTCCTGAATCCGCAGGCGTTGCAGGGACGAGCATCGTCAGCGGGATAAGGTCTTCAGGTCTGGAGTGAGGTGAAAAATACCGGCGTGATGCCGGTATTTTTATAGTGAAATGAGGTATCAGGTGCGTATATTCGCGGTGAGCATAATGGTGATTACCCTGAGCGGCTGCGGCAGTATTATCAGCAGAACGATCCCCGGACAAGGACACGGCAACCAGTATTACCCTGGCGTGCAGTGGGATATGCGTGATTCCGCATGGCGCTATATCACGATCCTCGATCTGCCCTTCTCACTGATCTTCGATACATTGCTGCTGCCGCTCGATATTCACCACGGGCCTTATGAGTAATTAACGCTCATCCCATTCGTCTGCCGCAGTACGGCCTTCCTCGGTATCAAGCGGGGATTCAAGCTGGAATTCCCCTTCATCCCATTCATGCAAGGTATTCTCTTCCTGCCACTCCTGGCGGATCTCTATCTCATCATAATCGCCGTCAAACACGCTCTGCGCGGCTTCACCACTCAGCATCGGCAGACATTCGCCATCTTCACCTTCATCGGCGAAAAATTCGACCTGCCACATGATGTCCCCATCCTGCAGTACATATTTCTGAACGTTGAACTGCTGCACATTCGCTTCATCTTGTTCGAGGCCTGGATGGTCAGCCAGAAATTCTTCCCGGGCTGCATCGATAGCTTCTTCCAGCGTGGCATACATGGTCATCAGTGTCTCCCTTTGATTTGACGAGGTATTTAGGGAAAGAATAGCTGATTCTGTGATATTGCAAGTATGAAAGCGCAAAAATCATTCTATTGCCAGTCTGCGCCGTCGTAAGCTGTTCCATGAATAGATAGCATTGAACAACACCACGCCTGCCGTGACGCAGAATACGGCGCGGAAGCCATAGCTCGCGGAAATTGCGGCGCCCATGAGAGGGCCGGTGACGTTGCCGATATCGCGGAAAGATTGGTTGTAACTGAATATGCGCCCGGCTATCTGGTTGGTAGAGTTGTAAACCAGCAGAGTTTGAACGGCTGGCAGCAGCGCGCCATCCGCCGCGCCAAGCAGAAACCGCAATAGCGCGAGCTGCCATGGCGTTTGCACAAAAGACATTGGAATCAGCAGCAGTACGGAAATAATCAGCGCGACGATAAGGATCTTTTCCGGGCCAATTCTGTCGCCGAGCTTGCCGAGCCGGGGGGCGCTAAGTAATGCCGCCACGCCGGGAACGGACGCTATCATCCCGCTAATGAACGCAATATTACTGACATTTCCCGCGAGTTCGCGCACATAGAGTGTCAGGATGGGCGCAATAGACCCCGTCGCCACCTGAATAATCAGCGTGGTGACAAACAGGCTTAACACCAGGCGGGGATTTTTTAACGAGGCGACCACTTCCCGAACGTGAAGCATCTCTTTTTTGCTCACCGGCAGGAAATTCTCGCGAATAAAAAAGAAGGTGAGCAGAAAACAGATAAACAACACGCTGGCGGTAATAAAAAAGACCGGGCGAAGGCCGTAATGGTCGGCGAGCAGACCGCCCGCAAGTGGGCCAAGCAGAGCGCCGCTGACGCCGCCAGTAGAGAGCGTCCCTAACGCCCAGCCGCTTTTGTGGCGCGGCACCTGAGTGGCGATGAGCGCATTGGCGTTGGGAATAAATCCGCCCAGCAGGCCTAATAACGCGCGGAGGATCAGAAATTGCCAGATATTTTGCGCCATGCCCATTAACAGCATCACAATGGCCATGCCGAGAGCGGAACGCAACAGCATGATCTTACGCCCTTTACGATCCGCCAGACCGCCCCAAAAAGGGGAAGCGATAGCTGAAAAGAGGAACGTAATACTAAAGACCAGTCCGGACCACATGTTGAGCGCGCTATGGCCTGTTACGCCGAGTTGCTCAACGTAGAGAGGGAGAAAAGGCATGACCAGACTGAATGCCGCGCCGGTTAAAAAACAGCCCAGCCAGGTAACGGTTAGATTGCGTTTCCAGTTTATGGGGACATCAGAGGGTGACATAGCGTTCCACAGTATGATGCGCGGTTTGCGCTATCATCAATTTAATTATGAGCGTACTAATTATAATTATGCGCCGACCTTACCAGCCTCGCAATGTGGGGAGCTTTTAAAGCTAAAAGAGGGGAAAAATTGCAGCCTGACGGCTGCAATCCTGTCAATAGCGCGACGGTACGCCTTCAGGGCGAGTTTTAAAGCGGCGATGCAGCCACATATACTGCTCTGGCGCCATCATAATGCACTGCTCAACAATCTTATTCATCCATGCGGCAGTCGCTTCTGCGCTCTCCAGTGGAGGCGAATATTCCGCAGGAAGAATGATCAGTTCGTAGCCTTTCCCATCGGGTTTACGGCGAGGCACGAAGGGGATAATACAGGCTTTAGACATGCGCGCGAGCATCCAGGTACCGGAGGTCGTGGCAGCCTGGTCGACAGCGAATAATGGTACAAAAACGCTGGCGCGCGGGCCATAATCGTGATCCGGCGCATACCAGATCAATTCGCCGCTTTTCAATGCCTTAACCATGCCTTTCAGATCTTTGCGATCCAACATCGATTTATTGGAGCGTAAGCGTCCCCAGGTCTGTAACCAGTCGAGCAACGGATTATCATTCGGGCGATAAACTCCGATACCCGGGTTATGCATACCAAACATGCGGGCGCCAAACTCAAGGGTAAGAAAATGTATTCCTACCAGAATGAACCCCAGCCCCTGCGCCTTAACTTCACGGATATGCTCCAGACCGCTCGCTTCCATCCAGCGGTTCACTCGCCGATCGGGCCAGAACCAGGCCATGCCGGTTTCCATCACGCCCATACCGACGGATTCAAAGTTTTTGACCACCATGGTGTGGCGTTCCTGCGCGGTCATTTCCGGAAAGCATAATTCAAGGTTGCGATAGGCGATTTTCGCGCGGCGTTTCATTACGCGTCGCGCCAGGTGGCCCAATGCGCAACCCAATTTATAGATGACCGGGTAGGGGAGTTGCACGACCAACCAAAGCGCGCCTATACCCAACCAGGTTAACCAATAGCGCGGGTGCAGTAAGGCCACGGAGAACTTAGGCAACTTCGTCATTTCTATCCTGTCTTTCAACGAACAATTCCCCGTATTCTCGCATCTTTTTGCGTTGAGCAAAAATATGTAGCAGGAGAGTGGCGATTAAATCGACAATTGTTGTTAATTATTTAGTGTAAAGCAGGAAATGTAGCGCAAAATGTGTGGATGTAAATTGGCGAGACTTGCCTTATCATGCCTGCCCACTTTATTTTTTGCTGATTGCAGGATACGTACACCATGCCAGTGTTACACAACCGCATCTCTAATGACGAGCTGAAAGCCAAAATGCTGGCGGAAAGCGAGCCGCGTACGACAATTTCTTTTTATAAATATTTCACTATCGCCTCGCCGCAACAGACGCGGGACGCGTTGTATCAGGTGTTTACGGCGTTGGACGTTTTTGGTCGCGTTTACCTGGCGCATGAAGGCATCAATGCGCAAATCAGCGTGCCGCAAAGCAAGCTCGAGACGTTTCGTCAACAGCTTTATACGTTCGACCCCGCGCTGGACGGGCTGCGTTTAAATATCGCGCTGGAGGATGACGGAAAGTCATTTTGGGTGCTGCGTATGAAAGTTCGCGACCGTATCGTCGCTGACGGTATTGACGATCCGACTTTTGACGCCAGTAATGTCGGCGATTATCTGAAGGCGGCAGATGTGAATGCGATGCTGGACGATCCTGACGCGGTCTTTATTGATATGCGCAACCACTATGAGTATGAAGTCGGCCATTTCGAAAATGCTCTGGAAATCCCGGCGGATACGTTTCGTGAACAGTTGCCAAAAGCGGTTGAAATGCTGCGGGAACATGCAGATAAAAAGATAGTGATGTACTGTACCGGCGGTATTCGTTGTGAGAAAGCCAGCGCCTGGATGAAACACAACGGTTTCAATAAAGTCTGGCATATTGAGGGTGGCATCATTGAGTACGCCCGTCGCGCGCGCGAGCAGGGGCTTCCCGTTCGCTTTATCGGCAAAAACTTTGTATTTGATGAACGAATGGGCGAACGAATCTCGGATGATATTATCGCGCATTGCCATCAGTGCGGCGCGCCCTGCGATAGCCATACCAACTGCAAAAACGACGGTTGCCATCTGCTGTTTATTCAGTGTCCGCAGTGCGCCAGTAAATTTAACGGCTGCTGTAGTGAACAATGCTGTGAAGAGTTGGCCTTGCCGGAGGAAGAACCGCGCCGACGTCGCGCGGGTCGCGAGAACGGCAACAAAATTTTTAATAAATCGCGTGGTCGGCTTAATAGCAAACTGAGCATTCCCGATCCGGCTGAGTAATATTTTGCCGGATAGCAGCGTAAAGGCCGCTATCCGGCATTTCGCCAGGCGTTACTTCTGCTGAACGCCTTCTACTGAGATGATAAGCTCAACCTCTTGTGAGGCCGGGCCGAGATCGGTAGTTATATTGAAATCCTTCAGCTTAATTTTTCCTTCGGCCTCAAAGCCCGCGCGCTTACCGCCCCACGGATCGTCGCCCTGGCCCATCAGCTTCGCTTCCAGCGTCACCGGTTTAGTCACGCCATTGAGCGTCAGATTGCCGGTAATATCCAGTTCATCGCCCTCTTTTTTCACGCTGGTAGAGGTGAAGGTTGCCTGCGGGAATTTCGCAACATTAAGAAATTCCGCGCTACGCAGGTGTTTGTCACGTTCGGCATGGTTAGTGTCGACGCTATTGGTGTTAATGGTCACGTTCACTTTGTCTGCCGATGGATTTTTTTCGTCAAAAGTGAACGTGCCGTCGAAATCTTTAAAGGTGCCGTATAGCCAGCTGTAGCCCAGATGCTGAATGCGGAAATTGACGAACGCATGTTGGCCTTCTTTATCAATTTTATACTCCGCCGCCACGGCGGAACCGGTCGTGAATAACAAGGATGCGAGGGTGAATCCCAGCAGGTTTTTTTTCATTTTTGAGCTCCATAGTCAGATGACGACATTCCTGTCATACGTTTCAGTGTGTCGTCTTTATCGATGAAATGGTGTTTTAGCGCCATAACCCCATGCGAGAGCGAGATAATGACCAGCGACCAGGCAATCCACAGATGCAGCGTTCCGGCGATGTCAGCCTGCGCACCCGCGTCCGTAAGCGTGGCCGGAATCTCAAACCAGCCAAAGACGCTAATCGGTTTACCGTCGGCGGTGGAAATCAGGTAGCCGCTAATGATTATCGCAAAGAGCAGGAGATACAGGAGGAGATGACCCGCGGCGGCGCCGGCGCGCGTTAAACGGGAATAGCTGGTCAACGCAACGGGCGGCGGAGAATAAAGCCGCCAGATAATACGCACGATCAGCGCCATCATCAGTAACATGCCAATACTTTTATGTATTTCCGGCGCCTGGTGATACCAGCCGTCGTAATAACTGAGCGTGACCATCCATAAACCCAACGCAAACATGCCATAGACCACCAGGGCGGTCAGCCAGTGGAGCGCGGCGGAAACCACGCCATAACGCTGTGGAGTATTTTTAAATTGCATAAACACACCAATGAATATTTCACGAGAGAATGAAAATGGCGTGGAAAAGCGCCGAATGCAACTTATAAATAAGAATTTGAATGATATTTATTTTTATTTCAATAATTTTGATGTTGTTTGCGGTTCAGCTTCAGAAGTTTCGAGATATTTCCCCCTGATAACCGCGCAATGGCAGGAACTGGCATTATTGCCGTGCTTAACGTTATGAAATAAAAAGCGAGGAACTTTCAGAAAGTGTCAGTTAACGTCAATGAAAAGCAATCAAAAGAAAAGGAGATAAACAATATCCATCACCGCCAGCAGCGACCAAAGAATAACGTAAAGCATGAAATGTTCGCGAATATTATTCATCAGAAAATGAAAGAGACGACGCATAGCTTACCTTAATAAACAGCCCCTTTACGGGGCCGACAAATTATTGGCTAAAACGGGAAAGCCGGAACGGCGTCAGATCAAAGGAGGGCGTTTTTCCCAACGCAAAATCCGCAGCGATTTCTCCTAACACCGGGGCGAATTTAAAACCATGTCCGCTGAGTCCAGTGATGACAAGCGTATTCTCATGGCCAGGCAGCGTATCGATAATAAAATCCTCGTCCGGCGAATTATCATAGGTACATGCCGCCCCATGTAAACAACCGCCGATACCCGGCAGTACGTTACGCAGGAAAGGAAATGCTTCCGCGCCATCGCTGGCAACGGAGGCAAAGGGCTTGCGCTCTTCCGGAGCCTGTATTAGCTGTCCGCCATTGTGTTTGCCGATTTTTAACTCGTCGTTCTCCGCCGGGAAACCGTAATATTGATCGCCGTTGGGCATTTCGCCGGCAAAGGCCGGAAAGCGGTTTTTAGTGCTGTAACGCCCATCCGCCTTAAACCAGGCAAAAACTTTACGTACGGGCTGAACGGGCAGCTCCGGTACCAGCGCTTTGACCCAGGTGCCCGCGCTAATCAGCGCTTTGCTGGCGTGGTAGCAGCCTTCACTCGTCTCTATCGTCACACCGTTATCATCATGGTGAATATGGCTTACCGGGCTGTTGAATAGCTGTGCGCAGCCTGCTTCTCGGGCCAGACGAAGCCATGTGGTAATGGCTAATTCGCTGCGCAGGAAACCGGAGTCAGCTTCAAACAGCCCGATATAATTATCGGGCACGCGAATTTCCGGCCAGCGCATCATGAGGGCCGTCGCGTCCAGGCGCTCGACGTTTAATTGCCACTGTTGCGCGCTTCGTGCGACGTTGGCTAAGAAAGCGGAGTCGGCCGGGCCGAGGTTAACGACGCCGGAGCGGACAAAAATAGGCTCTTCATTGTGTGTGGAGAGTTCATCCCAAAGCGCCTGGGCGCGAAGCACCAGCGGGACATATTTTTCGCCTTCACCATAAGCGTGGCGGATAAGTCGGGTATCGCCGTGATGGCTGCCCTGTTGATGAGGCGGCATATGCGCATCGGTCATCAGGACCTTTAGCCCGGCGCGGGTGGCGTAATAACCAGCGGCGGCGCCAACCGAACCGCTGCCGATAATAATAAGGTCGTATTTCATCAGCTTCTCTCTGCTATCGCGATGATTTCAGGGTAAATAACTGCGCTGAGATATACAAGCCAGAAATAAGTGAGGCACCTTACGGTGCCTGAGAGAGGGGGAGCGCGTCACGCTAATGGCGACGATACTCGTTTTCCTGGTAATCACCTGATTCTATTTTGGCGATGCCGGCTTCTAATATTGAAATAAATTGCCTGGCTACATCTGTCGTTAACCAGAGCGTTTGACCAACTTCAGTCCCTTCCGGTTCCGGACGATTTGGGGTCTGGTAGTGCAAACGCAGCATCAGCGCATCATAGCTATCGACGGTGCTGATGTCCCATCCTACAAGCGGATGGGTCTGAATGACTTCATTATTCTTTTCCATCATGCCCCCCTGGTACGTGTTATAAGACAACGGTTCTCGAGGTTCAATGCGTGTTTTTCTTCTGAAGCAACTTCAGTATACCAATTAATAAGGCTATTCACTGCGTTTTTAAAGAGACCGGAGGATAAATTTCTCTTTTTAAGAATTATATGAACAATAAAGCGGCAGTTCATTCATATTTTTTTAGGATGTTGTGCAATTATTTTGACGGTCAGGCGAAATATTCATCAGTTGCGCAAATAAAAAAGCCGGGGCGACCCGGCAAACATACATCACTGCATATCATTTTTTATTCATTGATGAACCAGTCATCAGCGCTCTCCCAGGTCTCCTGGAGAATCTCGCTAATGCGTTCTTTGTCCTCTTTTGATGCGCCAATGACGGACAAGTTGTTGGCGGTAGCGTAACGCACGGTGACGTTACCCAAATTCTCAGGAAAATGATGGCTAATACGGCGGGAGAGTTCGCCCGCCAGCGCATCAATCGCACCGGCAGGCAGAGGTGACGTTTTGGCTATAGTGACTTCAATACGCATAATGGCCCCCTGTTGAATATACTGGATATATATACAGTTAAATCCAATATATAGCAACAAGTAAGCGCATTTTTTATTTTTTTACTGACCAGCGTACTGTTTCACCCGCTAAAAAAGGCACCAGCGAATCATCAGCCAGCGCGATATTTTCCGGTATCTGTTGTTCATCGCGAACCAGTTCCACCCACCCCGTATTCACCGGCAGGCCATAGAATTGCGGGCCATTGAGTGAACAGAACGCTTCAAAGTGCGCCAGCGCGTTCATTTCCTCAAACACGGCGGCATAACTGCCAAGGGCGGAGGGGGCGTTGAAACAACCGGCGCAGCCGCAACTGGTCTCTTTACGATGACGTGAATGCGGCGCTGAATCCGTCCCCAGGAAGGCGCGCGTAAAACCACTGGCGACCAGGTCGCGTAACGCCT
Organism: Salmonella sp. 32031103-2018-00083-FB-01-SM-01; assembly: GCF_017571995.1. Lineage (NCBI taxonomy): Bacteria > Pseudomonadati > Pseudomonadota > Gammaproteobacteria > Enterobacterales > Enterobacteriaceae > Salmonella > Salmonella sp. 32031103-2018-00083-FB-01-SM-01. The sequence goes on from NZ_JAGEQL010000001.1 coordinate 171,946, forward strand.
GCTGGTGAATATTGCGTTTCAGAATCGGTAGACAGTACAGGTGAGGACGAATGCCGCCGACCAGCATATCATTACGGTTAAACATTAAATGTTGAGGCGTAATGGTAGCCGCCAGGTAGTCGTTGCCGTCACGGACATACTGCGCGGCATCTTTGGTCGTGATGTGCTCAAAGACCACTTTAAGCGCGGTCAGACGCTGGCGTAGCGGTTCCATTACGGTGTCGATAAAACGCGCTTCACGATCGAAGATATCAACCTCCGCATGGGTCACCTCACCGTGGACCAGCAATGGCATTCCGAGTTTTTCCATCCGCTCCAGTACCGGCATGATAGCGTCGACTGACGTTACGCCATGACTGGAGTTAGTGGTGGCATTGGCCGGGTAAAGCTTAGCCGCAGTAAACACGCCTTCATGGAAACCACGCTCCAGTTCATCGGCATCGAGCGAATCCGTTAAATAGCAGGTCATTAACGGCGTGAAATCATGCCCGGCGGGCACCGCATCGAGAATACGCTGGCGGTAGGCGATCGCTGCATCAACGGTCGTGATGGGGGACGCCAGGTTCGGCATCACGATAGCGCGACCATAAATTTCGCTGGTATAGGGTACGACCGTTTTTAACATGTCGCCATCGCGAAGGTGAACGTGCCAGTCGTCCGGGCGGCGGATCTTTAAAACCTGGGATGGTGCAGTCATTAATAAGCTCCGGCTGAGGAATAGTCTTTTTGCCGGAAACAAAGGATAAGCGGAAACGTTTTCGTTTGCACGTAAAAAAAGGGCGCGAGCGCGCCCTCGATATCAATTGGTGAAAGGAATAACGATTTCACCAGGTTTAACTTCAATGCCTTTCGCGAGTTTCTTCGCTAACGCTTCGCCTTTACTGCTGTCCTCACGCAACACGTAAGCGGGGCGCTGGTTAAAGTAGCTACGTAAAGACTGATTTAAATAAGGCAGGAGCGTTTGTAGCACCGATTGCATTTTCTCCGGCGTCACGGTGGCGTCTACTACTTCCATCTCCTGAAGATAGATGGCGCCTTTTTCTTTATCAAAGACCGGCAGGGCTTTTAGCTTGAGTTTCATCGTCGCTTTTTGACTGCCAAACAGGGAATTCATATCCAGCCTGGCATCGCCAGTAAGGGTGACTTTATTAGGCTCTTCCCGACCAATCTGGCTGACAAGGTTAGTCAATACGATATGCGCGTCGGCAATGCCGGGCAGACCAATATCTTTTGAGAAATTATTCCGTTTTTCAAGCGCTTGATTGATTTCTTGTTCGCTAATGGTGTATTGCGTAAGTTGATTACAGCCCACTAACAGGCCGCTAACTACCAGCGCAGCGGCAAAAAAAAACTTTTTCATGGCGTTCCTTAGCATGTTGCCTATGCCCTAATCTTGACACAAAGCAGCATGTCGCGCCAGCGGACATGGCGCCACTAGAAAAAGCTGAAAAAGGCGGCAAGAAAGGGTTGCCGCCTGGCGGGCGTTAGATAGCCATTGAGGAGAGTAAATTAATTTGCGTCTGCTTTGCCATATTATCGCGATAGTCCGCGACTTTTGTCGGCCAGTGGATACCGGCGACCAGCGTCAGATTACGCAGAAGCGGAAACAGATGAATATCATCTTCCGATAATTCGCCGTTAACGGCGTTAGGCTGTACGATGAGTTTATCCAGCAAACGTAAATCATCGCCGATCTTTTTAATCAGTCCGGCAGAGTGCGCAAGATGATTGTCAAAACTGCCAGATGAGGCTTCTTTTTTGCGGATAAAATACTGGCGCGCCGCAGGGGTAGAAAATTCATCGAAAGCGGATTTTGCAAATCGCGGCAGCAGTAGCTGATTAACGTAACCGTTAACTTTGCGCAACCACTCTTCAATGGCTGGATTGCGTTTCCCGGTTAACAGCGGTTTGCCGTCGAGGTTGTCGACATAATGTACAATATCCATACTTTCAGGAAGGTAGCGACTATCATCTTTTTGCAGGATGGGCACCATCTTTTGACCAATCATCCGGGTGGGCGTCGCCTCGTCGTCATTTTGTAACACGTTAAGTTCAACGGGGATGTTCTTCAGGCCGAAAATCATGCGGGCTTTAACGCAGAAAGGGCAATGATCGTAAATATAAAGCTTCACGTTTCTCCTCCATTTGACTGTCGGTTCCTGACCAGTATGGAGGAGATAGCGACAGGTATCAAATCAGGCGCCGGGTTCCAGCATCCGGCGCGGCGTGCGTTTATGACTAAATTGCCAGCCTAAAGCCAAAAAGGTGATAAAGCCGATAATACCGAGCATCATCCACGGTAGTTCAGGCTGCGCAAGCGCTTTACCCATATCAAACAACCAGCCGCCGCCGATATAACCAATCGCGCCGCCAATGGCTAATCCCAGACGGCTAAAGCCCATATAGCTTCCCCGCGCCCTCGCGTCCGCGAGCGACGCGCTGAGCGTTTCGCGCGCCGGTTCGGCGATAACCGAGCCGATGTAGAAAGCGCAAATAAGCGTAAAAAGCTGCTGTAAATTGCCCACCATCCCGATGGGGATCATGCTCAGCGACATGACGAGCAAACCAGCCATCAGCCGATGCTCCAGCCGAAAACGCTTTTCGCTCCAGCGGGCAATCGGGTAGAGCAACGTCAGCGAGAGACACGCTTCGATAGCGTACATCCATTTCACGGCAGCAGGCGAACCGGCGATATCGTTTACCATAATCGGCAGCATTAACATGACCTGTACCGCCAGCATATAATAGCCCGCCAGCGTCAGCACGTAGGTGACAAACCTTTTATCGCTCATGACGCGGCGCATTCCTTCACGCACCGGCGTTCTGACCGTTGATAGCTTCCAGGCCGGAAGCAGCCATGCGTTGAAAAGGGCGCATAATATGAACAAAATAGCGCCTGTCGCGCAGACCAGACGAAAATCGTATTGTAGCAACCAGCTTCCCAGTAGCGCGCCAATCACCGCACCCGCGCTGTCCTGCATCATCAACAGAGAGAAGAAGCGGCCCCGTTGCTCCGGACGAATTAATTTGACCACCAGCGCTGAGCGCGGCGGGTCGAAAAGCGTACCGCCGAGACCGGAAAGAAAGCAGGAAAACCACAAGAGCCAGGGCTCATGCGCGATACCCATGGTGGCAAAGCCGGCGGCGCGCATCAGCATACCGGTGACAATCATCGGTTTCGCGCCAAAGCGATCGGCGATGGCGCCGCCAAAAATGCCCAGACCTTGTTGAATAAACTGGCGCAGGCCGAGTGCGATCCCTACCATTACGGCAGCCCACCCCATTTGATCGACAAAGCGAATAGAGATGAGCGGGAATACGACGAAAAAACCCAGCACCACCAACATGTTATCGATGAGAAGAAAATATTTACCCAGGTTCCTCGCCTGCGAGACGCGCGACATTTCCCCTCCCGGGAAATAATAGATGAGCGTCTTCTATTCTGCGGCGGCGTTTCGTTTTTTCCTACCGTTAGCGGGACAATATTTTTTTATCAAAAGTCCTTTTTAATCGAGAGTTTTCATCAAAATGTGGCAGCAATTCAAAAAATGACGATTTGCGCTTTTCACAGAGCCTGGTTGCGCAGGTATAGTAATGTTACTGGCGTGCTGAAGACGTTACAGGAAGGAGTAGGTATAGAATGTTTGGCTATCGTAGTAACGTGCCAAAAGTGCGCTTAACCACCGATCGTCTGGTGGTACGTTTAGTGCATGAGCGTGATGCCTGGCGTCTGGCCGATTATTACGCGGAAAATCGTCATTTTTTAAAACCCTGGGAACCGGTCCGTGATGAAAGTCATTGTTATCCTTCAGGATGGCAGGCGCGTCTGGGAATGATCGGTGAATTTCACAAACAGGGCTCCGCCTTCTATTTCGCGCTACTTGATCCGGAAGAAAAAGAAATTATCGGCGTGGCGAATTTTTCCAATGTGGTGCGCGGTTCTTTTCATGCCTGTTATCTGGGCTATTCCATTGCGCAAAAGTGGCAGGGGCAGGGGCTGATGTTTGAAGCCTTAACCGCTGCGATTCGCTATATGCAGCGCACTCAGCATATCCACCGTATCATGGCGAACTATATGCCGCACAACAAACGTAGCGGCGCGTTGCTGGCGCGGCTTGGCTTTGAAAAAGAAGGCTATGCGAAAGATTACCTGTTGATTGATGGACAATGGCGCGACCATGTCCTGACGGCGTTAACCACGCCGTTATGGACGCCGGGGCGTTGAGCGGCTTACGGAATGAGAGGCAAAGGGAGAAAACGATGAAATATGAATTAACCGCCACTGAAGCGCGAGTGATTGGCTGTCTGCTGGAAAAGCAGGTGACAACGCCGGAACAGTATCCGCTTTCCGTCAACGGGGTGGTGACAGCCTGTAATCAGAAAACCAACCGTGAACCGGTGATGAACCTGACGGAACAAGAGGTACAAGAACAACTCGATAACCTGGTGAAACGCCACTTTTTGCGTACGGTCAGTGGGTTTGGCAATCGCGTCACCAAATATGAACAGCGTTTCTGTAATTCCGAATTTGGCGATCTGAAACTTAGCGCGGCGGAAGTGGCGCTCGTCACTACGCTGCTGCTGCGCGGCGCGCAAACGCCCGGCGAGTTGCGTAGCCGGGCGTCGCGGATGCATGAATTCAGCGATATGGCGGAAGTTGAATCCACGCTGGAACGGCTTGCCAGTCGTGAGGACGGCCCGTATGTCGTCCGTCTGGCGCGTGAACCGGGTAAGCGCGAAAGCCGTTATATGCACCTTTTTTGCGGCGACGTCGATGAACTGTCTCTCCAGACGTCTGCGCCGGAAAGTGCGTCGGGCGATCTTCAGTCGCGCGTCGAAGCGCTGGAAAGCGAAGTGGCGGAGTTAAAGCAGCGGCTGGATTCTTTGTTAGCTCACCTGGGGGAGTAATGTGAGAACATTACGGATTGGCATTGTCGGATTAGGCGGTATTGCGCAGAAGGCCTGGCTGCCGGTATTAACCAACACCGCCGGATGGACATTACAGGGCGCCTGGTCTCCTTCGCGGGATAAAGCCTTACGTATCTGCGAAAGCTGGCGCATACCGTATGTGGATTCGCTGGCGAATTTAGCGTCCGGCTGCGATGCGGTCTTCGTCCACTCCAGTACCGCAAGCCATTATGCCGTGGTCAGCGAACTTCTCAATGCCGGCGTGCATGTTTGCGTGGATAAACCGCTGGCGGAAAATCTACGTGATGCCGAACGGCTGGTGGCGCTGGCGGCGCAAAAAAAATTGACGCTGATGGTTGGCTTTAATCGCCGTTTCGCGCCGCTGTACCGCGAACTGAAGACGCGCCTCGGCACTGCGGCATCACTGCGTATGGATAAACATCGTACCGATAGCATCGGGCCGCACGACTTACGTTTTACTTTGCTCGATGACTATCTGCATGTCGTGGATACCGCTCTGTGGCTGGCGGGCGGCGAGGCGCGCCTTGCCAGCGGCATGTTGCTCACCAGCGAGTCCGGCGAAATGTGCTATGCGGAACATCATTTTTCCGCCGACAAACTACAAATTACCACCAGTATGCACCGGCGCGCCGGAAGTCAGCGTGAATCGGTCCAGGCCGTCACCGACGGCGGGCTGTATGACGTGACGGATATGCGTGAATGGCGCGAAGAGCGCGGGCAGGGTATTCTCATCAAACCCATTCCGGGTTGGCAAACGACGCTTGAACAGCGTGGTTTTGTCGGATGCGCGCGGCATTTCATTGACTGCGTACAAAATCAGACGGTTCCGGAAACGGCGGGGGAGCAGGCGATTTTGGCCCAGCGCGTCGTGGAGGCGCTGTGGCGGGACGCCATCAGCGAATAACCCTCTGTAACATCTGGCGGTAGTAATTCATCGTAATCCAGGTACTATACCCTCAATAATTCGAGTTGCAGAAAAGCTAACGCACATGCAGCTCGAAGTATGGCGGGTATATATGCCCACTCTACATAATACCTCTTTTCACAGTGAATAATGGCAAACCGTGGGGAGTCTGTAAGGCCTGATAAGACGTTTTAACGTCGCCGTCAGGCGCGGTGATACAGCCGGATACGGCAGAAGTTGCGTTATCCGGTCGATGGATCAGCCATGCAGGAGTTTTACGCCAGGGTCTGGAATACAAAAGAAATGAATTTATTGAAATCGCTGGCTGCCGTCAGCTCGATGACTATGTTTTCACGCGTGTTGGGCTTTGCCCGTGATGCGATTGTCGCCAGAATTTTTGGCGCAGGGATGGCGACCGACGCCTTTTTTGTGGCGTTTAAACTCCCCAATCTACTACGCCGGATCTTTGCCGAAGGCGCTTTTTCTCAGGCCTTTGTGCCTATCCTGGCGGAATATAAGAGCAAGCAGGGTGAAGAAGCGACGCGGATCTTTGTCGCTTACGTTTCCGGCCTGTTGACGCTGGCATTGGCCGTCGTGACGGTAGCCGGTATGCTGGCCGCCCCGTGGGTGATTATGGTAACCGCGCCGGGTTTTGCCGATACTGCGGATAAATTCGCGCTGACGACGCAACTGCTGCGGATTACGTTTCCCTATATTCTGCTGATCTCGCTGGCTTCACTGGTTGGCGCCATTCTCAACACCTGGAATCGCTTCTCTATTCCCGCTTTTGCGCCGACATTTCTTAATATCAGCATGATCGGTTTTGCATTATTCGCCGCGCCATACTTTAATCCGCCGGTGCTGGCGTTAGCCTGGGCAGTCACCGTCGGCGGCGTGCTGCAACTGGTGTATCAACTTCCGTATTTGAAAAAGATCGGTATGTTGGTGCTGCCGCGCATTAACTTTCGCGACACCGGGGCGATGCGGGTGGTCAAACAGATGGGGCCGGCGATTTTGGGCGTATCCGTCAGTCAGATCTCCCTTATCATCAATACCATTTTTGCCTCGTTTCTGGCCTCCGGCTCGGTCTCATGGATGTACTATGCCGATCGGTTGATGGAGTTCCCGTCCGGCGTGCTGGGCGTGGCATTGGGGACCATCCTGTTGCCGTCATTGTCGAAAAGCTTTGCCAGCGGCAATCATGATGAGTACTGCCGCCTGATGGACTGGGGGCTGCGTTTGTGCTTTTTACTGGCGTTGCCGAGCGCGGTAGCGTTAGGCATTCTGGCGAAGCCGCTGACGGTCTCGCTGTTTCAGTACGGTAAATTCACCGCCTTTGATGCGGCAATGACGCAGCGGGCGTTAATCGCCTATTCGGTGGGGCTGATTGGCTTGATCGTCGTAAAAGTGCTGGCCCCGGGCTTCTATTCTCGCCAGGATATTAAAACGCCGGTGAAAATCGCCATCGTGACGTTAATCATGACTCAGTTAATGAACCTGGCGTTTATTGGACCGCTGAAACACGCCGGACTGTCGCTCTCTATTGGTCTGGCGGCATGTCTCAATGCGTCGCTGCTGTACTGGCAACTGCGCAAACAGAATATCTTTACGCCACAACCGGGTTGGATGTGGTTCCTGATGCGTCTGATCATTTCCGTACTGGTGATGGCCGCCGTATTGTTCGGCGTGTTGCATATTATGCCGGAGTGGTCGCAAGGGTCGATGTTATGGCGTTTGCTACGTTTGATGGCGGTAGTGATCGCGGGTATCGCGGCCTATTTCGCCGCGCTTGCCGTGCTGGGCTTTAAAGTGAAAGAGTTTGTTCGCCGGACGGCGTAAATTCAGTGCCTGATAGCGCTGTGCTATCAGGCCTACAAGGCATTCAGGCCGGAAAGGCGCAACGTCGCCATCCGGCACTGATTAGATAGAAATTTTTTTACCGCCGCGGTGAGAGACGGAAGTCTGACCGTCAGCCCCGTACAAGGTCGGCTCCTGGTGAGGTTTCAGCACCTCCAGCGCCTGTTGATTACGCTCAATTTGCCCTTCCAGCAGCCAGCCGTTGTGCTGGTTGAGGTCGCGAAGATGCTGCGTTTTTTCGGTAATCGCCTGCCAGCGCTCTGCAATGTCATCGTTTGCGCTACGCTGCGCGTTCTGCTCCAGACGGCGCTGTTGTTCCAGATAATCCAGCGTCGCCAGCAACGAGCTTTTTTCTTCTGTAATACGCTGTAGCTGGCTGCCGTTAATCTGGCCTACGGAAAGCTGTTGTTGCTCGGCGTCCATCACCGTCTTCAGGTCATTCAGGACGGTGGTCATCTGGTCAAGTATTTCTGACAAACGAGTCATACGCTTATTTACTCTGTAAGTAGCTCTGCGCCTCGCGAATGAGCGAGTCTGCTATTTTTCCCGTATCCATTTTTAACTCACCGTTACGGATAGCTGTTTTTAATGCTTCGACGCGTTCCATATTAATGTCGCTGACGCCTGGCTGCATGAGCTTCGCTTGCGCGTCGCTTAACGTTACGCTGGCGCTCGTCGCGGCGGACGTTTTTTCCTGACGCGTTTTTTGTACCGGCGTATCGCTGGTTTCGCGCGTCTGGACAGTGCTAACGGGTTTCAAAGGTGAGGTACGGTCAATGCTCATTTATTTATCCTCATCGAGGGTTACGTTGTAGCGGCCAGCTACCATCATGGTTGAATATCTCATCGGCAGCCGCGACAAAATCTTTACACAATTATAGGTTAATAAGAATATTCCCATCAGAATCGACGGTTCCACTCACGATTTGACCCGATGTCATGCGCACGCGCGCATTTTGCGCGACGGCGGCATTATTCATCGCCTGACCTTCCGCATTGACGCTAAACCCCTCGCCATTGGCGATGACCTGTACTCGTTGCCCCGCTTTGACGCGCCAGGCCTGACGTATCATCGTAAGCTGTACCGGCTGCCCAGGAGCGAGATCGCGCAAACTGACGGCATCCTGAATCTGACGGATATCCAGTACCGTCCGCGGCGGTAACTGATCCAGCCTGCCACGTTTTAGCGTGACGTTGGCCGGCGTCAATTTTCCGCCGCGCGCGACGGGCGCGGCAACGGCGACATAATTGCCGGTCGCTTGCACATTCACCTGCAAATAACGTTTTTCATTGGCGCAGCGCGCCACCACATTGACGTTGCCCCACAGCTTCGCGCTGCCCGTCATGCTGAAGGCTGGCTGCTCGCAGCTCGGTAGCAGATTGGGCGATGAACGGAGCGTGACAACCACCTCGTCGCTGAAGCCAGACAGACGCTGGGAAAACCACGTGGTCAGCTGGGCGTTGATGTCCTGCGCCATTGTCAGGGGGCTGAACAGCAAAGCCGCCACGGCGAATCCTCGTTTTAACGTTTGCATGGTACTTCCCCCTGGTTGATGTCATGACAGGATTCTACCCGTGTGAAGCAAGCATCAACGCAATAAATAGCGACGCATTTTGCGTTTATTCCGGCGATAACGCGCGCGTGAAGGCATTTAAGCTGTCGGCTGAATTTTGCCATTTGCGGAGGAGATATGCTCGACAGGCTCGATGCCGCCTTACGATTTCAGCAGGAAGCGCTAAATCTGCGCGCGCAACGTCAGGAAATATTAGCGGCGAATATCGCCAATGCCGATACGCCGGGGTATCAGGCGCGCGATATTGATTTTGCCAGTGAGTTAAAAAAGGTGATGGTGCGTGGACGGGAAGAAACCGGCGGCGTCGCGTTAACGTTGACTTCCTCTCACCATATTCCCGCCCAGGCGGTCTCTTCTCCCGCAGTGGATCTGCTTTACCGCGTACCCGATCAGCCTTCTTTGGATGGTAACACCGTAGATATGGACAGGGAACGTACGCAGTTTGCGGATAACAGTCTCAAATATCAGATGGGGCTTACCGTTCTGGGTAGCCAACTCAAAGGCATGATGAATGTGCTACAGGGAGGAAACTAATTCGTGGCGCTGTTAAACATTTTTGATATTGCCGGATCGGCGCTTGCCGCACAGTCCAAGCGGTTGAACGTTGCGGCCAGTAACCTGGCGAATGCGGATAGCGTCACCGGCCCGGACGGACAGCCTTATCGCGCCAAACAGGTGGTTTTTCAGGTGGACGCCGCGCCGGGTCAAGCCACTGGCGGGGTAAAGGTCGCCAGCGTGATTGAAAGTCAGGCACCGGAAAAGCTGGTTTATGAGCCAGGCAATCCGCTGGCGGACGCTAATGGTTACGTCAAAATGCCCAACGTCGATGTGGTCGGCGAAATGGTCAACACGATGTCAGCCTCGCGCAGCTATCAGGCAAATATCGAAGTCCTGAATACCGTAAAAAGCATGATGCTTAAAACGCTGACATTAGGCCAGTAAAGGAGGCGCGTATGTCTATTGCCGTAAATATGAATGACCCGACCAACACGGGCGTCAAAACGACGACCGGCAGCGGGTCGATGACCGGAAGCAACGCTGCCGATCTGCAAAGCAGTTTCCTGACCTTACTGGTCGCGCAATTGAAGAACCAGGACCCGACTAACCCATTACAAAATAATGAGTTAACGACACAGTTGGCGCAAATCAGTACCGTGAGCGGCATTGAAAAACTGAATACGACGCTGGGGGCTATTTCCGGGCAAATCGATAATAGTCAGTCCCTACAGGCGACCACGCTGATTGGGCATGGCGTTATGGTGCCTGGCACCACAATTCTGGCGGGTAAAGGCGCGGAAGAAGGGGCCGTGACGTCCACGACGCCGTTTGGCGTGGAATTGCAACAGCCTGCGGACAAAGTGACGGCAACCATTACCGATAAAGATGGCCGGGTGGTACGGACGCTGGAGATCGGTGAGTTGCGAGCCGGGGTACACACCTTTACCTGGGATGGTAAGCAAACGGACGGAACAACGGTACCGAATGGTTCTTACAACATTGCGATTACCGCCAGCAATGGCGGGACGCAACTGGTGGCGCAGCCGCTGCAATTCGCTCTGGTACAGGGCGTGACGAAGGGCAGTAACGGCAACCTGTTGGATCTGGGTACCTACGGCACCACCACACTCGACGAAGTTCGGCAAATAATCTAAGCCCTTACACTTATCAGGAGTCAGTCATGTCTTTTTCTCAAGCGGTTAGCGGCCTGAACGCTGCGGCCACCAACCTTGATGTTATCGGTAATAACATCGCCAACTCCGCCACCTATGGCTTTAAGTCCGGTACGGCATCATTTGCCGATATGTTTGCCGGTTCCAAAGTGGGGCTGGGCGTAAAAGTGGCGGGGATTACCCAGGATTTTACCGACGGTACGACAACGAACACCGGGCGCGGGCTGGATGTCGCGATTAGCCAGAACGGTTTTTTCCGCCTGGTAGACAGCAACGGTTCCGTGTTCTATAGCCGCAACGGCCAGTTCAAACTGGACGAGAACCGTAACCTGGTCAATATGCAGGGGATGCAGTTGACCGGCTATCCGGCCACCGGTACGCCGCCGACCATTCAGCAGGGGGCGAATCCTGCGCCGATCACCATTCCGAACACGCTGATGGCGGCGAAATCGACCACCACCGCGTCAATGCAGATCAACCTGAACTCAACGGACCCTGTACCGTCTAAAACGCCCTTTAGCGTGAGTGATGCGGATTCGTATAACAAAAAAGGCACCGTCACCGTTTATGACAGCCAGGGTAATGCCCATGACATGAACGTCTATTTTGTGAAAACCAAAGATAATGAATGGGCCGTGTACACCCATGACAGTAGCGATCCTGCAGCCACAGCGCCGGCGGCACCATCAACCACTCTGGTATTTAACGCAAACGGGACACTGCAATCCGGCGGTACGGTGAACATCACCACCGGTACGATTAATGGCGCGACAGCGGCCACCTTCTCCCTCAGCTTCCTTAACTCCATGCAGCAGAACACCGGGGCTAACAACATCGTCGCCACCAATCAGAACGGCTATAAGCCGGGCGACCTGGTGAGCTACCAGATTAACAACGACGGCACCGTAGTTGGCAACTATTCCAACGAGCAGGAGCAGGTGCTGGGGCAGATAGTGCTGGCTAACTTCGCCAACAACGAAGGTCTGGCATCCCAGGGCGATAACGTCTGGGCGGCGACGCAGGCCTCCGGGGTAGCGCTGCTGGGGACTGCCGGTTCCGGCAACTTCGGTAAGCTGACGAACGGCGCGCTGGAAGCCTCTAACGTGGATTTGAGTAAAGAGCTGGTGAATATGATCGTCGCGCAGCGTAACTACCAGTCGAATGCGCAGACCATCAAAACCCAGGACCAGATCCTCAATACGCTGGTTAACCTGCGCTAAGCGCCTGACGGGATAGCTTAATGGATCACGCAATTTATACCGCCATGGGGGCGGCCAGTCAGACGCTTAACCAGCAGGCGGTAACGGCCAGCAACCTGGCTAATGCCTCAACGCCGGGCTTTCGCGCGCAGCTTAACGCGCTACGCGCGGTGCCCGTTGATGGCCTCTCTTTAGCGACGCGCACGCTGGTTACGGCGTCGACGCCGGGGGCGGATATGACCCCGGGTCAGTTGGACTACACCTCCCGCCCACTGGATGTCGCGTTACAGCAGGACGGCTGGCTGGTGGTGCAAGCGGCGGATGGCGCTGAAGGATATACCCGTAACGGGAATATCCAGGTGGGGCCGACCGGGCAGTTAACCATTCAGGGACATCCGGTTATCGGCGAAGGCGGCCCGATCACCGTTCCTGAAGGGTCGGAAATCACCATCGCGGCAGACGGCACGATCTCCGCGCTCAATCCCGGCGACCCGCCAAACACGGTGGCGCCCGTTGGGCGACTGAAGCTGGTCAAAGCGGAAGGCAATGAGGTGCAGCGGAGCGATGACGGTTTATTCCGCCTTACCGCCGAGGCACAGGCTGAACGCGGGGCGGTACTGGCCGCCGACCCGTCAATTCGCATTATGTCGGGCGTGCTGGAGGGCAGTAACGTCAAGCCGGTTGAAGCCATGACCGACATGATCGCCAACGCACGTCGTTTTGAAATGCAGATGAAGGTTATCACCAGCGTAGATGAGAACGAAGGGCGAGCTAACCAACTGCTGTCGATGAGTTAATACAGGACATTTTATGATCAGTTCATTATGGATCGCCAAAACCGGTCTGGACGCGCAGCAAACCAATATGGATGTGATTGCCAATAACCTGGCAAACGTCAGCACCAATGGTTTTAAGCGTCAGCGCGCGGTATTTGAAGATCTGTTGTATCAGACCATCCGCCAGCCGGGCGCGCAGTCGTCCGAGCAGACGACGCTGCCTTCCGGGCTGCAAATCGGTACCGGCGTGCGTCCGGTCGCCACGGAGCGTCTGCACAGTCAGGGGAACCTGTCGCAGACCAACAACAGTAAAGATGTGGCGATTAAAGGGCAGGGCTTTTTCCAGGTCATGCTGCCGGATGGTACGTCTGCCTATACCCGCGACGGCTCTTTCCAGGTGGATCAGAATGGTCAACTGGTGACGGCGGGCGGTTTTCAGGTGCAGCCGGCAATCACCATTCCGGCCAACGCGTTAAGCATCACCATTGGCCGCGACGGCGTGGTCAGCGTGACCCAGCAGGGGCAGGCCGCGCCGGTTCAGGTCGGGCAGCTTAACCTGACCACCTTTATGAACGACACCGGGCTGGAAAGCATCGGCGAGAACCTCTATATCGAAACGCAATCGTCCGGCGCGCCGAACGAAAGCACGCCGGGGCTCAACGGCGCGGGGTTGTTGTATCAAGGGTATGTCGAAACGTCGAACGTTAACGTGGCGGAAGAGCTGGTGAACATGATTCAGGTTCAACGCGCCTATGAAATTAACAGTAAAGCAGTATCGACGACCGATCAGATGCTGCAGAAACTGACGCAACTCTAAGGGGCCGCCGGTGGGGATACGCCACCGGCTCCCTGATTTTGAAGATGAAGGTAATGCAAAAATACGCGCTTCACGCTTACCCAGTTATGGCCCTGATGGTCGCGACGCTGACAGGATGCGCCTGGATACCCGCTAAACCGCTCGTGCAGGGGGCGACCACGGCGCAGCCGATACCTGGCCCGGTACCGGTGGCGAATGGCTCCATATTTCAGTCTGCGCAGCCGATTAATTATGGCTATCAGCCGCTTTTTGAAGATCGTCGACCGCGTAATATCGGCGATACGCTCACGATTGTGTTACAGGAAAACGTCAGCGCCAGTAAAAGCTCGTCGGCAAATGCCAGTCGCGACGGCAAAACCAGTTTTGGTTTTGATACGGTACCGCGTTATCTGCAGGGATTATTCGGTAATTCCCGCGCGGATATGGAGGCCTCCGGCGGCAACTCTTTTAACGGCAAAGGCGGCGCGAATGCCAGCAATACCTTTAGCGGCACGCTGACCGTGACCGTCGATCAGGTTCTGGCCAATGGCAATTTACACGTCGTGGGGGAAAAACAGATCGCGATTAATCAGGGAACGGAATTCATCCGCTTCTCCGGCGTGGTAAATCCACGCACCATCAGCGGCAGCAACTCCGTTCCCTCGACACAAGTGGCGGATGCGCGGATTGAATATGTCGGGAACGGCTATATTAACGAAGCGCAAAATATGGGCTGGCTGCAACGTTTCTTCCTTAATTTGTCGCCGATGTAAGCGAGGTGTATGTGTTTAAAGCTCTTGCAGGAATCGTTCTGGCACTGGTTGCCACTCTGGCGCACGCCGAGCGTATCCGGGATCTGACCAGTGTCCAGGGGGTACGGGAAAACTCGCTGATCGGCTACGGGCTGGTGGTCGGGCTGGACGGTACGGGCGACCAGACGACCCAGACGCCATTTACCACCCAGACGCTGAATAACATGCTGTCACAACTGGGGATTACGGTCCCCACTGGCACCAACATGCAGTTGAAAAACGTGGCGGCGGTGATGGTGACGGCGTCGTATCCGCCTTTTGCGCGACAGGGACAAACGATCGATGTCGTCGTTTCCTCAATGGGGAACGCTAAAAGTCTGCGTGGCGGGACGTTATTAATGACGCCGTTAAAAGGGGTGGACAGCCAGGTGTATGCTCTGGCGCAGGGCAATATTCTGGTCGGCGGCGCGGGCGCTTCCGCAGGCGGCAGTAGCGTGCAGGTTAACCAGCTTAATGGCGGGCGCATCACTAATGGCGCGATTATCGAACGCGAGTTGCCGACTCAGTTCGGCGCTGGCAACACCATTAATCTGCAATTGAACGACGAAGATTTTACGATGGCGCAGCAAATTACCGATGCCATCAACCGCGCCCGCGGTTACGGCAGCGCCACTGCGCTTGATGCGCGAACGGTACAGGTACGTGTGCCCAGCGGCAACAGCTCGCAGGTGCGTTTTCTGGCGGACATTCAAAATATGGAAGTCAACGTGACGCCGCAGGATGCAAAAGTCGTGATCAACTCGCGTACCGGTTCGGTGGTCATGAATCGGGAAGTCACGCTGGATAGCTGCGCTGTGGCGCAGGGCAATTTGTCAGTGACAGTCAATCGCCAGCTCAACGTCAACCAGCCGAATACGCCATTTGGCGGCGGGCAGACCGTGGTGACGCCACAGACTCAGATAGATTTGCGTCAGAGCGGCGGATCGCTACAGAGCGTGCGTTCCAGCGCCAATCTGAACAGCGTAGTGCGCGCGCTGAATGCGCTTGGCGCGACGCCGATGGACCTGATGTCGATTTTGCAGTCCATGCAGAGCGCGGGCTGTCTACGCGCCAAACTGGAAATCATCTGATGATCGGAGACGGTAAATTGCTGGCCAGCGCGGCCTGGGATGCGCAATCTCTGAACGAACTGAAAGCGAAAGCGGGCCAGGACCCGGCGGCGAATATCCGTCCTGTGGCCCGTCAGGTGGAAGGGATGTTTGTGCAGATGATGCTGAAAAGTATGCGCGAGGCTTTACCCAAAGATGGTTTATTCAGCAGCGATCAGACGCGTCTGTATACCAGCATGTATGACCAGCAGATCGCCCAGCAGATGACCGCCGGCAAGGGACTGGGGCTGGCGGATATGATGGTTAAACAGATGACCAGCGGGCAGACGATGCCTGCGGATGACGCGCCGCAAGTACCGCTTAAATTCTCCCTGGAGACGGTAAACAGCTATCAAAATCAGGCGCTGACCCAACTGGTGCGCAAAGCCATCCCGAAAACGCCGGAGAGCAGCGATGCGCCGCTCTCCGGCGACAGTAAAGACTTTCTG
The DNA here is from genome assembly GCF_017571995.1 of Salmonella sp. 32031103-2018-00083-FB-01-SM-01. Lineage (NCBI taxonomy): Bacteria > Pseudomonadati > Pseudomonadota > Gammaproteobacteria > Enterobacterales > Enterobacteriaceae > Salmonella > Salmonella sp. 32031103-2018-00083-FB-01-SM-01. The sequence continues at coordinate 188,000 of NZ_JAGEQL010000001.1, forward strand.
GCCCAGCTTTCGCTCCCGGCGAGGCTGGCCAGCGAACAAAGCGGGGTGCCGCATCATCTGATTCTGGCGCAGGCGGCGCTGGAGTCCGGCTGGGGGCAACGGCAAATCCTGCGGGAGAATGGCGAACCCAGCTATAACGTATTTGGCGTGAAAGCGACCGCCAGTTGGAAAGGGCCGGTGACGGAAATCACCACCACTGAATACGAAAATGGCGAAGCGAAAAAAGTGAAAGCGAAATTCCGCGTCTATAGCTCGTATCTGGAGGCGTTATCGGATTATGTCGCGCTGTTAACGCGTAACCCACGCTACGCTGCCGTGACCACTGCCGCCACGGCAGAGCAGGGCGCAGTGGCTCTGCAAAACGCCGGATACGCCACTGACCCGAATTACGCGCGTAAATTGACCAGCATGATTCAGCAGTTGAAAGCGATGAGTGAAAAGGTCAGCAAAACCTACAGCGCGAATCTCGACAATCTCTTTTAAATTGCTCAAGTCCACGTAGTCGCTGCCGATAACAACGAGTATTGAAGGATTAAAAGGAACCATCATGTCCAGCTTGATTAATCACGCCATGAGCGGACTTAACGCCGCGCAGGCCGCGTTAAATACGGTCAGTAATAACATCAACAATTATAACGTTGCGGGTTATACCCGGCAGACAACTATTCTGGCGCAGGCAAACAGTACGTTAGGGGCTGGCGGCTGGATAGGTAATGGCGTTTACGTTTCAGGCGTACAGCGCGAATATGATGCGTTTATCACTAATCAGCTACGCGGCGCGCAAAACCAGAGCAGCGGCTTGACCACGCGCTATGAACAGATGTCGAAAATCGACAACCTGCTGGCTGATAAATCCAGCTCGCTGTCTGGTTCGTTGCAGAGTTTTTTTACCAGCCTGCAAACGTTAGTCAGTAACGCGGAAGATCCTGCGGCGCGTCAGGCGCTGATTGGTAAAGCGGAAGGGCTGGTAAACCAGTTCAAAACCACCGATCAGTATCTGCGCGATCAGGATAAACAGGTCAATATCGCGATTGGCTCCAGCGTGGCGCAAATCAACAATTACGCGAAGCAGATAGCTAACCTGAACGATCAAATCTCCCGTATGACGGGCGTAGGCGCGGGCGCATCGCCGAACGACCTGCTCGATCAGCGTGATCAGTTGGTCAGCGAGCTTAACAAGATCGTTGGCGTCGAGGTGAGTGTACAGGACGGCGGCACCTATAACCTGACGATGGCCAATGGCTATACGCTGGTGCAGGGGTCGACGGCGCGTCAGTTGGCGGCGGTTCCCTCCAGCGCCGACCCGACGCGAACGACTGTCGCTTATGTCGATGAGGCCGCCGGTAACATCGAAATTCCGGAAAAGTTGCTGAACACCGGTTCGCTCGGCGGATTACTGACATTCCGTTCTCAGGATCTGGATCAGACTCGTAATACGCTGGGCCAGTTGGCGTTGGCGTTTGCCGATGCGTTTAACGCGCAGCATACCAAAGGTTATGACGCCGACGGCAATAAAGGGAAAGACTTCTTTAGCATTGGCTCGCCGGTGGTATATAGCAACAGTAATAATGCCGATAAAACGGTATCGCTAACCGCTAAGGTGGTCGACAGCACGAAGGTTCAGGCGACGGATTATAAGATTGTTTTTGACGGTACAGACTGGCAGGTTACTCGCACTGCGGATAACACCACCTTCACGGCGACAAAAGATGCTGACGGAAAACTGGAGATTGACGGTCTGAAAGTGACGGTAGGGACCGGCGCACAGAAAAACGACAGTTTTCTTCTCAAGCCGGTCAGCAATGCTATCGTCGACATGAACGTTAAAGTGACAAATGAAGCCGAGATTGCGATGGCGTCTGAGTCAAAACTCGATCCTGATGTGGATACCGGCGACAGCGATAACCGCAATGGTCAGGCATTGCTGGACTTACAAAACAGCAATGTAGTGGGCGGCAACAAAACCTTTAACGATGCTTACGCCACGTTGGTCAGCGATGTGGGTAACAAAACGTCAACGCTGAAAACCAGCAGCACCACGCAGGCGAATGTGGTTAAACAGCTTTATAAACAGCAACAGTCGGTTTCCGGCGTTAACCTCGACGAAGAGTACGGCAATTTGCAGCGTTATCAGCAGTATTATCTGGCGAATGCGCAAGTATTGCAGACCGCGAATGCGCTGTTTGATGCGTTACTGAATATTCGCTAAAGGAGAAGGATGACATGCGTATCAGTACCCAGATGATGTACGAACAAAATATGAGCGGCATCACTAATTCTCAGGCCGAATGGATGAAGCTGGGCGAGCAGATGTCTACCGGTAAGCGCGTTACCAACCCATCTGACGATCCGATCGCCGCGTCGCAGGCGGTAGTACTCTCTCAGGCGCAGGCGCAGAATAGCCAGTACGCCCTGGCGCGTACGTTTGCCACCCAAAAAGTGTCGCTGGAAGAAAGCGTACTCAGTCAGGTGACGACGGCGATTCAAACCGCGCAGGAAAAAATCGTCTATGCCGGAAACGGCACGTTAAGCGACGATGACCGCGCGTCGCTGGCGACGGATTTACAGGGGATCCGCGATCAGCTGATGAACCTGGCAAACAGCACTGACGGCAATGGTCGCTATATCTTTGCCGGGTATAAAACGGAAGCGGCGCCATTCGACCAGGCGACAGGTGGTTATCATGGCGGCGAGAAAAGTGTTACCCAGCAGGTGGATTCCGCACGTACGATGGTAATTGGCCATACGGGAGCGCAAATTTTTAATAGCATCACCAGCAATGCGGTGCCGGAACCGGATGGCTCGGACTCCGAAAAGAATCTGTTTGTCATGCTCGATACGGCAATTGCCGCACTCAAGACCCCGGTGGAAGGCAATGACGTGGAAAAAGAAAAGGCCGCTGCCGCCATTGATAAAACCAATCGCGGCTTAAAAAATTCGCTTAATAACGTCCTGACCGTTCGTGCGGAACTGGGAACGCAACTGAGCGAACTCAGTACGCTGGATTCACTGGGAAGCGACCGTGCGCTGGGACAGAAGCTGCAGATGAGCAACCTGGTAGATGTGGACTGGAACTCGGTCATCTCCTCCTACGTCATGCAACAGGCGGCATTACAGGCGTCCTATAAAACGTTTACCGACATGCAGGGAATGTCGCTTTTCCAGTTGAACCGGTAACGCCTCTTTTTGAAACATATCACGAAACTGGATATGTTTTGTCTGCCCGCGCCATCCACCCCGGCGCGGGCATTTTTTTTAGTCGTCATTGAGTTAGTGGTCATATTGTCGCGCCCGTAGCGACGCCATCCGTACGTATTATCCCGCCCGATCTCATAAACGCCTGGAGTGACTAAAAGACGCCATGGGGTGAAGCATCGCCCTGTAAGGGGCATAAAAAAGCCGACCTGGCGGTCGGCTTTGTATCAGCATTTACATCATTCTACCAGCTGTGGGCGTGTCGCCGGGGCGCTGGCGACACGTGTGGCGCTGTGTCCGCCTGCTGCGCCTTTACCTTCAAAGTGGAAGGAAGGACGCTGCCAGTCGCTATGGTGCGGGGTTTCCGGCACATATTCCGGCGCTGGCGCACGCGTCATCGGCGCGCTGGCGTGGTTGTGATCGTCAACACAGACAACGTCCTGCGGCTTTTCCACCACCTGGGCCGGTGCGATAACGGTTTCTTCTGCCGTGTGCTCCACAACAGCCGCTTCCGCTTTTGTCTCTTCTTCTGGCTCGACAACGACAACATCAGCTACGTTTTCAGCCACCGTAATGGACGCGTCGGCGGTTTCTGCTACCGGTTCGGCGTCAGCAATAACCTCTTGCGCTTCCGGCGTATCGCTTTCGGCAATCAGTTGCGGCTGTTCATCAACCGGCGCGGCAATCACTTCCGGATGCGTTGTCTCGACCTCGACGACTTCCGGCGCCTGTGGTTCGGCGACGGTCTGCGGCTCAACGGCAACGTTTTCTACTGCCTGTACCGACGCTTGTGGTTCTAACGCTACGGTCGCAGCGATAACCTGCGGTTCAGCGACAACCGGTTGTGGCAGCGCCAGATCTGCTTCACGCTGCTCTTCAACAACCTGCGTTTCCTGAGGACGGACAATCGGGTAGCGGATCCAGACTTTACCGGACGCCATTTCCGGCGACGCGCAGGCGACGGTTAACGGCATCGGCGATTGTGTCGGGTAGCGCTCGTCACGATAGCGACGACGACGCTGACCGCTAACGCGCAGGTGGCGCGGAGAACGGCGGGAGCGACGCGGCATACCAGTATTATCGCGAGGTTCTACGCTATCATCCTGCTCCGGCGCGATATCGGCAACGACAGGTAAATCAACTTTCGCCAATTCGGTACGCGGCGCTGGAACGGGCTGTTCAACGTTTTCAACCGGGCGCGGTTCGTCGACGACGACCGGCGTGTCAACCGTTTCAACCACTGCGCTGTTGGTAAAGCGGACTTTCTGATTAAGCTGACGCTGCTTGCGGCGCGGCTGAACCTGCTGAACGCGTTCTTCCTGCTCGGTCTCCTGGACAGGCAGTTCTTCGCGGTTAAGCGCTTTTACTTCCTGCTGCGCCTGGCGTTTGTCATCATTGCGGCGGCGGCTGCGTTCGCGACGCGGCGTCTGTTGCTGCTCATCGCCGGTTTTCACTTTTTCCGCCGTTTCCTGCTGGCGGGTATCGCGCGCTTCCGCATTTTGCTGCTGCGCCTGGCGACGGTTACGACGATTATCGTCGCGGCTCTCGCCGCCGTCACGTCCGGCACGGTTATCACGGGTGTCGCGGCGTTCGTTACGATCGCGACGGTTGTTCTGCCGTGGCTTGCGACGATCCTGCTGACGCTCCGCTTTTTCTTCCGCTTTCGGCGCGGCTGTTTCGACGGTTTTCGTTTCTTCACCGCTGAACAGTTGTTTCAGCGCGTTAAGGAAGCGGCTAAACAGACCCGGCTGGGCAGGCTGCGCGGCGGCAACATTATCCTTTTTCGCCGTGGCGACGCTAACCGCCGGTTCGACAGGCGTCGGCGCCGGAGGCACATCTGGCATAGCGAATGTCGCCAGCGCAGGCTGTTCCGGGCGTTTACGCTCGGCGTACTCTTCTTCAGAAGGCAGCGCCATCGCTTCTTCGTGCAGCTTCGGCAGCATGTAGCTCAGGGTCGGCGTTTCTTCCCCTTTGCGTACGCGCAGCACGGAATAGTGCGGCGTTTCCATCTGATCGTTCGGGACGATGACACAGCGGACGCCATCCTGACGCGTCTCAATAGCGTTAACTGCCGTCCGTTTTTCGTTAAGCAGATAAGAGGCGATCGGCACCGGAACAATGGCATGGACTTCCTGCGTATTCTCTTTCAGCGCTTCTTCTTCAATCAGGCGCAGAATGGACAGCGACAGAGATTCGTTATCGCGCACGGTGCCGGTACCGCTACAGCGCGGACACACGTGATGACTGGATTCGCCCAGCGACGGGCTCAGGCGCTGACGCGACATTTCGAGCAGGCCGAAGCGGGAAATATGGCTAATCTGAATACGCGCCCGGTCCTGACGCACCGCTTCACGCAGGCGGTTTTCTACCGCGCGCTGGTGACGTACCGGCGTCATATCGATAAAGTCGATAACGATCAGGCCGCCCAGGTCGCGCAGACGCAGCTGGCGGGCAATTTCATCGGCTGCTTCCAGGTTGGTATTAAACGCGGTTTCTTCGATATCGCCGCCGCGAGTCGCGCGGGCGGAGTTGATATCAATGGCGGTTAACGCTTCGGTACTGTCAATGACGATGGAGCCGCCGGAGGGCAGGCGCACTTCACGCTGGAACGCTGACTCGATCTGCGATTCGATCTGGTAATGGCTGAACAACGGGATTTCACCGGTGTACAGCTTAATTTTGCTGCTAAAATCCGGGCGGCCCAACGCGGCGATATGCTGACGCGCCATTTCCATCACTTTTGGATTGTCGATCAGGATTTCACCGATATCCTGACGCAGATAGTCGCGAAACGCGCGTACGATGACGTTGCTTTCCTGATGGATCAGGAACGGCGCGGGACGGCTTTCAGCGGCTTTCTGAATGGCTTCCCAGTGTTTCAGGCGGAAGCTTAAATCCCACTGCAACGCTTCGGCGGATTTACCCACGCCTGCGGTACGCACGATAAGCCCCATTCCTTCAGGAAGTTCCAGGCTGGCCAGCGCTTCTTTTAACTCGGTACGATCGTCGCCTTCAATGCGACGGGAAATACCACCCGCGCGCGGGTTATTCGGCATCAGCACCAGGTAGCTGCCCGCCAGACTGATAAAGGTGGTTAACGCCGCGCCTTTGTTGCCGCGCTCTTCTTTATCGATTTGAACAATGACTTCCTGGCCTTCGCGTAACACGTCTTTAATGTTCGGGCGACCATGAGCGCTGTAGTTAGCGGGGAAATATTCGCGGGCAATTTCTTTTAACGGGAGGAAACCGTGGCGTTCTGCGCCGTAATCAACAAAAGCCGCTTCCAGGCTCGGTTCAATACGGGTAATTTTGCCTTTATAGATGTTCGCTTTTTTCTGCTCGTGTCCGGGGCTTTCTATATCCAGATCGTACAGACGCTGCCCATCTACAAGGGCGACGCGCAACTCTTCCTGCTGAGTCGCGTTGATTAACATTCTTTTCATCGTAACTTACTCATTATTCTTACGTTGACGACTAAGCTGCGGGCATGGTGACGCCTTACCGGGCATGAACCGATGGCCTCGTGACTATTTCGCGTCGCCAACCTCACGGTTATCGTCAGCTCAAAGAGGCGCAGAGTGTCGGTTGCCTGTATTTCATACGGAAACACAGCGCAATTATCAGGGAAGCAGCCTGGGCATTACTCTCCAGAGAAGATCCTATCTACCGGTAAGGACTGCAACCCGCAGCCCGCTAACTGTCTGAAAAATCAATACGTCTTACGCCATTGCTGCGTTGATGATCGGTCAGACAAAATGGGTTATTCCGCTAAACTTTTTGTTTTAACAAGTTTCGGTGCGGAAACCGCATCATTATTCCACTGCTAACCTTGTTATAGCAAGATGACTTTTACCATTTATCACCCGCTTACTCACAGTTTTTTCACCAGCGTGAGCCAATCGCTTTAATAACCAGCAAAACCGCAGTGAAAAATGTTCATCCACTGGCGTAGACGTCTCTATAAGCATAGAAAAATGTGTGGCGCGAATCTCACAGGCTATTTAGAATCGCCCCCCATGAAAACAGAAACGCCATCCGTAAAAATTGTTGCCATCGCCGCTGACGAAGCGGGGCAACGCATTGATAACTTTTTGCGCACCCAACTGAAAGGGGTACCAAAAAGTATGATTTATCGCATCTTGCGTAAAGGCGAGGTGCGGGTGAACAAAAAACGCATTAAACCGGAATACAAACTGGAAGCGGGCGATGAAGTCCGCATTCCGCCGGTTCGCGTTGCTGAACGCGAAGAAGAGGCCGTGTCGCCGCATTTGCAAAAAGTGGCGGCGTTGGCGGACGTCATTTTGTATGAAGACGACCATATTCTGGTGCTGAATAAGCCTTCCGGCACCGCCGTACACGGCGGGAGCGGGTTAAGTTTTGGCGTCATCGAAGGGCTGCGGGCGTTGCGTCCGGAAGCGCGATTCCTGGAACTGGTGCATCGTCTTGACCGCGATACCTCCGGCGTGCTGTTGGTGGCGAAAAAACGCTCCGCGCTGCGTTCGCTGCATGAGCAACTGCGCGAAAAGGGAATGCAGAAAGATTATCTGGCGCTGGTGCGCGGCCAGTGGCAATCGCACGTTAAAACCGTACAGGCGCCATTATTAAAGAACATTCTGCAAAGCGGCGAACGCATTGTTCGCGTGAGCCAGGAAGGCAAACCGTCAGAAACGCGCTTCAAGGTGGAAGAGCGTTATGCCTTCGCCACGCTGGTGCGCTGTAGCCCGGTCACGGGCCGTACGCATCAGATTCGCGTACATACCCAATATGCCGGTCACCCTATTGCGTTCGACGATCGCTACGGCGACCGTGAGTTTGATCAACAGCTTACCGAAGCGGGAACCGGTCTTAAACGTCTCTTTCTGCACGCCGCGGCGCTGAAGTTCACACATCCGGGAACGGGCGAAGTCATGCGCATTGAAGCGCCAATGGATAACGCCCTGAAGCGCTGTCTGCAGGTGCTGCGTAACGCAAAATAGTTCCTCTTTCGGGCAGGTTATCTGCCCGAATCTCACTTTTCTCATAATATTTTTGTTTTGCTGTATCCGACGCATTTTTACCGTTGTGTACTGTTTATTCTTGCGATCCGGATTTCAGCGTGTTTAAGGACGAACAGATGGCCAATACTAGCTGGATGCGCTCATTTACTCAGCGTTGGGGAAAATACGTTATCGTGCCGCTCGTGATCGCGATGCTGACCGGTTGCGAAGGAAAGGGCGATAGTTCACGACGGGCTTTCGTTGAGTATTTGAATACGCAAATCATTACGTCTCCCGTGGTGGGCGTCTGTGAGTTGACGCCAGCCCAACGTCAGGCTTTTGGTCATTACGCCGATGACTACGATGTACTATTAGCTGCCTACGGGCAAATCTTTGCTGTGGTGTATGAGACCGGCCAGGAGGATAAGATCACCGGTGTTATTCAGTCTGAGCGTGATAATCTGGTTTTCCTGAACGAGCTACGTGTGGCTCGCGACGTAAACAATCGATTTATCCTTCGGTTGAAAAATGTGAGTAGTGAAAACAGAAAAAAACATTCTGCTTTAAAATTCCCCTCTGATGTGAAGCCTGTCTTTGACGCTGCGTGGAATAAAACCGTAACACCGCTGGATGAGACGATGACTCGCTATTATTTTCTGCGCGGAAAGCGGCTCGACCAACTGGTCGCAATGGGCGAGTTTCTGCAAAAACAGGGAAATAAAGTCCGCTTTGAAACGAATGGAAAAGCGGTTTTTGCCGACCTGGCAGCAAAAGAACACTTTCAGGATCAAAAATTTAATTTTTTCATTACGCAGAATGATATAAACCATCTTACTCAGCAGATGGTTGAATTTATACATAGTCAACAAGATGCGGCTGATGCTGACGGCGTTAATTAAAGGAATGTGTTGTGAGGTGAAGCAATGTTAGGGGGGCGTAAACTCATCGCGAGATGGAATTTAACGAGTCGCAAGGGGAAGGTTTCAGGGCAGTAAACGTACTGAGAGTTGCTCGCGAGAAGAAGTTCGTAAGCCGCTTTTGACGCCGTAGAGCGCGTCAGGCGAGTATTGAGAACATGTGTTTTTACAAAACTGAACTGAGATGGGGAATTCATTAACGCGCACGTATACCGCTGTTGATACCCTATGGGATAAAACGCACCGTACATCGGTTCGTAATGCCAATGCTTTTTTTCTGGTCGGTGAATGGATTGACCAAGAAACGGGCCCGCACGAAGAGAGTGAAGATCGGCAGGCGCTAAATTGTTCACAACAAGCGCTTTCCAGTTGGTTAGAACTGGAAGCGGTCGAAACTGCTCCCCAATAAACGGGAGATAACTACCAACACGTGCAGAAACGGCTTTTAGCGGTATTTGAAAAGCCTACAGAATATCCGTTTACTGCAGTAGCGGGTTGAAGCCTTCCCGTCGCAGCATCTGGCACAGAGCAATAAGCGGCAAGCCGATCAGCGTGTTCGGATCGCGACCCTCCAGGCGCTCAAATAATGCAATGCCTAAACCTTCGCTTTTAAAACTTCCCGCGCAGTGCAGCGGATGCTCTTTACGGACATAGTCGTCTATTTCCGCTTCGCTTAAATGGCGAAAATGAACGTCAAAAGGCTCCACTTCGGTTTGTAAGTGCCCGGAGGCGGAGTTATACAGTGCCAGTCCGGTATAAAACGTCACAATATTTCCGCTGGCTTTGGCTAATTGCTGACGCGCTTTTTCTTCCGTCAGCGGTTTGCCGGTGATTTCGCCGTCCAGAACACAAATTTGGTCGGAGCCAATAATCAAATGATTCGGGAAACGCGCGGCGAGCGATTGCGCCTTAGCCTGCGCCAGCCGCAGCACCAACTGACGCGGCGCTTCGCCCGGCATGGGGGTTTCATCAACATCCGGCGCGGCGCATTCGAAAGGAATCGTCAGCTTTTCCAGCAGCGCGCGACGCCAGGGAGAGGTAGACGCAAGGATGAGACGGGGCATATTTTTTCCCTCAGATATAGCGTAATGATGAGAGCCATCTTAAACTATGCTCTTCGGTCTTCAAGCCTGTCATACTGACTCGTCTTGAGCGAAAATAAGTCTGTAACCCGCAATGTGTGCGAATTATTGGCAAAAGGCAACCGCAGGCTGCCTTTTTCTTTGACTATATGACGTTACGAAGTTAATATGCGCGCCCTATGCAAAAGGTAAAATTACCCCTGACTCTTGATCCGGTTCGTACCGCTCAAAAACGCCTTGATTACCAGGGTATCTATACCCCCGATCAGGTTGAGCGCGTTGCCGAATCTGTAGTCAGTGTGGACAGTGATGTGGAATGCTCCATGTCGTTCGCTATCGATAACCAGCGTCTCGCCGTTTTGACCGGCGATGCGGTCGTTACGGTGTCGCTCGAATGCCAGCGTTGCGGGAAACCGTTTACCCATCAGGTTCACACAACGTATTGTTTTAGCCCTGTCCGTTCCGACGAGCAGGCTGAAGCACTGCCGGAAGCGTATGAGCCGATTGAGGTAAACGAATTCGGCGAAATCGATCTGCTGGCGACGGTTGAAGATGAAATCATCCTCGCCTTGCCGGTAGTTCCGGTGCATGATTCTGAACACTGTGAAGTGTCCGAGGCGGACATGGTCTTTGGCGAACTGCCTGATGAAGCGCAAAAGCCAAACCCATTTGCCGTATTAGCCAGCTTAAAGCGTAAGTAATAGGTCTTCCCCGCGGACGCAGGGATAAACCGTAATTGAGGAGTAAGGTCCATGGCCGTACAACAGAATAAACCAACCCGTTCCAAACGTGGCATGCGTCGTTCCCATGACGCTCTGACCGCAGTCACCAGCCTGTCTGTAGACAAAACTTCTGGTGAAAAACACCTGCGTCACCACATCACTGCCGACGGTTACTACCGCGGCCGTAAGGTCATCGCTAAGTAATCGCGCGATACTCGATGCCTTTTGCATCACAGGCGTGCCTGTGGTGTAAAAGCCGAAGAGTACAAGCGTGATAAAGCTTAGTGAGGATTTCTCCGCGTAAGCGGAGAACACCGAACCAGGCAGCGACGATACCTTGACACGTCTAACCCTGGCGTTAGATGTCATGGGGGGCGATTTTGGTCCTTCCGTGACGGTGCCTGCAGCATTGCAGGCACTGAACGCTAATTCGCAGCTCACTCTTCTTTTAGTCGGGAATCCCGATATTATCACGCCATTACTTGCCAAAGCTGACTTTGAACAACGTTCGCGTCTGCAGATTATCCCTGCACAGTCAGTTATTGCCAGTGATGCCCGGCCTTCGCAGGCGATCCGCGCCAGTCGCGGGACATCCATGCGTGTGGCCCTGGAGCTTGTGAAAGAAGGCCGAGCCGAAGCTTGCGTTAGCGCTGGTAATACCGGGGCGCTGATGGGGCTGGCGAAATTATTGCTCAAGCCTCTTGAGGGGATTGAGCGTCCGGCGTTGGTGACGGTATTACCGCACCAGCAAAAGGGCAAAACGGTAGTGCTTGATTTGGGGGCCAACGTCGACTGCGACAGTACCATGCTGGTGCAGTTTGCCGTGATGGGCGCCGTTTTGGCGGAAGAGGTCGTCGGGATCAAAAATCCCCGCGTGGCGCTACTCAATATCGGGGAAGAAGAAACCAAAGGCCTCGACAGTATTCGCGAAGCCTCTTTAATGTTAAAAACAGTTCCAACCATCAATTACATCGGCTACCTTGAGGCGAATGAGTTACTGACGGGAAAAACCGATGTACTGGTGTGTGACGGCTTTACAGGCAATGTCACACTTAAAACGATGGAGGGGGTTGTCAGAATGTTCCTTTCACTGCTGAAATCACAGGGCGAAGGGAAAAAACGGTCGTGGTGGCTGCTGTTATTAAAACGTTGGTTGCAAAAAAGCCTGACGAGGCGATTCAGTCACCTCAACCCCGACCAGTATAATGGCGCCTGTCTGTTAGGATTGCGCGGCACGGTGATAAAAAGTCATGGTGCGGCCAATCAGCGAGCATTTGCAGTCGCGATTGAACAGGCAGTGCAGGCGGTGCAGCGACAAGTTCCTCAGCGAATTGCCGCTCGCCTGGAATCTGTATACCCAGCCGGATTTGAACCGCTGGACGATGGCAAAGGCGTAAACCTGAGGGCGCACAGATAATATCGCTGTCTCCCCGGCGCCGCCAGCGTGCCAGACGTTTACAGGTAACGGTATATAACCGAAAAGTGACTGAGCGTACATGTATACGAAGATTATTGGTACTGGCAGCTATCTGCCCGAACAAGTGCGGACTAACGCCGATCTGGAAAAAATGGTTGAGACCTCTGACGAGTGGATTGTCACTCGTACAGGTATTCGTGAACGCCATATCGCCGCGCCGAATGAAACTGTCGCGACGATGGGCTTTACCGCTGCGAATCGCGCGATTGAGATGGCGGGGATCGATAAAGACCAAATTGGCTTGATTGTGGTGGCTACCACATCAGCAACGCATGCATTTCCAAGCGCGGCATGTCAGATTCAAAGTATGCTCGGTATTAAAGGTTGCCCGGCGTTTGATGTCGCGGCAGCGTGCGCAGGTTTCACCTACGCGTTAAGCATCGCCGACCAGTACGTTAAATCCGGCGCGGTTAAACACGCGCTGGTGGTCGGTTCCGATGTATTAGCCCGCACTTGCGATCCTGGCGATCGCGGTACGATCATTATTTTCGGCGATGGCGCAGGCGCGGCCGTACTGAGCGCTTCTGAAGAACCGGGTATTATCTCCACTCATCTTCATGCCGATGGCCGTTACGGTGAATTACTGACCCTGCCGAATGCCGATCGCGTAAATCCGGATAACCCGATTTACCTGACGATGGCGGGCAATGAAGTCTTTAAAGTGGCGGTCACTGAACTGGCGCATATTGTCGATGAGACGCTGGCGGCTAATAACCTGGATCGCTCAGAACTCGATTGGCTGGTGCCGCATCAGGCTAACCTGCGTATCATTAGCGCGACAGCGAAAAAACTCGGCATGTCGATGGACAATGTCGTCGTCACGCTGGACAGGCACGGCAATACCTCCGCGGCTTCTGTGCCGTGCGCGCTGGATGAAGCCGTGCGTGACGGGCGAATTAAAGCCGGTCAGCTGGTATTGCTTGAAGCCTTCGGGGGTGGATTCACCTGGGGCTCCGCGCTGATTCGTTTCTAGTATAAGGATTTAAACATGACGCAATTTGCATTTGTGTTCCCCGGTCAGGGTTCTCAGAGCGTTGGGATGTTGGCCGAGATGGCGGCAAATTACCCTATCGTAGAAGAAACGTTTGCTGAAGCTTCTGCGGCTCTGGGATATGATCTGTGGGCGCTCACCCAGCAAGGTCCAGCGGAAGAACTGAATAAAACCTGGCAGACGCAGCCGGCGTTATTAACCGCTTCCGTCGCGCTTTGGCGCGTTTGGCAGCAGCAGGGCGGTAAAATGCCTGCGTTAATGGCAGGTCACAGCCTGGGCGAATATTCCGCGCTGGTTTGCGCTGGCGTCATCAACTTTGCTGATGCCGTTCGTCTGGTGGAAATGCGTGGTAAATTCATGCAGGAAGCGGTTCCGGAAGGTACTGGCGGCATGTCTGCGATCATCGGGCTGGATGATGCCTCTATTGCTAAAGCCTGTGAAGAATCTGCCGAAGGGCAGGTTGTTTCGCCGGTTAACTTTAACTCGCCGGGACAGGTGGTTATCGCCGGGCATAAAGAGGCGGTAGAACGCGCGGGCGCAGCCTGTAAAGCCGCTGGCGCGAAACGCGCGCTGCCGCTGCCGGTGAGCGTACCGTCGCACTGCGCGCTGATGAAACCAGCGGCAGATAAGCTGGCGGTTGAATTAGCCAAAATTACCTTTAACGCGCCAACGGTGCCGGTAGTAAACAACGTTGACGTGAAATGTGAAACCGATGCCGCCGCTATCCGCGATGCGCTGGTTCGCCAGTTGTACAATCCGGTACAGTGGACGAAGAGCGTGGAATTTATCGCGGCGCAGGGCGTTGAACATCTTTATGAAGTGGGTCCAGGTAAAGTCCTCACTGGTCTGACGAAACGTATTGTCGACACCCTGACAGCGTCGGCGCTGAACGAGCCGGCGGCGCTGTCTGCGGCACTTACGCAATAAAAGAGGAAAACCATGAGCTTTGAAGGAAAGATTGCGCTGGTGACTGGTGCAAGCCGTGGCATAGGCCGCGCAATTGCAGAGACTCTCGTTGCCCGCGGCGCGAAAGTTATCGGGACTGCGACCAGTGAAAATGGTGCGAAGAACATTAGCGACTATTTAGGTGCTAACGGGAAAGGTTTGATGTTGAATGTGACCGATCCTGCATCTATTGAATCTGTTCTGGAAAATATTCGCGCAGAATTTGGTGAAGTGGATATCCTGGTTAATAATGCCGGTATCACTCGTGATAATCTGTTGATGCGAATGAAAGATGATGAGTGGAACGATATTATCGAAACCAATTTATCATCCGTTTTCCGCCTGTCAAAAGCGGTAATGCGCGCTATGATGAAAAAGCGTTGTGGTCGCATTATCACTATTGGTTCTGTGGTTGGTACCATGGGAAATGCAGGTCAGGCAAACTACGCTGCGGCGAAAGCGGGCCTGATCGGTTTCAGTAAATCACTGGCGCGTGAAGTTGCGTCCCGTGGTATTACTGTCAATGTTGTGGCTCCGGGTTTTATTGAAACGGACATGACGCGTGCGCTGTCTGACGATCAGCGTGCGGGTATCCTGGCGCAGGTGCCTGCGGGTCGCCTCGGCGGCGCTCAGGAAATCGCCAGTGCGGTTGCATTTTTAGCTTCTGACGAAGCGAGTTACATCACTGGTGAGACTCTGCACGTCAACGGCGGAATGTACATGGTTTAATCACGATTGAAAAATATTTGCGTTATTAGGGCGAAAGGCCGCAAAATAACGTAAAATCGTGGTAAGACCTGCCGGGATTTAGTTGCAAATTTTTCAACATTTTATACACTACGAAAACCATCGCGAAAGCGAGTTTTGATAGGAAATTTAAGAGTATGAGCACTATCGAAGAACGCGTTAAGAAAATTATCGGCGAACAGCTGGGCGTTAAGCAGGAAGAAGTAACCAACAATGCTTCTTTCGTTGAAGACCTGGGCGCAGATTCTCTTGACACCGTTGAGCTGGTAATGGCTCTGGAAGAAGAGTTTGATACTGAGATTCCGGACGAAGAAGCTGAGAAAATCACCACCGTTCAGGCTGCCATTGATTACATCAACGGCCACCAGGCGTAAGTGAACATCTCCAGGCGGTCATTCGACCGCCTGAGTTTTATCTTTTTGTCCCACTAGAATCATTTTCCCTCCCTGGAGGACAACCGTGTCTAAGCGTCGTGTAGTTGTGACCGGACTGGGCATGTTGTCTCCTGTCGGCAATACCGTAGAGTCTACCTGGAAAGCTCTCCTTGCCGGTCAGAGTGGCATCAGCCTGATCGACCATTTCGATACTAGCGCCTATGCAACGAAATTTGCTGGCTTAGTAAAGGATTTTAACTGTGATGACATTATCTCGCGCAAAGAACAGCGCAAGATGGATGCCTTCATTCAATATGGAATTGTCGCTGGCGTACAGGCCATGCAGGATTCTGGCCTTGAAGTGACGGAAGAGAACGCAAGCCGTATTGGCGCCGCTATCGGCTCCGGTATCGGTGGTCTCGGTCTGATCGAAGAAAACCACAGTTCGCTGGTAAAAGGCGGACCGCGTAAGATTAGCCCGTTCTTTGTCCCGTCGACGATTGTTAACATGGTAGCAGGCCATCTGACTATCATGTATGGCCTGCGTGGGCCAAGCATCTCTATTGCGACTGCCTGTACTTCAGGCGTGCATAACATCGGCCATGCCGCGCGTATCATCGCCTATGGCGATGCGGACGCGATGGTGGCAGGTGGCGCAGAAAAAGCCAGTACGCCGCTGGGCGTAGGTGGTTTTGGCGCAGCGCGCGCGCTGTCGACCCGCAACGATAACCCACAGGCGGCGAGCCGTCCGTGGGATAAAGAACGCGATGGTTTTGTACTGGGCGACGGTGCCGGTATGTTGGTGCTTGAAGAGTACGAACATGCAAAAGCGCGTGGTGCGAAAATCTATGCTGAAATCGTCGGCTTTGGTATGAGCAGCGATGCTTACCATATGACGTCGCCGCCGGAAAATGGCGCAGGCGCTGCGCTGGCGATGGTTAACGCGTTGCGTGATGCCGCGATTGAGCCTGCTCAGATTGGCTACGTCAACGCACACGGCACGTCGACGCCTGCCGGCGACAAAGCTGAGACGCAGGCGGTTAAGTCAGTCTTTGGCGATGCCGCAAGCCGAGTGATGGTGAGCTCGACCAAATCGATGACCGGCCATCTGTTGGGCGCCGCAGGCGCAGTAGAGTCTATTTTCTCTATTCTGGCGCTGCGCGATCAGGCCATTCCGCCAACCATTAATCTGGATAACCCGGATGAAGGTTGCGATCTGGACTTCGTGCCGCATGAAGCGCGCCAGGTCAGCGATCTGGAGTACGCTCTGTGTAACTCCTTTGGCTTTGGCGGTACTAACGGTTCGTTGATTTTCAAACGTATCTAGTCAGTACTGTTATGAATAAAAAAGCGGAGCGCCTGGCGCTCCGCTTTTTTATGTATTCTTGATCTGAAGGCTACTGGTACGTAAAGTTCAGTTGAACGACAGTCTTGAATTCCCCTGGCGTTACGCGACCCGTCGGTGTGTACATGCGCGCAGAGAGCGGGAAAACGGCCCGGTGGTCATTGCCGTTCACTTTCACGGCCAGCGTATCCGCCGGTGAGATTTCCGTCTGATGATCGCGGGTCATAATTTCCAGTGCCATACCGGTAGCGCTGCCCTGGCTGTTAGCGAATTTGGTGGCATCGTCAGTGTCGGCATCACCGCTGAACAGGGCAGTCACCTGAGTAGTTGATGGCGGGCAGGAGGAGAGGGTCAGTTCAAAATCCTGCCACTCACTGGTATCGCCCACCTTAAGGTAATCAACGGCGCGTGCCTGCTGGAACGTGACCGTCTGTTCCTTTGTGCCCGTATCCACGATGCAGGCAGAAGCAATTACTATACCGCTCAGGTTAATATCGGTTGCCTGCACGGAATAAATACTGCTTACCGCCCATAGACAGGCCAACGTGGGGAGCAGTTTATTTATCTGTTGCGCCATTGTCCCGTCCTGGATTACTGGTAGGTGAAGGTTGCCTGTACTTGGCCCTCGATGGTGCCTGGCATCACGAGGCCTGTTGCCACTGCACGGGAGCGCAGTTTCAGGTCATAGGCATGCGTGTCGGATGGGATTGCGATGTCCTTCAGAGCAGCGCCATTTTTATAGGCGTGCTCGCTTTTGTCATCCGTTAACTCAAGCTTCAGGTTGGTGGCAGTGCCGGTATTTTTGTAGAAGTCTGTATCCGTGTCGGCGGTGCCAGCAAAGGCTACGCTAAATGAGGTGGTGGAGGCCGGGCAATCGGTGAGCGTCAATGTCTTTTCAACCCATGGGGTAGTGCTGCCACTTGTTTCCAGAGTATTGGCCTGAATCCCGGTCCCCAGATTAATAGCGAGAGACTCATCGCCGCCGTTAACCACACAAGGTGAGGCGATAACGGTACCGCTAATATCAATATTGACAGCCTGACTGGATGAGGAAAATAACCAACCAAGCGCAATGATGAATGCCACTGTCTTTTTCCTGTTTGTAACAATCATATATAATCCCTATTAGTTGTAAGTAACTTTAAGCTCAATGGCTGTTTTGACATTACCCGCAGTTACGCTTTCAGCATCATCTATAAAATAAGACACTTTAAAGTCAGGCAACACATAATCCCCGGAGCCGTTATAATTCTGGAGCGCGATCGCTGAATTAATTGTATGAGGCGTACCATCGGTATTCTGTATCTGCACATAAACATTTTTCGCGTAAGTATCACCCGTCACAGTATTAAGAACCCCATTGGCCTCGTCGTGGGCTCCATAGACTGCGGAAAAATTATAAGAGATACCATTGATGGCCCCCGGGCAGTTTGTGAGCGTTATCGTCGGCGCCTGAATACTATTTTGTGCGCCCGTTTTTAGGCTATTCCCATAAAGTGGGTTGAGTTTAATTTCTGTTGGTGCGTTAATTCCACAAGCCGTATACTTTGGCTGACTAGCCACACCAGAACGGGCCACGAAAGTCACATCTCCATACCCGCTATCCGCTGGGTTATGATAAGAAACAGTAACGCTTGGCACCTCAGTAATGGGGCCCGCCGGTAGTTCATCCGTTAAACGCACCAGCATGTAGCGAATAATCAGGTCGCCGGATGCGTTGACATTACTATCGACGTCTAAACGAAATGGAGCCGTATAATCTTTATCCGGGGTTACTACGCCCGCTGGGGTGTAAGTCATTTGATAGGCAATGCCTACACCCGGGTTATTGGTTTTATACACCGTTGCGTCATTAGTAGTCGTTCCCCCTGTCGGTTCGCCATTCACAGTAAAATCAATATAACCTTTTTGGCTGCTAGCTATTATTGGCAATTTCCAGTGTTCCCCCCAGTCGTCAAACCAGGTTGTCCCTCCGGCCGAACTCGGCATAGTAAAGGAGCTGAATTTATAAGGTAAAGTTGATGTATTCGCACTGCTTGTATTTATGATACCTGCAAGAGCATCAACGGACGTTATCAACGGGCACACAGATATTAACAACGCAAGGCCGACTGTTTTTTTCACGAATACGTTTTCCTTATGACGATTATGGTCATCGTTATTAACGACAAGATTCTTGCGTTTCCATCACACCATCAGTCGCATTCAATTCTGTTAAATTGAATGTTACGTGACAGGTGTCATTCGCTGTACGGCCCCACGTTACCTTTAAGGTTCCGCGTTCGGGCGCACCGGTAAGATAGACTTGCCCGTGGTCACCCACGATGAAGCTCTTATCCGCAGGTTGACCTTCTATCGTTGCCAGCGCCCCAAATGGCACCATCCCCGTAGGGGTACGCGACAAATTCATGAGTACCCTTTTACCGATACGGGTATCAAAATGTGCGCGTACAATTGCGCCGCGCGTGGGAGTAATCATCTGGCTGGTCAGGTCGACGTCAGCACCATCAGGCAGCGTTTCGGTATCCAGTGAGACGGCGGTTTCACGGTACGGCGTTACGTAAGGCACCACGGTGTAACCGCGGAAGTCGGTTTTTACACCCGTCTGGTTGCTTATCGTAACACCATTCGCCCCGGGGGCTTCTACCAGTGCTGAGGTTTCGCCCAACGACTGGCTGAGCGTGACACCATGCGCGTGCGCGACAATGCCGCCTTCCATGCCGTAGTTAACGCGTTTCTGGTCGTTGTCATAGCTGTAGGCACCATTCATTCGTGCGTAGGCCCCCTGATAATCGAGGCTGGCGTAACCGCCATTCCCTTCGCCGTGATTCGTTTCGCTCTGCTGGAGACTCCAGTTCAGGTTATTGTCTTCTAATGCTGACCCGTTTAGCCCGACGGTATGGTTGGTATTGCCCCGTTTGCTGGTATTCAGGTTGTAGGTGGCGTAACTGTGACTTAACCAGCGGTCGAGCGGGATGTTTATGCTCAGTGAGAAGACCTGATCTTCATCGTAGATTTTGTCGCTATTGTCACTGTCGGTGGTATTGCGGTTATAGCTGTAATTGATGTTGTACGTCACGCCGCCCCAGCTATTACTGTAACCCACACCGAGAGAGCGCATCTTCCGGTCACTGTTCCAGTAATCTTCGCTAATAGCATTGAGCGACAGTGACCCCAGGTTCTCACCGATACTCTGGTTAAGCTGAAGTTCAGCACGGTTGCGGCGGCGGTCGTTATTATTTTGCGACTCGTCGTCACGCCAGGTATCCAGTACTTCCGGGAGAGTGTAATAACCTGATGTTGAATACCTATAACCGGAAATGGATATATTGGTGCCGGTTTCGAGAATATTTTTACTGTAACGGATGCGCCAGGACTGGCCGCTCTCTTTATCCTGATCTTTTTGCGTTGACCATGCCTGAGTGCCATCCACCGAGACGGCACCCAACTCGCCGAGGTTTTTTCCAAGCCCGGTGAGCAGGGACTTGTAGTGCTGTGAGAACTGGCCCCCGCTATATACCGTAAACCCGGCTGGCAGGCCATAAATCAAGGTGGCCTGGGTAAACATTTTTTTGTCAATATCGCTCTCATAGGGGCGATACTGGCCGCTGGTCACGCTGTACTTCAGCCGCCCTTCGCGCTGCAGAATAGGCAGAGAGGCGAAGGCCACCGTCTGATGCTGTTCGCTACCGTCGGCCTCTTTAATTGTGACGTCAAGATCGCCGCTGCTGCCGGTTGGGTACATATCGGTAATCTCAAATGCGCCCGGCGAAACATAGCTTTGATAAATGGTGTAACCATTCTGTTTGATAATTACCTGCGCGTTAGTACGGGCGATGCCGCGCACCACCGGCGCGTAGCCACGCAGGCTATCGGGCAACATATCATCGTCGGAGGCCAGCTGTGCGCCGCGGAACGGCACACTATCAAACAGCTCGGAGGGCGCGGTGCTGTCGCCGAATGTTAGCTGACTTTTCAGCGCGATAATATTGCGTTGGGCGTAGGTGTAGAGCGAATCCCAGCTTTCATTGGCGCTATCGCCGTTGACGTTGCGATTCCAGGTGCTGTAGTTGCGAATGCGCCAGGGGCCAATATTCAGGCCCGGACGCAGGCTCAGATAATAGCTGTCGGAGTCGGTCATATCGCCGCGGCGCGCTTCGGTGTTGGCGCCGGAAAAGCTATAGTTGAGCAGCAGGGCGTTAATGCCCTCATCGAGCCGTTCCGGGGCGACGTAGCCGCGGGCATGGCTGTCTACGGCGGCCTGCGGAATAGACAGCCGTAGCTGCTGGCGTTCAAAGGCGAACTCGGCGCTGGCCTGCGGGATCGCCGCCAGGTTAGCGCAGTCGCCGTGACCAGCAAGATTTGGAAACGCGTCGGTACGAATACCGAACTCGCGCAGCGAGTCAACGCTGAAGCAGGGCTGCAGAGTGGTGTTGCCTGCCGTATCTTTTTGCATAACAAAATTAACGTCATGCACGCCAGCGGACGATTTATTCACAATGACGTCAACGCGATAGGTGCCAGGCATTTGGCCGATGCCTTCTTCAAAAGCGGAAAGATCGGTAAGCTCTTTTCCCGGCCCGTCGATCCCCAGCAGCGCTGGGTTAAAATATTCGCGGGCAAACGCAGTGTTACCGGCTGGCAGTGCGCACTGCAGGGCGATAAAGCAGGCGATTCGACTGAGCGTCATTATTTTTTTGTATGCGTCTGCATTCATCCCGATATCCTTTCGGTGTGGTCTTACAGGCGTGTGTGGTGTTCAGACCCGATAGAGCCGAAATCGTTAATAAGTGTCCAGGTTACGTCGCCGCTGGCTTCGGCGGGCGCGGTAAAGCTGGCGGAACTCATCGGCGCGACATAGGTAGCGTCTTTCACGGTGCTGGTTCCTATCTTCACCGTGCTGAAGTTCATGTAGTAGGCTGTGGGATTGGTCACGGTAAGACGGTTACCGCTGTGCTGCCAGGTCAGCTTCGCGGTGACGTTTTCCGGTTGCTCCGTCAACGCCTGCGGACGGTAAATTAATTTAATGCGGGTTTTCACCGCAATTTGCAGAGTGTTAACGTTATCCTGCTTTTCTGCCGTCGATGGGATCGACTTAATATTCATCCAGTAGAGGGACTCACGATCTTCCGGCAAATTGCCGCCAGTACGGAGAATTCGCAGATTATTTTCCTGCCCTGCGCCTAAACGAAAAAGCGGCGGCGTGACCATAAACGGCGATTTATCGCTGCTTTTTTCCCCGGCGTCACTCCATGACTGAATGAGATAAGAAGATTGGTCCGGATTTTTAACGCTAATCGACGTTTCTTTTTTATCGCCGTTATAAATAATACGGGTTCCGCCGATAATAACACCGGCCTGTACGGTTGCCGTAGTGAATATAAGCGTGGCGGCAGTGAGTAAACTATATTTATTCATGGAGTATCTCCAAAGCAAAGCCGGGTCCATCCGGCTTTATTGGTTTACTAAAACGAGAGAATAAATTCCGCGCGATTAGTTGTAGGTCAGGGTAAAGTTAACGACGCCGTTGGCATCGCCGCCTGATACGCTATCTTCTGTCGCGATATAACGGGCGAAAAAGTCGAGGTTCGTTTCTTCTGCCGCATCGGAGGCAATGGTAACGGATTTAGACTCAGTACCCAGCGGCAGTTCGCTGGTATCGCTATTCAACAACTGGATAGCGACACCTTTAGCGACGCCGGTAGTACCGTAACCGGTAATTTGCAGATAGTCGTTATTCAGGGTGTCCGGCATACCGTCATATTTTACGGAAACCGGTTTCCCCAGCAGATCTGCAGGGCAGGCGGTTAATACCAATGAAAACTTGGTGGTTGCTGCCGTTGAGCCAGCGGCGGTAAACGCTGTTTTAGAGACCTCGCCCAGCTTGACATCCTGAGAGCTGGTAACACTGCCGTTAATTTTGCAACCTGCTTCGATGATTTTGCCGGTAAAATTAACCTGGCCATCCTGAGCCATTGCAGTCGAAGCAAGCCCCATTGCGGTGAATAATACGGCAGCGGCAAATTTTCCTTTCATTAAAAATGTCCTTTCATGGTCGACTCGATACGTAGATATTACTCAGCGCACGATAAATAGGCTTTGAGTAATAAATATATTAATTATGACTTTCTAATTACAGTATTAAATATGATAGGGTAACGTCAGACGATACCCAATTACATTTTGACCATATGTGAAAGTTATGACTATAAATAATATCTAATTAATGTTTTTTGTTTTACTAAATATATTCGCTCAATAAATCAATTTCGTCATTTAAGATGCTGTGATTAATATTATTGCTATAATTTATTTGTTATGGTTGACATAAATATGCCTTTTCTTATTAAAATAAGGAAAACCTGAAAAATAACGTGTTATCTTGCTGGCAAAGTCCTTGCGCGCAGGCCATTCCCCTGACACTCTGATGGGCGGTTATCTGGAGGATGAATGTATCTGATTAACGGCCAATCCACTGAACGACTCGCGGTGAATGACCGGGGGGTGCAGTTCGGAGACGGTTGCTTTACCACTGCGCGGATCGCGGCGGGGGAGATTGCCTTGTTTTCCCGTCATCTGGCTCGCCTGGAAGAAACGTGCTCTCGTTTGGCGATCCCCTTTAACGATTGGGATGTATTAGTAAAAGAGATGCGCTGCCTGGCACAACCGCATCGGGAAGGCGTGCTGAAAGTGATGATTACCCGCGGCGCAGGCGGACGCGGTTACAGCGCCGCCAGTTGTCAATTACCCACACGGATTCTTAGCGTGTCGCCTTATCCTGCCCACTACGCCCGCTGGAAAGACGAGGGCATCACTCTTACCCTTAGTCCCATACCGCTTGGGCGCAATCCTTATCTTGCCGGATTAAAACATCTGAACCGCCTCGAACAGGTGTTGATTCGCTCTCATCTTGAGCAGACGGACGCCGATGAGGCGCTGGTTCTTGACAGCGAGGGATGGGTTACGGAATGCTGTGCGGCTAATTTGTTCTGGCGTACAGGCGACATTGTTTTTACGCCGCGTCTGGATCAGGCCGGGGTGAACGGCATTATGCGACAATTTTGTTTACGCCAACTGGCGCAATCTCCTTTCCAGGTTCTTGAAGTACAGGCGAGAGAGGAGGCAGTCAGGCAGGCGGATGAGGTTATCATCTGCAACGCGCTAATGCCGATTATTCCCATACGCGCCTATCACGGGACGTCGTATTCTTCGCGAACACTGTTTCAATTTTTAGCCCCATTTTGTGAGCATCCGAATTAGTTATGAAAAAATTGTCAGGCGTTTTCCTTCTGCTGTTGGTTGTGCTGGGTATTGCCGCGGGCGTGGGGATGTGGAAAGTTCGCCATCTGGCGAACAGCACATTACTTATTAAAAACGAGACTATCTTTACGCTCAAGGCGGGAACGGGGCGGCTGGCGCTTGGCGACCAGCTTTATGATGAAAAAATCATTAATCGCCCCCGGGTATTTCAGTGGCTGCTGCGCGTGGAGCCTGAGTTATCGCACTTTAAAGCGGGAACTTACCGTCTTACGCCGGGGATGACCGTAAGGGAGATGCTTGAGTTGCTGGAGAGCGGCAAAGAAGCGCAATTCCCGTTGCGGTTTGTGGAAGGGATGCGCCTTAGCGATTACCTGAAACAGCTACGAGAGGCGCCGTATATTCGCCATACATTGCCGGATGATGACTACGCCACTGTCGCTCAGGCTTTAAAGCTTGCGCACCCGGAATGGGTAGAAGGGTGGTTCTGGCCCGATACCTGGATGTATACCGCCAACACCAGCGATGTCGCTATTCTCAAGCGAGCGCACCAAAAGATGGTGAAAACTGTCGATACTGTCTGGAAAGGCCGGGCCGAGGGGCTGCCTTATAAAGATCAGAACCAACTGGTGACAATGGCCTCGATTATTGAAAAAGAGACGGCTGTCGCCAGCGAACGCGATCAGGTGGCCTCAGTCTTTATTAATCGCCTGAGAATCGGTATGCGCCTTCAGACCGATCCCACCGTGATTTACGGGATGGGGACGAGTTATAATGGTAACTTGTCGCGTGCGGATCTGGAAAAGCCGACGGCTTATAACACGTATACCATAACCGGGCTGCCGCCAGGACCGATTGCATCGCCCAGCGAAGCGTCATTGCAGGCGGCGGCGCATCCGGCGAAAACGCCGTATCTCTATTTTGTGGCCGACGGCAAAGGCGGTCACACGTTTAACACCAATCTTGCCAGCCATAATCGGTCAGTGCAGGAGTACCTGAAAGTGCTTAAGGAAAAAAATGGGCAGTAATTATATCGTCATCGAGGGCCTGGAAGGCGCCGGAAAAACCACTGCGCGCGACGTGGTGGTGGAGACCCTTGAGCAACTGGGTATTCGTAACATGATTTTTACCCGTGAGCCGGGCGGTACGCAGCTTGCCGAAAAACTAAGAAGTCTGGTGCTGGATATTCGAGCGGTAGGCGACGAAGTGATTACCGATAAAGCGGAAGTACTGATGTTTTATGCCGCTCGCGTACAGCTCGTCGAAACGGTAATCAAACCCGCGCTGGCGCAAGGCATATGGGTGATCGGCGATCGACACGATCTCTCGACCCAGGCGTATCAGGGGGGAGGGCGCGGCATTGATCAAACCATGCTGGCGACACTACGCGATGCCGTGCTGGGCGATTTTCGCCCTGACCTGACGCTGTATCTGGATGTCACGCCGGAAGTCGGGCTAAAACGCGCCAGAGCGCGCGGCGATTTGGATCGCATTGAGCAGGAATCTTTTGATTTCTTTAACCGGACTCGCGCGCGCTATCTGGAACTGGCGGCGCAAGACTCGCGTATCCGCACCATTGACGCGACCCAGCCGCTGGATGCCGTCATGCGCGACATTCGCGCCACGGTGACGAAGTGGGTGCAGGAGCAAGCGGCATGAAATGGTATCCATGGTTACGGCCCGCCTATGAAAAACTGGTAGAAAGTTACCAGGCGGGACGTGGGCACCATGCGCTACTGATTCAGGCCTTACCTGGCATGGGCGACGAGGCGCTGTGCTATGCGCTGAGCCGTTATCTGTTATGCCAGCAGCCTGAGGGCCACAAAAGCTGTGGGCATTGCCGAGGCTGTCAGCTTATGCAGGCTGGCACGCATCCGGACTATTACACGCTGACGCCGGATAAAGGCAAAAGCAGCCTCGGCGTAGATGCGGTACGCGAGGTCAGCGAGAAATTGTACGAGCACTCCCGTCTGGGCGGCGCGAAGGTGGTGTGGATTGCGGATGCGGCGCTATTAACCGACGCCGCTGCCAATGCGTTGCTCAAAACGCTGGAAGAGCCGCCGGAGCAAACCTGGTTTTTCCTTGCCAGCCCGGAGCCTGCTCGTCTGTTGGCGACATTACGCAGCCGCTGCCGGCTGCATCATCTGGCGCCGCCGTCCGAATCGTATGCGATGTCATGGCTGTCGCGAGAAGTGACGGCGTCACAAGAGGCATTGCTCACGGCGCTACGCCTGAATGCGGGGTCGCCCGGCGCAGCGCTGGCGCTGTTGCAGTCTGAACGCTGGGCGCTGCGTGAGGCGCTGTGTCAGGCGTTAATGGACAGTTTACATACGGGCGACTGGTATGCGTTATTAACGGCGCTCAATCATGAGCAAGCCCCGGCGCGCCTGCACTGGCTGGCGACGCTGCTGGTTGATGCTCTTAAACGTCAGCACGGCGCGTCGTACCTGACAAACGTTGATGCGGACGCGGTTGTTGCCGCGCTGGCGGGGCCGCTATCCCCGGCGCGTATTCAGGCAATCCTGAACGATGTTTGCCATTGTCGTGATCAATTACTTCATGTGACCGGATTAAACCGCGAACTGGTATTAACCGATCTCATTCTCCGCATCGAGCATTACCTGCAACCAGGCACCTTGTTGCCTGTTCCTCATCTTTGAGAGAGACATTATGTTTTTAGTCGACTCACACTGCCATCTTGATGGTCTGGATTATCAATCTTTGCATAAGGACGTGGACGATGTGCTGGCGAAAGCCGCCGCGCGCGATGTGAAGTTCTGTTTAGCGGTGGCGACGACGCTGCCGGGGTATCGCCATATGCGCGAGCTGGTGGGCAAGCGCGATAATGTGGTCTTTTCCTGCGGCGTGCATCCGTTAAATCAGGATGAAGCGTATGACGTAGAAGAACTGCGCCTCCTTGCTGCAGAAGACGATGTGGTGGCGATGGGCGAGACCGGGCTTGATTATTTTTACACGCCTGAGACCAAAATCCGCCAGCAGGCGTCTTTTATTCATCATATCCAGATTGGCCGCGAATTGCATAAACCGGTGATTGTCCATACTCGCGACGCGCGTGCCGATACGCTGGCTATCCTGCGTGAAGAAAAAGTGACGGATTGCGGCGGCGTACTACACTGTTTTACAGAAGACAGAGAAACGGCCGGCAAATTGTTGGATCTGGGGTTTTATATCTCTTTTTCCGGCATCGTAACGTTCCGTAACGCTGAACAGTTGCGTGATGCGGCGCGCTATGTGCCGCTGGATCGGTTGTTAGTCGAGACCGATTCTCCTTATCTGGCGCCGGTGCCGCATCGCGGTAAAGAGAACCAGCCTGCGATGGTACGTGACGTCGCAGAATATATGGCGGTATTGAAAGGGGTTGCCGTTGAAGAACTGGCGCAGATCACCACCGATAACTTTGCTCGCCTGTTCCATATTGACGCGTCTCGCCTGTCATCAATCCGTTAAACGAGTTTTTTTAAAGCTCGTAATTAATAAGCAAAGCGCGTAAAGTTCACCGCCACAAAAGGGGCGGTGAGCGAGCTTATGGAAACATTCGGAAACTCATTTTGGCAGAATGTGATACTTTTTAGGCTATCTGGCGCTGAAACGTGATAGCCGTCAAACAAAATCAGACGTATTTATTTTACTCTGTGTAATAAATAAAAGGGCACTTAGATGTCCTGTCCACGGCGGGGTTCTCCCCCCTCGCCAATGCGTGAGAACGTAGAAAAGCACAAATACTCAGGAGCACTCTCAATTATGTTTAAGAATGCATTTGCTAACCTGCAAAAGGTCGGTAAATCGCTGATGCTGCCGGTATCCGTACTCCCTATCGCAGGTATCCTGCTGGGTGTCGGTTCCGCTAACTTCAGCTGGCTGCCAGCCGTTGTATCGCACGTTATGGCAGAAGCGGGCGGATCTGTTTTTGCCAATATGCCGCTGATTTTCGCTATCGGCGTGGCGTTGGGCTTTACCAACAACGACGGCGTTTCGGCTCTGGCGGCGGTAGTAGCGTATGGCATCATGGTGAAAACCATGGCTGTGGTTGCGCCGCTGGTTCTGCATTTACCTGCTGAAGAGATCGCCGCTAAACACCTTGCTGATACGGGTGTTCTCGGGGGGATTATCTCCGGTGCGATCGCAGCGTATATGTTTAACCGCTTCTACCGTATCAAACTGCCTGAGTATCTGGGCTTCTTTGCGGGCAAACGCTTCGTGCCGATCATTTCGGGTCTGGCCGCTATTTTTACCGGTGTGGTGCTGTCTTTCGTATGGCCGCCAATCGGTACGGCTATCCAGGCGTTCTCGCAGTGGGCGGCTTATCAGAACCCGGTTGTCGCGTTTGGCATTTACGGTTTCATCGAGCGTTGCCTGGTGCCGTTTGGTCTGCATCATATCTGGAACGTTCCTTTCCAGATGCAGATCGGCGAATACACCAACGCAGCGGGTCAGGTATTCCACGGCGACATTCCGCGCTATATGGCGGGCGATCCGACGGCGGGTATGTTGTCTGGCGGCTTCCTGTTCAAAATGTACGGTCTGCCGGCTGCGGCCATTGCTATCTGGCACTCTGCTAAACCGGAAAACCGCGCAAAAGTGGGCGGTATCATGATTTCCGCCGCGCTGACCTCGTTTTTGACGGGTATTACCGAGCCTATCGAGTTCTCCTTCATGTTCGTGGCGCCGATCCTGTACATTATTCACGCGATTCTGGCAGGTCTGGCATTCCCGATCTGTATCCTGCTGGGGATGCGTGACGGTACGTCATTCTCCCACGGTCTGATCGACTTTATCGTGCTGTCCGGTAACAGCAGCAAATTGTGGCTGTTCCCGATTGTTGGCGCCGGTTATGCGATTGTGTACTACACCGTGTTCCGCGTGCTGATCAAAGCGCTGGATCTGAAAACGCCGGGTCGTGAAGACACTACTGATGACGCAAAAGCGGGCGCGACCAGCGAAATGGCGCCGGCTTTGGTTGCGGCGTTTGGCGGTAAAGAGAACATCACTAACCTGGATGCCTGTATCACGCGTCTGCGCGTGAGCGTAGCCGATGTAGCGAAAGTGGATCAGGCTGGCCTGAAGAAACTGGGCGCGGCAGGCGTTGTCGTCGCGGGTTCCGGCGTTCAGGCTATTTTCGGTACGAAATCCGATAACCTGAAAACGGAAATGGATGAGTACATCCGTAACAGCTAAGCAGTAATGATGTTGGGGAGAATTAAGGCAGCCATTCGGCTGCCTTTTTTAATGGCGCTTTATATGCCGCTCTCCGACAGTCTGTCAGAACTGATAATTGGCGGTGAGGCTGACGTTACGCGGCGCGCCGTAAACAATGGAACCATCAATATTGGTGTCGTAGGTTTTATCGAACAGGTTGTTGATGTTTCCCTGTACGGAGAAATTTTTCGTCACCTGATAGCGGGTAAACAGATCGACCAGCGCATAGCTGCCCTGTTCGGCGCGAAAAGTGCCGTACGGCGTCGTGGTATCTTTGTAAACCCGATTCTGCCAGTTCACACCGCCGCCGACCGTCAGCTCCGGTATCGCCGGCAGACGATAGCGGGTGAATAACTTCACGCTGGTGCGCGGGAGATTAGGGTTCACGGCGTTACCTTCATTGTCCTCGGCAACATATCGGGTAGCCCCGAAAGTCATCTGCCAGTTATCGGTAATTGCGCCGTTCACTTCGAATTCGACGCCTTTGCTCACCGTTCCGTCAGTAGACTTCCAGGCAAACTCCCCATTATTGCCAGGGATGGGAATAGTGGTTGCCTGAGCGACGTTATTCTGCTCAATGCGGAACACGGACAACGTGGTGGTGAGGCGGCTGTTCATCCAGTCGGACTTCAGGCCCGCTTCATAGTTATTACCGGTAATCGGAGCCAGATATTGACCCGCTTTGTCGCGTTTATTCTGCGGCTGAAAGATAGAGGTATAACTGGCATAAGCGGACCAGTTGTCGTTGATATCATAAATCAGCCCGGCATACGGCGTGGTATGGTTTTTCTCCATGCTGTAGGTCAGTGTATCAACACGCCAGTTGGTATAACGAGCGCCAAGAATCAGATGCAGCGGGTCGGCCAGCGAAATGCGCGTAGCGGCATACAGCGATTTCATATGCGTGGTATCGTCCTGCGCCAGATTTTGTGGCGCCCAGTGGGTTTGGGGGAAATTACCGTTAAAGGCGCTGAAGTTGCCAATGTCGTCCGGAAAGACGTTCGCCCAGGCGCTAAAATAGCGGTTATTCTGTTTACTATAACTGCCGCCAAACATCATATTGTGCTGACGGCCAAACAGCTCATAAGCGCCATCGGCAAAGAGATCTATGGCATCTACTTTGCGCTTGCCGCTGTTCCAGCCCGTACCGCCGACCACGGGGTAGCTTGCGCCATAAGGACTCACCAGCGTACCTGTCTCTTTATCGACTAACGCATCGATATACATCATTTTACTGTCGAATTTGACCTCAGTATGGGTCGCATTCAGGGTCGCCTGCCAGCTTTCGGCAAAACGCTGCTTAAGCGTGACGAAGAATTTATTTATCTCTTTGTTGTTATAAGCCCAGTCCGGGGCGGTACTACGCGCGCGGTCATAGCTATTTTTGCTGCCATCGGTGTTCCAGCGCGGCAGACCGCCCCAGGTCGGGCTATTGACATCAATTTTTTGATATTCATAACCGGCTGAAAGGCCAGTGGTTGCACCCAGATCGGCATCGACAATTCCGGAAAAGAACGCTTTCTCACTGTTATAGCGGTCCAGCCAGGAATCATTATTCTGATAACCCGCCACGATGCGCCCACGGACATTGCCGTCTGCGGTGAGCGGACTTTGCAGATCCATGACGTAACGCTGCTTATTCCAGCTACCGTATTCTGTGGAGACGTTACCTTTGAACTCCCGACTGGTGGCGTGTTTACGAATCATATTAATTGAGGCAGAAGGATTGCCGGTTCCGGTCATCAGCCCATTCGCGCCGCGAACCACCTCCACGCGCTCATACAGCGCGGTATCCGTTAGCGCATCGCCCAGATTCCAGCGGGACTCAAAATACGTTGGAATACCGTCAACCATATAGTTGTCAATTTCAAACCCGCGCGAGTAATAGCTGATGCGATCGGAGTCAGCCTGACTTCCGCTGATCCCCAGCGTATTGGTCATCACCTCGCCCAGGGTTTGCAACTGCTGGTCTTCCATACGCTGTTGGCTGACAATACTGACCGACTGCGGGATATCGCGCTGAGTCATCGTCATTTTGGTGCCCGCAGCGGTCGTTTTCACGCTGTAATCCTGTTCTTCGCGGTTTACGGCGTCAGCGGTCGTCGCGCCCTCGACAATAACGGTATCCTCAGCCGCGAAGGCGGCAGGCATAAATGCCATCGCCATACCCATAGCTAACAGCGACGGTGCGGCGGTGGACTGAAGGTGTTTGTCCCGGCGGTATTGAATGAAAGACATCTGAAAATCCTTGCTTGTTATTGGGGTAAGTTCAGGACGTATGACGTTGAACCTTTTCATTCTTTGCTAGTTAATGCGCATAAAAATGCAAATGAGAAATATACGCATTTGTATTAAATGTGTAAAACGGTATAAACAGGCAAACTAAAAATATTTTTTAAGCGTACAAAGGCGTCATGGCAGGGGGATATGGCGGTAAGTCCAGCATGTAGTCATTTTTCGCTTAATAAATCGTGGGTTAAAGTTGAAAGAGCGTCGGTAACTCGCTCATACTCTATACTCGCAGTATGGCTCGGCGTAGCATGTGCGCTGCAAGGGCTATTATGAAAAAGGAAAACGTCGTGGCAGAAGAAACTATATTCAGCAAAATTATTCGTCGTGAAATCCCTTCGGATATCGTTTATCAGGATGAGCTGGTCACCGCCTTTCGTGATATTTCACCGCAGGCGCCGACGCATATCTTGATTATTCCCAATATCCTGATCCCAACCGTCAATGACGTGACGGCGGAACATGAACAGGCGTTAGGTCGGATGATCACCGTGGCGGCGAAAATCGCCGAACAGGAAGGCATTGCCGAAGATGGGTATCGTTTAATCATGAATACCAACCGTCATGGGGGCCAGGAGGTTTATCATATCCATATGCACCTACTGGGCGGCCGCCCGCTAGGCCCGATGCTGGCGCATAAAGGCTTGTAAGTATGATCAAAGGATGCATCGCGGTTTCTCTGGGCTTGCTGCTTCTTACCGGTTGCCGGTCACACCCTGAAATTCCGGTAAGCGACGCGCAGTCGCTGGTGATGGAGTCCACGGTTCTGGCGGCGGGCGTGACCGCAGAGCCGCCTGAGCTGACGGCGTCTGATATCCAGCCATCAGCCTCTTCCCGCGTCTATAACGAAAGGCAAGAGCCCATAACCGTTCATTATCGGTTTTACTGGTATGACGCGCGGGGGCTGGAGATGCATCCGTTGGAGGCGCCGCGTAGCGTAACCATACCCGCGCGTTCGTCGGTAACGCTATTTGGCAGCGCCAATTATCTGGGGGCGCATAAGGTCAGGCTTTATCTTTATTTGTGAGGAGTGAATTTTGATGACAAAAATGCATCGCTACGCTGCCATTGCTGCGCTGGCGATATTTCTCTCCGGGTGTATGGCGCAACGTCAACCTGCGCCAGTTGAAGAGGTAAAACCAGCGCCAGAACAACCCGCGCAGCCACCACAGCCTCCTGTTGTGCCGTCTGTGCCAACCATTCCACAGCAACCGGGGCCGATCGAACATGAAGATCAAACGGGCCAGCCAGCGCCTAAGGTGCGCCACTATGACTGGAACGGCGCGATGCAACCGCTGGTCAGCAAAATGTTGCAGGCTGATGGCGTGACGGCCGGAAGCGTATTGCTTGTCGACAGCGTGAATAACCGGACGAATGGGTCGTTAAATGCGAACGAGGCAACGGAAACGTTACGTAATGCGCTGGCGAACAACGGTAAATTTACGCTGGTCTCCGTACAGCAACTCTCGATGGCAAAACAGCAGTTAGGGTTGTCTCCGCAGGATAGTCTGGGAACGCGCAGTAAAGCTATTGGCATTGCGCGCAATGTCGGGGCGCAATATGTACTTTACTCCAGCGCATCCGGTAACGTTAACGCGCCTGCATTACAGATGCAGTTAATGCTGGTGCAAACGGGCGAGATAATCTGGTCAGGTAAAGGTGCGGTCCAACAACAATAATCCCTTAACGCGCGACGAGATCCTGTCGCGCTATTTTCCCCAGTATCGTCCCGCCGTCGCCGCATCGCAGGGGCTAAGCGGCGGGAGCTGTATTATTGCTCACGATACTCACCGTATCGTGCTGCGCCGTCATCAAGACCCCGAGGCTCCACCAGCCCATCTTTTACGTCATTACCGCGCCTTATCCCAATTGCCGGTCAGTCTTGCGCCGCGAGCGCTTTTTTATACGCCGGGCTGGATGGCGGTAGAATATCTGCATGGTGTGGTAAATTCCGCTCTGCCAGATGCCGACGAACTGGCGGCCTTACTGTATCATTTGCATCAACAGCCGCGTTTTGGCTGGCGTATCGCGCTATCGCCACTATTGGCGCAGTACTGGTCGTGTTGCGATCCGGCGAGGCGTACGCCGTTTTGGTTGCGGCGGCTCAAACAGTTGCAAAAAAACGGTGAACCTCGCCCGCTGCGGCTAGCGCCTTTGCATATGGATGTCCATGGCGACAATATAGTATTAACGTCCGCCGGGTTGAGACTGATTGACTGGGAGTATGCCGGCGACGGCGATATTGCGTTGGAGCTGGCGGCAGTATGGGTTGAGGATGAACGCCAGCACCGGCAACTGGCAGACGCTTATGCCGCGCGCGCGCGAATCAACGCCCGGCAGCTATGGCGACAGATACGATTATGGCACCCCTGGGTCATTATGCTAAAAGCAGGGTGGTTCGAATATCGCTGGCGACAAACCGGCGAGCAACAATTTATCAGGCTGGCCGATGAAACCTGGCGCCAGCTACGTATGAAAGGATAAGGAGAGCAGTGTGGGCCCAGTAATGTTGAATGTCGAAGGATGTGAGCTGGATGCGGAGGAGCGCGAGATACTGGCGCATCCGCTGGTTGGCGGGCTTATTCTGTTCACGCGTAATTACCATGACCCGGAACAGCTGCGCGAATTAGTGCGCCAGATTCGGGCGGCATCGCGTAACCATCTGGTGGTGGCCGTCGATCAGGAAGGCGGGCGCGTACAGCGTTTCCGTGACGGGTTTACCCGCCTGCCCGCGGCGCAATCTTTTTTTGCGCTGCATGGGCTGGAAGAGGGGGGACGACTGGCGCAGGAGGCAGGGTGGCTGATGGCCAGCGAAATGATCGCGATGGATATTGATATCAGTTTTGCGCCAGTGCTGGACGTCGGGCATATCAGCGCGGCAATTGGCGAGCGCTCCTATCATGCCGATCCCGCAAAAGCGTTGGCAATGGCAACGCGCTTTATTGACGGCATGCATGACGCCGGGATGAAAACGACCGGTAAGCATTTCCCCGGCCACGGCGCGGTCACGGCGGACTCCCACAAAGAGACGCCGTGCGATCCACGTCCTGAAACGGATATCCGTGGCAAAGATATGTCGGTGTTCCGCACGCTGATTAGCGAGAATAAACTGGATGCGATTATGCCTGCCCACGTGATCTACCGCGCTATCGATCCACGCCCGGCAAGCGGTTCGCCGTACTGGCTGAAAACGGTGCTGCGTCAGGAGTTAGGCTTTGACGGCGTCATTTTCTCCGACGATCTGTCGATGGAGGGCGCGGCGATTATGGGCAGCTATGCTGAGCGCGCTCAGGCGTCGCTGGATGCGGGTTGCGATATGATTCTGGTCTGCAATAATCGTAAAGGCGCAGTCAGCGTGTTGGATAATCTGTCGCCGATCAAAGCAGAACGTGTTACACGTTTGTATCATAAAGGTTCATTTTCACGCCGGGAGCTCATGGACTCAGCACGCTGGAAAACAGCCAGCGCCCAGCTCAACCAGTTACATGAACGCTGGCAGGAAGAAAAAGCAGGTCATTAACTCGAGTTTTCGTGAGGGTGCCAGATGATTATTTATTTACACGGTTTTGATTCAAATAGTCCGGGCAACCATGAAAAAGTGTTGCAATTACAGTTTATCGACCCGGATGTTCGGCTGGTAAGCTACAGTACGCGGCATCCTAAGCACGATATGCAGCATCTGCTGAAAGAAGTGGACAAAATGTTGCAGTTGAATGTGGACGAGCGCCCTTTAATCTGTGGCGTGGGGCTGGGCGGTTACTGGGCGGAGCGGATTGGCTTTTTGTGCGATATCCGTCAGGTGGTTTTTAACCCGAACCTGTTCCCCTATGAAAACATGGAGGGGAAAATCGATCGCCCGGAAGAATATGCGGACATCGCCACAAAGTGCGTGACCAACTTTCGCGAAAAAAATCGCGATCGTTGTCTGGTGATCCTCTCGCGTCATGACGAAGCGCTGGACAGCCAACGCTCAGCGCAAGCTCTTCACCCGTATTATGAAATTGTGTGGGATGAGGAACAGACTCACAAATTCAAAAATATTTCGCCGCATTTGCAACGTATCAAAGCGTTTAAAACGCTGGGGTAACGCCCCCGGCAATATGGCGTTATCAGTGACCGGATAACCAGCCTTGCGGCTGGTTTTTTTATGCTCAATTCTCGCAAGCTGTCTATCTTTTCAGCATGAAAACTTGATGCACATCAATTTTGGTATGACCAATGCACCGTTCATGCTATTCTCATATCAGAAGCTTATTCTCATTAACGTAACTTGTTGTTAATTAAAGGCTATACTAATAACGTTTAATTAACAATTGGTTAATAAATTTAAGGGGGTCACGTTGACTACACCATTAAAAAAGATCGTGATTGTCGGCGGCGGCGCTGGCGGGCTGGAAATGGCGACGCAGTTAGGCCATAAACTGGGGCGCAAGAAAAAAGCGAAAATCACGCTGGTAGACAGAAATCACAGCCATCTGTGGAAACCATTGCTGCACGAAGTGGCGACTGGCTCTCTGGACGAAGGCGTGGATGCGCTGAGCTATCTGGCTCATGCGCGTAATCATGGTTTCCAGTTCCAACTGGGGTCGGTGATGGATATCGATCGCGAAGCGAAAACCATCACCATTGCCGAGTTGCGTGATGAAAAGGGCGAACTGCTGGTGCCGGAGCGCAAAATCGCGTATGACACGCTGGTGATGGCGCTGGGCAGCACCTCTAATGATTTCAACACGCCGGGCGTGAAAGAGCACTGTATCTTCCTCGATAACCCGCATCAGGCGCGCCGTTTTCACCAGGAGATGCTGAACCTGTTCCTCAAGTATTCGGCTAATCTGGGCGCGAACGGTAAGGTCAATATCGCCATCGTTGGCGGCGGTGCGACGGGGGTTGAGCTGTCGGCTGAACTGCATAATGCGGTAAAACAGCTGCATAGCTATGGTTATAAGGGGCTGACCAACGACGCGCTGAACGTGACATTGGTTGAGGCTGGCGAGCGTATTCTGCCTGCGTTGCCGCCGCGTATCTCCAGCGCCGCGCATAATGAACTGACCAAACTGGGCGTTCGCGTGCTGACGCAAACTATGGTCACCAGCGCCGACGAAGGCGGTCTGCATACGAAAGAAGGTGAATATATTCAGGCCGATCTGATGGTGTGGGCGGCGGGTATCAAAGCGCCAGATTTTATGAAAGAGATTGGTGGTCTGGAAACGAACCGCATTAACCAACTGGTGGTGGAACCGACGCTGCAAACCACGCGCGATCCTGATATTTATGCGATTGGCGACTGCGCTTCCTGCGCACGTCCGGAGGGAGGTTTTGTGCCGCCTCGCGCTCAGGCGGCGCATCAGATGGCTACCTGCGCGATGAATAACATTCTGGCGCAGATGAATGGCAAACCGCTGAAAGCTTACCAGTATAAAGATCATGGTTCGCTGGTCTCTCTGTCCAACTTCTCTACCGTGGGTAGTCTGATGGGGAACCTGACCCGCGGTTCAATGATGATTGAAGGACGTATCGCCCGCTTCGTGTATATCTCGCTATACCGTATGCACCAGATAGCGCTGCATGGATACTTTAAAACTGGCCTGATGATGCTGGTGGGCAGTATTAACCGCGTCATTCGTCCGCGCCTGAAACTGCATTAATTTCTCTGCGCCTCACCGGCTGCTCGCGCCGGTGAGCGCTTCTCCATCACTCGCTTCGGAGTTGTCCGAATCCTTCAGCTTTACCGCCTCATCCCGCATTTTTCATCCTCATTCCGATTGGCTTTGTTCGCATACTGGTTGCAAAATTGTTACCAATAGCAACGAAGGAGGAACTCCCGTGAATAAATCAATGTTGGCGGGTATAGGGATTGGCGTAGCGGCTGCGCTGGGTGTGGCGGCAGTGGCCAGTCTCAACGTATTTGATCGTGGTCCGCAATATGCGCAGGTGATATCGGCTAAACCGATTAAAGAGACGGTAAAAACGCCGCGTCAGGAGTGCCGTAATGTCACGGTCACGCATCGCAGACCGGTTCAGGACGAAAACCGTATTGCCGGCTCGGTGCTTGGCGCAGTAGCAGGCGGCGTGATTGGACATCAATTTGGCGGCGGTCGTGGTAAAGATGTGGCGACGGTCGTCGGGGCACTGGGCGGCGGTTATGCTGGCAATCAAATCCAGGGATCAATGCAGGAAAGTGATACTTATACTACCACGCAGCAACGCTGTAAGACGGTGTATGACAAATCTGAAAAGATGCTTGGCTACGACGTGACCTATAAAATTGGCGATCAGCAGGGCAAAATCCGCATGGATAAAGACCCCGGAACGCAAATTCCCCTCGACGGCAATGGTCAACTGGTTCTGAATAACAAAGCATAAAAAAGCTGTACTCTGCAAGTTAGCCCCTCATTCGCTCAGGCTGAGGGGCTTTTTTTATCCGAAGCTGCGTCGTTCAGGACTTGAGCAGTTCAGGCCAGATGCGCAGGGTCGTACGCGTAATTTGCATCAGTTGTTCGAAGGTGGCTCCCTCGCGGGCGCTGATCGACATTCCCTGTAAAATACAGTTGATATATTCCGCGAGCGCCTGCGGGTTACAGTGCGCCGGAATTTCACCGCGCTCCTGACGTTGGCGCAAAAACTGGATGAGCGTCTGTTCCTGCATGGCGTGGCGTGATTTTACCGTGCGAGCGATATCGCGCGAGGAGGCGGCGAGGGTGGCGGACGTATTAATCATAAAGCAGCCAGCCGGCGTGTCCGTACTGGTAAAGCAGGCGGCAATTTCTGTGAAGTAATCTTCCAGCGCCGATTCCACGCTTTTCTCTTCACAAAAGAGCTGGGCTTCGTGCTTTGAGGCAAAGCGAGTGATGTAGCGATCCAGGACAGCGCGAAATAATCCTTCTTTGTTAGTGAATTCCGCATAGAGAGTAGGCGCTTTCGCCCCGGTAGCCTCTACGAGATCGGCAAGCGAAGTTGCTTCATAGCCGTGCTGCCAGAAGAGAGTCATGGCCTTATCAAGCGCAGCTTCCCTGTCGAACACTTTTGGTCGGCCACGGCTTTTCTTCGCGCAACTCGTGGTATCCGTTGTCATGATGCCGTTGTACCTGTTTAAAGAGCGGTCTCTCTATTATAAAAACAAACCACTTCTGGCTCCAGAGTATTCATTAGAAAAATAAATCAATTCTATTCACATGAAAAATAACATCTTTATAAATTATATAACGATCATTATAAAAAGAAGTTGACGTGTGATGTAGATCACATCTATGATTAACTTATCGATCGTTAAGTTAATGCTTACGACACCCATTCATCTGCTAAAGGTCATCACTATGAAAAACGTAAAAACCCTCATCGCTGCTGTGGTACTGAGTTCGCTCTCATTCGCCAGCTTCGCCGCCGTTGAAGTTCAGGCAACGCCAGAAGGTCAACAGAAGTTTGGCACCATTTCCGCGAATGGCGGCACGAATCTGGGCTCGCTGGAAGATCAGCTGGCGCAAAAAGCGCAGGAGATGGGGGCGAAGTCTTTCCGTATTACCTCTGTTACCGGCCCGAATACCCTTCACGGTACGGCGGTAATCTATAAGTAAGCATTAACCCTCATTAATGCCGCTGCGATTGCCACAATAAAAAGAGAAAGCCTCGCGATGCATCGCGAGGCTTTTTTGTCGGTCAGCTATTCACGCTTACAGCGACTGCGGTTTCGCCTCTGATTGACGGGTTACATCCACCGGCATTCCGGAGCGCACTTCCATAACATGTTCCATCACCGCGGCGTCGGTCTGCGGCGCGTCCTTAAAGGTCTGCATCGGGCCATTCAGCACAATCGGCAGCACCTGCGGATCGTCGCCTATGTTTTTAGACAGCGGCTGATGAACTTCCACCAGTCGCACGCCGCCTGGCTCCACCGAGGCTTTAATCGGCGTATTGATAATATTCACTTTGGTTCCCGGCGTGACCTGACGGAACAATGTCTCTATATCACCGTCGCGCAGACGGATACAGCCGGAACTGACGCGCATACCAATGCCAAAATCGGCATTCGTGCCATGTAACAGATAGACGCCGCCGTAGGCCGCTAAACGAATCGCGTGATGCCCCATTGGGTTATCGGGACCGGCAGGCACCACGGCGGGGAGATCGATGCCTTGCGCTTTATAACGGGCGCGAATATTGGCGGTCGGCGTCCAGGTTGGATTGGCGCGTTTATCCGAAATGGTCGTCACCATCGTTGGCGTCAGGGTATCGCCGCCCAGTTGGCCAATCCCGATAGGGTAGACCGTGACCGTATTTTTCCCCGGTTGATAATAGTAAAGCCGTAATTCCGCGAGGTTAATGACGATACCTTCACGTGGCGCGTCCGGTAGCAGCGTTTGCAGCGGAATCGTCAGCACGCTGCCTGCGCGTGGCACGTAAGGATCAATGCCGGGGTTGGCCTGTAACAGGGCTAAAAAGCCCACGTTATATTTTTTGGCGATCGCCTCCAGCGAGCCGCCGTCGTCTTCAACGACATGGAATTTATTTTCTCCCACCAGTCGACTGCCGGGGGGCGGAAGAGGCCACGTATTTGCCTGCGCGGGAAGGGCAAGCATGATGGTCGCGGTAAGCGCAAACAACGCCCACCAGCGAGAGAGTCGCGTATTGTTGAACATTATAATAAACCCATGATTATTATGTGGTTATTTTTATAAAAGAGGAAATAAGAATTATGGCGGCTGGCTGTGTCTGGAACTGCAGGGAAGTGCAAAGAATTTGTAAAGATTAGGCCGGACGCAGGGTAATGACGCCCGGCCTGACGCTTATGCAATAGCGTTTTCTTCCAGTTGCTGCATGAACTGGCGTACCCAGTCTATACGCGTTTTACGTTCGCTTAAATCCTGAATAAACTTGAGGCGCGTCGGGCCATCCAGACGGAAATGCTGCGGTTGTTTTTGCAGCAACCCGATAAGCCAGGCAGGGTCAACGTGGTTTTTCTCGGCGAACTCAATCGTTCCGCCTTTCTCGTTACCCTCCAGTTTTCGGATGCCGAGCTTTTGCGCCTGTTGGCGCAGGCGGGCGATATCCAGCAGATTACGCGCTGGATCGGGCAGCAGGCCGAAGCGATCGATCAATTCCACTTTGATCTCTTCCAGCTCGTTTTCGTTCTTCGCGCTGGCAATGCGTTTATAGAATGACAGTCGGGTATTAACATCCGGAATAAAATCATCCGGCAGTAACGACGGCATTCGCAGCTCGACTTCCGTTTGTTGACTGGTGAGATCTTCCAGCGAGGGTTCGCGGCCTGCTTTCAGCGCATCGACGGCGTTTTCCAGCAGTTCCATGTAGAGTGAGAAGCCGATGGTTTCCATTGAGCCGCTTTGCTCTTCGCCAAGCAGTTCGCCTGCGCCGCGGATCTCCAGATCGTGGGTCGCCAGCGCAAACCCGGCGCCTAAATCCTCCAGCGACGCAATCGCCTCCAGCCGTTTTTGCGCATCGGTGGTCATGGCCTTAGGATGTGGCGTCAATAGCCAGGCGTAGGCCTGGTGGTGCGAGCGCCCTACGCGGCCACGCAACTGGTGCAACTGCGCGAGGCCGAAATGATCCGCGCGTTCAATGATGATCGTGTTAGCGGTGGGAATGTCGATCCCCGTTTCGATAATGGTAGTACACACCAGCACGTTAAAACGTTGATGGTGGAAATCGTTCATGACCCGTTCCAGCTCACGTTCGCGCATCTGCCCGTGGCCTATAGCGATTCGCGCTTCCGGCACCAGTTCCGCCAGCCGCTCTGCGGCTTTCTGAATATTTTCGACGTCATTGTACAAATAGTAAACCTGACCGCCGCGCAGGATTTCACGCAGAATCGCTTCCCTTACTACCAGGCTATCATACTCACGGACAAAGGTTTTTACCGCCAGACGACGGGCAGGGGGGGTGGCGATAATGGAGAGATCGCGCATACCGCTCATCGCCATATTCAGCGTCCGCGGGATCGGCGTCGCCGTGAGCGTCAGAATATCGACATCGGCGCGCATCGCCTTGATTCGCTCTTTGTGGCGCACGCCGAAACGGTGCTCTTCATCGACAATCAGCAGGCCGAGGTCGCGCAGCTTCACATCGCTTTGTAGCAGTTTATGCGTACCGATCAGAATATCGATCTTACCCTCGGCGGCTTCCGCCAGGATTTGCGTCTGCTCTTTGGCGCTGCGAAAGCGGGACAGCATCTCAATGCGTACCGGCCAGTTGGCGAAACGGTCGCGGAAGTTGTCATAGTGTTGCTGCGCCAGCAGCGTAGTCGGCACCAGTACCGCCACCTGTTTATGGTTTTCCACCGCCAGGAACGCGGCGCGCATCGCCACTTCGGTTTTGCCGAAGCCGACGTCGCCGCACACCAGCCTGTCCATCGCCAGCGGTTGGCACATATCGCTCAATACGGCGTTAATCGCCTGTGCTTGATCGGGCGTCGTTTCAAACGGGAAGCTGTCGCAGAATAACTGATATTGCTCACGATCATGCTTAAAGGCAAAACCCTCTTTTGCCGCCCGTTGCGCATAAATATCCAACAGTTCCGCTGCGACATCGCGCACTTTTTCCGCCGCTTTCTGCCGGGCGCGCGACCAGGCGTCGCCGCCCAGTTTATGCAGCGGCGCACTTTCTTCCGCGCCGCCAGCATAGCGGCTAATCAGATGCAATGAGGAGACCGGCACATACAGTTTGGCGTCATTGGCGTAAGTGAGCATCAGATACTCACCCTTGATGCCGCCAGCCTCCAGCGTGGTCATGCCGGCATAACGCCCGACGCCGTGCTCCAGATGCACTACCGGTTGACCGACGTGGAGCTCCGCCAGGTTACGAATCAACGTATCCGGGTTGATCGTACGACGGGAATCCAGGCGGCGACGCGCGACCCGCTCACCCAGGAGATCGCTTTCACAAATCAGCGCCAGATTGCGTTGGGTGTCAATAAAACCATGTTCTGCGGCGCCAATCATCAGATAGCGCCCCGCATCCTGCGCCTCGTCCAGGCGTAATATCCGCTTCGGCGCGATTTTTATGCGAGCCAGGAGCTCTCCCAGCGCTTCGCGGCGTCCTTCGCTTTCCACCGAAAAAATCACCGGGCCGCTGAAAGATTCGAGGAACTTACGCAGCGCGTCCAGCGGCGCTTTCTGCTGCGCCTGGATAGCCAAATCCGGTAATTTCTGGAAACCGAGATTGGTATTGGCGGCTTTTTCCGGCAGATGGTCGGTTTTAAGCTGGAGGCGAGGCCAGCGTTTAAGCTCGGAAAAGAGCTCATCTACCCGTAGCCAGAGGGCTTCCGGCGGCAAAAGCGGGCGCATAGGATCGACGCCGCGATTTTCAAAACGCGCCAGCGTATCGGCCTGAAAGCGTTCGGCGCTGGTTTCCAGCGAGCCGGTATTCACCACCAGAGTATTGGCGGGGAAGTAGCT
Source organism: Salmonella sp. 32031103-2018-00083-FB-01-SM-01 (assembly GCF_017571995.1). Lineage (NCBI taxonomy): Bacteria > Pseudomonadati > Pseudomonadota > Gammaproteobacteria > Enterobacterales > Enterobacteriaceae > Salmonella > Salmonella sp. 32031103-2018-00083-FB-01-SM-01. Next base: position 230,942 of record NZ_JAGEQL010000001.1, read on the forward strand.
AAATAATGGCGGTAACGGTTCGCTGAAAAAGAGCGGCTGCCAGTATTCGATCCCGGCGGGCAGGGTGCCTTTGCTGACCTGCTGATAGATGTGCTCGGCGTCGCGTTTTACCTCAAAGGTATCGCGCCACTGGCTACGGAAAAGCTCAATAGCGGCTTTGTCGGTAGGAAATTCGTGCGCGGGCAACAAATTGATGGCCTCGACCTCCTCCAGCGTACGCTGGGTATCCGCGTCAAACAGACGCAGGCTGTCGATTTCATCATCAAAAAAGTCGAGGCGATAAGGCTGTTCGCTGCCCATCGGAAAGAGATCCAACAGCGCGCCGCGCGTCGCGTATTCGCCATGCTCCATCACCTGATCGACATGCCGATAACCGGCGCTGTCAAGCTGCGCGCGCAGAGCGTCGCGGGACAGCCGCTGGCCTTTTTTCATCACCAGCGCATGACCATGCAGATAGCTATGCGGACAAACGCGCTGCATCAGGGTGTTTACCGGTACAATCAAGACGCCGCGCTGCATCGACGGCAACTGGTAGAGTGTGGACAGGCGCGAAGAGATAATTTCCTGATGCGGGGAGAAGCTGTCATACGGTAGCGTTTCCCAGTCCGCCAGGTTCATGACCATCTGATCGGTAAACTGGCGGATTTCATCATGCAATCGCAGAGCATTTTGCATGTCAGGCGCTATGAGTACCACCGGACCGGCATGGCGTTCGGCTATCTCCGCCACCAGCGTAGCGCAGGCGGCGCCGGTAAGTTCGCCCAACTGGCGCTGATCGCCCGCTTTTGTCGGCAGCGTGTAACGTTGTTTTTCAGGCATAACGGTTGTCAGTATCTCTTTTTGTTTTACGCCGCACTCTACGCGTCACCCTTCAGGCTGCTTCATGGTTGGCTGCGCGCCGGGACAGCATGAAGGACTCAGGTATTCAGGGGCATATGACTGATAAGCAATGTTCTTTATTATCCGCGATCGTTGTTTATTAGCAAATTGAATCCGCCGGATAACACGTCGAACAGGTAAAGTATGAACATGTAAGTGACTTGATTTGTCGGCCTTTTTCAGAATAGCGCTGACGAACTCTTACGGTTCAGACATTTACGCATTCCGCTTTCGCTTATATACTCGGGACTTTGCTAACAGCAACCAGACGGATTACATGTATCAACCTGTCGCTCTATTCATCGGCCTGCGTTACATGCGCGGGCGTGCAGCAGATCGCTTCGGTCGCTTCGTTTCCTGGCTTTCCACCATCGGCATTACCCTGGGGGTGATGGCGCTGGTCACGGTATTGTCGGTGATGAACGGTTTTGAGCGCGAACTGCAAAATAACATTCTTGGTTTGATGCCTCAGGCCATCCTCTCTGCTGAACATGGTTCTCTTAACCCGAATCAGATGCCGGAAAAAGCGGTGAATCTGCAAGGCGTTAACCGTATTGCGCCGCTGACGACGGGCGATGTCGTACTGCAAAGCGCGCGTAGCGTTGCGGTTGGCGTGATGTTGGGTATCGATCCGGCGCAAAAAGATCCATTAACGCCGTATCTGGTCAATGTGAAGCAAAGCGAATTACAGCCGGGTAAGTATAATGTCATCCTCGGCGAGCAGCTCGCCGGACAGTTAGGGGTCAACCGCGGCGATCAGATTCGGCTAATGGTGCCATCTGCCAGCCAGTTTACGCCAATGGGACGTCTGCCCAGCCAGCGTCTGTTTACGGTGATTGGCACATTTGCCGCCAATAGCGAGGTCGATGGCTATGAAATGCTGGTCAATATTCAGGACGCGTCGCGTTTAATGCGCTATCCGGCAGGCAATATTACCGGCTGGCGTCTGTGGCTGGATGAACCGCTGCAAGTCGATACCCTCAGCCAACAGACGCTGCCGCAAGGCACGAAGTGGCAGGACTGGCGCGAACGCAAAGGCGAGTTGTTCCAGGCTGTGCGCATGGAAAAGAACATGATGGGATTGTTGCTGAGTCTCATCGTGGCGGTCGCGGCTTTTAACATTATTACTTCGTTGGGCCTGATGGTCATGGAGAAGCAGGGCGAAGTGGCGATTTTACAAACTCAAGGGCTGACGCCGCGACAAATTATGATGGTCTTTATGGTGCAGGGGGCCAGCGCCGGGATTATCGGCGCGCTGTTGGGCGCCGCGCTGGGCGCATTGCTTGCCAGCCAACTAAATAACCTGATGCCGATCATCGGCGCGTTTCTGGATGGCGCTGCGTTGCCCGTGGCGATAGAGCCATTACAGGTGATCGTTATCGCGCTGGTGGCAATGGCCATCGCGCTGCTTTCTACGCTTTATCCTTCCTGGCGCGCTGCCGCCACTCAACCCGCTGAGGCTTTACGTTATGAATAAGATCCTGTTGCAATGCGACAACCTGTGCAAACGCTATCAGGAAGGCACCGTACAAACCGACGTGTTGCACGATGTCAGCTTCAGTATCGGCGAAGGCGAAATGATGGCGATCGTCGGCAGTTCCGGTTCGGGTAAAAGTACGTTGCTGCATCTGTTAGGCGGGCTGGATACGCCTACCTCTGGCGATGTGATTTTTAGCGGCCAGCCGATGAGCAAACTCTCTTCTGCGGCAAAAGCGGAATTACGTAACCAGAAACTGGGGTTTATCTATCAGTTTCATCATCTCCTGCCGGATTTTACGGCGCTGGAAAACGTGGCGATGCCATTATTAATTGGCAAAAAGAAACCGGCGGAGATTGACGCTCGGGCGCGAGAAATGCTGCACGCCGTAGGGCTGGAGCATCGCGCAACCCATCGACCTTCGGAACTTTCCGGCGGTGAGCGCCAGCGTGTCGCGATAGCGCGCGCGTTGGTGAATAACCCGCGTCTGGTACTGGCGGATGAGCCGACCGGTAATCTGGATGCGCGTAATGCCGACAGTATTTTTGAGCTTCTGGGCGAGTTAAATCGTCTGCAGGGAACCGCGTTTCTGGTGGTGACTCACGATTTGCAACTGGCGAAACGTATGAGCCGCCAGCTTGAGATGCGCGATGGTCGCCTGACGGCGGAACTGAGCCTGATGGGGGCTGAGTAATGGCGTCGCCTTTATCATTATTAATTGGGTTGCGCTTCAGCCGTGGGCGGCGGCGCGGCGGTATGGTTTCGCTCATTTCCGTCATTTCTACCATCGGTATCGCGCTGGGCGTGGCGGTATTGATTGTCGGTTTAAGCGCGATGAACGGTTTCGAACGCGAGTTGAACAACCGTATTTTGGCGGTGGTTCCACACGGGGAGATTGAAGCGGTCAATCAGCCGTGGACTAACTGGCGTGAAGCGCTGGCAAAAGTGCAGAAGGTGCCGGGCATTGCCGCCGCCGCGCCGTATATCAATTTTACCGGCCTGGTAGAGAGCGGGGCGAATTTGCGCGCCATTCAGGTTAAAGGCGTCGACCCTAAGCAAGAGCAGCAGCTTAGCGCGTTACCGTCATTTGTGCAAAATCACGCCTGGGATCATTTCAAAGCGGGCGAACAGCAGATCATTATCGGCAAAGGTGTCGCCGATGCGCTGAACGTGAAACAGGGCGACTGGGTGTCCATCATGATCCCCAATGCGAATGCCGACCATAAGCTGCTCCAGCCCAAACGCGTGCGTTTGCATGTCATCGGGATTCTGCAACTGAGCGGCCAGCTCGATCACAGCTTCGCCATGATCCCGCTTGAGGATGCGCAGCAGTATCTGGATATGGGGTCCAGCGTTTCCGGTATCGCGCTTAAAGTCCATGACGTGTTTAATGCGAACAAACTGGTGCGTGACGCGGGTGAGGTGACTAACAGCTATGTCTACATTAAGAGCTGGATCGGCACCTACGGCTATATGTATCGCGATATCCAGATGATTCGCGCCATTATGTATCTGGCGATGATTCTGGTGATCGGCGTGGCCTGTTTTAATATCGTTTCCACCTTAGTGATGGCGGTAAAAGACAAAAGCGGCGACATTGCGGTATTAAGAACGCTGGGGGCGAAAGATGGTTTGATTCGTGCCATTTTCGTCTGGTACGGACTACTGGCGGGCTTGCTGGGCAGTTTGATTGGCGTGGCGATCGGCGTTGTTGTTTCGCTTCAGCTTACCGCCATTATTAATGGGATTGAAAAGGCGATCGGGCATCAGTTTTTGTCCGGCGATATCTATTTTATCGACTTCCTGCCATCCGAATTACATTGGCTGGACGTTGTTTACGTACTGGTCACGGCGTTGTTGTTAAGCTTACTGGCGAGCTGGTATCCGGCGCGGCGGGCGAGCAACATTGACCCTGCGCGAGTATTGAGCGGCCAGTAATCGCGGAATATAAAAACAAGGAGCGGTGATGTATTACGGGTTTGACATTGGCGGAACAAAGATTGCGTTAGGCGTATTTGACTCAACGCGGCAGCTGCAGTGGGAAAAACGGGTTCCCACGCCCCATACCAGCTATAGCGCCTTTTTAGACGCCGTGTGCGAACTGGTCGCGGAAGCCGACCAGCGATTTGGCGTAAAAGGGTCGGTAGGGATTGGCATACCCGGTATGCCGGAAACCGAAGACGGCACGCTGTACGCCGCGAATGTCCCGGCAGCCAGCGGTAAGCCGTTGCGCGCCGATCTCAGCGCCCGACTGGATCGCGATGTGCGTCTGGACAATGACGCTAACTGTTTTGCCTTGTCCGAAGCCTGGGATGATGAATTCACGCAATATCCTTTGGTTATGGGGCTTATCCTCGGCACCGGCGTCGGCGGTGGCCTGGTGCTAAACGGGAAGCCGATTACCGGTCAGAGCTATATCACCGGCGAGTTTGGCCATATGCGTTTGCCGGTTGACGCGCTAACGTTGATGGGGTTTGATTTTCCTCTCCGCCGTTGTGGATGCGGTCAGATGGGCTGCATTGAGAATTATCTGTCCGGGCGCGGGTTTGCGTGGCTATATCAGCATTATTATCATCAATCGCTGCAGGCGCCGGAGATTATCGCGTTGTGGGAGCAGGGCGATGAGCAGGCGCACGCGCATGTTGAGCGCTATCTGGATTTACTGGCGGTTTGTCTGGGGAATATACTGACGATTGTCGATCCCGATTTATTAGTGATCGGCGGCGGACTATCGAACTTTACGGCAATAACAACGCAACTGGCGGAAAGACTGCCGCGCCATCTCCTCCCTGTTGCCCGCGCGCCGCGCATTGAGCGTGCGCGGCATGGGGATGCAGGTGGGATGCGCGGTGCTGCTTTTTTACATCTTACCGACTAATCAAAAAAAGAGGTTGTTATGCAGTCGCGTCGGTTTCATCGATTAAGCCGCTTTCGTAAAAATAAACGTCTGTTGCGTGAACGTCTGCGCCAGCGGATCTTTTTCAGAGACAGAGTGGTGCCGGAAATGATGGAAAACCCAAGAGTATTAGTCCTTACAGGTGCAGGAATTTCTGCAGAGTCTGGTATTCGTACGTTTCGCGCGGCGGATGGCCTTTGGGAAGAGCATCGGGTTGAAGATGTGGCGACGCCGGAAGGATTCGCCCGTAATCCGGGTCTGGTGCAGACATTTTATAATGCCCGCCGTCAGCAGCTTCAACAGCCGGAAATACAACCCAATGCGGCGCATCTGGCGTTAGCGAAGCTTGAAGAAGCGCTTGGCGATCGCTTTTTGCTGGTGACGCAAAACATCGACAATTTGCATGAACGCGCGGGCAATCGCAACATCATTCATATGCATGGCGAGCTGTTGAAGGTGCGCTGTTCGCAAAGCGGCCAGATTCTGGAATGGAACGGCGATGTGATGCCGGAAGATAAATGTCACTGCTGCCAGTTCCCAGCGCCGCTACGTCCGCACGTGGTGTGGTTTGGCGAGATGCCGCTTGGCATGGATGAAATTTATATGGCGCTGTCGATGGCGGATATTTTTATCGCCATTGGCACATCCGGTCATGTCTATCCGGCTGCGGGTTTTGTGCATGAAGCAAAACTGCACGGCGCACATACGGTGGAACTGAATCTTGAGCCAAGCCAGGTCGGCAGCGAGTTTGAAGAGAAGCACTACGGCCCGGCAAGCCAGGTTGTGCCGGAATTTGTTGATAAATTCCTGAAAGGGCTGTAGTGCTGTTTGCCCGGTAACGCCTTATCCGGCCTACATTTCACGTTACGTTCATCTGTAGGCCCGACAGGCGCTTTGGCTGAATTAGCGTCCTGCTTTTAGCTTTTGATAATACTCTTCATAAATGGCGCTGGCGTCGCCGACATCGTTTTGCCACTCGCCTTTGCTGATGGTTTGCGCATCCGGATAGAGCGACTTATCATTGGCGACCTCCGGGCTTAACAGCTTACGCGCCGCCAGGTTGGGGGTAGGGTAGCCGATGGTTTCTGCCACCTCTTTCGCGACGTCAGGACGCAGCAGGAAGTTGATTAGCTTCAGCGCGCCCTCTTTATTTTTCGCGTTCGCCGGAATAGCCAGGCTATCCATCCAGAAAATACCGCCTTCTTTCGGCCAGACGACCTCCAGCGGCGTGCCAGCCTGACGAGCAACGAAGGCCGAACCGTTCCACACCATCCCCAGGTTGACTTCCCCTTCCATATACGGATTCGCCGGATTATCGGAGTTGAAGGCCGCTACGTTCGGCATCAGTTTTTTCAACTCTTCATATGCCGCTTCGATCTCTTTCGGATCGGTAGTGTTACCGGAATAACCTAGCTTGCGCAGCGCCATCTGGAAGACTTCTCGCGCATCGTCGGTTAAAAGCAGGCTGTTTTTATATTCCGGTTTCCACAAGTCAGCCCAGCTGGTAATGGTTTTTGGATCGATAGCATCGCTGTTCACGCCAATCGCCGTTGCGCCCCAGATATACGGAACAGAATAATCGTTGTTGGGGTCAAACGGTTTGTTGAGCATTTCCGGATCGAGGTTGTGGAAATTGGTTAATTTCGACTTATCGATCTTCTGGATCATGCCTTCTTTGCGCATTTTGTCGACATAGTATGTAGAAGGAACAACCAGGTCATACGCGCCATCTTTATAGGTTTTGAGTTTGGCATACATGGTTTCGTTCGACTCGTAGGTCGAATAAATCACCTTAATGCCGGTCTCTTTAGTGAACTGTTCCAGCAGGCCCGGCGGCACATACTCAGTCCAGTTATAGAAATAGAGCGTGTCGTTGTCGGAGGCATGAGCGGCACTCATACCCAGCGCCAGGGCGCCCGCCGCGAGCAGGTGGCGTGACCATTTTTTCATTTAACGTCCCCTGAATTACGGGCCTTATCGGCCCTTGGTTTTATCACGAGCAATAAGCTGGCTGGCAATGACCATTACCAGAGACAGCACCAATAAAACGGTCGCCAGCGCGTTCACTTCTGGTGAAACGCCGACTTTTACCATGGAATAAATCTTTAAGGGTAAAATTTCATAACCCGGCCCGGTGACAAACGACGAGACCACGACATCGTCCATCGACAACGTAAAGCTCAGCAACCAGCCCGCCGCCACCGCCGGCATCGCCAGCGGCAGAATGATTTTGCGTAAAATCGTTACCTCACTGGCCCCCAGGTCTTTTGCGGCTTCCAGCATTCTGACATCAAAGCCTTTCAGGCGCGAATAGACCGTGACGACCACAAACGGCAGGCTAAAGGTGATGTGCGAGAACAGCAACGACCAAAAGCCCAGTTGAATGCCGAGTAACATAAACAGCACCAGCAGGGAGATCGCCATCACGATATCCGGCGACATCATTACTACAAACAGCATCCCGCTGACGAATGGCTTCCCGCGAAAGCGGTAGCGATAAAGCGCCACCGCGGTTAACGAGCCAATCAACGTGGCGAAGGTCGCTGAAAAAATCGCCATCGTCAGTGAATGTTGAGCGGCCTGCAACAGACTGTCGTTATTGACCAGGAGTTCGTACCATTTAGTGGTAAAGCCCTGCCAGTTAATGCCGAACCGCGAACTGTTGAAGGAGTTCACAATCAGAATAATGATGGGAATATACAGATACGCATAGATGGCAGTCATGAAACCGCCACGGAGCAGCCGACCGATCATTCAAGTTCCACCTTCTTATTCAGAGGATGGGGTGCTTTTAGAGTATTGAAAATGATCAATTTTTTCTCTTCTCCAAAATCTCTCCAAAACGTCTCGCGGTTATCAGCAGCCAGGAAGAAGCAAGCTGCCGCTTGAAGCCGCGAATTTTACAACAAATTGCCAGACGAGCGGGAAAAAAAGGCCATTTAAATGACTATTCTCATCCGATCCGGTCATATGCGGCATTATTGCACCAGGCAAGAGGTTACTCTGTAGGCAAACATGGAGTACGTGAGTAAACCCTGAACGTGACGTTTGAGAAAGCGTCGTCTGATTTTATAAAAAACAACATAAACAGCCGCTTTGTTGTTCTGAGCGAACGTGTAGCGTGGTTAACTGTTCTTCCGCCATTTTTTGTATAGCCTGGGGGTTTATTCTAAAAATGGCGTGAAAAACCTGATCAGAGATGGCTTCGATTATCTCAGCTAACATGCTTAGGCTGGCGCTGGGATCCGTTACGAGGAACGCCTGAAACGTCTTATCCGCCAGTAAAACCTCTTCTACCATTTTTTCAATAGGTATGTGGGTATGCGGTGGTGGTATTTCAAGCTGTTTTAAGCCACACATCGTCATTGTTTCTAAAAATGCGTTTTGCTGAGTACTTTCGGATATATTCGCATGCTGTAAAATGCGCGTTGTCTTTTCAATCCCAGACTGAATTTTCGCTGCCAGGTAGGTTACCTTTTCTTGCGTTTTCCACTCATCTAAATTTCCTTTTCTCCATTCAGAATATAAATACCCCTTTATGTTGTCTAATGGAACCGATAATGTCGGCGCGCCAGCAGGATTGAGACATAATGTCGAAGGGAGGGGGTAATCTACGATTTCGCTATATCTTCTATTAATCATGGCCGTCATTTGTGGATGCGGTTTTAAAATATCGGGGCGATCTTTTATTAAAAAATAAGCATTCCCCATGACTTCACAGGTAAAGGCATCGGTATTTTGAGTGATACGTAACAATTCGTTCTCTTCGTTTTGATCCATGATGCGAAGAATAATAGTGTCATCATTTTCATTAGGATTATAAACCTGAAATCTATCTCTTTGTGATGCGCAGGCTAACTCTTTTAACTCAAAAAAAATCTCTGTAAGCCGCTCTCGTGTGGGGGTGCGATCGGCAAACAACATCTCATGTAGACAACTGTCCGCTTTTGCTTTGCCAGTAGAAAAAAAGAAGTCTTTAATTTTTTCCCATAAAACTTTCCACCATGCTTCTTTCGTATTCCTTGGGGAGTTGGTAAGGATTTCACTTTTTAAAAAACCATTCCCTATAGTAATCGGCATATTAATCTCACTTATACTGGAGTAAAAATGACTACATAATTGATTAAATCGGCCCTTTCTATCTCCACTGCGGGCGCATCGGATGTAATATAATTTTTAAAAGAGACTGGCAATCAGTATAAAACCTGAGAGCTTCGCGTATAAACGCATTACTGTCTGTGATAGCGTCGCTACAGGTAAAAATAAAAGAAGGCCTGGCGCGGATGATGCTGTAGATTTGCAATACTGGCGGCAACTGCTTTCATGCGTTTTTTATGCCGGAGGCATGAAGTTTACCCTTGAATAAACTTCATGCCTGAATGCGTATGGATTTGTTAGCGTTGCGCAATTAATCGCTTATATCACTCACCTTCTTATTCAATAAGCGGGAAGCCCGCCAGTAAATCAACAGCATGAGTCCCATCACAATGGTCAGCGTAATGCTGGTAGCCGCGCCAAACGGCCAGTCGCGAATATTCAGGAACTGTACCTTAATGACGTTACCAATCAGCAGGTTTTTCGCGCCACCCATTAAATCGGAGACGTAGAACAGGCCCATTGCCGGTAGCATCACGAGCAGGCAACCGGCGACAATGCCCGGCATGGTTAATGGAATAATGATGCGGATGAACGTTTGCATTTTACTGGCGCCGAGATCGCGTGCGGCCTCCAGTAGTGGTTTGTCGAGCTTCTCAATGCTGGAGTAGAGCGGCATGACCATAAACGGCAGCAAAATGTAAACCAGGCCGATAATAACGGCGCTCGGGGTGAACATGATGCGAATCGGCGTATCAATCACGCCCAGCCACAGCAGGAATTCATTGAGATAACCTTTAGTGCTCAGGAATATTTTCAACCCATAGATGCGGATCAGTGAGTTGGTCCAGAAAGGAACGATCAGCAAAAACAGCAATAACGGACGTATCTTTTCCGGTAACTTCGCCAGAAACCAGGCAAAAGGATAGCCTAGCACCAGGCAGGAGAGGGTGGCGATCAGCGCCATATTCAGAGAGTGCAGGAGCACTTCAAAATAGAGCGGATCGAGCAGGCGTGCGTAGTTATCCAGCGTAAAGACCATCTTAACGAAACTGGCGTCGTCACGGGTCAGAAAGCTGGTGCCAATGATCATCAGGTTGGGCAGAAAAACAAACAACACAAGCCAACCGACGATAGTGACAATCACTACATTCTGGAATTTACTTGTGTTCTTCATCAGCCAGTACGACCTCCCAGCTTTCTACCCAACTAATGGCCATTTTTTGGTCAAGTGAATGGTCGAAGTCAGGATCGTCTTCGTTGAAGAATTCGCTGACCATCACCATTTTGCCATTTTCCAGTTCAACCACCGACTCCAGCGTCATACCTTTATAATTGCGCTCGCGCACGTAGCCGATAAGCCCTTCGATGTGGTTATCATCGTTGATCTCTTCGACGCGTAGATCTTCCGGTCGCAGCAGGACGTTCAGTTTTTGGCCTGGTTCGACAGCGAAATTGACGTATATATTGCACTCCCGACCTTCTACGCTGGCGCGGACGCGCTGTTCATCAAGCCGTTCAATGACGGTTGCGTCAAAGCGGTTAATTTCGCCGATAAAACCGGCGACAAACAGGTTTTTTGGCTCTTCATAGATTTCACGCGGCGTGCCGTCTTGCTCAATCACGCCATTACGCATTACCACGATACGATCGGACATGGTGAGCGCTTCTTCCTGATCGTGAGTGACAAAAACAAACGTGATACCGAGTTTACGCTGTAATGCTTTAAGCTCGTTCTGCATTTGTTTGCGCAATTTATAGTCCAGCGCGGAGAGCGATTCATCCAGTAATAACAGGCGAGGTTTATTCACCACCGCGCGGGCGATAGCCACACGCTGCTGCTGTCCGCCGGAAAGCTGGTGCGGTTTACGTTGTGCAAACTCTTCAAGCTGCACCATACGCAGCGCATCGGTCACGCGGGGCGCAATCTCGGTGGCTGGCGTTTTTTGCATCCGTAAGCCAAACGCGACATTTTCAAACACCGTCATATGCGGAAATAAAGCGTAGCTTTGAAATACGGTGTTCACATAACGATTTTCGGCGGGAACGTGGGTGATATCCTGGTTATCCAACATGATATGCCCGGCATCAACGGTTTCCAGGCCGGCAATCAGGCGAAGAACGGTTGTTTTACCGCAGCCGGAAGGGCCAAGCAGCGTGAGGAATTCGCCATTGTTAATGGTCAAATCCAGTTGTGAAATGACCTCTTTGCCATCGAAACTTTTGCTAATTCCCGACAAAAGCACCAGCGGTGAAAGCGAACGCGGTTGTTTATTCAATTTCTTACTCTGTCCCATGTAAACGCAACGGATGGCTGACCGCTGCGGGGTTTGTGGTTAACCACCTTAATCACTCTTAATGAGGGCGGTCATTCTACGGCAAACCACTGTGATCGCCAATCCTTGTTGCGAATTACTGACTTAGCTTTATAGTCAGAAAGCGTGTCAAAGTGAAATATTCTTGTTTGCAGGGATAAAAGTGACCTGACGCAATATTTGTCTTTTCTTGCTTATTAATAATGTTGTCACGAAAAGTGAGGGTGACTGCATGGATAAACTACTTGAGCGTTTTTTACACTACGTATCGCTGGATACCCAATCAAAGTCGGGTGTTCGGCAGGTTCCCAGCACTGAGGGGCAGTGGAAGTTACTACGTTTGCTCAAACAGCAGCTCGAAGAGATGGGGCTGGTTAACATTACATTAAGCGAAAAAGGGACGTTGATGGCGACGCTCCCGGCCAATGTTGAGGGGGATATTCCCGCCATTGGTTTTATCTCCCATGTGGATACCTCTCCGGATTTCAGCGGTAAAAACGTTAACCCGCAGATTGTTGAGAATTATCGCGGCGGCGATATAGCATTAGGGATTGGCGATGAGGTGTTGTCACCCGTGATGTTCCCGGTACTGCATCAATTACTGGGACAGACGCTGATTACTACCGATGGTAAGACATTGCTGGGCGCGGACGATAAAGCCGGCGTTGCGGAGATCATGACCGCGCTGGCGGTGCTGAAAGGTAATCCTATTCCCCACGGCGACATTAAAGTGGCGTTTACGCCTGACGAAGAGGTAGGGAAAGGCGCGAAGCACTTCGATGTTGAGGCCTTTGGCGCGCAGTGGGCCTATACGGTCGACGGCGGCGGCGTGGGCGAACTGGAGTTTGAAAACTTCAATGCCGCCTCGGTGAATATCAAAATCGTCGGCAATAACGTGCATCCTGGTACGGCGAAAGGCGTCATGGTCAATGCGCTGTCGTTGGCGGCGAGGATTCACGCGGAAGTGCCGGCGGATGAAGCGCCTGAAACCACCGAAGGTTACGAAGGGTTTTATCATCTGGCCAGCATGAAAGGCACCGTTGATCGGGCCGAAATGCACTACATCATTCGCGATTTCGACCGTAAGCAGTTTGAAGCGCGTAAACGCAAAATGATGGAGATTGCCAAAAAAGTCGGTAAGGGACTGCATCCGGACTGCTATATCGAGCTGGTGATAGAAGACAGTTATTACAATATGCGCGAAAAAGTGGTTGAACATCCGCATATTCTCGATATCGCCCAGCAGGCCATGCGCGACTGTCATATTACGCCGGAGATGAAACCGATTCGCGGCGGTACAGACGGAGCGCAACTGTCGTTTATGGGCCTGCCGTGTCCTAATCTCTTTACCGGCGGATATAACTATCATGGTAAACATGAGTTTGTGACGCTGGAGGGGATGGAAAAAGCGGTACAGGTAATTGTACGTATCGCGGAGTTGACGGCGAAGTGCGGCCAGTAGCGAATGTTACGCATTGTGGTGAAGCGTTTTATTATTTATGGCGGGATATTTTCCGCCATAAATTTTTCTGCCTGGAGCGCCGAATATCCGCCTTCCTGGTCTCAGCGCCAGCAACAATCTGCAGCATGTTTTATGACCGGCGATGAAACCTGCATAACGTTTATTGATGATGCGGTGAGGCTGGCCTCGCGGCAATATGGCAAACGCTCAATACAGCTTGTTCGTAGCCTGCTATTACAAAGCGATATTTATCAATGGCTGGGTAAACCGGAGTTAACGCCGCAAATGCTGCTGCGAGCGCGGGCAATCATGAAAACATTTCCGGCGGGCGCTTATCCGGGCGATCGGGCCGATATGTTTGAACACCTGGCGGCCTTTAATGTTTACAGTAACGATCGTTATATAGAGTATTCACCGACAGAGAAGTGGCGATACGAGATCAAGGTTGATTACCGTCAGCAGATAGCCTGGCAAGAGCAGGCATTAACGTGGCGGCTTAAAGACAAAAAGACATCGACGGAGGCATTGGTTTATACCTTAAACAGGATGCGCGACGCTTATTCTGAGGCGCTGGAAGAGTGGGATGTCGAATGTGATAGTGCGCGTAAAGCCTATTATTTGGCGAAGATAGACGCAACGGAGCAGCAGTGGCTGGGCGTTATTTTACGAGATAAAACCTGGGATAATCGTGAGCGCGTCGCCTCTTTTTTGCAGCAGAAAGCAAATATTGCTTATAATGCAGGGCATATTAGCGAGGCGATTAATGCGCTAAGTCAGGCGCTAAAAATTGAGCAAACGCTTTATGGCGCCGAATTCGGCGAAATGACGGTTGACAGCAATAATCTTGCTGGCTTTTATGCACAGGGCCATCATTATAAGGAAGCGAAAGATCTCTACCTTAAACTTATCGCGTATTACCAGAGCCGTTTAACGCCAATGGCGACGGTAATATCACGATTACGCTTTTATTTGCCCGAAAACATCGACCTGGACAGTACTTCCTTCTATCTCCCATTGCTGGAAGAATATAAACGTCGGCAGTCTGACGTATCAATGGTGTTGCATGGTATTTCGCTGCTTTATCAGAATAATCAACAGCTTGAACAAGCAAAATACTTTGCGGAACGCGCCTTTACGCTTGATGCCGTAGCTTATCCAGCAAAGATGCAGTATGAACGATTACAGCAATTGGCTAATATTGCCGAAGGTCTTGGCGATAACGTACTGGCGCGACGTTACCGACAATTGTCATTTCGCCATCGAATGGCCCACTCGATTTACCCAAGCGATCCGCAATATAACGATTTCGCCAAACCTGGCGGCGATCGTTGTGGATAGTTTGCGTCAGCCCGGCGGTCGCCGGGCATTGCGATGTTCTTATCCTTCGAAGAACCAGTACCCGCTATTCACCAGCGCCGCCAGCATGGCGAGGAAGGACGGGTCTTCCAGCGCATCGCCGAAGTTTTCAGCGGTTAGTGCAATATGACTGGCGAGCGCCTCCAGAGCGGGGCGATGCGGGGAGTCTATTTTTTCGCCATTCGCATAGACCTCATCGCCGATACGCAATACGCGAAGCCCGCCGAGACGTACTAATACCTCGCCTTGCTTTAAGGCATCGTAAATCTCATCAGGCTGATACGGCGGCTCCGGCGGCGCAATATCCAGTTCGTGGCGTGACTGAGAGAGAAACTCGCCAAGCCACTGTTGGAAATGCGCGGGTTGATTGATCAAATCGAGCATCATATTACGCAGTTTATCCATCTCCTGCGGCAGGATATCCGCCGGATGCTTGCGGGACGGCATATCCGGATCGCTGTAGTATGTATTGCCCAACTCCCGTTGCAGGACGTAATCGGCAAAACCGCTGATCAGCTCACGGCTATTGGGCGCGCGAAAACCGACCGAATAGTTCATGGCGTTTTCCAGCGCATAGCCTTCATGCGGGAATCCTGGCGGAATATACAGAATGTCGCCCGGCTCCAGCTCTTCATCAATAATGGCCTCGAACGGATCGACTTGTAACAGGTCGGGATGCGGGCAGTGCTGACGCATTTGCAGCTTTTCGCCCACGCGCCAGCGACGGCGACCAGTTCCCTGGATAATAAACACATCATACTGATCCAGATGCGGGCCAACGCCGCCGCCGGGAACGGAAAAGGAGATCATCAAATCGTCGATACGCCAGTCCGGCAGAGCGCGGAACGGGCGCATCAAGGCGGCGGTTGGTTCATGCCAGTGGTTTACCGCCTGTACCAGCAGCGACCAGTTGCTCTCACCCAGATGATCGTAGCTTTCGAAAGGGCCATGGCTGACCTGCCATTTGCCATCCTGATGGCTAACGAGACGACTGTCGATTTCGCTTTCCATCGCCAGCCCCGCCAGCTCATCCGGCGAGAGCGGATCGATAAAGTTGCTAAACCCACGTTTTAACACCACCGGGCGTTTTTGCCAGTGGCGTTCAAGAAAGTCGGGCCAGTTAAGAGTTAATTGGTATTCCATGTTAAGTATCCGCAGGCTGGTATCTGACACCGATTATAACGGATGCTTAACGAGATGCGTGGAAGAACGCATAGAAATGTTTATTCCTCTTTCTGAGTGGGATGCTGTCGGCCAAAAACGACCTCCATACGGGCGCCGCCGAGCAGACTGTCGCTGGCAATGATCTGCCCGGCGTATTGTTCCGTAATCTCGCGCGCGACAGCCAGCCCCACGCCTTGCCCTGGTCGCAGGGTATCGGCGCGCTGACCGCGATCAAACACCAGGGAACGTTTGCTGTGGGGTATGCCTGGGCCGTCATCTTCGACGAAAATATGCAAATGATCGTCGGTCTGGCGAGCCGAAATCTCGACAAACTCCAGGCAATATTTACAAGCGTTGTCCAGTACGTTGCCCATTACTTCGACAAAGTCGTTTTGCTCGCCGACAAAACTGATCTCTGGTGAAATATCCATACTGATATTCACCCCTTTACGCTGATAAACTTTATTTAGCGCAGAAATCAGGTTATCTAACAACGGCGCGACGGGATGCAGTTCGCGGCTTAACAACACGCCGCTACCGCGCATACTGGCGCGATGCAGATAATAGCCGATCTGTTGGGAAATCCGGCTGATCTGTTCCAGCATCACCGGTTCAGCTTTGCTGACGCTCATCTTTTCGTTGCGTAAAGAGCGTAACGTACTCTGCAAAACCGCGAGCGGCGTTTTTAAACTGTGCGTCAGGTCGGTCAGGGTCGTGCGGTATTTGTTATAACGTTCGCGCTCGCTTTTGAGCAGTTGATTAAGGTTGCGCACAAGGCTGGTCAGCTCACGCGTCGTCTCCGGATTGAGCATTTCGCGATGATGATCTTCAAGCTCGCGCACCTCCCGCGCCAGCGCCTCGATAGGGCGTAAGCTCCACCAGGCGGCGATCCACAGTAAAGGAATGACTAACAGTAAATTGGCGGCCAGCACGTATACGAACCAGCTCCACACCATATAGGAGCGTTTTAGCTCTATCGGAATGGTATCGACCACCACGATGGTTAACTGCGGCATCCGCGCTGTGGCAGGATAAATATTTACCGCTACCGAGTGGGTCATCTCCGCATCATCGTCATCTTCACGTACTTCTTTGAGTTTTTCCTGCGCGGAATGGTCTTCGCTCAACAGCGTGCTGGTGGCGTCTACGTTGGTTTCAATTTCATGGAAGCCGTTCGTTTTTAACCATTCCGGTTGAATGCTTTTAATCAACCAGGGGATGTTGCGCTGCGTCCATAATAATTTGCCCGTTTCATCGTAAATAAGGGTCATGGTCGGGCTTTGCATGTCCAGATTTTCAGGCAGCTCAACGCTGATTTTATTATTTTCCCATTTGGCGAGGGTATAAAACAGGTTGCTTTCGCCGCGCAGTAGACGAAAGGTGGTTTTATCAAAACTTACGCTATAGCCGACCAGCGCCACTATGCCATATGCCAGAGAAAGCACCAGCACGACGCCGGCTGTCGCCAGCAAAAAACGAACCCGCAGCGACAGCGGCAGAAAATGGCGAGCAAATTTATTCATTAGCGCAATTCAAAAAGATATCCTTGTCCGCGTACGGTGGTAATGACATCGTGCGGATACTGGGCCTGTATTTTTTTCCGCAGACGCCCCATGAGAACATCAATGGTATGACTTTCCCGCAGTTCCGCATCCGGATACAGCTGAAGCATCAGCGAATCTTTGCTGACCACTTTACCGTTGTTACGGATAAGCGTTTCCATAATGGTGTATTCGAACGCCGTGAGTTTGATGACCTCTTCATTGACGGATAATTCCCGGCGTGAGAGATCCACCTGGAAAGGCGGGATGTTGATCACCTGGGAGGCCAGACCGCTATTACGGCGCATTAACGCCTGCATACGCGCCATTACCTCTTCGATGTGGAATGGCTTCGTCACGTAGTCATCTGCCCCGGAGCTGAGAACCTCGACTTTATCCTGCCAGCCTTCGCGCGCGGTTAACACCAGAACCGGCAGTGAAACATCACTGCTGCGCCAGCGGCGTATTAAGGAAAGGCCGTCTTCATCCGGCAGACCTAAATCGACAATAGCGATATCCGGAAGGTGTTCATTAAGGTAGTAATCAGCTTCCCTGGCATCTTCTGCGGCATCGACCTGGTGACCTGAATCCTGGAGCTGAACCTTCAGGTGGTGGCGTAATAATGCATTATCCTCTACAACCAGTACGCGCATCATCTCTTCTCCCTTGTGTTAACAATAAGAACAGTCTAGCGTTGATTATGGTGCTTTGGGGATAAACAGTTAATAAACCAGACAAATAGTCACCCTCTTTCTGAAGAAAAGAGGGTGAGGCAGGCATTATTTAAGTTCGTCGACCAGAGTCACCGCGCGACCGATATAATTTGCCGGCGTCATGGCTTTAAGGCGCGTTTTTTCTGCTTCCGGCAGGGCCAGACTATCAATAAACTGTTTCATTCCTTCGGCATCGACACGCTTGCCACGGGTCAACTCTTTCAGTTTTTCATATGGTTTTTCAATACCATAGCGGCGCATGACGGTCTGGATCGGTTCGGCTAATACTTCCCAGTTGTGATCCAGTTCGTCAAGCAGATGATCGCGGTTTACTTCCAGCTTGCTGACGCCCTTCAGGGTGGACTGATAAGCGATAAGCGCATAGCCGATGCCGACACCCAGGTTACGCAGAACGGTTGAGTCGGTCAGATCGCGCTGCCAGCGGGAAACCGGCAGTTTGTTTGCCAGATGGTGCAACACTGCATTAGACAGACCGAGGTTGCCTTCTGAGTTTTCAAAGTCAATGGGGTTAACTTTGTGCGGCATGGTAGAAGAACCGATCTCCCCGGCGATGGTTTTCTGTTTGAAATGGTTCAACGCAATATAGCCCCAGACATCGCGATCGAAATCGATCAGGATGGTGTTAAAGCGCGCGATACAGTCAAACAGTTCCGCAATATAATCATGCGGTTCAATCTGGGTGGTGTAAGGGTTCCACTGGATGCCCAGTGAGGTGACGAACTCTTCGCTGAACTGATGCCAGTCAACTTCCGGATAGGCGGCGATATGCGCGTTATAGTTGCCTACGGCGCCGTTGATTTTACCGAGGATCTCCACCTGGTTGAGCTGGCGGAACTGACGCTCCATACGATACGCCACGTTCGCCATCTCTTTACCCAGAGTGGAAGGCGTTGCCGGCTGGCCGTGGGTGCGGGAGAGCAGAGGAATGTCGCGATACTGCGTGGCGAGATCTTTAACCGCGTTAATCACCTGACGCCAGTAAGGCAGGATCACTTCATCGCGCGCGGTTTTGAGCATTAACGCGTGCGACAGGTTGTTAATGTCCTCAGAAGTGCAGGCAAAGTGGATAAACTCGGAAACGTCATGTAGCGCCGGGATCGCGGCGACTTTTTCTTTCAGAAAATACTCAACCGCTTTCACATCGTGATTCGTGGTGCGCTCAATGGTTTTAATGCGCGCGGCATCTTCTTCATTGAAGTTTGCAACAAGCGTATCCAGGTAACCGTTTGCGTCGGCAGCAAAAGCAGGAACTTCCTTGATCGCTGCGTGCGCGGCTAATTTCTGCAGCCAACGTACTTCGACTTGTACACGAAATTTCAGCAAACCGTATTCGCTAAAAATTCCGCGCAGCGCGCTGACTTTATCGCCGTAGCGTCCATCGACAGGGGAAACGGCGGTCAGTGAGGATAATTCCATAGATCATAACTCCGGGGTTAAATGAGCAAGAATTTGTTTTGCCTGAGTCGTCAGGCGATGACGAGAAAACATAAGCTGTAGGCGACCACCGCCTACCTGATGCCAGAGCACGGCTGCACGGATGCCTGCCAGTAGCGAAGCGCGGACTTTGGCCTGAACCTGCGGACTTTGCAGAACGGCCGGGGAGCCCGTCACCTGAATGCGCGGGCCCAATGGGCTAATCACATCCACGTAGATGCCCGCCATGGCGCTCATTAACGTGTCTGACTGTAAATCAAAATGGTCAAGCTGGCGCTGCAGGCCGTTAATTCGATCGCCTAACGTATTCAACGCGCCTTTGGCGGATGACAGCTTGCGCTCCAGCACCATCAGGCTAAGCGTATAACGCGTCAGTTCGGCGTTAAGTCCTTGTCGGCTGCTGGCATTCAGCACGCCGAGCAGTGTTTCCAGACCAAGACGCAGGTTAGCTTCGCTGCCGCCGAACACGCCCAGAGTAGAACTGGGATTCATATCAATGACACTGTTGAGTGAAACGTGCAACGCGTCGGCATCACAGTGCCCCTGGTGCGCCAGTTGTTGCACCAGGCGTGCCGACTGGCAAATGCCAGACAGCGCGAGGGTGATGTCATAATAATTCTTTGCCACAATCACTGCTTCCTTGTATCAAATAAAATACACTTCATCTTTTAAGCCGCTTTGAGGCGACTTGAATGATGTTGTGTATTGAATAATCAGACCGTCAGCGGCAGTCGCTGCTCGATAATGCCGCCGCCCAGGCAGACTTCGCCGCTGTAAAAGACAGCGGACTGGCCCGGCGTAACGGCGGCAACCGGCTCGTCAAAAATGACCTCGATACGATCGTCATCCAGCGCGTTAATCGTGCACGGAATATCGGTCTGGCGGTAGCGGGTTTTTACCGTACAGCGCAGGGTGCCGGTGAACGGTTCGCGATCGACCCAATGTAGCTGCTGGGCGATGAGGCCTACCGACATCAGGCGTGGGTGCTCATGCCCCTGGGCGACAATTAACACATTGTTTTCAACGTCTTTATCCACCACATACCAGGGGTCTTCGCTACCGTCTTTGGTGCCGCCAATTCCCAGCCCTTTACGCTGACCGAGCGTATGATACATCAGACCCTGATGCTCGCCGATTTCATCGCCGTCAACGGTAATAATTTTCCCCGGCTGCGCAGGCAGATAGCGCCCTAAAAAGTCGCGGAACTTGCGCTCGCCGATAAAGCAGATACCGGTAGAATCTTTTTTCTTGGCGGTTACCAGCCCCAGATCTTCGGCGATTTTACGCACCTGCGGTTTTTCCAGCTCGCCAACCGGGAACAGACTTTGCGCAATCTGCTCATGGCCAAGCGTATAGAGGAAGTAGCTCTGATCTTTGTTGCCGTCGAGCCCGCGCAACAAACGGCTTTTGCCGTTTACATCCGCGCGTCGGACGTAGTGACCGGTGGCGATATAGTCGGCGCCTAAATCTTCTGCGGCAAATTCAAGGAAGGCTTTAAATTTGATCTCTTTATTGCACAGAATATCCGGGTTCGGCGTACGGCCCGCTTTGTACTCTTCAAGGAACAGTTCAAAGACGTTATCCCAATATTCTGCGGCAAAATTGACGGTATGCAGTTCAATGCCAAGCTTGTCGCACACGGCCTGCGCGTCAGCCAGATCGGCTGCCGCGGTACAGTATTCCTCACCATCGTCCTCTTCCCAGTTCTTCATGAACAGGCCTTCTACCTGATAACCCTGTTGTTGCAACAGCCAGGCGGAAACGGAGGAATCGACACCGCCGGACATGCCGACGATCACTTTTTTTGGGCTTTCTGACATTGGAATACTCGCGACATTGAACTTCAAGGCGGCGTATTCTATCACGCAGCCCTTTACTTGACACCCTCTGTAAACGGCCAGTTAAATTCGCCCACTATAGATAAGGGGTAACATTGTCCCGTTTGATAACTGCGAATGCTTTCAGCCACCAGCGGAGAACGTAAATTCGGCGCGTTCAGAATCTCGTCGGCGCTCACCCAATGGCAGCAATCGATGTCATTGTCATGGGGGTTGGTCGCGCAAATATGATCAAGCTTGATAGCGAATAAAAAGCGCAGGAACGGGGTTTTATCCGGCGCAATCCACTGATGCATACGGATAAAATACTGTGGTTGCGCCGTGATGCCAGTCTCTTCCCACAGTTCTCGCGTGGCGGCCTGCGCCAGCGTTTCATCTGCCTCCAGGTGTCCGGCAGGTTGATTCCATAACGATTTACCGTTGATGGTCTCTTCCACCACCAGAAATTTATCTTCGGCATGTACGATGCAGGCAACGGTCACGTGCGGCTTGAACATAGGCATCCTTATTAAAGCGGTTTATCAATGTGGTCATAGATCGCGTCAAGCTGTTTCAGACGCTCGTTATAAGCTTTTGTCAGGCAGGTGACGTCGGCCTTGCACTGCTGACGCTGTTTAAGCCAGCTCTGCTGGGCGTCCTGCAGCGCGCCGCGACTGCTCATCGCGAACAACCCTTTCAGAAACTGATATTTGGTGTGCATTTCCACGTCTTTATCATTCAGCGTCAGGTGCGCGCAGATAGCCTTTTCATCCGCAGCCTGCGCTTTCTGGCAGTCGAAGCTGGCCGCATTAACGGATAACGGTGTTAATAAAGCAAAAGCAATGAGAAGCCGTTTCATCTGTCTTTCTCCTGTGCGATCTCGCGCCACTGTCCATTATCGAGGCCGTTGAGCGTGTAGTCGCCCATGCTGTAACGAATTAATCGTAGAGTGGGATGACCGACATGCGCTGTCATGCGTCTTACCTGGCGGTTGCGGCCTTCATATAAGGTGACTTTTAGCCAACTGGTGGGAATATTCTTCCGCTCGCGAATCGGCGGGGTGCGCGGCCACAGCCAGTCAGGCTCCGCGACAATCTCAATACCGGCGGGCAGGGTAGGGCCATCGTTGAGCGTGACGCCAGTACGAAGCGCCTGTAGCGCTTCATTATCCGGGATGCCTTCTACCTGAACATAGTAAATCTTGCCGGTGCGCTTGCCCGGTTGCGTGAGGCGCGCCTGCAGCGCGCCGTCATTAGTCAGCACCAAAAGCCCTTCGCTGTCGCGGTCCAGGCGGCCTGCGGCATAAACGCCTTGCACAGGAATAAAATCTTTTAACGTGCGGCGACCTGCTTCATCCGTGAACTGCGGCAACACATCGTAAGGTTTATTGAACAAAACCACGCGTTTTGGCTGGTTTTCTTTCCGTGATTTAGATGCTTGTCGTGAGCTGAATCGCTTAACGTAGTGATTTCTAAAAGAAGTTTTTTGCATGGTGTTTTCAGAACTTATTAATTGCCGCATTATAGCGCAATAATGAGTGTCTTTCATGGCGGCAAACAATAGGGTAGTATTGACATGCTCATTACAAAACGTTAACAAAAAATTGCTCTAACGCAGTCGTGCAGCAGGACGCCATTGCACATGCAGCGCGATGACAGACGAGCAAACCAGAAGCGCTCGAAGGAGAGGTGAATGGAAAGCAAAGTAGTTGTTCCGGTGGAAGGTAAGAAGATCACCCTGCAAAACGGCAAACTCAACGTTCCTGAGAATCCGATTATCCCGTTTATTGAAGGCGATGGTATCGGTGTTGATGTCACTCCAGCCATGCTTAAAGTGGTCGATGCCGCCGTCGAGAAAGCCTATAAAGGCGAGCGTAAAATTTCCTGGATGGAAATTTACACCGGAGAAAAATCCACACAGGTTTACGGCCAGGATGTCTGGCTTCCCGCTGAAACCCTTGATTTAATTCGTGATTACCGCGTAGCGATTAAAGGTCCGTTGACCACGCCGGTTGGCGGCGGTATCCGCTCTCTGAACGTTGCCCTGCGTCAGGAGCTTGACCTGTACGTTTGTCTGCGTCCCGTTCGTTACTATCAGGGCACGCCAAGTCCGGTGAAACATCCGGAGCTGACCGATATGGTCATCTTCCGTGAAAACTCTGAAGATATCTACGCCGGAATTGAATGGAAAGCTGACTCTGCAGACGCTGAGAAAGTGATCAAGTTCCTGCGCGAAGAGATGGGCGTGAAGAAAATTCGCTTCCCGGAGCACTGCGGTATCGGTATCAAACCGTGTTCTGAAGAAGGCACTAAACGTCTGGTTCGCGCGGCGATTGAATACGCTATTACTAACGATCGCGATTCCGTTACGCTGGTACATAAAGGCAATATCATGAAGTTCACCGAAGGCGCGTTTAAAGACTGGGGCTACCAGTTGGCGCGCGACGAGTTCGGCGGTGAGCTTATTGACGGCGGTCCGTGGCTGAAAATTAAGAACCCGAACACGGGTAAAGAGATCGTGGTTAAAGACGTTATCGCCGATGCGTTCCTGCAACAGATCCTGTTGCGTCCGGCGGAATACGATGTTATCGCCTGTATGAACCTGAACGGTGACTATATTTCCGATGCCCTGGCGGCTCAGGTTGGCGGTATCGGTATTGCACCGGGTGCGAATATCGGCGACGAATGCGCGTTGTTTGAAGCCACTCACGGGACTGCGCCGAAATATGCGGGCCAGGATAAAGTCAACCCAGGCTCCATTATTCTGTCTGCGGAGATGATGCTGCGTCACATGCAGTGGTTCGAAGCGGCGGATCTGATTGTTAAAGGTATGGAAGGCGCGATTGCCGCGAAGACCGTGACCTATGACTTTGAACGCTTGATGGAAGGCGCTAAGCTGCTGAAATGTAGTGAGTTTGGCGACGCGATTATCGCAAATATGTAATATCGATAATTGTTAAAAACAAAAACGGGGACTTAACGTTCCCGTTTTTATTATTAGCATTCGAACGGTTATCAAAATAATTTATCAAAACTCCCTCAATTCAGACCGCAATAGTAATCTATCCTTTACCCCGATCGTCGTGGTAACCTGAGCCCCCCTGAAAGTTGATAGTTACCGGTTTTGATTGTAGTGGTTTTCTTTATGATGTGTGGTTTGGCTATTTTTTGAAAGTGCCTTATCAGATTTGTTGTTATTATCAGGATAATATTTCAATAAAAGGTGATAATTTATAGACTGCAATAGTGGGTAGATTAAGTATTTTATGAAATTATTAGTATGCTTTATTTGCACTTCTACAAGGCGGCTAAGAAGTGTTGAAATATCAGCCTGATAAAGAATACATCAGCGAAAGTGAATACTATTAGTCGTAAAAATTCAGGAGACATATGCTCAAACCTATCTGCTATAGTGGAAGTGTAAAGGTTCCGGAATATCTGGAAACAGATAAGGAAAAAAATGTCGGACATACTCCTCTGTCTTCAGACATTCAGCAAGTTAAAAATGTTGTTGAAGATGTTCCGCCATTTCCAGAAAGCAGAGCGGCGAGAGGTTCTGTAAGCGCAGCGTACAGGCTTTCTTTTGACGAAGTGTTTTGCGGTATCAGCAATGAAGAGCGTAAAAAGGCGTATGGTCGCCTTTTTGGAAAACAAGTACTTGCGCATATTCATTCCAGGTGTCAGCGCGACGCTGACATAATAAGAGAAAAAGCGCTCAGGCGGATAAGCCGTGAGTGTGGTGCCGAAATAGATTGCACTCTTTTGCTAAATAAGATGGTGGATGTTTTACAAAATGCCCGGTTGACAATAAATTTTAATGCAGCAAAAATTGACTTTGTCTCTCTCTTAAAAAATAAAGAATATCTGAACTCTTATGCATTAGGTTGCAGACCAGGCGATTTACCTGCTTATAATGTCGGACGTGATTCAGTTGAAACTAAAGCATTTGAACTGGAGAAGCTTGCAGATTCACCTTATGCCCCATATGGTCAGACAGGCGGTTTTTCCGTAGCATATACTCCCAATAGTAGAACCTTTAGCCCTACAAGCAGACCAATTTATGCTGCACTGGACTTTCTGAACGGTAAAAATGGAGGTGCCAGCGCCTATGGGAAATCATTTTTTGAATTAAATGATAATGTAAAAACAAATTGTACATTCTCACCTTTTGATACCTACGGCCACAGATTTGGTCTGGATACGAGTAAATTATCTACATTTTGGCATATGGAGAACCTGATTGCATCCTGTCAAAATGATTTTTTTGGTTATAATTGCTTTAAGAGTTTGGTTAAAATGGCTAAGGGCGAAAAGTTTTTAGCTCACTCTAATTATGGTACAGGCTATGAAGGGAATTATATAGAGGCTCATATCCATGGTGATGTATGCTTATTTAGAGATATAAAACACGTTTATTTGTCTTTGCAAGAAAATTCTTACTCGAAAAGTCAACTATATGATTATGCAAAACAAATAAACCAGGCGCTTAATAGAGACTGCATAATATTATATTGACAAGCTTATTATCAGGCTCTTTAAAAGAGCTTTAAATGATCATGAGTGCATACTCCTTGAGGTAGGCAGTAGCTGCTATCTGTTTATATTTATTAGCTTAGGAACAATCTGGCAGATACCTGGGTGGCACTCCAGTATGGCCTGGCAAAATAGAGGAATATGGACCAGCAGAAGCGCCTGCTGGCTACTTTTCACTTAAATCGCTGAACTTCACCGGCGCTACAGATGAAGCTACCTTCACAGTCATCAGGTGGCCTGCATTACCACAGGAGTGATTTACTGGCTATCGATATTCCTGCTCATATCAATGACAGTATTGCGCTCTTTCCCGTACATTCCTCTCCCGACCTGTCGCATGGTCCAGTACATGGCAGTCCTCTTCCACTTCGCTACGTCTAATTTTTTGTTTTTAAGTTGCTCTGTTTTATTACGCTGAATTTGTACCTCAAAACAATAATTTCAAATACTTATTTGAATATTTTTTTATGATTTTTTCACGAAATGAGTAAAAAACAAAATGAAGAATGAGATACATAATTAATGCAATAAAAAAGGATATCACACCAATTGATGGTCCTGTTTTGTATACGAATAACATGCATAAAAATATAGCAAATAGATCAAGGGAAATATTCGTGATGAAATCAGTAATTATTTTGAAAAAATTCTTCATATTGCCTCTTTAAACTATCTATCTTATTCGTCATTTTTAGGCCGGGCAGTGCTCGAAATTCTCACGTACAACGTATACGCTCCGGTTTCTGCGCGCTGCCCGGCCTTACACTGGCTCCAACAAGTACGCCCACTGGACTAGGTTCCTGGCGTCACATAACTTCACCTGGTTATCCAAAAAAGACTCAATAAATAAACATCTTGAGTACGAAAAATTACAGTGTCAGAGAATGAAATGGCGATTCGCTGTCTTCAGGCAGTGCTTTAGTACCTGGCACGTGTTCTTTCGCGCTATAATTTTTATCAATGTTTGTATCGCCTACTATTTTTTAAATGTCTGCTGTATTTCGTTCATCTTTTCAGCTGCTTTTTTACGCTGACTTTCAATGTCTTTTCTCGATTGTTCAACAAGTTGCTGTGCTTTTTCGGCTTCTTTTTTGGGGTCGAAAGGTTCTTTGGTCTCATATCCGGCAATAGAACCATCCTTATTTAAGGTCATTACCGCACGTGCTGTATTTTTAGCAGTAATGGTAATGTCATAGACGAATTCGCCATTATGAGCTATCTCTGCTCGTACAATGATATCGCTATCTTCCGTAACGGAAATGATGCCACTGGCGTTAGCGCGTTTAATTGTTTCCTTAATACGCTCTGGTATAATGCTGAAATTGATCGAGTCGAATTTGAATAAAGCTTCTTTTAGTGCTTCTTGTTTTTGCTCCTCGGTTATAGTGCCAAAGATGGTTAAGTTGACAGGCGAAGGTCCCCCCCAGTAGCCGTTGTTAAATTTAAACATCTCTACTTTAGCAGGGGTGTTAACGCTTTGTCGAATGAATGAATACCCGCCCTTGAAGAAACGGACTTCAATAATCGCAAGATTGGCTCCACCTTTTGCGTTGATATTGGCAATAGCTTTTTGCATTTCGGCTTTATCGTAAAAGAACATTGATTGCTGGTGCTCTTTTTGCTGGATTTCTTGCATGTATTTTTCTTGATTTTTTTCAGCTTCCACCATGGCATCTTTATCGTTATCACAGGCGCTAATTAGAGTTGCTGCGATGAAGGTAATCGGAAGTAAGAGATTTTTATATGTAACATGTATTTTATTCATGTGAAGTATTTTCATTATTTATATAAAATAGATGCCTTAACTAGTCAAGGCTATCCTGGAAACATAGTAATAATACGTATGCATCTCTGCAGTAAGTTTTAGTCATGCTGGTTTTATTTCAGATTTTTACCTGTTACTTTTTGTTCGTAAATAGATATTTTACGTATTGATGATCAACTTAGAACCTATCCCAGTAGGCGTAATCGTTAAAGCCAGTTTGGCGAATAAAAGTGACCTTGGCCCAAATTCAGTAAGTGCTAAATCAGAGATCTTCGTCTTTCCGGAGACTTCGGATAAATTCAGCCGGAGTCATGTCATTTAATGATGAATGCGTTCTCTCATGATTGTATTCCCTGCGCCAGTTGCCGAGTTTTTCCTGCGCATCTTCCAGTGACAGGAACCAGTGATTGTTCAGGCATTCATCCCGCAGACTGCCATTAAATGATTCAATAAACGGGTTATCTGTCGGCTTTCCGGAGCGCGAGAAGTCCATTGTGACGCCGTGTTCATACGCCCATTTATCCAGACTTTTTGAGATAAACTCGCTGCCGTTATCCGTCTGGATTCGTACCGGCAGCCGCTTATCCGGCACCCGCAGTGCCTCCATTATTCTGGCAACATCCTCGCCTTTTAACGATTTTCCGGCATGGATCGCCAGGCATTCCCGACTAAAATTATCCACTACAGTCAGCGCCCGAAAACGCCGCCCGTTAAACAGATTATCTGGCACAAAATCCATACTCCAGCACTGATCGACATGCGTCAGGACCAGGCGCTGCTGACGGCGTGCTGCACTGACATGTCTGCGGGGGCGTTTTCTGCGCAGATTCAGGCCTTCCGGACAATAAATCCGGTGGGTTTTCTTGTGGTTAACAGGCCATCCCTCCCGGCGCAACTGAATATGAATACGCGGGCAACCGTAGCGTATCCGGGTTTCCGCTATTTCCCGGATACGCAGGGTTATCGCCCGATCGTCACGACGGCTCTGCCAGTGGTAAACGGTTCTGCTCTGCATCAGCAACCAGCATCCCCGCCGGACGCTGATTCTCATCCTCCAGTTGCCGCAGACGCCGCAGCTCCGTCACGCCCGGCCCGGCAAATTTTTTCTTCCAGTTGTAAAATGTGGCTTCAGAAATTCCCATCTTTCTGCAGACTTCCCCGACGCGGGTGCCAGTTTCAGCCTGTTTCAGGGCAAATACAATTTGTTCTTCGGTATAACGGGTCTTTTTCATGACAATGCGCCTTTCTGTGAGATGGAAGAAAGCCCGGAAACTTCAGTTTAGACTGGTACTGTTTACAGGGGGAAGGTCAACAATAGGGTGACTAAATTGCCTGACACTTTACCTGGAGGGTACAGACTGATTACGCGGGTAGGATCACTACACTGGAAAAAGATTGCCAGTTAATAAGATGTCGTCCATGATTCAGTTGGATGATAATGATTTATTCCCCACTCTTTGATCCTATAATAGTGATCTGATAGTTATCCAGAACGTTCTTGCAAAGAGCGGACTTGTTAAATTATCGTCAATTTCTTAATGAGTTATGTCCTGCTTTGCTGAAAATGAAAACCAGTAGACAGACGACGGCGATCAATATGAGCCGGAAGTACCTGTGTTATTACCGTGGCAGGAATTCTGTAACTGATAAAACAGGTGTGCTTATTATCAGTGATGAAATTTTTATATATGTATCAATTGCTATTCACAAGTAATTTGAGTGTTTGTTGTGGTTGGTAACATTGTGTTGAAGTAAATCATGATAGACTGGATTTAGATGTGATGAGATATAATAAATTTGTGCTTTGTTAATTATTTTAAATGTACAGGAGAGTAGTATGTATATAAATAAGTTTGTGCCTGTTTATACATTATTAATTCTCATTTATTCTTTTAATGCCAGCGCTGAGTGGACAGGAGATAAAACGAACGCCTATTACTCAGACGAAGTTATCAGTGAATTACATGTTGGTCAGATAGATACTGGTCTTTATTTTTGCATAAAAACGGTTAAAGCTAACGGTAGTGGTATACCTGTTGTTGCATGTGCGGTATCAAAGCAGAGCATATGGGCACCCTCCTTTAAAGAACTTCTTGACCAGGCAAGATATTTTTATAGTACAGGGCAATCCGTAAGGATTCATGTTCAAAAAAATATCTGGACCTATCCGCTTTTTGTAAATACCTTTTCAGCAAATGCTCTTGTGGGACTATCATCGTGCAGTGCGACACAATGCTTTGGACCCAAGTAAGAGGGGGGAAGAAATAATGAAAAAGTTAATACTCTTAACCTTATCTATAGTTAGCTTTAATAACTATGCAGTAGATTTTGTGTATCGTGTGGACTCAACCCCGCCGGACGTTATTTTTCGCGATGGGTTTTCACTACTTGGGTATAACCGTAACTTTCAGCAATTTATCAGTGGAAGGTCATGTAGTGGTGGAAGTAGTGACAGTCGCTATATTGCAACAACCTCAAGTGTTAATCAAACATATGCTATAGCCAGAGCGTACTATTCTCGCTCAACATTCAAAGGTAATTTATACAGATATCAGATTCGTGCAGATAATAATTTCTACAGCTTGCTCCCATCCATCTCCTATCTGGAAACGCAAGGTGGTCACTTTAATGCTTATGAAAAAACGATGATGCGATTGCAAAGAGAGTATGTTTCCACATTATCTATTTTACCCGAGAATATTCAAAAGGCCGTGGCGCTTGTTTATGATAGCGCAACAGGTCTGGTAAAGGATGGTGTAAGCACAATGAATTCCAGTTATTTAGGTTTAAGCACTACGTCTAATCCTGGCGTGATACCTTTTCTTCCGGAACCGCAGACGTATACCCAACAACGAATTGATGCATTCGGCCCATTAATAAGTTCATGCTTTTCAATAGGTAGCGTATGTCAATCACATCGAGGGCAAAGAGCTGACGTATACAACATGTCTTTTTATGATGCAAGACCTGTAATAGAACTTATATTTTCTAAATAAATGAAACTTACCTATGTTGCCTATTAAATTAAACAGACCGTTTATTAGTGGTCTGGTTAATATTGTTTATTAAGTTGGCTATCCACTTAAATATAAATTGTTTATATACTTCAATAAGTTTTTTATCAGATTCATTGCATTATCAATCATAGCATTCAGGTACGTATTTTATTAATATTAGAAGGAGTCATTATGACTAAAGATGAAATCTTTGCAGCTATCCTTAGTAGAGAAGGTGGTTACGTTGATCACCCTGACGACAGGGGGGGACCAACGCATTGGGGTATAACCCTGACGACGGCCCGGGCTAATGGCTATATGGGGGATATGCGGAATCTTACCCGTAATCAAGCATTAAAAATCCTTGAGGCAGATTATTGGTATGGTCCACGACTTGATCAGGTTGCCATTATCTCTCACTCTATCGCAGCTGAGCTTTGTGATACTGGTGTGAACATGGGACCCTCAATCCCGATTAAGTACTTCCAGCGTTGGCTTAATGTTTTTAATGATCAGCAAAAAATTTATCCGGATTTGATAGCAGATGGTCAGATTGGGCCACGGACGCTTTCGGCACTAACATTTTTTCTCTCTCACCGGAGAGATGAGGGCGAAATGATACTTATCCGGGCATTGAATTGTAGTCAGGGACAACGCTATCTGGAGTTAGCTGAAAAGCGCCAGGCGAATGAGTCATTTGTTTATGGATGGATAAAGGAACGGGTAAGGTTGTAATCCCCTTACTTACCACTATGGCGGTTTGTGATGATAGCATATAATGATATATTCATACAGAGAACTGGTGAAAGCCACTAAGTCTCATTATTACTATATTAAGGCGTCAGGTTTTTCTATAGTTCTTTGTGTGTTAAAAACGAGAAATTAATCATGTTGTATGGTATGAGAATGATAGTATTTCCAGCCAAATATTCTTACGGCTAAATACATTATTATCCTTTTCCATTTTGGCACGCCCAGAACTTTCATTCCATCCAGGAATATGAGATCGGACTCTTTTCTGTTACGTAATGGATAATGATACAGGTAGTCATGAATGATTGCCGCTTTGGCATATTCACCATCCGGTGGTAATAATGACCAGAAAATACGCGGAACAGTGGCAAGGTCGGTAACGAATCCTACCGGTACTTCAATGACATCATTTTTATCTTCACTGAGATAAAACCTGAATGGCTCATAAACACGCCATTTATAATGACCTAACATTTCCATAATTGCTGGACTGGTAAAACAACTCATAATTTTACCTTATAATAAATATATATTCTGCACCTTACGCTCAAAGTACATGTCGTCAACGCTATTTACTCATTAACAGCTTCGTGCCAAAAAGGCTACGGGATAATGATCAGAAGCGAGTTGTGGATTACGTAATGCTTCAACCCTTTGTGAATAAGGTGCTCGATCGACAATGACCCCATAATCTAAAATACCACCGCCAATTTGCGTGGGTTCTGTAGGTGCGAGTACGGCTACAACTCGTTCCAGATGCTCAGTCATCAGGTCATTTTCAAGTCTGTCTGGGCTGCGATTAAAATCCCCGGCAAGAAACCAGGATAAATGCCGCATCTGAGGTTGTCTAAAAAAATTAATGGTAACCCTGACAATAGCTGCAGCATCCGGACCTCCACTAGCCAGTGCGTGCGCTGTCAGAAAAACATCATTACCCAGTCCGATGCCAATGACGGGGCGAGATGCGACAGTTGTCGGACGCAAGACATAAACATTATCCGCTCTTTGTCTGGAAACTATTGCCAGATTAACACGGCGTGCTCCAACATCAATAGCCGAGTGGTAGATATATCTTATATCCTGACGGCTGGTGGTTCCGAGATTCCAGGTGTATTCATCAATGGGAATACCCACTCCAAAAGGCTGAATATGTCGTCCGGTAGGAACCGCTGAGGTGGGAACAGTACCGGCCTCCTGTACCATAAGAATATCCACACCGGCAGTACCACTTAAAAGCTGTCTGACATTGACATTCCATTTACTTTCTGTAGATGCTGAAGAGCCCTGAAGATTCCAGGTCATAACTTTGTAGTCACTGATATTAGCGCAGGCAAAAGAAATATAGCTGCAGATGATCATGGTCAGAAGGAAAAAAACAGGTTTTTTCATGATATCTACTCTCCCGATTATTACTTTTTTATCTGAATGATATATGTGTTCATAACCCATTGTTTCATGACGTTGATTTTATTCTGGCAATGCCTGACTTGTTTCTGGTTCTATGTCTTATGCAGATAGTAAGATACATAGCCTAACGTCAATAAAACTAAAATAGATGTCTATTACAGAGGTAAAATGATAGTTTATTCAGTACAATCAATTAATTATTGTTAATACCAAAGAAACAACTATAGATAAACAACTAACTGAATTTAAAACTACATTCACTTATCTCATTGTAACTGTATTGGGTTGATTTATATGCGGAAATAGAGATTCGATATCATTAGTACTTTATAAGTAAACATAAATTTTTAATTACCAGGATTATTATATCCCTGTGTGGAAGGTAACATTTCATCTATTCTCATTCTTGTAGTGACACAGTAAATTTGGTCACCTGATTAAAGGTGATATTCTCACCTCAACACAAAACAGGTGACTTAATGAACAAGAAAACCGGACAAATTAATGGATACATCTTGAACGACTACAATAGCGTCAGGCCTCACCATTATAACGGTGCACTGATGCCGGAAGAACCTGAGAACAGGTACCGTTTTTACTGTAAAACCGTGACCAATATTATCGATGCGCAGCAAAACGTATAATTCGTTGATAGGGCTTACAGGCGTGGCACTGGGCAAAACGTTCAGTGGCAAGGACCGGCGCTGGAGCAGTCGGCATTTGGCAAATAGCATATTGACCACGCGATAAACGCCAACTTCCGCTACATGTTCTGAGTGGTGGCGTTTGCGTTATATCGTCACAGACAGCGCCTCAGGGCGCTGTTTTCGATCGGATATGTCGCTTTCGCAGGAGGGGACGTTATTCGGCGACCAGCCACATATCAGCCTCTTCAAACATCTCTTCCAGCATACGGTGCAGCCGTTCTTTCTCGGTTTTTGTACAGTCACTGTTTAATGCGTTCGCCTGCATTGGCTTAACTTTCACTTGCGCATCGGGAAAAAGTTGATGTACACGTTTTGTGAGTTCATTGAGGATGATTTCGCGTGCGCCTGGCAAACCTTCAACATTTCGCTTGTCATAAACGAGTTCGACGAACATCGCCATTTCCTTTTTACTGGTTGGATGACCAGTATTTAAGCTGGGTATATAACCTGTGTCAAGGTTTAGCCGCCGTTTTGTCATCCTGACGTTGCGGGCGTAAAGTAAATTGACCGCACGTGGAAGTAAAGGTCGCTAACCTGTTGTCGTGTCATGAGGTTAGCGGCTCTCTCTTCACAGCGGTGTCCTGCTACCTGATGGTAAATTCCAGGGCACGACTAAAATCGCAATCGGCCAATACAACAGGGTCGCCTTTTCTGACAATAATGCTATTTGTGCCCAGGCATTTTCGGCTCTGTTTCCCCTTAATTTTGTTATCATCAGTGAGCCAGCGCTGGTTATCATTACCCGTGCATGAATAAAGAATGATTGGCGTGCCTTCTTTCGTACCCTGTCCTGCAGCATCCAGACATTTCTCACCCTGCATGATTCTGTCTCGGTGAAATGAGAAAAGCTGAGATTGCACATGCTTACACTCCCGCAGCGTCAAACGATTCTGTTGATCTGGGCCTGTATCAAGGCACAGACCATCAGTTGTCCGAATTTGTTCCGCGTCATTTATGTAATAACCACCGGAATTAATTTGGTTTTGTGTAATGACCGGGAACGACAAATTAATACTATAAGGTGCGGGTAAGCCGTTCGTCGTACATCCAGATAAAATAGAGGAGAGGCAGAGAACCAGTGTAGTTTTTCCTGAAAGCAAAGTCATTCAATTATTACCCTAAAAATAAATAGCGTTACAACTATATTGGCGATTTATACCCACTGAATATGACGTAGCATTGAGCGGCAATAGAGATAATTCCGATAGAATCACATAAATACTTCGGTTAAATGCGCGCAGCCAGCCACTCCTGTGACGATGGGTATATAGCGTTAAATACTTTTGCAATATTAGATGCTATCACAGTGAAAAACGGCTGTACATTTCTTCACGTTAAACAAAGTGAGAAGGGGGCTGACACCCGATATATGATAAGAGAGGTCACGGGAGTCATCAGCAAAATAAATCCTTTAGATTTTCGCCACTGAAAACATTCTGCAGCCTTTCAGGCAAAGCCTCATAGCAGACTGTGGAGGTATACGGGCTCGCTAAATTTTTCTGAAAAAATGCCGAGGGACGAATTATGAAAGATAAACGTTGGCGGCGGTAGGTCCGCGGAGGCCATTAATACGACAAAACTCAACGCGTATACCGGGGATAAGCGCTTCTGTTTCGTGTTGGCGACATGCTGAAATGTGGACCTGAACATCTTTGCGTCCATCGGAGGGGGTGATGAGACCTTTACCGCTCTTACAATCAAAGGTTTTGACAATTCCTGTCATTTTACGAGACAAATAAATTCCTTAATGGGGATAACGAGGCGCACTATACACGTCAGGATAAATAATGCCAGCTATATTTGATGGCAATCAAGATTTCCGGACGGCTAAAAGTAGTCGTTCGGCACCATTGTAGATAAAGAACATTATGTTCTGGAGAAAGTATTCCCTTTCCTGGCGTCATTGACTGGTGCGGACATCATGGGTTTTGCCGTCGGGCAGGATGGTGAACTAATCTGCCTGGCTTGCTTTTTATCGGTACTTGCAGGCGGCTGCGGGGTTTTACTACCAAAATCGTAGATAAAAATTTCCCATGATGCCTGTTGTAAACCAGGATAATGGCCTGAACTGGCCAAAACATGGAATGAAAAAATAAGTAATGACCAAAGTATAAAAGCATGATGTTTCATAACGCCTCCTGTTATACGCAATGACTTGTGAAGTGCATCTCCAGAATTATGGAACGTCATTGGCATTTTTTATTCAACGAAGAGTTAACCATTCTTAATAATAATGGGTTTTATAGAGAAATAGACTTTTTTATCGGGTTTTCAATATTTGCGTCCGTTATTATTTTTCTGGAATGTAAATTCTCTCTCAACACAGGTGATATTTATATTGTAATTGTGGTATTGATTCTATTCTTATAACAAGAAATGTTGTAACTGATAGATATATTAAAAAGGTTAAATCGGAGCGGGAATAAAGCGTGCTGAGCATCATAGTGAATATGGTTACGGCACCAGCGATGGCATATAACGGTATTTCGGCTGGAGCGTCAAGTGAGGGCTGTGAAGCACAATGAGATATGTTCTGGTTATATGGCGAGTTTGCTTACTGATATGTTTCTAGTCGCGCGGCGTCAGTGCTCTTAGCATGGTTGTTGGATTTTTCTTTAAATATCAAAAGGTTACGTGGTGAATTTATTGTTCCATAGTGGCTAAATACTTTATGGTTTCTGTTAAATATATATGCGTGAGAAAAATTAGCATTCAAATCTATAAAAGTGAGATGACATTGTAGAACCGGTTACCTTAAGGAGCGATAGAGAACTTCGGTAGTAAAAATCTCTTTCAGGAAGTAAACGTATCAGGAGCGATAGTGGTGAATTATTCGTGGTTTTGTCGATTCGGCATAGTGGCGATAACTGAATGCCGGATCGGTACCGCAGGTGTTTAAACACACCGTAAATAATAAGTAGTATTAAGGAGTTGTTATGAAAAATATTATTTTATCCACTTTAGTTATTACTACAGGCGTTTTGGTTGTAAATGTTGCACAGGCCGATACTAACGCCTTTTCCGTGGGGTATGCACAAAGTAAAGTTCAGGATTTCAAAAATATCCGAGGGGTAAATGTGAAATATCGTTATGAGGATGACTCTCCGGTAAGTTTTATTTCCTCGCTAAGTTACTTATATGGAGACAGCCAG
The DNA here is from genome assembly GCF_017571995.1 of Salmonella sp. 32031103-2018-00083-FB-01-SM-01. NCBI lineage: Bacteria > Pseudomonadati > Pseudomonadota > Gammaproteobacteria > Enterobacterales > Enterobacteriaceae > Salmonella > Salmonella sp. 32031103-2018-00083-FB-01-SM-01. The sequence goes on from NZ_JAGEQL010000001.1 coordinate 267,424, forward strand.
GCTTCCGGGTCTGTTGAGTCTGAAGGTATTCATTACCATGACAAGTTTGAGGTGAAGTACGGCTCTTTTATGGTTGGGCCAGCCTATCGATTGTCTGACAATTTTTCGTTATACGCGCTGGCAGGTGTCGGCACGGTAAAGGCGACGTTTAAAGAACATTCCACTCAGGATGGCGATTCTTTTTCTAACAAAATTTCCTCAAGGAAAACGGGATTTGCCTGGGGCGCAGGTGTACAGATGAATCCGCTGGAGAATATCGTCGTCGATGTTGGGTATGAAGGAAGCAACATCTCCTCTACAAAAATAAACGGCTTCAACGTCGGGGTTGGATACCGTTTCTGAAAAGCATAAGCTATGCGGAAGGTTCGCCTTCCGCACCGCCAGTCAATAAAACAGGGCTTCTTTACCAGTGACACGTACCTGCCTGACTTTTCTCTCTTCGTCATACTCTCTTCGTCATAGTGACGCTGTACATAACATCTCACCAGCATAAGCACAGATAAAGGATTGTGGTAAGCAATCAAGGTTGCTCAGGTAGGTGATAAGCAGGAAGGACAATCTGGTGTAAATAACGCCAGATCTCACAAGATTCACTCTGAAAAATTTTCCTGGAATTAATCACAATGTCATCAAGATTTTGTGACCGCCTTCGCATATTGTACCTGCCGTTGAACGACTACTGAAAAGTAGCAAGGTATGTATCTTATCCAGGAGAGCACCTTTTTTGCGCCTGGCAGAAGTCCCCAGCCGCCACTAGCTCAGCTGGATAGAGCATCAACCTCCTAAGTTGATGGTGCGAGGTTCGAGGCCTCGGTGGCGGTCCAATGTGGTTATCGTATAATGTTATTACCTCAGTGTCAGGCTGATGATGTGGGTTCGACTCCCACTGACCACTTCAGTTTTGAATAAGTATTGTCCTGCAATACTGTTACAGAATAATTTCATTTATTACGTGACAAGATAGTCATTTATAAAAAATGCACAAAAATGTTATTGTCTTTTATTACTTGTGAGTTGTAGATTTTTCTTATGCGGTGAATCCCCCTTTGCGGCGGGGCGTCCAGTCAAATAGTTAATGTTCCTCGCGAGCCATATTGACTGTGGTATGGTTCACCGGGAGGCACCCGGCACCGCAATTTTTTATAAAATGAAATTCACACCCTATGGTTCAGAGCGGTGTTTTTCTACATCAGGTGGGCAAGCATAATGCAGGTTAACGTGAAAGATATGAGCAATAGCAGAAACCTGTGATTTCGTTTATGGCCTGGGGATTTAACCGCGCCAGAGCGTATGCAAGACCCTGGCGCGGTTGGCTGGTAATCGTTCAATAGTGCGAATATGAATGGTTACCAGCCGCTGTGAATTCTACCTGGGCCACTTAATAAAGCAAAACATTTAAACGCTCAACAACGACAATTAAGACAGTTCGAACTTTTCTTTAAAAATAGGATTAGCCATGTTTAAAAGTGGTTACTAATTAGCCATTATTTTATTGTAGTGATTCACATATTTTTTAACGTTACGTTACAGGAAGGTTGAAGTGGAAATGCCTGATGAGCCTTCAGGCATTTCTGAAGGTTAGTTAGCTAAGGAACAGTTACTGAGAACAGGTTTATCATCACCTTCCACTAGTTCAGCCGTTTTGCCTTTGGTATAAAGTTTATAAGTATAATTTTTGTCTATGGCTTCGTAATTTGCTCCGGAGGCCATTTTCATTAACCGCATCGGGATCATCTCGTTTACCTGACTGATAATCGCATAGGCGTTTCCAGCCTCAGTGTTGACGTAAATCACCTCCATAACCTGGTTATCATTACAGGTGTATATAGATTTAGAAATCTCCTGCGAAGCTGCTATAGAGGTGGTACTGGCGCTAAGCGCAGCGAGAAAGAGGGTAAATGGGATCAATTTACGTTTCATCATTAGTATCCTTTGTGCATAAAATTGTCGTTAATTCCCTGAAGAACGGGAGATAAAGCGGCATCAATACGATGAATGCTGTAGTATTCCTGTTACTGACGAAAAGTGCGCCAGAAAAGCGTATTATAATTTATCCATCACTGACATATGTGATGAGTAGACAAATCTTAAAATCATAAACTATAGGCTGCAAATCATTATGGCGCGATAGAAAATGATTGTCACCACTGCTCAATACTATGGCATAAAAACCGAAGAAAACGGTACTGTTCACTGTCTCGTTTCATACGGTATCTGTCAGTGAAACTATTTCTTCAAATGATGGTCTTTTTATTATCGATCAGATAATGGCATCAACAGGGGTTATTCAGGAGTATATGTGAAAAAGTGGCTTATAGGAGGGATATTGATCGCAAGTTTTCTGACCGGTTGTCTGATGTGGCACAACATTGATAAATGGTTTAATAAAGATATCGAATTTTTCTACGCCGGAGACGATGACTAAAATTCCTGTCAGCTGGCAACGGGTGTCATATCTTCAGGTATGGCGCCCGGAGTAGCCGGGCGCAAATTGTAGATGTATAAATGTCATTTCAAATGTCATTTCATTAAAATTTTAGCGACAACATGGACAGCCACTATCGCGTGCTAACGACCCTCTGAAGTCACAAGATGAATAAGCCAGTTTTTTGTTTCAGCGGTGACTGAAACATATTTTGTTCCTGGTGGGCTTACCGCCAGTTGCTGAAAAAGACAACGATGATGTAACTGTTGCAGAGACTGACGAATACGACGACCGTGAATTTTATTTTTGGCGACCATATTTCCTCCCAAAAGGCCGCCCGAAGGCGGCGCTGGGTTTGATAATGGAGAAGGGCGTTGGTCACTGCCATAACCAACCTGTATACATTAATGCAATTGATAATCATTATCAATTGGACTGGTGAAGAAAAATTGTAAAGATGAAGGGACTGCGGAAATGGCAATGAACGGGATGAGATTTTTCGTTAACCACTTAAATTTGTGACTAAAAAAAGGCTTTTATAGGCTTGAAAATGTTTTTTCCGTCCCTATGTAGTCAGTGGACAAGCAATGCTTGCCTTGATGTTGAACTTTTGAATAGTGATTCAGGAGGTTAATGATGGCACTCAGAACCTTGTCAGCACTTCCCGTGTTTGCTGATTCTCTTTTCTCTGACCGTTTCAACCGTATTGATAGACTTTTCAGTCAATTAACAGGAGATACGCCAGTCGCTGCGACGCCAGCTTACGATCTGCAAAAGCGCGATGCGAATAACTATCTGCTTACCGTGAGCGTTCCTGGCTGGAAAGAGGAAGAGCTTGAAATTGAAACGGTTGGCGGCAACCTGAATATTACGGGTAAACACACTGAAGATACGGTAGAGGATCAGACGCACTGGATTTATCGGGGTATTCGTAAGGCGGATTTCCAGTTGAGTTTTTCTTTGCCTGAACATGCTAAGGTGAATAATGCGAAACTGGAACAGGGCCTCTTGTTGGTAGAGATTTACCAGGAGATCCCTGAAAGCGAGAAACCGAAAAAAATTGCCATAGAAAGTAAACCAAAGGCGATTGAACACAAATCATAATCGCGTTAATGGAGGCCCGTTTAGACGGGCCTTCATTGCCTGTAGCGAAAAGTATCCCGTCATGCTTGTAGGCACAGATCGCTAAATATTATAACCCTGACCTCTATATTATCCCGTGCCACTGACCTCGTCGCCATTGGACGGCGGTAAGTTGGAATTATCCGCGAGGTCAGTCCAATTTTTGTCCACTCTCGACATTCTGCCTGTTATGGGCGCGATATCTGAACATAAATTCGTATAGCGGTTCATCGTTTTCACCGCGTTGATGCTATTTCTGCTAACACTACTTTCATACGTAAAAAAGCTGATGCTTTTTACCTTATTTAATCGAGGCAGGTATGAAATTAGCGCTCGTCAATCGGCAGGTCATTTTACCGGAAAGCAGAACCGAGTCCTTCCAGTGCCATGCCTCTACGCTTGTTCGCTTACCGTGCGGTACGCTCGTGGCCGCATGGTTCGCGGGGTTGCGCGAGGGAAGCGAAGATACAGCCATCTGGCTATCTCGCTATGAACATAATATCTGGACAACACCGCAGCGAGTGGCGGCACGCGAGGGGGAAGCGCACTGGAATCCGGTGTTATTTTACCCGTCGGATAAATTGTGGTTATTTTATAAAGTAGGCAGTGACGTACACGTGTGGAAAACCTGGTTTATCATCTCCAGCGATCGAGGATTTACCTGGAGTACGCCAGCTCCGTTGGTTAACGATGATATTTTGCCGCGCGGTCCCGTAAAAAATAAACTCCTGCTGGCATCAAATGGCGCCTGGATTGCGCCAGGGTCGATTGAAAGTCCTGAACGGTGGAGGGCATTTGTGGATCGATCCTCTGACGAAGGAAAACACTGGAATATCTCTTTTGTTCCGCTGGAGCCTGATAACGCTATTTCCGGGACAAACGTAGCGTTGTGGGATGGTGTAAAAAAGGGGATGTTGTGGGAATGTTGTCTGGAAAACCTCCTGCGCTGGGATGGCGTTATTCAGCCTACGCTGTGGGAGTCTTCTCCGGGGCATATCCATATGTTGTTACGAAGCACACGCGGGGCAATTTTTCGCAGTGATTCAATCGACTATGGCGCTACCTGGTCTGTTGCCCGCGCGACATCTTTACCGAATAATAATAGTGGTATCGATCTGGTTAGTATGCAGGACGGTACGCTGATTCTTGCGTTAAATCCGGTCAACGGCAACTGGGGAAAGCGCTATCCGCTTTCACTGATTGCTTCCCAGGATAATGGCGAATCATGGCTACCGCTACTGGACCTGGAAAGTGACCACGGTGAGTATTCTTATCCCGCTATTATTAGCGAGGGCGGCGTCGTACATATCACCTACACGTGGAACCGGAAAAATATCGTATATTGTCGATTACAAACGGTATAAGGCGCTATCAGTCGAAACCGATAGCGCTGGAATAATAATGCCTTGCCCGGCATGCTCTCTCACGCCGGGATGGCCGAAATAGTCATGATTTACCGGGTAACATCCTTGAAAATGTATCGTCTTTTTGTATGTAATGGTGAAACAACGCCGCTGCTGCATGCATGGCAATCAGGAAATAGCCGATATTGGCCAGCATTTCATGAATACGCTTTATATCCGATTTTAGGGTGCTATCTGGCGTCAAAAATACCGGTACAGTAAAACCAAAAAAGCTCCAGCTTTTCCCGCCTGACGCCATCATCGCGACGCCCAGCAGCGGTAAGGCGAGAAAAGTGAAATAAAGCGCGATATGCATTAATTTAGCGGCTACGTGCTGCCAGTGAGGAGGGGGAGGCGTAATGACCGGATCCGGGTATTTGTGTTTAAGATATAACCGTAAAAACATCAGCGCCCAGACCAGAACGCCCATATCATAGTGCATGTCTTTCATAAACAGGTAAACGCTGGAGCCTTTTGGCGCCCACCCCCGTAACTCAATAGCAGCATATGCGATGCCTGTCAGGAGCAGTGTTAACCAGTGAAGCGTTATTTGCAGTCTTGAGAAATGTGCCATTATTATTATCCTTTATTAACAACTGCTTGTAGGGTATGCGTAAAATCTTAACAGAACCTTAAAGCGGGGGCTGAGTCGCAAGGAACAGACAGAGATAGCGGCACGTAAAATGGGATAAAAAGCCGGCGGCATCGCCGGCTTACTGTTGTTATTGTCCTCTTACGACAACACAGGTTTTACCATAAAATGGATATGAGCCCGTAGTTTCATAATCAACACTCGACACTAAAGAAATATCGCCCGCTTTTTTCGCTGAATCAATAGATGCGTCGCCGGTATTTACAATACCCAATACCGTTTGCGCACACGCTTTACCGGTTTTGGTTGCCGGGAGACTCGTGGCAGTAATTGGCCCTTTAACATCCGTATATAAGCCAATCCCTGTCGGTGATGGTCCTGTAGCACACCCCGTTAAAAGAGAACCAATAAAGATAATTGAAAAAATGTGTTTTTTATTTGTCATGGGATTAGTCCATTATAAATTAATAGAAAACTTACCGTCCGAAAATGTCCGGACAGTCATTTAAAAAGTGGTGTATATTAAATATGCGATATTACTCTTTGCACCCTCCTGTTGATGTCGTACCTGATGGACAAATATCCGTTGAAGCCGGATATATTCCCCACGCCATGTTTTTATAACTTGCGCATCCTGTCAGTAATGAGAACAGTACGGCTAAAAAAATCATCACGAGCCCTGGCGGCGTTAACATTTTTCGGTTGGACTCCATAGCATGTCATTTCATCGGGTTGCCATATGACTGGCGTTCTGCCGGTAAGTTTCATTAACGCCCGGTTCGTTTAATATTGGTTTAGGTTTAAAGCCAGGAGGCGCTAATTACGATACCTTCTTACGTTTCAGCACTGACTAATAACGTTGAGAAAATGAACAGCGTCGGATGGGAAGACGTAATACAGAATAGAAAGGAAATAAGAGAATAAGATGGCGTTAATTAACCCGGTATTCCTGGCATCATTTCTCTTGCGTTTTATCCCCATCAAAAGCGGCCTTTAGCCCACGTTGGCGCTCCCGGCGTTTGTGCGTATGATGTTTTTAAAAGATCGTCATACTTTCTGTTCTGCATCAATTTTTTCATTACAAATGCTCGCCATAATGCCGTCCTCAGGAGGCCTCCCGACGTTTATGCTGCGCCGGGAGGAACAAAAACAACGTATAATCTGGGGTAAACTGATGATTAAAGGCAAACTGGCGCTCATAACGTGCGCGATGGCTCTGGCATTCACCTCGCCGCTTTTCGCCGCGTCGGACACGGCAGATGGCCATACCTTAAAGCTGGCCATTGGCCCTGAGCCAACGGAAGGCTTTGATCCTATGCTGGGCTGGAGCCACGGCAGTTACTTATTGCTTCATGCGCCGTTGCTCAAGCAAAACGCCGATATGAGTTGGGGTAATTTACTGACGGAAAAAGTGGACACCAGCCCCGATGGTAAAACCTGGATACTGACCTTAAAACCCGATCTGAAATTCTCCGATGGCTCGCCATTAACTGCCGAAGATGTCGTTTTTACATATAACAAAGCGGCGAAGAGCGGCGGTAAAATTGACATGGGCAACTTTAGTCATGCGCGAGCGCTGGATGCGCGCCGAATTGAGATGACGCTGAGCCATCCGCAGAGTACCTTTGTGAATGTACTCGGGTCGTTAGGGATTGTTCCGGCCAGCCGTTATGATGAAAAAACGTTTGCCCGCGAACCGATAGGCGCCGGTCCGTACCGACTGGTCAGTTTCCAGCCTGGTCAGCAACTGATTGTTGAAGCCAACCCCTGGTATGCAGGTAAAAAGAATGACTTTAACCGGCTGGTTTTTGTCTTCCTGGATGAAGATAATGCTTATGCCGCCGCGCGCAGCGGACAGTTGGGACTGGTGCGCATTGCCCCTTCTATGGCGGTGGCCCCGCAGCAGGATAATCTTAAACTCTGGGTACGCGATAGCGTTGAAAACCGGGGCATAGTCTTCCCGATGGTGCCAGCCGGTAAAAAGGATGCTAACGGTTATCCTGTCGGCAACGATGTGACCGCTGATGTCGCTATCAGACGCGCAATTAACTATGCCATTAATCGTAAGCAACTAGCGGAACAGGTGATGGAAGGCCATGCGATACCCGCCTATAGCGCGGTGCAGGGATTGCCGTGGCAAAATCCTTCAGTGGTATTCAGCGATGGCGATATTGCAAAAGCGCGCGCCATCCTGGAAGAGGCTGGCTGGAAGATAAACAGTGCGGGCGTGCGTGAAAAAGCAGGTAAAGAAGCGCGTCTGACCTTATGGTATGCCAGTGGCGACAGCACCCGGCGGGATCTGGCCGAGGCGGTGCGCGCCATGTTGCAGCCTTTAGGCATTGTCGTCTCGTTGCAATCGGGAAGCTGGGAAACCGTAGAGCGCCATATGCACGCTAACCCTACGCTGTTTGGCTGGGGAAGTCTGGACCCGATGGAACTCTTCCATCACTACAGCGGAAAAGCCGCTGGTGTGGAATATTATAACCCGGGCTATTACAGCAACCCTGCGGTAGAAGCACATCTGAAACAGGCTATAGATGCGCCTGACTGGCAAAAGGCGATTCCTTTCTGGCAGCAGGTTGAGTGGGATGGAAAGCAGGGCGCGGGCGTCCAGGGCGATGCGGCATGGGCATGGCTGCTTAATATTCAGCATACCTATTTGGCCAACCCTTGTATTGATCTGGGAAAAGGCGCGCCAGAAATCCACGGTAGCTGGTCGGTGTTAAACAATCTTGATGACTGGACCTGGACCTGTCGGTGATGAAATTGTTCTTCAGTCATTTTTTGCGGCTGATTATTCTGTTGGTGCTGGTGGCTGCCGGCACCTTCATTTTGCTTAGCTTTTCGCCCGTTGATCCTATCCGCGCTTATATTGGCAACGATCTGCTCCATGTTCCGCCAGAACAATATGCGCGGATTGCGGCGCGCTGGGGGCTTGACCAGCCGCTGTGGGAGCGTTTCGGTCACTGGTTTTGGCGTCTGCTCCAGGGTGACATGGGGTATTCCATGCTGTTTAACATGCCTGTCGCCAGCGTGATCCGGGAACGTTTTGCGACGTCATTCGCGCTGCTGGCAGGCGCCTGGCTATTGTCTGGTGTGTTGGGCGTGACATTGGGTTTTCTGGCCGGACGTTTTCTCCACCGTTGGCCGGATAAGATGATTTGCCGTATCAGCTACTTATTGTCATCGTTGCCCACTTTCTGGATAGCAATGCTGCTGCTGGCGCTGTTTGCCGTCCGCTGGCCGGTATTACCTGTTTGTTGCGCCTGGGACCCCGGAAATAATGCAGGAACAGCTCTTTTATCGGAACGTTTACGCCATCTTGTGTTGCCGGTATGTGCGTTAAGTCTGTTGGGCATGGGGCAAATTGCGCTGCATACGCGAGAAAAAATAGCCAGCGTAATGAAGAGCGAATTTATTCGTTTTGCGCGCGCTCAGGGGGATAAAGGATGGTCGCTGTTACGTCACCAGGTGTTACGTCATGCGATTACCCCAGCACTCTGTTTACAGTTTGCTTCTCTGGGCGAACTGATGGGGGGGGCGTTACTGGCAGAAAAAGTCTTTGCGTATCCGGGGCTGGGACAGGCCACTATCGATGCCGGCCTGCGTGGCGATGTCCCGCTACTCATGGGGATCGTTTTATTCTGTACGCTATTAGTGTTTGCCGGAAATACGATTTCAGCCTGGCTTGTGGTGGTGCTTAATCGATCGCTGGAGCGTCCCGATGCTCTATAATCCTGCCCCGACATTGCTTCGTCTGATCCTCTCCGTTACCTGCCTGCTGTTTATTGCCGGATACGGTTATGCCACGTTGAGCCAGCCGCCAGAGGTTAATCTGCTTGCCCGGCATCTGTCGCCTGATATCCAGCACTGGTTTGGCACCGATAATCTGGGGCGCGATGTATGGCTTCGTTGCTTTCAGGGGGCCTTCACCAGTTTACAAATTGGCGTTGGCGCCGCGTTGTGCAGCGGCGTTATTGCGCTAGTGATGGCGGCAGCGGCGCGTATTCATCCCCGGCTGGACCTCCTGATGCGGCTGATAACCGATGCCATGCTCGCCATGCCGCATTTACTTTTGCTGATCCTTATCTGTTTTACGCTCGGCGGCGGTAAAAGCGGCGTCATTGCGGCCGTGGCGTTAACGCACTGGCCCCGTCTGGCGCTGATTCTGCGCGCCGACGCGGAGCGGGTAGCGCAGAGTGACTACCTGACATTGACCTATCGTCTGGGGCATGGACACCTTTATTGCTGGCGATATCACTATTTTCCGGCGCTATTGCCGCAATGGTTGACGGGAACGTTATTGATGTTTCCTCATGCGGTATTGCACAGCGCGGCGTTAAGTTTTCTGGGGTTTGGGCTGGCGCCGCATGAGCCTTCGCTGGGACTGTTGCTGGCGGATGCGTTACGGTTTATTAGCCATGGAAACTGGTGGCTGGTGCTGTTTCCCGGCCTAATGTTATTCACGCTGGTGATGCTCTTCGATCAGTTTGCGCGCGCCATTCAGCGGCTGTGGCTAAGGAGTGACGTATGCTGAGTTTACAACAGGTTACGCTGGAAAGCGCGCGTTATCGCTGGTATGGCGCGAGACGCTGGTCGCCGTTATTACAGAATGTCTCTTTTGATATCGCGCCCGGCGAAATGGTGGCATTGGTTGGCGGCAGCGGGGAGGGAAAAAGTCTGCTGCTGCAATGCCTGCTCGATCTGCTGCCGGAAAACTTACGCTTTCGGGGGGAAATTACGCTTGATGGCAACCGGCTGGACAGACATACCATCAGGCAGCTTAGGGGCAATACGTTTAGCTACGTGCCGCAGGGGGTACAGGCGCTTAATCCCATGCTGAATATCAGAAAACATTTGAACAGAGCATGTCATCTGACCGGACGCGCCTGGGATGAGACGCAGATGGTACAGCTATTGCAGCAAAGCGATCTTGAACCGACAGTCCTGGAACGCTTTCCTCGCCAGCTCTCCGGCGGGATGGCTAAACGAATTCTGGCGTGCCACGCCTCGCTCAGCCAGGCACGTTATATCCTCGCGGATGAGATCACCGCCTGGCTTGATACGGCACTGGCAAACCAGTTGCTTGAGCACTTGCGAGGTCTCTGCGAGCGGGGATGCGGCGTGCTGTGGGTGACTCATGACCTGTTGCTGGCGGCGCGGTATGCCGATCGCATTGTGGCGCTGCATCATGGTTATATCACGGACAATATTCGCTGTGAACGATTACAGCCGGAAGAGATGAGTGAGCCGTTAAAACGACAATGGCAAGCATTGCCTGAACTAAACCCGTTATTTATGCCGACCGGAGAGGGAATAGAATGCTAAGTTGCCGCGACCTCGTTATTCGTCAGGGTGGGAAAGTCTTATGGCAGAACCTGACGTTTACGATTTCTGCCGGTGAACGGGTAGGAATTCATGCGCCAAGCGGAACGGGGAAAACAACGTTGGGGCGCGTCCTGGCCGGATGGCAAAAACCGACGGCGGGCGACGTTCTGCTGGACGGTAGCCCGTTACCCCTGCATCAGTATTGTCCGGTACAGCTTGTCCCCCAGCATCCTGAACTGACGTTTAATCCCTGGCGAAGCGCCGGAGACGCTGTGCGTGATGCCTGGCAGCCTGACCCGGAAACGATGAGGCGTTTGCATGTGCAGCCCGAGTGGCTGACGCGTCGGCCAATGCAGCTCTCAGGCGGGGAGTTGGCGCGAATTGCGATACTGCGCGCGCTTGACCCGCGAACGCGTTTTCTGATTGCCGACGAAATGACGGCGCAACTCGATCCGTCTATTCAAAAAGCGATATGGGTATACGTGCTTGAGGTGTGTCGCAGCCGTTCATTAGGGATGTTGGTGATTAGTCATCAGTCTGCGCTACTTGATCAAGTCTGTACCCGCCATTTACAGGTGGAATAGCCGCAAGTCGTTTCTCCGCATTGCCGTGTCGCCGTTAACGCACCGGGAGCCCATGGGTTCCCGGTATTGCCGGCAGAGATTTTACTGCATGACGCGTTTATCTGCGTTTTTTGCATCAGCGGTATTACTGTAGTCCCTGGCCTCTTCAACCTGTACAGGGGCTCTGACGACCAGACTTGGCAGCGCCAGTTCGATATCATTCTCAATGAGTTTTTCAATAATACGGATATTTATCTCTTGCTGAATATCCATGTATTTATTGTAATCCGCGGTATTGACGATATGCACCACCTCATAGGTCAGCCGATCCTGACCAAAGGCCAGTAGATGGGCGCGGTCGAATTGTGTTTCGCCGACATCGGTAATAATCTTTTTCACCATATCGCCGATGAGGCGTAACTTTTCCGGCGGTGTCGCAGTGGCGACGCCAAAAGTAAACACGATACGACGCGTTTGCATCCGCTTATAGTTGTGTATGGTTTGCTGCAACAACTGCGCGTTTGCACAAACGATCTGTTCGCCGCTGAGGCTACGGATGCGGGTGGTTTTCAAACCGATATGTTCAATCGTACCGGCTACATCATTAAAGACGACGAAATCGCCGATCTCGAAGGGCTTATCGAAACCAATCGACAGCGAAGCGAAGACATCGCTCAGAACGGTTTGTACCGCCAGGGCAATAGCAATACCGCCCACGCCGAGGCTTGCTACCAGTGCAGTAATATCCACGCCGACGTTCGCCAGGATGGAGAGCAGCATCATAGACCAGACGAGCACGCGCAAAATCATACCAAGAATGACTAACGTCACCGGGTTTTTATTGGAGCCTGGGGCATACAGTAAATGACGCATCCATGACTGTACGCCCTGATCAAGCCAAATCGCCATTTGAATCGCAACCACTAAAAACCAGGCGTGAGAGAGGGTAGAGAATAACCGGTCGGGCAGGGCGACAAAGCGCAGACTAAAGAGAAATGCGGCAAAAAAGATTAGCATTTTACTGGTCTTTTTCAGCATCTCGAAAACAATAGGCCGCAGCCGCCCATGAGCATCATCCTTTTTATCCGGGCGTTGTAGCGCTTTATAGACCACATTAAGTAGCCAGTTGATGAGCCAGTAAGTAATGAGGGTGACGAAAAAAACGACCGCCAGATTGATCCAGAACGTCGTTGACATCAGCATCGCAACGATATTTAGTCGTGCTAAATACTCCATTTTACCTCCGATGAAAAGCAGATGAACATTACAGTATAGACGTCACATCACCGAGGCCGATTTCCGGCTTTACTATTGCTGTTTTATTCAGCACTTTTGTTCAAAAAGTATGAAAAAGAGGGGTAGCCGTTTGGCTATCCCGGCGTTTCTGTGCAGACTTATCTACTCCTCTTAATAAAATAAGGAGTCATTTATGCAACAAGAACATCGTGAGTGTATTGAGCAGTGTTATGAATGCGCGGCGGCGTGTGATATCTGCGCCTCTTCTTGTCTGCGTGAAGATAACGTCGAAATGATGAAGCACTGCATCCAGTTAGATATGCAATGTGCGGCCATTTGTCGCCTGGCGGCGCAATTTATGGCGTTGGAAAGCGAGTACTCACAAAAATTATGCCGCCTGTGCGCGGATATCTGCAAAGCCTGCGCCGAAGAGTGTGCAAGGCACGATCACGACCATTGCCAGAATTGCGCGCGGGCATGCAGCCAATGCGCAGACGCCTGCCTTAAAATGGCCGCGTAATTTTTCTTCCGCCATTAGCTCAACCGGATAGAGCATAGAGCTTCTACCTCTAAGGTTCGGGGTTCAATTCCTCGATGGCGGACCAGTTGATATCAAAAAAGGCCACCTGCGCGGTGGCCGCTGAGTTTTTGTTGAAATAATTGTAATGTTATAATATAACAATCATCTTTCTAAGAAAGATGAGGGTAACGTTTTGGTGATTCATTTAAAAAAACTGACAATGCTTCTGGGAATGCTGTTGGTAAATAGTCCTGCCTTCGCGCATGGTCATCATGCTCATGACGCGCCGATGACGGAGGTTGAGCAAAAAGCGGCAGCGGGCGTGTTTGATGACGCTAATGTACGCGATCGCGCGCTCACCGACTGGGATGGTATGTGGCAATCCGTCTATCCTTATCTGGTCAGCGGCGAGCTGGACCCTGTCTTCAGACAAAAGGCGAAGAAAGACCCGGAGAAAACGTTTGAGGATATTAAAGCGTATTATCGCAAAGGATACGCGACGAATGTTGAGACTATTGGCATTGAAAATGGCGTTATAGAATTCCATCGCGACAATAACGTTGCATCCTGTAAATACAATTATGCCGGCTATAAAATTCTGACTTACGCATCGGGTAAAAAAGGGGTGCGCTACCTGTTCGAATGTAAAGATGCGAATAGCAAAGCGCCTAAATATGTTCAGTTTAGCGATCATATTATTGCCCCGCGAAAATCGGCGCACTTCCATATCTTTATGGGAAATACCTCGCAGCAGGCATTGCTGCAAGAGATGGAAAACTGGCCTACCTATTATCCTTATCAGTTAAAGGCGAATGAGGTCGTTGACGAAATGCTACATCATTAAGTCTGATTGCAATGTTAAAAGCTCGCTATGAATAGCGAGCTTTTTTTCTGCCGTTATGCCATATTTCTGGCAATCAATATAAAAAATACCTGCGCCCCCGGAGCAATGATGACGCCGTCGATACCGCCCTCGATTCAATGCCAAACGGATGCGGCATGTCGCCTGATTACTCGTGTCACAGGCGATACGTTGCGTGCTATTCATTTATATGGTTCCGCTGTCGCGGGCAGTCTGAAGCCAAACAGCGACATTGATCTGCTGGTGACAATATGCCAGCCGCTGACGGAGACCCAACGCGCAACGCTGATGCAGGAATTGCTGGCGCTTTCATCGCCGCCGGGGGCGTCGGCAGAAAAACGCGCTCTGGAGGTCACTGTCGTGCTTTATTCGCAGCTGGTTCCCTGGTGTTTTCCACCTTCCAGGGAAATGCAATTTGGCGAGTGGCTAAGAGAGGACATTTGTCAGGGGATTTATGAACCAGCGCAGCAGGACTGGGACATGGTGTTACTGATAACCCAAATTCTGGAAACCAGTATACCGCTAAAGGGCGAACGCGCGGAACGGCTGTTCACGCCAGCCCCTGCGGCGCAGTTGCTGAAGGCCTTGCGTTATCCCCTCGACCTTTGGCAATCCACGGCAGATGTGCAGGGAGATGAGTATCATATCGTTTTAACCCTGGCGCGTATCTGGTACACCCTTTCTACCGGGAGATTTACCTCTAAGGATGCGGCGGCTGACTGGCTGTTACCTCAGTTGCCAGAAGAGTATGCTGCTACGTTGCGTGCGGCGCAGCGTGAATATTTAGGTCTGGAGCAACAGGACTGGCATATTTTGCTGCCTGCGGTCGTACGCTTTGTGGATTTTGCGAAAGCGTACATTCCCACGCAGTTCACATAAGATGCCCCAGGACGTCTGTCAGGTTGCGCAAACGGCGTTCCTCAACTACTACTTAATAGGTTCTCATCGCTGAAGTAAGCAGATGATCTTATGCGGGCCATCGAATGGATATTTCCACATGGCTCTCGTTTTGTTGAGGTGGATATGACTGGTTCCGCATCATCTGTTTTAAAGACAGATACAAGACTATTGAGCGAAAACCTGTTTCTTAATTATGGTCTGGAGTCCTTATTTAAGGACGTCGCAATAATAGCTGGTAACGTAAATTATATTATTTTTGATATCGACGATTACTACACCGTACAGCAGTCTATTACTTCCACATTTAAAACGGTACTCATTGGAATTGTTACCCATAATGAATATAACTTTATTGATGAACATAATGCCATATATCGAATAAAGGTCGATGCCTCTATTGCTGAGTGGCGCGAATTACTGATTTTGGCCGCTGCTGGTCAATTTTTTCCCAGGTCAGAGAAAGTCAGATTAACGGCGAATGAAAGAAATGTTTTGGCGATGCTTGTTAAAGGAATGGATATCCGACAAATAAGCTGTGAGCTGAATGTACATTTAAAAACTATTTACTCAGTACGCTACCATGTTCTGACTAAATTAGGTTGTAGAACAGTTCTGGATTATCAAATACTGTCCGTCTCTAAAGCCTTTACGCACTGGCTGACAATAAATAATGTCGATAATGTAATTTCACGTGTAAATAGTAAGGTCATTGCTTAATAATGATTTGCTTCTGATGGCGTTTAGGTTCACTATGCTTTCTTACATCATCATGAGGCCAGACAGGCATGGCTACTTTTAGTATTAGCGCAATGGCGGCGCAGTGTGGTGTCACAACAGCAAATATCAGGTCCTGGGAACGCTATGGCCTGCTTCAACCTACCAAAGATGAAGTTGGCAATCGTTTTTATTGCATAGAAGATGCTATCAGAATACAGCATATTATCGACGCGTTAAGCAAAGGCTTCTCATTAAAAGAGATTAAACCTGCCCTCTATGGTGAAGAAACGCATTGCCGCTCGGGATGGTTATTCTACCAGGAAGAGATTTTAGCGCAGTGTAGAAAATTCGAACCCGCCAAATTGCGAAAATTACTCTGGCGTTATGGTCGGGAAATTCCGCCGTGTATCGTAATTGAGTCAATACTGCGTCCTTTACGGCTGTGGTTGTCCGCAGGCGATGATGATGCACGCCGATTTGAAAAGGCATTACTGGATACTGCGATTATTGAATACGCCACGTTCCAGCTAAGTAGCGTACGAAAGGCGCCAGCAGGCACAATGCTTATTGCTGCGTTTTCGCTGAACGACCCCATTGAGCTATGGCTGGAAACGATTAAATATTGTAGTGAAGGTATGCGAGTTGAAGTCATCCCCTGGCAGGCGCCGATGCCCGATCTTTTATCAACGTCTTTCGAGCATATTGTTCTGTGGCATGATGAGACATTAACTCCCGCCCAGGAAAATCTTATTCAGGCGTTAAAAGAATCGGGTAAATTTAGTCTTCATGTGAAAAATGGCTCAGGCTTAACATTACTGCCAGCCGTATACCGGCAGCATGAGATGCCAGAAAGCATGCAGCATGTTGCACCGCAAATCCATGCAAACGGCTACGAAAAATCAGGTACCGCACGTTGAGGCATCTGCATTATTAACGAACAGGGGAGGAGTAACCCCCTCCCTTGTTTATACCCTTCATACTTCAAGTTGCTTATGTGTTGGCTACGGATTACTCGGCCCATCCATGGGCCTCGCCCTGACGGGCCGTCGCACGCGACGTTCAAATCTGCTCCCGGCAGATTTGTCGTTCACCCCAGTCACATAGTTATCTATGCTCCTGGGGACTCACTCCCTTGCCGCCTTTAAGCAACTCGAATTATTTTGGGTATATATTAGATGTCGTCAGGTGTCTGAAACAAAACGGCTTCTAAGGCATTACGGTAAATATCAAGCTGCACTACGTCTTTTTCTGTTTCCAGTTTTTCAATAAGTTTGGCGATGATATCCTTATTTGAGACATGCTGCTGCGATTGCAATAGTTCGTAAGTAATTTCCTGAATAGCTCGCTGTTCACATAACATATGTGCAGAAAAAGGATTGCCAGTACTATTTTGTTCGTTGACTAGTGTAATGGTAGTCATATTTCACCATATTCGATGTAAATTGAAGCCGATCTCCCTGAGCGGGGGAGAGAAATTAGTGACCTATTAAAATTAGACCTATATCATAAAACCGTAATAAAAAATCATAAAAACGTGATGTGCATCACATTTGTGTGATTTGTTGTATATTTTATGCACTTTAAGTGAAGGTGAAGATTCCGCAGAATCAACGGCCTGTTCTTTTTATCACTCCAGTTTAAACGAATAAGCATTAATACCAATCTGTAATAATTACTTAATGTTATCTTAATAAAGGTAAATTACTGTCAGGCCTCCGTAAAAGGAGGTTGATTAATGATTCGTCATATCGCCATTTTTCTTTGTTCTTTATTGATGTGCAGCACCACTTTTGCCGATTCGGTAACGTCGGTATCGCTTGGCGCACTCTTAACCGCGCTCAATGAACGCATGTTATTAATGAAAGATGTGGCTGCTTATAAAATGAAGCACCATCTGCCGATAGAGGATTTCACGCGTGAACAAAATGTTTTTGCCGAGGCTGAAGAAGAAGCGAAAAATAACGGTCTGGACCCGCATTCGATAACCCCTTTTATTCGTTCGCTAATGGATGCCAGTAAAGCGATACAGTACCGCTATTTAGCGCAGTGGCGAACCGGCCCAGAACCCTCCTTTCCTATACAAACCTTGTCGGTCACCCGGCAACGTATTCGACAACTTGATAATCAAATGTTGATCATCATCAGCCAGCGCTTGATGGTCGGCGCTTTCAGCCACGAGGATATGGTGTGGCTGAGAGCGAAGTTTAATGCGCCGAATCTGAATGAGAGCGATATCAGTGATGTGTTGGCAGCCCTGTCTTTGGTGCGACGCGCGCGTTAATACACCATGAGGAAACGTGGGCCAATACCTGGTGATTGCCTGCGGGGGTTGCGATACAAGAACGTTTTTGGGTGATGTGGATATAAGCGTGGCGGAATAGCGGCTGGAGAGACGTGGTTTCGCTTCCCATCTTCCGGTGCATTCGTTAGCATACTGTTTCGCAGCTAAGCGTAAATGTTTTCAGGAAGAGGTTAATGTGTTCGCGGAGTATGGTGTTCTGAATTATTGGACGTACCTGGTTGGGGCGATTTTTATCGTTCTGGTGCCGGGGCCGAATACGCTTTTTGTGCTTAAAAACAGCGTGGGACGCGGGGTTAAAGGAGGATATCTTGCCGCATGCGGCGTGTTTATCGGCGATGCGATATTAATGTTTCTGGCGTATGCGGGCGTGGCGACGCTGATCAAAACAACGCCGGTTCTGTTTAATATTGTTCGCTATCTCGGCGCGTTTTATCTGCTCTACCTTGGCGCAAAAATCCTTTACGCCACGCTGACCTCAAAGGGGCGTGCGGCGACGGAAACGGTAGTTCCTTTTGGCGCTATTTTTAAGCGTGCTTTAATTCTTAGCCTGACGAATCCTAAAGCCATACTTTTTTATGTTTCCTTTTTTGTGCAATTTATTGACGTTACTGCGCCGCATACTGGGGTGTCATTTTTTATTTTGGCTACCACCCTTGAAATCGTCAGTTTTTGCTATCTGAGCTTTTTAATTCTTTCTGGCGCTTTTGTAACCCACTATATTGGTACCAAAAAGAAACTGGCAAAAGTGGGCAATTCGTTGATTGGCCTTCTTTTCGTCGGGTTTGCCGCCCGGCTGGCAACGCTCCAGTCTTAACCCCCTGGACCCGTCGACAACGGCGGGTCATTGCACTCCTTTCGGTTTTATTGCGTGGAAAACAGCAAAATAGTAACCAATAAATGGTATTTAAAATGCTGTTTTTGGAGCGTAACCTTTTTACGACAGCGATGAGACTATCGCTGAGTAACCTGCGGGAAGAGGGAAGCAAATGCGGCAAATTCCACAAAATCATATCCATACACGTTCCACGCCATTCTGGAACAAAGAGACGGCGCCTGCCGGAATTTTCGAACGCCACCTTGATAAGGGAACGCGACCCGGCGTTTATCCTCGCCTCTCGGTGATGCAGGGGGCGGTCAAATATCTCGGATACGCTGATGAACATTGCTCTGAGCCGGAAGAAATCATGGTGATCAATGCCGGCGAGTTTGGCGTGTTTCCTCCGGAAAAGTGGCACAATATTGAGGTCATGACGGATGATACCTATTTTAACATCGACTTTTTTGTCGCGCCGGAAGTACTGATGGAAGGGGCGACCTCACGAAAAGTCATTCATGCCGGGAGAGAATAATAATGGGAAAAGCTACTTATACCGTCACGGTCACGAATAATAGCAACGGCGTCTCTGTGGACTATGAAACGGAAGCACCGATGACGTTGCTGGTACCTGAAGTTGCAGCAGAAGTTGTGAAGGATTTGGTCAATACCGTGCGTTCCTACGATACCGAAAACGAACACGACGTTTGCGGTTGGTAAGGATCTTGTAGTATCTATTTGATATGAAGTGATTTTTTAAATGAGAAACCGCATCACGCGTCGCCAGCGTGATGCGGTTTTTGCGTATTGAAAAGCGCTGTTTATTTACATCAGACATGGGTTGAAAAGAAACATTAAGAAAACATTAAGAATAGCGCATTGTTTGCTAATGAGAGCGTATTCATAAAACTTATGATTGGGTATTAAAAACCAGAAGAGTCTTATGATCATGAAACTCGATACCCGATTAACTTCGTCAGCACTTACTCTTGCGCTTGCCGCTGTGGTCATCCCGTTTACGGCGGACTGGCAATTGCCTTTGCTTAACGGCGTGGTGGTCCGATGGATTGAAAACGGACAAGCGTTATGGTTACTGTTTGGGGCGCTATTTACCGCCTGGTATATACGGCCATTTTCCCGTCCCGAAGGGGCAAAGCAGTTTTGGCTATGGGCTGTTGTCTGGTGGCTGGTACTGCTGGGTAGAAGCACCAGTTGGGGGCGTGACTATTTCCCTGACGAGCCGCGTATATTGTTCAGAATGATTTCAGTGCTATTAATTGCTGCGTTAGTCTTGCCAGTCCTGTTTTCTGCCGGGCTACGTAAGGAGATTGTTCGTCGTCTGCGGGACGTTTCTCTGCCATTGTGGCTGTTTGCCGTGACGGCATGTTCATATCTGATTTCCGACACTGTCGAGCATCATCGGTGGTTGTCGCCGATATTCCTGCATAACGCGCGTTACACAGATTTGATTGAAGAGCTTTATGAAGTGCCATTTATGATCGGTTTGTTTATGGTGACCATGGGGTTTATGCAGCAGGACAAGCAGGATGAATGTACGGCGCTGGAGATGACCCCGTATCACGCAAAATAGCGCGGCTGAAAAAGACCATGAATTCGACATGGGATAGATAGCGGTTAGCAAAAAAAGCCCGCACTCGGTGAGGCGGGCAAATAATACTGGAAGCAATGTGAGCAATGTCGTACCGAACAGGTGGGTTATAAACTCAACCACTCGGTGTTGATAAAGATAATCGTTATCATTAATGATTGCAACCCTGATATTTATGCGCTTTTATCCACGACGCTAAAAGGTGATGGATATCACAAACTTCACTTTCCTGACGATGTGCTATTCTTTTTAACGGCAAATAAACCGCTAACGTTAAGACATAAGTGAGGAAAAAATGGGCATTCTTTCATGGATTATTTTTGGACTTATTGCGGGTATTTTGGCTAAGTGGATCATGCCAGGTAAAGATGGCGGCGGATTCTTTATGACGATCATTCTGGGGATCGTTGGTGCGGTAGTCGGAGGATGGATCAGTACGTTCTTTGGCTTTGGCAAAGTGGATGGTTTCAACTTCGGCAGCTTTGCAGTCGCGGTGATCGGCGCGATTGTCGTGCTGTTAATCTACAGAAAAATCAAAAGCTAAACGCAGAACTTTCAGAGATAATAAAGGCTACGACAGGTAGCCTTTATTATTCAAAATGAATTTACCACCAGCCCAGTTTGGTACCCGCCACCGCAACTAGCGCGATGCCCATCAACACCAGCGTTGTTTTCCTCATGGTTATGCTCCCGGCGCGGCGTAACCGCCAATAAAAAACCATGCCAAAAATAATATTGCCGTAATGAAAATGACGACAGGGAAGAGGATACCCACTCTCATGCTATTACCTTCACTGTTCAGGGGGCGCCAGAATAGCAGGGTTTTCTCAGCGACAAAAGGTCGGTTACTTTGTGACAGGGCGTGGCTATTACTGACTTAACCCGGGATAAACACCCGCTAAAGCGCTGACAGAAAGTATGGAAATAGCGTACCCGCCAGGTTATCCTGGACAAAATATCGCTTTAAGGAGTCGTTATGAAATTTACGTGGATTGCGTTGCCAGGCGTATTGCTGCTGAGCGCTTGTTCATCGTCGCAACCCAACGCCCCCAGGCCGCCGCGCATTGGGATGCCTAATCCGGCAGCCGTCTACTGTGAGCAACAGGGCGGTACGCTGATGCCGGTGCAGACCCCACAAGGCGTGCGTTCCGATTGCAAATTGCCCAATGGCGAAATCATTGATGAGTGGACATTATGGCGCAGAGAGCACCCTGATACGAAAAAGTGACAACCTGCGGTCCGACGGGATATGATTAAGAACAATCTGATAATGAGTTTCATGCGGCGCAAGAAAATATGTTTCAGTTAAAGCCGGGCGCGTTGGCAATAGTTATTGGCGCTAAAACACCCGCCGGACGGCGGAATATTGGTAAGTCGGTTGAGCTATTTTGCCTGTGCCAACCTGGGGATGAATTCATTAACCCGGTAAATGGACACGTCACCTTACTGCCGAAAGAAGCGCCTCGGGCGCTGTGGCTGGTTACGGGCGATGTAGCCTCCGCCGATGGTCAGCACGGTTTTGCCTGGGTGCGGGCAGAACATTTGATGCCGTTGTCCCCGGACAGACAACCAGGCCAGGCAGCGGCACGACAATCACAGCTCTCGTAGCCACTCCGCCAGCACAATGGCATGGTTCTGGCGAGTATCTTTAGCGGCGTATAGCAACGTTAGCGGTTGGTGTCGGGCAATATCCGCCAGCCGTTTGCCTGCTTGATGCTGTTGCGCAAGTTCTGCCCGGTATTGCTGCGCGAAGTGGTTAAAATCAATCAGTTCGCTATGAAAGGCTTTGCGCAATTCGGTGGAGGGCGTAATGGCCTTATTCCATTCATCATAGACCAGCGCTGCTTTTTTAATGCCGCGCGGCCATAGCCTGTCAACCAATACCCGATAACCATCGTCTTTTTCCGCCGGGAAATAGACGCGCTTACACTGGATTCGCATTTTTCCCTCCTGTGATGGTGTCGCTTACGGTACTTTTGTCGGATAGCGGTAATGATTTTAATGGATCAGGCCTGATAAACGAAGCGTCATCAGGCATTCAGATGTGGGTATCAGGTTTATTTATGACGCTATCTCTCGATCGCGTCCGGCGTAGAGGCCGAAAATCGCCATGATGATAGCCAGAACCGTCACGCCTGATAGCGGCAGATACCAGCTACCGCTGGCATCATGAAGTTTTCCCATGACGGGCGGCCCACATGCCGCCAGTAAATACCCGACCGACTGCGCCATGCCGGAAAGCGCCGCTGCCTGATGCGCCGAACTGGCGCGCAGGCCAATAAACGTCAGGCCGAGGATCATCGTCGCGCCTGAACCGAAGCCGAACAGTAGCGTCCAGATGACCGCCTGGCCCGGCACAAACCAAAGTCCCGCCGCGCCCACCGCGCACAATAGTGAGACCAGCGCGGCAATCCAGCGTTGATCGTTAAAGCGATGCAAAATAAGCGGAATGGCTAACCCAGGCGCCGCGGTCGCCAGTTGCAGCAGGCCATGTAGCGATCCTGCCTGTGCTTCGCTATAACCGTGGCTGATGAGTATTGTCGGTAACCAGCCGATAATCACATAATAAATCAGTGAGTTAAGCCCCAGAAACAACGTAACTTGCCAGGCTAAAGGCGAACGCCAGATACCGCGTTCATGTAATGCCCGGGAGCTACTCAGGTTAGCTGAGCGGGTAGTGCGCCACTGCGGCAACCAGATAAGAAGCGCCAACAGCGGAAACAGCATTAGCATTAACAGCGCGCCGCGCCAGCCAAAACCGTGCAACGCCAGCGGAACCACCAGCGCGGACCCCAACGCGGCGGCGGCGCCCATCGTCAATGAATACGCGCCCGTCAGCCTGGCGACATGTTGTGAAAAATCGCGCTTAATCAATCCTGGTAGCAGCACATTACCCAGCGCGATCCCGCACCCAATAATGGCAGTTCCGGCAAACAATAATGTAGCGGAGGGCAGGGAGCGGAGGGCAATACCTGCGCAAATCAGCAGCATTGCGGCAAACAGACTGCGTTCCATCCCGAACCGGCGGGCAATACCGGCCGCCAGTGGTGAAACCAGTGCAAACGCCAGAAGCGGCAAGGTTGTTAGCAGGCCCGTCTGGGCGGTGGAAAGACCGTAATCCGAACGGATTGTCTCCAGCAACGGCGCAGCGCCGGTAAATGTTACGCGCAGCGTAGTGGCTATCATCAAAATACCGGCAATCAGTAAAGCGCCCTGTTTGCCGCGTGGTGAAAGGGCTGTCGTCATCGTTTTCTCATCTCGTCAGGCGAGGCGATACCTTAACAGCTTTTACTGTTTGGATGAATCAAGCTAAAATGACAATTTATCGCTAAAATCGGACAATATAATGATTGGCCTGAGACTGGACGGTTACGATCCCGACCTTCACCACGATGCCGCTGTGGCCTTTTGTATTCGCGCCAGGGATGATGAACTGTTTAGCCCTCGCCATCAGCATCGCAAGGGACAGTTGATTCTCGCTCTGCACGGCGCGATTACCTGCGAGGTGGAAAATGCGATGTGGATGGTTCCGCCCCAGTATGCCGTCTGGCTCCCCGGCTCGCTGCCGCACAGTAATCATGTGACCGCAGGGGCGGAGCTGTGCTTTTTATTTATTGAACCTGCGGCGGTCGTCATGCCGGAGCGTTGCTGTACGCTGAAAATTTCGCCGTTATGCCGGGAGTTGATTTTGTCGCTGGCGCGCAGAACCGATCCCGAAAGAGCGCAAATGCCAACGCAGCGCCTTATTCAGGTGTTGTTTGATGAACTGCCGCAGCAGCCGCAGGAACAATTGCAATTACCGGTATCGGGGCATCCGAAAATTCGCCAAATGGTTGAGACAATGGCGCAGGAGCCCGCGCGATGGAATACGTTAGGGCAGTGGGCCAGCGTATTCGCGATGAGCGAGCGTAACCTTGCCCGGCTGGTCGTCAAAGAGACGGGGCTAAGCTTTCGTCGCTGGCGTCATCAGTTGCAATTAATTCTGGCGCTACAAGCGCTAATCGCGGGACGTAATGTACAGCAGACGGCGCAAATGCTGGGTTATGATTCCACCACGGCATTCATTACGATGTTTAAAAAAGGCCTGGGGCAGACCCCAGGCCAGTATCTGACGGGCGAGTTACTGCTTCCCCACAATTAAAGAGACCAGCCCCGCCGCAATCAGTGGGCCGACCGGCACGCCGCGAAACAGCGCGACGCCAAGTACCGTACCGACCAGCAGCCCGGCGACGAGCTGCGGTTGGTTTCCCATCAGCGTAATGCCGCGACCGCCCAGCCAGGAGACGAAAACGCCGACGGCAATCGCGACCAGCGATTTCCAGTTCACAAAAGAGTGGATCAATGTGGAGGGCGGTAGGGTTCCGCTGGCGATGGGGGCCATCACGCCGATGGTCAGAATGATAATCCCGACGGTGAGTCCCTGTTTTTCAATCCAGGGAAAAAAGGTATTCAACGGGGTTACGCGGACAATAATCAGCACCAGAATTGAGACGGCGACAGTGGTGTTGTGGCTGATAAATCCCAGAGCTGCCAGTCCGAGCAGGATCAGCAGAGTGACATCAAACATTATGGTTTCCTTGCCAAAAAGTAAGCCTGACTACTTTACGCCCAAACGGGAAAGCGCACAGGCCTTTTTAACGATTGATGCGGATTTCAGGCAACTGCCTGAAAGACAATCTTTACATGAAAAACGGCGTTGTCATTAAATTGCCATCAACGCCGCGTATTGCTAACAGGTGAACCGTCATTGTTGTCTTCCTGAGGATACAATTATGTACGATCCACCATTTCTTGAAGCGCTGATGATAACGGCGTCGTTTTTCGCCATTATTATCATTATCGTTGTGTCTGTATTGCTCCTTGAAGGGGATAGGCTCTAAGCCGTTGGCGATGACTGTAAGCGGCGGAAGACTGCCAGTTCTGGTCGGGCGATGCGCAGATAGTCCTGTGTATTCATAATGACTGATTTTTCCAGCAGGCCGGCATTAAAAGCAATTTCATCGAAACGCTCAAACAGGAGCGGATCGGCGACCAGTTTCAGATTGGGGTGAAAACTGAAAGGCGGGATCGCGCCAAAAACGCAGCCGGTCAGCATATCGACTTCCGCCGGGCTGGCAAGGGAAGCGCGTAAGCCGCCCAGATGTGAAGCAAGCTGAGAGAGGTCGGCTTGCTGATCGGCCGCCAGAATAGCAAGAACGTGCTGGTTGACGCCGTTGCCTTTGACTTTACAGACCAACGCTTTTGCGCCCTGGCCCAGCGCAGTACCGCGTATTTCAGATACCGCTTCGCATTTCCCTACCGCTTCATGGCTAACCACACGATAGCGCGCGTTCTCCTGCGTTAATAAAGCCACTAAACGTTGGTGTGTAGCGACACCCTTCGCGACTTCAATCATTTCGGCCATTTCTTACTCCTGGTGCAATATGAACATTTACTGCGAAGCACTATGATGAACGATGTTGTTTTTGTTGTTTGTTCAGATAGAGCTGCGCATCGGAAGCCTGGTAGGCATCATTAATCGTATCATTGGGCTGCATATTATAAATCCCGGCGGAAAAATGGACTGTCTTATCCGGTGCGATAATTTGCAGGTTACGAATAATACGCTCCGGCAGATGGATAGCCAAATCCGCCGCGTAATCAACAAGAATAATACAGAACTCATCGCCGCCGAGGCGGATGGCGTAATCGCTTTTACGAATCGATGTTTTAATCGCTTTCGCCAACAGGGTAATAATTCGGTCGCCTTCCTGGTGCCCCTGGGTATCGTTGATCAGTTTTAACCTATCGCAATCAATAGCGACAAATGTCACCGGCGTCCCGGTATTGACCAGGCGTTGCAGTCGCTGTTCCAGCTCCGGTGTTAATATTTTACGGTTGTAAAGCCCGGTCATGGCATCGCTAATATTTTCGCGTGTGACGTTGCGATAAAGCCGAAAGTGCATCCGTACCATATTAAGCAGGATCGCCGTTGCCAGTAAGTAAAAGGCCAGCGCTTTCCAGGACGAGACAAGGAAATAGGTTAAATCAAGGGACAACGAAACGCGCAGTCCACCAGGGATATCATGGCTATAATTCACATATTGAAACAGATTATTTTTGCTTTGATTAATAATAATTTCTTTTCCGGAGTCCATATCCTTTAGTGTTACGTTAAGATAACGCCAAACCAGCGGACGGTCCTGGGTATAAAAAATATTTTTTAAATTATCCTGGTTAACATCCACCATCACGATACCTTTTAACGTTCCCGCCAGATAGACTGGCGTTAAAAAGCTCATGACGTTTTCCTGGGTAATATCATCCATGTAAATACTTGAAATAACCGTACGGCCGGTAAAAAGTTTATCTATATCTTTTCTGTTAATACCCATTGTGCCTTTTTGTAAAAAAGTCCAACGATGCATGGCGAAGCGCCGTGAGTTGATTAAATCATAGAAATAGACATAATGTTTATTTAAATCAACGTAATAACGGAATTTAAGCTCCAGTGTGCCCAGCCCGTGACTGTGGTCGTCCTGCGAACGGTTGATGCTTACCGCCTGATCAAATGCAGGCAGTAAAAGGGCGTCATCAAGATTATCGGTACACTGTGTAGCGGCGGTTTGCAGGGTACCATGTAGCGCCGGATAATTATGCCGGGTCAGGTTGACACCGTGCGTACCGTTAATAGCCTCAAAGGCGTCGCAAAACGCGCGGCGTTTTTCTGCGGTGACGGGGTCTCCCGGCGCTTCAAAAGTTCGCATCAAATGTGCGGCGATGCTCTGATTCTGGTACTTATCGTACAAAAACGACGAATCGGCTCTCTCCATGATATAACGCATATAGGCATTCATTGCCCTGTCGCTGGCAATAAGTTCGTAAATCAGGAAGGACGATGTCAAAACGATGACGCTTGCCGAGATAAAGTGCCTGAGCGCTTTATGATGCAAATTCATGATGAACTACAGCCCTGAAAGTCGGATGCGTTAGTTTACCATAGCGATGAGAATTCCTCTAATAGACTGTTTAAAAATAAAACGTGTTGATGTTATGAAATAAAAATCATTCTCGATTTAATAAACCAATTAATACGCTGTGTTTATATTTTCAGGTGTGATTATTGTCGCAAAAAGTAAATTGTTAATTAACGGCATCGATTTAACACTAACGAAAATAGAATAGCCTTTATTATTACGCGAAAGGAGTGTGAAGTGGTAAGGATAATAATGTACTTCCGTTCGGAGGCACTATGAAACGATTTAAAGAAATGGCAACAATTTTTCTTTTTGCATTGCTGGCTGCGGGGTTCACGTCGTCTGCTATGGCAGCGTCGGGTAGTGATAGTCCGTGGGATTTTGATTTTTCGGGTCCATGGCTTTTTTGTAAGCTGCAAAAACCTGATTCTCTGCAATTACCGCCACCTTTTGGTGAGTATTGCTGGCATTAATAAATCCATAGTATTTCAGTGATAAGTCGGCGCATGTAAGGTTAATCCAGTCAGGAGATATACAGGTTTACGGCTATTGTAGTGGTAGTATGTATAATTGCCTTGTTAGTGATAAATCAGCCCGTGACGCATTACGGGCTGATTTAGGGTTATGCACTTTGATGGGCGCTCTGTTTCTGAAACAATTCGCGGAATACCGGATAAATATCCTCCTGATCGCGAATATGCTGCATGGCGAAGTTATCGAACGTCGCCTGCAGATGTTCATACTCGCGCCATAAGGTCTGGTGGGCGCGGCGGGTAATCTCGATATAGCTGTAATAGCGCACTACCGGCAGCAGCTTTTTCGCCAGAATCTCATGACACAGCGGTGAATCGTCGGCCCAGTTATCACCGTCTGACGCTTGCGCCGCATAGATGTTCCACTGACCGGGGTCGTAGCGCTCTTTAACTACTTCGTCCATGAGTTTAAGCGCGCTGGAGACAATCGTCCCCCCGGTCTCTTGCGAATAAAAGAACTCATGTTCATCCACTTCCTTCGCCTGGGTATGGTGGCGGATATAAACCACTTCTACGTTCTTATACGTTCGGCTCAAAAACAGATAAAGCAGAATGTAAAAACGCTTGGCCATATCTTTGGTTGCCTGGTCCATCGAACCCGAGACGTCCATCAGACAGAACATCACCGCCTGGCTGGAGGGCTCAGGCCGTTTTTCATAATTTTTATAGCGTAAATCAAAAGTGTCGATAAACGGCACTCGCTCGATTTTAGCCCGTAGTTCGGCAATCTCCCGACGTAACCGCTCCTCTTCAAGCAGTTGCGCTGGTTCGCTTTTGCTGATGGTCTCCAGTTCCGTTTCCAGCGCGTGCAGTTCGCGGCGTTTTCCTGCCGTCATTGCTGTACGGCGCGCCAGAGAGTTTTGTAGCGAACGTACCACGCTGATATTGGCCGGCACGCCGTTTGAGGTGAAACCGGCGCGGTGAGTTTTATACTCGTTAAGCTGGCGATGCTGGTTTTTTTTCAGATTAGGCAGCGCTAAATCTTCAAAGAGCAGATCCAGATACTCATCTTTTGAAATCTGAAAAACAAACTCATCCTGGCCTTCGCCGTCCTGGCTGGCCTGACCTTGACCGCTGCCGGAACCGCCGCCACCGCCTTGCGGACGCTCAATGCGATCATTCTGGATAAAGTGATCGTTACCCGGATGGACGCGATGGCGCAGACCGCCGCGCCCCTGATGAAACATCGGTTCGCTAATATCATCGGTTGGAATAGAGACGGACTCTCCGCTGTCGACATCGGTCACTGAGCGTTTATTAATCGCTTCGGAAATCGACTGCTTAATTTGTGCTTTATAACGACGCAAAAAGCGCTGGCGATTCACCGTGCTTTTATTTTTGCCGTTAAGACGTCGGTCTATGAACCAGGTCATATGCCCCCCGTACTGCCAACTGAGCGCCTGTTCTGTCAGTGCCGGATAGCGCTAACGCTTAGCCAGTCTACAGAACATTACTTTGTAGGCCCGGTAAGCGCAAGCGCCACCGGGCATTAATATCACGACGATTTACGCACGCGCAGGTACCACTCGCACAGCAAACGAACCTGCTTACGGGTATACCCTTTCTCCATCATCCGATCGACAAAGTCGTCATGCTTTTTCTGCTCGTCAGTCGACGTTTTGGCGTTAAAAGAAATGACCGGCAACAGCTCTTCAGTATTAGAGAACATTTTTTTCTCAATCACCGTGCGCAGCTTCTCGTAACTGGTCCAGTTTGGATTACGGCCGCTATTGTTGGCTCTGGCGCGCAGGACAAAGTTTACTATCTCATTACGGAAATCTTTCGGGTTACTGATACCCGCTGGCTTTTCAATTTTTTCCAGTTCGGCGTTCAGCGACTCGCGATCGAACAGTTGACCGGTATCCGGGTCGCGATACTCCTGATCCTGAATCCAGAAATCCGCATAAGTCACGTAACGATCAAAAATGTTCTGCCCGTACTCAGAATAAGATTCGAGATAGGCCGTCTGGATCTCCTTGCCGATAAATTCGGCGTATTTCGGGATCAGATAGCCTTTCAGGAACTCCAGATAACGTTCAGCCTGCTCCTGCGGGAACTGCTCACGCTCGATTTGTTGTTCCAGAACGTAGAACAGATGTACCGGGTTTGCCGCCACTTCCGCATGGTCGAAGTTGAATACGCGGGAGAGGATCTTAAAGGCGAATCGGGTGGAGAGACCGTTCATCCCTTCATCCACACCCGCATAGTCGCGATACTCCTGGTACGATTTAGCTTTGGGGTCGGTATCTTTCAGGCTTTCACCGTCATAAACGCGCATTTTCGAGTAAATACTGGAATTTTCCGGCTCTTTCAGGCGGGAAAGAATCGAGAAACGCGAAAGCGTTTCCAACGTGCCCGGCGCGCAGGGCGCATGAGCCAGCTCGCTATGATTAAGTAGTTTCTCGTAGATTTTGATCTCTTCGGAGATTCGCAGGCAATAAGGCACCTTCACAATATAGACACGGTCAAGGAACGCTTCGTTATTTTTATTGTTACGGAAAGTCACCCATTCAGATTCGTTTGAGTGGGCAAGTATGATGCCATTAAAGGGCAGAGCAGAAATACCTTCCGTACCATTGTAGTTACCTTCCTGAGTTGCGGTCAGCAAGGGGTGCAGCACCTTAATAGGCGCTTTAAACATCTCGACGAACTCCATGATCCCCTGGTTAGCGCGGCACAGCGCGCCAGAGTAACCATACGCATCCGGATCGTTCTGGGCGTGATGTTCGAGTTTACGAATATCCACCTTGCCGACCAGCGCCGAAATATCCTGGTTGTTTTCATCGCCGGGTTCCGTTTTGGCGATGGCAATCTGCTCCAGAATGGAGGGCCAGACTTTCACCACGCGGAATTTAGTAATATCGCCGCCAAACTCATGCAGGCGTTTGGCCGCCCACGGGGACATAATCGTACCGAGATAGCGGCGCGGAATACCGTACTCTTTTTCCAGAATCTGCGCGTCTTCCTGCGGATTAAACAGGCATAACGGATGATCGTTGACTGGACTACGCTCGCCGTTGGCGCTTAAAACATAAATTGGCACGCGCTGCATTAGCGATTTCAGCCGTTCAGCGAGCGATGATTTGCCACCCCCCACAGGTCCCAGCAAATAGAGAATTTGTTTCTTCTCTTCCAGCCCTTGCGCCGCATGTTTCAGATAAGAGACAATCTGTTCAATCGCGTCTTCCATGCCGTAAAACTCTTCAAACGCAGGATAGCGAGCAATAACCCGGTTGGAGAAGAGTCGGGAAAGTCGGGGTTCCTGGGCAGTGTCGACCATATTAGGCTCGCCGATAGCCATTAATAGCCGCTCTGCCGCGTTGGCATAAGCACTGCGATCTTGCCGACAAATGGTAAGAAAATCCTGCAGTGTGAACTCTTCGTCCTTGGCAGCTTCGTAACGCTGGCGATAGTGATCGAATATATTCATGATATGCCATCCTTTCGTTTTTTCGCACATGTTAAGAGCCGTTCATATGAATAGTAGAGGCTCCCGGAAGAGGTAGACTGAACGCCGTCTCTGCTAAGGAAAAAAAGCAACTCTCATGCCATTTTATTGGCCAGAAGATCAACGTGTCCGGTGATACACCTTCTTAACATTAAGCGTAGATGGCATTTGCAAAACTTGCCTGTACGCGTCAGTGGATTTCGATGACATATCAATAACTCATCAGGTAGAAAAGGCTGGTGGATATCAGAAAAAGCGTTCCCGGTCACATAACGATCATCAGCCGATCATCTGAAAATAATCGGTGATGGTGATATTAAACGGTTACATTGTGTAAAATAGTTGGGCTTACAGGTATTGGCGGTTACACTTTTGCCGCAGAACATTTGAATAAGGAATTATGGATTGTGACCAAACTTAAACTTCTGGCTCTTGGCGTGTTTATTGCAACATCCGCCAGCGTCGCGCACGCTGAAAGCAACCTGACGTTGGGCGCAGGCGTTGGTGTGGTTGAACACCCTTATAAAGATTACGATAGCGATGTTTATCCGATACCGGTCATCGCTTATGAAAGCGAAAACTTCTGGTTCCGTGGTCTGGGCGGCGGGTACTACTTGTGGAATGACAATGCCGATAAGTTGTCAATCATGGCATACTGGTCCCCGATGTACTTCAAACCGGGCGACAGCGATGACCATCAGTTGCGTCGTCTGGACAGGCGTAAAAGTACTATGATGGCGGGCGTTTCTTACGCGCATCACACCCAGTATGGATTCCTGCGTACCTCACTGGCAGGGGATACGTTGGATAACAGTAACGGTATTGTCTGGGATCTGGCCTGGCTTTATCGGTATACCAATGGCGGGCTGACCTTAACGCCAGGTATCGGGGTTGAATGGAATAGCGAGAACCAGAACGATTACTATTACGGCGTATCACGTAAAGAATCTTCGCGTAGCGGCCTGCGCGGCTATAACCCGAACGATAGCTGGAACCCGTATCTTGAACTGAGCGCTAACTATAATTTCGCCGGTAACTGGAGCGTATATGGTACTGCGCGCTACACCCGTCTGTCGGATGAAATTACCGATAGCCCGATGGTGGATAAATCCTGGACCGGTATCCTTTCTACTGGCGTGACCTATAGATTCTGATTGATTGAATTTGCCAGAAAAACCATGACAAAGCCTGCGTTATGCAGGCTTTGTGCTGTCTGAAACGCGAACATGGCGGCTTGCATAAATGCGCTGTTGACCGGGTATGGCGCAGCCTTATGTGATTTATACTT
Organism: Salmonella sp. 32031103-2018-00083-FB-01-SM-01; assembly: GCF_017571995.1. Taxonomy (NCBI): domain Bacteria; kingdom Pseudomonadati; phylum Pseudomonadota; class Gammaproteobacteria; order Enterobacterales; family Enterobacteriaceae; genus Salmonella; species Salmonella sp. 32031103-2018-00083-FB-01-SM-01. Next base: position 300,042 of record NZ_JAGEQL010000001.1, read on the forward strand.
TGTTACATCAATTTAAAAAACTAGCCTTTTATATGAAAAATCCAGGTGATTACAACTGCGCTAACAATTAGCGTAATAATTGTTGCAATGCTGGCTGATATCGCCCTGTCACGTCCCGCTTATGCTATACCCATTCTTCACAGCGAGTAAGACGAATGAGCATAGTATTCAATACCGTAGCCAAGCCCAGCGGCAGTCTGTGTAACTTATCCTGCAAGTACTGTTTCTATCTTGATAAACCCCGGGGCCAGCGCGTCATGTCTGACGATGTGCTGGAGACGTATATCCGCCGGGTAATTGATGATACGCCATCCTCAGAGGTCTCGTTTTGTTGGCAGGGGGGAGAGCCGACGCTATGCGGTCTTTCTTTTTACCAAAAAGTGGTGCGCTTGCAGCAACGCTATGCCAACGGCAAAACTATTTACAACAGTCTGCAAACCAATGGCGTATTAATCAATGAAGAATGGGCGGCTTTCTTTGCGCAGCACCAGTTCCTGATTGGTATATCGATTGATGGGCCGCAAGTCGTTCATGATAATTACCGGAAAACGCCGTCAGGGCGGGCGTCTTTTTCCCGTGTCGTTAATGCTATCCGCCTTCTGCAGGCAAATGATGTCGAGTTCAACACGCTCACTGTCGTGAATGATGTGTCATGCCGTCATGGCAACGCTATTTATCATTTTTTGACGCAGGAACTGGAAAGTAAACACCTGCAATTTATTCCCATTGTTGAGCCGCTCGCGCAAAAAGCGCAGCGTTCTTTGACGTTATCTGACAATGAGGATTCGCCTTCGCTGATGCCCTTTTCCGTCACGCCTGAAGGGTGGGGCGCCTTTATGTGCGATGTTTTTGATCAATGGATACGTCACGATGTCGGACGCATATTCGTACAGCTTTTTGACAACTTACTTGGCGTCTGGATGGGGGAGCCCGCCACGCTTTGTACGATGCAGTCGACCTGCGGGCAAAGTTTGCTGGTGGAGCAGAATGGCGACGTGTTTAGCTGTGACCATTTTGTTTTTCCCGCCTATAAACTGGGCAATCTGCAGCAACACTCTTTAGAAGAAATGGCGGCTTCTTCTTTTCAGCAGCAGTTTGGCGCGGCTAAAGCAAACCTTTCCTCACGCTGCCAGAACTGTACGTGGCGCTTTGCCTGTCACGGCGGTTGTCCGAAACATCGAATTTGCATGGACGGCGGCGAACGGCAAAATTATCTCTGTAAAGGATATCTGGAGTTCTTTCAACATGTGACGCCCTATATGAATGTGATGCGTCAATTATTACTGAATCAGCGACCCGCCGCGCATATTACCCGCATCGTCGACATGATTGCGGATGACGTTCGTCAGTGACAAGAAAACCGCCCCCTTGCGCGGTATGATGCCGGACATTACCGTAGGGTCTAAGAGTCCTGTATTGTTTTACCGTCGGGTGACCTTGAAAAGGAAATGAAATCAGTGAAAAACGTAACGTTTTGCGGGCAGGTGACGCTTCCTGCCATCGGACAGGGAACATGGTATATGGGCGAGCGCGCGGATCAACGTCAGCGCGAGGTTTCGGCGCTGCGCGCGGGGCTGGATTTGGGGTTACGCCTTATTGATACGGCGGAAATGTATGCCGACGGCGGGGCGGAAAAGGTCGTGGGCGAGGCGTTAGCAGGGCGACGCGATGAGGCATTTCTGGTGTCAAAAGTGTACCCGTGGAACGCTGGCGGCCAGAAGATAGTTGCCGCCTGTGAGGAAAGCCTGCGTCGTCTGAAAACAGATTATCTCGATCTCTATCTATTGCACTGGGCCGGAAACTTTTCATTCGAAGAGACCGTTGAAGGTATGGAGCGGCTAATCGCGCAGGGGAAAATTCGCCGTTGGGGAGTCTCTAATCTTGATTATGACGATATGCAGGCGCTGTGGCGCATCCCCGGGGGACAGCAATGCGCGACAAATCAGGTGCTCTATCATCTGGCGTCACGCGGTATTGAGTATGATTTATTGCCGTGGTGTCAACAACAGCGAATGCCAGTGATGGCCTATAGCCCGCTGGCGCAGGCTGGCCGGTTACGTAGCGGTTTACTGAATCATCCGGTGGTGAATGAAATTGCGCAAGCGCATAACGTTACGGCGGCGCAAATCTTACTGACGTGGGTGATTGCGCATCCGGGCGTGATGGCGATCCCGAAAGCCGGAAGTACAGAACACGTGAAGCAAAATGCGGCGGCGCTTGAGATCGCCTTGTCAGCAAACGAACTTGCCTTACTGGACAACGCCTGGCCTGCGCCAAAAGGGAAAACCGCGTTGGATATGGTGTGACGCCGGATAAAATGCGTAAGCGCCGCCATCCGGCAGGTCATGCCTGATGGCGGCTGACGCCTTCCAGAGCCTATAGCAACGCCGTTATCCATTCACTTTTAGCGTTTTGCGACGCATATAGTCTGCGCCAGACGAGAGGGTTTTTCTTCTGTGGCTTGTTGCGGCGCAGTAGCATAAGCCGTTTCAACGCAGACAAACGTTTTATAGCCGTCATCCGGCATGTCGCCCATGCTGACGGACAACGCCGGGCCAGGGTTCCAGCCTACGACGTTAAGATGATGGTGGTGGACCACATCAATCGTGCGGTTTAATGTCGCATCGTGGATCACGCTACATGCTTCAGGATTGAGGTAAACGCGATCGGTACGGTCCGGAAAGGTTTGCATACCGTCGGTCAGGACACCTTCTTTAGCGTCGTTAACTTTATCAATAAACCGATCGCCGAGTCCGCTGACCTTAACGTTGGCGATGTCGCCAACGTTAAAATAGCTGTGGAGCGCGGATGTGGTTGCAAACTCGCCATGCGCTTCCAGTTCAATTTCACAGGTTTTGCCCACTTTAAAACGTGCCAGCAGCGTGAAATCGTGCGGCCAGTATTTCCGGGTGGCCTCACTGCTTTGCAGCTCAAATGTCAGCATTACGCCATTATCATCTTCATTATGCGCTTTTAGCGCCCACGGTAGATTACGCGCAAAGCCGTGTGACGGCAGACCCTGTTGAGCCGCAGGTCCAAACCAGGGCCAGCAGATCGGTACGCCGCCGCGTAGCGCCACGCCGGTTTTGAAAGGCGTATTATTACTGAGCCACAATACCTCTTCCTCGCCAATGGGTTTCCAGGAGAGAAGGTGCGCGCCCTGTAATGCAAAAGAGGCTTTAACCTGCGGATGGTCAACGACGATCAGATCCAGGTCATCAAGCTGACGACGGGAAAGGACAGGGGTAAGCTGTTCGATAACCGGGAGGGCAAAAATTTTATTAATCATTACGCAATCCTCTTAACCCTAAATAATTCGAGTTGCATGACAAGGCGCTTGTGCCTTGACCAGTGCTTGCGCTGGCCCGTAGAGGCGAGGCCGCAGGCCGAGTAACGCGGCAAGTGAACGACAAATTCATCGGGAACGAATTTGAACAACCGTAGGTAACCTTCGGTCAGGGGCATCCCTGATTCATCCCGATAAGTTCGACTTCCGTCAGTGATTCGGGTGAGAAAGCATAGCCAACACACCTGCAACTTGAAGTATGACGGGTATATCTTTAAGCAAAAAAAAGAGCGACCTGAGTCGCTCTTACCAATGACTGTGTCATCTCAACTTATTTGGAGATGTGAGCAATCAGGTCCAGTACTTTGTTGGAGTAACCGGTTTCGTTATCGTACCAGGAGACCAGTTTCACGAAGTTGTCGTTCAGCGCGATGCCTGCTTTAGCATCGAACACGGAAGTGCATACTTCGCCGTTGAAATCGGTAGATACAACGTCGTCTTCGGTGTAACCCAGCACGCCTTTCATTTCGCCTTCGGCAGCAGCTTTAACAGCAGCTTTGATCTGCTCGTAGGTAGCCGCTTTTTCCAGACGAACGGTCAGGTCAACAACGGATACGTTCGGAGTCGGAACGCGGAACGCCATACCAGTCAGTTTGCCATTCAGTTCCGGCAGTACTTTACCTACCGCTTTAGCAGCGCCAGTAGAGGACGGGATGATGTTCTGAGATGCGCCGCGGCCGCCGCGCCAGTCTTTGTGAGACGGGCCGTCAACGGTTTTCTGGGTTGCGGTAGTCGCGTGAACAGTAGTCATCAGACCTTCGATGATGCCGAAGTTGTCGTTGATAACTTTAGCCAGCGGCGCCAGGCAGTTGGTGGTGCAGGAAGCGTTGGAAACGATGTCCTGGCCTTCGTATTTGTCAAAGTTAGCGCCTTTAACAAACATTGGGGTGTTGTCTTTAGACGGACCCGTCAGAACCACTTTTTTCGCGCCAGCGGTGATGTGTTTACGCGCGGTTTCGTCAGTCAGGAAGATACCGGTAGCTTCAGCCACTACGTCAACACCAACTTCGTCCCATTTCAGGTTAGCCGGATCGCGTTCAGCGGTAACACGGATTTTTTTACCGTTAACGATCAGATGACCGTCTTTCACTTCAACAGTACCGTCGAAACGGCCGTGAGTGGAGTCATATTTCAGCATGTATGCCATGTACTCTGCGTCTAACAGGTCGTTGATTGCAACGATCTCGATGTCAGAACGTTTCTGAGCAGCACGGAAAACAATGCGACCGATACGGCCAAAACCGTTGATACCTACTTTGATAGTCATATATTCCACCAGCTATTTGTTAGTGAATAAAAGGTTGCCTGTAAAATTACAAAAACCTTACGCAGCGTCAAGCGGAATCGTGTCAATCATTGCGACAAATCAATCCTCTGCACAACCTTTGCGCGGCTGATTCGCCTCACTCTTCCTTTCGGCTTGAAACCACATGGGGGCGCCGCCCCGAATTTTAAAGGGCAACCGAGATAATAATGTGACATCAGTCACGATTCGTGAGCCGCCATTTCGCAATGATCAAGTTTAGAACAAAAGTTGGTACTGAGGTGTTAATGTTTTGTTAGAATCGGTCAGGCAATGTGAGCACGTTTAAAGTGAGATGTGAGCAAATGGCTAACCAACCTTCAGCAGAAGAACTCAAGAAAAAATTGTCCGAAATGCAATTCTACGTGACGCAGGATCGTGGCACAGAACCGCCATTTACCGGACGCCTGCTACATAATAAACGCGATGGGGTTTATCACTGCCTGGTCTGTGATACGCCGCTTTTTCACTCCCACACCAAATACGATTCAGGCTGCGGCTGGCCTAGCTTTTACCAGCCTGTCAGCGAAGAGGCGATTCGTTACATAGACGATTTTTCTCATGGCATGCAGCGTGTCGAAATTCGTTGCGGAAACTGCGATGCGCATCTCGGACACGTTTTCCCGGACGGGCCGCAGCCAACCGGTGAGCGCTATTGCGTTAACTCGGCCTCGCTGGCCTTTTCTGACGAGAAAAACGGCGATCAACTGAAAGGCTGAAAAAACGATTCAGCAAATTATTCCACAGGAGCGGACACATCATGAATCTTGATGAGATCATTAACAGCATGACGCCGGAAGTGTATCAACGTTTATCCACCGCCGTTGAGCTGGGTAAATGGCCGGATGGCGTGGCGTTGACGCCGGAACAGAAAGAAAACAGCCTACAGCTGGTGATGCTATGGCAGGCGCGGCACAATACCGAAGCGCAACATATGACGATCGATACTCACGGTCAGATGGTGATGAAAAGCAAGCAGCAGCTCAAAGCGGATTTCGGTATTACGTCAAAGCCGATTGCGACATTGAAAATGCAGTAACGGGGAGCCGGATAAGAGGTAGTCGCCATCCGGTGGTTTAATTGCCAGTGCGTTGTGCTTACCGGGCCTGCTCATTGCTGTCAGGCACAGGCCCGCCATATTTTTACGAATAACGCTTAATGTCCAGCGAGTCCGCCAGCTGTGTCGCTAACTGATTATTGTCATCGGCGGCCTATTCCCGGAACATTGTGCCGGCCAGCCCGCGCTTTTTAATCTGGTCCGCGTTGATCGCCACCGAGCGCGGATTTTCATAAGGGAGGGCAAACAGCGCTTTCCCCCGGCAGACTTTACTGTCAGCAGCAGGCCAGGCGTTTGAGTCATACGGATTGGCGTTGAAATACTGCGTGCCATAAGGCCATGTCGTAAGTCATCAGATTGATAAAGTCGAGCTACGGGGCTATAGCTTTCACGTCCAGCCAGCTTTTCGGATTTTCCGCATTCGTGCCGACGGCGAGGGTGACCCGCTTTTGGGGCTCATTAGCTGACGAAGCGCTTTTAAATGCGACGTTAACCGAATATTCCCAGTCAAGAGCGATCCCATCGAGACCATATTTGTCGACAATCTTCTGCGCCGGTTTAATAAACACCGCGCGGGCTTCTTTAACGATCCTTTTTGACATTTAACACAGAAACACGCCACAGAATTGGGTGGCGAAAAAATAACCGCAGCAGATTAGCGTCTTCATCCATGGAAACCTGCGCAGGCGTTCACGCCGTCTTTCGCGATACGGCTTCCATCTTTTTGGTTTTATCGCCGTTTGTTTCGTTGAGTTTGTGATCTTGGTTGGCAAATACAGATCATTATCTGTGTTTTAAAGATTTATCGTTGACCTTAAAGATTTTATGGATAAGTATGATGAGCATTGATGCACACCAAACACAAAGGAAGATGCAATGAAAGCACTGGCGAGATTTGGCAAGGCCTTTGGCGGCTACAAAATGATTGATGTCCCGGAGCCGGTATGCGGTCCGGAAGACGTGATTATCGAAATCAAAGCGGCGGCGATCTGCGGCGCGGATATGAAGCACTATAACGTTGATAGCGGGTCCGACGAATTTAACTCCGTTCGCGGTCATGAATTCGCCGGACGTATCGCGCGGGTGGGCGAAAAAGTGAAATACTGGAAAGTCGGCCAGCGCGTGGTTTCTGACAACAGCGGACACGTTTGCGGCGTTTGCCCTGCCTGTGAACAAGGCGATTTTCTGTGTTGTACAGAAAAAGTGAATCTGGGTCTGGATAACAACACCTGGGGCGGTGGATTCTCCAAATACTGCCTGGTTCCGGGAGAAATCCTGAAAATCCATCGCCATGCCCTGTGGGAGATCCCGGAAGGCGTGGATTACGAGGAAGCCGCAGTTCTGGACCCTATCTGCAACGCCTATAAATCTATCGCCCAGCAATCCAAATTTTTACCCGGCCAGGACGTGGTAGTCATCGGCACCGGTCCGTTAGGTCTGTTTTCGGTCCAAATGGCCCGCATTATGGGGGCGGTAAATATCGTGGTGGTTGGTCTGGATGAGGATGTTCCTGTCCGTTTCCCTGTGGCCAAAGAACTCGGCGCGACGGCGTTTGTTAACGGCTCCACGGAAGATGTCGTCGCACGCTGCCGGGAGATTTGCGGCAAAGACAACCTCGGTCTGGTGATCGAATGCTCCGGTGCCAACATTGCGCTTAAACAGGCCATCGACATGCTACGGCCAAATGGTGAAGTGGTTCGCGTCGGTATGGGATTTAAGCCGCTCGATTTCTCCATCAACGACATTACTTCCTGGAACAAAAGCATCATTGGGCATATGGCCTATGACTCCACATCCTGGCGCAATGCGATTCGCCTGCTTGCCAGCGGCGCTATCAAAGTAAAACCGATGATCACCCATCGTATCGGTCTTTCTCAGTGGCGCGAAGGGTTTGACGCAATGGTCGATAAGACAGCCATTAAAGTGATCATGACCTACGACTTTGATGAATAACCCTTCTGCTAAAGGAACGTTATCGCATGGAACAGATAACAAAACCGCACTGCGGCGCCCGGCTGGATCGCCTGCCGGATTGCCGCTGGCATTCATCAATGTTTGCCGTCGTCGCCTTTGGTCTGCTTGTTTGCTGGAGTAATGCCGTCGGCGGATTAATTCTTGCCCAGCTCAAGGAGTTAGGCTGGACCGATAATTCCACGACAGCCACCTTCTCCGCCATTACCACAGCGGGGATGTTTCTCGGCGCGCTGGTGGGCGGCATTATCGGCGATAAAACCGGGCGCAGGAACGCCTTTATTCTTTATGAGGCAATCCATATCGCCGCGATGGTGGTTGGCGCATTCTCACCGAATATGAGCTTTCTGATCGCCTGTCGTTTTGTGATGGGCGTGGGATTAGGGGCACTACTGGTCACCCTGTTTGCTGGTTTTACCGAATATATGCCGGGCAGAAATCGGGGAACCTGGTCGAGTCGTGTTTCGTTTATTGGCAACTGGTCATATCCATTGTGTTCCCTGATTGCAATGGGGCTGACGCCGCTAATTAGCGCGGAATGGAACTGGCGCGTGCAGTTACTGATCCCGGCTGTACTGTCGCTGATTGCTACCGCGCTTGCCTGGCGATACTTCCCTGAATCTCCCCGCTGGCTGGAATCGCGCGGGCGTTATCAGGAAGCCGAAAAGGTCATGCAGGCCATTGAAGCAGGCATCGAACGTCAGACAGGAAAACCGCTGCCGCCGGTTGTTATTGAAAGCAGCGGCAAGCCTCCGCGTTCCGTACCTTATTCAGCGTTGCTCACTGGCGTATTACTGAAACGCGTTATTTTGGGTTCCTGCGTGCTGATTGCCATGAACGTTGTGCAATACACGTTAATTAACTGGCTGCCCACCATCTTTATGACGCAGGGCATCAACCTCAAAGATTCGATCGTTTTAAATACCATGAGTATGTTCGGCGCACCGTTTGGCATATTTATCGCTATGCTGGTAATGGATAAAATTCCGCGCAAAACCATGGGTGTCGGTTTATTAATTCTGATTGCCGTGCTGGGATATATTTATTCACTGCAAACCAGCATGTTGCTTATCACCTTAATTGGCTTTTTCCTGATTACCTTTGTCTATATGTATGTCTGTTATGCCTCGGCGGTCTATGTGCCGGAGATCTGGCCAACAGAAGCGAAACTTCGCGGTTCCGGCCTGGCGAACGCTGTCGGCAGAATCAGCGGTATCGCTGCCCCCTATGCAGTGGCGGTATTACTCAACGGCTATGGCGTGACGGGCGTTTTCGTCCTGCTGGGCGCTGTCTCGATTATCGTCGCTGTTGCAATAGCGACTATCGGAATCGAGACCAGGGGTGTTTCGGTCGAAAGTCTGGGCATTGATAAGGTCACGAGTAAATAAAGGAATAAAAATGAAAAATTCAAAAGCGATATTAAAAACGCCTGGCACCATGACAATTATGGCGGCTGATATTCCAGTACCAAAAGAAAACGAAGTATTGATCAAAGTGGAATATGTCGGTATTTGCGGTTCAGATGTTCACGGTTTTGAATCCGGGCCATTCATTCCGCCGAAGGTTCCAAATCAGGAAATTGGTCTCGGTCATGAGTGTGCCGGAACGGTCATTGCGGTCGGCAAGCGGGTAAGCAAATTTAAGCCAGGCGATCGGGTTAATATCGAGCCGGGCGTGCCGTGCGGCCACTGCCGCTATTGTCTGGAAGGAAAATACAATATTTGTCCGGATGTTGATTTTATGGCGACGCAGCCGAATTATCGCGGGGCCTTAACTCACTATCTGTGCCATCCGGAAAGTTTTACGTACAAGCTTCCGGACAATATGGACACTATGGAAGGTGCGCTGGTGGAACCTGCTGCTGTTGGAATGCACGCGGCAATGCTGGCGGATGTTAAACCGGGTAAGAAAATCGTCATTCTCGGCGCGGGCTGCATTGGTTTAATGACCCTGCAAGCGTGTAAGTGTCTGGGGGCGACCAATATCGCGGTAGTAGATGTACTGGAAAAACGGCTGGCAATGGCTGAACGACTGGGAGCGACAACCGTTATCAATGGGGCGAAAGAAGATACTGTCTCGCGCTGCCAGCAGTTCACCGACGATATGGGCGCCGATATTGTGTTTGAAACCGCCGGTTCCGCCGTCACAACTCAGCAAGCGCCGTATCTGGTCATGCGCGGCGGGAAGATCATGATTGTCGGCACTGTCGCGGGAGATTCAGCAATTAATTTCCTCAAAATTAACCGTGAAGTCTCCATCCAGACGGTATTCCGCTATGCCAACCGCTATCCGGTGACTATTGATGCCATCTCCTCCGGGCGTTTCGATGTGAAATCAATGGTGACGCATATTTACGATTACAAAGACGTACAACGTGCATTTGAAGAGTCGGTGAATAACAAACGCGACATTATTAAAGGCGTTATTAAAGTTTGCGATTAATAAAAAACGGGAGAAACAGCGATGTTGGCAGATATAAAATATTGGGAAAATGATGCACAAAATAAACATTACGCGATTGCGCACTTTAACGTGTGGAATGCGGAAATGTTGATGGGAGTGATTGATGCGGCGGAAGAGGCAAATTCGCCGGTTATTATCTCCTTTGGTACCGGATTTGTGGGCAATACTTCATTTGAAGACTTCTCTCATATGATGGTTTCCATGGCTAAAAAAGCCTCTGTGCCGGTAATTACCCACTGGGATCATGGACGTAGCATGGACATTATCCATAATGCCTGGACGCACGGCATGAACTCGCTGATGCGTGACGCTTCATCCTTTGACTTTGAAGAAAATATTCGCCTGACCAAAGAAGCCGTTGATTTCTTTCATCCGCTGGGTATTCCGGTAGAGGCGGAGTTAGGGCACGTAGGGAACGAAACGGTGTATGAAGAGGCGTTGGCGGGGTATCACTATACCGACCCGGATCAGGCGGCGGAATTTGTAGCACGCACCGGTTGTGACTCGCTGGCGGTCGCCATCGGCAACCAGCATGGCGTGTACACCTCTGAACCAAAACTGAATTTTGAGGTCGTGGAGCGCGTGCGCCAGGCAGTTTCCGTACCGCTAGTGTTACACGGCGCTTCCGGTATTAGCGACGCGGATATCAAAAAAGCCATTTCGCTGGGCATCTCGAAAATCAATATCCACACCGAACTGTGTCAGGCCGCGATGGTAGCGGTAAAAGAGAATCAGGATCAGCCGTTCCTGCATCTGGAACGCGAAGTACGCAAAGCGGTAAAAGCCCGCGCGCTGGAAAAAATCAAACTGTTTGGTTCAGATGGTAAAGCGGAATGATGATATGGACGAAATCGAAGTTCTTTGCATAGGGGCGGCCATTGTTGACATTCCTTTGCAACCGGTTAGTAAAAATATCTTTGATGTCGATTCGTATCCATTAGAACGAATTGCCATGACCACAGGGGGAGATGCGATTAATGAAGCCACGATTATTTCGCGTCTCGGGCATCGCACTGCGCTAATGAGTCGCGTTGGCGACGATGCGGCAGGATATTTTATTCTCGACCACTGTCGGAAGGAGAATATCGATATTCAGAGCCTGAAGCAGGATGCTGATATTGATACCTCAATTAATGTTGGGCTGGTGACTGATGATGGTGAGCGCACCTTTGTCACTAACCGTAACGGCAGCCTGTGGAAGCTAAATATTAACGATGTCGATTTTGACCGTTTTTCTCAGGCCAGGCTGTTATCACTGGCAAGTATCTTTAACAGCCCGCTGCTGGATGGCAAAGCATTAACGGCTATTTTTACGCAGGCGAAAGCGCATCAACTGATTATCTGCGCTGACATGATCAAACCGCGGCTGAATGAAACTCTGGACGATATTCGCGAAGCGCTAAGTTTTGTCGATTATCTGTTTCCTAATATTGATGAAGCCAAAAAACTGACCGGGAAAGAGACGCTGGATGATATTGCCGATTGTTTTTTGCAATGTGGCGTAAAAACGGTGGTGATTAAAACTGGCAAGAAAGGCTGCTTTATCAAACGTGCCGATATAAAAATGGAAGTGCCTGCGGTGTCAGGCATTACCGCCATCGACACTATTGGCGCCGGCGATAATTTTGCATCGGGATTTATCGCCGCGCTGCTGGAGGGAAAAACGCTGCGTGAATGCGCACGGTTCGCCAATGCGACGGCCGCGATATCGGTACTCAGCGTGGGCGCCACAACGGGCGTGAAAAACAGAATGCTAGTGGAACAACTCCTGAATGAATACGAAGGGTAATAGCGGCAGATGAAAATGATACCTTTAGGTAATACAGATATAGCGCTTTCCCGTATGGGACTCGGCACCTGGGCTATCGGCGGCGGTCCGGCATGGAATGGCAACCTCGATATGCAGGTCTGCATCGATACTATCGTTGAGGCGCACCGTTGCGGTATTAACCTGATTGATACGGCGCCGGGCTATAACTTTGGCAATAGCGAAGTGATTGTCGGCCAGGCGCTGAAGAAATTACCGCGTAACGAGATGGTGGTGGAGACCAAATGCGGGATCGTCTGGGAGCGGGAAGGGAGTCTGTTCAATAAAGTCGGCGATCGCCAGCTCTATAAAAATCTTTCTCCGGACTCTATTCGTAAAGAAGTCGATGCCAGTCTCCAGCGACTAGGGATTGATTATATCGATATCTATATGACCCACTGGCAGTCGGTACCGCCGTTTTTTACGCCGATTGCGGAAACCGTTGGCGTGCTCAATGAGCTGAAAGCAGCGGGGAAAATCCGTTCTATCGGGGCGGCCAATGTAGATGTCAGCCATATCCGCGAATACCTTAAACATGGCGAGCTGGACATCATACAGGCGAAATACAGCATTCTTGACCGGGCGCTGGAAACGGAGCTGCTGCCGCTATGCCGCGAGCACGGCATCGTGGTACAGGTTTATTCGCCACTGGAGCAGGGATTGTTAACCGGCACCATTACCCGTGACTATGTTCCCGGCGGGGCGCGAGCGAATAAACTCTGGTTCCAGCGTGAGAATATGTTGCGGGTCATTGATATGCTGGAGCAGTGGCAGCCATTGTGTGACAAATACCATTGCTCTGTCCCGACGTTGGCTCTGGCGTGGATATTGCGACAAAGCGAACTGATTTCGATACTTAGCGGCGCCACGTCGCCGGAGCAGGTACGAGAGAATATCGCTGCGCTGTCCATCACCTTAACAGATGACGATGCGTTATTGATGAGACAAATGGCGGAAGCACTGGACAATCCATAAGCAATACATTACACCTCTTTTTTGGCGAAATGCAGATAAAATCTGTTATTCAAACGGCTTATTTTGAAAGTAAACATAGTCTGTGAGATACTCAACGTTTATCATGACGTCGAAAACAGAGGTGTAATCGTGGCGGCGAAAGACAGGATTCAGGCGATCAAACAGATGGTCGCTAATGATAAAAAAGTAACAGTCTCTAACTTGAGTTCAATTTTTCAGGTAACCGAAGAGACAATTCGACGCGATCTGGAAAAACTCGAAGATGAAGGCTTTTTGACTCGAACTTATGGCGGTGCGGTATTAAATTCGGCAGTGCTGGCTGACAATATCCATTTTTATAAGCGTGCAAAATCGTTCTATGAAGAGAAGCAAATTATAGCCCGTAATACGCTTCCGTTTATTAAAAACAAAACAACGATGGCCGCCGATTCCAGCAGTACGGTAATGGAATTGCTAAAACTTCTGAAAGACCGAAATGATCTTACTTTGTTAACTAATTCAGCGGAAGCTTTCCATGAACTGGCGCAATCGGACATTAATCTTGTTTCTACGGGCGGTGAGTTAAATAAAAATACGCTATCGCTGCAGGGGCGTATCACTAAAGAAATAATCAGCCGTTATCATGTTGATATTATGGTAATGAGTTGTAAAGGGCTGGATATGGCGAGCGGGGCGCTTGATTCTAACGAGGCGGAAGCTGAAATCAAAAAAACGATGATTCGCCAGGCCACAGAGGTGGCGTTATTGGTGGACCACTCAAAATTTGATCGTAAAGCGTTCGTGCGGTTGGTCGATTTTAGTCATATCCATTACCTGATAACGAATAAAACGCCAGGTGATGAATGGATCGCATTTTGCGATAAAAATAATATCCAGCTTGTCTATTAATCGATAGATTATCCTTGCCTGGATTGTTTTCGCCTGGACTATGCCAAAAAAAACGGCAGATGATAGCAAGTGCGGCAAATACCCCTTTGCCGCGAGACAATAATTTATTATTTTGCTGCGTTAGAGGCCATCCAGATGGAAGACAATGATCATATCGGCGCCAGACTAGACCGCTTACCTTTATCCCGGTTTCATTTTCGTATTTTTGGAATAATTAGTTTTGGCCTGCTATTAACGGGGTTTTTGAGTTATTCAGGAAATGTGGTTCTGGCCAAATTGATAAACAATGGCTGGTCGAATAATTATCTTAATGCCGCGTTCACATCGGCACTGATGCTTGGCTATTTTATTGGTTCGCTTACCGGCGGTTTTATTGGGGATTACCTGGGGCGTCGAAAAGCGTTTCGCATTAATTTGTTGCTTGTGGGCATCTCCGCAACGGCTGCCGCATTTGTTCCCAATATGTACTGGCTGATTTTCTTTCGTTGTCTGATGGGGACAGGCATGGGGGCATTGATTATGGTTGGATATGCTTCTTTTACCGAGTTTATCCCTCCCGTTGTACGAGGAAAATGGTCCGCGCGTCTCTCTTTTGTAGGGAACTGGTCACCGCTGCTGTCTGCGGGGATTGGCGTAGTGGTCATTGCGTTTTTAAGCTGGCGGATGATGTTTCTTCTTGGCGGGATCGGGATGTTGCTGGCGTGGTCTCTTTCAGGAAAGTACTTTATCGAATCACCCAGGTGGTTAGCAGGTAAAGGGCGGCAACGCGAGGCTGAACAGCAGCTTCTCATGATTGAATCGCAAATAGAAAAAGAAAAAAGTATTATTTTGCAGCCGCATCAGGAAAGCAATAAATCCATGGAATCGCGCTTTGAAAACGGTACATTCTGGCTATTATTCAAAGGACAAATGCTGCGGCGCACGTTAGTGGCGATCACTGTATTGATTGCGATGAACATTTCGCTTTATACCATTACGGTATGGATCCCGACAATTTTTGTTAATTCAGGAATTGATGTTACAAAATCCATTTTCATGACCGCCATCATTATGATTGGCGCGCCGGTGGGCATATTTATCGCTGCGCTCATTATTGACCATTTCCCCAGACGGTTATTTGGTTCGCTGTTGCTTATCGTTATTGCGGTAGTAGGATATTTTTACTCAATACAGACTGAGGAATGGGCCATTCTGGTTTATGGACTGGTAATGATTTCCTTTCTGTATATGTACGTCTGCTTCGCCTCGGCGGTTTACGTTCCCGAATTATGGCCTACGCACCTTAGATTACGTGGATCGGGTTTTGTGAATGCGGTAGGGCGGATCGTCGCTGTCTTTACCCCCTACGGTGTGGCGGTTTTGCTGACCCGCTATGGATCTGTCACCGTTTTTGTTGTGCTGGGTATGCTGCTGGCGGCGTGCGCGCTGATATTATTTTGTTTTGGCATTGAAACGAGAAGAGTTTCGTTAGAAGCGCTCTCCAGCCTGCGTTGAGCTTTGCCTGGTAGCGATGCTGGCGTGACGTATCCGGCCCAAAGATCTATGCAATGGTCTCACCGTTGCGTGATGTAGTGACCGGATACGATACCTGCTCCGCTACCTGGCGACAGCCTGGCCCTGCGTCTCTTCCCAGTCTGCCAGCGTATACAGCGTCGCGCCTGCCGCCGCCATCTCCATAAACGCGTGTGCGCTATCCTGCGGGTGAATATTCACGCCGCGACAGCCATCGGTGATAACGTTAACGGCATAGCCCAACTTTAGCGCATCCAGCACCGTAAATTTTACGCAGTAATCGGTCGCCAACCCCATCACGATAAGCTCGGTAACGTCATGCTCGCGAAGCCAGGTATCAAGGGTAGTTTTCTGCCGATGTTCGTTGTCAAAAAACGCGCTGTAGCTATCAATCAGCGGGTTTTCACCCTTATAGATGCAGGCGTCAATCGCATGTTGGTTAAGCAGGGGATGTAACGCCGCGCCGTCGGTATGTTGAACGCAGTGATCCGGCCAGAGCGTTTGCGGCAGCCCGTCCAGCTTTCCCTGACTATAGGGTTCCGCCTGATGCTGGCTGGCGAAGCTGCCATGCTGCGCGGGATGCCAGTCCTGGCTGGCCAGCACCGGAATCTGCCGGGGCTGGCACCAGTCAATAAGAGCGTTGGCGATGTCGATGGTGCTGTCGCCTTCCGCTACAGCCAGCGCGCCGCCGGCGCAAAAGTCATTTTGCAAGTCGACCAGTAATAAGGCCCGGTTTGTCATTATCTTCTCCTTGTCGTCGGGATTTTTTAATCATCCGGCGTCAATTCACCACGCAAGTTTTGCGCCATCGCGCTACGAATCGCCTGAGTGTCCAGACCCTGGCTTAACAAATAATGCAGTTTGGTTAAGGTGGCTTCGACGGTCATATCGGCACCGCCAATCACGCCAGCGTGCGCCAGCGCATTACCGGTAGCGTACCCGCCCATATTGACTCGCCCTGACATGCATTGGGTCAGGTTAACCACCACGATGCCGCGCGAACTGGCCTCTTTCAGCTCCTGTAAAAACGCTTTATTTTGCGGCGCGTTGCCTACGCCATAAGAGCGCAGAATCAGCGCTTTTACCGGCTGACGCAGAAAGTTACGTACTACCTCGGCGGAAATCCCCGGATAAATGGTCACTACGCCTATTGGCTGCGGTGTAATAGGGTGAACGATTAATTCACCAGAACCGTAGGGCGCGGGAGGCGTATTTAAACGGCGAATGTGAATTCCTGCTTCCAGCAAGGGCGGCAGATTAGGAGAGGCAAAAGCGTCAAAACCATCCGCATGGGCTTTGGTCGTGCGATTGCCGCGGAACAGACGATTATTAAAAAACAGCGTTACTTCATTAACAGGATAGTTGGCGGCGACATAAAGCGCATTCAGCAAATTAATTTGCCCGTCGGAGCGCAGCTCAGCCAGCGGAATTTGTGACCCTGTCACAATAACCGGTTTACCCAGATTTTCCAGCATGAAAGAGAGCGCCGATGCGGTAAACGCCATCGTGTCGGTGCCGTGCAGAATAACAAAACCGTCATACTCATCGTAGTGCGCTTTGATATCTGCAGCGATATGCTGCCAGTCTTCCGGCGTCATATCTGATGAATCCATCAGCGGGGCATATTCATGGATGGTAAAATCCGGCATCTCCGGGCGGTGGAATTCCGGCATCAGCGCCAGCTGGCGCTGAAGGTGCCCGGACACCGGGATATACCCTTTATCTGAGCGCTGCATACCGATAGTACCGCCGGTATAGGCAACGTAAATTGATTTCTTTTGCATGATAATGTTCAGTCGTGTCGCGAAGGACGTATTAATGATTATCGGATGGCGGCTATGAGCAGACGCCGCCATCCGGTATGGCTATTGATGAAGCATTAGCGAACGTTCGCGCAAGTCAAACAGAACGCATAACGGTTTTGCGGATCGTTAAATGCCGCCAGTTTATCCCCCTCGGCCTTCACCGTGTTGGCGGCGGAAACGAGCGGCGCCGGGAGCATCGCCTGAATGGCCTCCGGCAGCATGGCGCGTACTGATCCGGTCATACTGTCCATGACCATATCAAGGACCGTCGGTTCGTCCTGATAGTAATCAAGATGCCACTGTTTCAGTTTCGCCAGCTCCGCCGCTTTGGCGACGGCGTCGTCAAAGTCGCCGAGACTGTCCACCAGACCATTGGCTTTCGCGTCTTCTCCGGTCCAGACATGGCCCTGTGCGATTTTATCAATCTGCTCCGGCGTACGTTTACGCGCGTCTGCCACCAGCGTAATAAAGCGTTTGTAGCCGTACTCAATACTGAGTTGCATCATCTGCTGCACTTCCGGTGACAGCGCTTTGGTCATCGAAATATCCGCCAGCGGCGAGGTGGAAACGCCGTCGCTGTGTACGCCAATCGACGACAGGCTGTTTTCTACCGTATTGATGACGCCGAAGATGCCAATTGAACCCGTCAGCGTGCTGGGGCTGGCCACGATATAGTTTGCCGGCGTAGAGATCCAGTAACCGCCGGAGGCCGCCATGCCGCCCATTGAGACCACCACCGGTTTGCCGGCCGCTCTTGCCGCCGCCAGTTCGGCGCGGATAACTTCGGAGGCGTTGACGCTCCCGCCTGGGCTATTGACGCGCAGCACAATCGCTTTCACTTTAGGATCAAGACGTGCGTCGCGGATCTGCGATGCCGTAGTGTCGCCGCCGACATTCCCTGGCGTTTCTTCGCCATCCATAATCGCGCCATTGGCGAAAATAACCGCAATAGTACCGCCGGTATCCGCAGGCGTTTTCAGCGAATAATCGTAATAACTGATCGCGCGATAGTTATTTTCGGTTTTACTCCAGCCAAACTGCTTCGTCAGCGCTTTTTCAACATCTGCGCTGGAGGCGAGGGCGTCCACCAGTTTATGGTCGAGCGCATATTTGGCGGTGTCACCGCCCACGCTGGTTAACCCGTCGATAATAGCCTGGGCGCCGGGGAAGAGTTGTTGCGGCGAAATCTGGCGATTGGCGGAAACGGTATGCAGGTAGTTCTGCCACAGTTCGCCTATCCAGCGGTTGTCGGCCTCGCGGGCGGCGGGCGACATATCGTCGCGGATAAACGGCTCGACGGCGGATTTATAGGTGCCGACCCGGAAAACGTGGGTAGAGACTTTCAGCTTATCCAGCAGCGTTTTGTAGTACAGGCCATTCGTAGCGAAGCCGTGAAGATCTACCTGACCCTGTGGGGAAAGCCAAATTTTATTGGCGAAACTGGCGAGGTAATACTGACCCTGGCTGTAGTTTTCACCCACGGCAAAAATCGGTTTGCCGCTGTCGCGGAATTCGCGCAGCGCTTTACCGATATAGCGCATTGACGGCTGATCGGCGCCGGTGAAGTTTTTCAGATCCAGAACGATACCAGTGATGTTACGGTCATCTTTCGCCTGACGAATAGCGTTGACGATGTCAAACAGGGAGTTTTCCTGCAGACGGTCGGAGCTGGCGCCAAATAACTGGCGACCCAGCGCGCCCAGACGGTGATTGGTGGAGGGTTTATCCACAATGACGCCGGAAATATCCAGCAGCAGAGCGCCGCGCGCGGTTTGCTCACTGTTGCTGCCGTTACCGATCTGCATCCAGATCCCAACGCCCACCAGAACCAAAAAAATAAAGAACAGGTTGAGTACCATTTCACGGACGAAGTTCAACACTCGCCACGTCCATTTAAAAAATCCGGCAATAAATCGCCACAGGGTTCGCATGTATTCTCCCTATCTGAGTAACAACGCTTATACCTTGGTGAGGATAAAGCATTAAGATGTGGCTATCGTAATGACCCATCAGGCAGTTGTCAGCAGGAATCACTGCCTGCGCTGTAACAAAATCCGCTCTCGTGTTAATTTTGTGAATAAATATCATTGCTGGAGTTAATCAAATGGATGCACTAGAACTGCTGGTCAACCGTCGTAGCGCCTCTCGTCTCGCAGAACCGGCGCCTGTCGGAGAGCAATTACAGAACATTCTGCGGTCGGGAATGCGTGTTCCCGATCATAAATCTCTACAGCCGTGGCGTTTTTTTGTGATTGAAGGAGAGGGGCGCGACCGCTTCAGCGCCGTGCTTGAACAAGGCGCTGTCGCTGCCGGGGGCGATGAGAAAGCGATCGAAAAAGCGCGTAATGCGCCGTTTCGCGCGCCGCTGATCATTACCGTGGTGGCGAAATGCGAAGAAAACCATAAGGTTCCGGTGTGGGAACAGGAGATGTCTGCCGGATGTGCGGTAATGGCGATGCAAATGGCGGCGATTGCGCAAGGGTTTAATGGTATCTGGCGTAGCGGTGCATTAACGGAGAGCGCTATCGTGCGGGAAGCCTTTGAGTGCCGCCCTCAGGATAAAATTGTTGGTTTTCTCTATCTCGGCACGCCGCAGCTCAAAGCGTCAACGACGATCAGTACCCCCGACCCCACGCCGTTTGTGCGTTATTTCTGACGCTGAGGGATAAAACTGTCTGGATTCTGAGCAAAGGCGCGGTAATTCAGACAGTGATACTTACCACATCAGGGAATGAGCGCTACCATAGCGCGAATGCAATGACAGGAGATGTCCATGAGCGAGCAAGCCATTCGTTTAACGCAATACAGCCACGGCGCTGGTTGCGGTTGTAAAATTTCCCCTAAAGTGCTGGAGACTATCCTGCATAGCGAGCAGGCGAAGTTCGTCGACCCGAACCTGCTGGTGGGTAATGAAACCCGCGATGATGCGGCGGTTTACGATCTGGGTAATGGCACCAGTATTATCAGCACCACCGACTTCTTTATGCCGATAGTCGACAACCCGTTCGATTTTGGCCGCATTGCGGCAACAAACGCCATCAGCGATATTTTTGCGATGGGCGGCAAACCGATTATGGCGATCGCGATCCTTGGCTGGCCGATTAATACCCTGTCGCCCGATATTGCGCGTGAAGTGACCGAGGGGGGGCGCTTTGCCTGCCGTCAGGCCGGTATCGCGCTGGCGGGCGGACACTCTATTGACGCCCCGGAGCCGATCTTTGGTCTCGCGGTCACAGGCGTAGTGCCGACCGAACGGGTGAAGAAAAACAGTACCGCGCAGGCGGGATGCAAACTCTTTCTGACCAAACCGTTGGGGATTGGCGTGTTGACCACCGCCGAAAAAAAATCGCTGCTTAAGCCTGAACATCAGGGGCTGGCGACGGAAGTCATGTGTCGGATGAACATTGCTGGCGCGGCGTTTGCCAATATCGACGGCGTAAAAGCTATGACTGACGTTACCGGTTTTGGCCTGCTGGGGCACCTGAGCGAGATGTGCCAGGGCGCAGGTGTGCAGGCGCTGCTTTGCTATCAGGACATCCCTAAACTGCCGGGCGTGGAAGAGTATATTGCTCTGGGCGCCGTACCGGGCGGCACAGAGCGCAACTTCGCCAGCTATGGTCATCTGATGGGCGACATGTCGCGTGAAGTTCGTAGCCTGCTGTGCGATCCGCAAACGTCAGGCGGTCTGTTGTTGGCGGTAACGCCGGACGCCGAAGACGATGTTAAAGCCACCGCGGCGGAATTTGGTATCGATCTGACCGCGATTGGCGAACTGGTCGAGGCCCGTGGCGGTCGCGCTATGGTTGAGATTCGTTAACCTGATGCGGTTGTTTATTGCCGAAAAACCGAGTCTGGGGCGCGCCATTGCGGATGTGCTGCCAAAACCGCACCGTAAAGGCGATGGTTTTATTGAGTGCGGAAACGGGCAGGTCGTCACCTGGTGTATTGGTCATTTGCTGGAACAGGCGCAGCCGGATGCGTATGACAGCCGTTATGCGCGCTGGAATCTGGCTGACCTGCCTATCGTGCCGGAAAAATGGCAGCTTCAGCCTCGTCCTTCCGTCACCAAACAGCTCAATGTGATTAAGCGCTTTTTGCATCAAGCCGGTGAAATTATTCACGCCGGCGACCCGGATCGCGAAGGACAGCTTCTGGTTGATGAAGTGCTGGATTATCTCCAGCTTCCTGCCGAAAAGCGCCAGCAGGTACGGCGTTGTCTGATAAACGACCTTAACCCGCAGGCGGTCGAGCGTGCTATTGACAGGCTGCGGGCGAACAGCGACTTCGTGCCGCTGTGCGTCTCCGCGCTGGCGCGAGCGCGAGCGGACTGGCTGTATGGCATTAATATGACCCGCGCTTACACGATCCTGGGCCGTAATGCCGGCTATCAGGGTGTGTTATCCGTGGGACGCGTACAGACGCCGGTACTGGGGCTGGTGGTGCGGCGAGATGAAGAGATTGAGAACTTCGTCGCCAAAGACTTCTTTGAAGTGAAGGCGCACATCGTTACGCCTGCCGACGAGCGTTTTACCGCTATCTGGCAGCCGAGCGAGGCGTGCGAACCTTATCAGGATGAAGAGGGGCGCTTGCTTCATCGTCCGCTGGCGGAGCATGTGGTGAACCGAATCAACGGTCAGCCCGCGCTGGTAACCAGTTATAATGATAAACGGGAATCAGAATCCGCGCCGCTGCCGTTTTCGCTCTCGACGCTACAGATTGAAGCCGCCAAACGCTTTGGCCTGAGTGCGCAAAACGTGCTTGATATTTGTCAGAAGCTCTATGAAACCCACAAACTGATTACCTATCCGCGTTCCGACTGCCGTTATCTGCCGGAAGAACACTTTGCCGGACGGCAGGCGGTCATGAACGCGATTAGCGTCCACGCCCCGGATTTACTGCCGCAGCCTGTGGTTAATCCTGATACGCGCAATCGCTGCTGGGATGAC
Organism: Salmonella sp. 32031103-2018-00083-FB-01-SM-01; assembly: GCF_017571995.1. Lineage (NCBI taxonomy): Bacteria > Pseudomonadati > Pseudomonadota > Gammaproteobacteria > Enterobacterales > Enterobacteriaceae > Salmonella > Salmonella sp. 32031103-2018-00083-FB-01-SM-01. Next base: position 322,115 of record NZ_JAGEQL010000001.1, read on the forward strand.
AAAAAAGTGGATGCGCACCACGCGATTATCCCGACGGCGCGCAGTTCTTCTGTCCATCTGACGGAAAACGAAGCGAAAGTGTACACCCTGATTGCGCGTCAGTATCTGATGCAGTTCTGCCCGGACGCGGTGTTTCGTAAATGCGTTATTGAACTGGAAATCGCCAAAGGAAAATTTGTCGCCAAAGCGCGTTTTCTGGCGGAGGCCGGTTGGCGGACGTTACTGGGCAGTAAAGAGCGCGACGAGGAAAACGACGGTACGCCGCTGCCGGTTGTCGCCAAAGGTGATGAGTTGCTGTGTGAAAAGGGGGAAGTGGTCGAACGCCAAACCCAGCCGCCGCGTCATTTCACCGATGCGACATTGCTTTCCGCGATGACCGGAATTGCCCGCTTCGTGCAGGATAAAGATCTGAAAAAGATCCTGCGCGCGACCGATGGGCTGGGGACGGAAGCCACGCGCGCCGGGATTATCGAACTGCTGTTCAAACGTAGCTTCCTGACCAAAAAAGGGCGCTACATTCATTCTACCGATGCTGGCAAAGCGTTAATACATTCGCTGCCGGAAATGGCGGCCCGTCCAGATATGACCGCGCACTGGGAATCTGTTTTGACGCAAATCAGCGAAAAGCAGTGCCGTTATCAGGATTTTATGCAACCGCTGGTCGGCACGTTATATCAGCTGATCGATCAGGCTAAGCGCACGCCGGTGAAGCGCTTCAGAGGGATAGTCGCGCCAGGCGGTGGAGAAAAGAAAAAGAGCGCGCCGCGTAAGCGAGCGGGCAAAAAAAGCCCGCCTGCTGAGGAGACAGGCCGTCAGACCGAATAAGCGTAAAGCCATCTGGCCTGACGACGGGATTAAATGACGCCCTGCGCCAGCATGGCGTCGGCGACTTTCACGAAACCGGCGATGTTGGCGCCCTGAACGTAGTTGGTATGCTTATTATCGCCGCCGTACTCGACACAGGCGTGGTGGATATCCAGCATAATGTGATGCAGACGGGCATCCACTTTCTCGGCTTTCCAGCTCAACCGCGCGGCGTTCTGCGCCATTTCCAGCCCTGATGTCGCCACGCCGCCCGCGTTGGCGGCTTTACCCGGCGCAAACAGTACGCCCGCCTCAAGGAAGAGATCGGTCGCTTCAATCGTGGTTGGCATATTTGCCCCTTCCGCCACGGCTTTTACGCCATTGGCAATCAGTACGCGCGCGGCGTCAACGTCCAGTTCGTTCTGCGTCGCGCATGGCAGGGCGATATCCACCGGTACGCTCCAGGGCTGCTGGCCTTCCAGATAGGTTAAGCCAAACTCACGGGCGTAGTCAGCGACGCGACCGTCACGGCTGGCTTTAATTTCACACAGACGCGCCAGCTTCTCTGGCGTGAAGCCACTTTCATCGACCACCGTCCCGCTCGAATCCGACGCGGTAACCACGCGCGCGCCAAAGGCCATCGCTTTCTCAATGGCGTATTGCGCTACGTTGCCGGAGCCGGACACGGCGACGCGCATCCCTTCGAAACCGAGACCATGACGTTTAAGCATTGCTTCGGTAAAGTAGACCAGGCCATAGCCCGTCGCCTCCGGGCGAATCAGGCTGCCGCCGAAGGAAAGCCCTTTGCCGGTGAAGACGCAGGCGCTGTTATTGGAAAGCTTGCGCATCATTCCCGCCATAAAGCCCACTTCGCGCCCGCCCACGCCGATATCCCCGGCAGGCACGTCGGTATCCGGCCCTAAATGGCGATACAGTTCAGTCATTAGCGCCTGGCAGAAACGCATCACTTCGCCTTCGCTTTTCCCTTTCGGATCGAAATCGCTGCCGCCTTTACCGCCGCCCATCGGCAACGTGGTGAGGGCATTTTTAAAGGTTTGCTCAAAGCCGAGGAACTTAAGGATGGAAAGGTTTACCGAAGGATGGAAGCGCATACCGCCTTTATAGGGGCCGATAGCAGAGTTGAACTGCACGCGCCAGGCGCGATTTACCTGCACCTGGTTTTTGTCGTCCAGCCACACTACGCGAAACTGAATTACGCGCTCTGGTTCAACCAAACGTTCCAGTAAAGACATGTGGCGGTAACGGGGGTTTTGTTCAAGAAACGGCCACAGGGTGGTCATGACTTCACGGACGGCTTGCGCGAACTCGGTTTGATGCGGGTCGCGCTTTTGTACATGGTTGAGGAACGATTCCAGAGAACATGTCTGATCCATAGATATAAAAACCTCTTATATATTAATGTGGTTGTATTTGCGTTTTATCAGAATATGTATTTGCAGTTTTCGACTATACCATCAGCAATGTGACGGTAAGCAAGAAAAAAATGACGCTGCTAAGTAAATTCATAACGGGGCGAGGGTCATAACTAAAAGCGATGACAAAAGAGGATTAAAGTTTTCACGGCGGCTTACCGTTATACTGAGAATATATTTAGAAAAATAAGGAACTCCTATGTGCCGAAGCCTCGTGGTCGCCGTGATGGCTATAATGCCAATGGTCGGGCTGGCAAACCAGAACAGTCGTCCTGATATTCAGGTGAATGTCCCGCCGGAAGTTTTCAGCACGCGCGGTCAGTCGTCCCAGCCCTGCATTCAGTGCTGCGTTTACCAGGATCAGAATTACTCCGAAGGCGCGGTAATAAAAGTGGAAGGCGTCTTGCTCCAGTGCCAGCGTGACGAAAAAACCATCAGCACGAATCCGTTAGTCTGGCGTCGCGTAAAGCCATAAACGCCTGCAATAGCGGAATATCCGCCGGGGCGAGGGGGTACTCCAGCGCCTCTTCCGGCGTACACCAGGCTAATGCCTGATGTTCCAGCGCACGTATCAGACCGTTAAACGCAGGCACATGCCAGGCGTGCAAATGAATTCGTCGGCCAGACACGTCGCGTTGATGGCTGGCGATATAGACGCCGGGCGTGGCGTCAATCCCTAACTCTTCGCGTAGCTCGCGGACAAGCGCCTGCGGCTGGGTTTCGCCGGGTTCGACTTTACCGCCGGCAAACTCCCATAAACCGGCTTGATCCGCATGAGCTGGGCGCTGGGCCAGCAGAATTTTGCCGTCGCGTTCAATGATGGCGGCAACAACATCGAGTTTTTTTATCATTGTCGTTAAGGTCGTTATTCCTGCCGGGAAGCGTCGCGCTATCCCGGCCTTACGGTTAATCAGAAAGCGGAATCAAACACGAAACGTCGCCCAGACCGGCGCATGGTCGGAGGGTTTTTCCATACTGCGAATGTCATAGTCTATACCGGTTTCTGCGCAACGTTCCGCCAGCGGAGCGCTTGCCAGCAAGAGGTCGATACGCAGCCCGCGATTATCCACGAAACCTTTTGAGCGGTAATCAAACCACGAAAATTTATCCATCGTTTGCGGATTCGCCTGACGGAACGTGTCCACTAATCCCCACTTCAGTAACCGTGACATCCATTCACGCTCCTCCGGCAGGAAGGAGCATTTACCGGTACGCAGCCAGCGTTTGCGGTTCTCTTCGCCGATGCCAATATCCAGATCGGTCGGGCTGATATTCATGTCGCCCATAATTAATACCGGATTATCGCACTTGAGTTCCGTTTCAAGATAGTTTTGCAAGTTCTGATAAAACTGCGCTTTCGCGGGGAACTTCAACGGATGATCCCGGCTTTCCCCCTGCGGGAAATAGCCGTTAATGACGGTAATATTACCCAGCGGCGAGGGGATTTCCGCCATGATAATGCGGCGTTGCGCCTCTTCGCCATCATCCGGGAAACCGCGTCTGACGGAAATGGGCGTGGCTTTTGTTAGCAGCGCGACGCCGTAATGGCCTTTTTGTCCATGATAGAAAACGTTATAGCCCAGCTTCGCGACCTCTTCGAGCGGGAACATTTCGTCGTGGACTTTTGTCTCCTGTAGGCCGATCACATCGGGCTGGTGTTTTTCGACAATCGCTTCAAGCTGATGGGGACGGGCGCGCAGGCCGTTGATATTAAAAGAGACAAATTTCATAGTCACTGCCACTTTGCAAGGTGAATCGTGTTGGGATGGTAACAGAAATTTTACCGGGTGACTGCCACTCATCGTCAGATTCGGCCAATGGAAGCGTATGGTGTTTTCTATAGCGCGAAAATGGCACGGTTTGCGTGCAGATGCGCCAGAACGGGGCGGTAATTTCCAGTAAATTTCGTATAAGATCACAATTCCAGAATTATATTTGGCAACTGAATAATATTTCGCTTTTTCCTCTTTTTAGCCACCGATTATGCGGAAATATTCACTTTTCATGCAGTAAAAGTGAATATCGCTACGCTGTAACCCATTGATTTACCGTCTATCACTTCTGTTTATGCAATTTTAACGCTGGCTGGCACGAATGCTGCAATCTACATTTACAGCGCAAACACTCATATTAATTAACATATAAATAACTTTATTTTTACCAAAAGAGGTCGCTATGTCTCTGTCAGTTACGCGCGAAAACTTTGATGAATGGATGGTGCCGGTATATGTTCCCGCGCCTTTTATTCCTGTACGCGGAGAAGGCTCACGCCTGTGGGATCAGCAGGAGAAAGAGTACATTGATTTTGCTGGCGGGATCGCGGTCAACGCATTGGGACATGCGCATCCGGCGCTGCGCGAGGCGTTAAATGAACAGGCGAATCGCTTCTGGCATACCGGGAACGGTTACACCAATGAGCCGGCGCTGCGACTGGCGAAAAAACTGATCGACGCGACCTTCGCCGAACGCGTTTTCTTTTGTAATTCAGGCGCTGAAGCAAATGAAGCAGCATTAAAACTGGCGCGCAAATATGCCCACGATCGTGCCGGCAACCATAAAAGCGGCATTGTGGCCTTTAAAAACGCGTTCCATGGTCGCACGCTCTTTACCGTCAGCGCTGGCGGTCAACCCTCCTATTCACAGGACTTTGCGCCGCTGCCGCCGGATATTCGTCATGCAGCCTATAACGATCTGAACTCCGCCAGCGCGCTAATTGATGACAATACCTGCGCCGTGATCGTAGAGCCTGTGCAGGGCGAGGGCGGCGTGATCCCCGCCACGAAAGCTTTTTTGCAGGGGCTGCGTGAATTGTGCGACCGGCATCAGGCGTTACTGATTTTTGATGAGGTGCAGACGGGCGTCGGACGTACCGGCGAACTGTATGCATATATGCATTATGGCGTTACGCCCGATATCCTGACGACCGCTAAAGCGTTGGGTGGCGGCTTCCCGATCGGCGCGATGCTGACCACGCAAGACTATGCCAGCGTTATGACGCCAGGCACGCATGGCACCACCTACGGCGGTAATCCGCTGGCGACGGCAGTTGCCGGAAAAGTACTGGATATCATCAATACGCCGGAGATGCAAAACGGCGTCAGACAGCGCCACGATGCGTTTATTGAACGTCTAAATACCATTAATGTACGTTTTGGCATGTTCAGTGAAATTCGCGGGCTGGGGCTACTGCTTGGCTGTGTGCTACAGACGGAGTTTGCCGGAAAAGCCAAACTCATCGCCCAGGAAGCGGCAAAAGCAGGCGTGATGGTGCTCATCGCCGGCGGCGACGTGGTGCGTTTTGCGCCAGCGTTAAATGTGAGCGACGAGGAGATAGCCACCGGGCTTGATCGTTTTGCCCTGGCGTGCGAACGCCTTCAGACGGGAGGCGCATCATGCGGGTGATTCGTCCTGTCGAACATGCGGATATCGCCGCGCTGATGCAGCTTGCAGGCAAAACGGGCGGCGGCTTAACCTCGCTACCGGCAAATGAAGCGACGCTGGCGGCCCGCATTGAACGCGCGCTAAAAACCTGGTCCGACGAGCTGCCAAAAGGCGAACAAGGGTATGTATTCGTTCTCGAGGACAGTGAAACGGGTGAGGTCGGCGGGATCTGCGCCATTGAGGTCGCGGTCGGTCTTAACGACCCCTGGTATAACTATCGTGTCGGTACGCTGGTTCATGCCTCCAAAGAGCTGAATGTATATAACGCGTTGCCAACATTATTCCTGAGTAATGATCATACCGGCAGCAGTGAGCTTTGCACGCTGTTTCTCGATCCCGAATGGCGTAAAGAGGGTAACGGCTACCTGTTGTCAAAATCGCGCTTTATGTTTATGGCCGCGTTTCGCGATAAATTCAATGAGAAAGTGGTGGCGGAAATGCGCGGCGTCATTGACGAGCACGGTTATTCTCCCTTCTGGCAAAGTCTCGGCAAACGCTTTTTTTCTATGGATTTCAGCCGGGCGGATTTTTTATGCGGTACCGGGCAAAAAGCGTTTATCGCCGAGCTGATGCCCAAACATCCTATTTATACCCACTTCTTATCTGAAGAGGCACAGGCCGTAATTGGCGAAGTCCACCCGCAAACGGCGCCAGCCCGCGCGGTGCTGGAAAAGGAAGGCTTTCGCTATCGCCACTATATCGACATCTTCGACGGCGGGCCGACGCTGGAGTGTGATATTGATCGCGTGCGGGCTATTCGTAAAAGCCGACTGGTGGAAGTCGCGGAAGGGCAACCCGCGCCTGGCGACTATCCGGCATGTCTGGTCGCCAATGAAAACTATCACCACTTTCGGGCCGCGCTGGTGCGCGCCGATCCGCAGACTTCACGACTTGTACTGACCGCCGCGCAGTTGGATGCGCTGAAATGTCGCGCGGGCGACCACGTTCGGCTGGTACGCCTTTGCGCTGAGGAGAAAACCGTATGACGCTATGGATAAACGGCGACTGGATAACCGGTCAGGGCGAACGCCGCCGCAAAACGAACCCGGTGAGCGCGGAGATACTTTGGCAGGGGAATGACGCTAATGCGGCACAGGTCGCCGAGGCCTGTCAGGCGGCGCGCGCGGCGTTTCCTCGCTGGGCCAGAGAGCCTTTTGCGGCACGACAGGCTATCGTAGAGAAATTTGCCGCCCTGCTGGAGGCGCATAAAGCCGATCTCACGGAGGTCATCGCGCGTGAAACCGGTAAACCGCGCTGGGAGGCGGCGACGGAAGTGACGACGATGATCAATAAGATTGCCATCTCGATTAAGGCTTACCATGCCAGAACAGGCGAACAAAAAAGCGAACTTGTCGATGGCGCCGCGACGTTGCGCCATCGCCCTCACGGTGTGCTGGCGGTATTCGGCCCTTATAACTTTCCCGGCCATTTACCGAATGGCCATATTGTGCCCGCGTTGCTGGCAGGCAATACGCTGATCTTCAAACCTAGCGAGCTAACGCCATGGACCGGGGAAACGGTAATAAAACTCTGGGAACGGGCGGGGCTACCGGCAGGCGTTCTTAATCTGGTGCAGGGCGGTCGGGAGACCGGACAAGCGCTAAGTTCGCTCGACGATCTCGACGGGCTGCTGTTTACCGGCAGCGCCAGTACCGGATATCAGCTTCATCGCCAGCTATCCGGCCAGCCGGAAAAAATCCTGGCTCTTGAAATGGGCGGAAACAACCCGCTCATTATTGAGGATGTGGCAAATATAGATGCGGCGGTACATCTGACGCTGCAATCGGCGTTTATTACCGCCGGACAGCGCTGTACCTGCGCGCGACGCCTTCTGGTAAAACAGGGTGCGCAGGGAGATGCATTTCTGACGCGGCTGGTTGACGTCGCCGGACGTCTGCAGCCCGGCAGATGGGACGACGATCCGCAGCCGTTTATCGGCGGACTGATTTCAGCGCAGGCGGCACAGCATGTGATGGAGGCCTGGCGTCAACGAGAGGCATTAGGCGGTCGCACGCTACTGGCGCCGCGGAAGGTCAAAGAGGGAACCTCTCTGCTGACGCCTGGCATCATTGAGCTGACGGGCGTCGCGGATGTGCCGGATGAAGAGGTGTTTGGTCCGCTGCTGAACGTCTGGCGTTATGCGCATTTCGATGAGGCGATTCGTCTGGCGAATAATACCCGTTTTGGTCTGTCGTGTGGGCTGGTGTCGACGGATCGCGCGCAGTTCGAACAGCTCTTGCTGGAGGCACGGGCAGGGATCGTTAACTGGAATAAACCGCTCACCGGGGCAGCGAGTACTGCGCCGTTTGGTGGTGTCGGCGCGTCTGGCAACCATCGGCCCAGCGCCTGGTATGCCGCCGATTATTGCGCCTGGCCGATGGCCAGTCTGGAATCTCCCGAACTGACGTTGCCTGCGACATTAAGCCCCGGCCTCGACTTTTCTCGCAGGGAGGCGGTATGACGGCGCATGAAGTTAATTTTGACGGGCTGGTGGGGCTTACGCACCATTATGCCGGGCTATCCTTCGGCAATGAGGCATCGACCCGCCACCGTTTTCAGGTGTCGAATCCTCGTCTGGCGGTAAAGCAGGGGCTGCTAAAGATGAAGGCTTTGGCGGATGCCGGCTTTCCCCAGGCGGTGATCCCGCCGCATGAGCGGCCTTTTATTCCGGCGTTGCGTCAGCTCGGCTTCACGGGTAGCGATGAGCAGATTCTGGATAAGGTTGCGCGTCAGGCGCCACGCTGGCTTTCCAGCGTGAGTTCCGCGTCGCCAATGTGGGTTGCGAATGCGGCGACGGTTTGCCCATCGGCAGACGCGCTGGATGGGAAAGTTCACCTGACGGTGGCGAATTTAAACAATAAATTTCATCGCGCTCTTGAGGCGCCTGTTACCGAAGCGCTGCTACGCGCCATATTTCGCGATGAAAACCAGTTTTCAGTGCATAGCGCGTTACCGCAGGTCGCATTATTGGGAGATGAAGGCGCGGCGAATCATAACCGTCTGGGCGGCGAGTATGGTTCGGCAGGCGTGCAGCTTTTTGTCTATGGGCGCGAAGAGGAGAATGAAATACGACCCGCTCGTTATCCGGCGCGCCAGAGCCGCGAAGCCAGCGAGGCCGTGGCGCGTCTTAACCAGGTGAATCCGCAACAGGTTATCTTCGCTCAGCAAAACCCGGAGGTCATCGATCAAGGCGTATTCCATAATGATGTCATTGCCGTCTCGAATCGACAGGTATTGTTTTGTCACGAAGCGGCGTTTGCCCGGCAGAAAGTGCTCATTAATCAGTTGCGTACGTGCGTTGACGGTTTTATGGCGATAGAGGTGCCCGCCGGAGAGGTTTCTGTATCAGATGCTGTGGCGACCTACCTGTTTAATAGTCAGTTGTTAAGCCGTGACGACGGCTCAATGCTGTTAGTGTTGCCGCGGGAATGTCAGGACCATGTCGGCGTCTGGCGCTATCTGAATAAGCTGGTGGCGGAGGATAACCCCATCAGCGCGATGCAGGTGTTTGATTTGCGAGAAAGTATGGCCAACGGCGGCGGCCCGGCCTGTCTGCGATTACGCGTGGTGTTAACAAAAGAAGAACGACGGGCGGTGAATCCAGCGGTAATGATGAATGACGCTCTGTTTACGGCCCTTAACGCGTGGGCGGATCGTTATTATCGCGATCGCCTGACCGCCGCCGATCTGGCCGATCCGTTATTATTGCGAGAAGGCCGGGAGGCGCTGGATGTGTTAACGCATCTGCTGGATTTGGGGTCGGTTTATCCTTTCCAGCAAACGGGGGCGGCTGATGGATAACTTTCTGGCGTTGACGCTAAGCGGCACGACACCACGGGTGACGCAGGGGAAGGGCGCGGGTTTTCGCTGGCGCTGGTTAGGCCATGGTCTGCTTGAATTCACGCCCGATGCGCCGGTCGACCGCGCGTTAATTCTTTCTGCGGGGATACACGGCAATGAAACCGCGCCGGTAGAGATGCTGGATAAGCTGCTGTCGGCGCTGTTCTCAGGCAGCTTGATGTTAACGTGGCGAGTGCTGGTGGTGCTCGGCAATCCGCAGGCGCTGGCGGCGGGAATACGCTATTGTCACAGCGATATGAACCGTATGTTTGGCGGGCGTTGGCAGTCCTTTGCCGAAAGCGATGAAACGCGGCGGGCGCGTGAGCTGGAGCTAAGTCTGGAGACCTTCTTTTCATCTGGCCAGGCGCGGGTACGCTGGCATCTGGATCTGCATACCGCCATTCGTGGCTCGCATCATTTGCGTTTTGGCGTATTGCCGCAGCGCGACCGCCCGTGGGAGGCGGATTTTCTGGCGTGGCTGGGCGCGGCAGGACTGGAGGCGTTGGTATTTCATCAGGCGCCCGGCGGTACGTTTACGCACTTTAGCTCTGAACATTTCGGCGCGCTTTCCTGTACCCTGGAGTTGGGAAAGGCGTTGCCGTTTGGGCAAAACGATCTGACGCAGTTCAGCGTAACCTCGCAGGCGTTGTCGGCGCTGCTGAGCGGTATCGAAACGTCAAGCTCATCTTCGCCGCCGCTACGCTATCGGGTGGTGTCGCAAATCACGCGTCACAGCGACAAGTTCGCGCTTTATATGGATGCGCAAACGCTGAATTTTACTGCCTTTGCGAAGGGAACGTTGCTGGCCGAGGAGGGGGATAAGCGCGTGACGGTGACGCATGACGTTGAATATGTTCTCTTTCCTAATCCCTCTGTCGCCTGCGGATTGCGGGCTGGATTAATGCTGGAAAGACTTCCCTGATAAATGTCCCTGTAAGCTCACGTTAGGGTTACAGGGATGATTTGGGATACAGTTTCATGCTATTACGGATTATTCCTGGAGAATTGCTTTATTAATAAGCGTTGCTGCGTTATAGTTCTGCATAATTTCTGCTATATCATGCTGTTGTATATTTCTCTTTCAACTCTGCGCAATTTATTCTTTTTTTCTTCACAATTGGCGAAAAAGTGTTTTTTATACTTTCATTGTTTTACCGTTGTTATGACTAATTGACGCTAAGACGGTTAAAGTTAATCACGACAACACGGCGCTGTTTTAAATATGCCGTAAAAATAACTGAAAGGAAGGATGGAAATATGCGTAAACTGACTGCTCTATTTGTTGCCTCTACCCTGGCGATGGGTGCTGCGAATCTGGCTCATGCCGCTGAGACTACCACCGCCGCGCCAGCGGATGCGAAGCCAATGATGCAGCATAAAGGTAAATTTGGCCCACATCACGATATGATGTTTAAAAACCTGAACCTGACAGACGCACAGAAGCAACAAATTCGCGACATTATGAAAGCGCAGCGCGAGCAAATGAAACGTCCGCTGCTGGAAGAGCGTCGCGCCATGCATGATATTATTGCCAGCGATACCTTCGATAAAGCCAAAGCCGAAGCGCAAATTACGAAAATGGAAGCGCAGCGCAAGGCCAATATGCTGGCGCATATGGAAACCCAGAATAAAATTTATAACGTTCTGACGCCGGAGCAGAAAAAGCAATATAACGCTAATTTTGAGAAGCGTCTGACAGAACGCCCGGCGCAAGAAGGTAAAATGCCTGCTGCGGCAGAATAACTTTCCGCATAATTTAAGACCGCCGGTCTTGTCGACAACACAATCGTTGAGGTGGACAGGATCGGCGGTTTTCTTTATGACTGGCGACAGTCGGTGTGCAGTTCAATGATCTCATATTGACCTGACATTAGTGGTTTACAGAGAATTTTATAGCCATCCTGATCAAAGCCCGCAGGGGTACGCACCAGGGTGGCAGCCTCATCCAGCGAGGGTACCGCCCCCAGCCATAACCAGTTGTTGATAATGTGGAACTGGGTCATTTGTGGGCGGCTCTCTTTTAACGCGATAGCGCCTTTCCAGGGCCAGCAAACCACACGTAACCGTTCCAGCGAGGCCTGCAGACGAAGAAAATGCGCCTGCGGGGTTTCTTGCCCACAGCACGCGCCAGCGCAGCGCTTCAGAGCGAAACGAAAACAGGCGCGCCCACGGCTTACCGGTTCAAGCCCCAGCAGGCCATAACACAATTTTTGTTCATCGGCGAGGTTCTGTAAGCTTTGCAGCGCTGCCCGACGGTTGGCGAAGAGCCCAAACAAGTTCGGCTCATGGGAAAAATCGACGCTGCGGGCGGAAACGACCTCAATCTTTTGTTCGCTCAACTGTAGAGAGCAAAGCTGGCGATTACGCCGTAACCGCTTGTTAAACAGCGGCTGTTGTTCTTTGATCAGCCGCGCCTCCAGCAGCAACGCGCCCATTTCCCCAGCGGTGCAGATCCAGCTTATCCGCCGCGCCTGTCGCAGCATAGCGGCCTCGTCAGGCGTTCGCAGATGTGAGAGCACCCGGCTGCGAATATTTACGCTTTTACCGATATAAAGCGGCAGCGTATCGCTTTCGCTATGAAATATATAGACGCCCGGTAAGGCTGGCGCTTCGCTGAGGAAAGGACGTAAATGTTCTGGATATTCGTAAATGGCCGCCGCTTCAAACTCAAGGCGGGGGGCTGATTGACGCCGTACCACAGTGATCTCCGTTAACTGGTTATTCATCCAGTATAACAGCGGATGGGTGATTAAAAAAGAGGCTGAGAAGAGAGGAGGCCGGATAGACGAGCGATATCCGGCGCAACAGTAGAAGTACGCTTACTTTTTCCAAAAGTCGTCGAATACCGTAATCGGTAAACGGCGCTTATGTTCAGTTTTTACATACCAGCCTTCGATAGTTTTAGCGATGGCGGGGTCCAGCGTTTTGCCTTCCAGGTAATCGTCAATATTGTCATACGTTACGCCCAGCGCGGCTTCATCAGGCAGTGAAGGGCGGTCGTCTTCCAAATCGGCGGTGGGGACTTTTTTATACAGATGCTCAGGACAGCCCAGCGCTGCGAGAAGCTGTTTGCCCTGGCGTTTGTTAAGGCGATGAAGCGGGTTAATGTCGGTACCGCCATCGCCATATTTGGTGAAGAACCCGGTTATCGCTTCCGCCGCATGGTCGGTGCCCACCACGACGCCGTGAGTCATACCGGCGATGCTATATTGCGCTTTCATTCGCTCACGCGCTTTTTCATTGCCGCGAACAAAATCGCTCAGCTCAATTCCCGCTTCGCGCAGCGCCTGTTCGCTGGCGAGGACGGCGCCTTTAATATTGACGGTGAGTACTCTGTCCGGCTGAATAAAAGCAATGGCGTCCTGGCAATCCTGTTCATCGGCCTGCACACCATAAGGCAGACGAACGGCGATAAACTGCAGCGCATTATCACCAGTCTCTTCCCGCAATTCGGCGATAGCCATCTGGCTGAGTTTCCCGGCCAGCGTCGAATCCTGCCCGCCGCTGATGCCTAACACCAGTGATTTCAAAAAGGGATAGGTTTTCAGGTACGCTTTAAGAAAATCCACGCTGCGGCGAATTTCTTCTTCAGGGTTGATATGTGGTTTCGCGCCAAGCGCCTGGATTATCTCTTGCTGCAGAGTCATTTAACCCCCTTCGACATTAAAAAAATGAATCTTTACCCTGTTAAAGCTAACCCTTCGCCGCTGAAACGACAAGGTTTGGCGGGCTAAGCGGTGTTTAAAACAACATATCGTTGCGTTAGAGAATTTTCCGAAAGGCTTTTTGTGGCGGGTCGCGGCTTGAAAAATGTTCTGATGTATTCCAGGCTTACATAACACGCTGATAAACAAGAGGACGGAAAATGAACAAGAACGTAGCAGGAATTTTAAGCGCAGCGGCGGTAATGACTATGCTGGCAGGCTGTACGGCTTATGATCGTACAAAAGACCAATTTGTTGAGCCTGTCGTTAAAGATGTTAAAAAAGGAATGAGCAGGGCACAGGTTGCGCAGATTGCGGGCAAACCGTCATCTGAAGTGAGCATGATTCATGCGCGCGGTACCTGTCAGACCTACATCCTGGGTCAACGTGATGGTAAAGCGGAAACCTACTTTGTTGCGCTGGATGATACCGGGCACGTGATTAACTCCGGCTACCAGACCTGTGCGGAGTACGACACTGACCCACAGGCGCCGAAGCAGTAACAACTGTACATTGCCTGAACATTCAAGGAAACCGGCCTGCGAGCCGGTTTTTTTGTGCCTGCAATAACCTTATTTATTATCGCGAATTATTTACCCGAAATGTGAGGGGGGTCATAACGCCAGGTCAATGAGAGACAATTTAGTGGGTCAAGGAAATACCATCCGGCGGTCCGATCCCGTATACTCATTTCAGCCACCTAAAAAAGTAAATCCGGTTACGCAAGTCGCCCAGAGTATGGATGCAGGTTGAGGCTTGCGGCGTATCTGGTTGACAGATAATCGCACATGAGGAAGGTTTTTATGGAAAAGAAACACATTTATCTGTTTTGTTCTGCGGGCATGTCAACATCGTTACTGGTATCAAAAATGCGCGCTCAGGCTGAAAAATATGAAGTGCCGGTGATTATTGAAGCATTCCCTGAAACCCTGGCCGGTGAAAAAGGCCCGGCAGCGGACGTCGTGTTATTAGGCCCGCAAATTGCTTATATGCTCCCCGAAATTCAGCGTTTATTACCCGGTAAACCGGTAGAAGTCATTGATTCAATGTTGTACGGCAAGGTAGATGGTTTAGGCGTGCTTAAAGCTGCGGTAGCGGCAATTAAAAAAGCCGCCGCGAATTAATTATTTTTTAATTTTTCCCGTCAAAGAGTTATTTCATACACTAACCGCAATATTTTATTGCGGTATTTAAGGGTATTTTTCTATGAGTAACGTCATTGCTTCACTTGAAAAGGTACTCCTTCCTTTTGCTGTAAAAATAGGAAAGCAGCCACACGTTAATGCAATCAAGAACGGCTTTATTCGTTTAATGCCATTAACCCTTGCGGGGGCGATGTTTGTATTAATTAATAACGTTTTCCTGAGCTTTGGGGAGGGGTCGTTTTTTTATTCCATGGGCATTCGGCTTGATGCCTCAACCATTGAAACACTTAATGGATTGAAAGGCATCGGCGGGAACGTCTATAACGGCACATTGGGCATTATGTCGCTCATGGCGCCATTTTTTATCGGCATGGCGCTGGCGGAAGAGCGCAAGGTTGATGCGCTGGCCGCCGGATTGCTCTCCGTGGCGGCATTTATGACCGTAACGCCGTATAGTGTCGGCGAGGCCTATGCCGTAGGCGCTAACTGGCTGGGCGGCGCGAATATTATCTCCGGTATTATTATTGGCCTGGTGGTCGCGGAGATGTTTACATTTATTGTCCGGCGCAACTGGGTGATTAAACTACCGGACAGCGTACCGGCTTCGGTGTCTCGTTCATTCTCAGCATTAATTCCCGGCTTTATTATTCTCTCTATTATGGGGATTATTTCCTGGGCGCTGTCTAATTACGGTTCTAACTTCCATCAGATTATTATGGACACTATCTCTACGCCGCTGGCATCGCTGGGTAGCGTGGTAGGGTGGGCATATGTCATTTTTGTACCGCTGCTGTGGTTCTTTGGTATTCATGGTTCGCTGGCGCTGACCGCGCTGGACAGCGGCATCATGACGCCCTGGGCGCTGGAAAACATCTCTATTTACCAGCAGTATGGCTCCGTCGATGCGGCGCTGGAAGCCGGTAAAACGTTCCATATCTGGGCGAAACCGATGCTGGATTCTTATATCTTCCTCGGTGGTAGCGGCGCAACGCTGGGTCTGATCATCGCTATCTTCCTCGCATCTCGTCGCGCGGACTATCGCCAGGTGGCAAAACTGGCGCTGCCGTCAGGTATCTTCCAGATTAACGAACCCATCCTGTTTGGTCTGCCGATTATTATGAACCCGGTGATGTTTATCCCCTTTATTCTGGTACAACCGATTCTGGCGGCGATTACGCTGGTGGCTTACTATTTGGGTATTATTCCGCCGATTACCAATATTGCGCCGTGGACCATGCCAACCGGGTTGGGGGCGTTCTTTAACACCAACGGCAGTGTCGCCGCGTTGCTGGTTGCGCTATTTAACCTGGCGGTCGCTACCCTGATTTATCTCCCCTTCGTGGTGGTGGCTAACAAAGCGCAGAACGCCATCGAGCAGGAAGAAAGCGAAGAAGATATCGCTAACGCACTGAAATTCTAAACTCCGCGCCGGCATGGGATGCCATGCCGGGCTGAATCAGAGGAAAGACTATGTTTGATCTTGAAAATGTTGTAGATAACCAGACAGCGGCTGAGGAACTCGAAGAAGTCGTTATGGGGCTTATCATCAATTCTGGTCAGGCGCGCAGCCTGGCATATGGCGCGCTCAGAAAAGCGAAAGAAGGCGATTTTGAGGCGGCGAAAGCGATGATGGACCAGTCGCGCATAGCGCTCAATGAAGCGCATCTTGTGCAGACAAAACTCATCGAAGGCGATCAGGGCGAAGGCAAAATGAAAGTCAGTCTGGTCCTGGTTCACGCTCAGGATCATTTGATGACCTCAATGCTGGCTCGTGAACTGATCGCTGAGTTGATTGAGCTCCATGAGAAACTGAAATAACAGGGGGCGGATGATGCAGCTACAGGTTAACGCAACGGAAATCAAAACGGTTTATGAGCAGCAGCTCTTCAATGGCAAAAATTTCCATGTGTTTATCTATAACAAGACGGAAAGCGTCACCGGGCTGCATCAGCACGACTATTATGAATTTACCCTGGTATTAACCGGACGTTATTACCAGGAGATTAACGGGAAGCGTGTGCTGCTGGAACGTGGAGATTTTGTTTTTATCCCGGTGGGTTCGAATCACCAAAGTTTCTATGAGTTTGGCGCAACGCGTATTCTGAACGTAGGAATTAGTAAACGTTTTTTTGAACAGCATTATCTTCCGTTACTGCCGTTTTGTTTTGTGGCATCGCAGGTATACAGGGCGAATAGCACCTTCCTTACCTATATTGAAACGGTGATTGCGTCGTTGAACTTTCGCGGTAATGGGCTCGACGAATTTATTGAAGTGGTGACATTTTATATTATAAACCGCTTACGTCATTACCGCGAAGAGCAGGTTTATGATGATATTCCACAATGGCTGAAAGCAACCGTGGAGATAATGCATGATAAAACGCAGTTTGGCGAACATGCGCTGGAAAATATGGTGCGCCTGTCGGCAAAATCCCAGGAGTATCTGACGCGCGCCACCCGACGTTATTACAGCAAAACGCCGATGCAAATCATTAATGAGATTCGCATTAATTTTGCCAAGAAACAGTTGGAAATGACCAACTATTCGGTTACGGATATTGCTTATGAAGCCGGGTATAGCAGTCCAAGTCTGTTTATTAAAACGTTTAAGAAGATGACCTCATTCACGCCGAATAGTTATCGGAAGCGATTGACGGAAATTAATGAGTAACGGTTTGCATTGCTCGATTAATTACATTTCACGCTTGCCCCAATAGCGCGGGGAACGTCACGCTATTTCTTACGAGCGGGCATAGCGTAATACATATCAGTGTCATACACTGAAGGGAGATATTATGAGCCAGAAATTAAAAGTCGTCACTATTGGTGGCGGGAGCAGCTACACCCCTGAATTACTTGAAGGCTTTATTAAACGCTACCATGAATTACCTGTCACTGAATTATGGCTGGTTGACGTTGAAGACGGGAAAGAGAAGCTGGACATTATTTATGATCTCTGCCAGCGAATGATTGATAAAGCAGGCGTTCCGCTAAAATTGTATAAAACGCTGGATCGTCGGGAAGCGCTGAAAGACGCTAATTTTGTTACTACCCAGCTGCGCGTTGGTCAACTCAAAGCCCGTGAACTGGACGAGCGTATCCCGCTTAGCCACGGCTATCTGGGGCAAGAAACCAACGGCGCTGGCGGTTTATTTAAAGGGTTGCGTACCATTCCGGTTATTTTTGACATCATTAAGGATGTTGAGGAATTATGTCCGAATGCGTGGGTCATTAACTTTACTAATCCGGCGGGGATGGTGACAGAAGCGGTTTATCGCCATACCAACTTTAAAAAATTCATCGGCGTATGTAATATTCCTGTCGGCATGAAAATGTTTATTCATGACGTGCTGGCGCTGAATGAGAATGACGATCTTTCCATTGACCTGTTTGGTCTAAACCATATGGTCTTTATTAAAGATGTGCTGGTGAATGGCACCTCACGATTCGCAGAATTACTGGATGGCGTGGCGTCCGGTCAGTTGAAAGCGTCAACCGTAAAAAATATCTTTGATCTGCCGTTTAGTGAAGGATTGATTCGCTCGCTGAACATGCTGCCGTGCTCTTATTTGTTGTATTACTTCAAGCAAAAAGAGATGCTGGCGATTGAAATGGGCGAATATTACAAAGGCGGCGCGCGCGCTCAGGTCGTACAAAAAGTGGAGAAACAACTCTTCGACTTGTACAAAAATCCTGAGCTAAACGTGAAGCCGAAAGAGCTTGAACAACGCGGCGGCGCTTATTATTCCGATGCCGCTTGTGAAGTCATTAACGCTATTTATAATGACAAGCAGACTGAGCATTACGTTAATATTCCACATCATGGGCATGTCGAGAATATCCCGGCGGACTGGGCGGTGGAAATGACCTGCATTCTGGGACGCAATGGCGCGACGCCGCACCCGCGTATCACCCGTTTTGACGAAAAAGTGCTGGGGCTTATCCACACTATTAAAGGATTTGAGGTCGCGGCCAGCAATGCGGCGCTGAGCGGAAACTTTAATGATGTGCTGCTGGCGCTTAACCTGAGTCCGCTGGTGCATTCCGACCGCGACGCAGAAGTCCTGGCGCGTGAGCTCATTCTGGCGCATGAAAAATGGCTGCCTAATTTTGCCGCTTGCATCGAAGCGCTGAAAGGTAAGCACCACTGACAGAGGTAGGCTATGGAACGCGTGTTGATTGTGAATGCCGATGATTTTGGCCTGAGTAAAGGGCAAAATTACGGCATTGTTGAAGCATATCGCAACGGCGTTGTGACCTCCACGACGGCGCTGGTCAATGGCGAGGCTATTGACCATGCGGCGCAGCTTAGCCGCGAGCTGCCTGCGCTTGGGGTGGGAATGCATTTTGTTTTGACGTTAGGCAAACCGGTGTCAGAGATGCCGGGCCTGACGCGAGACGGCCTGTTGGGGAAATGGATCTGGCAAATGGCGGAGGAGGATACGCTTCCGCTGGATGAAATTGCGCATGAACTGGCGTGTCAGTATCAGCGTTTCATCGACGTATTTGGCCGCGAGCCAACGCATCTCGACAGCCACCATCATGTGCATATGTTCCCGCAAATTTTCCCCATCGTCGCCCGCTTTGCGGCGCAGCGCGGGATTGCGTTACGTATTGACCGCCAGACGGAGTTGAACGCAGACGATCTGCCATCGGATTTGCGCAGCACTCAAGGATTTAGTAGTGAATTTTACGGCGAGGAGATCACCGAAGCGTGCTTTTTACGCATTCTGGATGCCTCGGCGCATCGAGGAGAAGCCTCTCTGGAGGTGATGTGTCATCCGGCGTTTGTGGACAACATTATTCGCCAGAGCGCCTATTGTTACCCCCGCTTAACTGAACTGGAGGTGTTGACGTCTGCGTCACTCAAGGCAGCGATTGCGGAACGTGGATATCGTCCTGGCAGTTTTCTTGATATTTAGCTCCTGAGTTTGCGGCGCAAGAATGCGCCGCATTTTTTGCCGTTTATGCAGGAATCGCGTTAATTTTCCCCGCACGCGACCAGACACGGTGTGCCGCCATCAGCGTCAGCAGAGTGTCCATAAAGTGGTGGTCAACGTTATCTGCCTCAACAAGTCCTTCTTCCCCCTGGCTATCAATGTTTAAAAGCGCCTTAAACCGTCGGGCGTCGCCTGCCAGTGCGATGGGCTTCAGATGTTTGTAGGCTTCCAGAAGGTAGTAACGGGCATCGCCGCAACTTTCGATATCGGCAATATTGCCGCACGGTACTATTACCGCATCGACCGTTAGCGACGGCGCGCCGGCAAAGGTTGCCGCAATAGTTAATGTTGAACCGTCATCAGCCGTTACTTCACCCATCCGTGAATAGAGCAGTTTTGCGTGGACGCCTTTAGCTTTTAAAGCCTGCAAAATGGTCAGCAGATCGGCGGCGTTAACCTTGTCGTTCAGCAGGATAGCGACCACGCGGCCTTTAACATCGCCGTCCGGCACCGCATACAGGCTGAGCGCCGGATCTTTTTTCAGACCGTTGACATCAGGAGGCGGGGCAATTTGCGTTTGCTCATGGGTGAGTGCAAAACCGAGGTTATGCGCGACGCCCTGAGCCAGCGTGACATCAATATGCGCTAACTGATCGACCACCCGCTCCCGAATATACGCGCGGGCGACTTTACCCAGTTCAAAGCTGAACGCGTCAATAATATGCTGCTGTTCTATCGGCGTCTGACTGAGCCAGAACAGGCGAGGATGCGCGTAATATTCACCGAAAGAGGGGCTGCGTTCGCGGATTTTATTGCCATCCACGCGTTCCTGGTATGATTCGAAGCCGCCGCGTTTTGGCGCTGGCGGTGTTTCGCGCGGCCAGTTGTCATTAATGGAGTTTGGTTCATAGTTCGCCGGATTGGTGTCGATATCCATCCGGTGCATACCGTCACGCTGGAAGTTATGGTAGGGGCAGGTAGGGCGGTTAATCGGAATTTCGTGGAAGTTTGGCCCGCCCAGACGGCTGATTTGCGTGTCGGTATAAGAGAACAGACGCCCCTGTAACAGCGGATCGTTGGTAAAATCAATGCCGGGAACAATATGCCCTGGATGAAATGCCGCCTGTTCGTTTTCAGCGAAAAAGTTATCCGGATTACGGTTTAACACCATTTTGCCGACGCGTTGTACTGGCACCAACTCTTCCGGAATCAGTTTGGTCGGATCGAGCAGATCAAAATCGAATTTAAATTCATCCTCTTCGGCAATGAGTTGTAGGCCCAGCTCGTATTCCGGGAAATCGCCCGCTTCGATGGCCTCCCACAGATCCCGGCGGTGAAAATCCGGATCGCGACCGGTCAGTTTTTGTGACTCATCCCATACCAGCGAGGCTTTACCTGCCAACGGTTTCCAGTGGAAACGGACAAAGGTCGCTTTCCCTTGTGCATTGATCAGACGGAAGGTGTGAATGCCGAACCCTTCCATCGTCCGATAACTCCGTGGAATACCGCGATCCGACATTGCCCACATGACGTTGTGCAGCGTCTCAGGCTGTAAGGAAACATAGTCCCAGAAGGTGTCGTGCGCGCTCTGTCCTTGCGGAATAGCCCAATGTGGTTCGGGCTTAACGGCGTGCACAAAATCCGGAAACTTATGCGCATCCTGGATAAAAAAGATCGGCGTGTTATTACCGACGAGATCGAAAATTCCCTCTTCGGTATAAAATTTGGTCGCAAAACCGCGGATATCACGTACGGTATCAGCAGACCCCGCGCCGCCCTGTACTGTCGAAAAGCGAACAAAGACCGGGGTAATTTTCTGTGGATCGCACAGAAACGCGGCTTTCGTGATGTCGCTCAGGTCTTTATATGGCTGGAAATAGCCGTGCGCTGCAGATCCGCGGGCGTGAACGATCCTCTCCGGGATACGCTCATGGTCAAAGTGGGTAATTTTCTCGCGCAGGATAAAATCTTCCAACAGCGTAGGGCCGCGGCTGCCGGCGCGAAGAGAATTTTGATCGTCGGCGATGCGCACGCCCTGATTGGTGGTCAGCGCATGATTTTCGCTGCCTTTACGAAAGGTGTCGAGGGCGGTGAGCTTATCATTCGCGGTCTCGGGCGCTTTTAAGCTGCCGGGGGCCGTCGGTTGCGCGCCCGGCGGCGTCGGTTCTGGCGTGGGGCGATGTGAACCGTCTGACGGCGCCAGGGAGTCCAGGCCGGGCTGTGATTCACGGGTATCATGCACGGGGGACTGATGGGGGGATTTCTCATTATGCGACATTGAACTCGTCTCCTGCTTTCATCACTGAAATGGGCGTGGTAGTAGTCAAAATCACTCTAACTATAGAACATTTCAGCAATTATGCCGGGGGAGAGCGGAACGGAAGACAGGGTATAACGGGGAAATCGCACGCGCGGAACAGGACGTCGGGGGCGAAGATCGGCTAAAATAGTGTTTTTCTGATTTTTAGCCTTAGAGCCTATCCCAGTAGGCGTTATTGGCGCAGCCAGTTTGGACACGGACAGCGCGCAAAAACCGGAGCGTACACGTAGTACGTGAGGATTTTGAGCACTGCCCAGGACCAAAATGGCAAGTAAAATAGCCCTAATGGGATAGGCTCTTAGCCTCTTTTAGTGAAGCATTAATGATGAAACCTCTTCGCCAGCAAAATCGCCAGATTATTAGCTATATTCCGCGTGTTGAACCAGCGCCGCCGGAACATGCGATAAAAATGGATACGTTTCGCGACGTCTGGATACTGCGCGGTAAATATGTTGCCTTTGTTCTGACGGGGGAGTCATTTCAACGGTCGCCTGCCTTTAGCGTGCCAGAATCGGCGCAGCGTTGGGCGAATCAGGTTCGCCAGGAAAACGAAATCGCTGACTAAGAAAAAACAAAACGCCGGTACTGGAGACCGGCGTTTTTAGTGACAGACATTTTGAGTTGTTGATCGTCGTGTCTCAGACGATGTGAACTCCCGATAATGTATTATCGATGCGCCAGTTCGGCGTCTTCTCCGCTATCGAGAATGGTTTTATCGGTCTGCTTCAGCCACTGGCTGGTCAGCGTACCCGCGGTCATTGAGCCGCTCACGTTCAGTGCGGTACGGCCCATATCAATCAACGGTTCGACGGAGATTAACAGCGCGACCAGCGTGACCGGTAAGCCCATGGCAGGCAGCACTATCAGCGCGGCGAAGGTCGCGCCGCCGCCAACGCCGGCAACACCCGCCGAACTTACGGTAACGATACCCACCAGCGTGGCTATCCATACGGGGTCTAAGGGGTTGATGCCGACCGTCGGCGCAACCATTACCGCCAACATCGCAGGATAAAGACCGGCACAACCGTTTTGGCCGATGGTCGCGCCAAAAGAGGCAGCAAAGCTGGCGATGGACTCCGGCACGCCCAGGCGGCGGGTTTGCGCTTCGACATTAAGTGGAATGGAGGCGGCGCTGGAGCGGCTGGTAAAGGCAAATGTCAGCACCGGCCACACCTTGCGGAAATATTTCAGCGGGCTAATCCCGTTCACGCCCAATAGTATGCCGTGAACCACAAACATTATCGCCAGACCAAGATATGACGCTACCACGAAGCTTCCAAGCTTAATAATGTCCTGCAGATTAGAGCCGGCAACCACTTTCGTCATCAGCGCCAGTACGCCGTAAGGCGTAAGTTGCATCACCAGACGCACCAGCTTCATTACCCAGCTTTGCAGGGTATCGATAGCAACAAGCACACGCTCGCCTTTTGGCGCATCATCTTTCAGCAGCTTAAGCGCGGCCACGCCCAGGAAGGCGGCGAAAATCACCACGCTGATAATAGACGTAGGATTTGCGCCAGTCAGATCCGCAAACGGATTTTTCGGTACAAAAGACAGCACCAGTTGCGGCACGCTGAGATCGGCCACTTTGCCGACATAGCTCGTCTCAATGGCATTCAGACGCGCGGTTTCCGCGCCGCCCTGAACCAGACCTTCCGCCGTCAGTCCGAACAGATTGGTGACCAGCACGCCCACCAGCGCTGCGATAAGGGTAGTAAACAGCAGCGTGCCGATAGTCAGAAAACTGATTTTCCCCAATTGAGAGGCGTTATGCAGTCGTGCCACGGCGCTTAAAATAGAGGCGAATACCAGCGGCATCACAATCATTTGTAGCAATTGCACATAGCCGTTGCCGACAATATTGAACCACTGAATGGAGTCTTTTAACACCTGACTGTCAGCGCCATAAATGGTGTGCAGGGCCAGACCAAAGACCACGCCCATCACAAGGCCGACAAGCACTTTTTTAGCCAGACTCCACTGTTTATGACGGGCCTGCGCCAGTACAAACAGCAGAATGACGAACACCGCAATGTTCGCAATTAATGGAAAATTCATCCCCGTTCTCCTGATTTTTTTATTATGAAGCGCTGTGTTTTAGCGATTCTGTTCGCGCAAGATTAGCAGAACTGTGAGCTGGCTCTTATATTCAAATGGAATGGTTTATACCAAAAATGACTTTGGCGTTGATTTACTAATCAATCTGGTGATTTATAAAACGATTGAACTGCATTTGCAGGATAGTGATCATCTGCGAAGACCAGCGTATGACGTTGTTTTCCGGCATGGACTGCGGCATCCACACCGCCCAGGCAAACAACGCCATACATAAAAATCGCTCCAGTTGATTGCCTTTGCGCGGCGCCAGAATAGGCAGGCGGAAACGCCAGCGGCACGGCCACAGTAAGGGAACGCCTGCGGGGGTGAGCATATCCGCGACGATATGGCTTAAATAGCCAAGTACCATGCCTTGCAGCGCATCTGCCGGGATAATCCACGTATCCGGTACCTTGAGATAAAAGGTCGCCAGTAGGGCAAAGACCGCCAGCAGACTATGGGTAAACCCCCGGTGACCGAACGCGCGGGCGATCGGTTTCGATACCCATTTCAGGCGCTGACCAAGAAAAGATTTGGGGTGGTCGATATCCGGCAGCAGACAGGTCAAAATAGCCGAAGGAATAATATGCCACCAGTCGCCGTGCGCAAGGACGGGCGTTAACTCGGCATTCTTGGCGAAAACCGCGCTGGCTATAGAAAAAAGAAGATGTCCTTCCGCCGTCATGATAAAACCCATTAAACTGTCAATTCATACAGTATAGGGTTTTTATACAGTAGGCGGAAGTGGTGACGTTGTAACTCTTTGTCTCTGTCAAAGCCGCTTGCCGTCTGGTTCAGCGGCTAATTGCCCGTTGACTTTGTTTCGGAAACATCTTAACCGAGTAGATGCGCCGCCGTCAGCTCTGTCAGCGAGTTAAGTTTGACATTCGCCAGCGCAAAGCGCGGATCATGCTGGTTTTCTTCTGCTGGCACCACAATGGCGCGCATTCGCGCCGCCTTTGCCGCGATTAGACCATTCACCGAATCCTCCAGCGCCACGCAGGTTAATGGATCAACGCCTAATTTGGCCGCACAATCCAGATAGACCTGCGGGTGCGGTTTGCTGTAGGGCAATTTTTCCGCAGAGGCCAGCGCGTCAAAACTGTCGCGCAGCTCAAACATGGTGAGCACTTTTTCCAGCATATGCAGCGGCGATGCCGAGGCAAGCCCCACTAATAGCCCCTGCGCTTTACACAGCGCCACGGCCTCACGCACACCCGGTAAAAGAGGGCGCGTCTCTTCGATAAGCGTAATCGCGCGGGCAATAACACGGTTTGTCACTTCCTGGCGATCGGGGCCGTTCCACGGTTGCTGCGCAAACCAGAGATCGACAACCATATCAATGCGTAGCCCAAGCGTGTCTGGCAGCTCATGGCGTCGAGTAATATCTACGCCTAAACTTGCCATTACGTCCAGTTCAGCGCGATCCCAGAGCGGTTCGGAATCGATCAGTAGTCCATCCATATCGAAAATTGCAGCAAGAATTTGACGTGGGGTTGACATCACAACCTCTCCTGTTGAGATTAAAAAATAACGAATTAAGCGTTCATTATGACCATGTTCTTAGTATATCGCCCTTAAAGATCAGGCGAAAACGGGAATCAACAGGTAGACTTAGGCCAAAACGACGCGTCTTTATCAAGGGGAACTCATGACGTATCAACAAGCTGGACGCATTGCAATCCTAAAAAGAGTTGTTGGGTGGGTTATTTTTATTCCGGCACTGCTTTCCACGCTCATCTCAGTCCTTAAATTTATGTATGCGCACAGTGAAAAGCAGGAGGGGATAAATGCGGTAATGCTGGATTTTACCCACGTAATGATAGACATGATGCGCGTGAATACGCCGTTTCTGAATGTTTTTTGGTACAACTCGCCGACGCCGAATTTTCAGGGAAGCCTGAATATCGGTTTCTGGCTCATTTTTATTCTGATTTTTGTCGGGCTGGCGATGCAGGATTCCGGCGCCAGAATGAGCCGCCAGTCACGTTTTTTGCGTGAAGGCGTGGAAGATCAGTTGATCCTGGAAAAAGCAAAAGGCGCGGAAGGGCTAACGCGTGAGCAGATAGAGTCACGTATCGTGGTGCCGCACCATACCATCTTTTTACAGTTTTTCCCGCTCTATATTTTGCCGGTCATTATTATCGTGCTCGGCTACTTTTTCTTTTCCTTGTTAGGCTTCATGTAAACTGAAAAATGCCGGATAGCCCGTATCCGGCATGGGCTGTACCTATACCGCAAGCAGCCGATCCATCGCTTTTTGCGCAGTAGCCAGGTGCTGACCGCCAAACAGCCTTGCCCGATTAAGCAGGGTGTAGAGCTGGTAAATCGGCTGCCTGTCGAGAAAATCCAGCGGTAGCGGCGAAACGGACTGATAGCCGTCATAAATCTGCGGTGGCTGATCGGTATGCAGCGGCAGCATCGCCAGATCGCATTCTCTGTCGCCCCAATAGCAGGCTGGATCGAAGATATAGGGGCCGTCAGGGCCAAGCGCGCAGTTCGCCGACCATAGATCGCCATGCAAAAGAGAAGGCTGCGGTTGATGCGACGCCAGACGTTGCTGAACATGTTCAACAATGGCGTCAATATTACCAAAGGTAATGCCTTTTTCCGCAGCGAGTTCAAGCTGCCAGCCAATGCGCTGTTCGGCGAAAAAAGTCGACCAACGGCGTTGCCAGGTATTCGGCTGCGGCGTGGTAGAGAGCGCGTTATCAAAATCGAGGCCGAATTGAGGTTGGTCGCTCCATTGGTGCAGGCGCGCCAGCTGTTGCCCAAGAATAAACGCATTATGGGCATCCAGCGGGCGGGGCGAGAGGTAGTCCATGACTAAAAAGCTGTAATCCCGATCCGAACCTACCGCCCATACCTTAGGCACAACAACGGTTTTACTGCGGGAGAGCAGCTCCAGCTGATCGGCTTCAGCGGTAAAACCGCGAAGCATTTCTCGTTCATCGCACTTTACGAAAAAATCATGGCCTGCATAACGTAAATGCCATGCGGCATGAACTTCTCCGCCTGGCAGTTCATTACGCAGTTCGATTTCGCCTTCACCGACTTGCTCGCTTAAAAGACGACTGATAGCTTGCCACATAATGTCTCTCCCCACGTTGTCTGCCAGATCATAAGGTTAGCGCAAAAATGCGGTTGAAAAATACGAACTAACGCACATCGCGGACGCGCCGCGGCGGGAATGGCACTTATTGTGCGTTTTTACTCCACGCCTCCCAGGTCGCCACGGTAATGTCGACATCCTTATCTAACGCGCTTTTCGCAAGTCCGGCGACAAGCGCTTTGATTTCATCAGCGCTCTGAGCGCTAACAAAGCCAAACGTATTGGTGCCGAGCTCATGCACATTCCCTTCATCGTCCGTTAATGTCAGCAAAAAACCGCTGCGCGTCAGATGATTATTGAGTTCGTTAATCTCGGTCAGGGAATCTTCATGGAAGGTTACGGTAATAACATAACGGGTAATATCGCCACTGGCCATCGTTCACCTCGTTGGGAGCAACTGTGTTTTTAACAGCGGCGGATGCGCCGCCCGTTAACCGATTTTCCGGTATCCCCCTCGGCGAGGGGGAAACGATTATTGCGCGGAAAGATAGGCGTATATTTTTTGGGTATCGTCACGAGAACACAGACGCGTACCTTGATTGAGCGTAGCAGCGCTGCCTGCCGCCACACCGAAGCGCACCATCTCTTCCAGCGACGCGTCTTGCGCCAGTTTTAACGTCATCGCGCCTACCATACTGTCGCCTGCGCCAACAGTACTTTGACTTTTCACCGGGGGAGGAACAACCTGGATGCAATTCTCACTGTCTATGCCCAGTGCCCCTTGCGGCCCCAGAGAGACCACTACCCGGCGAGCCTTGCCGCTTTGCACTAATTCCTGGGCCGCTTTACGCACATCATCAGGTTGCGTCAGATCGCGATTAACCAACGCGCTCAATTCTTTCAGGTTCGGTTTCACCAGTTCGATATCGCCAAGCGCCAGCGCGGCGGTGAGCGCGTCGCCAGAGCTATCAATAATGCAGCGAATGCCTTGCTTCTGCGCGGCGGAAATCAGTTGCGTGAGTTTCTCGACCTTAACGCCGGGCGGAAGGCTGCCGCTGATAACCAGAATTGCCCCGGATTCAATTTCCAGTACCTGTTCTTCAAGCTGGCGAAATTCGTCATCGTCCAGCGTAGCGCCGGGCATAACAAAACGATACTGTTCGCCGCTGGACTCGACGTGGACGTGCAGGTTCTGACGCGTCCAGTCTTTCGCATCGACGGTAGACACGGGGACATTTTCGTCAGCCAGTAGTGCGACCAGATGTTCGCCGGTAGCGCCGCCAGCCGGGAAAATTGCGGTCGCGGCGCCGCCAAGATGCGCAATGGCGCGAGCGACATTAATACCCCCGCCGCCGGGTTCGAATACCGGCGCGGAGCACCGCAGTTTACCTTCGGGATAAATTTGCGGCGTGATTGTTGCGCTATCGAGAGAGGGCGCAAGCGTCAACGTATAGATACGTACCATCGTTACCTCCTGTTAGGCTGATTTCAGTCTGGCACTTAATCCCCGGAAAGTGAAGGAATTAACAATATGATTTTCCGGATCTTTATTTAAAGAAGTACGATGTAAAGTTATATAAATAAATGAATGCTTCGGGAGGGTTCTTATTCAAAAAATGAAATAGTAATTGATTGCTATGTTATTCGGGGCTTCTTATAATTCGCTACCTTTCCAGGGGCGTTTGTCATTGATCCCTATGAAAGTTTCCGGGACCGTCGTGGTCTCTTTTTTAGTTGTACGGACTCTATATAAATGAAGCTTTTGAAGGCAGTACCCGCTGTAGTTATGCTGGCGGGTGGCGTGTTCGCGTCTCTGTATGCCGCCGCCGATGATTCCGTTTTTACTGTCATGGATGATCCCTCCACCGCGAAAAAACCTTTTGAAGGTAATCTGAATGCGGGCTACCTTGCTCAGTCAGGCAATACTAAAAGTTCTTCCTTAACGGCTGACACGGCGATGACCTGGTATGGACAACGTACCGCCTGGTCATTATGGGGCAATGCCAGCAATACCTCCTCTAATGATGAACGCTCTTCAGAAAAATATGCGGTAGGCGCGCGTAACCGTTTTAATATGACGGATTATGATTATACCTTTGGCCAGGCCAGTTGGCTGACAGACCGTTTCAACGGTTATCGTCAGCGCGACGTACTGACCGCCGGTTACGGGCGGCAGTTCCTTAATGGTCCAGTGCACAGCTTCCGTTTTGAATTCGGTCCAGGGGTTCGCTATGACGAACATACGGACGATACCACTGAAACGCAGCCGTTGGGTTATGCTTCCGGCAGCTATGCCTGGCAGTTAACTGACAATGCTAAGTTTACACAGGGGGTGTCAGTATTTGGCGCAGAAGACACCACACTAAATTCGGAAACAGCCCTCAATGTCGCCATTAACGAACATTTTGGTCTAAAGGTGGGGTATAATTTAACGTGGAACTCGCAGCCGCCTGAATCAGCGCCTGAACATACCGATCGCCGCACTACGGTAACGCTGGGCTATAAGATGTAATATTGTACCGGGTTACATTACGTAACCCGGTTATTCCGTGGTGACGCCTCAGAAGAAGAAGGTGATGTCGCCGTTGATATAAGAATAGTCGTCTCCGGTGCGAAATTCCGACGTGACTTTGTTTAAAGAAAGAGAAAATGCGACGGGAGAATAGCCGATGGTGGCACCGACGCGATATTCATCCACGGTTTTATTAATATCCACCGTTTCCATTTTTGTTTGCAGCGTTTTCCCCTGTAACGTGTAGTTTTTATCAACTTCCCTGCGCTCAACGCCAGCAAATACCTTATAGATCAATCCCTCTTTTTGAGTGTGTATTAACCCTCGGCGGGACAGTAACCCAAACCCATTATCAGAGTTGAAGGTCTTATCATTTCCCAGCGCAACGGTTGCGCCGTACCCTAAATACTGGAAGAGATTGCCGCCGACAGCAGAGACTTCTGGATAGAAGCCCACATTGACGCCCAGAATATCAATAGCTGGCGTAAGGGACACCATTCCTTTTGCCGTATAACCATAACGGTTTTCAATTTGATCCTGCCAGGCAGGGTATTTTTCTGCGCCTATTATTCGATGCGCCCGATTCTGAACCTCCTGACCACCTGCGTCAGGACCAATAACGCCGATATCGGTACCTAAACGATAACGTAACCAATTGGTGGCTAATGAATTCCACTCCAGTCCGGTATGAAGAAAGGCGCTGAACGCGCGGTCGCCTTTGACGGCTTCAGGCTTTCTCTTGTTAGCGCCTGATGGAGAATAAATATCTTGCGCGATATGAAAAGAGAGTTGACTGGCGTCAGTGAGATCGTGGCTGTAGCCTAAAAAGAGCCCGGCAGTATAATCACCCCGGTCTGCAGCCTTGTGCCCATAAAGGGCATTTAAGGATGGTTGAAATATACCTGCATCATCATTCGCCACTGAAATAGCAAGGCTACTGGCATTGGCCATTGTGGTCGTACTGAGTATGGCGGCAATCATCGTTGCGCAATAGCTGTATTTGTTCACTTTTTACCCCTGAATATGAAAGTGAATACTCTTATTTTTACAAAGTAATAAGCACAGCAGCATGATGCGCAGTGCTTATTAAACCTTTAAATATAACTAAACTCCTGCCAGCAGCGAGTCATTGAGAGGATACGTTGCCTTAATGTTGAAAAATGGTGTTGAAAAACATGCGTCAGATATTATTGAATATCCATTTTTCATTCGCTATCTGAGTGCGAGAAATTATTGGCTTCACGATTATGCATATAATACGATGTTTTTTGGTATCAACATGAATATCACGTTGTATTCTTTTGAGCTCATTTTCTATGATAACTTCGATGTTTATCTGTTATTAATTTTTACCGTGATAGTGTTGTCTTTAATGATGAGAGTATCTAACGGCTGGTAGGGTAATATAACCAAATCATTACCATCCAAATTATTAGGGCGGTTATTATTAAGGAAGAGAAAATGAATAAAACCATTAATCTGCTAAAATTACTGCCCGTAGTATTATTAAGCGCATGTACTACATCGTATCCTCCCCAGGATACAACATCGGCACCCGAGTTACCCCATCGTAACGTACTCGTTCAGCAACCTGATAACTGTAGCGTTGGCTGTCCTCAAGGAGGAAGCCAACAAACAATCTATCGCCATGTCTATACGCTCAATAATAATAGCGCCACGAAATTTGCCAACTGGGTTGCCTATAGCGTGACAAAGACCAGCCAGGCAAGCGGTCGCCCGCGGAACTGGGCGCAGGACCCCGATTTACCGCCCTCGGATACGTTGGCCCCTTCCGCTTATAAAAATGCCCATGCGCTATTAAAAGTCGACAGGGGGCACCAGGCGCCGTTGGCAGGATTGGGCGGCGTATCGGACTGGCCGTCGTTAAATTATTTATCGAATATTACGCCGCAGAAATCCGCCCTGAATCAGGGAGCATGGGCTGCACTGGAAAACCGGGTACGTGAACTTGCCAAACAGGCTGATGTATCTGTAGTGCACGTAGTGACCGGCCCCCTTTTTGAGCGGCATATCGCCACATTGCCAGAAGATGCTACGGTAGAAATTCCCAGCGGGTACTGGAAGGTTTTATTCACCGGAACGGCGCCGTCAAAAAGTGAAGGAAATTACGCTGCGTTTATTATGGATCAGAATACGCCCCGTTCGGCGAATTTTTGCGACTATCAGGTTACCGTGGAGGCTATCGAACATAAAACGAAGCCAGTGCTGACGCTGTGGTCTGCCTTGCCTGAAGCGGTAGCCAGTGAGGTGAAAACGACAAAGGGGAGTCTGGCGCAGAAGTTAGGTTGTCGATGAGAAGCGCTATACGGCGCGTAGAAAGATAACGGAGAAATCCTGTCAAGGGTCTTGATTTGCTACAGAGTGATGCAATCTCCCTTTTTTTAGTGTTACCATCGTCATGCCGGACGAAAATAGCGATTTTCGTCTGTGTCGAAGGTTGTGCGCCAATTTAGCAATGGTTGGCTAGATGGATACACAACTCACTGTCAATAAATTCATTTTCTCTTTGTATGTGATCTTGCGTATGGGTCACCACTGCAAATAAGGATATTACATGCCTGTTATTACTCTTCCTGATGGCAGCCAACGCCATTATGACCACCCTGTAAGCCCGATGGATGTTGCTCTGGACATTGGTCCTGGCCTGGCGAAAGCCACCATTGCGGGCCGTGTGAATGGCGACCTGGTTGATGCTTCCGATCTGATTGAAAATGATGCGACGCTTTCCATCATCACCGCAAAAGATGAAGAGGGTCTGGAGATCATTCGTCACTCTTGCGCGCATCTGTTAGGTCACGCAATCAAGCAACTTTGGCCGCACACGAAAATGGCGATCGGCCCGGTTGTCGACAACGGTTTTTACTATGACGTTGATCTTGACCGCACGCTAACTCAGGAAGATGTCGAAGCGCTCGAAAAGCGGATGCATGAGCTCGCCGAGAAAAATTACGACGTTATCAAGAAGAAAGTCAGCTGGCACGAAGCGCGTGAAACCTTCGTGAAGCGTGGTGAAAGCTACAAAGTTTCCATTCTTGATGAAAACATTGCTCATGATGACAAGCCTGGTTTGTACCATCATGAAGAATATGTCGACATGTGTCGTGGTCCGCACGTGCCGAATATGCGTTTCTGCCATCACTTTAAACTGATGAAAACTGCCGGCGCATACTGGCGTGGTGACAGCAATAATAAGATGTTGCAGCGTATTTACGGTACGGCATGGGCAGATAAAAAAGCCCTGAACGCTTATCTGCAGCGCCTGGAAGAGGCCGCAAAACGCGACCACCGTAAAATTGGTAAGCAGCTCGACCTGTATCATATGCAGGAAGAAGCGCCGGGCATGGTGTTCTGGCATAACGACGGCTGGACTATCTTCCGCGAGCTGGAGGTCTTTGTTCGTTCTAAACTCAAAGAGTACCAGTATCAAGAAGTTAAAGGCCCGTTCATGATGGACCGTGTGCTGTGGGAAAAAACCGGGCACTGGGACAACTATAAAGATGCGATGTTCACCACGTCCTCAGAAAACCGCGAATATTGCATCAAGCCGATGAACTGCCCGGGCCACGTTCAGATCTTTAACCAGGGTCTGAAATCCTATCGTGATTTGCCGCTGCGTATGGCGGAATTCGGTAGCTGCCACCGTAACGAGCCATCAGGCGCGCTGCATGGTCTGATGCGCGTACGCGGCTTTACGCAGGATGATGCGCATATCTTCTGCACCGAAGAGCAGATCCGCGATGAAGTTAACGCTTGTATTCGTATGGTCTACGATATGTACAGCACCTTTGGCTTCGAGAAGATCGTCGTCAAGCTTTCCACTCGTCCTGACAAGCGTATCGGCAGCGATGAGATGTGGGATCGTGCTGAGGCGGATCTGGCGGTTGCGCTGGAAGAAAATAATATCCCGTTTGAGTATCAACTGGGTGAAGGCGCATTCTACGGTCCGAAAATTGAATTTACCTTATATGACTGCCTCGATCGTGCATGGCAGTGCGGTACAGTACAGCTGGACTTCTCCTTACCGTCTCGTCTGAGCGCCTCCTATGTAGGCGAAGACAACGAGCGTAAGGTACCGGTAATGATTCACCGTGCGATTCTTGGGTCGATGGAACGCTTCATCGGTATCCTGACCGAAGAGTTCGCTGGTTTCTTCCCGACATGGCTTGCGCCGGTTCAGGTAGTCGTGATGAATATTACCGATTCGCAGTCTGAATACGTTAACGAATTGACGCAGAAACTACAAAATGCGGGCATTCGTGTAAAAGCAGACTTGAGAAATGAGAAGATTGGCTTTAAAATCCGCGAGCACACTTTACGTCGTGTCCCTTATATGTTGGTCTGTGGTGATAAAGAGGTGGAAGCAGGCAAAGTTGCCGTTCGCACCCGCCGCGGTAAAGACCTGGGCAGTCTGGACGTAAATGACGTGATTGAGAAGCTGCAACAAGAGATTCGCAGCCGCAGTCTTCAACAACTGGAGGAATAAAGTATTAAAGGCGGAAAACGAGTTCAAACGGCGCGTCCGAATCGTATTAATAGCGAAATTCGCGCGCAAGAAGTTCGCTTAACAGGTCTGGAAGGCGAGCAGCTTGGTATTGTGAGTCTGAGAGAAGCTCTGGAAAAAGCTGAAGAAGCCGGAGTAGACTTAGTCGAAATCAGCCCTAACGCCGAGCCGCCGGTTTGTCGTATAATGGATTACGGCAAATTCCTCTATGAAAAGAGTAAGTCTTCTAAGGAACAGAAGAAAAAGCAAAAAGTTATCCAGGTGAAGGAAATTAAATTCCGTCCTGGGACAGATGAAGGCGACTATCAGGTAAAACTCCGCAGCCTGATTCGCTTTCTCGAAGAGGGCGATAAGGCCAAAATCACGCTCCGTTTCCGCGGTCGTGAAATGGCCCACCAGCAAATCGGTATGGAAGTGCTTAATCGCGTGAAAGACGATTTGCAAGAACTGGCAGTGGTCGAATCCTTCCCAACGAAGATCGAAGGCCGTCAGATGATCATGGTGCTTGCTCCTAAGAAGAAACAGTAAGGCCTTCAAGTAACAATTCTGTGAAGCCTTCGGGCTTCACAGGTTTTGTTCGCCTATGTTTCGTTTATTAACAATGCGAAGTGGAAGTTATTAAAATGCCAAAAATTAAGACCGTACGCGGTGCTGCTAAGCGCTTCAAAAAAACCGGTAAAGGTGGTTTTAAGCACAAGCACGCTAACCTGCGTCACATTCTGACCAAAAAAGCGACTAAACGTAAACGTCACCTGCGTCCGAAAGCCATGGTTTCTAAAGGCGATCTGGGCCTGGTTATCGCGTGCCTGCCGTACGCATAAGCCGTTAACGTTTTTAACTTTTTAATTAGAATAGATACAGGAGAGCACATATGGCTCGCGTAAAACGTGGTGTAATTGCACGCGCACGTCACAAGAAAATTTTGAAACAAGCCAAAGGCTACTACGGTGCGCGTTCTCGCGTATACCGCGTTGCCTTCCAGGCAGTTATCAAAGCTGGTCAGTATGCTTACCGTGACCGTCGTCAACGTAAGCGTCAGTTCCGTCAACTGTGGATTGCGCGTATCAACGCAGCAGCACGTCAGAACGGTATTTCTTACAGCAAATTCATCAACGGCCTGAAAAAAGCCTCTGTTGAAATCGACCGTAAGATCCTGGCTGATATCGCCGTATTCGACAAAGTCGCGTTCACCGCGCTGGTTGAAAAAGCGAAAGCAGCTCTGGCATAAGCCAGTGAAAAGAGGGAGCCTGGCTCCCTCTCTTTTATTTACTGTTCAGTGAGTTGACAATTGACCTGTAACCCTTTTCAATAAAGGATATTCGGTTTTACCACATAAGGTAACGCAAGCATGAACGCTGCTATTTTCCGTTTCTTTTTTTACTTTAGCACCTGATCCCAGGAGGCTAGCGCGTGAAAAACGAAACGAAAAACAGCGCAAAAAAGCCTCCTGATGGAGGCTTTTTTTGTATCTGAAATCGAGAGATTACGTCCAATGAACCGGTGTCTTCACCGACACAATGAGGAAAACCATGTCACATCTCGCAGAGCTGGTTGCCAATGCAGCGGCCGCCATTAACCAGGCGTCAGATGTTGCCGCGTTAGACAATGTACGCGTCGAATATTTGGGCAAGAAAGGGCATTTAACCCTTCAGATGACGACCCTACGCGATCTGCCGCCGGAAGAGCGTCCGGCAGCCGGGGCAGTCATTAACGCCGCGAAAGAGCAGGTACAACAGGCTCTTAACGCGCGTAAAGCCGAGCTGGAAAGCGCAGCGCTTAACGCCCGTCTGGCCGCTGAAACCATCGATATCTCCCTGCCGGGGCGCCGTATTGAGAACGGCGGTCTGCATCCGGTCACGCGTACCATTGACCGTATTGAAAGTTTCTTCGGCGAGCTTGGTTTTACCGTGGCGACTGGCCCGGAAATCGAAGATGACTACCATAACTTCGATGCGTTAAACATTCCGGGTCATCATCCGGCCCGCGCCGATCATGATACCTTCTGGTTTGACGCGACCCGTCTGCTGCGGACCCAGACGTCTGGCGTCCAGATCCGGACGATGAAAGCGCAGCAACCGCCGATCCGTATTATTGCGCCGGGCCGTGTATACCGTAATGACTACGACCAGACGCATACTCCGATGTTCCATCAGATGGAAGGTCTGATTGTTGATACCAACATCAGCTTCACCAACCTCAAAGGTACGCTGCACGACTTCCTGCGTAATTTCTTTGAGGAGGATCTGCAGATTCGCTTCCGTCCTTCTTATTTTCCGTTTACCGAACCTTCTGCGGAAGTGGATGTGATGGGTAAAAACGGTAAATGGCTGGAGGTGCTGGGCTGCGGGATGGTGCATCCGAATGTGCTGCGTAATGTCGGTATCGATCCGGAAATCTATTCTGGCTTCGCTTTTGGTATGGGGATGGAACGTCTGACCATGTTGCGTTACGGCGTCACCGACCTGCGTTCATTCTTCGAAAACGATCTGCGTTTCCTTAAACAGTTTAAATAAAGGCAGGATAAAACAATGAAATTCAGCGAACTGTGGTTACGCGAGTGGGTTAACCCGGCAATTGATAGCGATGCGTTGGCTAACCAGATTACGATGGCTGGCCTGGAAGTAGACGGCGTTGAGCCGGTCGCGGGAAGCTTCAATGGCGTTGTGGTTGGGGAAGTGGTTGAGTGCGCCCAGCATCCGAACGCTGACAAATTGCGTGTAACGAAAGTCAACGTCGGCGGAGAACGCCTGTTGGATATCGTCTGCGGCGCGCCAAACTGTCGTCAGGGGCTGAAAGTAGCGGTGGCCACCATTGGCGCTATTCTGCCGGGCGATTTCAAAATTAAAGCGGCAAAACTGCGCGGCGAACCGTCTGAAGGGATGCTGTGCTCCTTCTCCGAACTGGGGATTTCCGACGATCACAGCGGCATTATCGAACTGCCGGCGGATGCGCCGCTGGGTACCGATATCCGTGAATACCTGAAGCTCGACGACAATACCATCGAAATTAGCGTCACGCCGAACCGTGCGGATTGCTTAGGTATCATCGGCGTTGCGCGTGATGTGGCGGTACTGAACAAAGCGCCGCTCCAGGAGCCTGAAATGGCGCCGGTTGCGGCAACCATCAGCGATACGCTGCCGATTACGGTAGAGGCCGCTGATGCGTGTCCACGCTATCTGGGCCGGGTGGTAAAAGGCATCAATGTTAACGCGCCGACGCCGCTGTGGATGAAAGAGAAACTGCGTCGCTGCGGTATTCGCTCCATCGATGCGGTGGTTGACGTCACCAACTATGTGTTGCTCGAACTGGGTCAGCCAATGCATGCTTTCGATAAAGATCGCATTGATGGCGGTATTGTCGTGCGGATGGCAAAAGAGGGTGAAACCGTCGTCCTGCTGGACGGTAGCGAAGCGACGTTAAATGCGGACACGCTGGTGATCGCCGATCACCATAAGGCGCTGGGGATAGCCGGTATTTTTGGCGGCGAACATTCCGGCGTGAACGGCGAAACGCAAAATGTGCTGCTGGAATGTGCGTACTTTAATCCGCTGTCTATCACCGGTCGCGCTCGCCGCCACGGTCTGCATACCGATGCGTCTCATCGCTACGAGCGCGGGGTAGACCCGGCGCTGCAATATAAAGCGATAGAGCGCGCTACTCGTCTGCTTCTTGATATCTGTGGCGGTGATGCGGGTCCGATAATTGATGTGAGCAACGAAGCAACGTTGCCGAAACGCGCCACCATTACGCTGCGTCGCAGTAAACTGGATCGCCTGATCGGGCATCATATTGCGGATGAGCAGGTCAGTGATATTCTGCGTCGTCTGGGCTGTGAAGTGACCGAAGGGCAGGACGAGTGGAAAGCCGTGGCGCCGACCTGGCGTTTCGATATGGAGATTGAAGAAGATCTGGTGGAAGAGGTGGCCCGCGTTTACGGTTATAACAATATTCCGGACGAGCCAATCCAGGCCGGTTTAATCATGGGGACGCACCGTGAAGCCGATCTGTCGTTGAAGCGGGTTAAAACCATGCTGAACGACAAAGGCTATCAGGAAGTGATTACCTATAGCTTTGTCGATCCTAAAGTACAACAGCTTATCCATCCAGGCGCAGAAGCGCTGCTGCTGCCAAACCCTATCTCCGTTGAGATGTCGGCGATGCGTCTGTCTCTGTGGAGCGGATTGCTGACGACTGTGGTCTATAACCAAAACCGCCAGCAGAATCGCGTGCGTATTTTTGAAACCGGTTTACGTTTCGTTCCGGATACACAAGCCAATCTGGGTATTCGACAGGATCTGATGCTGGCTGGCGTGATTTGCGGCAACCGCTATGATGAGCATTGGAACCTGGCAAAAGAGACCGTTGATTTCTATGATTTGAAAGGCGATCTGGAAGCGGTATTGGATTTAACCGGCAAACTGGGTGATATCCAGTTTAAGGCGGAGATGAATCCGGCTCTGCATCCGGGACAGTCTGCGGCGATTTATCTGAAAGATGAACGTATTGGTTTTATTGGGGTTGTTCACCCTGAACTGGAACGTAAACTGGATCTGAATGGTCGTACGCTGGTGTTTGAACTGGAATGGAATAAGCTCGCAGACCGTATCGTGCCGCAGGCGCGGGAGATTTCACGCTTCCCGGCCAACCGTCGCGATATTGCGGTTGTTGTTGCAGAAAACGTTCCCGCAGCGGATATTTTATCCGAATGTAAGAAAGTTGGCGTAAATCAGGTAGTTGGCGTAAACTTATTTGACGTGTACCGCGGTAAGGGTGTTGCGGAGGGTTATAAGAGCCTCGCTATCAGCCTGATCCTTCAGGATACCAACCGTACACTCGAAGAAGAGGAGATTGCCGCTACCGTCGCCAAATGTGTAGAGGCATTAAAAGAGCGATTCCAGGCATCATTGAGGGATTGAACCTATGGCGCTTACAAAAGCTGAAATGTCAGAATATCTGTTTGATAAGCTTGGGCTTAGCAAGCGGGATGCCAAAGAACTGGTTGAACTGTTTTTCGAAGAGATCCGTCGTGCTCTGGAAAACGGTGAGCAGGTGAAACTCTCTGGTTTTGGTAACTTCGATCTGCGTGATAAAAATCAACGTCCGGGGCGTAACCCGAAAACGGGTGAAGATATTCCTATTACAGCACGGCGCGTGGTGACCTTCAGACCCGGGCAGAAGTTAAAGAGCCGGGTCGAGAACGCTTCGCCCAAAGAAGAGTAATCAGATCCAGGCATAACATCCATCAGGGTGTGTTGCGGCAGATACGCTGCCATCCCGAAAGTAGATCAGCGGGATGACAGCGTATCTGTTAGCCTGAAAGATGACTCGTATAACTAAAAAGGCCGCATTGCGGCCTTTTTTCTTTCAAGTAAAGGATACCCACCGTAAAATCACGCTACCTCTTTTCAGCTGAATGGATAACATGCTGACTTTTGCCCGCCAACAACAGCGACGAAACGTTCGCTGGCTTCTGAGCCTGTCACTGCTGGTGCTACTGGCTACATTTCTGAGCTTATGCGCAGGCGAACAGTGGATTGCCCCCGGTGACTGGTTAAGCGCTCGGGGAGAACTGTTTGTCTGGCAAATTCGCCTTCCCCGCACGCTTGCGGTATTGCTGGTTGGCGCTGCGCTGGCGCTATCGGGCGCTGTGATGCAGGCGCTGTTTGAAAACCCACTTGCTGAACCGGGTCTGCTCGGCGTTTCGAATGGGGCCGGTGTTGGGCTTATTGCCGCCGTCTTACTGGGGCAGGGGCAACTGCCAGGATGGGCGCTGGGACTGTGCGCTATAGCCGGCGCGCTCATTATTACGTTAATCCTGCTGCGTTTTGCGCGCCGCCATCTCTCTACCAGCCGCTTGTTGTTGGCGGGCGTCGCGCTGGGCATTATCTGTAGCGCGCTGATGACGTGGGCTATCTATTTTTCCACCTCTTTCGATCTGCGGCAATTAATGTACTGGATGATGGGAGGATTCGGCGGCGTTGACTGGCAGCAGAGCTGGCTAATGATTGCGCTCATCCCGGTACTGATCTGGATATGTTGCCAGTCGCAACCGCTGAATATGCTGGCGCTAGGGGAAACCTCGGCGCGGCAACTTGGCCTGCCGCTGTGGTTCTGGCGCAATTTGTTGGTCGTCGCCACCGGCTGGATGGTGGGCGTCAGCGTGGCGATGGCGGGGGCGATTGGTTTTATCGGTCTGGTTATTCCGCACATCCTGCGCTTATGTGGTTTAACCGATCACCGGGTTTTACTTCCCGGCTGCGCGCTGGCCGGGGCTATCGCCCTGCTATTGGCTGATGTGGTCGCCCGACTGGCGCTGGCGTCGGCTGAACTGCCTATCGGGGTGGTCACCGCCACATTGGGGGCACCAGTGTTTATCTGGCTGCTGCTCAAATCCGCGCGTTAGCGCATCGGCAAACAACTGCTTTCATCATTCGCAGTCTATGATTAAAGGCTAACGATGAAACCCGCTATTCTACCGACATCAGGGAGACACCATGCAAAACTCGCTTCTTAATACTCACGTTACGACGATTGATGGAGAGGTCACTACACTTGAAAAATATGCCGGAAAAGTGCTGCTCATTGTAAACGTCGCCTCCAGATGTGGCCTGACGCCGCAATATGAACAGCTGGAAAATATCCAGAAGGCGTGGGCAGATCAGGGGTTTGTCGTGTTGGGTTTTCCCTGCAACCAGTTTATGGGGCAGGAGCCAGGCAGCGAAGAAGAGATTAAAACCTATTGCGCCAGCACCTGGCACGTCACGTTCCCGATGTTCAGTAAAATTGATGTGAATGGCGACGCGCGCCATCCGCTGTATCAAAAACTGATAGCCGCTGCGCCAACGGCAGTCGCGCCGGAGAAGAGCGGCTTTTACGAACGGATGGTAAGCAAAGGGCGTACGCCACTCTATCCGGATGATATTCTGTGGAATTTTGAAAAATTTTTGGTAGGCCGGGATGGTCAGGTAGTACAGCGTTTTTCGCCGGATATGACGCCTGAAGATCCTATTGTGATGGAAAGCATAAAAATCGCGTTGGCAAAATAATGTCTCAATTGATGCAATTAAAGGACGTCGCCGAGAGCACCCGCCTGGGGCCGCTTTCCGGCGAAGTAAGCGCAGGAGAGATCCTTCACCTTGTCGGGCCGAACGGCGCCGGAAAAAGCACGTTGCTGGCGCGTATGGCGGGGTTAACCTCAGGCGAGGGGAGCATCAGGTTTGGCGGAGCGCCGCTGGAGGCATGGGCGACGGCAACGCTTGCCCAACACCGCGCTTATCTTGCGCAACAGCAAAATCCGCCGTTCGCCATGCCGGTCTGGCATTACCTGACATTGCATCAACCGGATAAAACGCGAACCGGGCAGCTTAACGAGGTGGCCGATATGCTTGGATTGGGCGACAAACTGGGGCGAAGCGTGAATCAGCTTTCCGGTGGCGAGTGGCAGCGCGTTCGCCTTGCTGCCGTTGTACTACAAATTCATCCCGACGCTAATCCGGTCGGTCAATTATTGCTGCTTGATGAGCCGATGAACAGTCTCGATGTTGCGCAACAAAACGCTTTGGATCGGGTATTACATCATTTGTGTCAGGCAGGAATCGCGATTGTGATGAGTAGCCACGATCTGAACCACACGCTGCGCCATGCGCATAAAGCCTGGTTACTAAAGCGCGGTAAACTCATTGCCTGCGGCCGCCGGGAAGAGGTGCTCACCCCCTCTTATCTGGCGCAAGCCTACGGTCTGCGCTTTCGACGACTCGACGTTGAGGGGCATCCAATGCTCATTTCGGCCACTTAAGTAAAATCGTTTCTTGAAAAGCAGGTAATTTCGACGCTAAATTAATACCAAAATAAAAACAGAGGATTGTTGCGGCATGCGTTTTTGGCTTCTTGTTATCACAGCATTGTTCCTGGCAGGATGCAGTACTCATCGGGCACCGGCGCCAAACGCCAGATTATCAGACTCCATTACCGTCATTGCGGGTCTGAACGATCAGTTGCAGTCCTGGCGTGGTACGCCATACCGTTACGGCGGTATGAGTCGCAGAGGTGTGGACTGTTCCGGCTTTGTGGTAGTCACTATGCGCGACAAGTTTGATTTGCAGTTGCCTCGTGATACGCGTGAACAATCAAAAATCGGCACCAGAATCGATAAAGATGAATTGCTGCCTGGAGATTTGGTTTTCTTTAAAACCGGTTCGGGCGAAAGTGGTTTACATGTTGGTATTTACGATACAAATAATGAGTTTATTCATGCCTCTACCAGTCGTGGCGTGATGCGTTCATCGCTGGATAATGTGTACTGGCGAAAAAACTTCTGGCAGGCACGGCGAATTTAACCTCGCAGACGATATAAATTTTATAGTCTATTTTTAACATACCGTCGGTTGAACTTATGACATCTGTTGTCATCATATATAATGATATAACCGTAGCATTTACAAACGTACTTTTATTAAAAACGGGCGTGCTCACGCCCTGTTAAAAGTACAACATTGGATATTGGTTTATAATCAGAGTAAGTTAAAAAAAGGAACCGGTTTACCGGTAAACAAGAAAAATGATGACGCTTCAATTAGTATCTGAAGTTACGTCTGTTTCCGTCCGTAGTGACTGGATGGCGAATAGCGCCCTAACCATGGGACTGGCGTAATGATTGCTTCACTTGATGAGCTTTACCATTCCGAACTCTTTTTCCTTCCCGTCATGGATGAAAACGCTCGGCTTGTTGGTTTAGAGATTATTGCAACGTTTGCCGCTGAAGACGGCGCCGTGCGGATGCCGACTGAGTTGGTAGCGCCTCGCCTTTCGGTGGAGGAACAATACTGTCTGTTTGTTGAAAAACTGGCATTGTTAGAAACCTGTCAGCACTTTTTTATTCAGCATAAACTTATTGCATGGCTTAATTTACCGCCTGCAATTAGTGACTTATTATTATTAGATAGCGAACTTTTTTCCCGGGCAGCGCGCTTTCCGTTTCTTGAATTAGCTATAAATGAGAATTATCCTGGGTTAAACCAGGGCAAAAACAATGAAACGTTAGCTAATCTGGCAATGCATTTCCCATTAATGCTGGCAAATTTTGGGGCAGGCGAGGCGTCGACTAAAGCTATTTTCGATGGACTTTTCAAACGAGTCATGTTGGATAAAAATTTTATTCAGCAGCGAGCTGAAATGATCTCATTCGAACCATTCATGCACGCCATCGTTGCCCAGATCTCCTCCAGCTGCGAGTCGCTGATGATTGCCGGTATTGATACTGAGGCGATGTTTGCGCGCGCAGCGCCATTGGGGTTTAGCGCATTTCAGGGCGGACTATGGCCTCCGGTGCCGGTAAACCAGCTCATTAAACTCGTTCAGCGATAACCTTTCTGTTTGCCGGTGTTTAACCGGTGATTAACCGTCTACACTGAAGACAGGAGGCCCTATGACCCTGTCTTTTACTGCCCGTTGGCGCGATGAACTGCCAGCAACGTATACCGCGCTTTTACCC
The DNA here is from genome assembly GCF_017571995.1 of Salmonella sp. 32031103-2018-00083-FB-01-SM-01. Taxonomy (NCBI): domain Bacteria; kingdom Pseudomonadati; phylum Pseudomonadota; class Gammaproteobacteria; order Enterobacterales; family Enterobacteriaceae; genus Salmonella; species Salmonella sp. 32031103-2018-00083-FB-01-SM-01. The sequence goes on from NZ_JAGEQL010000001.1 coordinate 365,415, forward strand.
ACACCGTTAAAAAATGCGCGACTGATTTGGTATAACGACGAACTGGCGCAGCAGTTAGCCATTCCCGCGTCGTTATTTGACGTTACCAATGGCGCTGGCGTTTGGGGCGGCGAAACCTTATTACCCGGTATGTCGCCTGTCGCGCAGGTATATAGCGGGCATCAGTTCGGCGTCTGGGCGGGACAACTCGGCGACGGACGCGGTATTTTGCTGGGCGAACAGCTCCTGGCGGATGGCTCGACCCTCGACTGGCATCTGAAAGGCGCCGGATTAACACCCTATTCGCGAATGGGGGATGGACGCGCCGTCCTGCGTTCAACCATACGAGAAAGTCTTGCCAGCGAAGCCATGCATTATCTGGGTATTCCCACTACGCGCGCGTTATCTATCGTAGCCAGCGATACGCCGGTTCAGCGAGAGACGCAGGAAACGGGCGCGATGTTAATGCGTCTGGCGCAAAGTCATATGCGTTTTGGTCATTTCGAGCATTTCTACTACCGCCGTGAGCCGGAAAAAGTTCAGCAACTGGCTGATTTCGCTATTCGTCATTACTGGCCGCAATGGCAGGATGTCCCGGAAAAATATGCTTTGTGGTTTGAAGAGGTGGCGGCGCGTACCGGAAGACTCATCGCCGAGTGGCAAACCGTCGGTTTTTCGCACGGCGTTATGAATACGGATAACATGTCGATTCTGGGGCTGACCATCGACTATGGCCCCTTTGGTTTTCTCGACGACTACGATCCCGGCTTCATTGGTAACCATTCCGATCATCAGGGACGTTACCGCTTCGATAATCAACCGTCGGTGGCGCTGTGGAATTTACAACGTCTGGCGCAGACGTTAACTCCTTTTATTGAGATCGACGCGTTAAACAGAGCGCTGGATCGTTACCAGGACGCGTTGTTAACGCACTATGGGCAGCGAATGCGCCAGAAGCTGGGCTTCTTTACCGAGCAAAAAGACGATAACGCTTTACTGAATGAATTGTTTAGTCTGATGGCGCGCGAAGGGAGTGATTATACCCGTACATTTCGGATGTTAAGCCATACGGAGCAACAGAGCGCTTCCTCGCCGTTGCGGGATACGTTTATCGATCGCACGGCGTTCGATGCCTGGTTCGACCGCTACCGGGCGCGATTGCGCACAGAGGCGGTGGATGACGCGCTGCGCCAGCAGCAGATGCAACGCGTGAATCCTGCGATTGTGTTGCGGAACTGGCTGGCGCAACGCGCGATAGATGCGGCTGAACAGGGAGATATGGCGGAACTGCATCGGTTGCATGAAGTTTTACGTCAACCTTTTACCGATCGAGATGATGACTATGCCAGCCGACCACCGGAGTGGGGAAAGCGGCTGGAGGTCAGTTGTTCAAGTTAGCCTGATGCCAGCAGTATCGTTTGCTGGCGGAGCGCTATTTGGTTAACAGTAGCTTACCGGCCTGAGTTTTGCGCAACAGATACTCCTGACCGTTGTGATCGATAATGACTTTGCCGTCCGGACCTAATAGCGCCTGACTGTTGACGCGCCGTTCAGCAGCAGGGAGAAGCGTTTCATTGTCTATTTCCTTAGGGTGAGGCAGCTCGGTGTTATCCATACGCGACATGTTATTTATTAATAATCAAACTCACAATGATTATTATTATCAATAATTAATGCGATGACAGCAAGTGCTAATTCTGTGGAGTGATATACGCGCGGGGAGAGAAAAGGGCGGGTAAAGCATCGAAGAAACGCCCATCCCGGCAGGATGGGCGAGCTATTAAAAGCGGCTATCTACCGCCGCGGCCAGTTTTTCCAACAGAACTTCCGTATCTTCCCAGTTCAGGCAGGGATCGGTAATGGACTGACCATAGATTAATGGTTGACCGCTGATAATTTTTTGCGTGCCTTCCCGTAAAAAACTCTCGGCCATAATCCCGGCAATTGCCGTGGAGCCATTACGAATCTGCTGGCAAATATCATCACATACCTCCAACTGGCGGCGATGCTGTTTTTGACAGTTGCCGTGGCTGAAGTCGACGACCAGATGTTCCGGCAGATCAAATTCATGCAACGTGTCGCAGGCGGCGGCAATATCTTCAGCGTGGTAGTTCGGTTTTTTACCGCCGCGCATGATGATGTGCCCATACGGGTTGCCACTCGTCTGGTAGATGGTCATCTGTCCGTCTTTATCCGGCGAGAGAAACATATGGCTGGCGCGGGAGGCGCGAATAGCGTCAACGGCAATGCGAGTATTGCCATCCGTACCATTTTTAAAGCCGACCGGACAAGAGAGCGCAGAAGCCATTTCCCGATGGATTTGGCTTTCGGTGGTACGCGCGCCAATCGCTCCCCAACTGATCAGATCGGCAATAAACTGGCCAGTGACCATATCAAGAAATTCTGTGGCGGTCGGTACTCCCAGTTCGTTCACCTGCAATAGCAAGCGACGCGCAAGTTCAAGCCCATAATTGACGCGGTAACTTCCATTCAAGTCGGGATCGGAAATCAGGCCTTTCCATCCCACGACGGTGCGCGGTTTTTCAAAATAGGTGCGCATGACGATCTCCAGACGCGCCTGATGCTTTTGGCGTTGTGCCTGGAGCTGCGTCGCGTATTCCATGGCAGCATTCAGATCGTGAATCGAACAGGGGCCAATGACGACCAGTAGCCGTGGATCTTCACCATTTAAAATCTTTTCTATCCGGCGTCGGGAGTCGGTAACGTGACTGGCGACGGAGGACGATACAGGATACCGCTGCGCGAGTTCGGTCGGTGTTACCAGGCTGTCGATACGCGCAGTACGGAGTTCGTCGGTTCTGTTCATTACAAGTCTCAGAAATTTGTTGCTTCAACGGCAGGACTACCGGGAAGTGATGGGCATCACGATAAACCAATCCCTGCTGATTTCAAGTGCGAGGCGTGTCACACCTCGCAGGCAGAACAGCATGATAACAAAAACCAAACCATTAAACTAGTTTGCTAGTACATCCTGCGGTTAAGCCCCATAATATCGAGAATCTTGGTGGCTATCTCTTCAACAGAATAATTGGTGCTGTTCAGGCAGGGGATCTGATTCTTACGATACAGCGCTTCGACCTCCGCCACTTCCATGCGGCACTGACGCAACGAGGCATAGCGACTGTTTTCACGGCGTTCTTCGCGAATAGCCGCCAGGCGTTCAGGGTCAATTGTCAGGCCGAACAGTTTATGTTGTAGCGGTTTTAACGATGTGGGCAGCGTCAAATTATCCATATCATCGGCGATGAAAGGGTAGTTAGCCGCACGAATACCGAATTGCATCGCCAGATAGAGACTGGTGGGCGTTTTTCCACAGCGCGAAACGCCAAGCAAAATGACCTGAGCCTGATCGAGGTTGCGCAATGAAATGCCATCATCATGCGCCAGGGTATAATCGATAGCGGCAATACGGGCGTCATACTTGTTCAGGTTACCCGGATTAAGCCCATGAGTACGATGAGCGATCGGCGTCGGATCCAGTTTCATCTCCTGCTGAAGCGGCGCCACCAGCGCCTGGACGATATCCTGGCAGAAACCTTCGCTCTGTAAGATGATGGCGCGAATTTCAGGTAAAACAATCGAGTAAAACACCAGCGGGCGAACGCCGGTTTGCTGATAAATGGCGTCAATTTGGTCTTTGACGGCGCGGGCGCGACTTTCGTTTTCCACGAATGGCAGCGTGATGCTGCTGATCGTCACCGGAAACTGCGACATAACCGCGTGACCCAGGACCTCGGCGGTGATGGCGGTACCATCAGAAATATAGAAAACATGGCGATCAACAACATTATCCATTCTGTTCATCCTGAAGAGTAAACATAATTATCTGAAAGCATAAATTAAAAGTAACGGGAAACGTATAACTTGTCGCTTATTTTATAAAATGACAGACACTTTTTATAATTAATGAAAAGTGTGTTTCATTTCCTGGAAACGCAGTTTATACCGAGGGTGATTAAGGGAATGCCGTGCTATGCGCGGGTTTGCGCAACTACGTAAACAATCTGAAAAAATGAAAAAATAAATTTGCTTGAACGATTCACCGTTTTTTTCGCGGGTTTAAGTATGCCAGGATAAATACGCAACTATGTGTTTCTTAAACTCGTTCATTTATCACAAAAGGATTGTTCGATGTCCAACAATGGCTCGTCACCGCTGGTGCTTTGGTATAACCAACTCGGCATGAATGATGTAGACAGAGTTGGGGGCAAAAATGCCTCCCTGGGTGAAATGATTACTAACCTTTCCGGCATGGGCGTATCCGTTCCGAATGGTTTTGCAACCACTGCCGATGCGTTTAACCAGTTTTTGGATCAAAGTGGCGTAAACCAGCGCATTTATGAGCTGCTGGATAAGACAGATATTGATGATGTCTCCCAGCTGGCGAAAGCGGGCGCGCAGATCCGCCAGTGGATTATCGACACTCCTTTCCAGCCGGAGCTGGAAAACGCCATCCGCGATGCCTATGCGCAGCTTTCGTCGGATGATGAAAATGCCTCTTTTGCCGTGCGTTCCTCCGCCACGGCGGAAGATATGCCAGATGCTTCGTTTGCGGGCCAACAGGAAACGTTTCTTAACGTTCAGGGCTTCGATGCGGTACTGGTGGCAGTGAAACACGTATTTGCTTCTCTGTTTAACGATCGTGCCATCTCTTATCGCGTTCACCAGGGATATGATCATCGCGGCGTAGCGCTTTCCGCTGGCGTGCAGCGGATGGTTCGCTCCGATCTCGCCTCGTCAGGGGTGATGTTCTCTATCGATACCGAATCCGGCTTTGACCAGGTGGTCTTTATCACCTCGGCATGGGGACTGGGTGAAATGGTGGTGCAGGGCGCGGTTAACCCGGATGAATTTTATGTCCATAAGCCAACCCTGGCGGCAGGCCGTCCGGCCATCGTACGCCGCACCATGGGGTCGAAAAAAATCCGCATGGTTTACGCCGCCACCCAGGAGCACGGCAAGCAAGTGAAGATTGAGGATGTGCCGCAGGAACAGCGCGACATTTTCTCGCTCACCAACGAAGAAGTGCAGGAGCTGGCGAAACAAGCGGTGCAGATTGAGCAGCACTATGGTCGTCCGATGGATATCGAATGGGCGAAAGACGGTCATACCGGTAAGCTCTTTATTGTGCAGGCACGTCCGGAAACCGTGCGCTCCCGTGGCCAGGTGATGGAGCGTTATACGCTACATGCGCAGGGGAAAATCATTGCCGAAGGTCGCGCCATTGGGCATCGTATCGGCGCGGGTATGGTAAAAGTTATTCATGATATCGGCGAAATGAACCGTATTGAGCCTGGCGATGTGCTTGTCACCGATATGACCGACCCGGACTGGGAACCGATCATGAAAAAAGCGGCGGCGATTGTCACTAACCGTGGCGGGCGCACCTGTCATGCGGCAATTATCGCCCGCGAATTGGGTATTCCGGCGGTAGTCGGCTGCGGCGACGCCACCGAACGCATGAAAGATGGCGAAAAAGTAACCGTCTCCTGCGCAGAAGGTGATACCGGTTATGTGTATGCCGACATGCTGGATTTCAGCGTAAAAAGCTCCAGCGTAGATACCATGCCAGAGCTACCGCTGAAGGTCATGATGAACGTCGGCAACCCGGACAGGGCATTTGACTTTGCCTGCCTGCCGAATGAAGGCGTAGGTCTGGCGCGACTGGAATTCATCATTAACCGTATGATTGGCGTTCACCCGCGTGCGCTGCTGGAGTTTGACGACCAGGATGCCGCGCTGCAAAACGACATTCGTGAGATGATGAAAGGGTTTGACTCGCCGCGTGAATTTTACGTTGGTCGACTGACGGAAGGGATCGCGACGTTAGGCGCCGCCTTCTACCCGAAACGCGTTATCGTTCGTCTGTCTGACTTTAAGTCCAACGAATACGCCAACCTGGTCGGCGGCGAACGCTATGAGCCGCATGAAGAAAACCCGATGCTGGGCTTCCGCGGCGCGGGTCGTTACGTCGCAGAAAGTTTCCGCGATTGTTTTGCGCTGGAATGCGAAGCGGTGAAACGCGTGCGCAACGATATGGGCCTTACCAACGTCGAAATCATGATCCCGTTCGTGCGGACGGTCGACCAGGCGAAAGCGGTCATCGAAGAGCTGGCGCGCCAGGGGCTTAAACGCGGCGAGAACGGGCTGAAGATCATCATGATGTGCGAGATCCCGTCCAATGCCTTGCTGGCTGAACAGTTCCTCGAGTATTTTGATGGCTTCTCGATTGGTTCTAACGACATGACGCAGCTGGCGCTGGGGCTGGATCGCGATTCCGGCGTGGTGTCTGAACTGTTTGACGAGCGTAACGACGCGGTGAAAGCGCTGCTGTCTATGGCGATCCGCGCGGCGAAAAAACAGGGCAAATATGTTGGAATTTGTGGTCAGGGTCCGTCCGACCATGAAGACTTTGCCGCCTGGCTGATGGAAGAGGGGATCGACAGCCTGTCGCTGAACCCGGACACCGTGGTTCAGACCTGGCTGAGTCTGGCGGAACTGAAGAAGTAAACCGCGACCAGATAACGCTATGCTTATCCGGCCTGCACAAGAAACATGTTGTGTAGGCCGGATAGGGCGTAAGTTGCCCGACGCCTGCATAATGCCGGGTCAGGCGTTGTGCAGAATCATTAATACACTGCGTAGATCATTTACGGCGATTTGCCCCGGCGCTGAAGCCTGCTTCACCGCGCCAAACGTGGCGGCAGAGCCAAACACTTCCCCTGCCAGACGTGAAATGACCCCCTCTTTCGCCATTGACATAGTAATTACCGGACGGTCGGCGTAATGTTGCTGCATCTCCAGCGTGGCAGTGAGTAACGTTAATACATCATGCTTGCTTTGCGGCATAACGGCAATCTTGGGAATATCCGCGCCGAGCGCTTGCATTTTACGTAGCCGCAGAACCATTTCCTCTGCGGACGGCGTCTGGTGAAAATCGTGGTTAGACATCACGACATAAACATTATGCGCATGGGCATAATCGACAGTGGCTTTAACGTCAGCATCACCGGTAAATAGCTCAAGATCGATCATATCGACCAGGCCGCTGTCGATTGCGGCACGATTAAGCGTGAGATAATGCTGAGTGGTTATTGTCTGCTCGCCGCCTTCTTTGGCGCTGCGGAAAGTAAACAGTAACGGAATGTCAGGCATCGCATCGCGGATAACACGCGCAGCGGTAAGAACGGATTGAGTCGATGCGATATCCATAAAGTGATCCACGCGCCACTCCAGAATATCGAATGTAGCTTCGCGGTAGGCTAGCGCCTCTGCTTTTACGCTATTGATGTCTCTTCCCATCAACGACACGATAATTTTGGGCATCCCTTCGCCAATGATAAGATTTTTTACGGTGACGGTTTTCATGCGTGTCCTGTCAGTTTTTTTTCTTCTTGCCATTATGAACGGTGAGGCTGGCCGCTTGAAGTAAAAAAAAGCCCATCGTAGGAGACGGGCAAAGACTACACACAGCAATTCGTTGTTTCACTCAGGGGATTTCCATGCTTATAAATCAATGTGTTGATTTATAACCGTGTGCTAATAGTAGGCATGAGCACTTTTTGCGTCGATCAGATTCGTCTCAATAGTTTAAAAACTGTAACGGATTTGCGACAGAAATGAGATGCGGCGGGGAACAGACGGGCGAATCAAAATGAGGGGTGCGTTGAATTGATAAACGTCGCTAAAGCATCGGGCGGCGATGCCGCCCGACGGGATTATGACTGCTTGTTGGCTTCCTCGATGTTATCCAGCTCTTCAAGGATCTCCTCTGGTTCATTCGTCGGCGCCGGAACTTCATGTACCCATGCGGAGAACAAACGCCAGGTCACGGCCAGAAGCACCGGTCCAATAAACAGACCAATCATACCGAATGCAATCAGTCCGCCGATTACCCCGGAAAGGATCAGAAGCAGCGGTAAATCGGCGCCCATGCGGATGAGTACCGGGCGAATCACGTTATCCAGAGTGCCGACGACGGCGCTCCAAACCAGCAGCACGGTGCCCCAGGTGGTGTCGCCTGTCCAGTAAAGCCAGATAATGGCTGGAATCAATACCGGCAACGGCCCCAACTGAACCAGACACGAAAGGATCATCACTACCGTCAACAGGGTAGCGTAAGGCACGCCGGAAATCGCCAGCCCGACGCCGCCAAGTACCGCCTGTACCAGCGCGGTGACCACCACGCCAAGCGCCACGGCGCGGATCGCCTGGGCAGCCAGCAGAACCGCCGCATCGCCGCGTTTAGCCGCGAGACGACAGGCAAAATGGCGTATTCCCATCGCCACTTGTTCGCCGCGCCAGTAAAGCAGGGCGCTAAACAACAGCATCAGGGCGCAGTGCATCATAAAGCGTCCGATATGCGCCGCCTGACCGACAAACCAGGTCGTGGTTGTGCCGATATAAGGCCGCACTTTCGCCATAATAGCGCTACCGCCCATATCCAGCAGGCTATGCCATCCGGCATACAGTTTGGCGCCAACCAACGGAATATTATTTAACCATGCCAGATCGGGTAGCGTCATATCGCCGCCGGTCACTGCATGGATGAGCGGGCCGCTACCGTCGACAATGCTGTTCACCAGCAAGGCGACGGGAATAACGAAGAGTAGCACTAACAGCAGCGTCATGACCAGTACGGCAAGCGAGCGGCGGCCCCACAATATTTTTTGTAATTTCAGCAAAACGGGCCAGGTTGCGATAACAATCGTACCTGCCCATGCAAACCCCAAAATAAAAGGCTGTACTATCCACAAACAGGCCACAATCATGATGGCTAAAAACAGCACCGATAGCAGCACTTGCGCAATATCCCTGGGCTGACGAACATTTACCATAAATACTTTTCACCTTTGTCTTTGCGCCAGAACGTTGGCGCGACGTGAACATGCAAACCACACCCTATAATGATGAGCAATTTCAGCGGTTTTTAACAGGCCGATTCTGCATGTAATTCTGTTGGGCGCACAGGAAAAAAATGTGATACAACAAATAACGCAACACGCAAACGATTAAGCATCCCTTCCTGTGCGTAGACCGCTCGCGCTCGCCGGGTTGGGCGCCACCGTTCACAACATAGACCGCAGGAAAAGGTCAATATAATGATTCCACAAATTTCTCAGGCACCCGGCGTCGTTCAGCTGGTGCTCAATTTTTTGCAGGCGCTGGAGCAGCAAGGGTTTACGGGCGATACGGCAACCAGCTATGCCGACCGTCTGACAATGTCGACCGATAACAGTATCTACCAGCTTCTTCCCGATGCTGTTGTGTTTCCCCGTTCTACGGCGGATGTCGCGCTTCTTGCCCGTCTGGCGGCGGAGCCGCGCTTTACGTCGCTGATATTTACCCCGCGAGGCGGCGGTACTGGCACGAATGGCCAGGCGCTAAACCAGGGCATTATTGTTGATATGTCCCGCTATATGAACCGCATTATTGAAATTAATCCTGAAGAGGGATGGGTGCGGGTAGAGGCGGGAGTGATAAAAGATCAACTTAATCAAGCGCTAAAACCGTATGGCTATTTTTTTGCGCCGGAACTTTCCACCAGTAATCGCGCCACGCTTGGCGGTATGATTAATACCGATGCCTCTGGTCAGGGTTCGCTGGTCTATGGAAAAACGTCAGATCACGTCTTAGGCATACGGGCCGTATTGTTGGGGGGTGATATCCTTGACACACAATCGATGCCCGTAGAGCTTGCCCGGACGCTGGGTGAAAACACGACGATGCCAGGCCGCATCTATCAGACCGTCTATCAGTCCTGCCTGGAAAACCGTCAACTTATCTTCGATAGCTTTCCAAAGCTCAATCGCTTCCTGACAGGCTACGATTTACGCCACGTCTTTAACGATGACATGACCCGCTTCGATCTTACCCGCATCTTAACGGGGTCGGAAGGGACGCTGGCGTTTATTACTGAAGCCCGGCTGGATATTACCCCGATACCCAAAGTCCGCCGTCTGGTGAATGTAAAATACGACTCCTTTGATTCCGCGCTGCGTAACGCCCCTTTTATGGTTGATGCGCGCGCCTTATCCGTCGAGACGGTCGATTCCAAAGTCCTTAACCTCGCGCGGGAAGATATTGTCTGGCACTCCGTTAGCGAATTGATTACCGATGTGCCGGATAAAGAGATGCTTGGCCTGAATATCGTGGAATTCGCGGGTGACGATGAAGCGCTTATTGACGGGCAGGTCGAGGCGCTGTGCCACCGGCTGGATGGCCTGATGGCGCGTGCGGAAGCGGGCGTGATCGGCTGGCAACTTTGTACCGATTTGACGGGTATTGAGCGTATTTACGCGATGCGTAAAAAAGCGGTAGGGCTGCTGGGTAATGCGAAAGGCGCAGCCAAACCGATTCCTTTTGCGGAAGATACCTGCGTGCCGCCTGAACATCTGGCCGATTACATCGCCGAATTTCGCGCTCTGCTGGATGGTCATGGCTTAAGTTACGGCATGTTCGGCCACGTGGATGCCGGGGTGCTGCATGTGCGTCCGGCGCTGGATATGTGCGATCCGCAGCAGGAACTGCTGATGAAACAGATCTCCGATGAGGTCGTCGCACTGACTGCCAGATACGGCGGGCTGTTGTGGGGCGAGCATGGAAAAGGTTTTCGTGCGGAATACAGCCCGGCCTTTTTCGGCGAAGTCCTGTATGGCGAGCTGCGCAAAATAAAAGCGGCTTTTGATCCGCATAATCGACTTAACCCGGGTAAAATCTGTCCACCGCAGGGGATAGAGGCGCCGATGATGAAGGTGGATGCGGTAAAACGCGGCACCTGGGATCGGCAAATCCCGCTGGCGGTGCGGCAGACCTGGCGCGGCGCTATGGAGTGTAATGGTAACGGCCTGTGCTTTAATTTCGATGCGAAAAGCCCGATGTGCCCGTCGATGAAAATTAGCCTTAACCGGATCCACTCGCCGAAAGGGCGGGCGACGCTGGTGCGGGAATGGCTCCGACTATTGGCCGATCGCGGCGTCGATCCGTTGAAACTGGAAAAGGAGTTGCCAGAAAAACGCGCCAGCTTACGCACGCTGATTGCCCGCACCCGGAATAGCTGGCACAAACGCAAAGGCGAGTATGATTTTTCCCATGAAGTTAAAGAGGCCATGTCCGGCTGTCTGGCATGTAAAGCCTGTACGACCCAGTGTCCGATTAAAATCGATGTTCCGGAGTTTCGTTCACGTTTCTTACAGCTTTACCATACGCGTTATCTGCGCCCGGTACGCGATCATCTGGTGGCGACGGTCGAGACCTACGCGCCGCTGATGGCGCGTGCGCCAAAGACCTTTAACTTTTTTATTAACCAACCGGTGGTTCGTAATCTGGCGAAAAAACATATCGGTATGGTGGATTTACCTCTGCTTTCTGCCCCTTCATTGCAACAGCAACTGGTGGGCCATCCGTCTGCCAATATGACGCTTGAGCAACTGGAGCGCATGAGCGCCGAGCAAAAAGCGAAAACGGTACTGGTGGTTCAGGATCCGTTTACCAGCTACTACGACGCTCGGGTCGTAGCGGACTTTATCCGCCTGGCGGAAAAACTGGGCAGGAGACCGGTATTGTTGCCGTTCTCACCGAATGGTAAGGCGCAGCATATTAAAGGTTTTCTTAATCGCTTTGCGAAAACGGCGAAAAAAACCTCTGAGTTCCTTAATCGGATCGCCGCGTTGGGGATGCCGATGGTGGGCGTCGATCCGGCGCTGGTACTGTGTTATCGCGACGAATACAAACTGGCGCTGGGCGAACAGCGCGGCGATTTTCATGTGTTGTTGGTGAATGAATGGTTGGCGCAGGAAATAAATGCAAGACTGTCCGTCGAGGTGAGCGGCGAACCGTGGTACTTTTTTGGTCATTGTACGGAAGTCACGGCGTTACCCGGCGCGCCTGCGCAGTGGGCCGCCATCTTTGCCCATTTTGGCGCGAAGCTGGAAAATGTCAGCGTAGGCTGTTGCGGTATGGCGGGCACTTATGGACATGAACTCACCAATCATAAAAATTCGCTGGGAATTTATGAGCTATCCTGGCATCAGGCGATGCAACGTCTACCGCGAAACCGCTGCCTGGCAACCGGCTATTCCTGCCGAAGCCAGGTTAAACGCATTGAAGGTACGGGCGTGCGTCACCCGTTGCAGGCATTACTGGAGATTATAGGTTGATCTGGAAACGTGAAGTGACCCTCGATGCGCTTAATGCGATGGGGGAAGGGAATATGGTTGGCCTGCTTGATATCCGCTTTGAGCATATTGGGGACGATACGCTGGAAGCGACAATGCCCGTCGATCATCGCACCAAACAGCCGTTCGGCTTGCTGCATGGCGGAGCGTCTGTGGTGCTGGCGGAAAGTATCGGCTCGGTCGCAGGCTATCTGTGTACGCAGGGGGAGCAAAAGGTGGTGGGGCTGGAGGTGAATGCCAACCATGTACGGTCGGCGCGTCAGGGGCGCGTACGAGGCGTCTGTAAAGCGTTGCATACCGGGGCTCGCCATCAGGTCTGGCAGATAGAGATCTTTGATGAACAGGGACGTCTGTGCTGTTCTTCGCGCCTTACTACGGCGATTGTGTGACGTTGTCACCATAAAAGTGTGATGCATATTGCTTTTGGTCAAAATGTGCGCAGAAAAAGGTGATATACTGTGCACGTTTACACATAAGCGAGGATGATATGTCTACTGATTTAGACCCAACCCAACTGGCGATTGAATTTTTACGCCGTGATAAAACCGAACTTTCTCCCGCGCAGTATTTGAAGCGTTTAAAACAGCTGGAGTTAGAGTTTGCCGATCTCCTCACCCTCTCTGCAACCGAACTGAAAGAAGAGATCTATTTCGCCTGGCGGTTGGGCGTGCATTAATAAAGTCTGTGTAGGCCGGATAAGGCGTTAGCCGCCATCCGGCTATGTTACCAGGCAATCTCACCAGACCCTGTCCCCAGGTAATAGATAATCCTCTTGATTTTGTTTAAAAAAAATACAGATCGCCATTTGTGCTAAAAAGGCGCGCTCTCTTTATGAGATTATTCTTATGCCCCTTCAAGAGCTAAGCCATTAAGAGTGCCGGAGATAAGCGCCGGATGGGGCCGGAACCCTTAAGCCTGTATTGAACAGACTTAAGGGTTTTTCTTTTCCGGGCGCGTAAAAAACTAAGGTCTGTCAATAACCGCTGGCATGTCGTCAGCCGTATGATTATTCAAAATACGGTTAGCCAGCACACCTGACATCATCGATCCGTTAACGTTCAGAGCCGTGCGGGCCATATCAACGATAGGTTCGATGGCAATAAAAATACCGACCAGCGCAACGGGAAAATTCAACGTCGACAGGACAATCAGCGCCGCGAACGTACCACCGCCGCCGACGCCGGCTACGCCAATAGACCCTAGCGCAATGGCAGGCAACATCGCGGCCAGAAAATGCAGCGAGAGCGGATCAATGCCGATGGTGGGCGCAATCATCGCTACCATAATAGCCGGATAAATCCCGGCGCAGCCATTTTGCCCCATACTGGAGCCAAACGAGGCGGAAATATTGGCAATGGTGCTTTGTACGCCAAATTTTTCCTGGGCGGAAATGGCCAGCGGGATAGAGGCTGCGCTGCTGCGGGAAACAAACGCAAAGGTTAAGACGGGCCAGACCATTCTGAAATAACGCGCTGGATTATTACCGCTGAGGATCAGCAAAATGGCGTGCACGATAAACATCATGAAAATCGCGATGTAACAGGCACCGATAAAACCAAGTAAACTGGCGAATTGTTCAAGGCGGTATGATGAAAATACGGTAGTCATTAATGCCATGACGCCATAGGGCGTTAATGCAATAACGATACGTACCATCTTCATGACCCAGATCTGAATAGCGTTAATGCCTGCGCTTAATTTCTGACCTTCTTCCGGCGCCTCTTTTTTGACCTTTAACAGGGCGATCCCCGCTATTAGCGTGAAGATAACGATGCCGATAACGGAAACACTTCTGGCCCCCGTAAGATCAAGAAAAATATTAGTCGGAATCAGCGATGTCACTAACTGGGGAATCGACACCGCAGCAGTCTTATTGATTTCTTCCGTAGTTAACATTGACGGCATGTGCACAAAAGCGCTGGCATCAAGCCCCAGCACATGAGCGGTCAGTAATCCGATAAAACCGGCAGCCATCACCAGGCATAACATGCATCCGACGATCGTCAGCGACATTTTTCCGATGCCGGCGCTATTTTCCAGTTTATTGATGGCGGAAAGAATAGAAATAAAAATTAGCGGTATAGCGACCAGTTTTAACAGGTGGACGTAACCATTGCCGACGATGCTGTACCATTCGATAATAGTTTTAGTGTGATTTGCTGAAATTAAATGCAGAGATAAACCAATAACAGCCCCTAAAAAGATAGCGATAAAAACGCTTTTCGACAGGGAATCGCTTTTTTGATTAATTCTTAAGATGACCCACGAGAAAACCAAAAAAAGTGCGATATACGCGAGCGTAACAACCATATTTTAAGCCTCTTGCCTCATTCAGCACCTGAAATGCCGGAAAGAGTTTACATAAACCTATAGCCCAAACTGAGTTATAGAACCGCAGCGGATTATAAAGAGCGCAACGCCAGGTATCCATACAAAAAATGGGGTTCTGACCTCGCCGCTCGACAATGTCGACAGCCTATTAATTAAATAGTCATTTTCTATACATCTTTTCGTTTTTGACCTGTCAGAACGGTTAACATCTTATAAATCGTTAATTATCAAAATGTTAAGTGATTTTTTGTCTATCGTATGACCTGGCGGACAGGGTCTATGCTTAATAAAAGGCGCTCAATATGACCATTTGTTGGAAAGCCCCTGCGGTTAAGGGGTTGAAGTGATAATCATTATCACTAACATGCTGTTATATCCTGGTGATTTAGAACGCGAGGTAACTCTATGGAATTGCATTCAGACACGTTTAACCCGGAGGACTTCCCCTGGCAAGGGCTGACGCTAACGCCAGCGGCGGCAGCGCACATACGTGAACTGGCAGCAAAGCAGCCGGGCATGTTGGGCGTGCGGTTAAGCGTAAAACAGACGGGATGTGCCGGATTTGGCTATGTTCTGGATACCGTTCGGGAGCCGGATAAAGACGATCTGGTTTTTGAAGCCGAAGGCGCAAAGCTTTTCGCACCGTTACAGGCGATGCCTTTTATTGACGGAACAGAAGTGGATTACGTACAGGAAGGGCTGAACCAGTTATTTAAATTTCATAACCCCAAAGCCCAGAATGAATGCGGCTGCGGCGAAAGTTTTGGGGTATAGGCGGTACTATGTCTCGTAATACTGAAGCAACGGAAGAGGTCGGCATCTGGACAGGCGGACGCCTTAATTACAAAGAAGGATTTTTCACGCAACTACCCACTGATGAACTGGCAAAAGGCATCAGCGAAGAGGTGGTGCGCGCGATTTCCGCAAAGCGTAACGAACCTGAGTGGATGCTGGAATTTCGTCTCAATGCCTATAGAGCCTGGCTGGACATGGATGAACCGCACTGGCTGAAGGCGCACTACGATAAACTGAACTATCAGGACTACAGCTATTACTCTGCGCCATCATGCGGAAACTGCGACGATAACTGCGTTTCCCAGCCGGGAGCCGTACAGCAAACGGGCGCGAATACCTTTTTGAGTAAAGAGGTTGAAGACGCCTTCGAGCAGCTTGGCGTTCCGGTTCGCGAAGGGAAAGAGGTCGCCGTCGATGCGATTTTTGACTCGGTCTCCGTAGCGACCACATACCGTGAAAAACTGGCGGAACAGGGCATTATTTTCTGTTCTTTTGGCGAAGCGATACACGATCACCCTGACCTGGTCAGGAAATATCTTGGCACCGTCGTGCCGGGGAACGATAACTTTTTTGCCGCGCTGAATGCGGCAGTCGCTTCCGATGGGACATTTATCTATGTTCCCAAAGGTGTGCGTTGCCCGATGGAGTTATCCACCTATTTTCGCATTAACGCCGAGAAAACCGGTCAGTTTGAGCGCACGATTCTGGTGGCGGATGAAGGCAGCTATGTGAGTTATATCGAAGGCTGCTCCGCGCCCGTACGCGACAGTTATCAGCTCCACGCCGCGGTAGTGGAAGTCATCATCCATAAAGATGCTGAAGTAAAATATTCCACCGTACAAAACTGGTTCCCGGGCGACAACAACACGGGCGGCATTTTGAACTTTGTGACCAAGCGGGCGTTGTGCGAAGGGGAAAACAGCAAGATGTCGTGGACCCAGTCGGAAACCGGTTCGGCGATTACCTGGAAATACCCGAGCTGTATTCTGCGTGGTGATAATTCTATCGGCGAGTTCTATTCCGTTGCGCTGACCAGTGGACATCAGCAGGCTGACACCGGTACCAAAATGATCCATATCGGTAAAAACACGCGCTCAACCATTATCTCAAAAGGCATTTCCGCCGGCCACAGCCAGAACAGCTACCGTGGGTTGGTAAAAATTATGCCGACGGCGACCAACGCCCGAAATTTCACCCAATGCGACTCCATGTTGATTGGCGCGGACTGCGGCGCGCATACGTTCCCGTATGTTGAATGTCGCAATAACAGCGCGCAGCTGGAGCACGAAGCGACAACATCACGCATCGGTGAAGATCAGCTTTTCTATTGTCTGCAACGCGGTATCAGCGAAGAAGACGCTATTTCGATGATCGTCAACGGTTTCTGTAAAGACGTTTTCTCGGAACTGCCGCTGGAGTTTGCCGTTGAAGCGCAAAAACTGCTGGCGATTAGCCTTGAGCACAGCGTCGGTTAATGATGAAGGAAAACCCATGTTAAGCATTAAAGATTTACAGGTCAGTGTGGAAGAAAAAGCGATTTTGCGTGGCCTGAATCTGGAGATTCGCCCTGGCGAAGTTCACGCCATTATGGGGCCGAACGGTTCCGGGAAAAGCACGCTCTCCGCCACCCTGGCGGGACGTGAAGATTACGAGGTCACTGGCGGCTCGGTTACGTTCAAAGGTAAAGATCTGCTTGAACTGTCGCCGGAGGAACGGGCGGGTGAAGGGATTTTTATGGCCTTCCAGTACCCGGTAGAAATCCCCGGCGTCAGTAACCAGTTTTTCCTGCAAACCGCGCTGAATGCCGTGCGCGCCTACCGCGGGCAGACGTCGTTGGATCGCTTTGATTTTCAGGATCTGATGGAAGAAAAGATCGCATTGCTGAAAATGCCGGAAGATTTGCTGACCCGTTCGGTAAACGTCGGTTTTTCCGGCGGGGAGAAAAAGCGCAATGATATTTTGCAAATGGCGGTGCTGGAGCCGGAACTGTGCATCCTTGATGAGTCGGACTCCGGACTGGATATCGATGCGTTGAAAATTGTGGCGGAAGGCGTCAACGCGTTACGCGACGATAAACGCGCTTTTATTATCGTGACCCACTATCAGCGCATACTGGACTACATCAAGCCTGATTACGTCCATGTCCTCTACCAGGGGCGAATTGTCCGATCCGGCGATTTTACTCTGGTCAAACAACTGGAGGAGCAGGGTTATGGCTGGCTTACCGAACAGCAGTAAAGCGCTACAGCAATGGCAGCATCTCTTTGAAGAAAAAGGAGTAAGTCGAACTGAGCAGGCAAGACAACATTTACAACAGATGTTACGTCTGGGATTGCCGACGCGTAAACATGAAGACTGGAAATACACGCCGCTGGAGGGCTTAACCCATAGCCAGTTTATCCAGCAGTGTGCGACTATCAGCGCCGCACAGCGTGATGCGCTGGCGCTGCAAATCGATGCCGTGCGGCTGGTGTTTGTCGACGGTCGGTTTATGCCAGAGCTTAGTGATAGCACGCAAAACAGCGGATTTGACGTTAGCGTCAGGGATGAACGCCAGACGCTTGCCGCGCCGGTACATCCCGAGGTTTTTCTGCATCTGACGGAAAGCCTGGCGCAATGTGTCACGTATATACAGGTACGGCGAAATCAGCGTCCGACCAGGCCGTTACTGTTAATGCATATCACGCAGGGTGTGGATGGCGACGAGCTGAATACCGCGCATTATCGCCACCATCTGGCGCTGGCGGAAGGCGCGGAAGCGACGGTTATTGAGCATTATGTCAGCCTTACAGCGGCAAAACATTTTACCGGCGCGCGTCTGACGATGAACGTTGCAGACAATGCGCAACTGTGCCATATCAAACTGGCGTTTGAAAATGCGTCCAGCTATCACTTTGCGCATAACGATCTTCTGCTGGCGACAGACGCCTCGGCGTTTAGCCACAGTTTTCTGCTGGGCGCCGCAGTACTACGTCACCACAGCAGCTCACAACTGAATGGTGAAAACGCGACGCTTCGACTGAATAGTCTGGCGATGCCGGTGAAAAATGAAGTCTGCGATACGCGGACATGGCTGGAACATAACAAAGGTTACTGTAACAGCCGCCAGTTGCACAAGACCATCGTCAGCGACAAAGGACGCGCGGTCTTTAATGGCCTGATCAACGTGGCGCAACACGCCATTAAAACCGACGGCCAGATGACCAATAATAACCTGTTGTTGGGGAAACTGGCTGAAGTCGATACCAAACCGCAATTAGAGATCTATGCCGATGACGTGAAGTGCAGCCACGGCGCGACGATCGGGCGTATTGACGATGAGCAGATGTTTTATCTGCAATCACGCGGCATCAGGCAGCAGGAGGCGCGGCACATGATTCTTTACGCGTTTGCCGCAGAGTTAACGGAAGCTATCCATGATAGCGCCCTTAAACAGCAGGTGCTGGCGCGAATCGGCCAGCGACTGCCCGGAGGCCTGGTATGACATTTCCTGTAGAAAAAGTACGGGCGGATTTTCCCATACTGCAGCGTGAAGTTAACGGCCTGCCGCTGGCTTACCTGGACAGTGCAGCCAGCGCTCAAAAACCCAATCAGGTGATTGACGCTGAATCTGCCTTCTACCGTCACGGCTATGCTGCGGTACATCGAGGTATCCATACGTTAAGCGCACAGGCGACCGAAAGCATGGAGAATGTGCGTAAGCAGGCGTCGCGGTTTATTAACGCCCGCTCCGCAGAAGAACTGGTGTTCGTGCGCGGTACGACGGAGGGCATTAACCTTGTCGCCAACAGTTGGGGAACGGAAAATATTCGCGCCGGGGATAACATTATTATCAGCGAGATGGAGCATCACGCCAACATCGTTCCCTGGCAGATGCTGTGCGAGCGCAAAGGCGCCGAACTGCGCGTGATCCCATTGCATCCTGACGGTACGCTGCGGCTGGAGACCTTAGCTGCGCTGTTCGATGACCGGACCCGACTGCTGGCCATTACCCACGTTTCCAATGTGCTGGGGACGGAAAACCCACTGCCGGACATGATTGCGCTGGCGCGCCAGCATGGGGCGAAAGTGCTGGTGGATGGCGCCCAGGCCGTGATGCACCATGCTGTTGACGTCCAGGCGCTGGACTGCGATTTTTACGTTTTCTCCGGCCATAAACTTTACGGGCCGACCGGCATCGGCATTCTGTATGTTAAAGAGGCATTGCTGCAAGAAATGCCGCCGTGGGAAGGGGGCGGGTCGATGATTTCGACCGTCAGCCTGACGCAGGGAACGACATGGGCGAAAGCGCCCTGGCGTTTTGAGGCGGGAACGCCGAATACTGGCGGCATCATCGGTCTGGGCGCGGCAATTGACTATGTGACGTCGCTGGGACTGGATAAGATTGGCGATTATGAGCAGATGCTGATGCGCTATGCGCTGGAGCAACTGGCGCAGGTGCCTGATATCACGCTGTATGGTCCGGCGCAGCGGTTGGGCGTCATCGCGTTTAATCTGGGTAAACACCATGCTTATGACGTCGGCAGCTTTCTTGATAATTACGGTATCGCGGTACGAACGGGGCATCACTGCGCGATGCCGCTCATGGCCTGGTATGGCGTGCCGGCAATGTGCCGGGCTTCGCTGGCGATGTATAACACCCATGAAGAAGTGGACCGACTGGTGGCAGGATTAACGCGTATCCACCGCTTATTGGGATAACAGTGAGGTTTTATGGCTGCGCTACCGGATAAAGAAAAATTGCTGCGTAACTTTACGCGTTGCGCTAATTGGGAAGAGAAATATTTATATATTATTGAGTTGGGGCAGCGCCTGGCGGAGTTAAATCCGCAGGATCGCAATCCGCAAAATACGATTCATGGCTGTCAGAGCCAGGTGTGGATAGTGATGCGGCGAAACGCCAACGGCATTATCGAATTGCAGGGCGACAGCGACGCGGCGATCGTTAAAGGCCTTATGGCGGTGGTATTTATTTTGTACCACCAAATGACGGCGCAGGATATTGTGCATTTTGATGTCCGGCCATGGTTCGAAAAAATGGCGCTTACACAGCACCTCACGCCTTCTCGTTCTCAGGGGCTGGAAGCAATGATTCGCGCAATTCGCGCTAAGGCCGCCACTCTTAGCTAAACTGTACAGACAGCGTTCTACCTGATGTCAAATCCTTTGTCGGACGGCGGCGTCGCTTTATCCAGAGGGGACAGAGCGTGTATTTTGTTGTTCTGATAAGCGAAGCGCTATCAGCCGTCGCAGAGGACATCACCAGGAATACAGGAGGTTTGGTATGAAACGTGCGTCTTTCATTACTCTAGCTATTATCGGCGCGTATAGCGCGTTACAGGCAGCCTGGGCGGTTGATTATCCATTACCGCCCGAAGGCAGCCGTCTTATTGGTCAGAATCAAACCTATACCGTACAGGAAGGTGATAAAAACCTGCAGGCTATCGCCCGGCGTTTTGATACGGCGGCGATGCTCATTCTTGAAGCGAACAATACGATTGCGCCGGTGCCTAAGCCCGGTACGCTAATTACCATTCCCTCGCAGATGCTATTGCCGGATGCGCCCAGGGAAGGCGTTATCGTCAACCTCGCGGAGCTACGGTTGTATTATTATCCGCCGGGAGAAAACCGCGTTCAGGTATATCCCATCGGCATCGGTTTGCAGGGACTGGAAACTCCCGTCATGGACACCCGGATAGGGCAAAAGATCCCCAACCCGACGTGGACGCCGACGGCGGGCATACGCCAACGTTCGCTTGAGCGGGGGATCACGCTGCCGCCGGTGATCCCTGCCGGGCCAAATAACCCGCTGGGACGCTATGCGCTGCGTCTGGCGCACGGTAATGGGGAATATCTCATTCATGGCACCAGCGCGCCGGATAGCGTGGGTCTGCGCGTGAGTTCCGGTTGCATTCGCATGAACGCGCCGGACATCAAAGCGTTATTTGCGCAGGTCAGAACGGGGACACCGGTAAAAGTGATTAACCAGCCGGTGAAATTCTCTGTCGAGCCGAATGGCATTCGTTATGTAGAGGTACACAGGCCGCTATCGCCGGAAGAAGAGCAAAACGTGCAGACGATGCCCTACGTGTTGCCTGCGGAATTTACCGCATTCAGAAACGCGCAAGGGGTGGATAGTCGCCTGGTCGATAAGGCGCTATACCGGCGAGCCGGGTATCCTGTCAGTGTGAGCGCCGGGCAGACGCCAGCGGTAAATACGACCGCAGTCGAATCCGCTCAGAACGGTTTTGTCGGGGAAGAGGGGCAAACGCGCGCGACGCAGTAGCCTTCGCAGCAAACGACGGACAAAAAAATGGCGCACGATGTGCGCCATTTTTATTACGCAGGTACTATTACTTACGGTATTTAGTAGCCTGGTTGTCCAGACGCTGGTTAGCGCGAGCTGCGTCGTCTTTAGCAGCCTGAACGTCGGAACGCATTGCGTTCACGTCGTTGCTCAGCTGGTCAACTTTAGCGTTCAGAGTCTGAACGTCAGAAGACAGCTGATCGATTTTAGCGTTGCTGGAGCAACCAGCCAGCAGAGTAGAACCCAGGATTACCGCGCCCAGTACCAGTTTAGTACGATTCATTATTAATACCCTCTAGATTGAGTTAATCTCCATGTAGCGTTACAAGTATTACACAAACTTTTTTATGTTGAGAATATTTTTTTGATGGGAATGCACTTATTTTTGATCGTTCGCTCAAAGAAGCATCGAAATGCATGAAAGTCCCTAAAAAACCGAAAGAAAACAGGGGGCTTCCATCGGATTCTTCTTAGATAATCCGCAATTAGATAGTAAAATCCGATTTGATTTTTTTATTAATAGTGGCTATCGATTAAATAAAAAAAGCGCCGGAAGGGCGCTTTTTTAAACAAATTAATTCACACAACAATTATTACAGTACGTGAACAGAGGCGGTGTTAGTGGTGCCGCTTGGAACCAGCGCGCCGGAGACCATCACTACGACGTCGCCTTTCTGGGCGAGGCCGCTTTGCAGGGCGACATCTTTGCCCAGACGGTAGAAATCATCAGTAGAATTGATTTCTTTCACCAGCTGCGATACCACGCCTTTGCTCAGTACTAACTGACGGGCAGTCACTTCATTGGTGGTCAATGCCAGGATGGTGGCGTCCGGGAAGTATTTACGCACGGCGCGAGCGGATTTACCGCCCTGGGTCGCTACCACGATCAGCGGCGCTTCCAGTTTTTCGGCAGTTTCTACCGCACCGCGGCATACTGCTTCCGTAATGCGCAGTTTACGGCTGTCGTTGTTGTAGTCCAGACGGCTGTTCATGACACGGTCGGTACGTTCGCAGATGGTCGCCATGATAGAAACGGCTTCCAGCGGGTATTTCCCTTTTGCGGATTCGCCGGACAGCATAACCGCATCCGTACCGTCGAGGATGGCGTTCGCAACGTCGCCTGCTTCTGCACGGGTCGGACGCGGGTTTTTGATCATAGAATCCAGCATCTGAGTCGCGGTGATCACGACTTTACGTGCGCGGATACATTTTTCGATCATCATTTTCTGCGCAAAAATCACTTCTTCAACCGGGATTTCTACGCCCAGGTCGCCACGCGCAACCATGATGCCGTCGGAAGCTTCGAGAATTTCATCGAAGTTGTTCAGGCCTTCCTGGTTTTCGATCTTAGAGATAATCTGGATGTTTTCGCCGCCGTGGGCTTTCAAATGCTCGCGAATTTCGACAACGTCAGAACGTTTACGGATAAAGGACGCCGCAACAAAGTCAACGCCCTGTTCGCAACCGAAGATCAGGTCCTGTTTGTCTTTTTCAGCCAGCGCCGGCAGAGCAATAGAAACGCCCGGCAGGTTAACGCCTTTGTTCTCGCCCAGATCGCCGTTGTTCAGCACCTTACAAATTACTTTATTGCCTTCGATGGCGGTCACTTCCATACCGATCAGACCATCGTCAACCAGGACGGTGTTGCCAACGCTCAGGTCGCTGGTGAAGCCTTCATAGGTGACGGCAACGATTTCATTATTACCGACCACGGATTTGTCGGTGGTAAAAGTGAAGGTTTGACCCGCTTTCAGCGAAACGTCGTTACCGCCTTCCAGTTTAATGGTGCGGATTTCTGGTCCTTTAGTATCAAGCAGAATAGCGGCTTTTTTACCAGTTTTGCTCATCACGTTGCGCAAGTTCTGGATACGCTGACCGTGTTCTGCATAATCGCCATGAGAGAAGTTCAGACGCATCACGTTCATGCCCGCGTCCAGCATTTTGCTTAACATCTCTTCGGATTCGGTTTTCGGACCGATAGTACAAACAATTTTCGTCTTTTTCATGACAGTCTTAGTCTTTAAGTTGAGGAGGATATGGAAATCTGGCTTCGGGCGCGCACGGCCCGGAAGCTAAGCCTGTGTTGCTAAAGTGATGATGCCTCGCTCTAAGGATAGGTGACATCGAAAGAGCGTGCAGAGGAATGTGTGCTCGCGTTTCAGCCCAACGGGAAGGGGATAATTTTAGTCGTTGAGTTTTACAGTCCAATGCGCTGAAACCATTCAAGAGACAATTGGCGCGCATTATACGCTGAAATTTACAAAAAAGGAAAATGAAAACCCTGTTTCAAAAGACATCTGTGCAGATCCACAACGGTTTGTTATTACGCTGTTTACGATGTCGCTGGCGATGACGCCGCCCGAACAGGGGCGGCGTTGCGCAACAGCGGGTGTTGTTGCGCATAATGTCAATCGAGCAACTTTTTGCCTTCCAGGTCGATGGCGATGTTTTGGTTGTGTGCTTTTCGATAGCACAGAATCGCTATCCCGATCGCCGCCCAGCTAATTCCGAGTATCAGAGCGTGAATGTTCATGTTTAAACAGACGTAGCCGATGACGATCATCCCCATGATCGGCGAAATGACATGGGCGAAAATGCGCCGCTGGGCTTTCATCCGGAAATTGAACAGAATAAACACACACAGGTTCACGACAAAAAAAGCGAAAAGCGCGCCAAAGTTCACCAGCGTGGAGATAGATTCAATCTTGCCGGAAAACAGGTAGCTGAGCAGCAGGGTGACGCCGCCGGTAAACAGAATGGCATAATCCGGCGTTTTACGCGTGGTGTGGACGTGAGCGAGGAAGGCGGGCAACATTCGGTCGCGCCCCATTGAAAATAGCACTCTGGACACCGCCGTTTGCGCGGTAATAATGTTGCCGACGGCGCACACAAACGCCACAATGATGGAAAACGCCACTTTGAGCCAGATACCGCCAACGTTGCCGGCAATGGTGAAAAATGCTTCATTCGTCGCATTACCTTCCGCGAAGCGGTCGACGTTACCGGTGGCGAACGCCGCAAACGCCACAACGATAATAAACAGTACTGTCGCCAAAACTAACGCCAACAGCGTTGCTTTACTGACGGCGCGCCCCCCGCCTTCGCTTTCTTCACTTAATGTACTGATAGCGTCAAAGCCGAGAAAATTCAGCGCAGCCACCGAAATCGCCGTCGCGATGAGCCCTGGGGTGAACCACTGTGAATCGAAAAAAGGCCGGAAGGAAAGCGTTATCTGACTACTGTTCAGCATCAACAGACGGACAATGAGCAGAACGAAAATCGCCAGAATACCGAGTTGAATGAAGACCAGTAACTTATCAAATTTCGCCGTTTGCTGTATCCCGAGATAGTTGACTCCGGTGCCAATAGCCACATAAATCAACGGCCAGACCCAGACCGGGATTTGCGGTAAAATAGCGTGGACCGCGACGCCGCCCAGCACTGCCACGAGCGTAGGGAACAAAAGATAATCCAACAGTAATATCCATCCGGTCAGAAACCCTACGGCGGGATTAATGCATACGCCAGCATACGCATAGGCCGAACCCGACGAGGAGATATGCTGCGATAAGGTAGAGTAGCTGTACGCGGTAAAAAACATCGCGATAGCGCCAATAATATAAACCAGCGCAACCATACCGTGCGAAAGATTATAAACGACGCCATAAAGAGAGACTGGTGCGATAGGCACCATAAACACCAGACCATAAAGCACTAAATCGGTAAGAGACAATTTTTTGACTTTTTTCATGATAAATACCTTAATGGCTTTTTATGCCAGATCGCGTAAAAACGCGCTTACCGCTGCGAGGCAGGGCGCGATATTTTCTTCATGCGGGTTATGGCTGCTGCCAGGAATAGTGACCGCGCGGCAGTCTGAAATGTGAGAGAGCAGCGGAGAGACGACGCGCTCGGTTGCCTGATCGTTTTCGCCGCGCAGTACCAGAACAGGACAGCGTATCTGACACAAATGGGGCGTAATATCCCAGTCGGCAAGTTTGCCATTTGCCGCCAGTTCATTGGTTCCCCATAAAATGTGATAACCCGTAGGGTCGGCGGCGAACTGCGCATTAGATCGCTGAACATGAACGGCTTCTTCCGCGAGGGTATAAACGTGCCTGGCATAATAAGCGACCAGCTGTTCCGGTGGGTTTTGATAAATGACGGCGGGCATAATGACGTTTTTGATATCGTCATCGGACATTGGCGTCAGAGCGTTAAAGAGCCGTATGCCTTCCTGTTGCCACAGGGCGATACTGGCCGGCGAACTGGCCAGTATCGTCCCGCGAAGCCCGGCAGGCTGTAAGCAGGCGTGCTCTGCGGCAAGCATTCCGCCCCAGGAATGTCCCAGTATCGAATACCCGTGCCCAATACCCAGGTGATGAATTAATTGGGTTAATTGACGGAGATAACGCGCAATAGTCCAGAAAGACGCGTCGGCATGAGGAAAATGCGTTGAACGACCGCAGCCATATTGATCGTAAAATATTACCATGCGCCCGTCATCAGCCAGACGGCGATAATTTAATAAATAATCAAAGCCGCCAGAAGGGCCGCCGTGAAGGATAATGAGCGGCGTGAGTAATGATTTTCTGTCTCCATAAATCCGATAGCTTGTCAATATGTTTTCAGAAAACATTTCGCCATAGAGATAAGTATCATTCATATTCTTAATGACTCAGTGTGTGGCAGGGCAGGCGAAATTTATATTCGCCTGGATAATATTATTTTTTTATTGTGTGTAAAACATTACACCAGAAGGTGGCGTAATGTTCCCATTGCAGAAACTGCGGGCTTCCCCAGTGCGGCGAACAATCACTGGCAAAGCAACATACTTTCCCTTTATGGTAAGTACCCATAACTAACAGTGGATCGCCATTAATTTCAGCAAGGACCTGACTATTTTCTTTGGCGATAAGCTTGTTATAGCCCAACAGCGGCGGCCATTCGCTAAATGGCTGGGTAATAACATGCTCTACCGCAGTATTTACTGCTTTACATCCTTGCGGTAGTTCTACGCGGTCATCTACATCCAGCATATCAACCGGCAATACCTCCGCCAGAATCGTATTTTTATAATTGGCTTTTGCTTCTATTCCCGTAAAGGATAAATACCCGCCGATCATCAACAGACCGCCGCCCTCAGCAACATAATCCGCGATAAGTTGTAATGCATCAGGAATAATATCCATATTATAAAACGTTCTGTTTTGTAGCAGGAACGTATTGCTACCGATATCACTGATGACGATCGCATCATAGCAGGCTAATGCTTCGGCGGTTTGTGGAAAACGAGTTTGCACAATATGGGCAGGCATGTAGTCCACATCGATATTACCCTGGCGTAAGCAGGATAATAAATAGTCTGCGCCTTCTTCATATTTGCTCGATGTAAAGCTATCAAAACCTTTAGAGTGAATCATATGAATGTGCCAGGATTCGCCAATAAATAAAATTTTCATTATGTCACCTGTTAATTCATGTTAATGACTTTATTAGATTGGGTACGCATTCGATGTAAAACCTGCAAGTGCTGAGGCATACTCGACGCACCGACTTGTTCCACCGCCAGAGAAGCGAAAGCGGAGGCATATTGAATGGCTGCGACCATGTCTGCTTGTCGCGCCAGCGCGGCGGCTAAGGCGCCATTAAAAGCGTCACCGGCCCCGGCGGCATCTTTTACCACGGCGCTCCACGCAGGAATATACAACGTGCGGGCGTGCTCACAGAGCAGAAAACCACGGGCGCCAAGGGTAATGATGACTTTTTTCACCCCGGATTGCAGAATAATATTTCCGGCTTTTTTCGCATCATTAATATCAGTAATGGTTACGCCGGATAAAAAAGATGCTTCAGTTTCATTCGGCGTGATGATGTCAATATCAGATAATAAATGCGTCACCTGTTTCGTATAGGGGGCAGGATTCAGCATGATCATTTTATTTTCTTGTTTGCCCAGGCGAATAAATTCAGTCAACGCTTCAATGTTCGTTTCGAGCTGCATTAACATAACGTCAGACTCGGCGATATAACGGTGTTGCTCGTTAATCTCTTGCGTGGTGAGCATCATATTGGCGCCAGGGTAGATGGCGATAATATTATCGCCATCTACGGCGGAGACATAGATCAATGCGCTACCGGTGGGCGCTTTATCTGTTTGATACGCGCTGTATGAGGTGATGCCTGATTGAATAATATGATTCATAGCAAATGCGCTGAACTGATCTTTGCCCACTTTAAAAATAAAATGCGCCGCAGCGCCGGCATTGTTTGCCGCTAAAGCCTGGTTGGCTCCTTTACCGCCAGGATAGAATCCAAATTGACTGGCCAGAATGGATTCTCCGCTTTGTGGAAACCACGGCACGGTTGCTGAAACATCAATATTGAATGAGCCTAAAACACACACCTTGCCTGCTTTTTTTGTGTTTTCCCGGCGCAGTTTTGCATCCTGATGGATTGGCGTGGCGATAGTGCTGGAGATATCAATCTTATTTTCAGTGATAAGCTTACTCAGCGCGTCACGGTTTAAAATCCCTCCGCCATAGCAACGCTGAAGCATACCTGATTTCTGGAAATAGCGTAGATCGGAACGAATAGTCTCCTGGCTAACCTTATAAAGGTCTGAAAGTTTACTGACGCTAACACTATTATCCTTTATCAGTAAATTAATGATGGCATGACGTCTTTCTTCTTTAAACATATTGCCTCCGGGTAGTGAGTTGAATTGTATTTATGGCAATGTTGTCATGCGGTGAATTCAATCACAGATTATGCGGTCAACCGGAAGTAACCCCAAATGAATGTCAATAATCAGAAGCGCAGCCAATGTGTTAAATATTAATTGCTTACAGAAGGGGAAAATAGTTTTGTGAGTGTTGTCATATATTTTCTATGTAATATGACGGGGTGAACGTAAAATAGTTGGGCTTGCACGATTCAGTGAGTATATGCAGCCGGACAGCGTTCGCTTATCAGTCGCTACCCTCGACGAAATAAGACGATATCGCTCTCCGGCCCTGGGGTTATATACGCTCGATTTTTGCCGGTAGCCCCTGACGTACCGCCGCGCCAGAAACCCAGTCGAGCCAGGTGTTGGTAATGGTTCTTGTCGGATCGGCAAAGCCCAGATCGTTAAGATTTATGCCTGCCCTGATTTGTGGATCATACGGCATAGGCACGCCATCCAGAGAGTGCTGCGTTGCGCCCATCTCGCGGTGACCATATCCGTGTTCGATGGCGATGACGCCTGGCATCACGCCATTTAACAAACTGATTTGCGCCACGACCTGACCGCCCGGCGTAATGATCCGTACCCGATCGCCATGTTGCAGTCCATAACGCTCGCCGTCTTGCGGATTCAGCGCCACCAGGTTTGCTGGCTTCACATGGTGTAAGCGCGGGATGACGGCTGTTGAGCTGGACATGGTGTTTGATTTAAATGAAATCAGTTTCAGCGGCCACTGTCCAATGGGAAACTGGTCGTCAATCGCACGACCATCTGACAAACGCGCCGGATACCAGACCGGGCAACCGCTGAAACGCTCCCCGGTGATGGCGTGACGGTGGGCGGCGACATCTGCATTCCAGATCTGTAAGGGTTTTTTCCACGCGTTACCTAACCGTTGCTCCGTATAGCCGCTATCCTCGGGCGCAAACCGGCCGCCACGCGAGTAGATAAACGCCACGCGATCGACCTCATCAGCTTTAAGCGTGTGCTGAATTGCTGGCAGAATGCGGCTGACGCCGGTAAGCGAAATATCTTCCTGATTTGCCGGCGCGACCGGCGTCTTGCCCATAAAGGCGATATTAGCGGCTACGCGCAGATAGAAATCTTCCGCCCGGTTCAGTGGAAAAGCATTGCCCTGCGGATCGGTTATCGCCCGGTCGCCGAAGCCGGGCAGATGGAGCCGTTTTGCTACCGCAATACAAAATGCTTCCATTGAGACAGGTTGCCCGTCCGCCGTTCGGCGAGTGGCGGGGGCGACAACCGGCCAGCGGGCGGTAGTGGCTTTACTGGCTACGCCGCCCCAGGGTGCCGTAAAGCCCCAGCTCTCAAAATTGTGCGTATCCGGCACAATGTAATCCGCCAGCGCCGTCGTTTCATTCATAAAGGCGTCAATCGCGATAAAGAGCGGCAATCGGCGAGGGTCTTTTAGCTTTTCTTCCGCCACGGCGCGTAGACCGGGAACACCGTAAAACGGGTTGCTCATATTGGAAATCCAGGCTTTAAGCGGATAAGGATAGCCTTCGAGTGCGGAGGTCAACAGTTCGGTAAGCTGGCCTGCCACAAAGGGATACCACGGCGCTTTGGCTGGATAAGGGGATTGCCCGCCGGCAATTTTGTCGCGGTATTCTTCCGATGCTTCATAAGCGGTTTTGCTACGGGCAATACTTAACCCGGACGGTTTCACTTTTCCGGCAAAACTGTTCATGTTGTAGCGGGGGCCGTCGCTAACGCCGTTGAATTTGCCGCCGCCGACAAAGACGCCGCCGGACAAGCTGAGGTTGCCGATCAGCGCGTTAAGCATCATGACCGACCAGGCGTTATAAAACCCATTGCCGGCCATCATGCCGCCGTGACTGATGACCGCGGCTTTACGTCCGTGACCGGTAAAGGTTTCCGCCAGCGCGATAATTTGCGCTTCCGGCACGCCGCACTGTTCGCTGTATTGCGCCAACGAGAGCTTTTCTGCCGCCTCTTTCAGGCGTTGCAACCCGCTCTTCACCGTGACCCGTTGGCCGTCGGCGAGCGTAACGTACTGCGTCACGAAAAGCCGTGCCTGTCGGCAAGTGGACGCATCGACCAACTCGCCGTCGGTATTCAGCACGACGGGGGTCTCTTCGCCATCGGGCGTAAGATGGCGCAGCGTCAGGTGTTGTCCGGCAAGCGTCGGCAGTTCATCCGCAATGACCAGGTGCGTGGCGTTGGTCCAACTTTGCTCGCCGGCCTGCTGCATCGCTTGTACGCCGGGAATCGCCAGATAATCAGCATTATAACGTTGATTATCCATGATCCAGCGGATCATCCCCATTGCCAGCGCCGAATCGCTGCCGGGCATAACCGGTTGCCAGCGACCGCGAGGATCGGCGAGCACCGTTGATAAGGGCAGGGCAGGGGCGACCACGACGTATTGAAAATTCTCACGCAGCCGGGCGCTCGCCAACTGACGCGCCTGGCGTTTAAACGGATTGCCGGACTGTGCCGGGGAGGTGCCCATAAAGAGCGCAAACTCCACGTTTTCCCAGTCGGGTTTGACATGCGGGTTTTTATCCAGATCGCCCATCAGCGCCCCGGAGCCGGCCCGGTAAGCTAGTCCACAGTAGGCGCCATGCGCGCCGAAATTCTTGCTGCCGAAGCTATTTAGCGCAAAACGACGCAGAAACGCATCGCGGCCTTCGTCGCTGGTATTCGTGACCAGTAACTGATTGGTTTTGGGCCCGAAACTGGGATGCTTTGCGTCAATTGGCGTATCCGGCGCATGAATAGCGCGCAGTCCGTCCACATGACCTTCGCCAAACAGATCGCCGCCTTCCACGACTTCTTCAATAAGCTGCTCAAAGCTGATGCGCTGCCATTTCCCTTCGCCGCGTTTACCCACGCGTTTCATTGGTTCAAGCAGTCGCAGCGGACTGTACAGGCTTTCCAGCAGCGTGGCGCCGCGCGCGCAGGCGGTTGAGCGGGCGTCAAGACCGCTTTCTCCCGCCAGTTGCTCCATGGCTTCGCTAAAAGGGACGGACGAGTCAATCGGGTGTTCCTGCGACAAGGGGTGATAGGGATTGCCGGCGATGCGTATCACTTTGCCATCGGCATTAACCCGGGCGCGGATACCGCACTGTGTCCAACAGCCGAAGCATTGCGTCATGGCGATGGTTTGTTGTGGATTTTGCTGCCAGTGCGTTTGCGCCTGCGCCTCCGGAATTAACGCATTGCCAAAGATGCGGTCGCGCGTTACCTTGCCGGATGTCCCGTTTAACAGGCCATCAATTGCGCGTTTCGCCACATCACGGTAGCTCAGACCAAAAGTGACCATCCCACCGACGGCGAGACCGACTTTTAGCCACTGACGACGGGTTAAATTAGCCATGTTGTAATCTCCTGGTGAGTCCGTTCAGCGTTTCACGAATAATAATCAGTAGCGCTATCCACAGGCCGAAGGTGCCGAGAATAGCCAGCCAGCCATCCGTTCCGCCTGGTAACGAGTAAGGGTTAAATTGCGCGTTGAACTTGGGTACGGTTTGTACCTGAATCAACAATGTCCAGCGTATCAGCCAACATAGCGCCAGCGCGCTCAGAGCCAGCAGAACGCGTCTTAGCTGCGATAACGGATGACGTAGCGCCAGGCTACAGAACAGCAGCGTGAATACCCACAGCGCTAGCCAGCCGACAGCGTAATATTTGGCTGACAGGGCGACGGAAATCCACTGACGGATTGCCGTGCCGGAAAGCGTATCGCCGCTGACCCACATGGCCACGACCAGCCCCAGCGCCGCCAGCGTCCAGAGTTGTCCCCACAATATTTTTGGCAGCCTTACCGAGTCGCGTCGGGCGGCGACAATCATCAGCGCGAAGAACGCCTGTAAGGCGCTAAGAAACATCGCCACGGGGAAGGCGTAGCTAAACCAGATTGGGCGCGCCAGCACAACGGAGACTTCGCGGCCGGTATAAATCAACAGGCCCACCGCGCAAAGCGCGCTGGCTAACGCCAACCATTTAGTGACGTTGTAACTTTTATTGAATAATCGTTTTATTTGCTGCGCCAGGAACCACAGAGCGAGAAATCCGGTAAACAGCGGCAGGAACAACGCTCCCCAGGGCATCCACGACCAGGGCGTCGGCCAGGCATAGAAATGCCAGACGCGGGCGGTCTGGTGCAGATCCGCCGTCAGCGCCAGCGGTGCGGTAATCGCACAGGTAATGGCAATCAGTAATGCCCGATTTTCTTCTGTTGCGGCGTCTTTTTTCCGCCAGTGAAGATAACAGGCAAACAGTGCGGCGCAGGCGGCAATGCCAATAAAAAAGAAATATTGTACCGCCCACGGCAGCCAGCTAATGTCCTGCGGGTGAGCCAGCACTTCTTCAATGATGAGTGAATGCGTCATTCAGACCTCCTGCCAAAGCGCGGGCTGCGCACGGCCCATTAATGGGGTGACAAAGGCGTCGTCCAGACCCAGGTAGAAAACATGGGGCAACGTGCCGTTTTCCGGCTTTAATACCTTGATAGCGTCGCGATGTTGATGAAGCATGGTGGCGATGCGGCTATGGGGATCTTTGATATCGCCAATAATACGCGCGCCGCCGACGCAGGACTCTACGCAAGCGGGTAACAGTCCGGCTTCCAGACGATGGACGCAAAACGTGCATTTATCGGCAGTTTGCGTTTCATGATTGATAAATCGGGCGTCGTAAGGACACGCCTGGACACAATAGGCGCAGCCGACGCAGCGTTTGTTATCCACCACCACAATGCCGTCTTCCCGCTGAAAGGTGGCTTGTACCGGGCAGACCGGCACACAGGGGGGGTTATCGCAATGGTTGCACAGACGCGGCAACAGCACATTCGTGACTTCCTGACTACCTTCACGCTGGACCTGGTATTGGTTCACCGTCGTACGAAACGCGCCCTGCGGCGTTTGGTTTTCAATAGTGCAACTTACGGTACAGGACTGACAGCCGATACAACGCCGCAGGTCGATAAGCATGGCGTAACGGTGTCGGGGAGAGCCTTCATGCCGCTCCGGCGAAAAAGGAAATTTCGCTTCAGCCAGCGGAACCAGCGAGGCGCCAGCGGTCAGGACGCCGAGCTGCTGGAGAAATTGCCGTTTACTGCTGTCCATATTGACTCCCGTCCACATTGCCAACAATGAAACATTTGTCACGATGTTGGTTCATGTGTAATGAATAAAAAATGTTGATGATTTACAGTGTAAAAATCGAGACGGGGTGCGCTCTATTGTGGTTAACCACATACCCGGCTTGTTGTTGATCTAAAACAACATAATTGACAGGGATATTGGGGTGAGAGGTAAAACCGTAAGGCGCCTGGCGGTGTTGGCGGCAGTAGGGCTACTTTGTCATGGCGCGTGGGCAGGGACGTGGAATATCGGTGTTTTGGCCATGCGCGGCGAGGCGTCTACGCGTAGCCACTGGCAACCGTTGGCAAAGACATTAAGCCAACAGCTTCCAGGCGAAACCTTTCACATCCAGCCGCTGGATCTGCATCAAATGCAGGAGGCCGTTAACCAGGGAACCGTGCAGTTTGTGATAACCAACCCGGCGCAATTTGTCCAACTGAACAGCCATGCGCCGCTCCGCTGGTTAGCTTCCCTGCGCTCCACGCGCGATGGGAAAGCGGTGAGTAATGTTATTGGCAGCGTGATTTTGACCCGGCGCGATAGCGGCATCACCACGGCGCATGATCTCATCGGTAAGACAGTCGGCGCGATTGATGCTCAGGCGTTTGGCGGCTATTTATTAGGCTATAAAGCGCTCAGCGACGCGGGCTTACGCCCGGAGCGCGATTTTCATCTTCGTTTTACCGGATTTCCTGGCGATGCCTTAGTCTATATGCTGCGCGAAAAAGCGGTGCAGGCGGCAATTGTGCCAGTGTGCCTGTTAGAAAATATGGATCAGGAAGGATTGATTAATAAAAAGGACTTTATCGCGCTGCTTTCCCGACCGACGCCCCTACCTTGCTTAACCAGTACGCCGTTATATCCTGACTGGTCGTTCGCGGCGCTACCTGCGGTAAGCGATGCGTTGGCGGATCGCGTAACGCGAGCGCTATTCAACGCGCCCGCCGCCGCGCCATTTCACTGGGGCGCGCCTGCGTCCACCAGTCAGGTGGAAGCGTTGCTGCGCGATGTTCGTCAGCACCCTCAGCAGCGTCGACTGTGGCTGGATGTCAAAAGTTGGTTAATCCAGCACCAGCTAATGGTCGGCGGCGTGATTCTGGCGTTCCTGTTGCTCACGCTCAATTATATTTGGGTCATGCTGCTGGTGCGTCGACGTGGAAAGCAACTGGAACGTAATAGCGTAGTCCTTCATCAGCATGAGCGGGCGCTGGAAACCGCCCGGCAAATGAGCGTGTTGGGTGAAATGACCTCCGGGTTTGCCCATGAGCTTAATCAGCCGCTTTCCGCGATTCGACATTATGCCCAGGGGTGCCTGATTCGACTGCGCGTTGCAGATGAACAGCATCCCTTGCTGCCGGCGCTGGAGCAGATTGACCAGCAGGCGCAACGCGGTGCGGATACTCTGCGTAACCTGCGTCACTGGGTTAGCCAGGCGCAGGGCAACCCGGTGCTAACCGAAGCGTGGAAGGCCATAGCCATTCGCGAGGCGATTGATCATGTCTGGCAATTGTTGCGTATGGCGCAACAGTTTCCGACAGTGACTCTGCATACCGAGGTTAGCGCTGCGCTGCGCGTAACGCTGCCATCAATGCTGCTGGAACAGGTGCTGGCGAATATCATTCTTAATGCGGCTCAGGCGGGCGCCACCCATTTATGGGTCGTTGCTGAACGTACTGAAAACGGCATCAGTATCGTTTTACAGGATAACGCCGGGGGAATCGACGAGGCGCTATTACGTCAGGCGTTTCAGCCGTTTATGACCACCCGCAAAGAGGGGATGGGCTTAGGGCTGGCGATTTGCCAGCGGCTGGTGCGGTATGGGCGGGGCGATATCAGCATCAGGAACCAGACCGCGCCGGATGGTCTGTCGGGAACGGTGGTCACGATACATTTCTTACATGAACATGGGGGCAGGGATGGCGACAATTCATCTACTGGATGATGATACGGCGGTCACTAACGCGTGCGCGTTTTTACTGGAAAGTCTGGGATATGACGTAAAATGCTGGACGCAGGGGGCGGATTTTTTGGCGCAGGCCAGTCTGTATCAGGTCGGAGTCGTATTACTGGATATGCGAATGCCGGTACTGGATGGGCAGGGCGTTCATGATGCGTTGCGCCAGTGCGGAAGTACCCTGGCGGTTGTTTTTCTTACCGGGCATGGCGATGTACCGATGGCCGTGGAGCAGATGAAACGCGGTGCCGTCGATTTTCTGCAAAAACCGGTATCGGTAAGACCGCTACAGGCGGCGCTGGAGCGTGCGCTGACGGTTTCATCGGCAGCGGTGGCGCGCCGTGAGATTATACTTTGTTACCAGCAGTTGACGCCGAAAGAGCGTGAGCTGGCCAGCCTGGTGGCAAAAGGATTTATGAACCGTGAAATTGCGGAAGCGATGAATATCGCGGTGCGTACCGTAGAGGTGCACCGCGCCAGAGTCATGGAAAAAATGCAGGCCGGTAGCCTGGCGGAACTGATTAGGCGTTTCGAAAAAATGGCCTCGCCAGAGACCAGAATACGAACAACGTATGAACCATGAATAATAAACTGCGTTATTTCTTTGATTTGCATCAAATTTTGTTTAATAGAGAAGACTGTTATATTCTGTTGGTTTGATCTGGCGACGAGTAAAACGTATGACAAAACCGACAAAAGATGACGAGCTGTACCGCGAGATGTGCCGGGTGGTGGGCAAGGTCGTGCTGGAAATGCGCGATTTGGGGCAGGAGCCTAAATATATTGTTATTGCGGGCGTGCTAAGAACCGCGCTGGCGAATCAACGCATCCAACGTAGCGCGTTAGAAAAACAGGCTATGGAAACCGTGATTAACGCTCTGGCGCGGTCATAGCCGCTATCAGGGTGGAAACAGTCTGTTGGCAATAACGAAATCGCCTTTGAATTGTCGCTATTGTCACCATGGCGGGCAGGTTGCCCGCCGTTAGCGATGCGCAGGGTTATCAGTTGATGGCTAAGCGCAGCCCTAATGTATCAGGGTACGGCTCAAAATAATTCTGGCTGCGTAGATAGTCATCCGGATGTTCCGCCAGATAGTGCTTCAGCAGCGTTAACGGTGCCAGGATAGGTAGTCGGCCCGCCCGGTAGCCGAGAATCACCTCGCGTAATTCCGCGCGTTGCCTGCTGTTCAACGCGCGGTGAAAATAGCCTTGGATATGCATCAGCACATTGGTGTGATTTTTACGTGAAGCGGGGTGTCGCAGGATAGCCATCAGTTTTTCTCTGTATCGGACAAAGAAGGCATCCAGATCGTCCCACTCATGCAGACGCGCGACGAAAGGGCCAATTTCGCGGTAGCCGGCCTGGTGGTGGGCGAGAAGCTGAAGTTTGTATCGGCTATGAAACGCGAGCAAACTGTGACGACACAAGCCCTGCGCGCGTAGCGCATTTAATTCATGTAGCGCGAAAATACGTGCGATGAAATTTTCGCGTAGTACCGGATCGTGCAGGCGACCATCTTCCTCTATCGGCAGCCAGGGATATTTGTCCATCATCGCGGCGGTAAACAGCCCCGTGCCAGCTTTGCGGCCCCTGTTACCCTTTTCATCATACAGGCGAACGCGCTCCATTCCGCAACTGGGCGATTTTGCACACACAATAAACCCCGCCAGTTCGCCTATTGTTGGCAGAAACCGATCGGCAAAGGCATTCATTCGCTCGGTAACGTCATCGTGCGGGGCATGGCTATAGCGCATCCGAATGTCGCCACAGGTCGTCTGGATAAGACGCAGCGCAGGGCGGGGCACGGGCAGGCCGATCGCCACCTCCGGGCAGATCGGTTTGTAGGCCACCCACGGTGCCAGAGAGTTCATGACGAAATCCATACGCTTATGTCCGCCATCAAAGCGTACCGCGGCGCCAGTCAGACATCCGCTAATGCCGACTACGGGTTTGTTATTCATGATTCCCCCTTATTGAAAGTACGACGACTGACGCCAATGGCGCAAAATGTTATCTCATGCTGATTTAAAACTTACACAACTTTGTTTTTTTGTCTAAGTTTTCGCGGAGATTTTTTTGATGTAGTTAAATATCAATAAGATAGAATGAGGGGAAGAAATCTATTTCAGCGCTTATAGTGTGATAACCTCCAGCGAAGCGACCACGTTGCGCCACTGGGCAAGCTGTTTTTTCTGCCCGGCAGTGAGCTTTCCGGTGGTCACCAGGAACCATTTTCTCTGGGCGAACAGCTCGGGCGCCAGCATGGCTGGTGGAGAGGGAAGCACATTGAGCCGCAGCTCTTGTCCGGTACGAGTCAACGCTTCCAGCCAGATTTCACAGTGATCCGAGAGATGCCATCCGCTAATAAAGGCATTGTTGCCAGGCGCTTTTCTGTCGCTTTCAAGGCAAAAAGAGGTGTAGGCAATAATGATGCCATCCAGTATTTCGCGCAGCGTCATCACGGCGGGAAGATGCGCGGACACTTTGCTGCGCAACGGACGCAATAAATGGGTCACCAGTTCTGCGCGGGGATATTCCCGGCCACAGTCATAAATCAACTGCCGCAGCGCGTCAATTCGCCCTTCGTGGAGATGTTGAAGCATCGTCTCCTGGATCGTTATCCAGTTATCGCCCAGGCGAATGACCGGACGCGACAGTAAGGGTTTGACCTGGCTTATCGGTACGCCTTTTCTCACCCAGTCGAGGATGCTAAGCGCTTGTCGAATATCGTCATCGCTGTATAAGCGATGTCCGCCATCAGTACGCTGCGGTTTCAATAAACCATAGCGTCGCTGCCATGCCCTTAGCGTGGCGGCATTGATACCGCATAGTCTGGCAAATTCGCCGATAGAATACGACATGGTAAAGCCCGTTAAATAAGGGGATTCTACTATATCATGATTAAATGAAGACTAAGGTAGTGATAAATGGTGCGGCATACCAGGGCATCCGTATGGATTTTGTCGATGATGAGCAATACTGCGTGGCGTAAGGCTCATCAAAATATGACCAATGCTTAATACCATCGGATGCCCCTGGTTAATACTCTATTAACCTCATTCTTCGGGCGCAGTTAAGTAACTCTGTCACTTTATGAACCTGTAGCTTTCTCATCATATTCATCCGGTGTGTTTCGACGGTTTTTATACTGATATGTAGCTTTTCGCTGATCCCATGATTGGTATACCCCTCGTCAATAAGTTTAAGAACCTGACGTTCGCGCAAAGTAAGCAGTTGATGATTGGTCGTGTCAGCGTTTAATTCAGCCAGGATAGCTTCCCGATTCAACGTCGGGTCAATGTAACGCTTGTTTACTGCTACTGTTTGCAATGCCGCTAACAGAACTTGCTGACTACTGCTTTTTAAAACATAGCCATTAGCACCTGCGGCTAAAGTTTTAATGGTCATATACTCTTGTTGGTATGCTGTGTAAACCAGAATATTCATTGCTGGCCAACGCTGATGTAATTGGGGAATGATATCCAGGCCATTGATGCCAGGTAAACTAAGATCAAGGATAAGTATGTCAGGCTCGTATGCGCAACAGGCATTATAAACCTCAAGACCATTTTTAACATGTTCTACAATTTTAAAATGAGGCCAGGGTAGTAAGGCATTCATAATGCCGTTAATGATGATTTCATGATCGTCTACTAATAAGATCTTATATTCTTTCATTTTGCTGCCCTCGCGAAAATTAAGATAATATTAAGTAATGGTGTAGTTTTTGAAGATTATACGTATTTTCTGGCGTAAGTCGGTTAGTTCCTCCAGCGCGATGATTTTCCCCATTTTTACGCGATTCTCAATGTCTATGACATAGCATACCAATTCAGTCTGCCCTATTTGACCTAAACAGCCTTTTAATGTGTGAATTAACTGATCGATTTTTTTTCCAGCCGATACGGCATTTTCAATATCAGCCAGCAAGAGGTCCAGTGATTGGAAAATCTTGCTATTAATGACCATATCATCTGTCGCCAGTAGCGCTGAGCAGCGACTCGGATCCTGCTCCTGTAGCTCTATATTTCGCAAAAGTTGATATTCTGCGGCAATACTGATATAGCGAGCTAAGGTAGCCAACGTCACTGGTTTGGTAATGTAATGATGAATCCCATTTTTTTTACAACGATGAATATCTTCTGTCGCTACGCTAGCGGATAGCGCCACAAACATGCAGTCAGGATCTAAATTATTCGGCTCATCGTGCCATAATTGTACACATTCAATACCATCTATTTCTGGCATTCTAATGTCAATCAGTACTAAATCGAATCGCTGCTGTTGTGATAAAGTCAGAGCCTCGTTACTACTGGCGGCAATAGTGACGTGTTGGCCCAGGCTGACAAGCATTTTGCCGATGATATCCCGATTAATATCGGCATCATCAACCAAAAGAATCTGCAACTGCCAGGGTGGTAACAAATTATTTATTACTGGTATATTTGGTGTACACAATATTAACTGTTGCGCCAGGTCGTAAAGTTTTCCGGGGAAATACAAAAGCTCTGCGTTGAGAAGCGCATTTTGCTGGTGGGGTGGCTCGCCGCGTATTCCCCAGCAAGCCAGTTGGCGATGCAGGCAGAACGGCGCTGACAGTGTCCCTTTAATTGGTTGAGGCGGCTGGTATTCTTGTAAGGGTAATACTAGCGAGACACAGGTTCCAACCCCGGGGACACTTTTTAGTGTCAGATTACCGCCCATCATTTTAGCCAGGCTTGACGCAATAGTCAGTCCAATTCCTGTACCTTGCGAATTTGTGTCTGCTTGATAAAAAGCAGTAAAGATTTGAGACTGCTGCTGTATTTCAATCCCTTTACCGCTATCGCTAACCAGAAATATTAATTGTTCCTCATGACGCTTGACCGTCAGACGTATCCCTCCGGTTTCGGTAAATTTTACCGCGTTCCCGAGTAAATTAACCAAAATTTGCCGTAAACGGATACTGTCGGTATGAAAATAGAGAGGGACATGTTGACCGACAAAAGTACGTAATGACAGTTTTTTGCTTTGCGCCGGCCCCTGGATGGTTTGCATTGCCTGGTCCAGTAACGGCAGTAACGCTGTTTCTTCCATATGTAATGTGAAATGACCAGACTCGATGCGTGAAAAATCCAGCAGATTATTAATAATAGCTAACAAAGACAGTGTACAATTCCTGGCGGTATCAGCTAATCCTTGCTGCTCTATGTTTAAAGGGGTGGTTTGTAATAATTCAATCGCACCGAGTACGCCATTCATCGGAGTACGTAACTCATGACTTATTACCGTAAGATGAATGCTTTTACGTTTGTTAGCTTGCTCAGCGCGTTTTTTTGCTTCATTTAGCGCCTGGGTGCGCTCTGCGACTTTGTTTTCCAGATTGTCGTATTGGACTTGTAGAGTATCAAGCAGTTGGTTAAAAGCACCGGCAATACTATCTAATTCATCCAGTCGTTGTGCTGGTAAACGTGTGCTCAGCGGTGCAGTTGCGGTTTTATTAATGACATCGACAAAACGCCATAACGGTTTGGCCAGTGAGCGATGTAGCAACCAACAAAAAGCCGACGTCATCAACACCAATGCTGTTAATGTAAAGGGGATTTGTTGAAGGATAATTTTTAAGATGCGATTATGTAGATTACCGTATGGGTACAGCGTAACCAGACTCCATCCGGGGCCATGCAAGGTTGTGCGTAATATCAGAAATCCGGGAATTTGCTGCCATCCATCATGCAGCGTTACATTTTCTAACTGTGTACGTATTTTTTGCGGGATGTATGAAAACGGCAATAAGTGGTTGTTTTGATCCAGCCATACTCGAATACTATCATCTAATGGCAGGTGGCTCTTAGTAATGAGATCAGGAAGTTTAACCGTCACCCCAAAAAATACGCCTTGCTGATCGGCAACCGCAACGGAAGCGTGCCATCCTTTGCCGTTTATGTATTCTGGTTCACTCCAGTAAAACCCGGCATGGGTTGGGTATAAAGGAAAGCTTTTTCGCGTTAAAGGCTGTAGAGTTGAATAATCTGAAGGGTTATCAGTAGATAATAACGAAATCTCATTTTTATGGTTAAGAATAAAACTATCGCGACGAAAGCTTTTTTCATCGATATCAGAGGACTGCAGAAAGATACGGTGCTTCTCTCCGTTTAGCGTCGGCGTGCAATTTGAAGGACCGACAGAAAGATGCCGGCTCACCTCAGGGAAAATATCGTTATGATGAATCTCAGTCGCTAATGAGCATTGATACATTAAGTTTTTAGCGTCACGCTCAGCCTCTTCAAATCGTTGATTGCTTAGTACAATATTCATCTCGGATAGAACAGATAAGTCCTCTATTATATGCTGCCGTTTCTGAACCATTGATATATAAGCTGCAATAAGCACAGATAGCAGCCAAATAATTATTATTGTTAATAAAAATAAAAAAGTTAGCCTGATTACTAAAGATGTTTGCAGCGTATTCTTGAGATTGAGCAAATTCATAATGCTTTCCTTCAGTTGCCTGTTGCAAAATCTTTGGCACTTGATCACTATCGCAGTACATATAGTTTCATCAGAAGATTAATCGATGGTGTTATCATTAGGAAGGTAAATTTCTTCATATATAACCCAGTCGATGACTACAATTACTTTTTAATAAAGCGGCGATGTAAAAACATCGTAACAGTTTATTTAATAAATAATTTTTCAAATTGTAATTTTTTATGTCAATACTGAAAGTGTAATTGTGAATTTATCGGAAAATCCGAATGATAGAATCGCCTGTCACAAGGTGTATGTAGACAGCATCTTGATATTGTACAAGAAGAGTATAGTCGAAATAAATGTGAATCAGGCTTTTTACGGATGTGGTTGTGAGCGAATTTGATAGAAACTCTCATTTATGTCTGAGGAGGGATTCATGCTGGCAGTTTTAAAAGGCATTCCATTAATTCAGGATATCAAGGCCGAAGGTAATAGCCGATCCTGGATAATGACTATTGATGGGCATCCTGCCAGAGGAGAAATTTTCTCAGAAGCATTTTCTATTTCTTTGTTCTTAAATGACCTGGAAAGCTTACCTAAGCCTTGTCTTGCCTATGTGACACTACTGCTTGCAGCACACCCGGATGTCCATGATTATGCTATACAGCTCACAGCGGATGGAGGATGGTTAAACGGTTATTATACCACAAGTAGTAGCTCTGAGCTTATTGCTATTGAGATAGAAAAACACCTGGCTTTAACTTGCATTTTAAAAAATGTAATACGCAATCACCATAAACTTTATTCGGGTGGGGTATAAAATGGTAGTAAATAAACGTTTAATTTTAATTTTACTATTTATACTCAATACGGCAAAGAGTGATGAGTTATCATGGAAAGGTAATGACTTCACCCTTTATGCCAGACAAATGCCATTAGCAGAGGTTTTACATCTGCTCTCAGAGAACTATGATACGGCTATTACTATTAGCCCATTGATAACAGCTACATTTAGTGGAAAAATTCCGCCTGGACCACCGGTCGATATTTTGAATAACCTGGCAGCACAATATGATTTGCTTACCTGGTTTGATGGCAGCATGTTATATGTATATCCTGCATCGTTATTAAAACATCAGGTTATCACTTTCAATATTTTATCTACTGGGCGGTTCATTCATTACTTACGCAGCCAGAATATCCTTTCATCACCGGGATGCGAGGTTAAAGAAATTACCGGTACCAGCGCTGTGGAGGTGAGCGGTGTTCCCAGTTGCCTGACCCGTATTAGTCAATTAGCTTCAGTGCTGGATAATGCGTTAATCAAACGAAAAGACAGTGCGGTGAGTGTAAGTATATATACGCTTAAGTATGCCACTGCGATGGATACCCAATACCAATATCGCGATCAGTCCGTCGTGGTTCCTGGGGTCGTGAGTGTATTGCGTGAGATGAGTAAAACCAGCGTCCCGGCGTCATCGACGAACAATGGTTCACCCGCTACACAGGCATTGCCCATGTTTGCTGCCGACCCACGCCAGAATGCAGTGATCGTTCGTGATTATGCGGCCAATATGGCCGGGTATCGGAAACTCATCACAGAATTAGATCAACGCCAGCAGATGATAGAGATTTCGGTGAAAATTATCGATGTTAATGCTGGCGATATTAACCAGTTAGGCATCGACTGGGGAACGGCAGTGTCGCTGGGTGGCAAGAAAATTGCGTTCAATACAGGTTTGAATGACGGTGGAGCTAGCGGTTTTTCAACGGTAATCAGCGATACCTCAAACTTTATGGTGCGTTTGAATGCCCTGGAAAAAAGCTCTCAGGCTTATGTACTTTCCCAGCCATCTGTGGTGACTTTAAATAATATCCAGGCTGTGCTGGATAAGAATATTACTTTCTATACCAAACTGCAGGGAGAAAAAGTGGCTAAACTTGAATCCATCACTACGGGTTCTTTGTTGCGCGTTACACCTCGCTTGTTAAATGACAATGGCACGCAAAAAATAATGCTTAATCTTAATATTCAGGATGGACAACAAAGTGATACGCAAAGCGAAACAGACCCGCTGCCCGAAGTGCAAAATTCTGAAATTGCTTCGCAGGCCACATTATTGGCCGGACAAAGTCTATTGCTGGGAGGATTTAAACAAGGTAAACAAATCCACTCGCAAAACAAAATTCCTTTATTGGGCGATATTCCTGTCGTAGGTCATTTGTTTCGCAATGATACGACTCAAGTACATAGTGTAATCAGGCTTTTTTTGATTAAAGCCTCAGTAGTAAATAATGGCATATCTCATGGTTAATCCAAAGAGCTCATGGAAAATACGTTTTTTAGGTCACGTTTTACAAGGCCGGGAAGTATGGCTGAATGAAGGTAACCTGTCACTGGGGGAGAAAGGATGCGATATTTGTATTCCGCTTACTATAAATGAAAAAATTATTCTGAGAGAACAGGCAGATAGTTTATTTGTTGATGCCGGGAAAGCCAGAGTTAAAGTTAACGGCCGCAGATTTAATCCAAATAAGCCGCTACCATCCAGTGGGGTTTTGCAGGTTGCGGGAGTGGCTATCGCGTTTGGTAAACAGGATTGTGAACTTGCTGATTATCAAATACCCGTTTCCAGATCAGGGTACTGGTGGTTGGCTGGCGTATTCTTGATTTTCATCGGTGGAATGGGGGTCCTGTTAAGTATTGGCGGTCAG
Organism: Salmonella sp. 32031103-2018-00083-FB-01-SM-01; assembly: GCF_017571995.1. Classification (NCBI taxonomy): domain Bacteria; kingdom Pseudomonadati; phylum Pseudomonadota; class Gammaproteobacteria; order Enterobacterales; family Enterobacteriaceae; genus Salmonella; species Salmonella sp. 32031103-2018-00083-FB-01-SM-01. The sequence continues at coordinate 410,000 of NZ_JAGEQL010000001.1, forward strand.
CCTGAAACGGTAAATGACTTACCTTTGCGGGTTAAGTTTTTATTAGACAAAAGCAATATTCATTATGTGCGGGCGCAATGGAAAGAAGATGGCAGCCTGCAGTTGTCCGGTTATTGCTCGTCAAGCGAACAGATGCAAAAGGTGAGAGCGACTCTCGAATCATGGGGGGTCATGTATCGGGATGGTGTAATCTGTGATGACTTATTGGTACGAGAAGTGCAGGATGTTTTGATAAAAATGGGTTACCCGCATGCTGAAGTATCCAGCGAAGGGCCGGGAAGCGTGTTAATTCATGATGATATACAAATGGATCAGCAATGGCGTAAGGTTCAACCATTACTTGCAGATATTCCCGGGTTATTGCACTGGCAGATTAGTCATTCTCATCAGTCTCAGGGGGATGATATTATTTCTGCGATAATAGAGAACGGTTTAGTGGGGCTTGTCAATGTTACGCCAATGCGGCGCTCTTTTGTTATCAGTGGTGTACTGGATGAATCTCATCAACGCATTTTGCAAGAAACGTTAGCAGCATTAAAGAAAAAGGACCCCGCTCTTTCTTTAATTTATCAGGATATTGCGCCTTCTCATGATGAAAGCAAGTATCTGCCTGCGCCAGTGGCTGGCTTTGTACAGAGTCGCCATGGTAATTACTTATTACTGACGAATAAAGAGCGTTTACGTGTAGGGGCATTGTTACCCAATGGGGGAGAAATTGTCCATCTGAGTGCCGATGTGGTAACGATTAAACATAATGATACTTTGATTAACTATCCATTAGATTTTAAGTGAGTGGAAAATGACAACTCTGACCCGGTTAGAAGATTTGCTGCTTCATTCGCGTGAAGAGGCCAAAGGCATAATTTTACAATTAAGGGCTGCCCGGAAACAGTTAGAAGAGAACAACGGTAAGTTACAGGATCCGCAGCAATATCAGCAAAACACCTTATTGCTTGAAGCGATCGAGCAGGCCGAAAATATCATCAACATTATTTATTATCGTTACCATAACAGCGCACTTGTAGTGAGTGAGCAAGAGTAAAGTAAAAATATCTTAGAGCCTATCCCACCAGGCGTTAATTGGCGCAGCCAGCCTGGACACGGATAGCGCGCAAAAACCGGAGCGTACACGTAGTACGTGAGGATTTTGAGCACTGCCCAGGTCCAAAATGGCAAGTAAAATAGCTCTAATGGGATAGGCTCTTAGTTAGCACGTTAATTATCTATCGTGTATATGGAGGGGAATGATGATAAAGAAAAAGGCTGCGTTTAGTGAATATCGTGATTTAGAGCAAAGTTACATGCAGCTAAATCACTGTCTTAAAAAATTTCACCAAATCCGGGCTAAGGTGAGTCAACAGCTTGCTGAAAGTGCAGAGAGCCCCAAAAAGAGCAGAGAGACAGAGAGTATTCTTCATAACCTATTTCCACAAGGCGTTGCCGGGGTTAACCAGGAGGCCGAGAAGGATTTAAAGAAAATAGTAAGTTTGTTTAAACAACTTGAAGTACGACTGAAACAACTTAATGCTCAAGCCCCGGTGGAGATACCGTCAGGAAAAACAAAAAGGTAAAGCATAATGTCTTCAGGAAACATCTTATGGGGAAGTCAAAACCCTATTGTGTTTAAAAATAGTTTCGGCGTTAGCAACACTGATACCGGGGGGCAGGATGACTTATCCCAGCAAAATCCGTTTGCCGAAGGGTATGGTGTTTTGCTTATTCTCCTTATGGTTATTCAGGCTATTGCAAACGATAAATTTATTGAAGTCCAGAAGAACGCTGAACGTGCCAGAAATACCCAGGAAAAGTCAAATGAGATGGATGAGGTGATTGCTAAAGCAGCAAAAGGGGATGCTAAAACCAAAGAGGAGGTGCCTGATGACGTAATTAAATACATGCGCGATCACGGTATTCTCATCGATGGTATGACCATTGATGATTATATGGCTAAATATGGCGATCATGGGAAGCTGGATAAAGGTGGTCTACAGGCGATCAAAGCGGCTTTGGATAATGACGCCAACCGGAATACCGATCTTATGAGTCAGGGGCAGATAACAATTCAAAAAATGTCTCAGGAGCTTAACGCTGTCCTTACCCAACTGACAGGGCTTATCAGTAAGTGGGGGGAAATTTCCAGTATGATAGCGCAGAAAACGTACTCATGAAAAAAGACCCGACCCTACAACAGGCACATGACACGATGCGGTTTTTCCGGCGTGGCGGCTCGCTGCGTATGTTGTTGGATGACGATGTTACACAGCCGCTTAATACACTGTATCGCTATGCCATGCAGCTTATGGATGTAAAAGAGTTCGCCGGCGCAGCGCGACTTTTTCAATTGCTGACGATATATGATGCCTGGTCATTTGACTACTGGTTTCGGTTAGGGGAATGCTGCCAGGCTCAAAAACATTGGGGGGAAGCGATATACGCCTATGGACGCGCGGCACAAATTAAGATTGATGCGCCGCAGGCGCCATGGGCCGCAGCGGAATGCTATCTCGCGTGTGATAACGTCTGTTATGCAATAAAAGCGCTAAAGGCTGTGGTGCGTATTTGCGGCGAGGTCAGTGAACATCAAATCCTCCGACTACGTGCAGAAAAGATGTTACAGCAACTTTCTGACAGGAGCTAAAAATGAATCGAATTCACAGTAATAGCGATAGCGCCGCAGGAGTAACCGCCTTAACACATCATCACTTAAGCAATGTCAGTTGCGTTTCCTCGGGTTCGCTGGGAAAGCGCCAGCATCGTGTGAATTCTACTTTTGGCGATGGCAACGCCGCGTGTCTGCTGTCAGGGAAAATTAGTCTTCAGGAGGCAAGCAATGCGTTGAAGCAACTGCTTGATGCCGTACCCGGAAATCATAAGCGTCTATCATTGCCTGACTTTTTGCAGACCAATCCCGCGGTTTTATCAATGATGATGACGACATTAATACTCAGTGTTTTTGGTAATAACGCTCAATCGTTATGCCAACAGCTTGAGCGGGCAACTGAGGTGCAAAATGCATTACGTGATAAGCAGGTAAAGGAGTATCAGGAGCAGATCCAGAAAGCGATAGAGCAGGAGGATAAAGCGCGTAAAGCGGGCATTTTTGGCGCTATTTTTGACTGGATTACCGGCATATTTGAAACCGTGATTGGCGCCTTAAAGGTTGTGGAAGGTTTTCTGTCCGGTAATCCCGCAGAAATGGCTAGCGGCGTAGCTTATATAGCCGCAGGTTGTGCAGGAATGGTTAAAGCCGGAGCCGAAACGGCAATGATGTGCGGTGCTGACCACGATACCTGTCAGGCGATTATTGACGTGACAAGTAAGATTCAATTTGGTTGTGAAGCCGTCGCGCTGGCACTGGATGTTTTCCAGATTGGCCGTGCTTTTATGGCGACGAGAGGTTTATCTGGCGCAGCTGCAAAAGTGCTTGACTCCGGCTTAGGCGAAGAAATGGTTGAGCGTATGGTTGGTGCAGGGGAAGCAGAAATAGAGGAGTTGGCTGAAAAGTTTGGCGAAGAAGTGAGCGAAAGTTTTCTCAAACAATTTGAGCCGCTTGAACGTGAAATGGTTATGGCGAATGAGATGGCAGAGGAGTCTGCCGAGTTTTCTCGTGAGGTAGAAAATAATATGACGCGAAGCGCGGGAAAAAGCTTTACGAAAGAGGGGGTGAAAGCCATGGCAAAAGCAGCGGCAAAAGAAGCCCTGGAAAAATATGCGCAAGAAGGGGGAAAATTTCTGTTAAAAAATTTTCGTAAGAAAGTTCTCTGGAATATGTTCCAAAAAATCCTGTATGCCTTACTGAGGGATTGTTCATTTAAAGGCTTACAGGCTATCAGATGTGCAACCGAGGGTGCCAGTCAGATGAATACTGGCATGGTTAACACAGAAAAAGCGAAGCTCGAAAAGAAAATAGAGCAATTAATAACTCAGCAACGATTTCTGGATTTCATAATGCAACAAACGGAAGACCAAAAAAAGATAGAACAAAAACGCTTAGAGGAGCTTTATAAGAGTAGCGGTGCCGCGCTTAGAGATGTATTAGATACCATTGATCACTATAGTAGCGTTCAGGCGAGAATAGCTGGCTGTCGCGCTTAATCTGAGGATAAAAATATGGAAGCGAGTAACGTAGCACTGGTATTACCAGCGCCTTCCTTGTTAACGCCTTCTTCCAGTCAAGCTCCCTCCGGGGAGGGAATGGGTACTGAATCAATGCTTCTGTTATTTGATGATATCTGGACGAAGCTAATGGAGCTTGCCAAAAAGTTGCGCGATATCATGCGCAGCTATAACGTAGTAAAACAACGGCTGGGCTGGGAACTGCAAGTCAATGTTTTACAGACGCAAATGAAAACAATTGATCAAGCGTTTAAAGCATCAATGATTACTGCGGGTGGCGCAATATTGTCGGGAGTGCTGACGATAGGATTAGGGGCTGTAGGCGGGGAAACCGGTCTTATAGCGGGTCAAGCCGTAGGCCACACAGCTGGGGGCGTCATGGGCCTGGGGGCTGGTGTAGCGCAACGTCAAAGTGATCAAGATAAAGCGATTGCCGACCTGCAACAAAATGGGGCCCAATCTTATAATAAATCCCTGATGGATATTATGGAGAAAGCGGCTGAAATTATGCAGCAAATCATCGGTGTGGGGTCGTCACTGGTCTCGGTTCTTGCTGAAATACTCCGGGCATTAACGAGGTAAATATGGTGCAAGAAATAGAGCAATGGTTGCGTCGGCATCAGGTGTTTACTGAGCCTGCATATTTAGGGGAGACCGCCATATTACTTGGGCAACAGTTTATATTATCGCCTTACCTGGTGATCTATCGTATTGAGGCAAAAGAAATGATTATTTGTGAGTTCAGGCGCCTGACGCCCGGGCAACCTCGACCACAGCAATTGTTTCACTTACTGGGACTTTTACGCGGGATATTTGTGCATCACCCGCAGTTAACATGTTTAAAGATGTTGATAATCACCGACGTTCTGGATGAAAAAAAAGCCCTGCTACGCAGGAAATTATTGCGCATCCTGACAGTAATGGGAGCGACCTTTACACAGCTTGATGGCGATAACTGGACAGTTTTATCCGCCGAGCATCTTATCCAGCGACGTTTTTAAATGACCTTCCTGACGTAAATCATTATCACGTGAAAATAACAATCAATAGGTATGATGATGAAAGAAGATCAGAAAAATAAAATACCCGAAGACATTCTGAAACAGCTATTATCCGTTGATCCGGAAACCGTTTATGCCAGTGGTTACGCCTCATGGCAGGAGGGGGATTATTCGCGCGCCGTAATCGATTTTAGCTGGCTGGTGATGGCCCAGCCATGGAGTTGGCGTGCCCATATTGCATTGGCTGGCACCTGGATGATGCTTAAAGAATACACGACGGCCATTAATTTCTATGGACATGCCTTGATGCTGGATGCCAGCCATCCAGAACCGGTTTACCAAACGGGCGTCTGTCTCAAAATGATGGGGGAACCCGGGTTGGCGAGAGAGGCTTTTCAAACCGCAATCAAGATGAGTTATGCGGATGCCTCATGGAGTGAGATTCGCCAGAATGCGCAAATAATGGTTGATACTCTTATTGCTTAAATAACAGAACGAAATATGAAAATTCATATTCCGTCAGCGGCAAGTAATATAGTCGATGGTAATAGTCCTCCTTCCGATATACAAGCGAAGGAGGTATCGTTTCCTCCCCCTGAAATTCCAGCCCCAGGTACCCCCGCAGCCCCAGTGCTGCTTACGCCTGAACAAATAAGGCAGCAGAGGGATTATGCGATACATTTTATGCAATACACTATTCGTGCGCTGGGTGCGACAGTCGTGTTTGGGTTATCGGTTGCTGCAGCGGTAATTTCTGGTGGGGCAGGATTACCCATTGCTATTCTTGCGGGGGCGGCGCTCGTGATTGCTATTGGGGATGCTTGCTGTGCGTATCATAATTATCAATTGATATGTCAGCAAAAGGAGCCGTTACAAACCGCCAGTGATAGCGTTGCTCTTGTGGTCAGTGCGCTGGCCTTAAAATGTGGGGCAAGTCTTAACTGCGCTAACACCCTTGCTAATTGTCTTTCTTTATTAATACGTTCAGGAATCGCTATTTCTATGTTGGTTTTACCCCTACAGTTTCCACTGCCCGCCGCTGAAAATATTGCGGCCTCTTTGGACATGGGGAGTGTAATTACCTCCGTTAGCCTGACGGCGATAGGTGCGGTACTGGATTATTGCCTTGCCCGCCGCTCTGGCGACGATCAGGAAAATTCTGTTGATGAACTTCATGCCGATCCCAGTGTGTTATTGGCAGAACAAATGGCAGCGCTCTGTCAATCTGCTACTACACCTGCATTAATGGACAGTTCTGGTCATACATCTCGGGGAGAACCATGAAACCTGTTAGCCCAAATGCTCAGGTAGGAGGGCAACGTCCTGTTTACGCGCCTGAGGAATCACCTCCATGTCCCTCATTGCCACATCCGGAAACCAATATAGAGAGTGGTAGAATAGGACCTCAACAAGGAAAAGAGCGGGTATTGGCCGGACTTGCGAAACGAGCGATAGAGTGTTTTCCAAAAGAAATTTTTAGTTGGCAAACGGTCATTTTGGGCGGACAGATTTTATGCTGTTCCGCTGGAATAGCATTAACAGTGCTAAGTGGTGGAGGCGCACCGCTCTTAGCCCTGGCGGGAATTGGCCTTGCTATTGCCATTGCGGATGTCGCCTGTCTTATCTACCATCATAAACATCATTTGCCTATGGCTCACGACAGTATAGGCAATGCCGTTTTTTGTATTGCTAATTGTTTTGTCAATCAACGCAAAAGTATGGCGATTGCTAAAGCTGTCTCCCTGGGAGGTAGATTAGCCTTAACCGCGACGGTAATGACGCATTCATACTGGAGTGGTAGTTTGGGACTACAGCCTCATTTATTAGAGCGTCTTAATGATATTACCTATGGACTAATGAGTTTTACTCGCTTCGGTATGGATGGGATGGCAATGACCGGTATGCAGGTCAGCAGCCCATTATATCGTTTGCTGGCCCAAGTGACGCCAGAACAACGTGCGCCGGAGTAATCGTTTTCAGGTATATACCGGATGTTCATTGATTTCTAAATTTTGCTATGTTGCCAGTATCCTTACGATGTATTTATTTTAAGGAAAAGCATTATGGATATTGCACAATTAGTGGATATGCTCTCCCACATGGCGCACCAGGCAGGCCAGGCCATTAATGACAAAATGAATGGTAATGATTTGCTCAACCCAGAATCGATGATTAAAGCGCAATTTGCCTTACAGCAGTATTCTACATTTATTAATTACGAAAGTTCACTGATCAAAATGATCAAGGATATGCTTAGTGGAATCATTGCTAAAATCTGAAGTTATTAGCGACGATGTTCGACGGTTGCTGCTGGAAATCATGTTTGCGGGCGTTAACCATAGCCTGATTTCCCAGGTACATGCGATGTTACCAGCGCTAACGGTTATTGTTCCGGATAAAAAATTACAGTTGGTATGTCTGGCATTATTGTTGGCGGGTTTAAATGAGCCGCTAAAAGCCGCGAAAATTTTATCGGATATTGATTTGCCAGAGGCTATGGCGCTGCGTCTGTTATTTCCTGCACCAAATGAGGGGTTTGAAAATTGAATATTTCTGATATGAGCGTAGTGCCTGTAAGCACTCAATCTTATGTAAAGTCCTCTGCAGAACCGAGCCAGGAGCAAATTAATTTTTTTGAACAATTGCTGAAAGATGATGCATCCACCAGTAACGCCAGTGCTTTATTACCGCAGGTTATGTTGACCAGACAAATGGATTATATGCAGTTAACGGTAGGCGTCGATTATCTTGCCAGAATATCAGGCGCAGCATCGCAAGCGCTTAATAAGCTGGATAGCATGACATGAAGGTTCATCGTATAGTATTTCTTACTGTCCTTACGTTCTTTCTTACGGCATGTGATGTGGATCTTTATCGCTCATTGCCAGAAGATGAGGCGAATCAAATGCTGGCATTACTTATGCAGCATCATATCGATGCGGAAAAAAAACAGGAAGAGGACGGTGTTACCTTACGTGTCGAGCAGTCGCAGTTTATTAACGCGGTTGAACTACTTAGACTTAACGGTTATCCGCATCGTCAGTTTACAACGGCGGATAAGATGTTTCCGGCTAATCAGTTAGTGGTATCACCCCAGGAAGAACAGCAGAAGATTAATTTTTTAAAAGAACAAAGAATTGAAGGAATGCTGAGTCAGATGGAGGGCGTAATTAATGCAAAAGTGACCATTGCGCTACCGACTTATGATGAGGGGAGTAACGCTTCTCCGAGCTCAGTTGCCGTATTTATAAAATATTCACCTCAGGTCAATATGGAGGCCTTTCGGGTAAAAATTAAAGATTTAATAGAAATGTCAATTCCTGGGTTGCAATACAGTAAGATTAGTATCTTGATGCAGCCTGCTGAATTCAGAATGGTACCTGATGTACCCGTGAAACAAACATTCTGGATTATGGACGTGATCAACGCCAATAAAGGGAAGGTGGAGAAGTGGTTGATGAAATACCCTTATCAGTTGATGTTATCGTTGACAGGACTGTTAATAGGAGTGGGCATCCTGATCGGCTATTTTTGCCTGAGACGCCGTTTTTGAGCCGACCTGATCCCGAGGTGTTGCAACTTTATCGTTATTTCTGGCAACCTGCTCGTTACGCTGTACCGGAATGGCTTGATAAGCTGGGTTTTCATCCTTCAAACTGCTGGCGTTATGGCGATCGGCCCGAGTTGGATCGTCTTCTTGACAGAGCGTTAAATAGACTAAGGGGAAGCTCTGTTATTCCAGCCTGTTTAAATGACAGGCAAAAACGGCAGGTTCGTCTTGCGCCGCGTATATCGGCATTTGCCTTTGGGCTGGGATTATTCAAACTCAGGTGCAGTGACTATTTTATGCTACCAGAGTATCGGCAATTGCTTCTACAGTGGTTTAGCGAGGATGAGATCTGGCAGCTATATGGTTGGTTGGGGCAAAGAGATGGCAAATTACTTCCTCCGCAAGTGATGCAACAAACTGCATTGCAGATCGGTACCGCCATTCTTAATCGGGAAGCGCATGACGATGCGGTTTTACATGCGCTATTAGTATTATTACCCCCTCCGCAGCGTATACTTTGGCCGAAGACTTCTCTTACCGAGATTATCTTCATGGAGCATTTGCTATGAGTTTCACTTCACTTCCACTGACGGAAATTAACCATAAGCTACCCGCTCGAAATATTATTGAGTCACAGTGGATAACATTACAATTAACTTTATTTGCACAAGAGCAACAAGCTAAGAGAGTTTCACATGCTATTGTGAGCTCCGCTTACCGTAAGGCTGAAAAAATCATCCGAGACGCCTATCGTTATCAGCGTGAACAGAAAGTTGAGCAGCAACAAGAACTAGCGTGGTTGCGTAAAAATACGCTGGAAAAAATGGAAGTGGAATGGCTGGAACAGCATGTAAAACATTTACAAGACGATGAAAATCAATTTCGTTCATTGGTCGATCAAGCAGAGCATCATATTAAAAATAGTATAGAACAGGTTCTGTTGGCCTGGTTCGACCAACAGTCGGTAGACAGTGTTATGTGCCATCGTCTGGCACGCCAGGCTACGGCTATGGCGGAAGAGGGAGCGCTTTATTTGCGTATTCATCCTGAAAAAGAGGCATTGATGCGTGAAACTTTTGGCAAGCGGTTTACGTTGATTATCGAGTCTGGTTTCTCTCCCGATCAGGCTGAACTTTCCTCAACACGATATGCCGTTGAATTTTCACTTTCTCGTCATTTCAACGCGTTACTGAAATGGTTACGTAATGGTGAAGATAAAGGAGGTAGCGATGAATATTAAAATTAATGAGATAAAAATGACGCCCCCTACAGCATTTACCCCTGGCCAGGTTATAGAGGAACAAGAGGTTATTTCGCCTTCAATGTTAGCTCTCCAGGAGTTACAGGAAACGACGGGGGCAGCGCTCTATGAGACGATGGAAGAAATAGGAATGGCGCTGAGTGGTAAACTGCGCGAAAGTTATAAATTCACTGATGCTGAGAAACTGGAGCGCAGACAGCAGGCTTTGCTGCGTTTGATAAAACAAATACAGGAGGATAATGGAGCAACGTTGCGTCCGCTTACCGAAGAGAATAGTGATCCTGATTTACAGAATGCGTATCAAATTATCGCTCTTGCAATGGCGCTTACTGCCGGCGGGTTGTCAAAAAAGAAAAAACGCGATTTGCAATCGCAACTGGATACGCTTACAGCGGAGGAGGGATGGGAACTTGCCGTTTTTAGTTTACTGGAACTTGGCGAAGTGGATACCGCTACGCTGTCCTCGCTGAAGCGTTTTATGCAACAGGCGATAGACAACGATGAAATGCCCTTATCGCAGTGGTTCAGACGCGTGGCAGACTGGCCGGATCGCTGTGAACGGGTCCGTATTTTGCTAAGAGCGATAGCCTTTGAACTTAGCATATGCATCGAACCCTCGGAGCAAAGTCGTTTGGCCGCAGCATTAGTACGCTTGCGTCGTTTGTTGTTATTCCTTGGCCTTGAAAAAGAGTGCCAGCGTGAGGAGTGGATTTGCCAGTTGCCGCCTAATACATTACTGCCGCTACTACTCGATATCATTTGTGAGCGCTGGCTTTTCAGTGATTGGTTGCTTGATAGACTTACCGCTATAGTTTCTTCATCGAAGATGTTCAATCGGCTACTCCAACAACTTGATGCGCAGTTTATGCTGATACCCGATAACTGTTTTAACGACGAAGATCAACGTGAACAAATTCTCGAAACGCTTCGTGAAGTAAAGGTAAATCAGGTTTTATTCTGATACCTGGCTTTCAATATTTAGGTAAATTGGCGTTCTGGCTCATCATGAGGCGGCAGGATGGATTGGGATCTCATTACTGAACGTAATATTCAGCTTTTTATTCAATTAGCAGGATTAGCTCAACGGCCTTTAGCAACCAATATGTTCTGGCGGCAAGGACAATATGAAACCTATCTAAACTATCATAACGGTCGTATTCACTTATGTCAGATACTCAAGCAAACTTTCTTAGACGAAGATCTGCTTTTTAAAGCCTTAACTCACTGGAAACCTGCAGCGTTCCAGGGTATTCCTCAACGATTATTTTTGTTGCGCGATGGGCTTGCAATGAGTTGTTCTCCTCCTCTTTCCAGCTCCGCCGAGCTCTGGTTACGATTACATCATCGACAAATAAAATTTCTGGAGTCGCAATGCGTTCATGGTTAGGTGAGGGAATCAGGGCGCAACAGTGGCTCAGTGTATGCGCGGGTCGGCAGGATATGGTTCTGGCGACGGTGTTATTAATCGCTATTGTGATGATGCTGTTACCTTTACCGACCTGGATGGTTGATATCCTGATTACTATCAACCTTATGTTTTCAGTGATCCTGCTCTTAATTGCTATTTATCTTAGTGACCCTCTCGATTTATCGGTATTTCCGTCTTTATTACTTATTACTACATTATATCGTTTGTCACTCACAATCAGCACATCACGGCTGGTACTGTTACAACATAATGCCGGTAATATTGTGGATGCTTTCGGTAAGTTTGTCGTAGGAGGAAATCTCACCGTTGGGTTGGTCGTATTTACCATCATTACTATCGTGCAATTTATTGTCATTACAAAAGGTATCGAGAGGGTGGCGGAAGTTAGCGCACGTTTCTCGCTTGATGGGATGCCAGGCAAACAAATGAGTATCGATGGCGATTTGCGTGCCGGAGTTATCGATGCAGACCATGCCCGTACATTAAGGCAACACGTCCAGCAGGAAAGCCGTTTTCTCGGTGCGATGGACGGTGCGATGAAATTTGTTAAAGGCGATACGATTGCCGGTATTATTGTTGTTCTGGTGAACATTATCGGCGGTATTATTATCGCTATCGTACAATATGATATGTCGATGAGTGAGGCTGTTCACACTTATAGCGTACTGTCAATCGGAGATGGTTTATGTGGGCAAATTCCATCGCTGCTGATTTCCCTTAGCGCGGGAATTATTGTCACCCGTGTTCCGGGTGAGAAACGCCAGAACCTGGCGACAGAGTTGAGTTCTCAAATTGCCAGACAACCTCAGTCGCTCATATTAACCGCTGTGGTTTTAATGCTCCTCGCCTTAATTCCTGGCTTTCCTTTTATCACTCTCGCTTTCTTTTCAGCGTTGTTAGCATTGCCAATTATCCTCATTCGCCGCAAAAAGTCTGTGGTTTCCGCAAATGGCGTCGAAGCGCCGGAAAAAGATAGTATGGTTCCCGGCGCATGTCCTCTAATCTTACGTCTTACCCCGACGTTACATTCTGCCGACCTGATTCGTGATATTGACGCAATGAGATGGTTTTTATTTGAGGATACCGGCGTCCCTCTCCCTGAGGTGAATATTGAGGTTTTGCCTGAACCCACCGAAAAATTGACGGTACTGCTATATCAGGAACCCGTATTTAGTTTATCTATTCCCGCCCAGGCGGATTATTTATTGATAGGCGCGGACGCTAGTGTGGTGGGTGATAGCCAGACGTTACCGAACGGGATGGGGCAGATCTGTTGGCTTACAAAAGACATGGCCCATAAGGCGCAAGGTTTTGGTCTGGACGTTTTCGCGGGCAGCCAACGTATCTCTGCCTTATTAAAATGTGTCCTGCTTCGGCATATGGGAGAGTTTATTGGTGTTCAGGAAACGCGTTATCTAATGAATGCGATGGAAAAAAACTACTCTGAGCTGGTGAAAGAACTTCAGCGCCAGTTACCCATTAATAAAATCGCTGAAACTTTGCAGCGGCTTGTATCAGAGCGGGTTTCTATTAGAGATTTACGTCTTATTTTCGGCACCTTAATTGACTGGGCACCACGTGAAAAAGATGTCCTGATGTTGACAGAATATGTCCGTATCGCGCTTCGCCGTCATATTCTGCGTCGTCTTAATCCGGAAGGAAAACCGCTGCCGATTTTGCGGATCGGCGAAGGTATTGAGAACCTCGTGCGTGAATCCATTCGCCAGACGGCAATGGGGACCTATACTGCGCTGTCGTCTCGTCATAAGACGCAGATCCTGCAACTTATCGAGCAGGCGCTGAAGCAGTCAGCCAAATTATTCATTGTTACTTCTGTCGACACCCGACGTTTCTTGCGAAAAATTACAGAAGCCACCTTGTTCGACGTACCGATTTTGTCATGGCAGGAATTAGGAGAGGAGAGCCTTATACAAGTGGTAGAAAGTATTGACCTTAGCGAAGAGGAGTTGGCGGACAATGAAGAATGAATTGATGCAACGTCTGAGGCTGAAATATCCGCCCCCTGATGGTTATTGTCGATGGGGCCGAATTCAGGATGTCAGCGCAACGTTGTTAAATGCGTGGTTGCCTGGGGTATTTATGGGCGAGTTGTGCTGTATAAAGCCTGGAGAAGAACTTGCTGAAGTCGTGGGGATTAATGGCAGCAAAGCTTTGCTATCTCCTTTTACGAGTACTATCGGACTTCACTGCGGGCAGCAAGTGACGGCCTTAAGGCGACGCCATCAGGTTCCCGTGGGCGAAGCGTTATTAGGGCGAGTCATTGATGGCTTTGGTCGTCCCCTTGATGGCCGCGAACTGCCCGACGTCTGCTGGAAAGACTATGATGCAATGCCTCCTCCCGCAATGGTTCGACAGCCTATCACTCAACCATTAATGACGGGGATTCGCGCTATTGATAGCGTTGCGACCTGTGGCGAAGGGCAACGAGTGGGTATTTTTTCTGCTCCTGGCGTGGGGAAAAGCACGCTTCTGGCGATGCTGTGTAATGCGCCAGACGCAAACAGTAATGTTCTGGTGTTAATTGGTGAACGTGGACGAGAAGTCCGCGAGTTCATCGATTTTACACTGTCTGAAGAGACCCGAAAACGTTGTGTCATTGTTGTCGCAACCTCTGACAGACCCGCCTTAGAGCGCGTGAGGGCGCTGTTTGTGGCCACCACGATAGCAGAATTTTTTCGTGATAATGGAAAGCGAGTCGTCTTGCTTGCCGACTCACTGACGCGTTATGCCAGGGCCGCGCGGGAAATCGCACTGGCCGCCGGAGAGACCGCAGTTTCTGGAGAATATCCGCCAGGCGTATTTAGTGCATTGCCACGACTTTTAGAACGTACAGGAATGGGAGAAAAAGGCAGTATTACCGCATTTTATACGGTACTGGTGGAAGGCGATGATATGAATGAGCCGTTGGCGGATGAGGTCCGTTCACTGCTTGATGGACATATTGTGCTATCCCGACGGCTTGCAGAGAGGGGGCATTATCCTGCCATTGACGTGTTGGCAACGCTCAGCCGCGTTTTTCCAGTCGTTACCAGCCATGAGCATCGTCAACTGGCGGCGATATTGCGACGGCGCCTGGCGCTTTACCAGGAGGTTGAACTGTTAATACGCATTGGGGAATACCAGCGAGGAGTTGATACTGATACTGACAAAGCCATTGATACCTATCCGGATATTTGCACATTTTTGCGACAAAGTAAGGATGAAGTATGCGGACCCGAGCTACTTATAGAAAAATTACACCAAATACTCACCGAGTGATCATGGAAACTTTGCTGGAGATAATCGCGCGGCGTGAAAAGCAATTACGCGGCAAACTTACCGTACTTGATCAGCAGCAACAGGCGATTATTACGGAACAGCAGATTTGCCAGACGCGCGCTTTAGCAGTGACTACCAGACTGAAAGAATTAATGGGCTGGCAAGGTACGTTATCTTGTCATTTATTGTTGGATAAGAAACAACAAATGGCCGGGCTATTCACTCAGGCGCAGAGCTTTTTGACGCAACGGCAGCAGTTAGAAAATCAGTATCAGCAGCTTGTCTCCCGGCGAAGCGAATTACAGAAGAATTTTAATGCGCTTATGAAAAAGAAAGAAAAAATTACTATGGTATTAAGCGATGCGTATTACCAAAGTTGAAGGAAGTCTAGGGTTGCCATGCCAGTCTTATCAGGATGATAACGAGGCGGAGGCGGAACGTATGGACTTTGAACAACTCATGCACCAGGCATTA
Source organism: Salmonella sp. 32031103-2018-00083-FB-01-SM-01 (assembly GCF_017571995.1). Classification (NCBI taxonomy): domain Bacteria; kingdom Pseudomonadati; phylum Pseudomonadota; class Gammaproteobacteria; order Enterobacterales; family Enterobacteriaceae; genus Salmonella; species Salmonella sp. 32031103-2018-00083-FB-01-SM-01. Next base: position 425,110 of record NZ_JAGEQL010000001.1, read on the forward strand.
CCCATTGGTGAGAATAATCCTCCTGCAGCATTGAATAAGAACGTGGTTTTCACGCAACGTTATCGTGTTAGTGGCGGTTATCTTGACGGTGTAGAGTGTGAAGTATGTGAATCAGGGGGGCTAATCCAGTTAAGAATCAATGTCCCTCATCATGAAATTTACCGTTCGATGAAAGCGCTAAAGCAGTGGCTGGAGTCTCAGTTGCTGCATATGGGGTATATAATTTCCCTGGAGATATTCTATGTTAAGAATAGCGAATGAAGAGCGTCCGTGGGTGGAGATGCTTCCAACGCAAGGCGCTACCATTGGTGAGCTGACATTGAGTATGCAACAATATCCAGTACAGCAAGGGACATTATTTACCATAAATTATCATAATGAGCTGGGTAGGGTGTGGATTGCAGAACAATGCTGGCAGCGCTGGTGTGAAGGGTTAATTGGCACCGCTAATCGATCGGCTATCGATCCTGAATTGCTATATGGAATAGCTGAATGGGGGCTGGCGCCGTTATTGCAAGCCAGTGATGCCACCCTCTGTCAGAACGAACCGCCAACATCCTGCAGTAATCTACCACATCAGCTAGCGTTGCATATTAAATGGATAGTTGAAGAACATGAGTTCCATAGCATTATTTTTACATGGCCAACGGGTTTTTTGCGCAATATAGTCGGAGAGCTTTCTGCTGAGCGTCAACAGATTTATCCTGCTCCTCCTATTGTAGTCCCTGTATATTCAGGCTGGTGCCAGCTTACATTAATTGAACTTGAGTCTATCGAAATCGGCATGGGCGTTCGGATTCATTGCTTTGGCGACATCAGACTCGGTTTTTTTGCTATTCAACTACCAGGGGGAATCTACGCAAGGGTATTGCTGACAGAGGATAACACGATGAAATTTGACGAATTAGTCCAGGATATCGAAACGCTACTTGCGTCAGGGAGCCCAATGTCAAAGAGTGACGGAACGTCTTCAGTCGAACTTGAGCAGATACCACAACAGGTGCTCTTTGAGATCGGACGTGCGAGTCTGGAAATTGGACAATTACGGCAACTTAAAACGGGGGACGTTTTGCCTGTAGGTGGATGTTTTGCGCCAGAGGTGACGATAAGAGTAAATGACCGTATTATTGGGCAAGGTGAGTTGATTGCCTGTGGCAATGAATTTATGGTGCGTATTACACGTTGGTATCTTTCCAAAAATACAGCGTAAACCTGATAAGAAAAATAATATGCGAACAATATAATAGCGTTCCAGGTCGTGTCATGAGAGATACAGTATGTCTTTACCCGATTCGCCTTTGCAACTGATTGGTATATTGTTTCTGCTTTCAATACTGCCTCTCATTATCGTCATGGGAACCTCTTTCCTTAAACTGGCGGTGGTATTTTCGATTTTACGAAATGCTCTGGGTATTCAACAAGTTCCCCCAAATATCGCACTGTATGGCCTCGCGCTTGTACTTTCCTTATTCATTATGGGGCCGACTCTATTAGCTGTAAAAGAGCGCTGGCATCCGGTTCAGGTCGCTGGCGCTCCTTTCTGGACGTCGGAGTGGGACAGTAAAGCATTAGCGCCTTATCGACAGTTTTTGCAAAAAAACTCTGAAGAAAAGGAAGCCAATTATTTTCGGAATTTGATAAAACGAACCTGGCCTGAAGACATAAAAAGAAAGATAAAACCTGATTCTTTGCTCATATTAATTCCGGCATTTACGGTGAGTCAGTTAACGCAGGCGTTTCGGATTGGATTACTTATTTATCTTCCCTTTCTGGCTATTGACCTGCTTATTTCAAATATACTGCTGGCTATGGGGATGATGATGGTGTCGCCGATGACCATTTCATTGCCGTTTAAGCTGCTAATATTTTTACTGGCAGGCGGTTGGGATCTGACACTGGCGCAATTGGTACAGAGCTTTTCATGAATGATTCTGAATTGACGCAATTTGTAACGCAACTTTTATGGATCGTCCTGTTTACGTCTATGCCGGTGGTGTTGGTGGCATCGGTAGTTGGTGTCATCGTAAGCCTTGTTCAGGCCTTGACTCAAATACAGGACCAAACGCTACAGTTCATGATTAAATTATTGGCAATTGCAATAACCTTAATGGTCAGCTACCCATGGCTTAGCGGTATCCTGTTGAATTATACCCGGCAGATAATGTTACGAATTGGAGAGCATGGTTGAATGGCACAACAGGTAAATGAGTGGCTTATTGCATTGGCTGTGGCTTTTATTCGACCATTGAGCCTCTCTTTATTACTTCCCCTATTAAAAAGTGGCAGTTTAGGGTCCGCGCTTTTACGTAATGGCGTGCTTATGTCACTTACCTTTCCCATATTACCAATCATTTACCAGCAGAAGATTATGATGCATATTGGTAAAGATTACAGTTGGTTAGGGTTAGTCACCGGAGAGGTGATTATTGGTTTTTTAATTGGGTTTTGTGCGGCGGTTCCCTTTTGGGCCGTTGATATGGCGGGGTTTCTGCTTGATACTTTACGTGGCGCGACAATGGGTACGATATTCAATTCTACAATGGAAGCTGAAACCTCACTTTTTGGCTTGCTTTTCAGCCAGTTTTTGTGTGTTATTTTCTTTATAAGCGGCGGCATGGAGTTTATATTAAACATTCTGTATGAGTCATACCAATATTTACCACCGGGGCGTACTTTATTATTTGATCGGCAGTTTTTAAAATATATCCAGGCAGAGTGGAGAACACTTTATCAATTATGCATCAGTTTTTCTGTTCCTGCCATAATATGTATGGTATTAGCCGATCTGGCTTTAGGTCTTTTAAATCGGTCGGCACAACAATTGAATGTATTTTTCTTCTCAATGCCGCTCAAAAGTATATTAGTTTTACTAACGCTCCTGATCTCATTCCCTTATGCTCTTCATCACTATTTGGTTGAAAGCGATAAATTTTATATTTATCTGAAAGACTGGTTCCCATCTGTATGAGCGAGAAAACAGAACAGCCTACAGAAAAGAAATTACGTGATGGCCGTAAGGAAGGGCAGGTCGTCAAAAGTATTGAAATAACATCATTATTTCAGCTGATTGCGCTTTATTTGTATTTTCATTTCTTTACTGAAAAGATGATTTTGATACTGATTGCGTCAATAACTTTCACATTACAATTAGTAAATAAGCCATTTTCTTATGCATTAACGCAATTGACTCATGCTTTGATAGAGTCATTGACTTCTGCACTGCTGTTTCTGGGCGCAGGGGTAATAGTTGCTACTGTGGGTAGCGTGTTTCTTCAGGTGGGGGTGGTTATTGCCAGCAAGGCCATTGGTTTTAAAAGCGAGCATATAAATCCGGTAAGTAATTTTAAGCAGATATTCTCTTTACATAGCGTAGTGGAATTATGTAAATCCAGCCTAAAAGTTATCATGCTATCTCTTATCTTTGCCTTTTTCTTTTATTATTATGCCAGTACTTTTCGGGCACTACCGTACTGTGGGTTAGCCTGTGGCCTGCTTGTAGTTTCTTCTTTAATAAAATGGTTATGGGTAGGGGTGATGGCTTTTTATATCGTCGTTGGCATACTGGACTATTCTTTTCAATATTATAAGATTAGAAAAGATCTAAAAATGAGTAAAGATGACGTAAAACAGGAGCATAAAGATCTGGAGGGAGACCCTCAAATGAAGACACGGCGTCGGGAAATGCAGAGTGAAATACAAAGTGGGAGTTTAGCTCAATCTGTTAAACAATCTGTTGCGGTAGTGCGTAATCCAACGCATATTGCGGTTTGTCTTGGCTATCATCCCACCGATATGCCAATACCACGCGTTCTGGAAAAAGGTAGTGATGCTCAAGCTAACTATATTGTTAACATCGCTGAACGCAACTGCATCCCCGTTGTTGAAAATGTTGAGCTGGCCCGCTCATTATTTTTTGAAGTGGAACGTGGAGATAAAATTCCTGAAACGTTATTTGAACCCGTTGCAGCCTTGTTACGTATGGTGATGAAGATAGATTATGCGCATTCTACCGAAACACCATAAATGCCTTTGGTATGCTTCTTCAGGCCACTGCGAAGGTTAAGAGGGTAATAGCGTATAGAGCAGCGCGTTGATTTGTTTGACGATAAAGATGAGAGACTGAAAATAATCGCTTTTAGCCTGACACAAGCACCAGATAGCGTATTATAAAATTAAACAAGATAATGGATTGGTGCGTCTGAATGGACTCGAACCATCGACCCCCACCATGTCAAGGTGGTGCTCTAACCAACTGAGCTACAGACGCATTAAAATGATGGTGCGTTCAATTGGACTCGAACCAACGACCCCCACCATGTCAAGGTGGTGCTCTAACCAACTGAGCTATGAACGCAACGTTGTAGGTGACAACGGGGACGAATATTAGCGTCACAACTGCAATGAGGCAAGAGGGAAATCGCAATTTTCTTCCTGAAATCACCTGATTGCGGTGGAAATATGCAACATGTCGAGAAAATAGCCGCCATGCGACGGCTATCGTCGTATTATCGCGCAGCGCGCTGCAAAATGATGGCGGACGGCTGACGTTGTAGATAGCGCATCCGTAGCATCATTAACACCGCCGCCGAGGTCAGGCCGATGATGAACCCCATCCAGAAGCCTGCCGGTCCCATACGATCCACCACCAGATCCGTTAACGCCAGGATATAACCGCTGGGTAAACCTAACACCCAGTAGGCGGTAAAGGTGATAAAAAAGATGGAACGCGTATCTTTATAACCGCGCAGAATACCGCTGCCGATAACCTGTATAGAGTCGGAAATCTGGTAAACCGCAGCGAGCAGCATTAATTGCGCGGCAAGCGCCACGACCTCAGGGTTGTCATTGTAGAGCAAAGCAATATGCTTACGCAGAGTAACGGTAAAGATCGCGGTAACCACAGCCATACAAATGCCGACGCCTAAACCGGTACGCGCTGCGGTTTGCGCATCCAGCGTTGAGCCCTGGCCCAGACGATAACCCACTCGAATCGTTACCGCCGCAGCCAGCGACATCGGCAGTACGAACATCAGCGAGCTAAAGTTAAGCGCAATCTGATGACCCGCGACATCCACAATACCTAATGGCGAAACCAGCAGCGCAACGACCGCAAACAACGTCACTTCAAAGAACAGCGCCAGCGCAATCGGCAACCCCAGTTGAATCAGGCGCTTCATGACGACGCTATCGGGTTTGCCAAAGCCTGTTTCATTACGAATATCACGCATTGAACGCGCGTGTTTAATGTAAGAAAGCATGGCGATAAACATCACCCAATAGACCGCCGCGGTCGCAACGCCGCAGCCGATACCGCCGAGTTCAGGCATACCAAAATGGCCATAGATAAAAATATAGTTCACCGGAATATTCACCAGCAGGCCCAAAAATCCCATCACCATACCCGGTTTGGTTTTGGCAAGACCTTCGCACTGGTTTCGCGCTACCTGAAAGAAAAGGTATCCTGGCGCGCCCCACAGTAGCGCGCGAAGATAACCCACGGCTTTATCGGCCAGCGCCGGATCAATATTATGCATAGAGCGGATAATGTATCCGGCATTCCACAGGACGATCATCACCAGCACGGAGACAAAGCCCGCCAGCCAGAACCCTTGTCGAACCTGATGCGCGATACGCTCACGACGGCCGGAGCCATTGAGTTGCGCAATCACAGGCGTCAAGGCCAGCAGTAAGCCGTGACCAAACAAAATGGCGGGAAGCCAGATAGAGGTGCCGATAGCGACGGCAGCCATGTCCGTAGCGCTATAGCCTCCTGCCATGACGGTATCGACGAATCCCATTGCGGTCTGTGCCACTTGCGCAAGGATCACCGGTATCGCTAACGCTAATAACTGACGCGCTTCACTGGTATACTTCTGCACGTATTCACCTTTTATTTTGTTGTTATATGAAAGACTAAAAAGCCGCCGTAGTGGCAGCCAAAAGAAATAGCAGGGGAAATTTCAGTCTATTGTAGCGGGGTATTACTATTTCTCCAGCGAAAAAACAGTTGTTAACGGCGCATTGCTGGCAAGCTGTTTTTCCACCTGCTATTGTGCTGAACAGTTCTGCTTTTATTTATTTCAGGAGTTGAAGATATGTTTACGGGGATCGTACAGGGTACCGCGAAACTGGTATCGATTGATGAAAAACCCAACTTTCGCACCCATGTGGTGACGTTACCGGACTACATGCTGGAGGGGCTGGAGACGGGGGCGTCGGTAGCGCATAACGGATGCTGTTTGACGGTGACTGAAATAAACGGCAACCAGATAAGCTTTGATCTGATGAAAGAAACGTTGCGCATCACCAATCTGGGCGCGTTGAGGGTAGGTGATGAGGTCAACGTAGAGCGCGCCGCCAAATTCAGCGATGAAATCGGTGGTCATCTGATGTCAGGGCATATTATTACGACGGCGGAGATCGCGAAAATCCTGACCTCCGAAAATAACCATCAGGTGTGGTTTAAAGTGCAGGATGCGTCCCTGATGAAGTATATCCTGTATAAAGGCTTTATCGGCGTCGACGGCATCAGTTTGACCGTCGGCGAGGTAACGCCAACGCGCTTCTGCGTGCATCTCATTCCGGAAACGCTGGAACGTACTACGCTTGGCAGAAAAAAACTGGGTGAGCGTGTGAATATCGAGATCGATCCGCAAACGCAGGCGGTTGTTGATACCGTAGAACGCGTACTGGCTGCACGAGAAAATGCGGTCAGAAATCAGGCCGACATTGGCTAACGGAAAATAAGATTCCCCCGCATGAAATGCGGGGGAGATGATTAGCGAGGAACGCGCAGACCGTTTTCAACGCCGCGCGTAAATACCACCTGCCAAAGCTGGATATCACGCGCGCGAAACGCACCCGCGCAGGCGTTGAGATAATAGCTGAACATACGTTTAAAGCGCTCGTTATAATTGCCCGCAATCTCTGGCCAGGCATTGATAAAGCGCTCATGCCACGCCATCAGAGTCGTGTCATAGTCGGCGCCAAAGTTATGCCAGTCTTCCATTACAAAGTGTGATTCGCTGGCCTCGGCGATTTGACGAACAGACGGCAAACAACCGTTGGGGAAAATATACTTATTGATCCACGGATCGACATTATGATCGGTTTTTTTAGAACCAATAGTATGGAGCAGGAAAAGACCATCCGGTTTTAAATTCCTGTCAACAACCTCAAAATAGGTGTTGTAGTTTTTTGGCCCGACATGTTCGAACATACCGACGGAGACGATTCGGTCAAACTGATCGTTAAGGTCGCGATAATCTTCCAGGAGAATGGAGACATCCAGACCTTCGCAACGCGTCTGCGCCATTTTTTGTTGTTCAGCGGAGATCGTTACGCCCACCACGCTAACGCCATAATGGGTCGCCATATATTGCGACAGGCCGCCCCAGCCGCAGCCGATATCCAGCACACGCATCCCCGGTTGTAGCTGTAGCTTTTCGCAAATTAATTTCAGCTTGGCTTGCTGTGCCGCTTCCAGCGTATCGGCATCTTTCCAGTAGGCGCAAGAATATTGCATATAGGGATCGAGCATACGGGAAAAAAGGTCATTACCAAGATCGTAATGTTCCTTGCCGACAATCCAGGCGCGTTTTTTACTTTGTAGATTAATCAGACGCGCGCCGAGGATACGGAGCGTATCTTTAACATGGTGGGGGAGTTGATTTTCAAGACCGGCACGTAAGACTTTGCTGAAGAAAATATCCAGACGCTCGCATTCCCACCAGCCATCCATGTAACTCTCACCTAACCCCAACGATCCTTCCTGAAGGACGCGTTTAAAAAAATCGGGATTCTTAACACGAATGTCAGACGGGGCGGAACCATTAATTGTAATATCCGCGCGACTTAACAATTCGTTGGCGATTCGGTACCAGTTATCATCCGGTACGCTGACTTCTTCTATACACGATGAACTCATAGTTTCTCCATCACTGGACGGTGATCAGAACCTTAAAACAGCGTAGACGCTTTTTTGGCTTTGTGAGAAATCCCACGGGCAATTCCGTGAGCCAGTTATCCGACGTAGAACAGAGGAAGGGAGGAACCCTTGCCGAAAAGGCCATCCATGGTGAATCGGGAACGCTCCGGTTCCCGTTAATGCCTAATAATTATCGTAATATAAACAACCGTGAATCAGTATAGGCCGCAATTTTTGATGATTCAACCGAAAATTGTTAGCGTGCTAATTACCAGCGGTTAACAAGCTTTTAGTGAGACTTGTCGTGGGCGACATTGGCATGGTGAAATTCGGCCTCAGCGCACTCTGCATGAGACTGCATTTTGTAACCTAACGCCGCCAGAACAACGGTAGAGAGCATTACGCTGGTGGTAGTCAGTAGCGGCGTGCTGATGAGCCATGAAACCACCAGGCTTGCCAGGAAACATAACCCCAGCTGCAGCGTATTTTGTAGCGCCGCAGCGCGCCCAGTGGCTTGAGGGAAAGGGCGTAACGCTTGCGCGACGACGATAGGGTAGATGGCGCCATTAGCAATCGCCATTACGCAGAAAGGAATCAGGATCTCCACCAGTGAGGCATTATTCAGAAGGCCCGCTCCCCAGGTGGCGATAACGCTCAGCGCGTACAGCCCTAACAGCCACGGAAGCAATTGGTAGCCCTGCCATTTTTGTAGCGCCGCGCGGCAACCATATCCGCCAATCAGAAAAGCGATGGTTTGCGGAACATAGCTCAGGCCAATCACTGCCGGGCTGTAACCCATCGCGCTGAGAATAAACGGCGACCCTGTTAGCCACGCAAAAAAGCTGGCGGAACAGGCGGCATAAATCAGCACATTACCGCGATAGGTTTTAGAGCGTAACAACGTCGCGAAAGTGAGTTTATCCTGTCCCTCGGTACGCGCTTTTACCGATGGTTTTAAGCGCAGCGCCGGCAACATCAGCAACAACGTAATCACGAACAGGGTGGCGAAAATCGCCTGCCATGAGAAATGCGTCAGTATCCAGCTTCCCAGTAAGGGCGCAAGCGCCGGGGATAATCCCACCAGTGGCATGATCGTGGCGAAGATACGGTTAATTTTTTGCGAAGGATAATAATCGGTCACCAGCGCTTGCCAGATTACCGTTGCCGCGCAAACGCCGACGGCCTGCACAAAGCGCAGCGTCAGCAGTGCTGCCGCGCTTTCTACCCACAGCATCCCCAGACTTCCAAGTGCAAAGATAGATAACCCCAGCAGTAAAATCGGTTTACGGCCATAACGATCCGATAGCGGTCCCCAGAGGAGTTGCGCGACGGCAAAGCCAGCTAAAAAAAGGCTGAGGCTGGCGCTGACAGCGGCGGCAGGCGTTTGTAAATCCGCCTGTATGGCGGCAAACGCGGGCAGGTACATGTCCGTAGCCAGAAATCCCAGCACGCTAAGACCGGCTAACCAGACTAAAAAACCTTTTCCAGGTTGCATATTTGTTTCTCTTTCTTATCAGACAGACATTGTCGCAGAGTGTAGGGAGTGAAATTACGGTTGTGAAACGTTAATATTTGTCCAGTGAATTCAAAATTTTTGTAGGCAAATTATGTGGTCGGAATACTCGCTTGAAGTGGTTGACGCCGTGGCGCGCAATGGCAGTTTTAGCGCGGCGGCGCAGGAACTGCACCGTGTGCCTTCAGCAGTCAGTTACACCGTTCGTCAGCTAGAGGAGTGGCTGGCCGTACCGCTTTTTGTACGACGTCACCGTGATGTTGAACTGACGCCTGCTGGCGTCTGGTTTTTAAAAGAAGGGCGTTCTGTTATCAAAAAAATGCAGATCACTCGCCAACAGTGTCAGCAAATTGCTAATGGCTGGCGCGGGCAGTTAGCTATTGCGGTGGACAATATCGTCAGACCAGAACGTACCCGGCAGATGATCGTCGATTTCTATCGCCATTTTGACGATGTGGAACTGCTGGTTTTTCAGGAGGTGTTTAACGGCGTCTGGGACGCGCTCTCCGACGGGCGTGTCGAACTGGCGATTGGGGCGACGCAGGCGATTCCGGTAGGGGGGCGTTACGCTTTTCGGGATATGGGGACCCTGAGCTGGAGCTGCGTAGTGGCAAGCGATCACCCGCTGGCGTCGATGCCTGGGCCGTTAAGCGATGATACCCTGCGCAACTGGCCGTCGCTGGTCAGGGAGGACACTTCGCGAACCTTACCGAAACGGATTACCTGGCTGCTGGATAACCAAAAAAGGGTCGTCGTACCGGACTGGGAGTCATCGGCAACCTGCCTGTCGGCAGGACTATGCGTGGGAATGGTGCCGACGCATTTTGCCCGACAGTGGATAGACAGCGGAAAATGGGTGGCGCTGACGTTAGAGAATCCGTTTCCCGATGCGGCCTGTTGCGTGACGTGGCAGCAAAACGAGGCCTCGCCCGCGCTGGCATGGCTGCTGGACTATTTGGGCGATAGCGAAACGTTGAATCGGGAGTGGCTGCGGGAGCCAGAAGAGGCTCCCGACAGCGGGGATTAACGCCGATAGTCGCGGAACGGGCCGTCAGCGACTGAGCGACGCTCAACCAGGCGTGGATGAACTTCAATAGATTGTGACTCTTCACGCTTATTGACGATGCGATCCAGTAGCATATTAAATGCGGTTTCGCCTAAAGAGTCTTTGGGCTGGTGAATCGTCGTCAGCGCCGGGGTAAAGTAACGGGCGTTACGCACATTGTCATAACCGATCACCGAAACGTCCTGCGGTACGCGAAGCCCCATTTCGTCAGCCGCGCAAAGCGCGCCCATCGCCATAATATCGCCGCCGCAGAAAACGGCGGTAGGGCGATGTGACTGCGATAAGATTTGCTGCATCGCGTGGTAACCGGATTCCGGCTCGAAGTCGCCCTGAACAATCCAGTTGTCCGGCACGTTGATCAGCGCCTCCTCCATGGCTTTCATGAAGCCTGCCAGCCGGCCCGCGCCGGTGTTGCGCTCCAGCGGGCCGGGAATAACGCCGATATCCCGGTGGCCGCGCTCAACCAGATAACGACCCGCCATATAGCCGCCTGCAAAGGCGTTATCAATCACCGTGTCGGTAAAATCGGCCTTCGCCTCACCCCAGTCCATCACCACCATCGGAATATGGCGATACTCTTCCAGCATGGAAAGCAGAGGTTCTGGATACTCAGAACACATCACCAGCAGGCCATCCACGCGCTTTTGCGCCATCATGGACAGGTAGGCGCGCTGTTTTTCCAGGTTATTCCAGGCGTTGCCTAAAATCAGCGTATAGCCTTTCTGGAAACAGTTTTTTTCAACCGCCTCGATAATTTCGGCAAAATAGGCCGCTTCGCTGCTGGTCGCCAGTAAGCCTATCGACTTGGTATGGTTAACCTTCAGGCTACGCGCGACGGCGCTGGGAGAGTAGTGTAGCTCTTTAATTGCCGCCCAGACCGCGTTACGCGTTTCTTCAGCGACAAAACGCGTTTTGTTGATTACGTGTGATACAGTTGTAGTTGAAACGTTTGCTCGTTTCGCTACATCTTTAATTGTTGCCATTACATTTCACTCCAGACCCTCGCTAAGCTCCTGAGAAACGCCAGGTAAACGTTTGCCTACACACACCCTAATCGCAACATCAGGGTTGCGGCACGCCGGAAAAACGACACGGAACGTCAGGAAGGGGTCAATGGCCGTTACGCTAATTCAGTAAGCCTGGAATTTTGTCTGATCTTGAGGAAAAGGGGAAGCGTTAAAAACAGTTATCAATATAAAACATGAGAGATTTTTGTGCGGGAATGTGCAAAAATGCGCTATATCACTTTTTGTGTGGGAATAAAAAGGAGAAAACTTGATGAGTACCGACCTGAAATTTTCGTTGATTACTACGCTGATTGTTCTGGGCGTGATTGTCGCAGGTGGATTAACGGCCGCTCTGCACTGATTTCCTCTCTTCTGAGGGTGGGCGTCTCCTCTATTCTATCCCTCTCTAAAACGCAGAAGGCGTACCTTCTGCGTACTCAGACTTATGCGGCGAGATTTTTCGCAACAAATTCCCAGTTAACCAGCGCCCAGAAATGCTCCAGATAGTTTGGACGGGCGTTGCGGTAGTCGATGTAATACGCGTGTTCCCACACATCAACCGTCAGCAACGGCGTTGCATCCGTAGTCAGCGGCGTACCGGCATTTGAGGTAGAAACGATAGCCAGTTTGCCATCAGCGCTTTTTACCAGCCATGTCCATCCGGAACCAAAGTTTTTGATAGCGGCATCGGTGAACTGCGCTTTAAATTCTGCGAAGCTGCCAAAAGATGCCGCGATAGCATCAGCCAGTTTCCCGGTCGGTTCGCCGCCAGCGTTTGGCGCCAGGCAGTTCCAGTAGAAGGTGTGGTTCCATACCTGAGCGGCGTTATTAAAGATACCGCCTTCGGAGGCTCGCACGATCTCTTCCAGCGATTTGCCTTCAAACGCCGTGCCTTTGATCAAATTGTTAAGATTGGTCACGTAAGTCTGATGATGTTTGCCATAGTGATATTCCAGCGTCTCAGCAGAAATATGCGGTGCCAGAGCATCTTTGGCATACGGTAATGCAGGTAATTCGAACGACATTGCTTCTCTCCTTATTATTAATATTGCGCACGCACAATAACCCTGGTGCGCGTAAGGATAGGGTAGCAAATTGAGAGGTGGCGCAAAAGAAGAAGTTATCCTGTCGTTAAACGACAGGATAAAATATTAGCGAATTGTTTTAGGCGTCATCACCCGACGGGCGCCGACATAATGACGCTGCCAGTACTCTTCGTTCAGTGAGGTGATCTTAATTTCCTGACCGCTGCGCGGAGACTGGATAAACTTACCGTTGCCGACATAGACGCCAACGTGATCGGCGGTGCCGCGCCCCTGCGTACGGAAGAACACCAGATCGCCGTTTTTCAACTCGCTACGCTCAATGGGCGCCGCGTCACGCAGGTGATACATCTCATTCGCCGTTCGGGGGATACGGATCTTCACTAAATCTTTATAGGCATAATACACCAGACCGCTGCAATCAAAACCGGTGCGCGGCGACGCACCTCCCCAGTGATACGGTTTACCAATCTGATTCATGAGTTTGGACATCGCGGTTTTCGTCGCTTTTTGTACTTTTGCACGATGCGCATCGGCAATAGAGACCGGCAATGTTCCTTTCCCCTTCACGCAGTGCGGCTTACGGCCTTTACGCGTTGTGCATTTTTCCGTTACGTCGAGGGCGGCGATTGACGTGGGCGCGGTTCTGTTCCGGCGATGCGTCGTATGACGAGATTTCGTGGAGGCGGTGGTACGTTTTGGCGTAGAAGCGGAAGAAGAACGGCTGTTTTTTGAGGTTTTTTTTACGTTTTTTTTGCTGGTTTTACTGATCTTTTTCGTTGTGCTTTTCTTTTTATCTGCCGTTTTCGTGACATGAGAAACAGCAGGCGTCGCTTTGGCTTGCCTGGAAGCATGGGCCATTGGCGTAAAAGGGAGAGTAGTAAAAAGTAAAGCACAGAGCGTGATCGAGATTTTGTTTATCCGCGCCACTGAGCAATCCTCTGTTAAAGGCAGGCGATTCATGCCTGCGTATGATTTACAAAACCTGATAATTCTAATCTACAAAAGCACAGATTGGTAATTGCTTTTGGTTTCTGAAGCTGTGTTTCGTTAACAGATGTAAAAAAAATAGCAATTAATGCTAAACACGAACGCGTTATCTACAAATCACAGCGTGGCAACCCGCTTAAAAGATATTTTGTATACAACTTATTCCCGCAGACGGTAAAATAATAAGGCATGATGAAAATGTTATTTTCCGTTGCCAGCCTGACCCGTTACAATGACAGGCTTCAGTCGTAAAAGTAGTTTAAGGAAGCGAGACAATGAGCACCACTATCGAAAAAATTCAGCGCCAGATCGCTGAAAACCCGATTCTCCTGTATATGAAAGGTTCACCGAAACTGCCAAGCTGTGGTTTCTCTGCGCAGGCCGTTCAGGCGCTTTCAGCCTGCGGGGAACGTTTTGCCTATGTTGATATCCTGCAAAACCCGGATATTCGCGCTGAATTACCGAAATACGCCAACTGGCCGACATTCCCACAACTGTGGGTGGACGGCGAGCTGGTCGGCGGGTGTGATATTGTGATTGAAATGTATCAGCGTGGTGAGTTGCAGCAGCTTATTAAAGAAACTGCGGCAAAATATAAAACTCAGGAGCCGGACGCAGAGTAATCTGTGAAAGGAGAAAGCGACCTGTAAAGGTCGCTTTTTTACTGCCATCGTGAGCAAAAGCGGCGTCGTTAGCCACGTTATTTGTCCGTCGGCAAAGGTAACGGCCAGCCGCCCAGGCGCTTCCAGCGATTGACGATTTCACAAAACAGTACCGCTGTCCGCTCGGTATCATACAAAGCGGAATGGGCCTTTTCGCCGTCAAACTCCATACCTGCCGCCAGGCACGCTTTTGACAACACCGTTTGTCCCAGCGCCAGTCCGCTCAATGCCGCAGTATCAAAGGTGACGAACGGATGAAACGGGTTACGTTTCAGCGAGGCGCGCTCTGCGGCGGCCATCATAAAACTGTGATCAAAAGTGGCGTTATGCGCGACCATAATGGCGCGGCTACAACCGCTGTCTTTGATACCTTTACGCACCATTTTGAAAATAGCATGCAGCGCCTCATATTCACTCACCGCGCCGCGTAGCGGGTTAGAGGGATCGATACCGTTAAACGCGAGCGCTTCCGGCTGTAAGTTGGCTCCAGCGAATGGCTCCACATGGAAATGCAGCGTCATGTCCGGCATCAGCCAGCCTTGTTCATCCATTTTCAGCGTGATGGCGGCGATTTCGAGCAGCGCATCGGTTTTAGCGTTAAATCCTGCAGTTTCAACGTCGATGACGACAGGATAAAAACCACGAAAACGGTCGCACAGACCGGAAAGTTGAGCGTTATCGGACATCTGAGTCTCTTAATACGAAAAAATGCAGCGCGTATTATGGCAAATTTTACGCCGGGATGCAGTAAAACAACGGGCGCAGTGACCTGCGCCCGGCGGGGGATCAGTTACCCAGACCGCGGCCTGCGTCTTTAGCTTCAATCAATTCGATTTTATAGCCATCCGGATCTTCAACGAAGGCGATGACGGTCGAACCGCCTTTTACCGGCCCCGCTTCACGGGTCACGTTGCCGCCGTTTTGACGAATGCGTTCACAGGCTTCAGCAGCATTGTCAACGCTCAGCGCGATATGCCCGTACGCATTGCCCATGTCGTAGCTCTCAACGCCCCAGTTATAGGTTAGTTCGATGACCGCTTCTTCCGTTTCCGGACCATATCCCACAAAGGCCAGCGAGTATTTGTATTCCGGATTCTCACTGGTACGCAGCAATTTCATGCCCAGAACGTTAGTGTAAAAAGCGATGGAACGCTGCAAATCGCCGACGCGCAGCATAGTATGCAATAAACGCATTTTCGTTGTCCTTAAAATAGTCAAGATATTCAAAGTATAGCGGCGATGTGAGGCCGCTATCAATGAAATTACAGAGTAGGGTAGTCAGTGTAGCCTTCCGCGCCGCCGCCATAAAAACTTTCGGGACGCTGTGGATTGAGTTTCGCTTTACATTGCAGACGCGCTACCAGATCCGGGTTAGCGATGTAATCGCGACCAAACGCCACGGCGTCAATCAGCCCTTTTTCGATCAGATCTTCCGCTTTTTCTGGCGTATAGGCGCCAGCGCCGATGATGGGACCGTGGAAACGTGCGCGCACTTTTTCACGGAACGCGTCGCTGTACGGTTCGCCGCCCGCCCAGTCTGGTTCAGACATATGCAGATAAGCAATGCCGCGTTTGCCTAACGCTTCAATCAGATAAAGGGCGTCAGCTTCTTCATTCGGGCCGTTATCGACATTCTGGAAAGTGCCGACAGGAGAAAGGCGGATGCCGATACGGTCCGCGCCCCATTCCTTAATGCCGGCATCAACCACCTCCAGCACCAGACGGGCGCGATTCTCTACGCTGCCGCCGTACTGATCGGTACGGTGATTAGAAGACGGTGAGAGGAACTGGTGCAGCAGATAACCGTGCGCGGAGTGCAGCTCCACCAGATCGAAGCCTGCCTCTCGGGCATTGGCGATAGCCTGGCGGAAATCGTTGACGATCCCGGGGATCTCGTGAGTATCCAGCGCGCGCGGCGTGGAAGTCTCTACGCGGATGGCCTGGCCGTTTTCGTCACGCAAAGAGGTGCGGGTTCCCGCATTGATAGCGGATGGCGCGACGGGCGCTTGTCCGCCTGGTTGCAGGCTGGCGTGTGAAATACGGCCCGTATGCCACAGTTGCACCGCCATATGGCCGCCCTGGGCATGGACTCCCTGAGTGATTTTTTTCCAGGCGGCGATCTGCTCATCGCTGTGTAATCCCGGTGCGCCGGCATAGCCTTTCGCCTGTGCGGAGATTTGTGTGGCTTCGCTGATGATCAATCCGGCGCTGGCGCGTTGACGGTAATATTCCGCCATTAACGGCGTAGGAATGTCGCCCGGTTCAATACTCCGCAAACGCGTCAAAGGCGCCATAAATACGCGATTTGTCGCCGTGATGGCACCCACCTTGAGGGGGGTAAACAATTTTGCTGATGGCATAGTGGCTCCTGATATAAGTAGACCGGTCGTCTTGTAATAAAGGAAATAAAAACGCCTGTTACTGCTCAGGCGTTGCAATGATGGTCTTAACATGCGCCAACGCATTTTCCAGCGGCGCGGCGCTACGGGATATTTTGGCCTGCAAATTGGCGCCCAGCCACAGGGCATAAAGTACCTGCGCCTGTGGCAACGGCTGGCCGGTGAAATGTAAACAGTGGCTATTACGGCCATCTTCCAGCGCGCGTGCAAGCAGTGCCATGATCTCCTGCGCCCCTTTATCCATCGTAGAGCGCATATCCTCCGACAGATCGCAGACTTCCGCTGACAGTTTCACCGTCAGGCAACCGCTGATGGTGCCTTGCTGGCAAAACTGCTTTAACGTTTCCTGATACCAGGCGAGAAGACGATCGCGATGATTACCGGGACCGGAGGTGAAGTGCGCCGTAAGACGCTGATGATAGCAGGCGTAATGTCGTTCAAGCATGGCGACGCCGAAGGCTTCTTTCGAGCGAAAGTAGTGATAAAACGACCCTTTAGGCACCTGGGCGGTTTTGAGCAACTCGCTAAGCCCCATGCCGGTAAAACCCCGTTGCATACAAAGCTGCTCGCCGGTGGCCAGCAGATGTTCGCGGGTATCGTGTTCGGTTTGCTTATTCATGACAGGCAGTATAGTAGACCAGTCGGTCTACTGCAAGCAGAGTTGCCATAATGTCAGTTAGCGTCTTCAATAGTCATAAGCGCCAAACGTTGAGGAGGGGATGTGGCCGAGCAGTTGGAGTTTTTTCCTGTAGCAAGCCCATGTCGCGGTATCTGCCAGTCTGATGAGCGTGGCTTTTGTCGGGGATGTATGCGCAGCCGCGACGAACGCTTTAACTGGCAAAAAATGAGCGATGCCGAGAAACAAAATGTACTGCGGCTTTGTCGCCAGCGTTTCTTGCGTAAAATACGCGCAAACAAGCCTCTCCCATCGGAAGATCCTCAACAACCTTCACTCTTTTAAACGCAGAATTGCGTATACTCAACCTCATTATTCTCTATGAGGAATCTGTTATGGTTCAGCGTGTCACCATCGCTCCACAAGGCCCGGAGTTTTCGCGTTTTGTCATGGGTTATTGGCGTTTGATGGACTGGAATATGTCCGCGCGGCAGTTAGTGAGTTTTATCGAAGAACATCTGGATTTGGGCGTCACTACCGTTGACCATGCGGACATTTATGGCGGTTATCAGTGCGAAGCGGCGTTTGGCGAGGCGCTAACGCTGGCGCCGCATTTGCGGGAAAAACTGCAAATCGTTACCAAATGCGGTATTGCGACCACCGCCAGAGCGGAAAATAGGCTCGGTCATTATATTACCGATCGCCGGCATATTATTCTGAGCGCCGAACAGTCATTAAAAAATCTGGCGACAGATTATCTGGATATGTTGTTAATTCACCGTCCCGATCCGTTAATGGATGCGGATGACGTCGCCGAGGCGTTTCAACATCTGCACCAAAGCGGCAAAGTACGCCATTTTGGCGTTTCTAATTTTACGCCAGCGCAATTTACGTTGCTGCAATCGCGCCTGCCGTTCACCCTGGCGACCAATCAGGTGGAGATCTCGCCGGTTCATCAGCCTTTGTTGCTGGACGGCACATTAGATCAATTACAGCAACTGCGTATTCGTCCGATGGCCTGGTCATGTCTTGGCGGCGGTCGGCTGTTTAATGATGAGGCTTATCAGCCGTTGCGCCAGGAACTTTCCGTTATCGCGCAAGAACTCAACGCCAGTTCTATTGAACAGGTGGTCTATGCCTGGATTTTACGTTTGCCGTCGCAGCCGCTGCCGATTATTGGCTCGGGTAAAATCGAACGCGTACGCGCCGCACTAGAAGCGGAAACGTTGTCATTGTCGCGTCAACAGTGGTTCCGAATCCGCAAGGCGGCACTGGGTTATGACGTGCCGTAATCGCCAACTCGTTGACTTTCCGTTCATGTTTTCGCCAGTGGTTTACACTTAACAGACGACCACATGTAACGGAGGTTTTATGAAGCGATTAAGTTTAGCGATGGTGACGCTGCTGGCCTGTGCGGGTGCGCAGGCCGCCAGCGAGAAAGTAGAGATGAACCTGGTGACGGCGCAAGGCGTAGGACAGTCTATCGGCACCGTCGTCATCGATGAAACCGAAGGCGGCTTAAAATTTACCCCACACCTTAAAGCGTTACCGCCGGGCGAGCATGGTTTTCACATTCATGCCAACGGTAGCTGCCAGCCCGCGATTAAAGACGGCAAAGCAGTTGCCGCAGAGGCCGCTGGTGGTCATCTGGACCCACAAAATACCGGCAAGCATGAAGGACCGGAAGGCCAGGGGCATCTGGGCGACCTCCCGGTGTTAGTCGTTAATAATGATGGTATCGCCACCGAACCGGTTACTGCGCCGCGTCTGAAGTCTCTTGATGAAGTGAAAGATAAAGCGCTCATGATCCATGTGGGCGGCGATAACATGTCCGATCAGCCGAAACCGCTCGGCGGCGGCGGAATGCGTTACGCCTGCGGCGTCATTAAATAACCCGGAGACAGTGTTCCCTGCGCTGGAGCCTGTTCCAGCTGCGACAGCGAACAGTGTAAACGCCAGATAATCGCCGCCAGCTCATGCGCGGCGGGCTGATGATGATGTGCGAGCGTGTCGCAGATACGCTGTAATTCCTGTAGCGTGACGGCAAGCGGGCGTTGCTGCACGCCGCGCTCGCTCATCACATCACGCAGCAGGGATATACAAATATCCCGCACCCGGGAAAGCGGATCGGAACGCGACTCCCAGGCGCGCAGCTGCCACACCACATGCGAGCAGTTCAGCAGTACCACTCCCCAACGTAATAACCACCGGCGCGCCAGCGCATCCTGGCTATTGCTGAGCTGACTGACGTGATGATAGGTCAGCGATTCAAACTCGCTTTCGCTATGGGAAGGATGACGGCTAAGCTGATCGACGAAATCCCGGCGTAGCGCGCGGATATGGCGGCGACTTTTTACGGCATCGGAACCGGGGCGTAAAATCGCAAACGCCAGCCAGGAAATCGCGACGCCGACGATCTTGGCGGTATTATCGTTAAGGAAGTCGGCGAAGTCGTACACCGGCGGATTGGTCACGGCGATGAATGAGCCCATAAAAACGATAAGCTGCCCCCACAGTCCCGCCAGCTTAGGCATCTGCAGTTTAAGCAGTTGCATCGTGACGAACAGCGGAAAAAGGAAAAGCAAGAATTGCCACAGATCGGTGATTTGCACCATCAGGCCAAATTTCACCACGAAGCTGAATAAGGACAGCAGCACTAAAGTTCGCATCAATAAGGTGAGCGACTTAAACGGCGTGGCGACGATGGAGTAGAGGACACAACTGATCGCCGCCAGGGTTAATGCGCCGGGCCCGGATTCCCATTGCGCGCCAATACTCCAGGCGCCAATCACCGTGAGCGTGCAAAAGGTACGCACGCCGCTCCAGATGGCCTCTGCGTTATCCGTATGCCGCGCAAGGCCGGGAGTGCGGCGGATATGGATTTGATCCACCGGCGCGCCGCTTTCGATCAGATATAACTGGCGGCTGCTGCGCAGATATAAGTGGCAAAAATAGCGTAATCGCTGCCAGAACGCGAGGTGACGATAATCCTGTTCATCCTGCGGGCGTAGCGGCGCAATAATCCGCGCCACGGTGTAGCTGTCCACGCGCGGTTTCGCCAGCGCAGCTAAGAGTTGTTCAATAACTTCGCGGCTGTTTTCCGGCGGCGTCGGCCAGTTTAAAAGCATTCTACGCAGACTGGAGATCACGCTGGTTAGCCGTAATTGCTGGTGTAACAATGCATTTAGCAATGCATTCTGGCGGCGAAAACGGTAGTGACTCCAGAAGGCCTGAATACGCAGCAGGTTCATGGTCAGGATTTGCCCAATGACGCCCTCATGCGCGGAGCGGATGGCGTCGGTAGTCTCCGGCTGCCAAAGTAGACTGGCATGTTCCAGCAAGCGCGCATGCATGTTTTTCAACGCGGTGAGCAGGGCTGTGCCATCCGATGTGCTGGGCAGGATCATCATCATCATGCCGCCACAGAGGATGCCGACGATAACTTCACATACACGTGCCTGGGCGATATCCCACAACTGCGTGATTTCTACAATATTAACCATCGGGAACGCGATGATTGCCGCCGTGTAGCCGGACAACTGGAAAGCATAAGCGGCATTATTGGTAAAATGCGCGCAGGCCCAGGTACAAAAACCGATCCAGGCGGCCATGCTAAACAAGAACAACCAGGGTTCATTCAGCGTATGGCCGGCAATAATTAACGCGGCGGTCGCGCCGAGTAAACTCCCGGCAATACGCCCCAGACTTTTACTGATTACGCCGCCTACGGTCGGAAAGCTCACCACTGCGGCCGAAGTCATCGCCCAGTAGGGCTCATCCAGATTGAGATAATAAGCGAATGTCAGCGCGAGACACATAGCAATGGTATTGCGCAACGCGTAACGCCACTGGCCGGAGGTTGCTTTAAACCAGGGCGTATTTCGCAGGGCCTGCAGGGAGAGTTTCATTACCGCTGTCCAATGGCTACGCTGCAGGTAGTGCCGGAGACGAGCGTGATATCCTGCGGCAAAGCGTCAAATTCGATACGTACCGGTACGCGTTGCGCCAGACGTACCCACGGTACGTTGGGTTTGATATCGGGCACTAAACCGGAGTCGCTTTCCACGCTTTGGTCGTAAATAGCGCGCCCGATGCTGCCAACGTGACCCTGTAACTTAATATTGCCACTATACAGTGTTATTAATGCAGGCTCACCTTCGCGGATATGGCGTAGTTTGGTTTCTTCGAAATATCCCATTACATAAAATGAATGGCTATCTACCAGGGCGAAAAGCGGCTTACCGGTACTGGCATAATCACCGGTACGTGTGGAAAGGTTGGTCACCCAGCCGGATACCGGCGCTTTTACTTCCGTCTGGCTAAGCTGCCACTGCGCCTGTTTTAACGTCGCCAGTGCGACATCTACGCTGGCCTGCATCGCTTTAACATTCAGATTGGCGCTATCCAGATCTTCAGCAGAGATGTAGTTACGCGATAAATGTCGACGTCGATCGGCTTCATTATTCGCTTTTGCCAGATCGGACTCCGCTTTGGCCAACTGCGCCTGCGCGTTAAGTTCTGCAATATGGAAGGGCGTTTTATCAATGACAAAGAGAACGTCCCCGGCGTTGACGAACTGATTATCTTTGATATTGAGTTGGGTAATGCTGCCAGAAACCTGCGGCGTTACGCTGACCTGTTCCGCGCGGATTTTACCATCGCGTGTCCACGGTGACTGCATATAGTAATTCCATAACCACCACGCGGCCAGAACGGCGACGACGGCGACAATGAGAGTAGAAAAATATTTTATTGTTTTTAACGACATATTTACCACGCGATCAGTAAAACGAGGCCCAGACATACGCAAAGCGTAAAGAGGGAGAGATCCATTAACAGGGGATGCCAGATTTCATCAGAGTATATCCGGTCACGCAGGAGTCGGTGAATAAACAACCAGATAACGAACCCAAGCGCAAAGGCTTTAAAGAATGGCGGAAAGTAAACAGATGCTCCCAACATGAGATCTTGTAAGGGCAATCCTGTGGCGTTGAGTATACACTTCACAAGCAATGTTCCTTTGCGTCAGACATCGATGCTTTAGTTTTAGCCAAAACTGAAGCTACAGGTGCCAGGTGCGCACTATGTCTGAAAAAATGTCTATTGGTAAGCAAATTTAGCAATACATTTGTTTTGAGAATACAAATACTGCACACTATTCTAAAATCAGCATAATAACTTAGCAAGCTAATTATAAGGAGATGAAATTGGAATCGCCACTAGGTTCTGATCTGGCACGGTTGGTGCGCATTTGGCGTGCTCTGATTGACCATCGCCTCAAGCCTCTGGAATTGACGCAGACACATTGGGTCACGTTGCACAATATTCATCAATTGCCGCCTGACCAGTCGCAGATTCAATTGGCTAAAGCGATAGGCATTGAGCAGCCATCGCTGGTACGCACGTTGGATCAACTTGAAGATAAGGGGCTAATTTCGCGGCAAACCTGCGCCAGCGATCGTCGCGCTAAGCGCATTAAACTGACCGAAAAAGCGGAGCCGCTGATCGCTGAGATGGAAGCGGTCATTCATAAAACGCGCGGTGAAATTTTGGCTGGGATTTCTTCAGAGGAGATTGAGCTTCTGATTAAACTTATCGCCAAACTTGAACACAACATTATGGAATTGCACTCTCACGATTGAGGTGCAGGGGCATACGTGTGGCCATGTGACCACACGTAAAGCCTGGTTTAGCGTGGAGAGACAGTAACCTGGCTGCCATTGCTGGCCAGCACGACACGCTGACCTGCCGAGAAACGCGTATTTCCTTGTTTCTGCACAACCATAATGGTGTTGCCATCGTCTTTACGAATTTCCAGTTCCACACCCTGGGTTTTATTCATTGCGCTCTGGACGCCCTGGCCCGCTACGCCGCCAGCCACCGCGCCTGCCGCGGTCGCCAGTGAACGACCCGTACCGCCGCCGATAGTGTTGCCGAGGAATCCGCCCAACACCGCGCCGCCGATAGCGCCAATCACGTTAGAATCATCACCGCCCTGAATTTGAACCGGACGAACGTTAACGATAGTACCGTACGTTACATTCTGAACTTGTTTAGCCTCGGATGCGGTATAAACATCACCCGAAAGGCTATCATTGTTAACACACCCCGCTAAGGATAACCCCATCAGTGAAACGGCCAGTACACGTTTAATCATTTACCCATCTCCTGTTCTTCACGAAACGCTATTTCAGCATCCCTATAGCTAAATTATATGGCATTTATGCAGTTAAGGTCATATCTTCTGCCAAAAGAATGTAAAAATCATAATCAGAAGTTAATTAACTAATCTTAAACGAAGTGGGAAGCAAGAAAAGATAGGTCATTGATATCCGTGGACGGCACGGCAAAAAACGTGACGCGGGCATCGCATTGCAAAATACGTTATGCCGAGTGTTAAGGCTTAACCCAGCTTAATAAGGAAGAGGTATGAAATCGGGCCGTTTTATTGGCGTTATGTCCGGGACCAGCCTTGATGGCGTGGATGTTGTACTGGCGGCAATTGATGAAACAATGGTAGCGCAACAGGCAAGTCTCACCTGGCCCATTCCCGTTCATCTGAAAAAAGGCATTCTCGATATTTGCCAGGGACAACCGCTTACGCTCTCGCAACTCGGCCAGCTGGATACCCAGTTAGGCCGGCTTTTTGCACAGGCGGTTAATGCGCTGTTAGCGCAACAACGTTTGCAGCCGCGGGATATCGTCGCCATTGGTTGTCATGGGCAAACGGTCTGGCATGAACCGACCGGCGAGGCCCCGCATACGCTGCAAATTGGCGATAATAATCACATCGTCGCCCATACGGGGATTACAGTGGTCGGCGATTTTCGGCGGCGGGATATTGCGCTGGGCGGACAAGGCGCGCCGCTGGTGCCCGCTTTCCATCACGCGCTGTTGGGACATCCGACGGAAAAACGTATGGTCCTGAATATCGGCGGCATCGCCAATTTATCTCTGCTTTTCCCCGGACAGGCGGTGCGCGGGTACGACACGGGGCCGGGTAATATGTTGATGGATGCGTGGATTTGGCGACAATGCGCGCAGCCCTACGACAAAGATGCGGCATGGGCGAAAGAAGGTCAGGTTATTCTTCCCTTGCTGCAAAAGATGTTGCGCGATCCGTACTTTGCTGCGTCGGCGCCCAAAAGTACAGGACGCGAATATTTCAACTATGGCTGGTTAGAGCGTCATCTTACGGCTTTCCCTGGCGCAGACGCGCGCGATGTACAGGCCACGCTGGCGGAGCTGACGGCGGTCTCCATCGCCCAACAGGTGCTGCTCAATGGCGGCTGCGAGCGGCTGATGGTTTGTGGCGGCGGAAGCCGGAATCCGTTAGTGATGGCCCGTCTGGCGGCGCTGTTGCCCGGTATCGAGGTTTCGACCACCGATGAGGCGGGGATCAGCGGCGATGATATGGAAGCGCTGGCCTTTGCCTGGCTTGCCTGGCGAACGCTCGCGGGCCTGCCGGGAAATTTACCTTCCGTGACGGGGGCTACAGAAGCCAGTGTTTTAGGCGCTATTTACCCGGCTAACCCAATAACTCAGAGTTAACTGAATTTTTCCCGGACCCTATATCGGTAAACTAGCAAGGTCAGGAAGGGGCGTTTGCCCTTCCAGAAGCAGGAGAGCTTTCGGGATATGCCTATGAAAAAGATCGCAATAATGTGTTTACCTGTGCTGCTGACCGGCTGTAGCGTTTATCAACAATTTGTTGAACGTATGCAAACGGATACGCTGGAATACCAGTGTGATGAGAAGCCGCTTACCGTTAAAGTCAATAACCCGCGTGAAGAGGTCAGTTTTGTTTATGACAATAAGCTGCTGACCCTGAAGCAAGGAATCTCGGCCTCGGGCGCGCGTTATACCGACGGGATTTATGTTTTCTGGTCGCAAGGCGAGAGCGCCACGGTCTATAAACGAGACAGAATTGTGCTTAATAACTGTCAGTTACAAAATCCGAAGCGTTGAGATTTTCAGTATGGGGGCGCACAATAGCGCCACCCACTGATTATTTCTGATCAACGCCATGTCTGATAACGACCAATTGCAGCAGATCGCGCATCTGCGCCGTGAATACACGAAAGGCGGCTTGCGTCGCCGCGATTTACCCGCTGAACCGTTAACCTTATTTGAGCGCTGGCTTGGGCAAGCGTGCGACGCCAGACTGGCCGATCCGACGGCAATGGTCGTGGCGACCGTAGATGACAAGGGGCAACCGTACCAGCGTATTGTATTGCTCAAGCATTATGATGAAAAAGGCCTGGTCTTTTATACCAACCTGGGAAGCCGCAAGGCGCATCAGATTGAGCACAATCCGCGTATCAGCCTGTTATTTCCCTGGCATATGCTTGAACGTCAGGTGATGGTGACAGGCAAAGCCGAGCGTCTCTCCACACTTGAGGTGGTGAGGTATTTCCACAGCCGTCCGCGCGACAGCCAGATTGGCGCATGGGTCTCTAAACAATCCAGCCGCATTTCCGCGCGCGGTATCCTCGAAAGCAAATTCCTGGAGCTCAAGCAGAAGTTTCAACAGGGCGAAGTGCCGTTACCCAGCTTCTGGGGCGGTTTTCGCGTGAGTATCGAACAGATGGAGTTCTGGCAGGGCGGCGAACATCGTCTGCACGATCGCTTTTTATACCAACGCGACGACGGCGCATGGAAAATCGACCGTCTTGCGCCCTAAAGATGCAAAAATCTTGTTTTAAGCACTGGTGCGGATGAATCCGCCGTTTTATGCTATGTCTCTTTCGCGTCTGGCGAAAAGTCGTGTACCGGCAAAGGTGCAGTCGTTTTATACATGGAGATTTTGATGGCAAGCAGTAACTTGATTAAACAATTGCAAGAGCGGGGGCTGGTAGCCCAGGTGACGGACGAAGACGCGTTGGCAGAGCGACTGGCGCAAGGCCCGATCGCGCTCTATTGCGGCTTCGATCCTACCGCTGACAGCTTGCATTTGGGGCATCTGGTTCCATTGTTATGCCTGAAACGCTTCCAGCAGGCAGGGCACAAACCTGTTGCGCTGGTAGGCGGCGCGACCGGTCTGATTGGCGACCCGAGCTTCAAAGCCGCCGAGCGTAAACTGAACACTGAAGAGACCGTTCAGGAGTGGGTGGCGAAAATTCGTAAACAGGTTGCCCCATTCCTGGACTTTGATTGCGGCGAAAACTCCGCTATCGCGGCCAATAACTATGACTGGTTCGGCAGCATGAATGTGCTGACTTTCCTGCGCGATATCGGTAAACATTTTTCCGTTAATCAGATGATCAACAAAGAAGCGGTGAAGCAGCGCCTGAACCGTGACGATCAGGGTATCTCTTTCACGGAGTTCTCTTATAACCTGCTACAGGGGTACGACTTCGCTTGTCTGAATAAACTGCACGGCGTTGCCTTACAGATTGGCGGTTCTGACCAGTGGGGGAACATCACTTCCGGTATCGACCTGACCCGTCGCCTGCACCAGAATCAGGTATTTGGTTTGACCGTTCCACTGATCACCAAAGCTGACGGCACGAAATTCGGTAAAACCGAAGGCGGCGCTGTCTGGCTGGATCCGAAGAAAACCAGTCCGTACAAATTCTACCAGTTCTGGATTAACACCGCAGATGCCGATGTTTATCGCTTCCTGAAATTCTTCACTTTTATGGACATTGAAGAGATCAATGCCCTGGAAGAAGAAGATAAAAACAGCGGGAAAGCGCCGCGCGCGCAGTATGTGCTGGCCGAGCAGGTGACGCGCCTGGTTCATGGTGAAGAAGGGCTGGTCGCGGCGAAACGGATCACTGAATGTCTGTTCAGCGGTTCACTGAGCGCGCTGAGCGAAGCTGACTTTGAGCAGTTGGCGCAGGACGGCGTACCGATGGTTGAAATGGAAAAAGGCGCCGACCTGATGCAGGCGCTGGTAGACGCCGAGCTCCAGCCGTCACGTGGTCAGGCGCGTAAGACTATCGCCTCCAACGCTGTCACTATCAATGGTGAAAAACAATCCGATCCTGAATACATCTTTAACGATGAGGACCGTCTGTTTGGCCGCTATACCTTATTACGTCGCGGCAAAAAGAACTATTGTCTGATTTGCTGGAAATAAGGCATTAAGTAACAGGGAGTGAGAAATCACTCCCTTATTTTTGATGTTCAGGTAAAAAAATGAAGAATATCCTCGCTATCCAGTCCCATGTTGTTTTCGGACATGCGGGCAACAGCGCCGCCGAATTTCCCATGCGCCGTCTTGGCGCGAATGTTTGGCCGCTGAATACCGTTCAGTTTTCTAACCACACGCAATATGGTAAATGGACCGGCTGTGTCATGCCGCCCAGCCATCTGACTGAGATTGTCCAGGGGATTGCGGACATTGGCCAGTTAGCGCACTGCGACGCCGTACTTAGCGGTTACCTGGGATCTGCCGAGCAGGGAGAACACATTCTCGGTATTGTGCGCCAGGTTAAAGCGGCAAATCCGCAGGCAAAATATTTCTGCGATCCCGTGATGGGGCATCCGGAAAAGGGCTGTATCGTGGCGCCTGGCGTCGCAGAGTTCCATGTGCGTTATGCGCTACCCGCCAGCGATATTATCGCGCCTAACCTGATTGAACTGGAAATTCTCAGCAAACATAGCGTGAATAGTGTGGATGACGCCGTGCAGGCGGCGCGCGAACTGATTGCTCAGGGGCCAGAAATTGTACTGGTAAAACATCTCGCCCGCGCCGGTTACAGTTCAGAACGCTTTGAAATGCTGCTGGTGACAGCGCAGGAAGCCTGGCATATTAGCCGTCCGCTGGTGGATTTCGGCTCACGTCAGCCGGTTGGCGTTGGCGATGTCACCAGTGGTTTATTGCTGGTCAAACTTTTGCAGGGCGCGACGTTGCAGCAGGCGCTGGAGCACGTTACGGCGGCAGTCTATGAGATTATGATCGCCACCAAAACGATGCAGGAGTACGAACTGCAGGTCGTGGCGGCCCAGGACAGGATCGCTAACCCTGAACATTACTTCAGCGCAACGCGGCTGTAATTATTGCTGCTAAAAAGAGGCCGGATGGCGGTACAGCGAGCTATCCGGCAACATGACATTAATTCAGTCCTTCCGCTTTAAGCGCTGCCGCAACGGTCGGTCTTTTTGCGACACGCTGCATATAACTTTCAATATGCGTTAACCCGTCCATATTCAGTTTTACGCCATAGGCCCAACGCAATACGGTAAACAGATAAGCGTCTGCAATGGTAAAACGCTGGCCGCAAATCCACTGGTCGTCTGAAAGCGACTCATCCACATACTGCAATTTCTTTTCCAGACCGGCGCGAACGGCGGGTTTAAGTGTTTCCGGCGTGTCAGGGCGGAACAGCGGGGTAAAGCCTTTATGCAGTTCCGTTGCAATATAGTTGAGCCATTCCAGCGTATGATAGCGAGCAAGACTACTTACCGGCGCCAGAAGCTGGCGGTCGGGAACGCTGTCGGCGAGATACTGCATAATGGCGACGCCTTCAGTCAACAGTGTGCCGTCATCCAGCAGCAGAGCCGGAACCTGTCCTTTAGGGTTGACTGCCAGGTAATCATCACCATTTTCCAGGCGTTTTTTTGCGAGATCGACGCCATCAAGCGTAAAGTCTTTGCCAATTTCGCGCAGGGTAATATGGGAAGCAAGAGAGCAGGCACCCGGTTTGTAGAACAGTTTCATCGGTAACTCCTTTTTGCTGAGGTTTAAAGTATGGTAGTGCGGGGACGAGCAAAAAAAAAGCCGCTAACGCACAGTTAGCGGCCTGAATGTTGTTTCCCGGAAAATTAAACTGTAGCGGCTTTAGAGCCTTTTTCAGCGTTATCATCGTCCTGGGTCATACGGTTCAGCTTAGGCGCTGTCAGCAGCATCAGGATGGCGATAACGGCGGTTGCTATGCCAATCTGCATAAATACGCGACCATAGACTTCCAGGGACATCAGTGGGTCAGTCACGTCGCTCGGCACAGCCATCAGGTTGGCGACATAACCGCCGATGATGTTAGCGCCTGCCGTTGTCAGGAACCAGCTACCCATGATGAAGCCCATCAGACGCTGCGGAACCAACTGTGCGACCATTGCCAGTCCCAGACCGGAGATCATCAGCTCACCGATACTTTGCAGGCCGTAGCTTGCGATCAGCCAGTTTACGGATACGATGCCGGCATCGTTCGCAAATTTGGCGCCCAGCGGCAGAATCAGGAACGCGCCGGAACACAGCACCATACCAATGGCGAATTTCATCGGCATCGGCAGCGTATCGCCCATCCTGTTATAGATAGCGGCCAGAATCGGGCTGCCGATAATGATCCAGAATGGGTTCAGCGCCTGATACTGTTCCGGTTCGAACGCGATACCGAGAATAGAGTGCTCGACGTTACGAATGGCAAAGAAGTTCAGCGACGTCGGCATCTGGCTGTACAGTACGAAGAAGATAATCGCCTGCAGCATCAAAATAAAGGCGACGATCATTTTACGGCGAGCCGCGCCGTGCATGGAAAACGCTTCTTTACCGAAGATAATGACGATGCCAAGAGCGATTACGCCCAGCACCATACGCGCGATGTCCTGGTTGTGCAGCAGCCAGGTGGCGACCGCAATCAGAACGACAATACCCACGATTGTCAGCAGCAGATTACGGAAGTTGATCGGTTCAAAGTCGGGTTTGGAACCGTAGCTTTTCACCCAACGCTGGCAGAAAGCAAAGTTAACGACGGTTATCAGCATACCGACGACGCTAAGCGCAAACGCGGTGCTCCAGCCATAACGCGCCGCCAGCCACGGCGTCGCCAGCATAGAGAAGAAGGAGCCGATGTTGACGGACATATAATACATAGTAAATGCGCCGTCGAGACGCGGATCGTCCTTCGCGTAACAGGTAGACAGCAGGGAAGACGGGTTAGCTTTAAACAGACCGTTACCCACAGCGATAGCCGCCATGCCCATATAGACGATGCCAGCGTCATGACCAGACCATGCGACCAGCGCATAACCGATAGCCAGCACCACGGCACCCAGCATAATAACGCGTTTGGTGCCCAGAATTTTATCACCTAACCAACCGCCAATGGCGACCAGGCCGTACACCAGCGCACTGAAGGAAGAGAAAAGGGTGATGGAATCCGCTTCTGACATACCCAGTTGTTTTACTAGGTAGACGGCCATAATGCCTTGCAGGCCGTAATAACCAAAACGCTCCCATAACTCTATCGAGAAGATGAGATAGAACGCCTTCGGTTGTTTGAAAGCGTTCAAACTGACGCTTTCAGTTGGTTTTTTGTTTGCAGTAGACACTTTTACCTCTTTTTTACGCCCCGTATTAACAGGGATTGTCTGGCGCGTGATGAGTCAGACTCATCCGTCCGATTGTTATATTGGAGGGGAAACGGCAGGTAATGTTCACTATCTTTCCTCTCCAGACAAGAGCTTTGTAATAATCTGTTACATATAACTCTTCTGGTTGAATCGTCCGATGTCAGAAATGTTATCCAGCGTTAAATTTCTTCATTTGAAGAATGGCAGATTTTTACACTGCAAAAAGGCCATTGGTTTGGGTGAAAGGCGATATCTTCTGCTATTTAAGGTGAAAAGCAGTGATATAGGCCATTATCTGAAAAAATGGCAGAGTAATATTTTGTAGTGAAAACGGGGCGTCAGTCTATCCGGTTGTAAATGTAACCTTAGATGTCATTAAATTTCACATGAAGTTATCAAAGTGATCCTGATCACGGATAGATAGAATTTTTTGCGATTAAAAAAATGATTAACCTGACGTGGAGGGAAAACGAAAGCACATTACATCAGAAAAAGGACAGAGACTGGAATGATTGATGGCTAAAATAGATCCAGGCCGAAGGTGGGAGCGCGCTGGCGTGACGGACGCACTCCGACCATATCAAATATCGACTTTTTCTTTGTATTCGCAAAGGTCTTCAATGAGGCAGGAGCCGCAGCGGGGTTTTCGGGCGATACAGGTATAGCGGCCATGCAAAATTAACCAGTGATGGCAGTCCACTTTGAACTCATTCGGCACTACTTTCAGTAACTTCTCTTCTACCTGCTCGACATTTTTACCCGGCGCGAACTGTGTTCGGTTGCATACACGAAATATATGCGTATCAACGGCGATGGTCGGCCAGCCGAAGGCGGTATTTAGCACCACGTTAGCGGTTTTACGGCCCACGCCGGGAAGCGCTTCCAGCGCCGCCCGATCCTCCGGCACTTCGCCATTATGCTTGTCCAGTAAAATACGGCAGGTCTTAATCACGTTTTCCGCTTTACTGTTAAATAAACCGATGGTTTTGATATAGGATTTCACGCCTTCTACGCCCAGTTCCAGCATCGCGGCTGGCGTATTGGCGACCGGGTAAAGTTTGGCGGTAGCCTTGTTCACGCTGACGTCGGTTGCCTGCGCGGAAAGCAACACGGCAATCAGCAACTCAAACGGCGACGTGAAATTGAGTTCCGTTGTGGGGTGCGGATTGTTGTCGCGCAGGCGCGTCAGAATTTCCAGCCTTTTTGCTTTGTTCATCAGACTTTCCCTGTTTCACCTGCCGGAACAGCGGAAGGCGCGGTTTCGGCGCGGCGTTTCTTCATTTTTTCATCAATAAGATATTTTACCGCCAGCATGAGCCCCAGGCCGATAAACGCGCCTGGCGGTAGCATCGCCAGCAGGAAAGGCGAGTCGGTGTGAAATATCTCGACCCGTAATACTTTTGCCCAGCCTCCCAGCAGGCTATCCGCGCCATCGAAAAGCGTACCATTCCCGAGGATCTCGCGCAGCGAACCCAGCACGAACATCGCGCCTGTCGCGCCCATGCCGATGGAAAAACCGTCCAACGCGGAAAGCCACGGTCCTTTTTTCGCGGCAAACGCTTCGGCGCGACCGACAACAATGCAGTTCGTTACAATCAGCGGAATAAAAATCCCTAAAGACTGATATAAACCGAACGCATACGCATTGATCAGCATCTGTACTGCGCTTACCACCGAGGCAATGATCATAACGTAAATCGGGATACGGATTTCTGCCGGCGTCCAGCGACGTAGTGCGGATACCGTAAGGTTGGTCAGCGTTAATACCAGCGTTGTGGCCAGACCCAGCCCCAGAGCGTTGGTTGCCGTAGACGTCACCGCCAGTAAAGGGCACAGGCCAAGTAGCTGCACCAGAGCAGAGTTATTTTTCCATAACCCCTGAACAACAATGTCTTTTATTTCGCTCATGGCTATTCTCCACAGGCGGTTAAATGGGGGAGCTGAGCGGGCAGTGATTCGGCGTACAGCCCGGCGCGTTTAACCGCATTCACCACGGCGCGCGGCGTTATTGTCGCCCCGGTAAATTGATCAAAATCACCGCCATCTTTTTTCACCGCCCAGTGCGTATCATTTTCACCGCTGATGGTTTTACCGCTAAAGTGGGTAATCCAGTCAGACAAACGGCGTTCAATTTTATCACCTAACCCTGGCGTCTCATGATGTTCCGTCACGCGCGTCCCCAGGACGGTACCGTTGAAATCTGCACCAACAATAAGCTGGATAGCGCCGGAATAGCCATCTGGCGCGGTGGCCTCAATGATGGCTGCTACGGGTTTATCATCCTTGCGAGCGATAAAAACACGATGTGTGCCTTTGCCGAGGGCGGGCGCATCGACCAGATAACAGCTATCTTGCAGATTATTATTGTAACGATCTGGCGGCAATACCTGATCGAACAGGGCATGCTGTTGTTGCAGCGCTTGTTCGTGGATGGTTGATTTTGTCATCTGATTAATCACCGCAGTCAATCCCGTAGAACCTGCGGCAAAAAGCGCCAGCGTAATACCGTGTTTACGAATCGTTTTCAGCATGGTTTATCCTTTGCGATGTCCATAGACGCGGGGGCGCGTGTAGTAGTCGATCAGAGGAACCGTGATATTCGCCAACAGGACAGCAAAAGCAACGCCGTCCGGATAGCCGCCGAAGCTACGAATCAGCCACACTAATACCCCAGCCAGCGCGCCGAAAATTAAACGTCCACGGTTGGTCGTGGAGGCGGTAACCGGATCCGTCAAGATAAAAAATGCGCCCAGCATGGTGGCGCCTGACAGCAGATGAAGCTGCGGCGAGGCCAGCGTAGCGGGCGAAAAAAGCCAACCTAACGCGGCGCATAGCGCCAGCGTCAGTAGAAAACTGACCGGGATATGCCAGCGGATAGCTTTTTGCCACAGCAGGAATACGCCGCCGACAAGCCAGGCGAGGTTAACCCACTGCCAGCCCACGCCAGCCAGCGCGCCGCTGTATATCGGGTACTGCATGATTTGCTCAACGGAGTGCCCGGCGCGCAAGGACGTTTTAAACGTATCCAGCGGCGTCGCCTGGCTGATACCGTCAATACCAATACGTAGCAGTGTCATATCGCCGCCGCTGGCGGTATGCCCGGTAAAAATCATCCGCAACGTGTCCAGCATATCGGGCGTTGTTGCGGCTATTTCATAAGGCGGCAACCAGCTTGTCATTTGCACCGGAAAGGAGATTAAGAGCACCACGTAACCGATCATTGCCGGATTAAAGGGGTTTTGTCCCAGCCCGCCATATAACTGTTTAGCGATAATAATGGCGAATCCGGTTCCCAGCACGACCATCCACCAGGGCGCGAGCGGAGGGATGCTGACCGCCAGCAAAAGCCCCGTCAATAACGCGGAATAATCCTGTAGGTGACTGGCGACCGATTGTTTGCGCAGTCTAAGGACAATGGCTTCCGCGACGAGCGCCGTGATGGCAGCCAGAACGATCTGGAAAAGCGTTCCCCAACCAAAAAACCACGTCTGCGCGGCAATCCCCGGCAGAGCGGCGATTAATACCAGCAACATGATTCGCGATGTCTGGCGCTGGTTATGGGTATAAGGCGAGCTTGCGATTCTGAATACCATTTAATCCTCGTTAACTACCTGCTGCTGTGCTGCTTTTTTTGCCTGAACGCGGGCGATGGCCGCTTCCACCGCGGCTTTACGCGGGTCGGCCGGTTCGGCAGGTTCGCTTCCGGCCTGCTGCTCCTGCTTGCGGGCTTTGGCGCGGGCGATAGCCGCCTCCACCGCGGCTTTACGCGGGTCGGCCGGTTCGACAGGTTCGCTTCCGGCCTGCTGCTCCTGCTTGCGGGCTTTGGCGCGGGCGATAGCCGCTTCCACTGCGGCTTTACGCGGATCGACCGGTTCGGCAGGTTCGCTTCCGGCCTGCTGCTCCTGCTTGCGGGCTTTGGCGCGGGCGATAGCCGCTTCCACCGCGGCTTTGCGCGGATCGGCCGGTTCGACCGGTTCGCTTCCGGCCTGCTGCTCCTGCTTACGGGCTTTGGCGCGGGCGATAGCCGCCTCCACCGCGGCTTTACGCGGATCGACCGGTTCGGCAGGTTCGCTTCCGGCCTGCTGCTCCTGCTTACGGGCTTTGGCGCGGGCGATGGCTGCCTCCACTGCAGCTTTACGCGGGTCGTCGCCGGGTATCGCGCTGTCAGCCATCGGATGAGCGGCTTGTTTAGCGCGCGCTTGCGCTTTACGCGCTTCACGGGCCGCGATGACGGCGCTATTGTCTGGCAGACTACCCGCCTGAATAACCACCGGTTGCGTGGCCTGCGCCTGTTTCTCTTTTACCCGCGCCAGCGCAGCGGCAATGGCATCCTGATCTTTTGCCGCTGGTTGTACCGCTGCGCTCTTATGACGTGCAAGGCGGGCGGCTTTTTCGCGCTCCAGTCTTGCCTGACGAGCCTCAAAACGTGCTTTGGCTTCGGCGGCGCGTTTTTCTTCAAGCCTGATCGCATTAATCTCCGCTTTTTCCTGACGGAAATATTGGACGAGCGGAATATTACTGGGGCAGACCCAGGCGCAGGCGCCGCATTCTATACAATCAGCAATATGGTGAGCGGTAGCCTTGTCATGCTGCTGCCCTTTGCTGAACCAATAAAGCTGCTGCGGTAAAAGGTCGGCAGGGCAAGCGTCAGCGCAAGCACTGCAACGAATACAGCTTTTCTCTTCCTGAGGCGCTCCCATTTCAGTCACGGATGGCGCCAGCAAGCAGTTGGTGATTTTTACGACCGGTACGTCAAGCCAGGGAAGGGTGAATCCCATCAACGGGCCGCCCATGATGACCATCTGGTCAGCGGAAGGGCAGAACCCGGCATCGTTAAGCAAATGACGAACGGGAGTGCCGAGCCGCGCCCAGACGTTACCCGGACGGCTTACCGCTTCACCCGTTAAGGTGACAACGCGTTCTGTGATCGGTTCGCCGTCAACCACGGCGCGTTTAACGGCATAAGCCGTACCGACGTTTTGCATCAGCACGCCAATATCAGAGGAGCGCCCGCCGTGGGGAACCTGTTTTCCCGTCAGTATTTGGGTGAGCTGTTTTGCGCCGCCGGAAGGGTATTTGGTTGGGATCACACGTAACGAAATATCGTGGGCGTCAGCCAGTACGGCGCGCAGCATGGAAATAGCCTGCGGTTTGTTATCTTCAATGCCGATTAATACCTCACGGGGTTGCAGAATATGCGCCAGGATGCGAATACCTTCCACAATCTGCGCGGCGCAGTCCTGCATCAGACGATCGTCCGCCGTAATGTAAGGTTCGCACTCTGCGGCATTGATAATAAGCGTAGTGATTTTATCGCCGCCGCCCTGCAA
This sequence comes from Salmonella sp. 32031103-2018-00083-FB-01-SM-01, assembly GCF_017571995.1. NCBI lineage: Bacteria > Pseudomonadati > Pseudomonadota > Gammaproteobacteria > Enterobacterales > Enterobacteriaceae > Salmonella > Salmonella sp. 32031103-2018-00083-FB-01-SM-01. Next base: position 460,962 of record NZ_JAGEQL010000001.1, read on the forward strand.
TTTAACGCCGGTGGGAAACCCTGCGCCGCCAAGCCCGGCAACGCCATACTGATGAATGCGTTCAATGAGCGCTTCACGGCTGTGGGCGCGGTAATCAGACCAGCCCTCGCGTTCAATCCAGCGGTCCTCGCCGTCGGCATCAATGATGACGCTTAACTCCGCCAGCGCCGAAGGATGTGCCGTCGAGTGGGGGGCAATAGCGATAACCGTCCCGGAGGTGGGCGCGTGTACCGGCAGCATTCTCCCACGTCCACGGGTAAGCGCCTGGCCGCGTAGCACGCGATCGCCGACGCTAACGCACAGCTCGCCCTCAGCGCCAATGTGCTGTTTTAAAGGGATAACAAAGCGCGGCGCTAAAGGCACCTGGCGCAGCGGCGTGCCGTTTGACTGGGTCTTCATCTCGGGCGGATGAATACCACCGTCGAAATCCCAGATTTTATCTTTTCTGAAAGCGGAAAATAGTTTAAGCATGTTGTTCCACGGGAATGATGCGAACGGGAATGGTGTTCAAATCCCATTTCCAACTGTCGGGCGTCTCATTCACCGGACGTAATTCGATGCAGTGCGTCGGACACGGATCGACACACAGATTACAGCCAGTACAGAGATCGCTCATGACCGTGTGCATGGCGCGCGTTGCGCCAACGATGGCGTCAACCGGGCAGGCCTGAATGCATTTTGTGCAGCCAATGCAGTTATTTTCATCAATAACTGCCAGCATACGTACTGGCGCGGCCTGCTGTTCTTCACCATCGCATGGCTGCGGCTCTACGTTTAGCAGCTCTGCCATTTTCAGCATGACGGCTTCGCCGCCGGGCGCGCAACGATTGATTTTCTCGCCCTGGAGACCCACGGCTTCGGCGTAGGGGCGACAGCCGGGATAGCCGCACTGACCACACTGGCTCTGCGGCAAAATCGCATCGATTTTTTCAACAACCGGATCATCTTCAACCGCGAATCGGCGGGAGGCATAACCCAGAATGGCGCCGAACACCAGGCCCAGAAGGGTCAGGGCGCCAACGGCAATCCAGATAGTATTCATTACAACTTCACCAAACCACTAAAGCCCATAAAGGCCAAAGACATTAATCCTGCGGTAATCAATGCTATCGCGTTACCACGAAAAGGGGCGGGCACATCCGCCACGGCAAGGCGTTCGCGGATGGCGGCAAACAGAACCATCACTAATGAAAAACCGACGGCGGCGGAAAATCCGTACAGCGCCGACTGAAGAAAGTGATGACCGAGATTAATATTCAGTAATGCTACGCCCAGAACCGCACAGTTAGTGGTAATCAGTGGTAAGAAGATGCCTAACAAGCGGTATAACGCCGGGCTGGTTTTCCGTACAACCATTTCGGTAAATTGCACGACCACAGCAATGACGAGGATAAAGGCCAGCGTCCGCAGATAAATCAGATCCAGCGGAATAAGTATCCAGGTGTCGATAAGCCAGGCGCATATCGACGCCAGCGTCATGACAAAGGTCGTCGCGAGGCCCATCCCCATGGCGGTTTCCAGTTTTTTGGATACGCCCATAAAGGGACAAAGGCCCAGGAATTTGACCAGTACAAAGTTATTGACCAGTACAGTTCCGACAAAGAGCAGCAGGTAATCAGTCATGTTTCGGCCTGAAATAAAAAAGCCGCCTATTATCTGTCAAACTACCACAGGCGACAACAGGTTAACTGTAGGGTTATTACGGATTAACAAACGTTGTTTTAACGCGCGCTGAACGTTTGAGATAAGGCACAATGAGCGCCGTCGCCAACAGTGGGAAGAGTAACTGACGCACGGCAAAGGCATCTGAGACGGGCGAAAAGGCAAATGCTTTAACCGCCAGTAACACCGACACCAGCAGCCAGATAATGTAATGCTTCGGCACGCAGCGTCTGCGCTTGAAGAATGCGATCGTCAACCACAGGGTATAGTACCACATGGCGATAGCGGTAATAAATGAAATGCCCCATAGCAGTAAATTACCGGTTTCCTGTCCGCTAAGCGTCTTGAACGTTTGCGGTGTGGCAAGCGCCATAACGTAGAGTAATAACGCCAGCGAGGCGCTCAACAACGCGACTAACAGCCAGGCTAACGGGCCAAGAAGCCAGCCTCCAATTCGTTGTGGCGGTGTTGTAGTCATATCTTCTCCGGGGTTACGCGCATTAACGGCCATGCCGCTCATTTTGGGGCAAATATTATAAGGTTTTTGATGTTAAACGCTACTTTCTTTATTGCACATAGCGCCAGACGGATTGCGGAACCTGACCTACATCAAACAGGCGTCCTCCGGAAACCAGTTCGGCACGGCGGTGATCTGCAGCGCGATACATATTAACAATGTCCATGTCATCAGTAAGGGTATAGTTAAGGTGGTCGAACAGTTTTTCCAGACTTTCGAGCGAACTAATTTTGCGGAATTTTAATAGATAATCCTGAACAGTCATATAAAGTTGATCCATATTAAATATAATGCCAACGGAGTAGTCACTGATAAAAAATAAACAAAACCGCACCAGTAAGAGGTCAGGGGTGCAGGTAAAAAGGGAATATTCTTACCGGTAAAGAGTCAGGCGCCACATGGCGCCTGGGGCGAAAGGTTAACGCGCTTTCCTACAACAGGCAATAAACGTCAGACCAGATAGGACATATTTCGTTTTTTTTTGCCGGTTTTTGACTTTTCTTTGCCCCCCCGGGGCGCCGCTTACCGTACCACGCGAAAATGCCTTTACATTATCTGACGCTTACTTCTTCTGAACGGAAGCCGTGGGCTCTGGTGGTTGGTAATTGTCAATATGGTTGGCAATACCTAAAAGAATGACTGAGATAACGAGAACTATCCACCCAGTTAATTCAATAAGACGATTCATTATTGACGACATTTGCTTTGATTTATCCATAAACACAGGGGGTAAATGTTACTTTCCTGGCGAACGGTCGGCAAGAGGGAAGCAAACGATTTCAGCCTCTGTTCTGTAACAAGTTAATCATTTGATGCTACGTTGATGGTCAGGACGCTATTGCGGCTAATCGCACGATGGTGTGGAATAGCGATATCTAAAACCGGAGGCAGTGAGATGAATGACAAAATCCGCGTTGGGTTAATCGGTTATGGCTACGCCAGTAAAACCTTTCATGCGCCCTTAATTATGGGAACGCCAGGGCTAGAGCTTGCGGCGGTATCCAGCAGCGATGAAACAAAAGTGAAAGCAGATTGGCCAGCGGTTTCCGTGGTCTCTGAGCCCCGACACTTATTTAACGATCCGCATATCGACCTGATCGTGATCCCGACGCCCAACGATACCCATTTCCCGCTGGCGAAAGCTGCGCTGGAAGCCGGTAAGCATGTGGTGGTTGATAAACCCTTTACCGTGACACTGTCACAGGCGCGAGAATTGGATGCGCTTGCGCGGAGCACTGGCCGGGTACTTTCCGTCTTCCACAACCGACGCTGGGACAGCGATTTTTTGACGCTGAAAGCCTTGCTGGCGGATGGCGTGCTCGGCGAGGTGTCCTTGTTTGAGTCCCACTTTGATCGCTTCCGTCCCCAGGTGCGCGACCGCTGGCGCGAGCAAGGCGGGCCGGGAAGTGGTATCTGGTACGATCTGGCGCCGCACTTGTTGGATCAGGCCATTCAACTTTTTGGCCTGCCGGTCAGCATGACGGTGGATTTAGCGCAGCTGCGTCCGGGCGCGCAATCTACAGATTATTTCCACGCGATTTTATCCTACCCCCAGCGCCGCGTGATTTTGCACGGTACGATGCTGGCCGCGGCGGAATCCGCGCGATACATCGTTCATGGTTCGCGCGGTAGCTATGTAAAATATGGCCTCGATCCCCAGGAAGAACGGTTAAAAAACGGCGAGCGTTTACCGCAGGAAGACTGGGGATATGACATGCGTGACGGCGTATTGACCCTGGTTGAGGGAGAGAAGCGCAAAGAAGAGAACTGGCTTACGTTGCCGGGTAACTATCCGGCATATTATGCCGCCATCCGCGATGCGTTAAACGGTAATGGTGAAAATCCCGTGCCGGCAAGCCAGGCGATTCAAATTATGGAGTTGATTGAACTGGGCATGGAATCGGCAAAACATCGCGCGACGCTGTGTCTTGCCTGAGATGTCGCATTTCTCCGCCTGGGATAGCATTAAACCGCAGGCGGAGAGAGGGCGTTAGCATCAATAAAGCAATTTTACGCCGCGGCCACTTTTTCGCGCAGCGCACGTTTTTCGTCATCGCTCAGAAAGGCGATTTCCAGACCGTTAATCTGCGCCTGGCGAATCTGTTCGCGGCTCAATCCTGCCGCTGGCGCGGCGACGTGATATTCATGGATAATATCTACGCCCTGAACAGCCGGATCGTCCGTATTAAGACTGGCGAGAACGCCATGTTCAAGGAAGGTTTTGAGCGGATGATCTGCCAGCGATGCGACGGTACTGGTCTGAATATTCGAGGTCAGACAGGATTCAATACCGATACGCTGCTGTGCAAGAAAATCCATTAACGCGCGATCTTCGACAGCTTTTACGCCATGTCCGATACGTTCGGCCCCCAGTTCGCGAATCGCCTGCCAGATACTTTCCGGCCCTGCGGCTTCGCCAGCGTGAACGGTAATATGCCAGCCCGCATCGCGCGCCCGATTAAAGTGCGACAAAAACAGACTGCCGGGAAAGCCCAGCTCATCACCGGCTAAATCCAGCGCGGTGATTTTCTCTCTGTGCGCCAACAGCGCATCAAGCTCCTGTAAACATGCCGCCTCGCCGAAGGTACGGCTCATAATGCCAATGAGTCGTGCCTCGACGCCAAACGTGTTACAGCCGTCGCGTACTCCGTCGATAACGGCTTCAACCACGCCTGCGATCGGTAACTGATGCGCCATCGCCATATAGCCGGGCGAAAAGCGAAGCTCGACGTAATGCAGGCCGTTACGTGCGGCATCTTCAATATTTTCAAAGGCCACACGGCGGCAGGCGTCAAGCGATGCCAGGACTTTTACCCCCCAATCGAGCTTCGTGAGAAAGCTTACTAAATCGGGTTCGGTTGAGGTGACCTGGACATGCGGAATCAGCGTTTCCAGCGTTTGGGCGGGAAGGGCGATGTTGAACTGCCGACCAAGATCCAGAATTGTTTGGGCGCGAATGTTGCCATCAAGGTGGCGGTGGATGTCAGTCAAAGGAAGCGTAATATCAATCATGGGCGCACTCAATTTTTAATAAAAGTGCGCACCATTATACTACAGATTGATAATCCTCTGGAAATTTTGCAAAAACGGAGTCATTACGTTGCAACTTCGCGAGAGCTCGGGAGAAATTTTGTATCATTCTCTTTAACGCGTCCCGGTTAGCTCACGGGGGGCTCTGTTATCGCATCTTAGGATAAAGGGTCAACACCCCGCTTGTAGACGGTATCAGCGAACGGTGCGGATAGCGTTAATCAATCCGTTGACGCCTTTTTCAAGTTTCAGGCGAGGGCATCCGGCATTCAGACGCACAAATCCCCGGCCTTCTGCGCCATAGGTATCGCCGGGCATAATGGCGACTTTCTCCTGATGAATGAGCGTGTGCTGTAATTTTTGATCGTCAATGCCGAGTGAACGGAGATCAATCCAGGCCAGATAGGTCGATGGCGGCGCTTGCCAGTTCAACGTCGGAAAAGCGCCATTCAGCGCCTGCTCAATATAGCGCATATTAGCCGCCAGCGAGGCGCGTAACGCATCCAGCCACGGCGCGCCGTGCTGATACGCGGCAATATGCGCCGTGAGCGAGAGCACCGCTGGCGAAGAGAGGCCGTCGCGCCCTTTTAAGGCGGCCAGGTAGCGTTCACGGCTTGCACTATTTTCAATGATTCCATAAGCGCCGGTTAATGCCGGAATGTTGAAGCTTTTCGAGCCGGAGGAGAGCAGCGCCCAGTCTCCGCGCGCGACATTGCTCCAGGGAATATGCGGCTGGTTTCCCCATACCATATCCATGTGAATTTCATCGGAAATCACCCGTACGCCATGGCGCTCGCATAGCGTTGACATCGTTTCCAGCTCGTCACGCGTCCACACTTTACCGGTGGGATTTTGCGGGCTGCACAGCAGCAGGATTTTGCTTTCCGGACGCACCAGCGCCGCCTCCAGTTTGGCCATATCGCAATACCAGGCGTTGCCTTCTTTCTCCAGCGGGACGGGAGTGACGATGCGATGGTTGCCTTCAATCGCTTTATAAAAAGCATCGTAAGCGGGGGTATGAACTACCACGCCATCGCCTTCGTTGGACCACTGGCGGATAAGCTCGGACGCCATATAGATAACGGAGGGGCCGTATACGAGGGAGTGGGCATCTATCGTGGTCTGATGGCGTGTCGCAAACCAGTGGGTAATCGCCCCTAAAAACGCCTCATTTTTCCAGCGGCTATAGCCCAGCACACCGTGGGAAAGGCGCTGGTTTAGCGCCTCCAGGATACACGGCGCGGTGGCAAAATCCATATCCGAAATCGTAAAGGGGAGCAGATCGGCCTCGCCAAAACGATCGGCGACATAATCCCACTGCGTACACCATGTCCCGCGACGGTCAACTTCCTGTGAAAAATCGAACATATATCTTCCTTATGCCTGAACGGTATTCATCAGACCAACCATTTCATCTTTTACCGACTGAACCTGCGGGCCGATAACCACCTGCAAATTATGCTGATTGAGCTGTACGACGCCTATCGCACGATTGTCCTTCAATGCCTGGACATCGACAAGCGACATATCTTTCACGGACAGACGTAGGCGGGTGATGCAGTTGTCCAGACTCACGATGTTTTCCGTGCCGCCTAATGCCGCCAGGATAGCAGGCACGTTGTAGCCGGATTTTCCTGGCGCGCCAGCGATCGCTTTTTCAATGCTGGTGGCGATCTCCGCTTCGCGCCCCGGTGTTTTGAGGTTAAAGCGTGTAATGGCGAAGCGGAAAATGAGGTAGTAAACCGCAAACCAAATCGCCGCCACTACCGGAACCAGATACCATTTTGTTGACAGACCATGCAGGATGCCAAACACCACAAAGTCAATAATATTGCCATCCGTATTGCCGATAGTGACGCCGAGAATAGCCATGATGGTGAAGCCCAGCCCGGTCAGCAGAGCATGAATAACGTACAGCACTGGCGCTACGAACAGGAACAGGAATTCCAGCGGCTCCGTTGTACCGCCGACAACGCAGGCGATTAAACCGGAAATCAATAATCCTTTAATTTTAGGGCGGTTTTCTGGACGGGCACAGTGGTACATTGCCAGCGCGGCGCCCGGCAACCCACCGAGAAACGCCGGCATTTTGCCTTGCGATAAGAAACGAGTGGCGCTTTCAGAGAAGCCGTGCGTCGTTGGGCAACTGAGTTGGGCCTGGAAAATAGTCAATGCGCCGCTCACGGTATGCCCGCATACCTCTTGCGTACCGCCCGCCTCGGTGAAGCGAATCAGCGCTACCAGAATATGGTGCAGACCAAAAGGCAACAGCAGGCGCTCGCCGGTGCCGAAAATCATCGGTCCAAAGTCGCCGGCGCTATTGATGATATGACCCAGTCCACTAATTCCCATCGCAAAAACCGGCCAGACGAGCGGGATAACCAGGCCGACAAGCCCCATCACAACGGCGGAAACGATAGGTACAAAACGCGTACCGCCGAAAAAAGCCAGCGCATCCGGCAAACGAATGGTATGAAACCGTTCATGCAGCATCCAGACAATAATACCAGCGATAACGGCGCCGAGGATGCCGGTATCGATAGAGGGGATGCCCAGAATATTTTGTACGTTATTGGCTTTCAGCACCGCCGCATCGGTGGTCGGCAGAATGCCTTTTGCCGTGAGCCAGAAGTTGACTGCAAGGTTCATGACCGCATAACCGACAAACCCGGCAAACGCGGCGACGCCTTTGTTTTCCCGCGCCAGACCGAGCGGAATCGCGATACAAAACATCACCGGCAGGAAGCTAAAGGCAAAAGAACCTACTTTACTCATCCAGGTGAAGATAGCCTGTAGCAAGGGATTACCCAGCACGGGGAGCAGGGTGATAATGTCGTGGCTACTGAGCGAGCTGCCGATACCGAGCATAATGCCGCAGAACGAGAGCAAGGCGACGGGCAACATAAACGTTTTGCCCAGTTGCTGGAAAAATTCCCATAGCGTTATTTTTGGCGTGGTTTTCGTCGTCATCTAACGACTCCTTGTTAATAAAGGCCGGTGTCAGGTTATGATGGCGAAAAGATAAAACGTTTTATCAAATTTTAGTGCGGCATTAATCACATTACTGACCGATAATAACGCGTATAAAGATAACGGATAGGTAAAACGTTTTATCTGTCAGATTCTGGAGCGATTTGTTGACATGGCTATCGCCAAAAAAATCACTATCCACGATGTTGCGCTGGCGGCTGGTGTGTCGGTGAGCACCGTTTCCTTAGTGCTGAGCGGCAAGGGGCGAATATCGGCCGCGACCGGCGAGCGCGTGAACGCGGCAATTGAACAACTGGGTTTTGTGCGTAACCGCCAGGCGTCCGCGCTGCGTGGCGGGCAAAGCGGCGTTATCGGTTTGATCGTGCGTGATTTATCGGCACCCTTTTATGCCGAATTGACCGCCGGGTTAACGGAAGCGCTGGAAGCGCAAGGCCGTATGGTTTTTCTCCTGCACGGGGGGAAAGATGGCGAACAGCTAAATCAGCGTTTTACCATGCTGCTTAATCAGGGCGTGGATGGCATGGTGATCGCCGGTGCGGCGGGTAGTAGCGAAGCGCTGAGAGCGCAGGCCGACGCACAAGGAATTCCGGTGGTGTTTGCGTCACGCGCCAGCTATCTTGATGATGCGGATACCGTTCGGCCTGACAACATGCAGGCGGCGCAGCTCCTGACGGAGTACCTTATTCGTCAGGGCCATCAGCGCATCGCCTGGCTGGGAGGACAAAGCGCATCTTTAACCCGTGCGGAGCGCGTGGGCGGCTATTGTGCGACGTTGTTAAAATACGGTCTACCGTTTCACAGCGAGTGGGTCGTGGAATGCGCTTCCAGTCAGAAACAGGCAGCAGAAAGCATTACCGCGCTGTTGCGATACAATCCGACCATTAGCGCTGTCGTTTGTTACAACGAAACCATTGCGATGGGGGCGTGGTTTGGCCTGCTGAGAGCCGGACGACAGAGTGGCGAGAGCGGTGTCGATCGTTATTTCGAGCAGCAGGTGTCGCTGGCGGCGTTTGCTGATGTGGCGGAGAACGCCCTCGACGACCTGCCGATTATCTGGGCCAGTACGCCGGCGCGAGAAATAGGCTATACCCTGGCCGAACGAATATTGCAGCGTATTGCTCACGACGAGCACCATGTGCGGAGTCAAACGATAGCCGCTCGCCTGGTAACGCAAAAGTAGAGGCTGCGCGTCGTTCGGCGCAGACCGGGTGCAGCGTCGCGACACCCGGCAAGGCGATTATTGTTGAGGCAGCGCCGGAACGTCCGGAACGGAAAGCGCCGGCATTCCAAACAGGCCGACAAAGTCTTCCAACGGCATTTTTTGTCCGTTGAGCGTGATCTGGCCATTGGCGTACTGCAAACTGGAGGCGATAGTATTATCCTTCAGCGTTGTCAGTCGGAACATCTGACCCATTGCGGACAGCCCCTGCACCTGCTGTTTTGCCAGTTTTTCCGCATCATCCTGCTGATAGCCTTCCAGTTTTGCTATCTGCGTCATAAACTCGACCGCCATGTCCATCGGAATTGCCAGTTTCGCATCCAGCGATTTCACGGAGCGGTCGACTTCCTGCGCCAGCGTTTGTGGTTGTGCCGTTGTGGTTGCCGGATCTTTGAGGAACAGCGACAGATTCAGCGTGGTTTCCCCTTTGGCGTTTTTCCAGCTAAGCGGCGCCAGAGTCAGTACCGGATCGCCTTTTAACAGCACGGGGAGAGCGCTAAAGAACGCTTCAGTGACTTTTTGCTGATAAAGCTCAGGATTCTGCGCCACGTCCGGCTGATTCAACAGCGCCTGCGTTTGCGCATGATATTGCTGACTAAACTGGTGCCAGGCTTCGCCGTCGATTTGACCGACTTTCAGCGTTAATTTACCGCTGCCCAAATCCTGATTCTGCACTTTCAGGCTGTTAAGCGAGTAATCCAACTGGCTGTTAATGGTTTTTCCGTCGTTGACGAGATCGGACTTGCCGGCAATTTCCATCCCTTCCAGCACCGCCATCTCTTTACCCTCAATGGCGATGGACAGTTTATCCAGCGTTAACTTTTGGTCGCCTACACGCTCGCCAAAGCTTGCCAGCTTACTGGTACCGTCTGTTTTCAAATTATTAAAGGTGAGTTGGACCTTCTGATTATATTCGTTAACGGCATCGACCAGGCCGCTCTGCGCTTCGCCCGACAGCGAAACCACATTACCGTCTTTATCGGCGTTAAGCTGGAACTCGCCGCCGCTAAAGGCGACCTTTTCACCGGCATTCTCGTAGTTTAACGGCTTGAGAGAGATATCGGAGCGGGTATCGCCGCCATAACCAATGCGGGTATTGATAACAAAGGGCGCGTCGCCTTTCGCGATATCAAAGAGGGGTTTTGCCGCATCGTTATTCACCAGAGTGGTTTTTACCGACGCCATAGAAGGGATCAGATTGAGCGTTTTGAGCTGGGCGAGCGGGAAGGGACCATGTGAAACGGACTCGTCCAGCACAATGCTTTGCCCGGGTTTCAACCAAGTAGTGTCTGCGCCGGCAACCGGTTTGACAACCAGTTGCAGATGGCTACTGAACACGCCACGCTGGTAGTTTTGATAACTTAATTCGACACCGGCCTCCGGCGCAGTACGCTTGAGCTGTTCATTGGCCTGAGTCACCATTTCTGAAAGATGGTTCTCCAGCTTTTTCCCCGTATACCAGGCGCCGCCTGTCCAGACGATGCCAAGTGCAATTACTACACCTGCAGCTACCAGTGTTTTTTTCATATCAATTGTCCATAAAAATGAAACCAGGCGGATTAAACCGCCTGGAGGAGTTTTACGTCTGTTATAAGCTTAGCAAGAGTTGTTAAAAAATTCAGTACGTTGCTACAGCTTGTTATAAACACGCGCTAAACGGCCTGTGCCGCTGGCGTTAACCGGAGACTCATCCGCGCCGATAAAGGCCGATTCACCCGGCTTCAGTACCAGACGCTGTTCATCTTTACGTAACACCGCCTCACCCTCAACGCAGAACAGAATCGCGGCGCTGTGTTGGCCGATGCTCGTCTCCTGAAGCGCCAGGTCGTGCAGTGAAAAAGCAAAATCGTCAACCGGAATTGGGAAGTCCAGCTCCGCGCCACTTTTTACCGGGGCAGTCAGCAACTCGCTGGCAGGCTTAGGTTCGAACTTCACGTTCGCGACCAGCTCAGGGATGTCGATATATTTTGGCGTAAGGCCAGCGCGCAGAACGTTATCGGAGTTCGCCATGACTTCCAGCGCAACGCCCTGCAGATAAGCGTGAGGCGTTTCGGCAAACAGGAACATCGCTTCGCCGGGATTCAGTTTGACCACATTCAGCAACAAAGGAGAGAAAAGCCCGCTGTCGTCAGGATAATACTCTGAAATCACGCGGATCGTTTGCCACGGTTCGCCTTGCTGGCTGTTAAGCGCCGCTTTGAGTACGGCTAACGCGCGGGATTTTTCTTCGCCTTGCATATTCAACAGGCTGGCGAAAAGCTGGCTCAGACGTTCAGCGTTTGGCGCCTGCAAAAAGTGGGCGATAGCGGAATGCGCGCCAGCGACAGGTTGCAGTAAAGAGACAATGTCAGAAAATTCGCGGAACGCGTTCATCGCCAGGAAAGGCGTCAGGGCAAAAACCAGCTCTGGTTTATGGTTAGGATCTTTATAGTTCCGCTCTGCGGCATCCATGGGGATACCCGCCGCATTTTCTTTCGCGAAACCGATTTCGGAGTTGCGTTTATTCGGGTGCACCTGAATAGAGAGCGGCTGCGCGGCGCACAGTACTTTAAACAGAAACGGCAGTTCGCCGAAATGGTTGGCTACCGCTTCGCCCAGCATGGCGGTTTTATTCTTTTCGATGGCGTCACGCAGGGAGACGGTTTCGCCGTTGGCGGTGGTGATTCGCGAGCTGCTTTTGGGATGCGCGCCCATCCAGAGTTCAGCCATTGGCTGCTGCTGCGGATTGGCGATGCCATAAAGTTCCGTTAACGCAGTTTTACTTCCCCAGGCATAGTTTTGCACTGAGTTAATGAGTTTTTGCATTATCAAGCCCTGTTTCAATGTGGAGATCAATGGGAGGTATTAAACCAAGAAACCCGCATGAAGTAACCTCCGGGCGTAAAAAGTCGTACTTGTCTCAGTTTTTGTTAAAAAATTGTGTAGGATAGTGTTACTCGCTTTGAGTCGGGCAATGGAACACCTGCCCAGAGAATAACCATACCGAGCGGTAAGTGAGAGCACAATGTCAAACAAACCCTTCTTTTATCAAGACCCTTTTCCCCTCAAAAAGGACGATATCGAGTACTACTTGTTGACCAGCGAACATGTTTCCGTCGCCGAATTCGAAGGACAAGAGATCCTGAAAGTCGCGCCGGAAGCGCTAACGCTGTTGGCGCGTCAGGCCTTCCACGATGCGTCTTTTATGCTACGTCCCGCGCATCAGCAGCAGGTGGCGGATATTCTGCGCGATCCGCAGGCCAGTGAAAACGACAAATATGTCGCGCTGCAATTCCTGCGAAACTCCGATATCGCGGCCAAGGGCGTGTTGCCCACCTGCCAGGATACCGGTACGGCCATTATTGTCGGCAAAAAAGGCCAACGCGTCTGGACTGGCGGAGGTGATGAAGCGGCGCTGGCTCGCGGCGTATATAACACCTATATCGAAGATAACCTGCGCTATTCGCAAAACGCGGCGCTGGATATGTACAAAGAGGTCAATACCGGTACTAACCTGCCGGCGCAGATCGATCTCTACAGCGTCGATGGCGATGAATATAAATTCCTCTGTATCGCTAAAGGCGGCGGATCGGCGAATAAAACCTACCTCTATCAGGAGACAAAAGCGCTTCTGACGCCGGGTAAGCTTAAAAATTATCTCGTCGATAAGATGCGTACGCTGGGCACCGCCGCCTGTCCGCCGTATCACATTGCGTTTGTCATTGGCGGCACCTCGGCGGAAGCGAACCTGAAGACCGTTAAGCTGGCCTCGGCAAAATACTATGATGCGCTACCAACCGAAGGCAATGAACACGGGCAGGCCTTCCGCGATATTGAGCTGGAAAAAGAATTGTTGCTTGAGGCGCAAAATCTTGGCTTAGGCGCGCAGTTCGGCGGCAAATATTTCGCTCACGATATTCGTGTCATCCGATTGCCGCGCCACGGGGCATCGTGTCCGGTAGGTATGGGCGTGTCCTGCTCCGCGGATCGAAACATTAAAGCGAAGATCAACCGGGAAGGGATCTGGATCGAGAAGCTGGAGCGCAATCCCGGTAAATATATTCCTGAGGCGCTGCGCCAGGCGGGAGAGGGCGAGGCGGTGCGCGTTGATCTTAACCGTCCCATGAGCGAGATACTGCAACAACTGTCGCAGTATCCGGTATCAACGCGCCTGTCGCTGAACGGCACGATTATTGTGGGCCGCGACATCGCGCACGCTAAACTGAAAGAACGGATGGACAGAGGCGAAGGTTTGCCGCAGTACATCAAAGATCATCCTATCTATTATGCGGGGCCGGCAAAAACGCCGGAAGGGTACGCCTCCGGGTCGCTTGGGCCGACTACCGCAGGACGGATGGACTCTTATGTTGATCAGCTCCAGTCGCAGGGCGGCAGTATGATCATGCTGGCGAAAGGCAACCGCAGCCAGCAGGTGACCGATGCCTGTAAGAAACATGGCGGCTTCTACCTGGGCAGTATCGGCGGCCCGGCAGCCGTTCTGGCGCAGGGCAGTATCAAGCGCCTGGAGTGCGTGGAATATCCTGAACTGGGTATGGAGGCTATCTGGAAAATTGAAGTGGAGGATTTTCCGGCCTTTATTCTGGTGGATGATAAAGGTAACGATTTCTTCCAGCAGATTCAGTCATCGCAGTGCGCGCGCTGCGTTAAGTAATGTCGCCGCCCTGCGGGGCGGTAACATGATTCGCTATTTTGCCGGAGAACGGCGCAAGCGCCTTATCCGGTCTACACCGTTGTGTTGTTATCGTTAATACTCATAAGACCGCAAACATGTGAGCAATGTCGACACATGATCTCATCAACTTGAGTAAGGAGCAGGTAATGGTAACGGTACGCCGCGAGAAAGATTCAATGGGTGCGATTGAAGTCCCGGCAGATAAACTGTGGGGGGCGCAGACTCAACGTTCGCTGGAGCATTTTCGGATTTCCACGGAGAAAATGCCCGTCTCGCTCATTCACGCTCTGGCGTTGACCAAGCGCGCCGCTGCGAAGGTCAACCAGGACTTAGGGTTGTTGGCGGCGGAAAAAGCCAGCGCGATTATCCAGGCGGCTGATGAAGTGCTGGCGGGAAAACATGCTGATGAGTTTCCGCTGGCGATTTGGCAGACCGGGTCCGGTACGCAAAGCAACATGAATATGAATGAAGTGTTAGCGAACCGCGCCAGTGAAATTTTGGGCGGCGTTCGCGGTATGGAACGCAAGGTGCATCCCAATGATGACGTCAATAAGAGTCAAAGCTCAAACGATGTGTTCCCAACCGCCATGCACGTGGCGGCGTTACTGGCGTTGCGCGAACACCTTATCCCGCAATTATCCGCATTAACGGATACGCTTCGCGATAAATCCCACGCTTTCGCCGATATTGTCAAAATTGGCCGTACTCACCTGCAGGACGCGACGCCGCTCACCTTAGGCCAGGAGATTTCCGGTTGGGTAGCCATGCTGGAACATAACCTCAGACACATTGAGCACAGTTTACCGCACGTCGCGGAACTGGCGCTCGGCGGAACCGCAGTAGGGACAGGGCTTAATACCCACCCGGAATATGCCCGGCGCGTGGCCGAGGAACTGGCGACGATTACCGCGGCGCCGTTTGTTACCGCCCCGAATAAATTCGAAGCGCTGGCGACCTGTGACGCGTTGGTACAGGCGCATGGCGCATTAAAAGGGCTGGCGGCCTCGCTGATGAAAATCGCCAACGATGTTCGCTGGCTGGCGTCCGGTCCGCGTTGCGGCATTGGCGAGATTGCTATCCCGGAAAATGAGCCGGGCAGTTCCATTATGCCTGGTAAAGTGAACCCGACCCAGTGTGAAGCGGTAACGATGCTATGTTGCCAGGTGATGGGTAACGATGTGGCCATCAATATGGGGGGCGCATCGGGCAACTTTGAGCTCAACGTCTATCGTCCGATGGTTATTCATAATTTTCTGCAAACGGTGCGCCTGCTGGCCGATGGCATGGCGAGTTTCAATCAACACTGTGCGTCAGGAATCGAGCCAAACCGCGAGCGTATTACGCAGTTGCTGAATGAGTCGCTGATGCTGGTCACTGCGCTCAATACGCACATCGGTTACGATAAAGCGGCGGAGATTGCGAAGAAGGCGCATAAAGAAGGGCTGACGCTCAAAGCCTCAGCCGTGGCATTAGGATACCTTAGCGACGAGGAGTTCGACGCCTGGGTACGTCCGGAGTTGATGGTTGGCAGTATGACGCCGGGACGTTAATCCGCCACATACAGGTGCAGTCGCGGAATAATCAGTCGCAGCGGCTGCGCCTGTGGTTTAAAACGGTGCTGAATATTATCGGCGTCATAGTTTTCCAGCCCGCCAATATCCGGCACGCCTGCGCCGTTGTCCGTGTTGATTAATGCGATAATCGGCGTGGGGCAGGCGTGTTGCACCTGTTTCTGCTGGCCTTTATACCAGATGCGGGCGATCGGCTGTACTTTAACCGGACGCTTAATCTTGAGTCGGGCCTGCTGCGGTAAGGCAGCGATATCCTGATATTCCCGTTCCAGCTTGAATTGCCATTGTTCGCGCGTCCACGGCGGGACGCTGCGCGGCGACGCGAGGCTTTTTTTCAACTGGCTCAGAACCTCATCCCGGCTTAAATTTTTAATAATATGTTTATTTGCCCAGCCGAAACGTATGGTAGCGGGGTTATTGATAAGCGTCAGCGTGCGGTAAGCGTTCAGCGTAATTAAGCCGGGTAGATGCCGATGCACCCACTCAAAACGTGCCGCTGAGGGAAGACCGGACTCTACCGTAACCATCTGCTCGAAGGTGGTTTTCAACTGGTTAATGCGCTGTACCTGATTTTCCAGATCTAACTGTGTCGCATTATCCACTTGATAGCATAAGACGCCAGGCAGGCGGACGGCGGCTTTACTGCTGCGGTTTTCGGACTGCTGTTGAATAAACAAATGGCGATAGTGACGTAGCGCCAGCGCTTCGGCCTCTTTTCCCAGATGTTGCGTGACCTCGATAGTGTCCAGCGGCGCATGTTCCGCCTCTTTGGTCACCTGCGGCAGTGAAAAGACACGGGCGATAAGTAGCGAATGCTGCTGTAGATTATCCGTCAGCGCCGCCAGGTGTTGTTCTATCTGGCGAAAAGTGCCATTCAGGCGTTCAACGAGATCGTAGCGGGACATGGTATCACTCACTTTAGTTACAACATACTATCTGTATAGCACAGTTCCCGCCGCTCAACCAGCGTGCAAAATACGTCAGGCAGCGGTCATGTCGGGCATCGCGTGCCAGACCGGCCAGTGAAAGCTAAATTTTGCGCCGCCCAGTTCGCTCTCGTCACAGACGACGCTACCGCCCATCGCCAGGGCGATAGAGTGTACGATGGCGAGTCCAAGCCCGCAGCCGCCTGTCGCCCGGTCTCTACTGGGATCGAGTCTGACAAAAGGTTCAAATACGTGCTCTCGCGCATCCGCTTCAATGCCGGGGCCATCATCTTCGACTATCAACGTTGCCTGACTGCCGTCGAGTAACAGACTGACCTGAACGGTGGTACGACTGTAGCGCAACGCATTATTCAGCAGGTTATCCAGCACTCGCGACATTAACCGCATATCAAGCGCGCCATAATCGCCAATTACAGATGTGAGAAGGTTTACGGCACGTTCTGGGTTCACGCTCTGCACATCCTGCAAATGCACTAGCAACCAGGCGGGGAGGTCGGGTTCGGTCAACATCAGTTCATTTTGCGGTCGGTCAAGGCGCGCATAGGTGAGCAGTTCTTCAATCAGCGCTTCCAGTTGACCAATATCGCGATTGAGCGCCTGTGATTCCGGCGGTGTCAGATTTTCACTCATTTCAAGCCGATAGCGTAAACGTACCAGCGGCGTGCGAAGCTCGTGGGCGATACCGTCAATCAGCTGTTTTTTACTGGCGATCAGAGCATTAATGTTATCCGCCATCTGGTTGAACGCGACACCCAGACGTTCGAAACTGGAGCCATTATCGAAGTGCAGGCGTTCAGTCAAGTGACCCTCGCCAAAGCGCTGCGCGGCGGATTCGAGCCTGAGCATTTCTTGCCAGTGCGGGCGCATCCAGATAAACACAGGAAAGGCGAGAGAAAAGGCAATGAGCGCCATTAAAGCGATATCCAGCAGTCGCATTTGATGCAGGAAATAGAGATAGGGAACCGGGCCAACCGCCAGGACGTAATGGCTGCGCGGGATACGCTGAATAAAGGTGTATTGATCGTCAAGCGCGACGATATCGCCTTCACGCAGTCGCTGCGTGGTGGTGGCATCAAGCTTATAGTGATTTAACGGTTCAACGCGTAAATCGAAAGAGAGGTTCAGGTCCATCTCTTTTAACGTTTTCCCCCATTCACGCGGCGGAATTTCCCGCAGTTCGCTGCGCATCAGATAGAGCGAACTTTTCATCAGATCGTCGAGCGATTGCCTGCCCGCGCGTTCGGCAGTGAATTTGTACACCAGTCCGACCAATAAGGTCATGACCAGAAAACAGACGAACAGCAAAAGGTAAAACTGCACAAACAGCTTTTTCATCAACGCCCACCGGATCTCAATACATTAGCTCTATCGCGCGCTGACGAAAAAGATTTCCCGTCAGCGCCGCTGGTGGGTTATAAAAGCAGGCTTTGCGTCAACTGACAACCTCATTGTCCGGCGTTAAGGTCCGGACTTTCGTGAACAATGCGTCCATCGACAAGCGTCAAAACAGCGCGAATGGTATCAATTCTGTCTTCCGGCATCGTCATAAATGGCTGATTGAGTACCGCCAGATCGGCCTGTTTTCCGACGCTAAGCTGGCCCCGGTGTTGTTCGGCAAAGGCGAGCCAGACGGCATGACGTGTATATAACGCTAGCGCTTCCAGACGCGTGAGCCGCTCGCTGGCGGGTTTACGCACGGAACCGCCTGACGCTATACCGGTGATATGATATTCGATAGCGTGCCAGACACCGGCAATGCCAATACGCGTCGAATCGGTGCCGCCAGCTACGACAAGCCCTTTATCCAGCGCCAGTCGAACCGGCGGCGAATTGTCCGTCGCGCCGGGTGGATTGGCGTCACGGATGGCAAGCCCCTCAAAGTAAGGCCCCATTTGCACAGTGTATGCCAGGCCCAGCTTACGCATTCGCTCAAGCGTCTGTAGCGAACCGGTATTCAGATGCGCAATAGACCAGCGGAGAGGGCGCAGATCGTACTGCTGCGCTACCTGCTCAAAAATCGTCAATATCGCGTCGGCGCTGTCATCGGTATAGGCGTGGATCTCAAGCGGTATTCCCCGTTTTGCCGCAAGCGTCGCGACCTGGCGAAGCGCGGTTTTGTCCTGCTCTGAGGAAGAAAACCCTGGGGCCATCCGCACGCCGTCATTCATTCCGGCCACCAGGCTTTCTCCCAGACCAAGAAAAGCCAGTTGCCCGTCATCGGCACGCGCCGGGCGAAAGGCCATCAGGTTGCTGAACCACTGCGCTTCATGACCTTTCGCTTCCGGCTGTACCGGAATGCGATACCCCACGCGCAGCGGTAAATCCCCCTGGTTTCGCATTGCAAATAAAGGCTCATAAGCGGCGGCAGGCCCGGCAGAGGGATCAATGATGCCGGTCACGCCGCGAGCGTTCATATCAGCGAAAAATTGTCGCAGACCGCCCTCGCGATCGGCGTTACGACTTATGCTGGCAAAAAGCTGGTTAAACGCGGCGATGTCACCAAATAATTTCCCCGTGGCGCTACCTTTTGCGTCGCGCTCTACGCGGATTCCCGCTAAATCAGGAGGAGGGGTGTCGTTAAGGCCAAGTACGTCTATACCGCGCTGATTCACTAACGCATAGTCGTACAGATACTGAATATAAGCCGGATGATCGGGAAGGGCGTGGCTCAATTCGGCTACCGTCGGCGCCCGGTTTTCTGCAAATTGCGCCGGTATCCACGATCCCACTACGGCTACCCATTGATCGTGGGGACGACGGTTCGCGTCGGCGCGTAATTTATCCAGCGCGTCTTTAAGCGAAGGGCTGTCGTACCAGTAGGTTTCGAATGTCCAGGTTTGTCCGCCGCGAATGGCGTGGATATGGGTATCGGTCAGACCGGGTATCACGGTTTTACCCTGTAAATCGATGGTACGGGTATGGTCGCCGCGCCATTCATTTGTCGCCGTATCATCGCCAATCGCCACAATCCGCGAGCCGAAAATCGCCAGCGCGCTGGCCTGCGGCTGGGCATCATTCAGAGTGATGATATTACCGTTATGCAAAATAATATCTGCTGCCGGGCGGGCGGCGGTGGCTGCGCCTGTGGCCGTGAGCAGAAAGAGAAGCGCGGTTCTGGAAAGCAGAGGCGGGACGAGACTGATCATTAGCATGTTCCTTTTGTCGGGCGATAAGCAAACCATAGAGAGCGAACAAGAATTGTTCAATCTGTGCCCAGGGAACAGTGCGTTCTGTTTTTAGAACGGTGGTGATGAAAAAAGAAAAGCCCGCCGAAACGGCGGGCTTGAGAAGAATTAATGAATAATTAGAACTGGTAAACCATACCCAGCGCGACGATATCATCAGTGCTGATACCGGCATCTTTATAGAACTGGTCGTCATCATCCAGCAGGTTGATTTTATAATCAACATAGGTGGAGAAGTTTTTGTTGAAATAGTAGGTAGTCCCAACAGAAACATATTTAACCAGGTCTTTATCGCCTTTGGTACCAGCAGGGCTTGCTGCTGTGCCAGGCATATTCAGATCCTTACCTTTAGACATCAGGAAAGAAACTTCAGGACGCAGACCGAAATCAAATTGGTACTGTGCAGTTACTTCATAGTTCTGAGTTTTATTCGCTACGCATGAGCTGCAATCGTCATTGCCGTAAGGCGTCATATTACGGGTTTCTGAATACATTGTGGCCAGATAGATATTATTGGCATCATATTTAGCACCAACAGTCCATGCATCCGCTTTATCACCGCCAGCGGTAGAGTAATTAACCTGCTCATTAGTACGATCGGAAGTGGTATATGCCGCGCCGAAACTTACGCCCATACCCAGATCATAAGTTGATGAGATACCGAAGCCGTCACCGTTAGCGTTCTTCACGTTACGATCGCCGCCGTTATTAGTGCCTTCCTGCTCATGAGAAACCTGGTTTTCATTGGCACCCTGATATTGCAACGCGAAGTTCAGACCGTCTACCAGACCGAAGAAATCAGTGTTACGGTAGGTGGCCACACCGTTAGCACGACCGGTCATGAAGTTGTCAGCGTAAGTGTAGGAGTCGCCGCCGAACTCAGGCAGCATATCGGTCCAGCCTTCTACGTCGTACAGGACGCCGTAGTTACGACCATAGTCGAATGAGCCGTAGTCGCCGAATTTCAGGCCGGCGAATGCCAGACGAGTCCAGGAATTAGCGCCTTCGCCTTCGGTAGTGTTAGCCTGAACGTTATATTCCCACTGCCCGTAACCGGTCAGTAGGTCGTTAATCTGCGTTTCGCCTTTAAAGCCGACACGCATATAGGTCTGATCGCCATCTTTAGAAGAGTCATCAGAGAAATAGTGCAGGCCGTCTACTTTCCCGTAAAGGTCCAGTTTGTTGCCGTCTTTGTTATAAATTTCAGCGGCGTGTGCTGCGCCAGCAGCCAGCAGAGCCGGGATGACAAGTGCCAATACTTTTCTTTTCATTTTTTTATCCTTAAAAACTTAACTTATTTGCAAAAGATTGAACTTCTACAGATTCGTTGAATCAAAGGCATCCTAATCTGAATAATATTATTTCAGCAAATGCTAACTTTTCTTATATGTTATTAATTAATACAAAAGTTACTGTCGGAAACGAATATATTTATGGTGAATATATTTGTTGTTATATATTCATGATTATGATTTGTTTGATTTCACAATTTGCGAAAAAAGATGGCAATATAGCGGCGGGCAGACATTCTGTTATCAATTTTGTGAACTGGCTTCGAGTTTTTTTAATTTAATTTTCTTGAGCGAAAAAGACGTAATGATGAACCACAACGCAGAGAAAACGGTAATAAAGGGGCTGTTCCGACTAATAAAAATAGCATCCATGTATACAATGTCTGTTTTTTGAACAGTGGCGGTGATGAGCATCGCCACTATAGCTTGATAAAGGCAGGTAAAATCTGCAGCTAACTTATCCCGTCGTTTCGTCCCAGGCATGAGGGGCAAAAAGATAGCCTTTATTGCGAATGGTCTTTATACGATAGGGCTCAGCAGCGCTATCCAGCAGTTTCTTACGCAGGCGGGAAATCGCCACATCCACGCTGCGATCCAGACCATCATAATTGACGCCGCGCAGCGTTTTTAGCAACGCGTCGCGATCCATAATTTGTCCGGCGTGTGTCGCCAATTCCCAGAGCAATTCAAAATCGGCGGTGGAGAGCGATATGAAATCGCCGTTGAGCTGGACCGCCCGGTTTAGGGGATCGATGGTTAACGCGCCAAAACGCAGCGCTTTATGCGGCGTAAGCGCGCTCTCCTGAAGACTTTTTGCCTGTTGCGTTTGTTCGCTTTGCCGCAGGTGTAAGCGCAGACGCGCCAGCAAAACGGCCGGAGGCGTGGTTTTGAGGATGTAGTCGCAGGCGCCCATCTCCAGCGCCAGAATATGATTCATATCACTGTCCAGCGAAGTGAGCAGGACAATCGGGCCTTGCCAGCGGTGGCGTAAATCGCGGCATATCGTCATGCCATCTTTACCTGGAAGCATAATATCCAGTAAAACCAGATCGGGCTGAGTGGTGAGGATAAGATCCTCCGCCCGGTCACCACGCGGCTCAACAATGACATCAATATCATGTTTCGCCAGATAAGCGGCAATGAGAGAACCCACTTCAGCGTCGTCTTCAACAAATACAATGCGGTTCATATTATAAATGGAGAATAGAAAACGCCAACATACACCGCCTCTGTTTTCCCTTCCATAAATCTTTTCTAAACGAGAGCGGTTCCGTTATGCTACACGCTGTTGTTATTAGCGTGTTAAGGCAAGGTAATGGGACTCGTGATTAAAGCTGCCCTGGGGGCGCTGGTCGTCGTATTGATTGGTCTGCTGTCAAAAACGAAAAATTATTATATCGCCGGATTAATTCCTCTGTTTCCAACGTTTGCGCTTATCGCGCACTATATCGTGGCCAGCGAGCGGGGCATCGACGCGATGCGTACCACCATCGTCTTTAGCATGTGGTCGATCATTCCTTATTTCATTTATCTTGCAACGCTATGGTATTTCAGCGGCGTGATGCGCCTGCCCGTCGCGCTTGGCGGTGCGGTGGTCTGCTGGGGGCTAAGCGCGTGGCTGCTGATTTTTTGCTGGATTAAATGGCATTAATATTGGCAAAGACCGTGGTTTCCCCATCGTAATACAGACGGATATTACGATGGGGAGGTTGTTAACCCACCAGCATCCACGTAGCCGGAACCGCCGCGACCAACAATAAACCAATCAGCACGACTTCCTGACGATTTAATACGTTGTCATGCTTGTGCGTCCGACGCGCATACAGGAAAACCAGTAATCCAGGCGCGTACAGTACGACGGACAGCAGCAGGTGCATGGGACCCGACGCATATAATAACCATAAGCCATAAATACAGGCTCCGATACCGACCGCCCGATGGAGGGGACGCGTTGCAATCTTCAGCAGAAATGCGCCGACCAGAAAGTAGGGCACCAGAATCATTTCTGACGCAATCGTCAATAGCGTGTTGTAGTCTGAACCGGTAAGCCAGATCAGTACCAGACAGATTTGCACACAGATATTGGTGAGCCATAACGACGCAGAAGGCGCGCCTTGCGCATTTTGTCGCGCGAAGATGCCCGGGAAGGATTTATAGGCTGCCGCCAGAAATGGCACCTCCGCCGCCATGATAGTCCAGCTTAGATAAGCCCCGCAGACAGACACAATCAGTCCCGCCGCAATAATAATTTCTCCCCACGGCCCCATCATTTTCACCATCAGACCGGCCATCGACGGGTTACGCATCTCCGCCAGTTCCGGACGCGCAAGAACGCCAAGAGAAAGCAGCGTGACCAGGAGATATATTCCCAGCGCTGCGAGTACCGCCAGTAGCGTGGCGCGGCCTACATCGCGTTTATTTTTCGCTCGGGCCGAGACGACGACGGCGCCTTCAACGCCAATAAACACCCACAGCGTAATAAGCATGGTGTTCTTGACCTGTTCCCATACGGGAATACCGAGCTCAACACCGGTGAAGTCCAGTGTGAAGGTATCCAGTTTGAACATCATGATAGCCAGCACAATAAACGCGCCGAGAGGCAACAGTTTCGCCAGAGTCGCGACCAGATTGATGCTGGCTGCCGTTTGTACGCCGCGCAGGATGAGGAAATGGACAATCCAGAGCAGGACTGAAGCGCCGACAATAGCCTGCCAGGTATTACCGTCGCCAAACAGACGCAGCGCAGGCGTATCGGTAAAGAAACTCAGCGCTGAAAAAACGATAACCAAATAGGATACGTTGGCGATGACCGCGCACAGCCAATAGCCCCAGGCAGAACAAAAGCCAATCAGTTCGCCGAAGCCTTCGCGGGCGTAAGTAAAGATACCGCCGTCAAGCTCGGAGCGAATGCGCGTGAGGATTAACATGGCGAATGCCAGTAAGAGTATCCCCACGCCGGTAATGGCCCAGCCAATTAACAACGCAGCCGGACTGGCAACGGCGGCCATATTCTGGGGCAGACTGAAAACACCTGCGCCAAGCATTGAGCTTAAAACCAGCGCGGTCAGCGCGCTCAGTCCCAGTTTTTTTTCCATTGGTATCCAGCTATAAAAATGAAATTGGAAGAATAATTATTATGGCAAAACGCATAAAAATGGTGAAAGCCACTAAGGCGCGGGATTTTACGGAGAGAAGGGACCGCATGCAACGGCCTGGATAAGATTTATCGCCAAAAAAGCGAAAAGTGAGATTCATCGCGATATTTGACGGAACTGGCATCCCGCGAGAAAGTGCCTGATGGTGGCTTATCAGGCCTGCCGTTGAACGATCGTGTAGGCCTGATAAGGCAGGTATGCCGCCATCCGGCGAGAAAGCCTGATGGCGACGCGCGCCTTATTTATAGAGGTCGGCGCTGATGGTGATGTTATTGCCGCGCTCCTGCCACTGACGCGTAATATGATAATACTTAGCGCCTTTCTTCGCCGCGCGTTTGGCGACCTGGTAGGAGATTTCTGTCATATTGCCGTAGTTGCCGGTGAACTTAACGCTGTCGAAAGGCACCATCATCGCAGCCGTCGCTTTATTCAGCTCCTCAACTTTTGTGCCATCCGGAAGTGTGACAGTGTAACGCCCGCCTTTGGTGGATTGCGTTTCGAAGAAACGGCCTACTTCGGCGCTCGGCGAGGCTGACGTAGCGACGCCTGGAATTTCGACTTTCTTCGCAGCTTCGCCGCCCTGAGCCAGCGCGGCGCGGCCAGCTTCAGAGTCCGCCGGAATAGCGTCCGGGCTCTGGACGATGCGTTTTTTTGCATCTTGTTTATAGATAAATGCAGTGATGCGCTGGTTTCCGCCCTGATTCGCATCCACCTGACGAACAATATAGAAAGCATATGCGTCTTTCTGTTTCGCCGCTTTCGTAATGGCATCGTTAACTTCCGGCTGGCTACGGTAGAAGCCCTGAACGGTGACGGTGTCATACGGTTCTAATTGTACGGCCTGGTCTTTCGGTAATTCCACGATGCCATTAATGACACGATTTTTGGGCGCGTCGGCTTTCGGCGCGTCGGCTTTATACACGTCCGCCACAACACGCCAGTTACCACTGTTGCCGAACTCCGAGGTGTCGACAACATAGAAGGAGGCTGCGCCTTCTTTATCTGCGCGGCGGGACACGGCGGAGACCGCATCGCCAATAGCATTAAAACGACCGGTAATAACGATGCGGTCATAAGGTTTTAGTGCAGCCGCTTGCTCCGGCGTCAGTTCTGTTGCTGCATGGACAGAAAAAGCAGCCGCAGAAAGCAGAGCCGACGCCAGGAGAGTGTTCTTAAGCTTCATAAAAATAATCCTTCGCCTTGCGCAAACCAGGTACTGGTATTGTTATTGACTAGAAACGTGGCTGATTATTGCATTTAAACCATATGGATGTCTGCGGGATTTTTCACGCATCGTGTCATGTATCCTATCTTTGATGATAACATTTGCCGATATGTCGAAAAAAACGGCGTCCGGGCGGCTAAGCTAATGAAGCGCATGAATTTAATAAGTTAATTTAATGTTAATTTCTTGATATCGACAGAGGTTTAATGATGTTTTACTGTCAAATTTGAGCGAATTATCAGCCCTCGCAGGCCATTTTCAAGGCATTATGGCTGCTTAGTGGCTGAATCGTTCATGTTTTGCAAATTTGATAAAAAATTCTGTTTTTTGGCGCTAGATCACAGGCGTTATTTTCAGTAGGTTATAGAGAGTTTGTAACGGTTTTATTCTGCAGGGGTAACATTTACCTCAAACGCGGGCAGGCGTACGCTTCTCGCGCTTACTGACAAACCATCATCAAAAATACCGATGGAAGGGAACATTTATGCGAATTGGCATACCAAAAGAGCGGTTACCCAATGAAACCCGTGTCGCTGCGACGCCGAAAACGGTAGAGCAGCTACTGAAGCTGGGGTTTAGCGTCGCTATCGAAAGCGGGGCGGGTCAACTGGCAAGTTTTGACGACAAAGCGTTTGCGCAGGCTGGCGCGGATATTGTAGACGGCAATGCTATCTGGCAGTCGGAAATTATTCTCAAGGTTAATGCGCCTGAAGAAGATGAAATCGCTTTACTGAACCCCGGGACTACGCTGGTCAGTTTTATATGGCCTGCGCAAAATCCTGGGTTAATGGAGAAACTTGCCGAACGTAAGGTCACGGTGATGGCGATGGACTCCGTGCCGCGTATTTCCCGCGCGCAGTCGCTCGACGCGTTAAGCTCAATGGCGAATATCGCGGGTTATCGCGCCATTGTAGAGGCCGCGCATGAATTTGGGCGCTTCTTTACCGGGCAAATCACCGCCGCCGGGAAAGTGCCGCCGGCGAAGGTGATGGTGATTGGCGCGGGTGTAGCCGGTCTTGCGGCTATCGGCGCGGCAAACAGCCTGGGGGCGATTGTCCGCGCGTTTGACACTCGTCCTGAAGTCAAAGAGCAGGTCCAGAGTATGGGGGCTGAGTTCCTCGAACTGGATTTTAAAGAGGAAGCCGGTAGCGGCGATGGTTACGCCAAAGTCATGTCCGAGGCGTTTATCAAAGCGGAAATGGCGCTCTTTGCCGCCCAGGCCAAAGAGGTCGATATCATCGTTACCACCGCGTTGATTCCGGGCAAACCTGCGCCGAAGCTGATTACCCGCGATATGGTCGATTCTATGAAGGCCGGCAGCGTGATTGTCGACCTGGCCGCGCAGAATGGCGGTAACTGCGAATATACCGTCGCCAATCAGGTTGTGACGACGGACAATGGCGTGAAAGTGATTGGCTACACCGATTTACCGGGGCGTTTGCCGACGCAGTCATCCCAACTTTATGGCACCAACCTGGTTAACCTGCTGAAGCTGCTGTGCAAAGAGAAAGACGGCAATATTGACGTGGATTTTGACGATGTCGTGATCCGTGGCGTGACGGTGATTCGCGACGGCGACATTACCTGGCCTGCGCCGCCAATCCAGGTTTCCGCACAGCCACAGTCCGCGCCTAAAGCAGCACCTGCGCCAAAAGAGCCGGAAAAGCCCGCTTCACCCTGGCGGAAGTATGCGTTAATGGCGCTGGCGATCATTCTTTTTGGCTGGCTGGCCGATGTCGCGCCAAAAGAGTTCCTCGGCCATTTTACCGTGTTTGCGCTCGCCTGCGTGGTTGGTTATTACGTGGTGTGGAACGTGTCTCATGCGCTTCATACGCCATTAATGTCGGTGACCAACGCAATTTCAGGGATTATTGTTGTCGGGGCATTATTGCAAATTGGTCAGGGCGGCTGGGTCAGCTTCCTGAGCTTTATCGCGGTGCTTATCGCCAGCATTAATATTTTCGGTGGCTTCACCGTGACTCAGCGTATGCTGAAAATGTTCCGGAAAAACTAAGGGGTAACACATGTCTGGAGGATTAGTTACAGCTGCATACATTGTTGCCGCGATCCTATTTATTTTCAGTCTTGCCGGGCTTTCAAAGCATGAAACGTCCCGCCAGGGGAATAACTTCGGTATTGCCGGGATGGCGATCGCGTTGCTGGCGACCATTTTCGGGCCGGATACCGGCAACGTGGCATGGATTCTGGTCGCCATGATTATTGGCGGCGCGATTGGCATCCGCATGGCGAAAAAAGTTGAGATGACCGAGATGCCGGAGCTGGTCGCGATTCTGCACAGTTTCGTGGGCCTGGCGGCGGTACTGGTTGGCTTTAACAGCTATCTGTACCATGACGCCAGTCTGGCGCCGGTGCTGGTGAATATCCATCTGACCGAAGTCTTCCTCGGTATCTTTATTGGCGCAGTCACTTTCACTGGATCGATCGTAGCGTTTGGTAAACTGCGCGGCAAAATTTCTTCTAAGCCGTTGATGTTGCCTAACCGTCACAAAATGAACCTGGCGGCGCTGGTTGTTTCTTTCCTGTTGCTGCTGGTTTTTGTCCGCACCGAAAGCGTGGGTCTACAGGTTCTGGCGCTGCTGCTGATGACCATTATCGCGCTGGCGTTTGGTTGGCATCTGGTCGCCTCTATCGGCGGGGCGGACATGCCGGTGGTTGTTTCAATGCTGAACTCCTATTCCGGTTGGGCTGCCGCGGCGGCTGGCTTCATGTTGAGCAACGATTTGCTGATTGTGACCGGCGCGCTGGTCGGTTCGTCAGGCGCGATCCTGTCTTACATTATGTGTAAAGCGATGAACCGCTCTTTCATCAGCGTTATTGCTGGTGGGTTCGGTACTGACGGCTCCTCAACGGGCGACGATCAGGAAGCTGGCGAACATCGCGAAATCACGGCGGAAGAGACCGCTGAGATGCTGAAAAACTCCCACTCCGTCATTATTACGCCGGGGTACGGGATGGCGGTGGCGCAGGCGCAGTATCCGGTAGCGGAAATCACCGAAAAACTGCGTGCGCGCGGTATCAACGTGCGTTTCGGCATTCATCCGGTGGCAGGGCGTTTGCCCGGTCATATGAACGTGCTGTTGGCGGAGGCGAAAGTGCCTTATGACATCGTGCTGGAGATGGACGAGATCAATGATGATTTCGCCGATACCGATACCGTGCTGGTAATTGGCGCGAACGATACGGTGAACCCGGCGGCGCAAGACGATCCCCGCAGCCCGATCGCCGGTATGCCGGTTCTCGAAGTGTGGAAAGCACAGAATGTCGTGGTCTTTAAGCGTTCAATGAATACTGGTTATGCTGGTGTGCAGAACCCGCTGTTCTTTAAAGAGAATACGCAAATGCTGTTTGGCGATGCCAAAGCCAGCGTGGATGCAATTCTGAAAGCGCTTTAATCTTTTAAACGTGCGGCGGCCTCTTCGGAGGCCGTTTTTATAAACTTCACCCTTTAAGCTGCCTCTTTGTTGGCTGCGCTCAGAAACCCCGGTCACATCGTTATCTATGCTCCCGGGGATTTCTTCCCTTGCCGCCGCGATGCATCTTGAATGATTTTGTGTATGTATTGCATTTTATCTTTTGTTTAAATCGCTAAGCAGAACGGCGATACTCTGCCCGCCGGTGGTCTGTTCGAGGGCGATTTTGACAATGATGGTTAACGGAACGGAGAGCAACATGCCCACCGGACCTAATAGCCAGCCCCAGAAAATTAACGACAAAAATACCACTAAGGTTGAAAGGCCTAAACCACGTCCCATGATACGTGGCTCAAGGATATTGCCGAAGACCAGATTAATCAGCAGATAGCCTGCCAGCACCAGCAGCGCATCATAAAACCCGTTAAATACCAGCACCTGAATAATGGGCGGCAGGGCAGCGAGCACCGATCCAATATTAGGAATATAGTTCAGCGCGAAGGCCAGTAGACCCCAGACAAAGGCGAAGCGGACATCCAGCGCGGCCAGCATTCCCCATGCGACCAGCCCCGTCACGATACTGATCGCTGTTTTTAACACCAGATAATGGGAAACGCTATCAAGCGCGCGTTGAATTGCCGCCATGCCTTCCACCGGACGGCTCATCATCTGCTGCAGTTTTTCAGGCAATTGTGGAACCTCCAGCAGCATAAATACCACGGTCAATAACAATAAAAAGATGGACGACATGGCATTGGACAGCTGGGTGAGCAGGTTCGTTACCAGAGTCATGGCGGCGTTTGGATCGATATATTTCGCCAGCTCATCAACCGACACGCCAATGCCTGCTCGCTGTAACCACGGTTCAATACGTTGCAACGGTATCACCAATGAGGAGCGATATTGTGGTAGGGTACGAGCCAGTTCATTTAATGATGTCCCCAAATAGGCCAGTAGCAGTACCATTAACATAACAATAATCACAATGAGCAATGATACGGCGATAACGCGCGGAATTCGGCATCGGGTCATCCGTTGCGCAACGGGATTGAGAACGACTGCAATAAATAACGCCAAAATAAAGGGAACAATGATATCTGCGGCGAAGCGGATACCGCTCAGAATAACCACCAGCATTCCCAGCATAATGACGATTTTTAGACCATTGAGCGTGATGATCGGTTTTGCCATATCAGTCCCTGTTTTCTGATGCCGACTCGAATAATAATGTGATGTCGGTCGACCTGTTCTGGTTAAAATCAAACACTTCAGGTAAAGAAGTGAAAATATTTTGAGTTAATTCCTGGCTTATGATACAAATCAGGCGTGTTCAACTACCGAGGACAATTATCATCCGCGATGACGAGAAGCAACACTGCGGATAATTGTAATATTATGGACAATATGTTCAGCACTTTTTTCTCCACGCAAACGCATCTTCACTCTACCTCCTTTTTCCTGCTTATTGGCGAGCAGCACTGGCGTAACGCACTTTAGTCTCTCACTTCTGCCTGAGCTGGCGCAACGCGCTGTGCTAACTGATTTTATTTTTTAGTTTGCTGCGTGCAGCAGACTCGAAAGAGTATATTCTCATGCAGGAGAAGTGTCATGTTTTACTGGATTTTATTAGCTCTGGCTATCGCGACTGAAATTACCGGCACGCTCTCAATGAAATGGGCTAGCGTGGGTAATGGCAATGCGGGTTTTATTTTAATGCTGGTGATGATCACGCTGTCATATATATTTCTTTCCTTTGCGGTAAAAAAGATTGCCCTGGGTGTGGCGTATGCCTTATGGGAAGGGATCGGCATTTTATTTATTACCATTTTTAGCGTGCTGCTATTTGATGAAGCATTATCAACCATGAAGATTGCCGGCTTGCTGACGCTGGTCGCCGGCATCGTATTGATCAAATCAGGGACGCGTAAACCCGGCAAACCGGTGAAGGGGGCGGCTCGTGCAACAATTTGAATGGATACACGGCGCCTGGCTTGGGCTGGCAATAATGCTGGAAATCGCGGCTAACGTACTGTTGAAATTTTCGGACGGCTTTCGCCGTAAATGCTATGGCATCTTATCGCTTGCCGCTGTTCTGGCCGCCTTCAGCGCGCTTTCCCAGGCGGTTAAAGGGATAGACCTGTCGGTGGCGTATGCATTATGGGGCGGTTTTGGTATTGCCGCCACGTTGGCGGCGGGCTGGGTGCTCTTCGGTCAGCGCTTAAACCCCAAAGGCTGGGTTGGCGTGATATTGCTGCTCGCCGGAATGGTCATGATCAAATTTGCCTGAGACGATCGCTGCCTGTCGGTTCAGGCAGCGATTCCCGCATTAATCCTGCGCCAGTGCTTTCAGCTTATCGCGAAAGCCGGTGACGGATATAGCGCGGTTATCGGCGCGCCAGCGATCTTTAGCCGCAGGGGCGGAGCTTTGTACGCCAATGAGCTGCCATCCGCTATCCGTGTGCAATAAGAGCGGCGAGCCGCTGTCGCCAGGTAAGGTGTCGCACTGGTGTGAGAGTACGGCATTCTGCGCCCAGCCGGTCACGACGCAATCCTGATGGGAATAGAGCGCATTCAGATGATCTTCCGGATAACCGGACTGCGTGACTTTTCGGTCTGCGGCTTTCAACGCCGCAGTGAGCGCCGCTTTATCGCCGGTAAATAAAGGCACTGGCGTGATACCGGAAGGTGGGTAGCGCAATATTACCAGACCAAAATCCCAGCTTGCCGCGGCAGGCGGCACAATCCAGCCATCGCCATCCGCTTTCAGACGTCGGCCCAGCGACGGTTCAACGCGGCCTTCAATGCCGTGGATTTCATAGCGCCATACTCCTTTTCGCGCCACAAAACGCAGCGCAACCGCCTTGTCTGGTTTTCCTTTCGGTGGCGTTAGCAGGCAGTGACCTGCTGTCAGGGCGATATGCGGGGAGATAAGCGTTGCCGTACACAAATTACCGCTGGCGGTCTCTAGTTGCCCGATGGCATCCCACGGTGATTGGGTAGGATCGGCGACGGGCACCCGATCGTCATGGTTAAAAAAAAGCGTTTTAACGTCGCTGGCATCCGTGGCGTCTGTTTCAGCCTCCCCGGCTTTCGCCATAACCGGTAAAAAACACACTATGCCCAGTAATACAGCAATGGTTTTATGCATATCACACTCTGGTGGGTAATTATGATTATTAACAACAAACCCTCAGTACTACTATAGACGTGACGGTAAGAAAGTGGGAGTAAAATCAGATAACTACACTCAGGAAAGATAGAAATGCGTGGCAATAACGGCGCATAAAATAAGCACGATAAGAATGAGCTCAAAGCGGTAGCGAGACACTTTTTTGCCCTCCCGGAAGGCGGCGCTAAACCAGAACAATTTAGCGCCGTAAAAACGGGCGCGGGGGCGCGCCGCAGCATGTTACGACTTACGCAGCCGGTTGAGTAGTTGGTTTTGACGTGGTTTTGGCTGGCGCTTTACCACCTTTTTTCTGGTGCTTTTTAGCCGCCTGCGCTTTTTGCTCAACGGTTTTCTTATGCTGCTTTTTGTGGTGCTGGGTGGTCTGGGGTGTTTTGGCAGGCGTTGCGGTTTTCGCAGGCGTTGCAGTCTCAGCCGCGAATGCTGCGGAAGAGAGACCCATTGCAGCGGCAACAACCAGAGCTAATACTTTTTTCATTTTGATACCCTCGATTTGGTTTTCATTCAACCCCACTGCGGGGCCGGTGAAATGACTATATCGCTGTTATCAAAAGGCTTCCGTGAGTGATTGGTTTCGGCATGTAACGCTATGTACAATCCCCCGGTAACGCGATGTCAGCCCCCACCATAATAGGTAGCTTTACGTTACCGGCCGTTATTTTTGGTCGCAGAGTCGGTAATATTCGCTCTCCAGAATAACAAGTACACCGTATATGAATCCGATAATCTGGGTGGTATTTACGCTTCTGGCGCTGGATGCAATCAGAGAAGTCATGGGAGTATCAAGCTTGACAGGTCTGTGGTAAACAGTGAGTCGTGGCGTGAAACCAGCCCGGCGATAGCGCACGTTGCTATCGCCGGATTATTTCTTTTCAGGCGTGAAGACGATGATGTAACCGCGTCCCGACCAGGATGGCCAGCACCAGCATTAGCGCGATAAAACCGCCTACGCCGTTCCAGCCGTAACTATGCCAGAATACGCCGCCTAGCGTCCCGGCGATACTGGACCCCAGATAATAGCTGAAAAGATAAAGTGACGAGGCCTGTCCCTTCGCCCGGCGCGCACGCGGGCCAATCCAACTACTGGCCACGGAGTGCGCGGCGAAAAAGCCGGCGGAAAAAAGCAGCATTCCGGCAAAAATCAGCCAAAGCGAGGTAAAAAGTGTCAGTAAAAGCCCGCCCAGCATTACTGCGATAGAGAACAGCATCACCGGCCCCCGGCCATAGCGTGAGGTCATTGCGCCAGCTTTCGGCGAGCTCCATGTGCCGGTGAGATAGGCTACGGATAACAGTCCGACCACGGCCTGGCTTAATTCCCAGGGGGAGAGCATCAGGCGATAGCCAATGTAGTTAAACAGGGTGACGAACGCGCCCATCAGTAAAAAGCCTTCCGCAAACAGCAGAGGTAACCCCCGATCGCGCCAGTGGAGACGGAAATTAATAAATAGCGTTTTAGGCCGTAGCGACGTGGGACGGAAATGTTGTGAGGCGGGTAAAATCTTCCAGAACATCAGCGCGGACGCCAGCGCAAAGCATCCGATGGCCGCCAGCGCGATGCGCCAGTTAAAAAAGTCGGTCATGACGCCGCTTAATAAACGCCCGCTCATCCCGCCGATGGAATTACCGCTAATATAGAGCCCCATGGAGAAAGCGACAAAGCTGGGATGGATTTCTTCGCTCAGGTAGGTCATTCCCACCGCGGCGACGCCGCTTAACGATAGACCGATCAGCGCACGCATAATCAGAATACCATGCCAGCTGGTCATCATGGTTGATAACAATGTGCAGCAGGAGGCTAATAACAAGGCGGTGACCATCACCGGTTTACGGCCTATCGCATCAGAAAGCGGGCCAGTAAAAAGTAAGCCGATAGCCAGCATGGCGGTAGAAATAGAAAGTGAAACGCTGCTGCTGGCGGGGGAGACGCCAAACTCCTGGGAAAGTACCGGTAGTATAGGCTGAACGCAATAAAGGAGCGCGAAAGTCGCCAGGCCCGCGGAAAAAAGGGCCAGCGTGACGCGCATGAAAGGCGCTGTACCGCGTTTAATAAATTGAACCGGCTGAGAATGGCATTGTTCATCGATATCGCTCGCCGTGGCGTCATCGAGAATAGTTGTACGACTCACGTTAAATCCTTGCTTTACATCTCCGTCAACAGGAGACGGGTATAACCGACATGTAAAGCATAGAAAAAGCAAAATATTCTGTCTAATATATTAATTGTCTCAAATAAGACGTTAAAAATATGAATATCGAATTACGTCATTTACGTTACTTTGTGGCGGTAGCAGAAGAACTGCATTTTGGTCGCGCCGCCGCGCGCCTCAATATCTCGCAGCCGCCGCTGAGTCAGCAGATACAAATTCTGGAGCAGCAGGTCGGCGCGCGATTACTGGCGCGGACCAACCGCAGCGTAGCGTTAACCGCCGCCGGGCGACAGTTTCTGGTGGACAGCCGACACATCCTGAGTCTGGTAAACGACGCCGCCGCTCGCGCCGAGCGGTTGCATCAGGGCGAAGCGGGTGAAGTCCGTATTGGCTTTACGTCTTCAGCGCCTTTTATTCGGGCGGTATCGCATACCTTTTCGCTGTTCCGCCAGTCCTATCCGGGGGTGCATATGCAAACGCGTGAAATGAATACGCGTGAGCAAATCGCGCCGCTCAACGAAGGCGTACTGGATATTGGCTTGCTGCGGAATACGCCGCTGCCCGACACACTTAATCGCGAGGTGATTTTGCATGAGCCGCTTATGGCCATGATCCCGCGCGAACATCGGCTGGCGCAAAAGCCGGTCGTCAGTCTGACAGAACTGGCGGAAGAACCTTTCGTCTTTTTCGATCCGCATGTCGGGACGGGCCTCTACGACGATATTCTCGGCCTGATGCGGCGCTATAACCTGTCGCCGACCATCACGCAGGAGGTTGGCGAGGCAATGACCATTATCGGTCTGGTGGCGGCGGGACTGGGTGTCTCGATTCTGCCGGCATCCTTTAAGCGTGTACAGATGAGCGAGATGCGCTGGGTTCCCCTGGCAGAAGAGGACGCCGTATCTGAAATGTGGCTGGTATGGCCAAAGCATCATGAACAGAGTCATGCCGTACAGCGGTTTTGCCAACTGCTATTACTGGCTGCCCGACGGGATTAATTACGCTTTAAAAGGGTGAAAATGTGCAGTTAATCACACGGCTAAGCAAAAAGTTGACGGCGAGTATTGAAGTGTTTCACCATAGCACACAGATTATTTCGGAGCGCGAAAATAAAGGGAGTGAGCGGTGGTTGCTGATAGTCAGCCTGGGCATATCGATCAAATTAAGCAGACCAATGCTGGCGCAGTGTATCGCCTGATTGATCAGCTCGGACCGGTATCGCGAATTGACCTGTCTCGTCTGGCGCAGTTGGCGCCTGCCAGTATTACGAAAATTGTTCGCGAAATGCTGGAAGCGCATTTGGTTCAGGAACTTGAAATTAAAGAGGCGGGCAGTCGTGGACGTCCCGCCGTCGGGCTGATGGTGGAAACGGAAGCCTGGCACTATTTATCTATTCGTATTAGCCGTGGCGAAATTTTCCTTGCGCTACGCGATCTTAGCAGCAAACTGGTGGTAGAAGAGTGTCTGCCGCTGCCGTTAACCGAAGCCACGCCGTTGCTTGAGCGAATTATTACGCACGTTGATCGGTTTTTTACCCGCCATCAGCAGAAACTGGAGCGTCTGACCTCCATTGCCATTACGTTACCGGGCATTATCGATACCGAAAACGGCGTTGTGCACCGGATGCCGTATTATGAAGATGTCAAAGAGATGCCTTTGGGAGATGCGCTGGAGCGGCACACCGGCGTACCGGTTTACATTCAGCATGATATTAGCGCCTGGACGATGGCAGAGGCGCTTTTTGGCGCCTCACGCGGCGCGCGCGACGTTATCCAGGTGGTGATTGATCATAATGTGGGGGCGGGCGTTATCACCGACGGTCATTTGCTTCATGCGGGCAGTAGCAGTCTGGTAGAGATTGGGCATACCCAGGTCGATCCTTATGGTAAGCGCTGTTATTGCGGTAATCATGGCTGTCTGGAGACCATAGCCAGCGTCGATAGCGTGCTGGAACTTACGCAGCTTCGGCTTAATCAGTCGATGAGTTCAATGTTGCACGGCCAGCCGTTAACGGTAGATTCACTGTGTCAGGCGGCGATGCAGGGAGATCTATTAGCAAAAGATATTATTAGCGGCGTTGGCGCGCATGTCGGACGCATTCTGGCTATCATGGTGAATTTATTTAATCCGCAAAAAATTCTTATTGGTTCGCCGCTAAGTAAAGCGGCTGATATCCTTTTTCCGGCCATTGCTGACAGTATCCGTCAGCAGGCGCTGCCCGCCTACAGCAGGAATACGGTAGTGGAAAGCACGCAGTTTACCAACCAGGGCACGATGGCCGGGGCGGCGTTGGTAAAAGACGCGATGTATAACGGCTCTTTGTTGATTCGTCTATTACAGGGTTAACATTTTTTAACTGTTGTACAAAAATTTGCGCTAACTCAAGCTGATTGCCCTTGCCATATCTTAGACTTTCTCCACTGTATTATTTTCCTGGCTTATATTTTCGAAGCATAACGGTGGAGTTAGTGATGCTGAAGCGTTTCTTTATTACAGGTACAGACACTTCTGTTGGGAAGACGGTGGTTTCCCGCGCATTACTACAAGCGTTAGCGTCGGGTGGTAAGAGCGTCGCAGGGTATAAACCTGTCGCTAAAGGGAGCAAAGAGACTGCAGAAGGGATGCGCAACAAAGACGCGCTGGTATTGCAAAGCGTCTCTTCGCTGGAGTTGCCGTATGAGGCGATTAATCCGATCGCGTTAAGCGAAGAAGAAAGCAGCGTCGCGCATAGCTGTCCTATAAATTACACCTTGCTGTCCAACGGTCTGGCGAGTCTGAGCGATAAAGTGGACCACGTGGTTGTGGAGGGCACTGGCGGCTGGCGTAGTTTGATGAATGATTTACGTCCATTGTCCGAATGGGTGGTACAGGAACAGTTACCGGTATTGATGGTGGTAGGGATTCAGGAGGGGTGCATTAATCATGCGCTACTGACTGCGCAAGCTGTCGCTAACGATGGACTGCCATTAATTGGCTGGGTGGCGAATCGTATCAATCCTGGCCTGGCGCATTATGCTGAAATTATTGATGTGCTTGGGAAAAAACTGCCAGCGCCGCTGATTGGCGAGTTGCCGTACCTGCCGCGCGCCGAGCAGCGTGAGCTGGGGCAGTATATTCGTTTGTCAATGCTCGGCAGCGTGCTGGCGGTAGATAGAATCATGGCGTAACGTTCGCGAGAGCACTGACGCGACTACACAGGCAATCAGCAGACCGGGGAGTAACTGATACTCGCCGGTCATTTCACAAATCATCAGGGTGGACATTATCGGCGCATGGGTTGTCGCCGCCAGTAGCGTCGCCATACCCGCCAGCCCCAATAAAATCGCTATTTCATCCGAGCCTGGCAGCCAGAATCCCCATATCCGACCCAGAAACATTCCAATTGATAATCCGACAAATAATGTTGGCGTAAAGACGCCGCCCGGCGCGCCAGACCCGCTGCTGGCGAGCACCGCCAGGATTTTGCACACAAAAATTCCGCCAATCAGCGAGAATAGCGGCGGGGAGAGCAAAAATGATTGTACGACGCTATAGCCGTTTCCCCATACCGTGGGCGTGAGTAACGACAGTAATCCGACAATAAGCCCGCCCAACGCCAGTTGCCAGGGCGGCGACAATTTTAAGCGTAAGAAACTATTATGGCTGGCCGTCATCAGCCACATCAGCAATGGGCCGCACAGACCGGCGACCAGACCGGTACTGACTATCATGACGTACTCCCGCGCGTGGAGATCAACGGTCAGATGTACGGTATAGAGTAGTGAATCGCTACCGTTTAATACATGGGTGGTTAGCAGGGCGACGACGGCGGAAACGACAACCGGGCCGAGGGAAGCCAGCATTAAGGTACCGAACAGGATTTCCGCGATAAACAGGCTGCCCGCCAGCGGCGCATGGTAAGCGCCCGCCATGCCCGCAGCGGCGCCGCTGGCGATCCATAATTTCCATTCCTCACGCGGCGTGAAGCGTCGGGCAAAGCTGGATGCCGCCAGCGAGGCGAGGAGGATCATTGCGCCTTCGCGACCAATTGCGCTGCCGCTGACCACGACCAGCAGCGAGGCCAGCGATTTCACCAGACTGGCGCCAACGTCAAATTGCCCGTCGGTTTGCAATGCTTCCATATAGTCAGTGGGCGCATGGGGGCGCTGTTGGTTCATTTTTTGCCACCCCCACAGCAACAGGCCAGCGGCCAGGCCGCCAAGCGCCGGCGTAATCAGCCGTCGCCAGGGCGAAAGCCCCTCAGCCGCATTCACCAGACTGCCGGTGTCATTACTCAGGAAAATCCACTCCAGCAATTGCATCGCATGACGGAAGGCGGCGACAGCCAGCGCCGCGAGAATACCGATGAGCGTAGCGATCAGCAGGCGACGAAACATCGCGCGCAGATCCGGGTAAGCGTGTAAACGATGCATGAGCGGGTAAACAGGGAGTTTCAGGATAGCCTATTCTGCGGGGAAATGGCGTCAGACGCAAAAGCACTATGTGCCATATAATATTGCGTACAATAATGATATTGCCGGATAGCGAGAGGCCATCCGGCGGCAACGTTAGCTGCTTTCGTGAATATTTAGCGCCCGACGCGTGCGGCCTGAGCTGAGATAGTCGGCGATGTAATCCTGAGAGATTTCACCGTTATAGCGTCCGTCTTCATCAACGATCGGCATCCAGCTGGTATTACTTTCGTACAATCTGGACAGCACAATACGCAGATTATCTTCCGCTTTGCCCGTAATACGGAAAGGATGGGTGATATCGGCGCAGATTCCGCTGGCGTTCCGCGCTTCCCGGCGCTTCACAAATCCCAGTGGCTTACCGTCGTTGTCAATGACGGTAATGGCGCGAATATCGTGATCATCCATAATGCCGAACGCCTCGCTTAACGGCGTGGAAGGCCGCGCGGTAATGGTTGGCTGTTGGTCGGTAACATCGCCTGCGGAGACCAGTAGCAAACGCTTTAACGTTCTGTCCTGACCGACAAACGACCCGACAAACTCGTTAGCCGGTTTGGCCAGCAGTTCATCAGGACTGGCGCACTGTACAATTCGCCCCTGACGGAACACGGCGATACGGTCGCCGAGTTTTAGCGCTTCGTCGATATCATGGCTGACCAGCATCACGGTCTTTTTTAGCTTACGCTGCATATCCAGAAACTGGTTCTGGATCACTTCGCGGTTAATTGGGTCCACCGCGCCGAAGGGCTCATCCATCAGCAGTACCGGCGGATCGGCGGCCAGAGCGCGGATCACGCCAATACGCTGTTGCTGTCCCCCGGACATCTCCTTTGGATAGCGATGCAGAAATTTTCTGGCATCCAGCGCCACCATGTCCATCAACTCTTCGGCGCGTTGCTTGCAGCGTGCTTTGTCCCACCCCAACATGCGCGGCACAACGGTAATATTTTCTTCAATCGTCATATTAGGAAACAGGCCGATTTGTTGGATAACATACCCAATATTGCGGCGTAGCGTTACCGTATCCATATCGTTGGTATTCTCGCCGTTGATAAGAATATTACCGCTGCTGGGCGCGATCAGCCGGTTGATCATCTTTAACGTGGTGGTTTTGCCGCAGCCGGAGGGACCGAGTAAGACGCACATTTCGCCTTCCGGCACATTCAGGTTGACGTTGTCGACGGCTTTTAGCGGCTGACCCTTTTTCTGTACAAATTGTTTGGTAAGATTTTCCAGTTTTATCATTATCGTATCCCCTTAGGTGTCAGTACGACTTGCAGACGATGCAACAGCCAGTCAAGTACAATTGCCAGTAGACAGATCATCAGCGCGCCGGCAATTAACATGCGAATATCGCTGCCGCTAATGCCGTTTAACAGTAGCAGCCCCAGACCGCCGGCGCCGATCACCGCGGCAATCGCCATCACGCCGATATTCATCACTACCGCGGTGCGGATACCCCCGAAAATAACCGGTAGGGCCATTGGGATTTCGACCCAGCGCAGCCGTTGCCAGAAAGTCATACCGATGCCGCGTCCCGCTTCACGCAGACCGGGCGGCAAACTATCAAGCGCAGTATGGGTATTACGGACAATCGGCAGTAAAGAGTAGAGAAAAACGGCCGTCACGGCGGGCAGAACGCCAATACCATGTCCGATCAGCGAAAAGAGCGGGATCATTAACCCAAACAGCGCGATAGACGGAATGGTAAGAAGTAGCGTGGCGGCGCCCAATATCGGCGTTGCCAGCCATTTGTGGCGTACAATCAAAACGCCTAACGGTACGCCGATGATAATCGCCAGACCGACGGCCAGCGCGACCAGCCAGAGATGCTGAAAGGTAAGGCTGGCGAGATAGCCTGCGTTATCCAGCATATAATGTATCGTATCCATAGGCGCTCCTTACAGCAGACCTTTGTCCTGCAAAAATTGATGGGCTACCTGTTGCGGCGTGCGATGCTCGATATCGACCTGGGCGTTTAGGGTCGATATCACATCGTTATTGAGCAGGCCTGAAAGGGTGTTTAAGGCGTCATCAAGGCCAGGATTGGCTTCCAGCACCTCTTTACGCACTACGGGCGTGACAGCGTAACTTGGGAAGAAGCCTTTATCATCTTCCAGCACTTTCAGATCAAACCCTTTCACCCGTCCGTCGGTGGTATAGACCAGCCCGGCGTCAACCAGCCCATCCCGAACGGCGTTATAGACCAGCCCTGGGTCCATCTGTCGTATTTGCGGGCGATCAAGCTGCATCTGGTAGGCTTGCTGAAGGGGCTTCATTCCGTCGCTGCGCCCGGCAAATTCCAGATCGAGGCCGAGCATCCAGTTGTGGTCAGGATCGTTCTGCCGGACCTGTTCGATTTTTGCCACCATTTGCGAGATGGTGGTGATATTTTCCGACTCGGCGCGTTTGCGCTGCATCGCGAACGCGTAAGTATTGTTCATGTCAGCCGGTTTGAGCCATACCAGGCCCAGCTTCGCATCCAGGCGTTTTACCGTGTCGTAGGTTTCCTGTGGACTCATGCGCTTATCGATACGGTTGAAAATAATCAGCGATGTACCGGTGTATTCCCAGGTAATATCAATTTGTTTATTCACCATCGCATTACGTGAAATCACCGCGGCGATATTGGTTTGCGGCTGAACCTGAAAGCCTTTCTTCTGCAAATACTGAACGGTCATAGCGGAAAGAATATGCTGCTCGGTAAAGCTTTTGGTGGCGAGAACCAGCGGCGCGGCCTGCGTCTGGCTACTGAACAACAGCGTTGCGGCAAGCCATCCTAACAGGTGTTTTTTGAATCTCATTTAACGCTCCTTATTGTTATTTATGCGTTCAAACGGTATGAGGGCTAAGGCGTCGCCCAAACCAGGCAAGCAGAGTGTCAAGAATCAGCGCGAATAACGCCGTGGCCGTTGCGCCGAGGATCAACGTCGGAAAATCGTTGAGATAAATTCCCGGGAAAATCAGCTCGCCGTAGCTGCTGGCGCCGATCAGAAAGGCCAGCGGCGCGGTGCCGACATTGATGGCGGTCGCGATGCGAATACCGGACAGCATCACTGGCCACGCATTAGGTAGCTCTACCTGGCGAAGCCGCTGCCATTTTGTCATCCCAATCCCGTTCGCCGCTTCAATCAGTGAGGCGGGAACGGAACAGAGGCCCGCATAGGTATTGCGGACGATAGGCAGAAGGGAGGCCAGAAATAGCGCGACAATGGCGGGCGTATCGCCGATCCCGATAATCACCATCGCTAAGGCCAGAACGGCCAGCGGCGGCAAGGTATTACCAACATTAAAGATTTGCATGACATATTCAGCAAATCCTTTTGCCGCAGGTCGGCTGAGTAAAATCCCACTCGGGATACCGACCAGTAAAGCAAAAAACATGGACGTAAAGACCAGCATCAAATGCCGTTGTCCGAGATACAGCAGATCGACCTGACGCGCTTTCAGCGTCTCCAGACCGATTCCCCAGATAA
Source organism: Salmonella sp. 32031103-2018-00083-FB-01-SM-01 (assembly GCF_017571995.1). NCBI lineage: Bacteria > Pseudomonadati > Pseudomonadota > Gammaproteobacteria > Enterobacterales > Enterobacteriaceae > Salmonella > Salmonella sp. 32031103-2018-00083-FB-01-SM-01. Next base: position 503,120 of record NZ_JAGEQL010000001.1, read on the forward strand.
ACAGCGCCAGTAACAGCAAAATGACGATAGTGAACCCAAGTACGCGTTTTAGGGTGAGGGTGTGCATTGCGGTGTGTCTCCCTGTTTGCATGTGTTATGGCGACGTTAAGAGTCGCGTGTTGTTATGCCATGTTCCGGCAGGGTACTTTGAGCTATAGCAACAGGTTGGGAAGGATTCCAGCGGAGCGTGATGTTTAACACTGTTAAACATCTATTAACAATTATGTTTTGCCCTTATGCGGCTTCGCGTGAACATTCACGATAAAGAATTATCTTAAAAATAGAAACGTAGTGTGACGTTGTCACTTTTTGTAGATAAAGATAGGCCGCAATGGGAGAAAAGGCAGGTAAAATCCTGCCTTTTGTGGGGATTAACGGAATAACGGTTTTACAGCGACGGGAATAATGAGTTGAGCTTGCCATTGCGCCAGAGTCAGACGCGCCAGTTGCCCCAACGCCTGATAAAACGGATGCCCGGCATGATCGATAAATACGTCCAGAAAGCGGGACGACCACGGAAACAGATGCCAGGCCAGGAGTTGTTCGCATTCATGATGACGGTCATTCTCGGCAAGCCAGGCCGCCAGCAGCAACAGCGACCCAAAATGATCTTCTGGCTCGTTTTGCTGCATTTCAAACTGAATTCCGTTTTCGCGCATCCACTGACGTAGCGCCAATGTAGAATCGCCAAATAATACGCTCTCACGATCCAGCCAGACGGAACCCCACGGCGGAGACGGCAGAGCGTAAGGGCCGATAAACAGACGCTGCCAGGCCTGTGGCAACGACTCTTCGCTGTGGGTCTTAAACATAGCCGCCACAGGCGCAAGCGCCTCGGCATCAAGCGGCCACTGCGCCTGCCAGTCGTCGGTTAATAGCGCCTGAACCAGAGGAGCGGTTTCGTGGCTTTCCGGCGAATAATAAAACAACGCGCCGAGAACACGCGCCGTTACTGCAAAATCATCACGTTGTAAAAAAGTGGTCATTCAAACAATCCCGAAAGGTGCGGGTCGCCCCGCACGCATAAATTAACCTGCGACGGCCATACCTACGGTCATATGCAGGCCATAAAAAAGTCCGCGGCCAATAATTTCGCCCGCCAGCACCAGCACGACACCGAGCAGCAAACCAACGGTATGCGGTTCGCGGCGACGGATTAGCGGACATAGCCAGCAGCCTAATCCGGCAGCAAGCAAGACAATGCGCCAGACCTGTAGCATACCGTAATCCGGTGCGAGATGGCTGGCCTGTTGCACGGAACTGTGAATGGTTGAGAGAGACAGCCCTTGTAGTACGATGACCGCCACGCACACCACCAACGCCAGGCCGCTAATACTGGCAAACGTCACGCTGCAAAATGGGACGCGCGCGATGCGTAGCAGTAGCGCCGCAAACACCGGGCCGCACAGGAATGCCGTGAGGAAAAAGGCCAGCGTGGTGTAGCCATTATACCAGGTTGGCACGGTATCTATCTGATAAACGAGCGTCATTGCCCAGATGAATGCAACGCCGAGCGCCATACTGACCAGCAGCCACACTTTACCCAGCGCCGGGGGCATTTTACCGAGTACCGCCACCAGCCACCAGATGCCGCCTACGGCAAAGAACACCGATCCTGCGGCGATTTCATTACTCAGTGCGGAAGCGCCTACGCGGTTAAGCGAGTTAAACGCACGCATCGGCGAGCCGAGATGCATAATCGACGCGAGGAATCCCACTCCCATCACCAGCCACAGAAAAAACATGCTGCGCACGATGCGCTGACGGGCGATGGTATCGTCTTTTGCCGTCAGCCAGCCCAGTCCGCTAACGATTAACGCGCCGACCACGCACTGACCAAAGACCGTGAAGATCATCAACGGCCATTCATGCCATCCACTTCCCATCTTATACCTCCTTCGGATTGGCCAGATAACCGGTAGTGTCCCCGGTCGGGCGGCTGTTGGCGTTGGGTTTAATCACAATATTCGGCTTCGTGAAATGCGCGCGCGGCAGCGGCGCGACGGCAGCCAGCTCACCGTGTTTTTTGCGCAGTTCGTCGATAGGACCAAAGTCCAGCGCCCGCAGCGGACAGGATTCGACGCAGATAGGCTTTTTGCCGTCGGCGACGCGATCATAACAGCCGTCGCACTTGGTCATATGACCTTTGGCCGCGTTGTACTGCGGCGCGCCGTACGGGCAGGCCATGTGGCAGTAGCGGCAGCCGATACAGACCTCTTCGTTCACCACCACAAAACCGTCATCGCGCTTGTGCATCGCGCCGCTCGGGCAGACTTTTGTACAGGCCGGGTCTTCGCAGTGGTTACAGGAGATGGAGAGATAGTAGGCAAAGACGTTCTGGTGCCAGACGCCGTTATCTTCCTGCCAGTCGCCACCCGCATACTCATAAATGCGGCGGAAGCTGACATCCGGGGTCAAATCTTTGTAGTCCTTGCAGGCCAGTTCGCAGGTTTTGCAACCGGTGCAACGGCTGGAATCAATAAAAAATCCATACTGGGTTGTCATGGGTTACTCCTTACGCCTTTTCAACCTGAACAAGATTACTGTGTGACGGATTACCTTTCGCCAGTGGGGAAGGCCGGTGCGACGTCAGAATGTTAATGGAGCCGCCGCGATCGACTTTGTCGCCAAACATGTCGGCATTTAACCAGGCGCCCTGGCCGATAGCGGTGACGCCAGGCAATATGCGCGGCGTGACTTTTGCCGGAATGAGCATCTGTCCGTTCTGGTTAAAGACCCGCACGGTGTCGCCGTGCTGAATGCCGCGCGCTTGCGCATCAATCGGGTTGATCCAGATCTCCTGCGGACATGCCTGTTGCAGGACGTCGATATTGCCGTAGCTGGAGTGGGTACGCGCTTTATAGTGGAAGCCGGTTAGCTGTAGCGGGTAGCGCTGACGAAGCGGATCGTCCCAACCGTCAAAGCCTGGCGTATAGGCGGGTAAAGGATGGATAATCTCATCTTTCTTCAGCTCCCACGTGTTGGCGAGGGTTGCCAGACGCTCGGAATAGATTTCGATTTTACCGGACGGCGTTTTCAGTGGGTTGGCGGCAGGGTCTTCGCGGAAGGCGCGGAAAGCGACGTAGTGCTCCTCCGGGCATTTTTTCTTGAAAATCCCTGTCTGTTTCATCTCTTCGTAATCCGGCATTTCCGGGTTACGCGCTTTGGTTTTTGCGTGCAGGTATTTGACCCACTCATGCTGCGTGCGGCCTTCTGTGAAGGTCTGGTATACGTCCGGACCAAGCCGTTTAGCCACTTCACTGAGCGTCCAGTAAATGGGCTTTCTTTCAAATTTCGGCGAGGTGGCGGGCTGACCAAGAATGACATAGCCCATATTGCCTGCGGATTCGTGGGAAATCAGATCTTCCTGCTCGGTCGGCATTAAATCAGGCAGCAGAATGTCGCAATATTTTGCCGACGCGGTCATAAAGTGCTCGATGCCGACGATCATTTCACATTTACTGTCGTCCTGAAGCACCTCGTGGGTGTGGGCGATATCGCCATGCTGATTGATCAGCGTATTACTGGCGTAGCACCACAAAAATTTGATCGGCACGTCGAGCTTGTCTTTTCCCCGCACGCCGTCGCGTGTGGCGGTCATTTCCGCGCCATGATCGATAGCGTCGGTCCAGGTAAAGACCGAAATCTGGGTTTTTACCGGGTTCTCCAGCATAGAAAACCATTCGACGCCCAGATCCCAGGTGCCTTCGCGCACGCCGGAATTACCGCCATTTATGCCGACGTTACCGGTGAGTACAGACAACATGGCGATTGCGCGTGCGGTCTGCTCCCCGTTAGAGTGGCGTTGCGGTCCCCAGCCCTGGCAAATGTAAGCCGGTTTCGCCGAGCCGATTTCCCGCGCCAGTTGAATGATTTTTTCCGCCGGAATACTGGTAATCTGCGCGGCCCATTGCGGCGTTTTAGCAATACCGTCTTCGCCCTGACCCAAAATATAGGCTTTATAGTGCGCGTTACGCGGGGCCGAGGCGGGCAGAGTGGTTTCGTCGTAGCCGATGCAGTATTTATCCAGAAACGGTTTATCAATAAGATCTTCGGTAATCAGCACCCAGCTGATTGCCGCCGCCAGCGCGCCATCGGTACCTGGGCGAATCGGCAGCCACTCGTCTTCGCGGCCGGCGGCAGTGTCGTTATAACGCGGGTCAATCACGATCATCCGGGCGTTGGAGCGTTCGCGCGCCTGTTCGACATAGTATGTCACGCCGCCGCCGCTCATACGTGTTTCCGCGGGGTTATTGCCAAACATCACCACCAGTTTTGTATTGGCGATATCATCCGGACTGTTGCCGTCGTTGCCGCCGAACATATAGCTCATGGCCGCGCTGATTTGGGCGGTGCTGTAGCTACCGTAACGGCTGAGATAGCCGCCGCAGGCGTTCATCAGGCGATACGGTACGTTAGAATTGGTGATATTGCCGCCGTCCACGCCGGTACCGTAAAGCACATGTACCGCTTCGTTGCCGTAGTCCTTGAGGATACGTTTCAGGTTATCGCCGATGGTATCCAACGCTTCATCCCAACTGATACGTTCGAATTTGCCTTCTCCTCGTTTACCAACGCGTTTCATCGGATATTTCAGGCGATCGGGGTGGTTCATCCGGCGACGAATGGAGCGACCGCGCAGGCAGGCGCGTACCTGATGGTTGCCATATTCATCGTTGCCCGTGGTATCTGATTCAACCCAATATACGGTGTCATCTTTTACGTGCAGGCGTAGCAGACAGCGGCTGCCGCAGTTAACGGTACATGAACTCCAGACCGCTTTTTCTGCCACATTGCCAGATGCGAGGCCTGCTGCGGCGTGGGCGATGCGGGAGAATGGAAGGGTGAAAGCGCTACTGGCAAGCGCAAGGCTACCGATAGCGGAGGTTTTTACCAGGCTTCGTCGGCTGATACTGGCCGCCATTAATGCCTCAGGGTTGGTGATTTTCATAACAGCTCACTATGCTCATCCAAAAAGAGTTTTAAATGTCGTTGTGTTCGCAAAACGGGGAGCTCCGGGCGCGTAAAAACGTCCCGGAGCAGGCGGCTTAGATTTTTTCGATTTCCACCAGATTTGTATGTTGAGGATTCCCTTTTGCCAGGGGGGAAGGACGCAGCGTCGTGAGCGTATTGATGCAGGCGCCGTGGTCAATTTTATCGCCAGCCATATCCGCATTATGCCATGCGCCCTGACCCATCGCGCTGACGCCGGGCAGAATACGCGGCGTGACTTTGGCGGGTAGACGCACCTCTCCACGATCGTTAAAGACGCGAACCTTATCGCCATTCGCGATACCGCGTTTTTGCGCATCGAGCGGATTTATCCACACCTCCTGGCGACAGGCGGCCTGCAGAACATCAATATTGCCGTAGCTTGAATGGGTACGGGATTTATAGTGAAAGCCAAACAGCTGTAGCGGGAAGGTACTCCGTTTCGGATCGTCCCATCCTTCAAAAGTAGGGGTATAAATCGGCAGTGGGCTTATCACGTCGCCTTCCGCCAGCTCCCAGGTACTGGCGATGTGAGCGAGTTTGCTTGAGTAGATTTCGATTTTACCGGACGGCGTTTTTAACGGATTGGCCTGCGGATCTTCACGAAATTTTTTATAGGCGACAAAATGGCCGTTGGGATCTTTACGTTTATAGATGCCCATTTTTTTTAGCTCGTCATACGCGGGCAATGCCGGATCTCTTGCCTGCATTTTGGCGTACAGATATTGCAGCCATTGCGCCTGGGTACGGCCTTCGGTAAACCGCTGATACACATCGTCGCCGAGGCGTCTGGCGATTTCGCTGAGTACCCAGTAGATGGGCTTGCGCTCGAACTTAGGCGTCGTCGCCGGTTGAATAAAAATCAGATATCCCATATTGCCGGCGTAATCATTGGGGATGATATCTTCCTGTTCGACGGTCATGAGATCCGGCAGTAAAATATCGGCGTACTTCGCGGAAGAGGTCATAAAATTGTCGATGACCACAATCATTTCGCATTTCGCTTCATCCTGAAGAATTTCATGGGTTTTATTAATATCCGAATGCTGATTAATCAGGGTGTTGCCAGCGTAGTTCCATAGAAATTTGATCGGGACATCCAGCTTATCTTTGCCGCGTACGCCGTCGCGCAGGGCGGTCATTTCCGGGCCGCGCGCAATGGCGTCCGTCCAGCTAAAGCAGGAGATGGCGGTTTTAACGGGATTCTCCAGGACCGGCAGACGTTCAATGGTAATGGTGTAAGTAGATTCGCGTGCGCCGCTGTTACCGCCATGAATGCCGACGTTGCCGGTCAGAATCGGTAACATGGCGATGGCGCGAGCGGTTTGTTCGCCGTTCGCCTGACGCTGCGGCCCCCAACCCTGACAGATGTAGGCCGGTTTGACGCTACCTATCTCGCGCGCCAGTTTGATAATCCGATCGGCGGGGATGCCGGTAATATGCGATGCCCACTGCGGCGTTTTGGCGATACCGTCCTCGCCCTGGCCCAAAATATAAGCCTTATAATGGCCATTGGGGGGCGCGTCAGCCGGAAGGGTCTTTTCATCGTAGCCGATGCAATAGTTGTCGAGAAAAGGCTGGTCAACGAGATTTTCGTTAATCAATACCCAGGCAATCCCTGCCACCAGCGTGGCGTCGGTGCCGGGGCGAATCGGTATCCACTCGTCTTCACGTCCGGCAGCGGTATCGGTATAGCGCGGATCTATCACGATCATGCGCGCATTTGAGCGTTCACGCGCTTGCTCCAGAAACCAGGTAATGCCGCCGCCGCTCATGCGTGTTTCAGCCGGATTATTGCCGAACATGACCACCAGTTTACTGTTTTCGATATCAGACGTGCTGTTGCCGTCGTTGGAGCCATAGGTGTAGGGCATGGCGCAAGAAATTTGCGCGGTACTGTATGAGCCGTATTGATTCAACGAACCGCCGTAGCAGTTCATCAAACGCTTCACCGGCGAGGCGGCAGGCGACGAGCGGGTTATGTTGCCGCCTACGATGCCGGATGAATAGTGGATATAAACGGCTTCATTGCCGTAGGTCTCTACGGTCTTTTTCAGGCTGGCGCTAATGGTGTCCAGCGCTTCCTGCCAGCTAATGCGTTCAAATTTGCCTTCTCCGCGGCGGCCAACGCGTTTCATGGGATAGTTAAGGCGATCCGGATGGTTAATGCGCCGACGGATTGAACGGCCCCGCAGACAGGCGCGAACCTGATGATTGCCGTAGACATCGTCGCCAGTGTTATCAGTTTCAACCCACCAGACTTCATTATCTTTTACATGCAAACGCAGGGCGCAGCGACTGCCGCAGTTGACCGAACAGGCGCCCCAGACGATTTTATCTTCTTCGTTGCGCATGGCCTGCTGCACCGCCGCGGCCGCGGTACGCATCCCAAACGGTAAAGATACGCCTCCGGCAGCCAGCGCCAGTGAGCCAAGCGCCGCTGATTTCACTAACGTCCTGCGGCTAACGCCTGTTTGTTGCTTTTCTCCGGGCATCACTCACTCCATTGTCGTTATTATTTCGCTATATATTAATAACTATAACGAAATTATTAACATGCTAATGATGTAATGAGTTTACCCCTTTGGGAGTAAGAATTATTAATCCATGTCAAAGAGCGTTACCCTCCGGACCCGGAGGGCAGGAGGAGGTTATTGCGGTTCGGCGGATGAACCGTCCTGAGCGGGAGAGGTATTGGCAGGCGCATTGCCGCTGTTGGTGCGGGTATAAAGAATTTTATGCGTGTCGTTCGCGCAATGGCCCACCACCTGTGAGTCCGGCTGATCGGCCTGGTCGTTAGGAACGATAGTGAGCGTAAAATTATCCGCCGGCACGCCGTTATTGATGATACGTTGTTCAATATCGCTTTTTACTCTCTCGCACGATCCCGGTGCCGCCATCACCAGCGAGGGGGCGCTAACTAACGCCAGAGCGGCTATTGCAGTTGCGATTTTCATCATGAACTCCTGTGATTAATGACGATGTTCTAAGCTTAGCATTTTTCGTGTAAATAACTGTATTTGCTAATATGATGATAAATATCTTTTCATCCTGGTGATACGTGTGAAGAAACCCCTTTTACTGACGTTATTGTGCATGATACTGGCAGGTTGTGATAACCCGAAATCCCTTGAGTCTTTTACGCCGGAAATGGCCAGTTTTTCGAACGAATTTGATTTTGATCCATTACGTGGTCCGGTAAAGGATTTCAGCCAGACATTGATGAGTGAGAATGGCGAAGTGGCGAAGCAGGTCATCGGTACGCTTTCACAGGAAGGCTGTTTTGATACGCTTGAGTTACACGATCTGGAGAATAATACGGGGCTGGCGCTCGTGCTGGATGCCAATTATTACCGGGATGCTCAGACGCTGGAAAAAAAGGTGCAGTTACAGGGGAAGTGCCAGCTGGCGGCGTTGCCTTCGGCGGGCGTGACCTGGGAAACGGACGACAACGGTTTTGTGGTATCGGCGACGGGCAAAGAGATGAAAGTCGAGTATCGCTATGATAGCGAAGGTTATCCGCTAGGTAAGACAACCATAAACTCGCAGAATACGCTCTCTGTGACGGCAAAACCCTCCGCGGACCCGCGTAAAAAGCTGGACTATACGGCAGTCAGCCGGGTGGATGATCGACAGGTTGGCAATGTCACACAGAGCTGCGAATATGATGCGTACGCGAACCCTGTTGACTGCCGGCTTGTTATCGTCGATGAGAGCGTTAAGCCGGCAGTGTCCCACCATTACACCATTAAAAATCGTATCGATTACTACTAAACCGGGCGCGGTGCGACTCTCCGTGACTACTGCGCCACGTTTACTGCGCGGTGGGTTTCAGGAGCGTAGAACCGGACGTTTTATGTTCATCCAGATACTGCTGCTGGAAGATACACATGCGGATGGTGTTACGGTATTCGCCGTTAATGAAGAACTCATGAATCAGCTCGCCTTCTACTCTAAACCCGAGTTTACGGTAGATGTGAATCGCTTTTTCATTCTCTTTATCGACGATCAAATACAATTTATAGAGATTGAGTACGGTAAATCCGTAATCCATCGCCAGTTTGGCCGCGCGTGACGCCAGGCCTTTTCCCTGGTACTCCGGCGAAATAATAATCTGAAATTCCGCCCGCCGATGCACATGGTTAATTTCCACCAGTTCTACCAGCCCGGCGTTTTCACCGTCGCATTCGACGACAAAGCGCCGTTCGCTTTGGTCGTGAATGTGTTTGTCGTAGAGATCCGACAGTTCGACAAAAGCCTCATACGGCTCCTCAAACCAGTAACGCATAACGCTGGCATTATTATCAAGCTGGTGGACAAATCGTAAATCTTCACGCTCAAGCGGGCGCAGTCTGACCTTGTAGTCACTTGTCATACTGTATCCTTACACTTCCTTTTAGTTATCCTGCATTAGGGCGTAATAACGCGACCTGTACGACGATCCAGACACCGCAGCGTATTGGGCTCCCAATAGGCGTTGATGTTGGCGCTTTGCTCGCATTTATCGCGGTTATCAAAGGCGGCATCGGCTTTGTCCCACTCTTTTTCTGCGCGGGTATTCACTTTCTGACGCAGACTGCGAGTGTCGTTCCATTGTTCCTTTTCCATCGCCGCTTCCTGACGACTTTGTGCGCTATCTCCCGATTCAATCACCAGTTTACTGGTTTCAGCGAATGCGGAAGTAGTATATACAACGGCCGCCAACGTAAGCATTGCCGTCAGGCACAGGCGTTTGCTCAGCGTATTGTTCATCACAACATCCTTTCATTAGAGGGGAAAAAGCGGTAAACCACCTGTAAATTCTACACCAATCCTTATGCCTGGCATATACACAAGAATGGCCGGATAACCGTAACGATATTCTGTTGTATTATCACTTATCATTTCGTAACCAAATGAATCTCATGCTAAAGACGACTCTGCTTTTCTTTGTCACCGCCCTCTGTGAAATCATTGGATGTTTTCTTCCCTGGCTATGGCTTAAGCGCGGCGCCAGCGTGTGGTGGCTTCTGCCCGCCGCCGCGTCACTTGCGTTATTCGTCTGGCTTTTGACCTTGCATCCGGCGGCGAGTGGGCGGGTTTATGCGGCTTACGGTGGGGTATATGTCTGTACTGCGCTCCTGTGGTTACGTGTTGTCGATGGCGTCCGGCTCACGGTTTATGACTGGTGCGGCGCGCTGATCGCGTTGTGTGGAATGCTGATTATCGTCGTCGGATGGGGACGTACGTAACATTGCCGCGCGACCAGAACATTTTGTGATCTGGCAGCGCTTTTTACATTAATATACTTGTATGGTAGTAGCTCAGTTGGGTAAATTTCCTGCATCCCATAATGCGATGTAAGGAATAAAAATGAAGATTGTAGGGGCTGAAGTTTTTGTTACGTGTCCAGGGCGTAACTTCGTCACCTTAAAGATAACCACGGAAGACGGGATCATCGGTCTGGGGGATGCCACCCTGAACGGACGCGAGCTCCCGGTGGCCTCGTACCTTACCGATCACCTGTGCCCACAGCTCATCGGGCGGGATGCTCGCCGCATCGAAGATATCTGGCAGTTCTTCTACAAAGGCGCGTACTGGCGCCGTGGCCCTGTCACCATGTCCGCCATTTCCGCGGTTGATATGGCGCTATGGGATATTAAAGCCAAAGCCGCCAATATGCCGTTGTATCAGTTACTCGGCGGCGCTTCGCGTGAAGGCGTCATGGTGTATTGCCATACCACAGGCCACACCATCGACGATGTGCTGGAAGACTACGCGCGTCATAAAGAGCAAGGGTTCAAAGCAATCCGCGTGCAGTGCGGCGTTCCGGGGATGAAAACCACCTACGGCATGGCGAAAGGCAAGGGGCTGGCCTATGAGCCCGCGACAAAAGGCCAGTGGCCGGAAGAACAGTTGTGGTCAACGGAAAAGTATCTCGATTTTACGCCAAAGCTGTTTGACGCCGTGCGTAATACGTTCGGGTTTAATGAACATCTTCTGCACGATATGCATCACCGACTGACGCCTATTGAGGCTGCCCGCTTTGGCAAAAGTATTGAAGACTATCGTTTGTTCTGGATGGAAGACCCGACGCCGGCTGAAAATCAGGCGTGCTTCCGCCTCATCCGCCAGCATACGGTCACGCCGATTGCGGTAGGCGAAGTCTTTAACAGTATCTGGGATTGCAAACAGCTCATTGAAGAGCAATTGATTGACTATATCCGCACCACGCTTACCCATGCCGGTGGTATTACCGGGATGCGCCGCATTGCCGATTTTGCCTCGCTCTACCAGGTGCGTACCGGTTCGCATGGGCCGTCCGATCTGTCGCCGGTTTGTATGGCCGCTGCATTACATTTCGACCTGTGGGTGCCTAACTTTGGCGTACAGGAGTATATGGGCTACTCCGAACAGATGCTGGAGGTTTTCCCGCATAACTGGACGTTCGAGGGCGGCTATATGCATCCGGGCGACAAGCCAGGACTGGGCATTGAGTTCGATGAAAAACTGGCGGCGAAATATCCGTACGATCCAGCCTATTTGCCGGTGGCCCGCCTGGAAGACGGCACACTGTGGAACTGGTAAGGAGCGAAAAATGAAAAGCATCGTAATCGAAAAACCGAATACATTAACTATCGAAACGCGCGCGCTTCCTCAGCCTGCGCCGGGTGAAGTTCGTATTAAAGTGAAACTGGCGGGTATCTGCGGTTCCGACAGTCATATTTATCGGGGACATAATCCCTTTGCAAAATATCCCCGTGTCATAGGCCATGAATTTTTCGGTGTCATCGACGCGGTAGGCGACAACGTCAATCACGACCGGATAGGAGAACGGGTATCCGTCGATCCGGTGATCAGTTGCGGGCATTGTTACCCTTGTTCAGTCGGTAAACCCAATGTGTGTACCTCGCTGGTGGTGCTGGGCGTGCATCGTGACGGCGGTTTCAGCGAGTATGCGGTGGCGCCGGCCCGTAATGCTCATCGCATACCGGACAACATCGCAGATCATCATGCCGTCATGGTTGAGCCGTTTACCATTGCGGCAAATGTGACGGGGCAGGTGAATCCAACCGAGCAGGACGTGGCGCTTATCTATGGCGCTGGCCCGATGGGACTGACGACCGTACAGGCGCTGAAGGGGGTTTATCAGGTTAAAACGGTCATAGTCGTTGATCGCATTGAAGAGCGTTTAGCGATGGCGAAGCAGAGCGGCGCTGACTGGACCCTCAATAATGGTCAACATTCACTGGCGGAATTTCTACAGCAGAAGGCGCTAAAGCCGACCTTGATTGTCGATGCCGCCTGTCATCCCGCTATCCTGCAAGAGGCGATTACACTTGCATCGCCTGCGGCACGCATTGTCCTGATGGGATTTTCCAGCGACCCGTGTGAGATTGTACAGCAGGGTATTACCGGAAAAGAGCTGGCTATTTATTCATCGCGTCTTAATGCCAATAAATTCCCGGTCGTGATTGACTGGCTGAATAAAGGGCTTATTGATCCGGATAAGCTGATAACGCATACATTTGATTATCAACATGTCACCGACGCGATTGAGCTTTTCGAGAAAGACCAGCGTCAATGCTGCAAAGTCTTACTCACGTTTGCGAAATAATATAAATAATTGCGAGTAAGTGGTACGCATCTTACCTCTTAGAGATTGCCTATATGACACAAATAAAGCATGAACGATCGACTCAGGATTTAGTGCGCGCTGCCGTATCTGGCTGGTTAGGCACCGCGCTTGAATTTATGGATTTTCAGTTATATTCACTAGGCGCGGCTCTGGTCTTCCATGAGATATTTTTTCCGGAACAGTCTGCCGCGATGGCGCTTATCCTGGCAATGGGCACCTATGGTGCAGGTTATATAGCCAGAATCATCGGCGCCTTTGTTTTTGGTAAAATGGGCGACCGCATCGGACGAAAAAAAGTGTTGTTTATTACCATCACCATGATGGGGATCTGCACCACGCTGATTGGCGTACTGCCGACGTATGCGCAAATCGGCATTTTTGCGCCAGTATTACTGGTGACATTGCGAATTATACAGGGGCTGGGCGCCGGGGCGGAAATTTCCGGCGCGGGTACTATGCTGGCCGAGTATGCGCCGAAAGGAAAGCGTGGCATCATTTCCTCGCTGGTCGCGATGGGCACCAACTGCGGTACGTTGAGCGCGACGGCGATCTGGGCGGTGATGTTCTTTGCGCTTGAACGCGAACAACTGATCGCCTGGGGATGGCGTATTCCTTTCCTGGCGAGCGTCGTTGTCATGATATTCGCGATCTGGCTGCGAATGAATCTGAAAGAAAGTCCGGTATTCGAAAAAGTAAGCGAAGGCGAAAAATCGCCAGCGTTAACGTCTGCGTCAGAAAATACATTGGGCGCGATGTTTACCAGCAAATCTTTCTGGCTGGCCACCGGTTTACGTTTTGGACAAGCGGGGAATTCGGGGCTTATTCAAACCTTCCTTGCCGGATATTTAGTTCAGACGTTATTATTTAACAAATCTATCCCAACCGATGCGTTAATGATAAGTTCCGTAATTGGTTTTATCACTATCCCACTATTAGGGTGGTTGTCCGATAAATACGGTCGTCGGCTGCCGTATATAATATTGAATATCTCCGCGATTATCCTCGCCTGGCCGATGCTGTCTATTGTGGTAGATAAAACGTATAGCCCTGGCGTTATTATGGCAGCGCTCATTGTTATTCATAACTTTGCCGTGCTGGGATTATTTGCGCTGGAAAACATTAACATGGCGGAAATTTTCGGATCGCGTAATCGCTTCACCCGGATGGCGATTTCAAAAGAGGCAGGGGGGCTGGTGGCGGTCGGTTTTGGCCCCGTCCTCGCAGGAATCTTTTGTAACATGACCGATTCCTGGCTGCCCATCTTAATTATGCTGGTGCTCTACTCGTGTATTGGTCTGATTTCTGCGCTGTTGATGCCGGAGGTCAGAGATCGCGACCTGAGTTTGCCTGAGGATGCGGCGGAAGCGACAGCGGCAGAGAAGTTACGCCACTCCGCAACCCAGACGAGTTAAATCGTGTCGACGGTATGGCCGGAACGCTAATGCGGTTTCGGCCATGCTGTACGGTCACTTTTGTTTAATTAGCGTAAATCCAAATGCACCAGGGCAGGCGTTACTCTGCGACTGTTCCGCTTTCAGAATATAGAGGTTATAAAATGCAAAACAGGCTTTTATCGGCAAAGGCGACGCTTCCTGATTACGATCGTGCGGCGCTGGCGGCGCGGATGGTCCATCTCGGTTTTGGCGCGTTTCATCGCGCGCATCAGGGGGTTTATACAGATATTCTGGCTGCGGAGCAGCATAGCGACTGGGGCTATTATGAGGTTAACCTTATTGGCGGCGAACAGCAGATTGCCGATCTAAAGCAGCAGGATAACCTCTATACCGTGGCGGAGATGTCGGCGGAAGCCTGGACGGCGCGTGTGGTGGGCGTCGTCAAGGCGGCGTTGCATGCCCAGGTTGATGGTCTGGAACGTGTGCTGGCGGCGATGTGCGAACCGCAAATAGCGATTGTGTCTCTGACCATTACCGAGAAAGGGTATTGTCATTCGCCAGCCACGGGCCAACTTCTGCTGGAACATCCCATGATTGCCGCCGACCTGCAAAATCCGCATCAACCGCTAACGGCACCGGGTATTATTGTCGAAGCGTTAGCGCGTCGTAAAGCCGCAGGCTTACCGGCATTTACCGTGATGTCCTGCGACAACATGCCGGAAAATGGGCATGTGACGCGTCAGGTTGTGACGGCTTACGCCCGGGAGGTGGATGCGGAACTGGCGATATGGATCGAGCAAAACGTGACATTTCCGTCAACCATGGTTGATCGGATTGTCCCTGCGGTCACGCCGGAGACGCTGGATAAAATCGAACAACTGACCGGCGTGCGCGATCCGGCGGGCGTCGCCTGCGAACCGTTTCGTCAGTGGGTGATAGAAGATACGTTTGTGGCGGGGCGTCCGCAGTGGGAAAACGCGGGCGCGACATTGGTCGCCGACGTGGTTCCGTTTGAAGAGATGAAACTGCGAATGCTTAACGGCAGTCATTCTTTCCTGGCTTATCTGGGATATCTTGCCGGCTATCAGCATATTAATGACTGCATGGCTGACGACAACTATCGTCTGACCGCGCAGGCGTTAATGTTACGCGAGCAGGCGCCCACGCTGAAAGTCCAGGGGGTAGATTTACAGCGTTATGCCGATCAGTTGATTGCGCGTTACCGTAATCCGGCGTTGCGTCATCGTACCTGGCAGATTGCAATGGATGGCAGCCAGAAACTTCCGCAGCGTATGCTGGACTCCGTTCGCTGGCATCTTGCTAATCATAGCGATTTTGATTTGCTGGCGCTGGGCGTGGCGGGGTGGATGCGTTACGTCGGCGGCGTGGATGAACAAGGCAAGGCGATCGACATTAGCGATCCGCTATTGCCGGTTATTCAGCGCGCCGTGGTAAACAGTGAAGAAGGCGCCAGTCGTGTTAAGGCGCTGCTGGGAATGGCAGAAATTTTCGGCAACGATTTGCCGCAGGCGGCGCGGTTTACGCAAAAAGTGCAAGAAGCCTATGACAGTTTACTGACATATGGCGCGAAAGCGAGCGTGGCGAAATATGCCGAGCGGTTGAAATAGCATAACAGAGACCCGGTAGCATTATGCTACCGGGAAGGCCGGAGCGGTTCCTGGCGGCCAGTGGTATCAGTTCATGCCAAGACGAATCAGTTCGACTGGCGCGAATTTACCTTCACAACCTTCGACAATCACCGTTTTGCCGCGGCGAATTTGACCTGCATCCAGACCTTCGCTCTCAATGGCTTTAATAATCCCGGTATGACCCGTGCCGCTTATCATGACCCGGCTACCGGTAGTGATTGCGTTACGGTTACGATCGTATGTCATCATGGTGTTTTCTCCTTTCAAACTTACAGCCAAAGCCCGCAGGTTTCCCCGCATGACGGGCGACATATAAATACGCTTATCGTTGCGAATTTTTTTTGTTTTTGATCAAGCTCACGGCTTTTTAGGCGGGAATGTGCAGGGTGAGAAAGCGGAGAAGGCGTCTCACCCTGACGTTAAAGGGGGTTAGTCTTCGCTAAACCAGCCGCTGTTTTCCTGACGGATAAGCTGAACGGATTCGCTAATTTCCTGCAAATGCTGGGTCATTGCGCTCTCAACCGCATTGCCGTCACGATTTTCCAGCGCGGAGAAAATATCATGGTGCTGGCGCAACAACATCTCCGGCGGAGAAACATGATCCAGACTCATATAGCGAACCCGGTCGATTGTCGCTTTGATATTTTCAATGGTATCCCACGCTAACTGGCAATCGGCGATCTGCGCCAGCTTTTGGTGGAAATCGTCATCAAGCTGGAAAAAATCATCAATCTGTTTGCGCTCGATGGCAATATGTTGCAGGTGCAGGTTTTGCGCCAGCTGATAGCACTGGTTGTCGGTGATCATCGCCGCCGCACGGCGGACTACCGCGCATTCGATCGCCTGCCGAACAAAGCAGCCATTCTGTACCTGAGAAAGCGAAATCTTATTCACATAACTACCGCGCTGAGGGCGGATCTGAATCAACCCATTTTCCGCCAGCTTTATAAAAGCCTCGCGCACCGGTTGACGCGAAACGTTAAAACGGGTTGAGACCTCTTTTTCTGATAGCGGCGTGCCAGGCGGGATAAGACAATGCACGATATCACGCCGAAGAATACGGTAAATTTGCTGGTTGACAGGCTGTGTAGGGTTAAGCTGCGTTTCGACGGTCATTCATTCTTACTTTTTAGGCGGTTGACCCGGATACTCTACCACTTTTCCGTGGTGGTCTATACCGATCATGTTTCTGGTTGCAGATACGTTTGCCAGGGATTACCCGGCCCGCAGACCGGGTATAACCCCTTAGCTACGGTGGACGCTGAGCCCTGCGAAGGATTGGGTAACAGGCATCATTTCAACGGTATTAATATTCACATGCGCGGGGAGTGTGGCCACCCACCATACCGCTTCGGTAATGTCTTCTGGCGTGAGCGCGGTGGTATTTTCGTAAGTTTTACCCGCTTTCTCATCGTCGCCTTTGAAACGGACGCTGGAAAACTCGGTACCGCCAACCAGACCCGGTTCAATGTCGGTCACGCGAACCGCCGTGCCGTGTAAATCCGTGCGCAAATTCAGGCTAAACTGGCGCACAAAGGCTTTCGTCGCGCCATAGACGTTGCCACCAGCATAAGGCCAACTGCCGGCGGTTGAACCGATGTTAATGATATGACCGCGATTACGTTCGACCATTCCTGGCAGCACGGCGCGGGTCATATAAATTAAGCCTTTATTATTAGTATCGATCATAGTTTCCCAGTCTTCTACGCTGGCTTTATGCGCCGGTTCAAGACCCAGCGCCAGACCGGCGTTATTGACCAGCACATCAATATCGCGCCACTGCGCAGGCAGAGAGGCCATCATCTCTTCGATGGCCGCGCGGTTGCGCACGTCCAGTTGGGCGGTCAATACGTTCTCGCCAAGCTCATCTTTTAACGCTTGCAGGCGTTCATGACGACGTCCCGTGGCAATGACTTTATGTCCATTCTCAACAAAACGGCGTGCAATGCACTCGCCAAACCCTGCGGTTGCTCCAGTTACTAAAACGATCATCACACAGTTCCTCAACGCTTTTTGTGTTGTATTACCATAGCACGCGGCGTTTATGAAAGGGTAATCCTGGTTAACACGGTTGCGGTCAGCATAGGGGGAAGCTTACTCTTATGATCAACCTATTTTCAGGAGTGAAAAATGTCGACGAATCCTTTGTTAGACCAGAGTATGTTGCCTTATCAGGCACCGCGTTTTGATCGGATCAAAGATTGCCATTATCGTCCTGCTTTTGATGAGGGCGTGCGGCAAAAACGTGTGGAAATCGAGGCCATCGTCAATCATCCGGCGGCCCCTGATTTTACGAATACGCTTCTGGCGCTGGAGCAAAGCGGGGCGCTTCTGTCACGCGTCACCAGCGTTTTTTTCGCGATGACGGCCGCGCACACTAACGATGAACTCCAGCGGTTGGATGAGGCCTTTTCTGCCGAGCTGGCGGCGCTCTCCAACGATATTTATCTGAATAGCGCGTTATTCGCTCGCGTGGATGCCGTCTGGCAACAGCGTCACTCACTGGGGCTGGATGATGAGTCGCTACGGTTGGTCGATGTGATCCATCAGCGTTTTGTGTTGGCAGGCGCGCAGCTTGCCGAAGAGGATAAAGCGCGGC
This sequence comes from Salmonella sp. 32031103-2018-00083-FB-01-SM-01, assembly GCF_017571995.1. Lineage (NCBI taxonomy): Bacteria > Pseudomonadati > Pseudomonadota > Gammaproteobacteria > Enterobacterales > Enterobacteriaceae > Salmonella > Salmonella sp. 32031103-2018-00083-FB-01-SM-01. The sequence goes on from NZ_JAGEQL010000001.1 coordinate 521,372, forward strand.
TGAAGGTATTGAATACTGAATCCGCGACCTTAATGAGCCAGTTTAATCAGCGTCTGCTGGCGGCAAGTAAAGCGGGCGGGCTGGCGGTAGATGACGCGCATTGCCTGGCAGGATTAAGCCCGGAAGAAATGACCGTCGCTGCTGAAGCGGCGCGTGAAAAAGGCCTGGAGGAGCGCTGGTTCATTCCGCTCCTTAATACGACGCAACAGCCTGCGCTTGCTACGCTGCGCGATCGCCAGACCCGCGAAAATTTATTCGCAGCGTCATGGACTCGGGCGGAAAAAGGAGATGCCCACGATACCCGCGCTATCGTTCAGCGTCTGGTAGAGATTCGTCGCTGTCAGGCAAAACTGCTGGGTTTCCCCAATTATGCCGCATGGAAAATGGCCGATCAGATGGCGAAAACGCCGCAAGCCGCACTGGGCTTTATGCGTGGCATTGTGCCGCCAGCGCGTCAGCGCGTACTCAATGAACAGGCGGAAATTCAGAACGTCATTGAGGGTGAGCAGGGCGGCTACACCGTTCAGGCCTGGGACTGGATGTTCTATGCCGAACAGGTACGGCGGGAAAAATATGCGTTAGATGAAGCGCAACTGAAGCCCTATTTTGCCTTAAATACGGTCTTGCAAGAGGGGGTTTTCTGGACCGCCAACCAGCTATTCGGCATCACCTTCGTCGAGCGTTTTGACATTCCGGTGTATCACCCTGATGTTCGGGTGTGGGAGATTTTCGATTCCGATGGTGTCGGCATGGCGTTATTTTATGGCGACTTCTTCGCGCGGGACTCGAAAAGCGGCGGCGCGTGGATGGGGAATTTTGTCGAGCAATCCACACTCAACGAAACCCGGCCCGTTATATACAATGTTTGTAACTATCAGAAACCGGTTGATGGGCAGCCTGCATTACTGCTTTGGGACGACGTTATTACGCTCTTCCATGAGTTTGGTCATACGCTACATGGTTTGTTTGCCGTCCAACGCTATGCCACGCTTTCAGGTACCAATACGCCCCGCGACTTTGTTGAGTTTCCCTCCCAGATTAATGAGCATTGGGCGAGCCATCCGCGTGTGTTCGAACGCTACGCGCGTCATGTCGACAGCGGTGAAAAAATGCCTGCTGATTTACAGGAAAGAATGCGCAAGGCGAGTTTATTTAATAAAGGTTACGATATGACTGAATTGCTCGGCGCCGCATTGCTGGATATGCGCTGGCATATGCTGGAGGAGAGCGTAGCAGAGCAGTCTGTCGCTGAGTTCGAGCAGCAGGCGCTGGCCGCCGAGCATCTTGATTTACCGGCAGTGCCGCCCCGCTATCGCAGCAGTTATTTTGCCCATATCTTCGGCGGCGGCTACGCAGCGGGATACTACGCCTACCTGTGGACGCAAATGTTAGCGGATGACGGTTATCAATGGTTTGTAGAGCAGGGCGGCCTGACGCGTGAAAACGGGCAGCGTTTTCGTGATGCTATCCTTTCCCGGGGGAATAGTACTGATTTAGAAACGCTTTATTCAGCCTGGCGTGGACATGAACCGCATATTGACCCCATGTTACAATATCGTGGGCTCGATCGCTAAGCTGATACGGTTGTTCGGCACTGTCGAACAACCGCCTGAAAATGAATCCTGCACTTCTGATGACAGCCAGTTAAATTTATGGGGTTAAATTGTCTGAATATAACAAGGGCGTGCATTCGGATTTTTCTACTTATTTTTTCGTGGTGGCTTGATTGCCAAAGATTTATTACCGCTTCGCTGTTGATGTTTTCAAAAAATATATTTTCCGCCATGTATCGGCGTTATGTAAATAATGCAGAAATGAATTTGACACTGCGCACAGGGCGACTAGATTTAGAACTGTATCACATGATATGAGAAGACATATCATATTTAAAACGCAACATCATCATGAGGATTATATTATGGCAGAACATCGCGGCGGTTCCGGTAATTTTGCAGAAGATAAAGAGAAAGCCTCAGAAGCAGGTCGTAAAGGCGGCCAGCATAGCGGTGGGAACTTTAAAAACGACCCACAGCGTGCATCTGAAGCGGGTAAAAAAGGTGGCCAGAATAGCCACAGTGGCGGACGGAAATCCGGCAATTAATTTTACTCCTGATATTTCGTAAATATATTCTGAAATATTGCGCATACGATGCGGGCCATAGGCTCGCATTTTTTTATTCTGACCGGGAGTTATTCTGACCGGTCAGATGAAATTATTGTTTATGCTTTCTTCGTTAACAGAAAAAGCAATTCAGCGAGGGCGAAGCGTACGCATTTTTCCAATACTTCCTGACAATCTCCGTTGAAATGTTGTCGGCTTGTAAAAGTTGTATTGTTAATATTCCAGGCAAACCAAACGGTGCCCGCCGGCGTGCCATCTTCGCCGCCTTCCGGCCCGCCATAGCCGCTGATCGCTATGCTGATATTGACCTCAGCCTGATCCTTAGCGCCCTGTGCCATTTCAGTAACGACCGCTTCGCTGACGGCGGTATGTTCGGCAAGACTGTGGCGTTGTACGCGTAAGATTTTTGCTTTGGCTTCATCAGTAAAGGTGACATAACCCACACCGTAAAATGAGGGCGTATCTTCTGCTGCGCACAATGCTGAAGCCAGTTTCCCGCCAGTGCAGGATTCTGCAGTGGTCAGACGGAGTTTCTGGTTAACCAGTAAATCACCAAGTTTTTTTGTCAGGCTATCGACGGATTCGGCTTCATCAAGGGTGACAATATCGTGCTGTTCTAATCTCATCGTTTATTTTTCCGTTACAGAGACAAATGAAATCTGTTCGTTCTTCTCAAGTATGGCATATTTATTTTATGACATTGTCAGTGAATGATTATTTTATCCAGTTACCAACAAACCCGCTGTTGCATAACTTGCTTACTTTCTTACGGCGATAACTGTCATTGATTATGCGTAAGGCCATTATCCTCAAAAAATAAAGCCGATTATTCTGAATTGCTATCCAGACGTTGATGCATATGACTTCAGCTATGTGGCAAGTTAACTATTACGCCGTTACGCTTTCGCGCTCACCGGCGCTGATGTCGGTTGCATATTAATCCGGATGGGTTGATTTTATTGCTTAATATTCTGCGGGTAAATTCATGTTTGTAAAAACTAAAAATAGCGGCCAGACTTAATACGTCAAATAGACGTTATTAAGGAGAGAGCATGAAACTACAGGTGGCTGCATTTTTAAGTTTTCTGATAATGCCTTACGCGCTAGCGGAAGATCAGGGGGGATTAAAAAAAGACGTGGCACCGCCGCCGCCTCATGCTATTGAGGATGGTTATCGCGGTACGGATGATGCAGAAAAAATGACCATCGAACAGGCAAAAACCCTGCATGATGGCGCAACCGTTTCGCTGCGCGGCAATCTTATTGATCATAAAGGCGACGATCGCTATGTATTTCGTGATAAATCCGGCGAGATTAACGTGATAATTCCTTCCGCCGTATTTGATGGGCGGGAAGTTCAGCCGGATCAAATGATCAACATTAACGGTAGTCTGGACAAGAAAGCGAAGGAACCGCTTGTTCGCGTGAACCGACTGCAAAAATAACGCGCACTAACCGGCAATCTCCAGGTCAGCCATACGGGGCATGCGGCTGGCCTGATACCATGGGTCTTGTAAAAGCCCCTGGGGGACAAAAGGTCCCATAATGTCTTATTCAGGTCTGGTTGCGTATCGTTTAAGCTTCATTGATATTGACGGTGCTACAGTCGTTAGCGATCCGTTATCCTCGCAAGAATTTGCCCGGTAGCGTATAAGCAAAACACAAATCTATCCATGCAAGCATTTACCGCTGGTGAACCGGCGGTTTTTTTTGCCTGCCATCCAGACAAAAGCGGCCCCTTGCGCAACGATGTAGCAAGGGGCCGGCTCTGCGAGGGATTATCTCCGTTCATTAATCATCCCATTTGTGACTGAACCAGGCGGCCAGAAATCCGGAAAATAAAATAATTCCTAATACAACGATAAAAAGGTTAATACTGCCTAACATCTCGTTTCTCCTTATTTTAGCGTGCATCCTCTTTTTTAAAAAAACCTCGTGCAGACTATAGTACTAATTTATACTTAAGCAAAGCCTGAATTGCGTATTTATTTTACTGGAAGGGTAAAGCATTAGAATATTTTCGTCAGCGCCCAGGAATATTCCTGAATTACCGCAGTGACAGCAGATAATTAGCCTGCAATATATAGGGTTAACCCGGTGCGCCAGAAACGGCGCACATCACTGGCTGCAGATAATTAACAGGTGATAGCCTGTTGCGTAGGGGTAATCCGCATTCCTTTTAACATCAGTGCCCAGGCGAACACAATGGCGATTATCAGGACAACGAAAAGCGACCAGGCGGGAAGTGTCGTCAGGATGACGCCGCTGGCCAGCGGGTTTACCGCCGCACCCAGCCAGCCCAGCGATTGCGCTGAAAAATAGCTGGCTTTCATCCCGGCAGGCGCAATGTTGTCAATTAACATATATTCGCCGGGGGCATAAATAATTTCGCCAATCGTGAATACTGCCGCTGAAAGCCCCCAAAAAAACAGATTGTCGCCTGAAAAAATAAATCCGATGAGCCCGGCGATAAAAAAGACGGTGCCGGTCGTCATCATTGGTCGAATATTGACGGCGGTAAGTCGACGGCCCACGGCGTATTGCAAACTGACCACAATAACCGCATTAACCGGCAGGACGACGGCTACCACTTTTTCCGCGAAGCCGCTATCGGCAACGACCATAACGTACTGTGAAATACAGGACGCAAAGGCGCCCCCCACAAAGGAGGCCAGAAATGCCGAAAGCGTAAACCACAATAATGCTTTGTCGCGCAGCAGAACGGAGGGAGACCAGATAGCGGCATTTTTCCCCTCGCTGGCGGCAACCGAACGTGTCACCCATACCTGAATAAAGACCAGCGGAAATGCGGAACAGATGGCGGCAAGCCAGAAGGGTAAATTGATGCTTTGCATCACCAGCAGCGTGCCGAGCGGCGGGCCAACCGTCCAGCCGATATTGAGTACGGTATAGTTGAGCGAAAAAATCCGCGTTTTTGTTGTCGCGGTGAGGTTATCGGCGAACCAGGCCTTCAGGACGGTAGAAAAAACCGAATAGGCGCAGTTAATAAGCGCAAAAAGCAGGACAACCAGTACGACATTATGCACCATTGGGATGGCGATAAACCCGCAGGCGAAGGCGATAATCGCGAGTAACATGTAGCGCTTTTTATCAAACTTGTCTGCCAGAATCCCAAAGCCAAGACTAAAGACGACGCCAATCGTTAACGCGCTGGTCAGCGCGTAGCCAATCAGATCCACGCCTAAACCGTACTGACGGTTAAGATAGATGGTCATAAAGGGGAGCGTGGCACCGCGTCCAATTGTCAATAACAGCGATGAGGCGAGTAGAGCCAACGTCGAACGTCTCAATCCTGGATTCATTTTTCCTGCCTGAAATGGAGGTTACGTATCGGGACGTTTTAATCTACCGTGCCCGCAAAAGCATGATGTCTATACGCTATAGCGTAGTCTTAACATACCATAACGCAGGATTTTGCCCATCGTGTGTTGTTCAATGCCATGCTCACGGTAAAAAGAAAAGTCCTGTTATGGCGCACTGATTTCCGATAACTTACCTTTTTACAAAATTTTAATAATGACAGGGGCCGATGATGTCGCGTAAAGACGGTTTTTTTGCGTTACTGGTGGTTGTCGTATGGGGGCTCAATTTTGTTGTCATCAAAGTAGGCCTGCATCATATGCCGCCATTATTGCTGGCAGGATTACGATTTTTACTGGTGGCGTTTCCGGCAATTTTCTTTGTCGCCCGGCCTAAAGTCCCGCTTACGCTGTTGCTGGGCTATGGGCTAACGATAAGCTTTGGGCAGTTCGCCTTTCTCTTTTGCGCGATAAAGTTTGGTATGCCCGCAGGACTGGCGTCGTTGGTATTACAGGCGCAGGCCTTTTTTACCATGGCATTGGGGGCGTTTGTTTTTAGCGAGCGGTTACAACGTAAGCAGTTGGCGGGGATCGCCCTGGCGATTATAGGTGTACTGGTATTGATTGAAGCCAGTCTCAACGGACAACATATAGCGATGTCGGGATTTATGCTGACTCTGGCGGCGGCATTTAGCTGGGCCTGCGGCAATATCTTTAATAAAAAAATTATGCAACATAGTCCGCGCCCGGCGGTGATGTCGCTGGTGGTCTGGAGCGCGCTGATCCCGATCCTGCCGTTCCTGCTGTCATCGCTGCTACTGGAGGGGGCGGATCACATTACGCAAAGCCTTATTACCATCGATATGACGACGATATTGTCGCTGCTTTATCTGGCTTTTGTCGCCACTATACTTGGCTACGGCATCTGGGGCACGTTACTGGGGCGCTATGAGACCTGGCGCGTGGCGCCGTTATCATTGCTGGTGCCGGTAGTCGGGCTGGCGAGCGCTGCGGTGTTACTCGGGGAAACGTTGACCGGGATGCAGCTTGCGGGCGCAGTACTGATTATGGCTGGACTCTATATCAATGTGTTTGGATTTCGTGTGCGCCGTACTGCGCGCGTCAGGGGATGAGGCATTATGTTACTAAGAAGACAAACGCTAATTTCAGACCATGCCGCGAGGTAATAGCGACGAACTCGTATAGCCAGACGGTACTAAAAAAATGCCCCGCAAAACGGGGCAAAGAGGTTAAAGGTGTTGGTCGTTATAATAGGGCACGCCTAATTCATCTGACTTATCGCTGTTCACGCTCACGGGGTGAAGGTCATTTGGCGGATCGCCCACACAGGGCAGCAGCATCACATCGCGGCTATTTTGCGCCACAGGTAACAAAGTTTGTTCTGCAATGCCATATCCGGAGGCGATAAGTAACAGACCCGGCAGGGCGGGAAACAGCATTTTCATGGTGCTCTTCGCGTGGCGCATAAACAAACTAGTAGTTGCCATGGTTCAGCGGCAGCATATACCGTGATTCGCCATGCATATTGGTGATCCGGTATTTGTGTGGCGGCACATCAAAATAGTTTTTGAACGTCCGGGTCAATGTTTGCTGTGACTCAAAGCCATAGCGTTCCGCCAGATAGAGAATGGGCTCGTTGCTCTCTTTTAATTTTTGCGCGATTTCCGTCATTTTACGGCTGCGAATGTATTGGCCTAATGAATGACCGGTCTCTTTTTTAAACATCCGTTGCAGGTGCCATTTGGAATATCCTGAACGCTCAGACACTTTTTCCAGTGAGAGCGGCGACTCCAGGTTATCCTCGATCCAGTCCAAAATGCTATGAATAGTAATAGCGTCAGTGTTGCGTCTGGACATCGTCATACCTCTTTTTTGTCTACGGCAGAATTTTCTTGAGCAAATACTCAAGCGTTGCCACTTCGTCCGCCGTTAAGTTTTTTGTTAATTCCTGATGCAGGTCTTGCCCTGGTCGTTGATGACATTGCTCACAAATTGCCGCGCCGTCCGGCGTTAGCTTCACCAGTACGCCGCGTTTGTCATTAGGATTCGGCAGTCTTTCGATCCAGCCTTTGCACAGCAGGCGATCGAGCATCCGCGTCAATGCGCCGAGATCGACAGACAGCACTTTTTTAAGTTCAACCGGGGTAATACATCCCGCGCAGCGTATCGAGCACAGCACTTTAAACTGTGTTGCGGTGATATCCAGCGGGGATAAATAGTTATTTAACAGGCGATCTTTTTTTTGATTTACCATGTAGATCAAGCGACCCAGCGGAATGATTTCATTGAACAGATCACTGGTGCTTTTCAAAATGGTTGCCCCGGCAAGTAATTAATTTCGTCAGATACTATTGCCCAGGCAAGTATAAGTCAACTAAATGAATTGACCGATGCCACGATTTGCTAAAAGGCGTCCGGAGTATTGTGTTGTGATAACTTGTAACTAATTGATAATTACAGGTTATATGTTGTAGAGGATATTAATTTGCACACTGGCGAAATGGCGCGCCTGGGCAATTTCACTTTATACTTCCGGTTCATGAAACGCTGATGGGTAAGAGATAGTATTATGATGGATTTGTTTAAAGCGATTGGATTGGGGCTGGTCGTACTGCTCCCGTTAGCCAATCCGCTAACCACCGTGGCGCTGTTTCTTGGCCTTGCGGGCAATATGAATAGTGCGGAACGCAACCGGCAGTCCTATATGGCTTCGGTTTATGTCTTCGCTATTATGATGGTGGCGTACTATGCCGGGCAGTTAGTCATGAACACCTTCGGTATTTCGATTCCAGGGCTACGGATCGCCGGGGGGTTAATCGTGGCGTTTATCGGCTTCAGAATGCTTTTCCCGCAGCAGAAGGCGCATGAGTCGCCGGAAGCGAAAAGCAAATCGGAGGAGCTGGCAGACGAACCGACGGCCAATATTGCGTTTGTTCCACTGGCTATGCCAAGCACCGCAGGACCGGGGACCATCGCAATGATCATCAGTTCCGCTTCCACGGTGCGTCATGGCGGCGAGTTTCCCGACTGGGTCATTATGGTCGCGCCGCCGATTATTTTTCTTGCCGTGGCGGTGATCCTGTGGGGATGCTTACGCAGTTCTGGCGCTATTATGCGGCTGGTGGGGAAAGGGGGGATTGAAGCGATCTCCCGCTTAATGGGATTCCTGCTGGTGTGTATGGGCGTGCAATTTATTATCAACGGCGTGTTGGAAATTATTAAAACGTACCACTAAGGCGCATTTTCGTCTGCCGGAAACCTGTTCCCGGCAGACGAATGTCTTAATGCGGTTGTTCTTCCAGCGTCACTGGCCATTTGCGGAATATGAGCACAGCCCATACCAGCGCGGCACAGGCGGGTATAGCGCCAATATAGCCGATGGCCGACATTGACCAGTGCAAACTCACCTGATTGCCTACCAGCGCGCCAGCGCCAATACCAATATTAAAGATGCCTGAAAATAGCGCCATTGCGACATCGGTCGCGTCCGGGGCCAGCGCCAGTACTTTCACCTGCATACCGAGCCCTATCACCATAATCGCGATGCCCCAGAAAATGCTCAGTATGGCCAGATGCGCTTCGCTATTCGCCGCAGGCAGCAGCAGAAGCAGACAGATAACCAGCAGGGCAATAGCGATACTGACGAGCGACGAGGCATGGCGATTACCCAGTTTACCAAACACAAGGCTGCCGATGATCCCGGCGCCGCCGAGGATCAGTAACAGGACGGTAGCAAAATTCGCACTGAGCCCGGCGACATTCTGAACGAACGGTTCAATATAGCTATAAGCGGTGTAATGCGCAGTCACCACAACGACGGTCAGTACATAGAGGCTCATCAGCGCCGGGCGCCGGAATAGCAAAGGTAAACTTTTTAGTGAGCCGGAATGCTCGCTCGGCAATTTCGGTAGAAGCTTAATCAGACATAGCAGCGTAATTAATGCGCCCATGCCGATGGCAAAAAAGGTGGTGCGCCAGCCAAAATACTGACCAACAACGCGACCTATCGGCAGCCCAAGCACCATGGCCAACGCGGTGCCGGTCGCTATCAGACTTAATGCCTGAGCGCGTTTCCCGGCAGGGGCCAGGCGGATCGCCAGCGAGGCGGTTATCGACCAGAAAATAGCGTGGGCGAAAGCGATGCCAATACGGCTAATGACCAGCACGGTAAAGTTCCATGCCAGAAAGGAGAGCACATGGCTGGCAATAAACAAAACAAACAGACAAATGAGTAGCTTACGGCGCTCCATTTGACTGGTAAGAAGCATAAAAGGCAGCGACATGACGGCAACTACCCAGGCGTAAATGGTTAGCATGATGCCGACCTGCGCGGTTTGCATATGAAAGCTTTCAGCAATGTCTGATAGCAAACCAACCGGCACAAATTCTGTGGTATTGAAAATAAAAGCGGCAATAGCAAGCGTAACTACCCGTAGCCACGCGACCTTGCGGGAAACTGGATTGATTGTCATAAAAATATTTCGGGTTAGTTGCGAGAAGGTGAGGCCGCGATCTTAAAACGTTTACTGGCGAAAAGACAATCATTTTGTGACCTGCTTCTCATTTACTTCGCAGGCCGTTTCGTCTTCAGTCGACGCTCGCCAGTTGGGCGTTAAGTAACTCGATAAAGGCCTCAAGCTGGCGCGTCATCGCCCCGCGCCGCCACATTAGCCAGGTGTTAAGCCAGCGCCACTTCTCCGCCAACGGCCAGGCTTCCACCTGATGATGTCCTGGCATACTGTTGAGCATACTTGCTGGCATCAGCGCAATACCTGCGCCGGCAATTACGCACGCCAACATTCCATGATATGACTCCATTTCGTGAATCGTACCGGGGGTCGCGCCATCGGCATGAAACCAGCTTTCGAAATGCCGTCGGTAAGAACAGTTGGCGCGAAAAGCATAGATGTTATAACCATTCACCTCGCTGGCCCGCGAAACGACGGAATGGCCGTGTGGCGCGACGATCATCATCTCTTCCTGGTAAGCCGGTATACCTTCCAGCCCCGGATGCATTAGCGGGCCATCAATAAAGGCGGCGTTCAGCTTTCCCTCGAGCACGCCATCCAGCATGGCGCCGGAAGGACCGGTCGTTAACGCGAACTGAATTTTAGGGTAACGCTGGTTATAACCCGCCAGCAGCGCGGGGATACGTACGGCGGCAGTACTTTCTAACGCGCCGAGTGAAAACAGTCCTTGCGGTTCCTCTCCGGCAACCACCATGCGGGCTTCATCGACCAGCGCCAGGATCTGCTGGCTGTAACGTAAAAAGTTATGCCCGGCTGGTGACAGCCTGAGTCGCTGGTTTTCGCGAATAAACAGAGAGACGCCCAGGTCGGCTTCAAGCTGGCGGATACGCGTGGTCAGGTTGGACGGAACGCGGTGCACTTTTGCCGCCGCCTGCGTAATGCTGCCCGTCAGAGCGACAGCGTTAAACATTTCCAGTTGCGTCAGGTCCATGGTTTTCTCAATTCGTGAATAGTCTGGTTAATATTATTCATTTTTCAGAAAGGGTAAAGGGCGTCATGATGGTACAACTCCCCTGATAACGAGAGAAAGAACATGACCATGATGACTGCAACACAGGCGTTATCCGTGAATCCTGCGACCGGCCAGACGCTGGCGGCAATGCCCTGGGCTAACGCGCAAGAGATTGAACATGCGCTGAGTCTGGCGGCGAGCGGTTTCAAAAAGTGGAAATTGACATCGGTAGCGCAACGGGCGCAAACATTACGCGATATTGGTCAGGCGCTTCGCGCTCATGCAGAAGAGATGGCGCAATGTATTACGCGTGAAATGGGTAAACCCATAAAGCAGGCGCGTGCGGAAGTGACGAAATCCGCCGCGTTATGCGACTGGTATGCGGAACATGGCCCGGCAATGCTGAATCCTGAGCCTACGCTGGTAGAAAATCAGCAGGCGGTGATTGAATACCGTCCGCTGGGCGTCATTCTGGCGATAATGCCGTGGAATTTTCCTTTATGGCAGGTGTTACGCGGGGCAGTGCCGATACTGTTGGCGGGGAATAGCTACTTGTTAAAACATGCGCCCAATGTCACGGGTTGCGCGCAGATGATAGCCCGAATCTTGACGGAAGCCGGTACTCCTGCTGGCGTCTATGGATGGGTGAACGCCAATAATGAGGGCGTGAGTCAGATGATTAACGATCCGCGAATCGCGGCGGTGACGGTGACCGGTAGCGTGCGCGCCGGCGCGGCGATTGGCGCTCAGGCTGGGGCGGCGCTGAAAAAGTGCGTACTGGAACTGGGTGGCTCGGATCCGTTTATTGTACTCAATGATGCCGATCTCGAACTGGCGGTAAAAGCCGCGGTTGCAGGACGCTATCAAAACACCGGACAAGTCTGCGCCGCCGCCAAACGTTTTATTGTCGAAGAGGGCATTGCGCAGGCGTTTACCGATCGTTTTGTGGCGGCTGCCGCAGCATTAAAGATGGGTGATCCTCTGGTTGAAGAGAATGACCTGGGGCCGATGGCGCGCTTTGATCTGCGTGATGAACTCCATCAACAGGTGCAGGCTTCCGTCGCCGAAGGTGCACGGCTACTGTTGGGCGGCGAGAAAATCGCCGGGGAGGGCAACTATTATGCCGCGACCGTTCTGGCGGATGTCACACCTGACATGACGGCATTTCGTCAGGAACTTTTTGGGCCCGTTGCCGCCATTACCGTTGCAAAAGATGCGGCGCACGCCCTCGCGCTGGCGAATGACAGTGAGTTTGGCCTGTCGGCGACGATCTTTACCGCCGACGATACGCTGGCCGCGGAGATGGCGGCGCGTCTTGAGTGCGGCGGGGTATTCATTAATGGGTACAGCGCCAGCGATGCGCGTGTGGCATTCGGCGGGGTGAAGAAAAGCGGCTTCGGTCGTGAGCTTTCGCACTTTGGTTTACACGAATTTTGTAATGTGCAGACCGTCTGGAAGAACCGCGTCTAATCGCCCTGACGTCGCGTGGCGCCCTCTGCTATACTCGCAGGCCTTTTCAGACCTGCGAGCAAGGAGCATGTTGTGGCCAGGGCCATGGATAATGCAATTTTAGAGACGATTTTACAGCGCGTTCGCCCCCTCATTGGCCAGGGCAAAGTCGCTGACTATATTCCGGCATTAGCGTCCGTCGAGGGTTCAAAGCTGGGGATAGCGATTTGTACCGTGGACGGGCAGCATTATCAGGCGGGCGATGCGCACGAACGCTTCTCTATTCAGTCTATTTCGAAAGTGCTTAGTCTGGTGGTGGCGATGCGTCATTATCCGGAAGAGGAGATCTGGCAGCGCGTCGGAAAAGATCCTTCCGGCTCGCCGTTCAATTCGTTGGTTCAGTTAGAGATGGAACAAGGCATCCCGCGTAATCCATTTATTAATGCGGGCGCGCTGGTGGTATGCGACATGTTGCAAGGCCGGCTTAGCGCGCCGCGTCAGCGGATGCTGGAAGTTGTGCGCGCGCTTTGCGGCGTATCGGATATTACGTATGACGCTACGGTCGCGCGCTCTGAATTTGAGCATTCCGCCCGTAACGCCGCAATTGCCTGGCTGATGAAATCATTCGGTAATTTTCATCATGATGTGCCTACCGTGTTGCAAAATTACTTCCACTACTGTGCGTTGAAAATGAGCTGCATGGAACTGGCGAGGACGTTTGTCTTTCTGGCGAATCAGGGCGAGGCGTTTCATCTCGACGAGCCGGTAGTTACCCCCATGCAGGCCCGGCAGATTAATGCGCTAATGGCGACCAGCGGTATGTATCAGAATGCCGGAGAGTTTGCCTGGCGGGTGGGATTGCCCGCTAAGTCCGGCGTGGGCGGCGGTATTGTCGCCATTGTGCCGCATGAAATGGCGATTGCCGTCTGGAGTCCGGAGCTGGATCCTGCGGGAAACTCTCTGGCAGGTATCGCCGCGCTTGAACAATTAACACAAACGTTAGGACGTTCGGTATACTGATGAATGCGCTTGAACCGCTCTTTGCCCGCCTGGCGCGATCGACATTTCGTTCGCGTTTTCGTCTCGGGATAAAAGAAAGACAATATTGCTGGGATAAAGGCGCGGAGGTAATTGATAAACACGCCGCCGATTTCATCGCCCAGCGACTGGCGCCAGCTCACCCGGCGAATGATGGTAAGCAAACGCCGATGCGGGGCCATCCGGTATTTATCGCGCAACATGCGACGGCAACCTGCTGTCGCGGGTGCCTGGCGAAGTGGCACCAGATACCTCAGGGAGAACCGCTGAGCGAAGCGCAGCAACAGTATATTGTCAACGTTATCCATTACTGGCTGGTCATACAAATGAATCAGCGGTAGGGCAGTGCGTCGTTGCTGACGCTTTCCCCGATAAAACACCCTATACCACTGATAGCAGCCGTTGACCGTCATATATCTCATGTGCTGAAATGTCTTTTTAGTTACAACATACATTTGGTTGTTTTTTTTTCAACGCCTATCAGCACTGTGCAAAAAAATGTTCTACAGGGCAGGGAACCCGTGTATCGCCAGAAGCTTGCAACCTTGATCTGGATCACGTTTAATGACAGTGCTTTTTCACCTGCTGAAGATAATCATGATCGTTAGACCACAACAGCACTGGATTCGCCTGATATTTGTCTGGCATGGTTCCGTGTTATCTAAAATCTTTTCACGACTACTCCTTAACTTTCTTCTTTCTATCGCCGTTATTATCATGCTGCCCTGGTACACAATGCTGGGTATTAAGTTTACCCTTGCGCCGTTTAGCATACTGGGCGTCGCTATCGCCATTTTTCTGGGGTTTCGCAATAATGCCTGTTATGCGCGTTACGTCGAAGCCCGACATTTGTGGGGGCAGTTGATGATCGCTTCACGCTCAATACTGCGAGAGGTGAAAACAACCTTGCCTGATGAACGCGGTATCGAGGATTTTGTTCGGTTACAAATCGCTTTTGCCCACTGTTTGCGTATGACATTGCGTCGACAGCCTCAAACGCAAGTTCTGGGAAACTATCTTGACCAGGAGGCGTTACAGAAAGTTGTCGCTTCCCATTCCCCCGCTAACCGTATCTTATTGCTGATGGGAGAGTGGCTGGCGATTCGCCGCCGCAGCGGAAAGCTTTCCGATATTTTATTTCATAGCCTCAACAACCGCTTAAATGATATGTCGTCAGTATTGGCCGGCTGTGAGCGCATCGCCAATACGCCGGTGCCTTTTGCCTATACGTTAATTTTGCATCGTACAGTTTATCTTTTCTGCATTATGTTGCCATTTGCACTGGTGGTTGATCTGCACTATATGACGCCGTTTATTTCGGTGCTTATTTCTTATACGTTTATCGCGCTGGATGCGTTGGCGGAAGAGTTGGAAGATCCGTTCGGTACTGAAAATAATGATTTACCGCTGGATGCGATATGCAATGCGATAGAAATCGATTTACTGCAAATGAATGATGAAAGGGATATTCCGGCAAAACGGATACCGGATAAGCACTATCAACTGACCTGAGATCGTCTTAACTGGCGCAGAATGTTCATCTGCGCCATAACCTGAAGAGCAAAGCTTAATAGCCTTCTCCAACGCCGGTTTTAGCTGGACCGGAGTAGTGGACATGAACGATTCGCCATCCTGTGTTTGGTATCTTCGCCCACACCTGGCTTTCGCGGCCTGCCGTGTGTTGAGTCTGCCCATTATCACGGCGTACCGCGGTAAAATGCCAGTCGAACTCTGCAACGGCGGCATTGCCATACACATGAATAGCAGGGGGAGCGTCCAGTTTTAATGTGCGTTTGCTGAAGGTTTTACCCATAGTGGTGCCATAAAAATTTTCAGCGATCTGCGACCATCCGCGTTCGTGACCGCGTGGATGAATAAAACTGGTTTCCGGTGAAACATAAAAGAGCTGCTTGCCTAACGTTGGGTCTGCCTTATCTATTGAATAAAGGTAGCGGTTAATACCTTCTGTAATTTCTTGTTTAACGGTCGACGTAGCTTCATTTTGTGCGGCGGTTGGCGTTGCCGCTGATGCCGATGACGCCATCAGAGTTAACGTTATTGCGGCGGCCGAAAACAATAGTGACGTTTTTTGCATAATAGTTATACCCATATGGTCTGTTTTTGAGACGCTTTATCTTTCCTGTTACGTTCACCTTTATACTAAAGGAGCATGGCTCACGAACAATAAAAAACATCCTTCTATAAAATTACCCCGAAAAGGGAGTAGTGCAATTAAGAATATCGTATTTGTTTGTAACGGCATGACTCAAAATATCAACATTTAGAGTTTCAGTATTGTTGTTGTCCCTTGATTTGTTTTTGTATTTATTACCGCTGGTAAATAGTTAATCTTATGAATAGTGATACAAAAATGACCGTTTGCGCTATGTGATAATTAACCATAGTAAAAATACACGAAGCGAAGAAGTGCTATTTCAGTAGTACTGATATTTTCATAACGCTAATTTAAAAATAAATGTAAACGTAACAAATTATACACAAAAATAAGAAGGGCTGTGGCCTCAACTGACTTGATTATGATTCCGTCTTACCGAATGTCAGCCTGGTGTTCAGTGCCGTTCTCGCCCTGGCATCCCCGACCGTAAGCCAGTTCTCTACTGGTAACCTCTTTGTTATTACAGCAGAAAACAGGGCATATCATTGATGTAGCCATGCTTAACTTGCATTTTAACATCACTAATACATAGCAAGCTAATATTACACTTTGAAACTTAACGCACGGTAATTGTTAGTGATATTGTCCTGGACAGTTCCGCGAGCAGGCTTTGCGGAAAGTCCAAAAATAAGACAAATAAGGCATATAAAATGAAAAAAGTAGTGGTGTTATCTGCGGTAGCCGCAGCCGTAATGATGGCTGGAGCCGCCAATGCAGCAGAAATCTATAACAAGGATGGCAATAAACTGGATTTGTATGGCAAGGTCGACGGCCTGCATTATTTTTCCAGTAATCATAGTACGGATGGCGATCAATCTTATATCCGTATGGGTATTAAAGGCGAGACTCAAATTACCGATCAACTAACCGGTTTTGGACAGTGGGAGTATCAGGTCAACGCCAATCGTCCGGAAGATGGTGACTCCAGCGGTTCCCCGCAAAGCTGGACGCGTCTCGGTTTTGCTGGTTTAGCATTTGCCGATATGGGGTCTGTTGATTATGGTCGTAACTATGGCGTGTTATACGACATTGGTTCATGGACTGACGTACTGCCTGAATTTGGTAATGATTCGTATGAAGCTTCCGATAATTTTATGACCGGACGCGCGAATGGCGTTCTGACTTATCGCAATAATGATTTCTTTGGTCTGGTTGATGGTCTGAATATTGCGTTGCAGTATCAGGGTAAAAATGACGGCCTGTCGAAAGAAGGCGATCCTTTAAGTAATAATGCCAGAAAAAGTATCGCGTACCAGAATGGCGATGGTTTCGGGGCATCAGCGACATATGATTTGGGCATGGGGGTGAGCCTGGGGGCAGCCTATACCAGTTCCAAACGCACGCTTGATCAGATGACGCAAGATAAATACGACAATGGCGACCGCGCTGAAGCCTGGACTGGCGGCGTGAAGTATGATGCCAATAATATTTACCTGGCGGCAAACTACACCCGTACTTATGATATGACCTATATGGGCGATACATTGGGCGGCTTTGCACATAAAACCGATAACTGGGAAATGGTAGGGCAATATCAATTTGATAATGGCTTACGCCCGTCACTGGCGTTCCTGCAATCCAGAGCCAATGATGTTGATGGACTGGGTTCGTTCGACCTTGTGAAATATATTGATGTGGGTTCCTACTACTACTTCAATAAAAATATGTCCGCGTATGTTGACTACAAAATCAATCTGCTAAAAGATGGCAACCCATCGAATCCTAATACAGACAACACCGTGGCGCTCGGCTTAGTCTACGAGTTTTGATAAAACTTGCTGATTAAGACAGTTTAGGGATACCCTCCTTTTCCCAAAACTGTGTCACTGCTTAACCTTTATTATTGTTAATTTATTCTTTTATTATTTCAGGACGCTTCTGGCGTCCTTTTTTATTGACTATTCGTTGACTATTCGACTTCGATCTCGCGAATGCGCATTCTGCTACTGTCATCTATCTGCACTTTGCCTGAATGACAAAAGGGACAACAGAGTGTGGATGTTTGAGAGGTGAAGGGTTGATTACAGGACAGACACCAACCTTGCGCCGGTGCGATAGTAATGTGGAAACGCGCATTGTCAGCAAGGGTATGACGAGCGGCGACGTCCAGGCCAAAATGCAGCGCCGGCACCTCAACACAGGCCATAACGCCAATCTCCAGCCAGACTTGCTTTACCTTGCTGAACTGGTGATTTACTGCCTGTTCCTCCAGCAATTCGATAATATTTTGCGCCAGGGCTAATTCATGCATGGGCCAGCTCCTTCATTCAACAATATTTACGGCGACACAAGGATCAATTACCTGTAACTGTTGCGACCACAATGAGAGCGGAATAGTGGCCAGTTCGCGAGCAATGACACCGTCAGGTTGGGCGTGACGTGTGGTAGGCGAGATAATACGGTAATCAAGAATATTGCCTGACGTCGTCAGTCTGGCCTGATGAACTAACCATCCTCGCGCGGTTTCCACTACCGCTATTTTCCATTCGCCATCATCAAAACGATTCCAGCGCAGGGTGGGAAGGGCGCTCAAACTTCGGGCGAGCGTAATGCAGCGGGCCAGCAGACGTAGCGCAGTCGTTTTACCGCTAAGACAACAGGCTGACAGCAGCGGATATTCGATAGCCAGAGGCGAGACATCCAGGGGACCAGGGGTTATTAACGTATGGTCCGGGGACGATGCCATCGGTAGTGTAGGTGTAATGATATTCTGTACTGCCGCCAACCAGCGGGCGGTTTCAGAACGCTCTTGCAAAAACCAGGCTTCCCAGCCCTTTACGCCAGCGGCAAGCCAGGTCTGAGGATCATCGTCAAAAAAGATTGTGCTTGCCAGCGGGGATAACTCTCCGCGACGTAACAACGCCCATTCTTCAGCGGTTGCCTGTCGGTGGCTAAACAGGGGGAGCCAGTCAGTCAACGCGCGACGGAGCGTTTCTCGCGCCAGCTCTTGTTGTGCGGCCTGCATATCTGGCTTCTTTTCAGGAAACAACAGTAAAGCCGCCGCCGCGCTGTGCGCCTGAGCGCACAACGTAAACAAACGTGAAATAAGCGTTTTTGCGTATACCGGCGTTGCGCCCTGTAACAAACGACCGATCGGCGCCTCCTGCCAGATAATCCGTAGCGGGTGAGAATAGACGGTCAATCTTTGCACGAACTATTACCTTCATCGATCACCATAAACCCGGACTTACTGGTTTCGCAAACCGGACAGCACCAGTAATCAGGTAACTGGCTGAAGGGCACACCGGGTGGAATTTGCCATACGTCATCGCCCAGCGCAGGGTCGTAAACCCACCAACATACTTTGCACTCCATGCGCACCACTGGCTCATTTTCTGTAACCGGGTATTCTTTCAACCATTCCAACGTATTTTTTAGCCCCGCGTAGGCATCTTCGATATCATCGATGCCTGCAACGGCGATATCAGGAATGTCCGCTATCTCAATCATATCTTGCAGTAATGTGTTCATATCATTGAAATAATTGACCCGCCATACGCCGGGAAAATGCGTGCTTACAATCCGGCATTTACCATATCCGCGTGAAAAAATAGCGCTACAGCCTTCGCCTAAAAAATGCTCCAGATACTCGCGATCGGCATCGTTTACTGGCAACAGCGTTAAGTTAATGATATGCGGCTCTTTTACCGGCTGTTTTACGCGCTCGGCTATTTCATGCGCGATAAAGGCGCCATTCATCAGTCCCGCCGGTTGTGGCGGCAATTCTGGCGTAATCGTCGGCTGCGGATGCGTCTGCCAGATGCTCTCCGGGATCGGGCCAATGATGATTTCATCGGCAACCCGTTGCTGGTCAGCGTTATATTCACGTACACGCCAGACGCCCGTAAAAACCGTCTCCTGAATACGCTGTTCTTTTCCATCGGGTAATAGTACCCGGGCGGATATTTCACCTTCGCCGAGCAGTTGATCCAACAAACCGCTATTCTGTTGTTCAGTGGCATTCAGCTTATAGCTCAGGGGAAAGGGGAGCGTTGCCACCGGGTTATCCATATCGCGAATAAGCGTAGTCAGGATGTGTCTGGCAACACGAAGCTCAGCGGGCAGCGCCTGTTCCGGTAAAACCGGCGTCAGTGGGAGATTAATGCCGGCGGGGATAGGAAGAAAGTTAAAGTCTTCCTCTTCTGGCTGCGAGCCTGGTCCGGCAATATTAACGACTGGAATAGTTCTGGAATGATTCACGTGTGTTACCTTTCATTCTATTGCGTCATAACGGGAATATCCTGACGATAGCCCGGTGTGGTCAGCAATGCGGCCACCCGCTGAGAGTATTCTTGCCAGCTATATAATCCCGCCAGACTGCCGACAAAACGGTGCTGGCGAAAGAAAAGCAGCGCCGGATATTTCAGAATGCGATACTCCCGGGCGATCAGATCACTCTGTTCGCTATCCGCAAATGCCGCGGTATAAGACGTCGCCGGAAATTGCTTGAGGATCTCCGGGATAATGACCCAACTGTCGGCGACTTCCGGATGTTTGTTGGGGTCGCTTTGCAGCAAAACCAGCAGAGTCGGATGCGCATTAATCAACGACGGGAGCGTTTGCGCATCGGTAACCAGAAAGCCTTTATCCGCCAGTGGACAAACAGGATTTTGGGGTGAGATAGTCATTTTTTTAAATGCTCCGGTAATTCAGGCGTGCGAGACAATAAATCGGCAAAACCGGTCAGCGGATCGCTTTGCGTAAGCATGGCCTGTTCCAGCGAGTCCAGCGCCGCCAGTACCTCAACGGCTTCCGCTTCGTCCATTTCTCGTCGTGCTGCGCCGCCAAATGTCAGCAGCCATGCGCCTGCTAAGGGGGGAGCCACAAGCCGAATATCAACGTCGATAAGCTCGCCATGTCGGTCGCGGCATTTGGCGAACCACTGACCGGGTGAAATAACCTGCACAGGAACGCCGATACACATTATGATTTCTCTCTCTGTAGCACCCGAATATCGCCGACCCGGCAGGCGCTTTGCGCATCTGGCCGTTCATCTTCGTAGCGTTCCATACACAGGCTGTAATGATTGAGCCTTTCAGTGGGCAAGGCCGCTGAAGAGGCGGTGATACCCCATTGCGCCAGCACTTCCTGCGCAAGATAGACCGCAGGCATCAGTTGCGCCTTTACCTGCGGCGTAAGACTTCCGCCATAGTCATCCAGACATTCCGGCTGCACGCCAATCAGCACAATCTCCGATAACTGGCCGCCGGTTAATTGCAGCAATGCCAGCACTTCAGAAAAACTGGTCTGATGTAAACTGAGTTTTTTCGCCGTCAGATAGGCGGGAACCTGTTCATCACGAAACATCGCCAGCGAACCTGGCGCCATACCAAAATCGATAGCATCCATGATTAACAGTTTTTCGGTCTGTTGCAGCCAGGGCAGCAGCGCCAGTCCCTGCGTACCGCCATCAACAACGTCAACTTTCTCGTTATCGGCATACTGTTCAAACAGCTTTTCCGCCGCTCTGACGCCGAACCCTTCATCTGCCCAAAGCAGGTTGCCAAGCCCTAAGATTGTTACTTCTGCCATTGTTATCACCTGAACCAGCGCCAGCCGCTTATCATGACGGAAATCACGCTTTGTCGGCTCATAATGTCTTCGCGGATAGCGGTATAAACATGCGCAATGACGAAGGCGATAATGAACCACATGCCCAGCCGGTGCCAGAAATGTAGCGCGAGGCTATCGTTGCCAGTCAGGCGAATCATCCAGCCAAACCATTGATACGCCCAACTGTCTGTTCCAAGTCCTTCGCCATAGAGCGCAAAGCCGCTACACACCATCAGTACGGACATCCAGAAATAGAACATTACCGCCAGTCCCGCTACCGGATTATGTCCATAGTAACGATGGGCCTCTTTTTCGAGGAAAAAATACCAGCGGATTTCGCTGATAACGCCTTTACGCCAGGCGCGGCGCCAGAACGGAACCAGAAACATCTCCCTGGCGTACTCATTGCCGACACATGCCCAGTAAATACGAAACAGCAGCGCGACAGTAAAAATATACGCCGTGGTAAAATGGATCAGTCGTATCCAGCCCATCCAAAACATAAAGGTCGCTTCACCTTGAATCGATGGCAGGGGGTGGCCAATGAAATATCCTGTAACAGCCAGGACGACAATGGATAACGCCGTGATCCAGTGCCATAAACGGACCGGCGCTTCATAGATATAGTACCCCTGGCTGGTTATTTCTTTGAGATGCATTGAGACCTCCGAATCGTCGTCATCGTACCTGAACCCTGACCAGCTCCCCTCCATGATTATCAATAACATGGGTGGAGCAGGCCAGGCAGGGATCGAAGCTGTGCAGAGTACGTAAAATCTCCAATGGTTGATCGGGAACGGCGAGTTTAGTCCCCATTAACGCCGCTTCGTACGCGCCAATTTGACCTTTATCGTCACGTGGCCCGGCATTCCAGGTTGTCGGTACCACACACTGATAGCTGTCGATTTTCTGATTTTCAATTTTTATCCAGTGGCCCAGCGCGCCGCGCGGCGCCTCGCTGAAACCAACGCCTTTTGTCGATGTAGGCCAGGTATCGGGTTCCCAGAGCGTGACGTTTGCCGTCGCCGTATCGCCGGACTTGAGGTTACGCATCAGACGATCGAAGAAATATTGCAGCGTATTGCCTGCCCATACGGATTCCAGCGCACGCGCGGCAGTACGCCCTAATGTAGAAAAGAGCGCTTCTTTAGGCAGCTTTAATACACTAAGCAGTTGATCCACGGGTTCTTTAAATTCCGGTTTATTTTGATGATATCCAATCAGATAACGCGCCAGCGGACCTACCTCCATCGCATGTCCCTTCCAGCGCGGCGATTTAATCCATGAATATTTAGCGGACTCATCCACCTGTTCGATAAAGGTTTTTGTGCCTTTATAGTGTTCGCCCATGACCAGTTGCGGTTCGGTCAGACCATCCCAAGGATGCAGGCCCTTATCGTTATTGCCGTTACCATAGGTATACCAGGAGTGAGTGACAAACTCCTGAATCTCATCGGGGGCGGTTAAATCGACAGGATGAATTTCGTCGAAACGACCGTTAATGATAGCCCCACGCGGAAGCAGAAGATTACTGGCGGAATAATCGTTAGGGTTATCCGGAAACTCGCCATAAGCCAGCAGGTTCATGCTCGATAACCCGCCGCCGATTTTTGCCCAGTCTTTGTAATAACTGGCAATCAGCAAGACGTCCGGAAGATAAACCTGTTCGCAGAACTGGCGAGCTTTTTGGATGATGGAACTGACAAGGTTCAGGCGTTCCATATTCACTGCGCCGACCGCGCCCGTTTCGTCAAGGTTGATGGCGCAAGGAACGCCGCCCACCAGCCAGTTAGGATGCGGGTTTTTACCACCGAAAACGGTGTGAATTTTTACGATCTCTTTTTGAAAATCGAGCGCTTCAAGATAGTGGGCGACCGCCAGCAAATTGGCTTCCGGCGGAAGTTTCATCGCCGGATGTCCCCAGTAGCCATTACGGAAAGGGCCAAGTTGACCGGACTCGATAAACCGCTTCAGTCGATTTTGCAAATCGCGGAAATATCCCGGCGAGGATAGCGGCCATGCGGAAAGGCTTTGCGCGATGGCGGAGGTCTGATGCGGGTCGGCTTTCAGGGCGGCAACTACATCGACCCAGTCCAGCGCGTGCAGATGATAAAAATGCACCAGGTGATCGTGAACGTGTAGCGTAGCCTGCATCATATTACGGATACAGTTTGCGTTGTCCGGAATCGCGATTCCCAGCGCATTTTCTACGGCACGGATTGAGGTCAGAGCGTGTGTACCGGTGCAGACGCCGCAAATGCGTTCAACGAATGCCCAGGCGTCTCGCGGATCGCGACCTTTCAGGATAACCTCCAGGCCGCGCCACATGGTGCCGGTCGACACGGCGTTAGTAATGACATTATTACTGTCGATATTCACTTCGCAACGCATATGCCCTTCGATGCGAGTAACCGGATCGACCACAATTCGCCGTCCGCTATTGTCCAGCGTAAAACCCTGAGTCTGATAAGGATATGCCATAATTATTTTTTCTCTTCCGGAGCGTTTTCTGATGACGTGTTGTTTTTATTGCGGGCATGTTTTATGGCGCTCACCGTGGCGTGAGCGATGGCGGCAGCGCCCGCGACGCCAGCAACGCCCAGTCCGATTTTATCGGCGGTAGCCTCAATGCCGGTTTGCGGAATGCCCGTTGCCCGGCTGTAAAAAGAACCGTAATCCCAGAATCCATCTTCCGAACATCCGAGGCATCCATGACCTGACTGGATAGGAAAAGACACGCCATCATTCCAGCGAACGGTTGAACAGGCGTTATAGGTGGTCGGGCCTTTACAGCCCATCTTGTACAGGCAATACCCTTTTCTGGCGCCTTCGTCATCCCACGCTTCCACAAACTGACCGGCATCGAAATGCGCGCGTCGGTAACATTTGTCATGAATTCGCTGGCCATAAAACATTTTTGGTCGTCCAAGACGATCAAGGGGAGGGATGCGATCAAATGCCAGCATATAGGTGATAACGGCGGACATCACTTCAGGTATAGGCGGGCAGCCTGGCACTTTAATAATGGGTTTATCGGTAATTAATTTGTGAACCGGCGTGGCTTTAGTTGGGTTGGGACGGGCTGCCTGCACGCAGCCCCATGATGCGCAGGACCCCCAGGCGATAATCGCTTTAGCATCCGCGCTGACGCGTTTTAACTTCTCCAGGAACGGCTCGCCAGCCAGTATGCAAAACATCCCATCTTCATTCAGCGGCGCGTTACCTTCCACGGCAACGATATAATTTCCTTTGTACTCGCGCATCACATCCGCCAACGCCTGCTCGGCTTGTTGCCCTGCGGCGGCCATAATGGTGTCGTCATAATCCAGGGAAATGAGCGACAGAATGGCATCTTTTGCCAGCGGGTGCGCAGAGCGAATGAAAGATTCGGTACAACAGGTACATTCAAGACCATGCAGCCATATCACAGGCGTACGCGGTTTATTCTCCAGGGCATAAGCTATCTGAGGAATCATTGAACTGCTCAGGCCTAAAGACGTTGCGGTAAGGCTGCAAAACTTGAGGAAGCTACGCCTTGTCACGCCGTGTCTACGCATAACTTGATAAAATGTATCTTGTGTTTGCATAACGTTTATCCCAAACCACTATAGTTAGTGTGGGCATCATATGTTGCATTTCTTGTCTTTCTCAACGTGTTTTAGTAGCAATTATGTTTCTAATTCGTAACAACCGATTACATGTGTGCTACTCACATTCCTCAAAAACATAAATTAATTTAATGTTATTGGTGATGTGGAGTAAATATAGCGTTGTGAAGGTATCTCTTAATGTTGATAAGATTTATTTATAACATGATGGGATTTTTTTAAATGGTCACACGGATAACGCGTTTCATATTAGTTCGCTGTGTTTAACTCTCCTTTAAACCCGTCAGTTAAATTTATTAGCTTGTAAAATAAGATCACAATTAATTACGTGCTGCATAACCATTGATAGGTTTAATTTAATATATTCATCCAATCCATTTTACAAACAAGGAGAGCATGATGAAAAAAAGTAAAGCAATGTTATTTATCGCTCCGGCGCTGTTTTCATACGCCCTGGCTGCACAGGCCTGCACAACCCTTGCTATTCAGGATAAACAAGGCGATGTTTTTCATGGACGTACGCTGGAATATATGCAGGATTTACCCTCATGGTTAACGTATTATCCGGCGGGAACACAGTTTGATAAAAAAACGCCGGATGGCAGTCAGGGAGTGAGCTATCAGGCGAAATATCCGATACTGGCCATTACTTCCACCATCACTGATGGCGATAGCAGAGACATACTTGAAGGCATGAATAGCGCGGGATTGTCATTTAGTGAAAACATGATCATGAATGCGCAGTTGCCGCCATTGCCCGCGAGTGAATATAAACAGGCAATTCCTGTCACCTCGTTGGGAGAATGGGCGCTGGCCCGTTTTGCTACTGTCGGCGAGGTAAAACAGGCAATAAAAGAGGGTAAATTCTGGTCACCGGAACTGCATCGGTTTGGCGATCTGAAATCGCCATTTCATTATGCGTTTTACGACAAGAAAGGAGGAAGCATTGTCGTTGAAGTGGAAAATGGCAAATTCCATGTCTATGACAATCCCACTCGCGTGATGACAAATGGTCCCGCATTCCCCTGGCATCTGACAAATCTGAATAACTATACGCAATTAACCAATGTGGACCGCTCTTCAGGCACACTGGGCGGGATAAAAGTGATGCAGCCTGATAGCGGGATTGCTATTGCAGACTTGCCATCGTCCGATACGTCGGTTTCCCGTTTTATACGCGGCGTTTATTACACCACATATGCGCCGCAAGCGACATCCGCCCACGATGCAATGAATACGCTTGCGCATATTATGAGCCGTTTCGATCGTCCGAAAAATATTACGGTTGATTATATGGGGAGTGAAGGGGAAGGCAACGCCACCCGCAAACCGGTCTCAGAATATACGGTTTGGACAACGCTGTCTGACTTAACGCACGGTGAGATGATGGTGCGCGGCTACAATGATATCAACTATAAAACCTGGTCTCTTTCTCAGTTTAAGAACGCGACTGCGCCCGTGTTCGAGAAAATCAACGTCAAAGGATAAATCGCTCGTCTCGGTTTAGGTTCCCCGGTAGTCTCAGCGAAGGTAATGGAGACTACCGGCGGTTGCTTCTCTTTATCATGCACGGTAATTAATTATCACGA
Organism: Salmonella sp. 32031103-2018-00083-FB-01-SM-01; assembly: GCF_017571995.1. NCBI lineage: Bacteria > Pseudomonadati > Pseudomonadota > Gammaproteobacteria > Enterobacterales > Enterobacteriaceae > Salmonella > Salmonella sp. 32031103-2018-00083-FB-01-SM-01. The sequence goes on from NZ_JAGEQL010000001.1 coordinate 547,729, forward strand.
TCACCAGCGCCAGGATGGTATGCTAAATCCATTCAAAATCCCCTGGATATGGATTGGAGGGCGCATGGTTATACCTGAGGTCAGGCAGGAGAGGCTCTATCAGAAGATAGCCAACCTCATCATTAAGCTGATCAATGATAATATTTTTCCCCCGGGAACTTTTTTACCGCCAGAACGCGAACTGGCAAAACAGCTTGGCGTGAGCCGCGCCTCCTTGCGAGAAGCCCTTATTGTACTGGAGATCTCCGGATGGATCGTGATTCAGTCCGGTAATGGGGTTATCGTTTCAGATAAAAAACACCTTGCCAGCGACTATACCATCGAAGAAATTCTCTCTACTCGCGAGCTGGTCGATAGCCATTGTGCGCGCTTAGCCGCACAAAACGATAACGTTGACGTCATCAACCAAATAGAGGCGATTTATCATCGTATGGATCAAGCCATTAACGATAATAACGTCCACGGCTTTTACTCGCTGGATAAAGAATTTCACCTTGCGATCTCTGAGGCCAGCCGTAACCGGGTGTTGTTCGATATGTCCCGTATGTTATGGGAACAACGGATTAATATCCCTTATGCCGGGCTTGATGAGCAGTCTGGAGACAGAAATGTTTTACTTAATCTCAACAAACAACATAAAGCGATAGTGGATGCGATGCGCCAGTCTGATGCTGACAGCGCCTATGAGGGATCGCTGGAACATTTACGCTATGTGAGAAAGATTGTCGGCGGCTAAGTTTGTCGATGAATAACACCGCATGGCGGTCATGCCATGCGGTAGAACTCGACGTAAATCAATGGAAAACAGCATTAATCTTTAAGTAGCGCTCCGGATAGCGATCAAGTTCTTTAACTGCATCAGGGATCTCATCAAGATTGACGACCTTACTGACAACATCTTGCGGATTAATCTCCAGCGTAGACAGCATACGTAATGCCTCATCAAATTCACCGGCACTGGTGCGGGAGCCGCGTAAATCCAGTTCTTTATAGGTGATCAGGTTCGTCGGCAGCGACGTTTCCTGTTTTGGCCATCCGGTAAACGAAATACGACCAGCAAACGATGCTAAATCAAGCGTATTTCGAATAGCGCTATTTGCGCCGGAAGCTTCTATCACGACCTGCGCCATGGTGCCGTGGGTGATATTTTTAATAGCGTCGATAACCTGATCGTCAGCGGCGTTCAGCACATAAGGAACGCCAAGCTTTTGCGCATAGCGTAGCCTTTCTTCCACAATATCGATCAGAATAGGCGTTGCCTTGTAATGTCGCGCGCTTAATGCCGCCATAAGACCAATGGCCCCCGCGCCGATGATGGCAACATATTCCCCGGCCTTAACGTTTGCCCGGTGCAGCGCGTGCAGAGCGATGGTCAGCGGTTCTGCCAGCGGCGCCATTTCAGAAGGCACGTTATCTGGTATTTTATGAATTAAATGTGCGGGATGAGTCACCACCTCCTGCATTGCGCCATCGACATGCACGCCAATGACGTTTAAATTTTCACAACAGTTAGTTCTGCCGACAGAGCAAGGGTAGCAGTGACCACAATAAATATAGGGGTCAACAATCACGCGGTCGCCTTTTTTAATATTGTCCGGCATTCCGGTGCCTTCCTGAAGAACAATTCCGGTCACTTCATGCCCGATAATTCTTGGGTAAGTAACAAGTGGGTTCGTTCCACGAAAAGCCCCGATATCCGATCCGCAAATGCCTGCGGCATCAACCTTAATTAATACTTCATTTTCTTTCTTATGGGGATAATCTACCCAGCGGGTTTCAACTTCACCAGGCTTATTAATGAACACAGCTTTGACTTTCATTGGCTTTGAATCCTTTACTTTTTACAAACACGAAGACCAACAGGCTTGAAACGATAGCGATAGCACCAGCCAGATAGAACGCATAGTCATATTTACCGCTAAATTGAACGATAAAACCGGTGACAAGCGGACCGATAATGCCAGATATATTAGCCAGGCCATGCATGGCTCCGCCGACGCTCCCTACCTTATCTTTATGAACAACATCCTGAATAACCGCCCAATAAATTGGGCCCGTTAAATAGAGCAGGAAGAGGGAAACTGACATGAGCGTAATTGCGCTACCAATAGTGCTAACGGTACCGGAAACGGCAACACATACCGCCGCGCCTGCCAGGCATACGCCCAGAATAAGTCGACGTGAGAGCAGAGCATTACCGGTAATCCGATAAATTACATCAGAACAGACGCCGCCGAGCACCATACCAATGGCGCCGATGACCCAGGGAATTACCGTGGCGATACTAATTTCTTTAATATCGAGATGTAACGAATGGTTCAGGTAACTTGGGAACCAGGTCAGGAAGAAAAAAAGAATATAGTTGTAGCTGAAAAAAGCCAGAGTTGTCGCCCACACCATTGGTTGTTTCATGTAATAGCCGAGTGAAGGTGTAGCCCGGCCATCATCAGATAAAATAACATCCTCATGATTTTCAAAATCAATGCGTTCTTCCGGCGCCAGGCGTTTACTCATTGTTGGCTTATCGCTAACGATAAAGTACCACAGTAGTACCCAGACCAGGCCAAATAAGAAAATAATGCCAAATGCGGGGCGCCAGCCTAAGGATAACGCCAACAGGCCCACTATCGGCCCGGACACCGCGCCGCCGAGCGGGGAACCGGCGCTAAAAATTCCGATCGCCGTGGCAGACTCCTTTCGGGAAATCCAGTTATTGATGATTTTATTTCCGGCAGCGCTGACCGGTCCTTCAGCCATACCGAAAAGAACGCGCACGATAAGCATTGTCCACAATCCGGTGACTAAACCAGTTAAGCCACAAAATACAGACCATAGTAACGCTGCGATGAGAAAAACCGTTTTTGGCCCAACTTTATCGCTGGCCCAGCCACCAATAAAATTAAACAGGGCGTATCCGATAAAAAATGCGCTGAAGATCATTCCCATCTCCGCGGCGTTAAATCCTAACTCCTTTTCGATCAAGGGGGCAGTTATCGACAATGCTGAACGATCCATATAGTTGAGCATGTAAACTATAAATAGAAGAAAAACGATAAGCCATCCCATTGTTTTTCTTTTCATGATTAATCCTCTTATTGTGGTCTAGCGGCCTGACCACAATATTTTAAGGTTATTTTCAAATCACCTCTCTTGTGGTTAGAACGTGATCAATATAACAAAAATTTATCGCAGAGGATTTTTATCCATCGCAAGCGTGATGGATAAAATTATTTAAAATCAGACAATTACTTGAAAATTCAATCGGGGATATCGTTTTCCCCTAATCCACGCCCCGGTAACGTTTGACATGCGGCGTTAACGGAAGGTGGTGCTGTCTGGGGGTATTTTTCATCGGGCGTAATATAAACCTGACTCGTGGCGACATAGCCATCATTAAAAGTGGCTTCGATATAGGTAGCTTCCCAACCTGTCTTCGGTTCATTTAACGTAATACTGATCTTATTGTTGGCGGGAATATCTATTGTAAGCGGCTGATAGCGGATGCCACAGGCATAACGGAAATCACGCGCATTTGGATTGTTGGCTGTCCAGCGAACGACTTTTACCGGCGCTTCTGAGAAATAGACCGTAAGAAGATGGTGGTGAATAAGGCCGATCAACTGTGGTAATGTTTTTTTACTTTGAAACCTATTAATAAATGGAACGAGGCTTTCTTCAGCGAACTGGTTAATTGAGTAGTGGTTCATATTAGGCACTATACGTAATGATTTTACGCCAGGAAGTTTGCTATAATAAAAGCGAGTATTGTCTGGTACGAAAAAATCATCGCCGCTTGCATTAATAATATATTTCGGTATTGCAAGGCGGGGTTGATAAATAGTGTTGAGATATCTTAACGGATCTATTATTTGCCTTAGCTGGGTAAATGTGGGGGATTTTATTTTCTCATCTATGCCTTGCTGGTAGTAGGGGTAGAATGTAATGGGCCAATTTCCACCGTATGATTGATAAATATGCTCAAGTGAAGCATCAATATCAAGTAGATCAATGGCGAAGGGAACAATTGCTTCAACATCAGGATCGGCAATAGCTGACAACCAGGTAGTCCACCCACGCTTTGAAATACCTGTAATGATAAAGGAATTTATATTCCATTGCGTTAACTCCTTTTTTGCTAATCTCATCGCTTGCGATAGGGCAGTGACCATAGGAATATTTAAGGGCATTAACTCACGTTGCTCCGGCGCTTCCATAAATAATGCCCAGCTTCGGGAAACGCTCTCGTCCTCTTTCAGTGGTTTTTTATCATCCTGAAAGGTTAAATATTGGTTAGGTATATCACTCACTGATATTACGATGGTATTCGTTTCACGGGCGATGCTTGCCAGTGTTTCCTGGGGGAAATCACCGGGTTTACCAGTGATTTGTACGCCTTTATCATAATTAATTCCGTTGTTTACAACCACCAAAGCATGGTGCTCTTTTGCCGTTTCAGGGATATAAATATCAACGTTATGTCGCCATTGCGCAGGGGTTACCATGTCATCTGGCGACCAGTGTTGCGATAATAATTCATAGTGTCTGACTACCACCTGTGCTAATGGAGCTGTACTAATCAAGGTATATTTTAGCGGTGTGCCTGAAATCTTCTCCCGGTAGTCGGGGAGAACATGAGACAAATCACACTCCGGGCTGTTTCGACAAAAGAAGATGTTGTTATGAAGTAGTGTATAAACTTTTGTAGAAATAAAAAACAGTACGATAACAACGAGATATATTTTTTTCATGCTTTCCCCGCGCTTTACAAGGGCAAATGCCAACCAGCATAATTTCCATAAATACCTCTTAAACATTCAATATAAGTACAATACTTTTGATAAATAAGGGAAGAAGGGAGTAATAATGCTTGTGACGTTGTCACATTATTCTGTTTCTGGTTTCGCTATTAGCACTGAACTTTTTGAAAGGTAAATCATTGCCGTCACCAGACCAATAATGGCGACAGAGATAGCTATACCGATCCAGACACCATACAGGGCATAACCCAGGACAAATCCGCCCAATACGGGGGATATAAAATCAGCGATTGCGATTAATGCCTGCGCCGTTCCGATGACGATACCTTGTCGGGCAGGCGATACATGGACGGACAAGGCGGCAAGATAAGTGGGTTTGGCTAGCGCATCAGCGATACTAATACAAACGATAGCAAAAATAAGCACTGGTATGGTCGTGGCGATACCCGCAGTGAGAAATCCAGTACAAAGAAGGGCGAAGATTAGAATAATTAGCTTTCGCTCCGAAAAATATTGGCTCACCCAACCTAACAGAAATAGCTGAACGAAAATATTAATAACCCCGTCCGCCATTAACAGGTAGCTTAACGCTTTTGGCCCAAAGGGAAGCCCATTCCAGATGAAGGTGTCAGAAAGAAAAACAGGTAATTGTGAAGAGTACATGCCATAGGCGAAGAAATGACAAAGCATTACGATGATTAAGACGCGAAGGACTGGCATCTTTAAAATAGCGCGGGCAGAGAACGCCGCTATTTTATCTGCGGTACGTGATGTTGTGGACGGGTCTTTTAACCCCCAAATCGCGACCAGGGCAGACCCAAGGACAAGTATAAAGGCGGCGTAGATCGGCGCGCTCAGACTGATACGCGATAGCCACCCTGAAACGCCTGCCCCGACAATACCGCCTAAACCAATGCAGCCTGTGAGGATACCGATTGCCTGGCGCCGATTTCTGACGTGCGTACAATCGGCAATATAAGCTGCGGCGGCTGACAAATTCCCGGCGCTAATGCCAAAAAGCGTGCGGGCGAGCAGGATAAACAGGATACATTGCGCGTTGGCGAGTAATAGTAAACTTATCGCCGCAATAGCCAGCGTGACAATCAGTATTCGCTTGCGGCCAACGCGATCGGAAAGGTGGCCAATCAGGGGCGCTGCACAAAATTGGCTAAAAGCCTCAGTGGCGATGATGATTCCAATGATAAGCGGCGAACCGCCCATCTCGCGGATATAAAAAGGCAGTACCGACATCACTGCCGCTGTACTGGCGGCGTAAAGGCCGACAAGCAGGAAAACAGGCAAAATACGCCGCTTGTTGAGCGGGGTGATAGTTTCGCTGTCGGTGTTCTCATAGACATTAGTATTCATCTTTAATCCCTATGGCAAAACGAGAGAGATAATTTTCAATATCGTTGCTCTGTTTGCCGTGAAAGAATGCGCCGACATAGCCATCGGGTCGGATCAGCACGCATTGACCCGGCGCCAGTTGATAGGACTCCCGGAAGTGCCCCAGGGTATCGATGAGCTCGTCCTGCTCGCCAATGTGATGAATACGCAGATTTCGCCGCGCATCGATGACCTTACCGTGGGTTTCGTAGGCCAACAGATTCCAGTCCGGACCTTGTAGTAACTGAAATAATCGTAATGATTGGCCGCCAGCGCCCAAAAGAGGAGCATCCGGAGCTCTTTCTCCCGCTTGTAACCCATGCTGACGTTCGGGCAACGTGTGGGCTAAGGGGGAGTTGGTATACTGGATGTCAAGTTGTTGAACGTCGCGTTCTCGTTTGATGCCGCCCTGTTTTTGAGAGTCAAGTAATCGGGTGGAAAGGTGGAGCAGTGATTCGGCTACCGGGCGGCGTTCCTGTTCATAGCTATCGAGAAGCTCTTCTCCTGCGCCCCGCAGCGAGGCTGCCATTTTCCATCCCAGGTTATAGGCATCCTGGATGCTGGTATTTAACCCTTGTCCACCCGTCGGCGGATGCACATGAGCGGCATCACCGGCTAAAAATACCTTACCCACACGGTAATGTTCCGCTATGCGCGCATTCATCTGGTACTTCGATACCCAGGGAATCGAATGGATGCGAACATCCGTCCGCCCGATTCGCTCAGTAAGAAAAGCCGTGAGCACGTCGGCTGAGAAATTCTGCGAGTCGTCCGGGGCCAACAATGCCTGGATTTGAAAGAGCTGCGTGCCGGCGAGAGGGCAAATCATTATCATTCGCGCCATATCGCCATCGTTAAAATGGTGCCATACATCCCGGTTCAGACCGGAAAGTGAAGCGTCAGCCACAAGCGCATGGATTCCCAACGTATGGCCGGAAAAGCTGACGCCTAATTTCTTTCTGACAAAGCTTCCGCCGCCATCCGCGCCTATCAAATAATGAGCGATGATGACCTCTTCTCCAGCCGGCCCGGCAACATACGCGGTGACCGTGCGTGGGGTTTGCGCAAAATGTCGTAATTCGCAGCCGAACTCCACCCGATGTCCCCATGCTTTTAATTGCTCCCGCATAATCGTTTCTGTCACGTTCTGTGGAACCATCAATGGCAGATGGTAGGGTTCGGCGTGGGTCGGTTTTGTATGATGCGCAATATCTGAATCTACATAGCTTCCGTCGTGACGGTAGGTTCGTAATCGGGGATAGAGCCCGCCGGCGGCGACCACTTTATTGAGTATTCCAAAATCCTCGAAGACGGCCTCGTAATGATGAGAAATTAATTGCAGAGGCGGGGATTCAACTCGATCGTGCGCTATTTTCGATCCTTATTAGTATCGAACGTTTAGGGCCGATTGGCGTTGTTGAGTTAGCCGAACGTGCCGGTCGTGATTATACGACGGTAAGCCGACAGGTCGCCAAACTGGAGAAGCTGGGGTTGATAATACGGCAGCATAATGCCATCGATCGTCGTATACGCGAGGCCGTTATCTCCCGGACAGGAAAGGCGATGACGGAGCGTATAGACGCTGCTCGAGAGCAAATGGGCAAAGTTGTTTTTAAAGACTGGCCTCAGGAGGAACTTGATGTCTTTGTTCGGTTAATGCAAAAGTTTGCCGATGCAATGGATAGCGATGCTTCAATGCCGGAATAAGCAAAAGAAAAGGGCGGTCAAATCCGATCGTCCAGCTTAATATCGGTATCTGACATTGATTAAATAGCCAGCAAAGTAAATATAACAACAACATTTATCGAGTTAATTTTCACCCTTTGAAAGGCCAACGTATACTGCAGAATACGGCTATATAACAATCGCCGTATCAATGGTTTTTCAAAGGGTAAATATATGCTTACCGAAAAATATGATTTTCGCATTACCGATCAGATGACTATCCCACTCAGACCTCATTGGATAGCCAATGATTCATACAGGGAAAAGTGTAAAATGCTTGTCCTCAACCGGAGTAAAGGGGAAATTCATAAGGTAGACTTTAGTAAAGTAACAGATTATATCAAAGAAGGTGATGTAATCTGTTTTAACGACAGTACTATAATAAACCATATGTTTATCTGTAAAACAAGACAGAATAGGTTAATTAAAATTGTTTTAGAGGGATTTTTACCAAATAATAGAGTAATTATTTCCGGACTTTTAAAAGAAAGGCTTAACGCGAATGATGTTTTCTATTTGGTTGATAACCCTGGAATTTCCATTAAGGTAGAGCAAAAGTTTAGCGAAGAGAGTCAGTACCGAGCCGTCGTGGAAAATCATGAGGCCTTAATTTGCTATTTAGCCAGTCATGGTGAGCGTCTTGATGAGTATGTGGACTCCAGCTTGTTTTATAAATATCCAGATGCTTACCGTTCCGTTTTTTCTAAAAAGTATGGTTCTTTGGAAATACCTTCTGCCGGCATTCATTTTACCTGGGATCTTATCCAAAGAATCAAAGATAAAGGTGGGTTAATATCCTTCATCACTTTACATGTTGCATCAACAGAAATGTTGTCCAACAGAAAAATACAAACAAAATGTGTAGAGGAAGTGACTATCAACGAAGAATACTACGAGGTTTCGCAAGCAACAGCGGATATCATTAATACTGCGAAGCAAAATGGCGGACGTATTTTTGCCGTAGGAACTACCGTTACACGATGCCTGGAATCCGCGTATTCGAGGGAGCACAATTGCCTCAAAGCAAGTTCTGGCTGGACTGCACTTTATATACATCCAGGCTATCAACTGAAAGTGGTTGACTGCCTGCTAACGAACTTACATCAGCCAAAAACGACGCATATGGTGTTAACCGGTCAATTTGCTGGGGTTGATCTACTCATGAAGGCCTATGCCTCAGAACATATCCAGTCATGTAAGTTCGATATGTTTGGTGATTGCATGTTAATCATACAGGATGAAGGGTAGGGATGAATAAAATAAAACCGGTACATATAATGCTACCGGTTTTACCGAGAATAAGCATCAGGGGATTCGGGCAATAACCTTTATTTCGAAATCAAAGCCGGCCAGCCAGGTAACGCCAACAGCGGTCCAGTTAGGATAAGGGGGATGGGCAAATATCTCCTGTTTCACCGCCATCACGTCGTTAAGTTGTTGCTCTGGATCGGTATGGAATGTGGTGACATCCACTATGTCATCGAATGTGCATCCTGCTGCAGTCAGTGTTGCTTTCAGGTTTTCAAAAGCAAGCCTCACTTGTTTTTGAAAATCAGGCTCCGGCGTGCCGTCTGTGTGACTGCCTACCTGGCCTGAAACAAACAGTAAATCACCAGAACGGATGGCGGCGGAATACCCATGTTCTTCATACAGAGAATGGCGGTCAGCAGGAAAAACCGCGATACGTTGCGTCATAATGTTATCCTCAGATAGCGTAAACACTCCGGGCGGGAATAAAATGAATGTCACATACACAACGTAGGCCATAGTTTCATATACGTGGCATATGTCAAGGTGCCGTCACATAAAAGAACTGAGCCTGTTTGTCGTATCGCTTGACGGGGAAAGAGAGCATTTCCTGAGTGATTAGCTTCTGTGTTGTGTCACTTTGTAGACGGCATCATTTTCACGCTTTCCAACACCAATGACAGTTACCGTGATAATTTCATCTTCGACGCTGTACACCAGTCTGTATCCTGCACCACGCAGCTTAATTTTGTACTGATCCTTTCTTCCATGTAATTGAGAAGCCGGAACCCGAGGGTTTTCAAGCCGTTCCCGTAACTTTTTTTTAAACTGTTCCTGTATGGTATGACCCAGTTTTTTCCACTCTTTTAGTGCAGATTCGTTAAATGCCAGCTTATAAGTCATCAATGTTGACCTCAATGACGCGTTCATTCGCACGCTCATCGATAATACGACCGAGTTCTTCATCCTCAAGAATATCCATAAGATGAGCATAAAGTGCCGGAGGAACACAGTAGAAAGCCGGTTCATTACGGTTAAGAATGGCAACTGGAGCGCCATCTCCGGCATTGAAAGTTCCCATTGGATCACGTTTCAGTTCTGTAATGCTTGCTGCAGTAGTCGTTAAAATTTGAAATGCCATAATTTACCTCCTGGTTGATGACTAAATATAGCACCTTTAATAGTACTAATAAAAGCATCCTTCACGAAGGGGATTCAGCTCCAGCCCGGTCAGTGATGCGGGCAGCTGACGGTTTTTTCAAGGCTAAGTTCAGATGTCCAGAACCTAACTTGTGACCACTGAAACCGGCGTTAATAACTCGCCAACCCTTATCAAGCGTGATGTAACAACCGAAGTCAGCCTTGCAGATGGTGATATTATTTTACTTGGTGGCCTTGCTGAACAGTCGGATGGATTATTCTGGCCTCTGACGTGTCGCAGATTGCATATCGTACAGGCAGGGATTACAACCGTATTGCCAGAGGAAGCGATAAAATATGGTAAGTGATGCTCTTGAACAGCGGATTTATGAACTGGTAAGAAGCCATGATGGAATTTACCTCTTTAAGAAAAAAGAACTGACACCGTCAACAGATTTGGATTCAGATTTACGGTTGGAAGATGATGAAGCACTGGCATTGATGGATGATTTTTTTACGACATTCAATGTAGATAAAGGGAATTTCTCGATCACAACATACTATCCGCCAGAACCACCGCTAAAGCATTTGCTTAATCCGTTTCGCAAAAACGATATTCCTCAGGTGCCGGAGTTCACGATAGGTATGCTCATTGCGTCTGCCAGGTCTGGTCGCTGGTTGTATGACTGATTCACGCTGGGGGGCTGCTTTTCGCCCTCTGCTATTCTAATGCGCATAATGTATATTATGTTAAATGCACCAGAACATTTAAAAGACATGTTAAGGCGGCTGGATTCGTGCATGTCAAAAAACTTCTGGCCCATAAGTTTGATCCCTTCCCTGCCGTGACGCTGAGCGAATTCTGTTGATTTGCACCCGCTATCCTGCACACGATTTCACGCAGCACACGCCGCTCAGGCATAAAAAAACCGGCTATTGTGTTCGGTTCGTCATTGTCAGTGTGTCAGTCCAGGATGAAATCGTCGCACAGCGTATCAGCGAGCGCCCACGGCATTTCAGACGGAAAACTCTTTTCATCAAGGCCTGTTTCACGCGCTGCAGATAACACGGCATCGCCGTAGGACTCAACAGCCATTTCCGACAGTTCCCGTTTTAATAACGGGCTTTTTTCCAGACGACGGGCAATTTTCCTGCGCTGCGCTGACATGGGTTAAAAAATTAATGGGAACCTCATTTCACGAGGTTTGATTATTCACTGTCTGCCAATGTCTTGCATTCACACTCGCCACCTACACTGGCGGCGGTCAAACATAATCGGCTCGTATTTTAGCGTCGCGCCTGGCATGACCTGCACATGCGTAACCGTATCGCCTGGCCTGTTTGTTTTTGTATACGACGCCGCCGAACATCCAAAAAGGTTGCGAAGAATTGGTAGCGATTTTACAAATGACATGTCTTACCTCAACCACCCGGTAAAAGTCATGTATCGATAGCAGTATGTTACTCCAGATAAAACAATCAGCTCACAAAGGGATATGTTCCAGCAGACAGGAATGTTATAAGGAGCTTCCCCCTTCGACACAAATAATGGTTGAGGACTGAGAACAGATGCAGCTGAATATGCTGGAAGCCATGAATATTTATGTCAATGTGGTAGAGCAAGGGAGCTTTATCCGCGCGGCGGAGGTGCTTGAGCTGCACCGCCCTGCTGTTACCCGCGCCGTTCAGAATCTGGAACATGATCTGGGCGTTAAGCTCCTGCATCGCACAACACGACAGGTCAGTATGACGGATGAAGGGGAAGAGTTTTACCAGCGTTGCCTGTCGCTTCTAAGCGAGCTGGACGACGTCCGGCGATTATTTTCCCGCACGCAACCGCCGAAAGGCCGCCTGCGCCTTGACGTCCCTATTACGCTCGCCCGGACAGTCATCATTCCGGCTCTTGGAGATTTTCAGAACCGATACCCGGATATTGAGATTGTACTTGGCACGTCCGATCGCAAGATTGATTTGATTGCCGAGCGTGTGGACTGCGTCATCCGACTTGGTGAGCTTAATGACTCCAGTTTTGTTGCCAGACGTCTGGGAACGGCAGCCATGGTGACTTGTGCTGCGCCATCTTATCTTGCGAAGCATGGCACGCCGCACTCTATCGATGAGCTGATGAAGTCCCACCGGGCTGTAAATTTTTTCAGTAATCACAGCCTGCAGATAATGGAGTGGAAATTCACGGTTGATGGCAGTATTGCGTCAATAAAAGTACCCTCCAGCATCCTGGTAGACAATTCAGAAGCGTTTCTTTCATGTGGGCTGGCGGGGTTGGGAATTCTACACGGATTGCGTCCGTCGCTTGCACCCTTTATTGCCAGTGGAGAGCTGACAGAGATCCTCACTGATTTCCCGCCCCCGCCAAAACCGGTTTCACTGCTTTACCCGGATCGTCGGTATCTGGCACCTAAAGTTCGTGTATTCATCGACTGGCTGTGCGAGGTTTTTGGTCCGGATGCACATCTCTGATAACGCTCTTTCGTGCATATCCGACCTGGCTATTGTTACTTTATCAGTAATTCTGTTTTAAAGACTGGATAGTTTTTCGTAACAATAAAGAGGCTTAAGATCTTCTTCAGATTAATTAACTACCACAGTCGCCTAAAAGGCTGGCTGAAAATTTGTTCGAAGGAGATTACGTCATGAAGTACAACCGTATCTGCCAGATTCTGGGTATCGAAAAACCTGTTATACAAGGCCCATTGTCCTGGCTTACCGATGCAAGACTGGTTGCAGCCGTAAGCAACGCCGGTGGTTTGGGTGTGCTTGGCCCAAATGCGGGCTTAACAGCGGAAACTGCTGTATCAACGCCTGATGAAACAGCAGAAAAAATGCGTGAAGAAATTCGTAAAACCAAAAAACTTACCGAAAAACCATTCGGGGTGAACCTTATTCCAACCCCTGAAAACGACATCTGGACTCCGCCTATCCTACAGGTAATAAAGGAAGAGGGAGTAAAAGCTGTTGTTTATACCGGTTACGGAGAAGGAGCTATTATCACTTCGCTGTTTAATGAACTAAAAGCGTCGGGTATTGCAATTATTTACCGCGATATTAATCCGACACCTGAAAATACACGTTTAGCGGAAAAAGCCGGCGCCGACATTATTGTTGCAACAGGTTTTGATGAAGGTGGCACATTGCCTGGCACCGCGCTTGGCACCTTTTCGATCGTGCCGCTGATTGCGGACTCGGTGAAGAGTGTTCCCGTCATGGCTGCAGGCGGGATTACCGATAGTCGTACCGCCCGTGCTGCCCATGCGCTGGGAGCAGAGGGTGTCTTTGCTGGTTCGGTGTTTATTGGGACAGAAGAAAGCCGTGTGCCGCAGTCAGTAAAGGATAAAATCATTAATGCTAACGGCCTGGATTTGCTGCTTTTCCGTACCCTGCCAGATTACTCCTGGCAAGCTGGCTGACAAGCTCGTGTCGATGGATAAAGCTGGTGCAAGCAATGAAGAACTGGCCCAGACGATGGGAGGTTTACGCGGGTTGCGTATCGGCATGCTGGAAGGTAATACAGATGAAGGATACATTGCGCTGGGCACGGGCATCGGAAATATCCGCAGCATCAAGAGCGTAGCTGAGGTCGTGAACGAGCTGGCCATTTGTTAAGGGCAGAACACTGCAAAAATAATCGAACTTTGCGAAACGGCCTGGCGCGCAGCGGCCCTCTGACACAAGATGTGGTAGTGTTTTCAGACATTGAAACGCCATAGGCTGTATTCCTCCCCTACCCTGTGACTACCGGCTCACCACCGGACAAGCCGCTGTGCTTATCAGCAAAGCCGAAATGATTGTTTGAGTAACTTTACGACAATTGCTTCAAAAACTGACTTCCGCTACCAGACGGTATACACAGTATGACTATTTCTTTTTATATGCCCCATACAAAAGCGATACGGGTGTTTTTTCTAATATCTGGATTTCATTTTTATGTGCTTTATGTTCACTAAAAATATCTGCCAGACTTTTACCTCCAAAGGCCAGGCCAATTCCCGTTGCTGCTGCTGAAAGTAATGTCAATTGCGGCATGGCAAGTGAAGCTATACCTAACGTGGCTGTTCCTGCAAAAATTAATCCAGATGAGATCTTTTTTTTCTTTGAATTCTTAATGGCTGATTCATGCGACTTTCCATACTCTTCGACCACATTGATTAAATGTTTTGAAAAATTATTTGCCGCATCTTGCATTTGATCTGGTGTTTTTCCTTGCAAGTCATGCCTCGAGATTCTTAGTTCATGCCTTAAGGATTCCAGTTGACCTCTTTCTCTAATCTTTTTTAATTCCAGATCGGAAAGCGCAGTAAGGAATTTTACTTCCGCGGCTGAAAGGCCCATTGTAATCGCTTGCTCTTCAGAAGAAAGAGGATTTAATTTACCATAATCCTTGACCAACTGCTCCGTAGTCCATTCATGTAAAAACATATGGTTACTATAAATAACTGGATCAATGCCTAATAGTGTTGCCGATAATTGAGTTGATCGCTGTGCATAAATTGCACCTTCAACCTTACCCAGTAAGGTTCCTATAGCTGACGGCAGATCGTAATCCAGAAGATCTACCTCTCTTGTTGTAAAACTCTTTAAATCTGTATCGTAAACCCAGACTTCTTTTTCGATGTTATTGAAATTATTAAGCAATGTTTTTAATAATTCTTTATTTATTAGGATCTTCTGGAACGTTTCTTCATTTCTCCCAAAGTGCTCAAGAAACGCTAAATAAGTAGCGTAATCCATTTTTCTATCTTTAAAAAAGAGCTGACTTAGAAAAGCGGCAGATTGTTCATGATTGCGTTCTTTATCAAAATCTAGTAATTCAGGAACGATTAGAAAAATTGGATAATCATCATCAATAGTCATAAATGGGATGGCGCGAAATAGATTGGAAACATGTTCAAGTAATACCAACCTGCGCATGCGGACATAACTATTATCTGGTGGCAATGACAAAAATGAATGCAGAGAGCTAAGAGAAGGAAAATGTAATGGATCAACCATTATGATGCTATCAAAATAAATTCCCAGAGATCTAAGGTGATTAGATATGTTATAACCAAACCGTTGAATCGGAAGTAATAATCGATAACTTTTAGACGCCCGCACTTCTGTTATAAGCGCCGCAGCGTGAGTATCCCAAAATTTATTTAGCAACACCATTAGGTTTGTAAGTTGATTATCTAACTCGGGAGAGCTAATTAGCTCTTTCAGGATGAATCTACGTAATTCTTTCAGTTCTAAATTTCTAAATGCATATTTATATTTTTCAGAAAAAGCGTTTTCCATCAATAAAACATATTCATTCTGTATGCTTTTTGTAATACTACTCATCATCTATCTCCGAACCACCACGCAACGATTTCCCAGTGTAGTGGTTCTTATCATGTGTATATTGTTAGTCATGTTATCGTAGAAAATTCAGTGGTCAATAACTCATTGAGGTAGCTACTAAAATTTGCAGTTACTAGGATTTAGGATGATTTTAAAAATGTTTATAAATTCAGGCTGCGCCGCAGCGATTGCACTGATTTCCACATAACATGATAATCAATGGCTTTGATACCCTTTAAACGAACAAATACGAGCTTAACATGGCGACAATAAAGGATGTTGCATCCATGGCCGGTGTATCAACCGCGACTGTATCACGCGTCATTAACCAGACCGCGTGGGTTGAACCCGTCACGCGCGAACGTGTAGAGAAAGCCATGCGCGATCTCAATTATCGCCGGAATGCCGCCGCTATCGCGCTGGCGAAACGTAGCGGCGATATGCTCGGATTGTTAACCGGCAATCTGGCCGATCCTTTTTTTGCCCGCCTTGCTCGCGGCGTAGAAGATGTTTCTCGTAAGCAGCAGTATCGCTTGATGGTATGTAGCGGCGGCCACGACGAAGAAATGGAAAAAGCGGGACTGGATTTTCTGGTTAATCAAGGCTGTGAGGCTATTGTTGTACACGCCAGCCGATTACCGGATAAAGAGCTGCTGCGCTACGCAGCCCACTTTCCAGCGCTGGTTGTTGTTAATCGTTATATCGCCGGTATGGCCAACCGGTGTATCTGGCTGGAAAATCGCAGCGCCGCCAGGGAAGCGACCCGATATCTCCTGGCGAACGGGCATCGGCGCATTGCCTGTGTGACATCTGACTTGCCAATTATCGATCGTCAGGAACGCCTTGATGGTTACCGTCAGGCGCTGGAAGAATATGGTATTTCTCCAGACCCTCGCTGGGTGATTAGCGTTCCGTTTAACGAAGAAGGCGGCGAGCGGGCCGCGCATCAACTTATCAATAGCGGGCTTCCCCTTACGGCTGCGGTCACGTTTAACGATGTGATGGCCGCTGGCATTATGCGTATTCTTCATCAACGCGGCGTTCAGCTTCCGCAACAGCTCTCTATTGTCGGCTTTGATGATGTGGTGCTGGCCCGGTATCTTTATCCGGCGTTAACAACAATGCATTATCCGGTCGAACAAATGGCGCGTTGTGCCGCGCAACTGGCGATACAGTTATACCAGGGCATTACGCCGCCGCCCAGCAGCAATCATTTCAATGCCGAACTGGTGATCCGCGATTCTGTCGCGCCCTATTTTTCACGATGAATGCGTCGTCAACAGTAAAAACTGTGATGACTATCAAATTTACCCTTCTCATGTAATCGGTTACATGGACGAAAGTAATGGATCACAGTAGTGAGAAGCGTATCCCCCTACCCTTGAGCTACCTTACTGACCGGAGCTCCATTATGCGTGCATCACAAAACAAGAAGAAAACGCTGTCATTGGGTTTAGCGCTAATCCCAGTCATCTCCATGTTGTTATTGTTGATTATCGGTTACGGCATCATGGGGCTACGTATCGAACCGCTCCTTCTGTGCTCTGCGGCGGTAGCGGCAGGCATTGCATGGTGGCAAGGATACTGTTGGGAAGACATCATCAACTCAGTGGTGGATAAGCTGGCTAAAGCAATGCCGGTTATCATGATCCTGATCTGCGTGGGCGGTTTGATTGGCACCTGGATGTTTAGTGGCACCATTCCCTACATGGTGTACTGGGGGCTAAAACTCATAAGCCCGGAATATATTTTGATTGCAGCCTTCTTTTTAACCAGCGTGGTCTCCGTCTGTACCGGTACATCGTGGGGGTCCGCCGGGACGGTTGGCGTTGCGTTAATGGGGGTTGCCGCCGGGCTGGACGTGTCTCTTGCAGCAGCAGCTGGCGCCGTCGTTTCTGGCGCTTATTTCGGCGACAAAATCTCACCGTTGTCCGACTCGACTAACTTTGCCGCGATTGTCGCAGACACTACTCTGTTTGAGCATATTCAGCATTTACTTTGGACGACCCTGCCAAGTTTCCTGCTTGCCGCCGTGGTTTATCTTATCGCCGGACACAGTAATATGCTGGGCGAGGTGGCCACGCCGCAGCGCGTTACGGACATCATCCACTCGCTGGAGTCGCTATACCATTTTAATATTGTTCTTATTTTGCCGCCGGTGATCGTACTGTGGGGCGCAATTCGCAAGAAGCCTGTCATCCCATTAATGTTAAGCGCCTGCGTACTTGCCTTGTTCCTCGGCGTCATCATGCAGGGACTGAGCATCAAACAGGGACTGGACGCTTTCATTGATGGATTTGATATCGCCATGTTCCCACAAGGCGCAGAAGGTGTCGTGGCCGATGTTCCGCGCCTGCTAAACCGGGGCGGAATGTTCTCGATGATGGGAACAATACTGTTAGTTTTCTGCGCTTTTTCATTTGCCGGAGCGCTAACGTTAACCGGCGCGTTAACGATCATCATTAACCGACTGCTGACCATTATTCATAGCGTTGGTCAACTCATTGCCGCCACTATCGGCACCACAATTTTGGTCACAGGAGCGACCAGCGACGGTAAACTGGCATTGTTAGTTCCCGCCGAACTGTTTAAAGATGCCTATCGTCGTATGGGGCTGGATACTAAAAACCTTTCACGGACGATAGAAGATGCCGGTACCGTTATCGAACCTCTCCTGCCGTGGACCTCGGCTGGCGTCTACATGGCAACCACGCTGGGCGTTAGCACGCTTGATCTTCTGCCCTGGGCTATCCAGTGCTATGCGGCGATCTTCTTCGCATTAATTTATGGTTTTAGCGGAATTGGTATTGCCAGAACTGCCTCCGCTTCAGAAAAGTCGCCGCAAACGTCAGTGACGAAATAATAAGGAAACAAGATGGATTTTAACCAGATTATCAATCGCAACAATACTGGTTCGGTAAAGTGGGATTTTATTGAGCGTCACTTTGGCGATGGCGCAGGGAAACTGCTGCCGATGTGGGTTTCTGATTTCGATTTTGCCTGCCCGCCTGAGGTTCAGGCGGCATTGCATCAGCGAATCGAGCACGGCGTATTTGGCTATAGTGAACGTGATGAGGCCTATTTTAACGCCCTGCTTCACTGGTTTTCGTCACGCCACCAGCTCACGTTAAAACAGGAATGGGTATGCAGCGTGGAAGGCGTCGTACCAGGGTTGGCGCTCTTAGTGCAAATGTTGACGCATCCAGGCGACGGCGTAGTGGTACAGGGACCATACTATGGCTCCTTCGCCAAAATAATCACGCTTAATGGTAGAAAACTGCTGGAGAATCCCCTTAGCGAGTCGCCGGACGATGGCTACCAGATGGATTTTTGCCAACTGGAAAGGCTGTTTCGCCATGAGCGCCCTCCGCTGATGATTTTGTGTAATCCACATAATCCAACCGGGCGTTGCTGGTCGGCCAACGAGCTGGAGCAACTGCTTTTATTATGTGAAGCTTATGATGTCACTCTCATCTCGGATGAAATATGGGCCGATCTATTGCTGCCCGGCGAAACCTTTACCTCGGTACTGCATTTAGGGGAGCGCTGGCATAAACGGGTCATCTCCGCCACTGCGGCCAGCAAAACATTTGGCTTATCGTCGTTGCGAATTTCTAATTTTCTCATTCCCGATCCTACGCTTCGCCAGCGTTTTCTGTCTCGTCTGGACGCTCATGGGCTGGACGTCTTTAACGCCCTCTCCGTTCAGGCGGCGACTACCGCATGGAATGAAAGCAGACAGTGGCTGGATTCGCTACTGGATTACCTGGCGGAAAACCGCCGCTGGTTTGTTGAACAGGCGACAGAGCACCTTCCCTGGGCAAGAATTGTCCCGGCGCAGGGAACCTATTTATTATGGATGGATTGTAAAAAACTGGGACTGGATGACGAACAGCTAAAATGGGTAATGGCGGATGTCGCGGGTATTGCTCCTTCAATGGGCAGCGGCTTTGGCCCGGCGGGCAGCGGATTTATCCGTTTAAATCTGGGATGTCCACGTACCTACCTTGAAATGGCAATAGACGGCCTGAAGCGAATATCGGTGAAGACAATCAAAGGAATACCAACAGGCGGATGAATTTTTCGGGCGGTAAACTGACACCGGTGTTATTTCTGCGGCATGATATCGCCTGAGCGCCAGTAAAAAACCGGCCATCAAGGCCGGTTGGGTCCGGAGCGCGGTTTTACTATCAGGGGCGTCTGAATAACACGATACTGCGCCCGGCCAGATCGAAATCCATTTCTTCGGTAATCCGCATTCCCTGCTGCGCGTTATCGGCAGTCGTCAGTTCAAGTACCCAGCCGCCTTCTCCCCACATCGGAATACGGAACGGTACGCTGCCTTCAAACGGATTGAAAAGCAGTAAGGCGTCGTGCCAGATCCCCGCTTCCGGCTGAAGATCGGGTCGACTAATACATACGCCTATCGTCGATCCCTCATCCCATTGTTCGGATTGCTGCGCCCCTCCGCCGGCGTTAAACCAGCGGATCTCCAGACCGTCACGCCAGCTCTCCCGGCGCAGCAACGGTTGCGTGGCGCGCAGTTGAATCAGATGACGGGTAAACTCCCGTAGCGCATTGGCGGTTTCCGGCAAATTATCCCAGTGGACCCACGATATTTCACTGTCCTGACAGTAGCCATTGTTATTGCCCATCTGACTGCGGCCAAACTCATCGCCCGCTAATAACATCGGCGTGCCGTGCGAGAAAAGCAAGGTGGTCAGGAAATTACGTTTCTGTTGCTCGCGTATCGCATTGATGCCTTCGTCGTCGGTTGGCCCTTCTGCGCCATAGTTACAGGAGCGGTTATCATTATGCCCGTCATTATTATCTTCGCCATTGGCTTCATTATGCTTGTCGTTATAAGACACCAGATCGTTCAGCGTGAAGCCGTCATGGGCAGTAATAAAGTTAACGCTTGACCAGGGGCGACGGCCGCGCAAATCATAGAGATCGCCGGAACCCAGCAGGCGTGCAGCGAAATCATTTGTGACGTTGTCACCTTTCCAGTATTCGCGCACCGTATCGCGGTATTTATCATTCCATTCGCCCCACCCTGGTGGAAAACCGCCAACCTGATAGCCACCCGGTCCGATATCCCAGGGTTCGCCAATCAGTTTCAGTTTTGCCAGCACCGGGTCTTGCGTTACCGCATCAAAAAAGCCGCCTCTCTGATCAAAGCCTTCCGGCTCACGACCAAGAATGGTGCCCAAATCAAAACGAAAGCCGTCGACATGCATTGACTCCGCCCAATAGCGAAGCGAATCCATCACCATTTGCAGTACCCGTGGATGAGAGGTATTGACGGTATTACCTGTCCCTGTATCGTTAATGTAATAGCGATGCTGATCGGGCATGGTGCGATAGTAAGAGAAGTTATCGATACCTTTAAATGACAGCGTGGGACCAAGCTCATTCCCTTCTGCCGTATGGTTATAGACCACATCCAGTATCACTTCGATGCCGGCATCATGGAAAGCGCGCACCATATCGCGGAATCCCTGAATACCTTTTGGACCATAGTAGCGCGTCGCCGGTGCAAAAAAGCCCAGCGAGTTGTATCCCCAGAAATTTTTCAGTCCCTTATCGAGCAGATGCTGATCGTCCGGGAACCAGTGAACGGGTAAAAGCTCGACGGAGGTAATCCCCAGACTTTTAATGTAATCCACGCTGGCTTTATGCCCCATGCCCTCAAACGTACCGCGTAGAGGCTCAGGGATCGCGGAATTAAGCTGGGTAAAGCCTTTTACATGCGTTTCATAAATAATGGCGTTCGACCACGGTATGGAAGGCCGTTGTCTATCCTCCCAATTCGCCTCAGCCGGATCAATCACCCGGCATTTAGGCGTAAATGGCGCGCTATCCTGGTCATCAAAGGTCAAATCTTTATCGTCATGAAGTAATTGATACGCGAAATGCGCATCGTTCCACTGAATATCGCCCACCAGCTCACGGGCATAAGGGTCAATAAGCAGCTTATTGGGGTTAAAACGATGACCATTTTCCGGGTCATAAGGACCGTAAACGCGGTACCCATACAGCGCGCCGGGCTGCAACTTCGGGACATAGCCGTGCCATATTTCGTCGGTATATTCCGGTAACTCCAGACGAGCGATTTCATGCTCCCCGCTCGGATCGTAAAGACAAAGCTCGACGCGTTCCGCATGGGCGGAAAAAATAGCGAAATTCACGCCTTCGCCGTCATAATTCGCGCCAAGCGTATGGCTGTATCCTGATCTGATTTCAAAAGCCCTGTTTGTTGTCATTCTCTTTCTCCACCCACGGTAAACGTTGTCCTGTCACGGCACATCAACACATAAACTCAGTCGCTCATTAAAACCAGTACGCCGCCCTGATGTGAGGCCAACGACAGGCGTTCACCAGGCATTAACCTCTCCTGGGTAAGCACATTGCGATAACGATGCTGATTAAGCTGTCCGGGTATAATAATGTCGGTTCCTGCCCAGAAACCGCTATGCGATTGTGACAATAAGCCGTCACATTCGGCGAACACCAGTCGGGGCGCAACAACAATCAGCGCATCATCATGATTGGCTCTGGCGTAAGCGATGACTTTGTCGGCACGCTGACCAACAGCCCGCAGCGGTATATAGTCGCCAAAACGGAAGAGCTCATGATTCTGCTGACGCAGACGCAGTAAGGCGGCGGTGGCATACTGATTCACCTGCCCGTTTAGCCAACTCTCTTCGCACGAGAAAACTCCCGGCGTTAGCTGGTCTAACTGCTGCGCCAGCGTGGCGAAATCCGGTTCGCGGCGGTTGTCGGGATCGACAAGGCTAAAATTCAACGCCTCGCTCCCCTGATAGATATCAGGTACTCCCGGCGCGGTTAATTTGATAACGGTCTGCGTCAGGCTGTTAACCAGCCCTGCGCGGATGAAGGGTTGCAAGGAACGATAAAAATCCTGCAAAAATGTCTGATTATCCGGCGCCAGTAAATAACGGGCGTAATCAAGCATTGCCGTTTCGTAAGCCTCATTACTGTCCACCCAATCGGTACGTAGCTTCGCTTCGCGTAGCGCTTTCTCCACAAAGGCTTCAAAGCGTATTTTCAGCGCGTTTAAACCTTTTTCGTCCTGTGGTTGTAGCATCGGGGGCCAGACGCCGGTCAGCGCCTGATATAACATCCACGTATCCGCCGATTTTGGCGCAGTGCCATCATTCAAAAATTTGACATGGGTCTGGTTCATCTGCCGCCAGCGGGCAAGGCATTCGCTCCACTGTTCCGGCGCTTCGGTAAGCGTATACAGCCGTGCTCGCGCATCCTCGCCTCGCTTGGTATCGTGGGTCGACGTACCGGATAACGCGTCAGGCTGTCGCGCCTGTCGGGTTTTCATCTCATGGTGAAAGCGTTCAATGGAGAAGTGATGCGTGACGGGCTCGGCGCCGACTTCATTTAACGCCAGTCCCATGTTTTGACGAAAGAAAAGCGTATCCTCTACCGATTTCGCCATCAGCGGACCGGTGAGTTGTTGGAACCGAACGCGAAACTGTGTCGCCTCCTCCAGGCTGGAGGTGGGAACATCGCCGGTAAGAAGGCGGCTCAGAAATGTAAGCGCTTCTGGCTGCGGAGGGTTTTCAAGCGTCTTTACCCGTTCCACAATACGATGTAACAGGCAAATATCGGTCGGCGGTAGCCCTTCTGCCGTGCCGTAAGTGCGATATACGGGAAAGGCAATTAATAACTCGCGTAACGCCTGCCGAACGACGCTCTCTTCCTGTGCGATCTGTAGCTCGCTGGCAATCGACAGCGCAAGCGCGAGCAGCCGGGTAAATTCCCCCTCGAAATTGCGATCGACCATCAGCAATTTAGCTGCCCGTAATTCCGCCCGCATATCCACTGGCGCGCCTTTAACGGTCTCGTAAGCCTGGCGCAGATTGTCTATCTGCGCATCGTCAACCAGCACCTCCGCCAGCGAGGCGATGAATTCATAGCCTGTGGTGCCGGAAACCGGCCAGTCATCAGGAAGTTGCTCGCCTTTAGCGAGAATTTTTTCCACGGTGATATAGCACGCCGGCCCCACTTCCTGACGTAAACGCGCAAGATAGGCTTTCGGATCGGCAAGGCCGTCGATATGATCGATACGTAAACCGTCAACCGCCCCCGTTCTGACCAGCTCCAGAATCAGCCGATGTGTATCGTCGAAGACGGTTTTATCTTCCACCCGCATTCCTACCAGCCCTGTGACCTCAAAGAAACGCCGATATGAAAGCGAGCGAGCGGCATCGCGCCAGGACATTAATTTCCACGGCTGGCGCTCATGCAAATCAGCAATAGCGGCTTTATCGGTAAGCGCCAGTATTTCGGCCTCGCGCCCCTGCCACGTCGCCGGCGCAAGCGGATAATAGTTATCATAATAGGCGAACGTGGGTTTACCCGTAGCGGGATCGGGCTTGATCGCAATTTCTCCGTTTTCCAGCACGGCATCAAACGTGTCGCCTAAAAAAGGCAGCGTCAGTCGGCGCGACCAGTCAATATCGAAATGGCGCGCGTAACGGCTCTCCTTGCCATATTCAAGCACGTCGCGCCACCAGGCGTTTTCCAGCGAGCTGGCCATGTGATTAGGCACAATATCGATGATCAATCCCAGACCTTGCGCTTTAAGTTCAGCCACCAGTCTTTCAAATCCTTCTCGCCCGCCAATAGAAGGCTCAATCTCATTCGCATCGGTGACATCATAACCATGCGTTGACGCTTTGGTGGCGGTAAAGATGGGTGAGGCATAAAGATGGCTGATACCCAGATTTTTAAGGTAAGGCACCAGCGCCGCAGCGCGATCGAAGGTCATGCCATTACGAAACTGAAGACGATACGTTGCAGTTGGGATCATGATGCAGACTCTCCCTGAGCTAAGCGGACAATAAGAGAATGTTGGGAAAGCGACCCGGTGGATTCATTCGGCCAGGCGAAGAGAGTCTTACCCGGTAAATCGGGCAGTAATACCGTCGTGGCGCTAATATTCAGCGCCAGTGACAGTGTTCCTCCCGGAAAACGCCAGCTAACGGCAATAAACCCGGGCGCGGTTTGCAATACCGTTCCTGAGCTCTCACGGGCAGCGGACAACAGCGGCACGATATGCTTCTGGCGCAAAAGCAGTAGTTCGCGGGTAAACGCAAGCCACGCTTTACCCTCTTCACTGTGCTGTTGCTTCCAGTTAAGTTTTGAGCGTTGAAAGGTCTCTGGCGCATTCGGGTCCGGAACATTTTCCCCTGCATGATCGGCAAATTCTTTTGCGCGACCTTCACGAACGGCGCAGGCTAAATCCCCATGGAAATCGGTAAAAAAAAGAAAAGGACGGCTTTCGCCATACTCTTCGCCCATAAAAAGCAGCGGAATATGCGGTGAAAGCAGCAACGTGGCGAGCAATACTTTTGTTCGTTCAGCACCTGCCAGGGTTATCAGTCTGTCGCCCTGGGCGCGGTTACCGACTTGATCGTGATTCTGAATAAAATCCACAAAGGCGACCGGGGGTTGTCCGGTACTTTTTACGCCGCGAGGTTCGCCGGTTTGTGGTGAAATTTCTCCCTGATAAGCGAATCCTTCGGCCAGCGCTCTTGCGAGGTGTTTTTCCGGGGCATCAGCAAAATCGTTGTAGTAGGCCTGGGTCTCTCCGGTCGCGAAAACGTGGATGGCATTATGAAAATCGTCATTCCATTCGGCGGTAAACAGCGGCGCATTGCCACCCTGATCACGGGGATGCAGAGAAATAATATTGCGGCTATCTTCGGTAGTCAGATGAATGGGTCTGTCGGTAATGTCTTCCCGAATACGTTGTGCGATTTCAACCAGCACATGCTTTGCGCTACTGTCTTCAATCTGATCGATAGCGTCAAAGCGTAAGCCGTCGAGATGGTATTCTGTCAGCCAGTATAACGGCGCCTCGATGATATAGCGCCGCACGGCGTCGACATCATAGGCGATACCATTTCCCCACGGCGTCATGCGCTCTTTGTGGAAAAACGCCGGCGCCAATAGCGGTAAATAATTTCCCTCCGGGCCGAAATGGTTCAGCACAATATCCAGGACGACGGAAAGACCATACCCATGCGCGGCGTCAATAAACGCTTTGAAATCATCCGGCGTCCCATAGGCTGAATGCGGCGCGTAAAGCAGTACGCCGTCATAGCCCCAGCCGCGTTCGCCGCCAAATTGCGCAACGGGCATCACTTCAATAACGGTAACGCCGAGTTCAGCGAGATAAGGCAGCTTCGCTATTGCGGCGCGGAAGGTGCCTTCCGGAGTGAACGTGCCTGTATGCATCTCGTACACCACGGCCTGCTCCCAACGGCTACCTTTCCACCCGGTGTTGCGCCACGCGTAGCTGCCTGGATCAACCACATATGACGGACCGTTGACGTCAGTTTTTTGGGCGCGGGAAGCCGGATCGGGGACCACCATGCCATCGCTGAGTACAAAATTATACTCCGTACCTGGCGTCACCCCGGAGACGTCCAGCGTAAACCAGCCGTCACCGCTCGCCTGCATTTCCTGGTCTTTACCCGCAAGCCTGAGCATAACCTTTTGCTGACCGGTGGCCCAAAGACGAAAGCGGACAACATCAGCGGCGATATATTCAGCCCCCCAGCTTTTGCAAAAAATTTTTGAACTCATTTATCGCTCCGTTTAACCCATAACCTCTACAGCATCCGAAGAACAAGCATAGACTATGGGGCTAATCTTTACGTGACACTGTCACTTAACAGGCGTTCTTTTTCGTATCTGCGTGTAAAAGCGTGGAATTATTGTCGGGATTGCTCAGATGTACCGAAGTGCGCGGTATCGCCTCGCCCGTGTTCGCCAGCGCCCTGAACACGCTGTAGCTGGATAACCTCTCCCTGCTCCCAGGCGTTAGCCCCCTTGATAACGGGATGTTCAGGCAGATCCTGCCGCTCGCGTTTAATGGCCTGGGTATCAATTCCCAGACGGCGATCCCGATCGGCCAGCAGCGCGGGGTCAAGCTGCCCGTCGCCAGTAAAGCCCATCATCAGCGCAGGGATACCCATTGGCAGGGTTTTATCCCGGTCGGTATGCCAGGTGTGCCAGGTCTTGCCATAGGTATTAACAATCTTACTCATCAACGCCTTATCAGCGACCTGCGGTAAGCCAGGCGCCACCAGGCTACCGGATTTCACCTCGTACTGGTGGCTGTGCCACAGTTTTTTCTCCTCGGGAGGAAGCGTTTTAAATAAACGTTCGCTGATAATGTACTCTACCCCCATCAGGCGCGCGCTTTTCGTATTGCCGTCGTAAATCACCGCCTGCATGACATCTTCGTTCAGGACGGTAACGTAATGGTGCGCTTCCATCTGTCCGTTTTTATCACCGCTATAAAAATGGAACCCGTCAAGGTAGGTACTGATGGCATCGACAGGTGGTCTGGATTGAATAGCCGCCGCGCCTGTT
Source organism: Salmonella sp. 32031103-2018-00083-FB-01-SM-01 (assembly GCF_017571995.1). Lineage (NCBI taxonomy): Bacteria > Pseudomonadati > Pseudomonadota > Gammaproteobacteria > Enterobacterales > Enterobacteriaceae > Salmonella > Salmonella sp. 32031103-2018-00083-FB-01-SM-01. The sequence continues at coordinate 574,746 of NZ_JAGEQL010000001.1, forward strand.
TCCAGGGTACGTAATTTGGCAGATGTTTTTTCCCCGGGAATAGGCGTTTGCGGCGGCGTATTATTGGCGCCACATCCGGCCAGAAAAGGAATGATAAAGAGTGCCAGCGGTAAAATTTTCATTAGGTCTCCATATAGTGAAAGGGCTCTAATGAAAATAGTGCAATACCACGTGATTGGTAGAAGAAATGGAAGATGTTATTTGTGACGGTGTCACAAATAGTAAAACCCGACACACAGGCCGGGTTTTGATATCAGTTTACTCTTATTTTGAGAGTTCTTTCTTGATTTCGTCTTTTATTTTGCTTAATTCACTCTGCGGGTTTTTCTTACAAAGCTCAACGGCTAGCGGCACTGCTGTCGTCTCAGTTTCCTGGAAATCAACGTAGTCCCCGCCTTTAAAATCTTCATCTTCATTCAGCACCCAGAAAGCGACTGGCGCCATCGTCTGCGGATTGAGGTCAACAAACTCCTGGCAGCTCATACCTTTAGGCGTAACGTTTGTTTTAGTAGTATCTGTTGCCGCATTCACGCTAACACTGGTTACCAGCGCTGCCACGATAATACCTGCTGTAGCAAGGGAGAATTTATTCATTGTTGTTGCTCCAATAATTATATAAATAACCTCTACATCTGCGCGTTAACCCGTTAATGTAGAACGCAGAAAATAATACCCCTCCTCTCTCAGGAATAAAGATCACCCTCCGTGATATGGCTATTATTGATATTTACGTTGACTGATTTTGATGTTTGATGAATAAAGCAACATGGCGAGCAGATTTTAGGGCGAAAAAGTAGACCACGACAATAGCAAATGACGTGGTATGCGCTACGTTGAGCTGATGAAAGAGAACTTCGCTCTGACATGCTGTCGCAATCGCGCCAGCCAGACACAAACGGTGGGCAGAACAAACATCGTAAACAGATTGCCTGTCAGCATTCCGGAGGCAACCACCAGCCCTGGCCAAAACGGCTTGCGGCGTCTACGCCGCTGGCGAACCCTATCAGGGCTAAACCAACCACTATTGCCCCGGTAGTCATCAGCACCGGGCGCAATCGGATCTACAATACAATTTCATAGCATTTACAGATAGTCGGACAATTTCAGGTTTCCGTAATCATAAAAAACACCTTTCGTACACAAACTGTATACTTCCAGTAGATTTATTGTTATTTAGCACTATAACTGCAAGCAGTTGAATCCAAAGGGTAATAATTCAGGCATTATTGGAAGGGTAATTTACATTATTAAGATAAATAAATGCTTATCGGTGAAGTGAGCGACGTTTAAGTTTTGTTGTAACCACGGCTTTATACTTTTTACGAGTGCTATTTTTTTTGGCTAATTAAAAGGTAAAGTTAATGAAACTATCCGTAACATTGGCGTTTTTCGGTTACATGATGGCATCCAGTTTAGCACAAGCTAGCGATATCAATATGTGGCGTGAACCCAAACCTGTTGTGAAAGAGGGTAAATATTACAGCTTAATCATGGATCGTGGCGAGTTGCAGAAAGCAGTAAAAAGCAGCAATAACAACTATCTCTTTTCCGAAAAAGGTGCAGGAGTGAAACCGCTGGTATTGATCGGCTCCCCGGTAGAGATTAGCGAATTTATGTTGCAAAATAAAACTCGCAGTATTGAAAACCACATTAAAGGTCTACCTGACATTTATATTGGAGTGACAAAATATAAACCCAAACAACGTTTTACCGGCTTATTTCCGCTGCAGGATATATTGACTCAAACTGTTGATCAGGTATCGAAATTTGTGCCCGGTACCGATATCACCGATGCGGTGGGAATCCCCGCCGACCTAAAAGCATTACAGCAAGCTATTTTGGCTATGAAGCCAAAAGATAAAACCAGCAACAATATACTGTACGTCAAATTTAGCTACTTGCCGGAAGATGGGATGGTGAAAGTAGGAAGCAAAACAGTTTCTTTTGGTCGTATTCTGGAGAAAATGCAGCAGAGTAATCGTACCCTGCGTAGATAAGCAGGCAGTTGGCAGTATTTCCAGTTTCTGGAGTGTTAACTTAAGCTACAAAAGATGTCTGGAGGTAATAGGTAGGAATAAGTTATAAAACAATAGCTTAATTGCAATTTATATATTTAAAGAGGCAAATGATCATGACCGGAATATTTGCAGAACAAACTGTAGAGGTAGTTAAAAGCGCGATCGAAACCGCAGATGGGGCATTAGATTTTTATAACAAATACCTCGACCAGGTCATCCCCTGGAAGACCTTTGATGAAACCATAAAAGAGTTAAGCCGTTTTAAACAGGAGTACTCGCAGGAAGCTTCTGTTTTAGTTGGTGATATTAAAGTTTTGCTTATGGACAGCCAGGACAAGTATTTTGAAGCGACACAAACTGTTTATGAATGGTGTGGTGTCGTGACGCAATTACTCTCAGCGTATATTTTACTATTTGATGAATATAATGAGAAAAAAGCATCAGCCCAGAAAGACATTCTCATCAGGATATTAGATGATGGCGTCAATAAACTGAATGAAGCGCAAAAATCTCTCCTGGCAAGTTCACAAAGTTTCAACAACGCTTCAGGAAAACTGCTGGCATTAGATAGCCAGTTAACTAATGATTTCTCGGAAAAAAGTAGTTATTTCCAGTCACAGGTGGATAGAATTCGTAAGGAAGCTTATGCCGGTGCTGCAGCAGGCATAGTCGCCGGTCCGTTTGGATTAATTATTTCCTATTCTATTGCTGCGGGCGTGATTGAAGGGAAATTGATTCCAGAATTGAATAACAGGCTAAAAGCAGTGCAAAATTTCTTTACTAGCTTATCAGCCACAGTGAAACAAGCGAATAAAGATATCGATGCGGCAAAATTGAAATTAGCCACTGAAATAGCAGCAATTGGGGAGATAAAAACGGAAACCGAAACAACCAGATTCTACGTTGATTATGATGATTTAATGCTTTCTTTACTAAAAGGAGCTGCAAAGAAAATGATTAACACCTGTAATGAATACCAACAAAGACACGGTAAGAAGACGCTTCTCGAGGTTCCTGACGTCTGATACTTTTTCATTCGCTCCGTGTACTTTTAACGCCCGATAGCGTGAAGAAAATGAGAGAGGGAGAAAAAGCGATATTCAACAGCCCGATAAACAAGAGTCGTTACCGGGCTGGCGGAGTTATCAGGCGTTAAGCTGGTAGTCGAGGGTGATTTCCGCATTCAGAACCTGCGATACCGGGCACCCGGCTTTTGCTTTCTGGATGATTTGATCGAAAGTTGAAGCATCAATATCTGCTACCGCGACTTTGCTTTGTAGCGCAATTTTGGTAATGGCGAAGCCCGCCTCCACCTTATCAAGCGATACGTCAGCGGTGGTGTCAATGGATGTCGGCGTAAATCCAGCCTCTCCCAGCATGAGTGATAGTGCCATGGAGAAACAGGCCGCATGTGCGGCGCCAATTAACTCTTCCGGGTTGGTCCCCTGCGCGCCTTCGAACCGGGTATTGAATCCATACGGTTGTTGATTAAGCACGCCGCTTTCTGTTGATACAGTACCTTTACCTCGTTTGATGTCGCCTTCCCAGTGTGCCTGACCTTTCTTATGGATTGTCATTTTTGCTCTCCTGTTGGCTCAAAAAATAAAGTATAGACCATGCTGCTAATCTGCGTTGTCCATGCCGATGGATGTAGCATGTTGTCAATTACCCGCACTTCAGATATAGAAAATAGTTGTATGCTTTTTCAGTGATGGATATTAAATCAACAGGCCTCCCTTTCTTTAAAGAATATATCCCTCCTTTTATCCTTACGTTTTCTTCCGGAAGCGTATTCCACTATGTATATTTTTATTCAAATTAAGATTTGTCTTATCTCGTTGTAATAAAAGATAAAAATCGCAATAAGCAGCCTTTTAAATGTATATTAATTGACCACTATTTGTATGAGGATATGTAATTGGCAAACGTAATATATTTTCTTCTGGGGTAAACAATTAGAGTTCCGCCTTGCGTTAAAATAACTCCAGGACTAATCTTAACCACAGCCGCAAAAATATTTGCCATGCTGAATACGAATTAATTTTCTGCGAGCCGTACTAAATAAATACATGTTCACGGAGGCATTATATGTTTACTTATCACTCAGCAAATACCTCAGCAGCACAACCGGCCCTGGTCAACGCGATTGAACAAGGATTACGCGCGGAGTTAGGCGTTGTCACTGAAGATGATATTTTAATGGAGCTGACCAAATGGGTTGAGGCTTCCGACAATGACATCCTCAGTGACATCTACCAGCAGACCATCAACTATGTGGTAAGCGGGCAGCACCCGACTCTGTAAAACCTGCTATGCTGTATCGGCAACCTTAGGGGTTACGTTTCTTTCGCGTAAGCGAATTTGTCCTTAAAACTAGCAACAGGATTGAGGAGTTAACATGAAATCGAACCGTCAGGCTCGTCATATACTTGGACTGGATTACAGAATTTCCAATCAGCGTAAGGTTGTTACTGAAGGCGACACCAGCAGCGTGGTGAATAACCCAACCGGCAGAAAGCGCCGCGCCGATAGCCAAAAGTAATCGTACAGTCCTGAAATGACGTTAAACACCATTGCATCTGCAATGGTGTTTTTGTTTATAGGAATGACCTTAACGTCTCACAATGCTTTATACTCAGGGTCGGTTCCCTGGTGGAAGGCAATATATGATGATAAACGACGGTGCCAGGGACAGTTATTCGAAAAAGAGTGAGTAACATGGAAACTACAACCAAGAAAGCACGTTCCCTTTATATCCCTTACGCTGGCCCTGTATTGCTGGAATTCCCCCTGTTAAACAAAGGCAGCGCTTTTAGCGTAGAAGAGCGCCGCAACTTCAATTTGTCAGGGCTGCTGCCGGAGGTCGTCGAATCGATTGAAGAACAGGCCGAACGCGCCTGGCTCCAGTATCAGGGGTTTAAAACAGAAATCGATAAGCATATTTACCTGCGTAACATCCAGGATACCAACGAAACGCTCTTTTATCGACTGGTGCAAAACCATCTTGAAGAGATGATGCCGGTTATCTATACCCCGACCGTGGGCGCGGCCTGTGAGCGCTTCTCTGAGATTTATCGCCGGGCGCGCGGCGTATTTATCTCTTATCCGAACCGTCACAATATGGACGACATTTTGCAGAATGTGCCTAACCACAACATTAAAGTTATTGTGGTGACGGATGGCGAGCGGATTCTGGGGCTTGGCGATCAGGGCATCGGCGGGATGGGGATCCCTATCGGTAAGCTGTCATTATACACCGCCTGCGGCGGCATTAGTCCGGCCTATACCCTTCCCGTTGTGCTGGATGTCGGCACCAACAATCAACAGTTACTCAACGATCCGCTTTACATGGGCTGGCGTCATCCGCGCATTACCGACGATGAGTATTATGCGTTTGTCGACGAGTTTATTCAGGCCGTTAAGCAGCGCTGGCCAGATATCCTGCTACAGTTCGAAGATTTCGCGCAGAAAAACGCAATGCCGCTGTTGACGCGCTATCGTGATGAGATTTGCTCCTTTAACGATGATATTCAGGGCACCGCAGCCGTGACCGTCGGTACGTTGATCGCCGCCAGCCGCGCTGCCGGCAGTCAGCTTAGCGAGCAGAAAATCGTTTTCCTCGGCGCGGGTTCCGCCGGATGTGGAATTGCTGAACAGATCATCGCGCAGACTCAGCGTGAAGGTTTAAGCGAAGATGCCGCCCGACAGAACGTTTTTATGGTCGATCGCTTCGGCCTGTTGACGGACCGGATGCCTAATTTATTGCCGTTCCAGGCAAAACTGGTGCAGAAATGCGACAATCTCCAGCACTGGGATACCGAAAATGACGTGCTGTCGCTGCTGGATGTGGTGCGTAACGTGAAGCCGGATATTCTGATCGGGGTTTCCGGCCAGACCGGGCTCTTTACTGAAGAGATCATCCGCGAGATGCATAAGCATTGCCCTCGCCCAATCGTCATGCCGCTCTCTAATCCCACCTCTCGCGTGGAGGCCACGCCACAGGACATTATCGCCTGGACGGAAGGCAACGCGCTGGTGGCAACCGGCAGCCCATTCTCGCCGGTCATCTGGAAAGATAAGGTTTATCCGATCGCACAATGTAATAACGCCTATATTTTCCCCGGCATCGGACTTGGGGTTATCGCTTCCGGCGCATCGCGCATTACTGATGAAATGCTGATGTCAGCCAGTGAGACGCTGGCTAAACATTCTCCGCTGGTGAATAACGGCGAAGGATTAGTGTTGCCAGCGCTTAAAGACATCCAGGTCGTGTCGCGCGCTATCGCTTTTGCCGTAGGCAAAATGGCGCAGCAACAAGGTGTAGCGGTGAAAACCTCTGCGGAAGCGCTGCAACAGGCGATTGACGATAACTTCTGGAAACCGGAATACCGCGACTACCGTCGGACTTCCATTTAATACGTACCCGGCGGTGAATGCCGCCGGATATCACTTTCTTCTTTAGTTTTGGCGAGTCTGTCGACACCCCTGAATTCCTTTCCCTGCTTATTTGTCAAGCTACTAATATTAGCCACCTTTATGTATTGAACGGGGATTTATCAGGATAATCCTGGCTAAACTATTACATTGTATTTCTGCCGCCTTGCATAACTCATCAGAAATATTAATCCTAAAGAGGTAATAGCACCTTACCTGCTATTACCTGCTATGCAGTTCACTATTAATAAAAGGAGAAGGTTATGAAAGCTGCTGTTGTCACACAAGATCATCAGGTTGATGTTACTGAGAAAACGCTGCGTCCCCTTCGCCACGGTGAAGCTTTGCTAAAAATGGAGTGCTGCGGCGTATGCCATACCGATCTACACGTGAAAAACGGAGATTTCGGTGACAAAACCGGCGTCATTCTGGGACACGAAGGCATTGGCGTCGTGGCGGAAGTCGGTCCTGGTGTCACCTCGCTGAAACCCGGCGATCGCGCGAGTGTCGCGTGGTTTTATGAAGGATGCGGACACTGTGAGTATTGCAATACGGGCAATGAAACCTTATGCCGCAACGTGAAAAATGCCGGTTACACGGTAGATGGCGGCATGGCCGAAGAGTGTATTGTCGTCGCGGATTATGCGGTGAAAGTACCGGAAGGTCTGGACTCTGCGGCGGCAAGTAGTATTACCTGTGCGGGCGTTACCACCTATAAAGCGGTGAAGATTTCTCATATTAAACCTGGCCAGTGGATTGCCATCTACGGTCTGGGCGGTCTGGGTAATCTGGCCTTGCAGTACGCGAAAAACGTCTTCAATGCGAAAGTGATCGCCATTGATGTCAATGATGGACAACTGAAACTGGCCGAGGAAATGGGCGCAGATCTGACCATTAATTCACGCACGGAAGATGCGGCTAAAATTGTGCAGGAAAAAACCGGTGGCGCGCACGCAGCGGTGGTTACCGCGGTCGCTAAGGCGGCGTTTAATTCCGCAGTAGATGCCGTTCGCGCCGGAGGCCGCGTGGTGGCAGTCGGACTGCCGCCAGAAGCCATGAACCTTGATATCCCTCGCCTGGTGCTGGATGGCATTCAGGTTGTCGGTTCGTTGGTGGGGACACGCCAGGATCTGACCGAAGCTTTCCAGTTCGCGGCGGAAGGAAAAGTCGTACCAAAAGTCGCTCTACGTCCGCTTGAAGATATCAACGTTATTTTTAAAGAGATGGAACAGGGACAAATTCGTGGCCGTATGGTCATCGATTTCCGTCGTTAAACGATTTGCTGTGGTCGTCTGAGTATACAGACAGCAGATGAAAACAAGGCGCTACCAGGATAGCGCCTTGTTTATCAGATCGCGAAAGAATTACTGAATACCTTCTTCGCTCTCTTTTTTTGCTTCCGCCTTCTCGATTTCACGATACCAGCGTGGATGATGTTTCTTCGCCCAGCGACGGCTGACCTTCCCTTCGATCATGCCTTTAATCGAGCCTTTCACCCAAAATGCCATATACATATGGATGAGGATCGCGTGCATTAAAATAATGCCCGCCGCCGCATGAATTAACAGGCTATAACGCACCACCTGCATGGGGAAATACTGCGCGAAATACGGACGCCAGATAATCACGCCAGTCACCAGCAGCACAAAAATCATGCTCATAATGGACCAGAACATCATCTTCTGTCCGGCATTGTATTTGCCGACATCCGCCACCTTATGCTCATTGCCTTTCAATACTTCGACAATATTTTTCAGCCACGGAATATCTTTTTTATCCGGGATGTTGTGGTGGACGAAACGCACGAACATAAACATCAGCGCGATGAAAATGGCAATACCGAAGAACGGGTGCAAAATACGTCCCATCTGCGGCGTGCCGAAGGTTTGCGTCAGCCATTGTAGCGTCGGGAAGAAAAACGAAATCCCCGACAGCGCTACCAGGAAGAAGCAGATCACCACCGTCCAGTGACAGGCGCGGTCGACAAATTTCGTGCGCACAATCATTTTCGACTTACTCATGATGATCCTCCTCATCGTCGTCCGTTTCTTTATTCGGGCCAATACCGATGTAGTGGTAAATCAGACCGGCGAAAGTGGCGATAAAGCCCGCTGCGGCCAGCGGTTTTAGCGCCCCTTTCCACAGATTGATTGAGGTATCGATCTGCGGATCTTTCGGCAAGCCGTGGTACAACTCCGGCTGATTGGCATGGTGCAGCACATACATGACGTGCGTACCGCCGACGCCCTGCGGGTTGTAGATACCGGCATGTTCAAAGCCACGCGCTTTTAACTTCTCCACGCGTTGCTCACCCAGTTCCAGCATCTCTTTTTTGGTGCCGAAGTGAATAGCCCCGGTCGGACAAGTTTTGACGCAGGCCGGTTCCTGGCCCACGCTGACGCGATCGACGCAGAGCGTACATTTATAAACGCGGTTGTCCTCTTTGTTGAGGCGCGGAATATTAAACGGACACCCGGCGATACAGTAACCACAGCCGATACAGTGTTCAGATTGAAAATCAACAATCCCGTTCGCGTACTGGATGATAGCCCCGGCAGATGGACAGGCTTTAAGACAGCCTGGATCTTCACAGTGCATACAACCATCTTTACGAATCAGCCACTCCAGCTTGCCGTTCTGCTCGGTTTCGGTAAAGCGCATCACCGTCCAGGACTTGGCGCTGAGATCGGCAGGGTTATCGTACACCCCGACACAATGGCCAACGTTATCGCGAATATCGTTCCATTCAGAACAGGCTACCTGGCAGGCTTTACAGCCGACACAGGAGGAGACGTCGATCAGTTTCGCGACTTCGGCTTTGTAATCACGCGCCTGTGGAGGCGGCGTGATGGCGTTTGTTGCGGACCGTTTAATAATGTCCTGCGTTTCCATAGACATATGTTCGCCTCCCTTACGCCTTCTCGATGTTAACTAAAAACGCTTTGTATTCCGGCGTTTGCGAGTTGGCATCACCGACATTTGGCGTCAGAGTATTGGCGATATAGCCTTTGCGCGCGACACCCTCAAAGCCCCAGTGAATCGGGATCCCCACCGTTTCAACCTGCTGACCGTTGACATGCAGGGTGCGAAGACGACGAGTTACCACCGCGACCGCGCGAATAAACCCGCGTTTACTGCTCACCTTCACATAGTCGCCGTTAGCAATACCTTTCGCTGCCGCCAGCGTCTCACTGATCTCCACAAACTGTTCCGGCTGAGCGATAGCGTTAAGTAGCGCATGTTTGGTCCAGGTATGGAAATGCTCTGTGAGGCGGTAAGTCGTGCCCACGTACGGAAACTGCTCCTTCTTACCCATGCGCAGCGCATCTTCTTCATACAGACGCGCCGCCGGGTTCGAGATCACATTCGGGTGCAGCGGGTTAGTGCCCAGCGGCGTTTCCATCGGCTCGTAGTGTTCAGGGAACGGTCCTTCTGCCATTTTATCAATAGCAAACAGACGTCCCAGCCCTTCCGGCTGCATGATAAACGGATTGGTCCCGCTCCCCGGCGCCGCGTTGTTAAAGTCCGGAATATCGTTCCCTGTCCACTTCGCGCCGTTCCACTGGATAAGCATCCGTTTTGGATCCCACGGTTTACCCTGCGGATCCGCCGAAGCGCGGTTATACAATACGCGACGGTTTAGCGGCCACGCCCACGCCCAACCCAGTGTATTGCCAAGCCCTGACGGGTCGGCGTTATCACGCCTGGACATCTGGTTGCCCTGCTCCGTCCAGCTACCGGTATAAATCCAGCAGGAGGAGGATGTCGTACCGTCATCGCGCAGTAATGCAAAACTGCTCAACAACTGGCCTTTCCTGGCAAGCAGTGTACCGTTGGCGTCATAGAGATCTTCCAGCGCATAGCCGTTGTTCTCTTTCGCCACTTCTTCCGAATGCGGTTCATCCGGCTGCTTGTAATTCCAGCTCATCTTCAATAGTGGTTCGGCGCCTTTACCGCCTTCTGCGCGATACATTTCACGCAGACGATGGTAAATACCGGCCAGAATCTCGCCGTCGTTACGCGCTTCGCCCGGCGCGTCCTGACCTTTCCAGTGCCACTGTAGCCAGCGGCCGGAGTTAGCGATAGAGCCATCCTCTTCTGCAAAACAGGTAGACGGCAGACGGAAGACTTCGGTCTGAATCGTTGTCGGATCGACATCGTTAGATTCGCCGTGGTTCTGCCAGAATGTTGACGTTTCAGTCACCAGCGGATCGATAACGACCAGATACTTCAATTTGCTTAAGCTTTGCACCACTTTGTTTTTGTCCGGGAAGGACGCCACCGGGTTAAAGCCCTGACAGAAATAGCCGGTGACTTTCCCGCTATCCATCATGTTGAAATATTTGATCACGTCATAGGACTGATCCCACTTAGGCAGCCAGGCAAAACCCCAGTCATTCTCTTTCTGCGCCGCATCGCCATAGAAAGATTTCATCAGGCTGACGAAGAACTTAGGATAATTACCCCAGTAGTTGACCTGATCGGCCAGCGTCGCTTTGGGGGTATTCGCGGCCAGATAAGTTTGCAGATCGGCCTGTTTTTCTGACGGTAGCGTCAGGTAACCCGGCAGGCTGGTGGAGAGCAGTCCTAAATCCGTTAAGCCCTGAATATTAGAGTGGCCGCGCAAGGCGTTCACACCGCCGCCAGCCATCCCCATATTGCCGAGCAGCAACTGGATCATCGCCATGGTACGGATGTTCTGCGCCCCGACGGTATGTTGCGTCCAGCCCAGCGCATACAGGAAGGTCGTAGTGCGATCCGGAGCGCTGGTAGAGGCCAACACCTCACACACCTTCAGGAAGTCCGCTTTCGGCGTACCGCAAATGTTTTCCACAACGTCCGGCGTATAGCGCGAAACGTGCTGCTTCAGCAGATTCCACACACAGCATGGGTGCGTCAACGTTTCATCACGTTTGGCATAGCCGTTTTCATCGAACTGGTAGTTCCAGGAGGATTTATCGTACTGACGCTTTTGGGCGTCATAGCCGCTGAAAAGACCGTCATCAAAGGCAAAATCATCCCGCACCAGCAGGCTGGCGTTGGTGTAATGCTTAACGTACTCAGCGTTGATTTTGTTATTTTCGATCAGGTACAGCAACACGCCGGACAGAAAGGTAATGTCTGTACCGGAACGTATTGGCGCATAGATATCCGCCACCGACGCCGTACGTGTAAAGCGTGGATCAACGACAATCAGCGTCGCATCGTTATTGTTTTTCGCTTCCATCGCCCAGCGGAAACCCACCGGATGCGCTTCTGCGGCATTGCCGCCCATCACCATCACGACGTTGGCGTTTTTAATATCCACCCAGTGGTTGGTCATCGCACCGCGACCAAATGTTGGAGCAAGACTTGCTACCGTTGGTCCGTGTCAGACGCGCGCCTGGTTATCTACCGCCAGCATACCGAGAGAACGGGCAAACTTCTGCGTCAGTATACCCGTTTCATTGCTGGCCGCCGAGGCGCACAGCATCCCGGTAGAGAGCCAGCGGTTAACCGTGACGCCCTGCTCATTCTTTTCAATAAAGTTGGCGTCACGGTCGGCTTTCATTAATTTAGCAATACGAGTGAAAGCGTCATCCCAGCTAATGCGCTGCCACTTGTCGGAACCCGGCGCGCGGTATTCCGGATAGCGTAGGCGATCTTCACTGTGAACATAATCCAGCAAACCGGCCCCTTTCGGGCACAGCGCGCCACGGCTTACCGGATGATCCGGGTCGCCTTCAATATGGTAAATCGCTTCTTTCGCGTTTTTTGCCCCATCTCCCAGGCTATACATTAATAGCCCGCAACCTACGGAACAGTATGTGCAGGAGTTACGGATCTCTTTTGCGCGCAACAGCTTATAGTTTCGCGCCTGAGCCAGGGCCATTTTAGGGGTAAAACCCAGTGCGGCCACCGTTGTTCCCGCCATACCGCCCGCGCAGATTTTAAAAAATTGTCTGCGGCTGACGTCCATTGCTTTCCTCTTTTTTCCACGGATGCACGCCTCCTTCGAACTGCATCAAAACCTCAGTCCAGGATGCGTGTATAACTTCGCGAGGAAACTAACAGCAAAATCGATAACTTTTTTGCGTCAAATCAATATTGAAACGGTTCCGCTATTAAATAGCCCTATTTTTAAACTGCAATAACTCCAGGGAGGTACTAAAAAATGACACTGCATGGCATCGCCCTCGGAAAAAGTGCTATAAGTGGCAGTTTATTTTGCGCGGTATTCAGGATAGCCACAAAGCATGACATCACAAAAAGCAACGCTAATAGGGCTTGTTGCCATCGTTCTGTGGAGCACGATGGTTGGGTTAATTCGCGGCGTCAGCGAAGGTCTCGGACCGGTAGGCGGCGCAGCCATGATCTATTCATTAAGCGGCCTGCTGCTGATTTTTACCGTCGGATTACCTGATATCCGCCGTTTCCCGGGGCGATACCTCATCGCAGGCAGCGTACTGTTTGTCAGTTATGAAATATGCCTGGCGCTTTCTCTCGGTTATGCCGCCACTCGCCATCAGGCTATCGAAGTCGGCATGGTTAACTATTTATGGCCCAGCCTGACCATTCTGTTTGCCATTCTTTTTAACGGGCAAAAAACTAACTGGCTTATTGTGCCTGGATTGCTTATTGCACTTACTGGCGTTTGCTGGGTTCTGGGGGGCGAGAATGGTCTTAATGCCGGAGAAATTATCAACAATGTCGCCACCAGTCCGCTAAGTTATTTCCTGGCATTTCTTGGGGCGTTTATATGGGCGACGTACTGCACGGTCACCAATAAATATGCGCGTGGTTTTAACGGTATCACCGTCTTTGTGTTACTCACCGCCGTGGCGCTGTGGTTCCACTATTTTCTTACTCCGCAACCTGCCATGATATTTAGCCTACCGGTGATTGCTAAACTTTTTACCGCGGCATTAACGTTAGGGTTTGCCTACGCCGCATGGAATGTGGGCATACTTCATGGCAATGTGACTATCATGGCCGTAGGGTCTTATTTTACCCCCGTCATGTCCTCTGCTCTGGCCGCGCTGTTACTCAGCTCGCCACTGTCATTCTCCTTCTGGCAAGGCGCAGTCATGGTTTGCGTAGGTTCGCTACTTTGTTGGCTGGCAACGCGGCGGCGCTAATAGCGACGGGCGGGCCGATGTTGATATTAAATCGACCCGCTGCACCTTGACACTCTTCATAACACAACTACGCTTTTATCTATCGCCTGTGTGTATTTGACGATTTTTCATTTTCACGTGCTCCCCCTGCGCCATACCAGGATGCGCTGGTAAAAAATACGGATTTTATAAAATCGTTAAATATGTTAATGTGATGATATAATTTTATTAACAAATATATAATTAACGCTAGCTAGCAACTGTTATTAGTGCATATAATAATCAGTCGGTACTACCAAAAATAAAACCATAAACAGCCCAATAGTCCCCTCCGAAAATATATCTTATTAGACAGTCCCTATTTGAATTAATACTCTCAAATGTATTAAGGAGATCTCGATCACACAAATTAAAATAATTTGTAATCTTATGAAACTTATTATTGAACTTATGCCACTCCGTCATTTAAAAATAGTCTGCCATTGACAAACGCCTCGTTTAACAATGGTTGAGGAAACACGCTAAGAAAATTATAAGGATTATTAAAATGAAACTTAAGTTAGTGGCAGTGGCAGTGACTTCCCTGTTGGCAGCAGGCGTTGTAAATGCAGCCGAGGTATATAACAAAGACGGCAATAAACTGGATCTGTACGGTAAAGTTCACGCTCAGCATTATTTCTCTGATGATAACGGAAGTGATGGTGACAAAACTTACGCGCGTCTGGGCTTTAAAGGCGAAACGCAGATCAACGATCAGTTAACCGGTTTTGGCCAGTGGGAATATGAATTCAAAGGCAACCGTACTGAAAGCCAGGGCGCTGACAAAGACAAAACCCGTCTGGCGTTTGCTGGTCTGAAATTCGCTGACTACGGTTCTTTCGACTACGGTCGTAACTACGGCGTTGCTTACGACATCGGTGCATGGACCGACGTTCTGCCAGAGTTTGGTGGCGATACCTGGACTCAGACTGACGTCTTCATGACTGGCCGTACTACTGGTGTTGCCACCTACCGTAACACTGACTTCTTTGGCCTGGTTGAAGGTCTGAACTTTGCCGCGCAGTACCAGGGCAAAAACGACCGTGACGGCGCATACGAGTCTAACGGCGACGGTTTCGGTCTGTCCGCAACGTATGAGTACGAAGGTTTTGGCGTAGGTGCGGCCTATGCGAAGTCTGACCGTACTAACAACCAGGTGAAAGCAGCGAGCAACCTGAATGCTGCGGGTAAAAACGCTGAAGTCTGGGCTGCTGGTCTGAAATATGATGCGAACAACATCTACCTGGCGACCACCTACTCCGAAACGCTGAACATGACCACCTTCGGTGAAGATGCAGCGGGTGATGCGTTTATCGCGAATAAAACCCAGAACTTCGAAGCGGTTGCTCAGTATCAGTTCGACTTCGGTCTGCGTCCGTCCATCGCTTACCTGAAATCCAAAGGTAAAAACCTGGGTACTTACGGCGACCAGGATCTGGTTGAGTACATCGATGTCGGTGCTACCTACTACTTCAACAAAAACATGTCCACCTTCGTTGATTACAAAATCAACCTGCTGGACGACAGCGACTTCACCAAAGCGGCTAAAGTGTCTACCGACAACATCGTTGCTGTTGGTCTGAACTACCAGTTCTAATTTTGTTGTAGTCTGAATACAAAGCCAGTCCTTTCAGGGCTGGCTTTTTCTCTTGATGTAGACTCGGTCATAAGGAGTATGCCGTGCAGACGTTCACTGGTCGTTGTCTTTGCGGACAGAGCCATTTTACCGTTGACGTCGAAATGCTGGATGTCTATGCCTGCCATTGTACGCTGTGTCAAAAATGGTCGGGTGGAATAGCCATGTATCTGGAAGCCTGCGGGCAACCACAGCTAGCCCCCCTTTCCCCGGAACCGCCATACTTTTCATCCTCTTCGCGCGGCGAACGCTACTTCTGTTCCGGCTGCGGGTGTCCGCTGTGGTTCCGGCTTACCGATACCGATCGCTATTTTATTCCCTGGACCTTACTGGAACTGAACGAAGTTGATCGCCGTCGGCTGATTCTGGCTGCGGAAATTTATACCGAAACCCAGCCTGCCTTCTGGCGACTGACGGGGCAATACGCACGCCTCAGCGGTAAAGAGGTTGAGGAAATGGACTCCCCCTGCCAGCTAGCGCATTAAGCGCTTATCTCACCAGGCGTTATGTTATCGGCGTTGGGCTTTTGCCAGGCTGAACCACATCCCTACCGCCAGCAAAAGAAGCATACTCCCGGCGCTGCTTAACGCCACGCTATGCGACCAGATAAAGGCATGTCTGGCGGCGTCCAGTATTGCCTGCCCCTGCGTGGGCGGTAGGCTATTCGCCAACTGCACGGCTTCTCCCATTGAAGATGACGCTCTGGCAATCTCTTGCGCCTCAAGCCCGGCAGGCAGACGGATAGACGCGGAGAAGCTACGGCTTAACAATAGACCGAAAATGGCAATGCCCAGTCCCGCGCCCAGTTCATAAGCCATCGTTTCTATCGCGCCGGCCGCCGCTGCTTTTTCTGCCGGCGCAGCGGCCATAATTGCCGACGTGGAAGCCAGCAATGCGCTGGCGGCGCTAAATCCCAGCAGCGCCATCAGCCCCCAGGCCTGCCATTGTTGGGTGCTGAAATCCGTCATCGCCAGGCCATAAAAACTCAGCGCGCTTAACGCCATGCCGCCCGTCGCGACCAGCCGTAGTCCCAGACGCGAGACCAGCACGCCCGCAATCGGCCCGCTGAATCCACTGGCGACCATCACCGGCAGCATAAATACCCCGGCCTCATAAGGCGATAGCCCGTGAACAAACTGCAGCTCTTGCGCCATCAGCAGCTCAAAACCCACCAGAGTGATCATCGCGGTCATCGCCATCACGACGCCGCTCAGGATAATGCGATGGGTAAATAGTCGCATATCAATCATCGGACGCGATGTCGCAAGCTGTGTGCGGATAAAGAGTCCCAGGAGCAGCGCGCCGGTAAGCAGGGTAAACGAGATGACCCACAGCGACAGATGCCCTTTCAGCGCGGTTTTAGCGCTATAGACCAACAGCAAAATGGCAATAATCAGCATCACCGCATGGCCAAGATTGAGCGGTTGATCGCGACGGCCCGCCTGGCGAGGAACATAGCGGGCGGTTAAGCCCATGACGACTAGCACAATCGGCACGTTGATCAGGAAAACCGATCCCCAGTAAAAATGCTCTAATAATATGCCGCCGATGAGCGGCCCAAACGCCGCTCCGCCCGAACCTACCGCTGCCCAGACGCCCAGCGCCATGTTGCGATGCTTCTCTTCACAAAAGGTGGCGCGTATCCCGGCCAGCGTCGCCGGTACAATCATCGCCGCGCCAATAGCCAGTAATACCCTGGTGGCAATAAGCCAACTGGCGGTATGCGAAAACGCTGCCGCCAGTGACGCCAGGCCAAAGAGCGTCCCGCCCAGCATCAGCAGGCGTTTAAAACCGATACGATCGCCAAGCGCGCCCATCGGCAACACCATGCCAGCCATAACCAAAGAATAAATATCAATGATCCACAGCAGCTCGTTGCCGCTGGCCCCCAGTGTCATACTCAGTGTTGGGGCGGCGACATGCAAGACCGTGGCATCAATGGCGACAGGAATATAGACCAGCACAATAATGACTAACGTTAACCACTGACGAAACATAAATCTCCCTTCAAAAACTCAAATTTGGACACTTGTCCAGTTTCAGGATCCTACGGTAAGTTGAACGAATGTCCAGCTTTTTGTTACACTGCGCGCATTGGCTAATGTGGGGAAAATATGAGTTACCTTAACCGGGATGAACGCCGCGAAGTGATCCTGCAAGCGGCGATGCGCGTGGCGCTGGCAGAGGGGTTTGCCGCCATGACGGTGCGACGTATCGCATCAGAAGCCGATGTCGCCGCCGGACAGGTGCATCACCACTTTAGCTCAGCGGGCGAGCTCAAAGCGCTGGCCTTTGTCCATTTGATCCGTACCCTGCTTGATGCCGGGCAAGTTCCGCCGCCCGCCACCTGGCGTGCACGGCTTCACGCTATGTTGGGTAGCGAAGACGGCGGCTTCGAGCCTTACATAAAATTGTGGCGAGAGGCGCAAATTCTGGCCGACCGGGATCCGCACATCAGAGATGCTTATCTCCTTACGATGCAGATGTGGCATGAGGAAACGGTCACAATTATTGAGCAGGGCAAACAGGCAGGAGAATTTACGTTTACTGCTAACGCCACGGATATCGCCTGGCGGCTTATCGCACTGGTGTGCGGGCTGGACGGTATGTATGTGCTGGGTATTCCGGAAATGGCCGATCCCGCGTTTAAATACCATCTGGATCGGATGATTACGCTTGAACTCTTTGCGTAAAGTTACAAATAATTTAATAAAAATCACTTTTAGTTTACAAATAGTAACAATTAAGAAACATCATATCTCCTCTTCGCGCCGCGCTGGCCTGGTTTTTTATCTATTCTTTCACTCAATATTCTAAAAAAACTTCAATAAGTTCTCAAAAGAGCGCGTGACGCTCTGTCTCTTTTTTGTGTTTTTTTCAAATGATATGCGCATGTGAGGGGTAAAATGACACGACAAAACGAGAATTATAACCGTTATCTCTTGAGTGACTGGCGGCCCGAAAATCCAGCCTTCTGGGAGAATAAAGGGAAAGGCATCGCCAGAAGAAACTTATGGATTTCAGTAAGTTGTTTGCTCCTGGCATTTTGCGTCTGGATGTTGTTTAGCGCTGTTGCCGTCAACCTCAATAAAATTGGATTTAATTTTACCACCGACCAACTCTTTTTATTAACCGCATTACCTTCTCTTTCCGGCGCAATATTACGCGTTCCCTACTCCTTTATGGTGCCACTGTTTGGTGGCCGTAAATGGACCGTATTAAGCACCGTAATATTGATTATTCCCTGCGCCTGGCTGGGATTCGCCGTGCAAAATCCCGCCACCCCTTTCGGGGTATTTATGCTCATCGCTCTGTTGTGCGGTTTTGCGGGGGCAAACTTCGCGTCCAGTATGGGCAACATCAGTTTTTTCTTTCCAAAAGCCAGACAAGGTAGCGCGTTGGGTATTAACGGCGGCTTGGGAAATCTTGGCGTCAGTGTGATGCAGTTGATTGCGCCGCTGGTTATTTTTCTGCCGATATTTACTTTTTTAGGCGTCCGGGGCGTGCCGCAACCTGATGGCTCCCTGCTCGCCCTCACTAACGCCGCCTGGATCTGGGTGCCGTTACTGGCTGTCGCGACACTTGCCGCCTGGTTTGGTATGAACGATATCGGCAGTTCAAAAGCGTCTGTCGCCTCGCAATTGCCGGTGCTAAAACGCCTGCACCTGTGGCTGCTTAGCCTGCTGTACCTGGCGACATTCGGGTCATTCATCGGCTTTTCCGCAGGTTTCGC
This sequence comes from Salmonella sp. 32031103-2018-00083-FB-01-SM-01, assembly GCF_017571995.1. Taxonomy (NCBI): domain Bacteria; kingdom Pseudomonadati; phylum Pseudomonadota; class Gammaproteobacteria; order Enterobacterales; family Enterobacteriaceae; genus Salmonella; species Salmonella sp. 32031103-2018-00083-FB-01-SM-01. Next base: position 593,703 of record NZ_JAGEQL010000001.1, read on the forward strand.
CATGCTCGCCAAAACGCAATTTCCCGACGTAAACATTCTGCAACTGGCGTTCTTTGGCCCCTTTATCGGCGCGCTGGCGCGATCGGCAGGCGGCGTGATCTCCGATAAATTCGGCGGCGTTCGCGTAACGCTCATTAATTTTATCTTTATGGCGCTGTTTACCGCCCTGCTATTCCTCACGCTGCCAGGATCCGGCGCAGGCAGCTTTAGCGCGTTCTATCTTGTTTTTATGGGCCTGTTTTTGACAGCGGGTCTCGGCAGCGGTTCTACCTTCCAGATGATTGCGGTGATCTTTCGTCAGATCACGCTCTACAACGTCAAACTGCGCGGCGGGAGCGATGAGCAGGCGCAGCGCGAAGCGGTGACGGATACCGCCGCCGCGCTCGGGTTTATCTCCGCTATTGGCGCTGTGGGCGGCTTCTTTATTCCAAAAGCGTTTGGCACCTCTTTGGCATTGACCGGCTCGCCGGTGGGCGCCATGAAAATCTTTTTGCTGTTTTACATCGCTTGCGTCCTGCTGACCTGGCTGGTCTACGGGCGTCGTAAGCCTAAACAACAATAACAACATACATACCTGTAGGACGGCCATCCGGCAATGGTTTAACGCCAAATCGACAGGATGGCGGAAAATTTATCGAAGCAGGAGAAATGTCATGAGTAAACTGTTGGATCGCTTTCGTTACTTTAAACAAAAAGGCGATACCTTTGCCGACGGCCATGGTCAGGTGATGTATACCAACCGCGACTGGGAAGACAGTTATCGCCAGCGCTGGCAGTTTGATAAGATCGTGCGCTCAACCCACGGCGTCAACTGCACGGGCTCCTGTAGCTGGAAAATTTATGTCAAAAACGGTCTGGTGACGTGGGAAACCCAGCAAACCGACTACCCGCGCACGCGTCCCGATTTACCGAACCATGAACCGCGCGGCTGCCCGCGCGGCGCCAGCTACTCCTGGTATCTCTATAGCGCCAACCGTCTGAAATACCCTCTGGTGCGTAAGCGGCTGATAGAACTGTGGCGCGAGGCCCTTTCCCGGCACAGCGATCCGGTACTGGCATGGGAATCTATAATGAACGACCCGCAAAAATGCCAAAGTTACAAACAGGTGCGCGGACATGGCGGCTTTATTCGTTCGAACTGGAAAGAGCTGAATCAGCTCATTGCCGCTGCTAACGTCTGGACAATCAAAACCTATGGACCGGATCGTGTGGCGGGGTTTTCACCTATTCCGGCGATGTCGATGGTTTCTTACGCCGCCGGAACACGTTATCTGTCATTGCTTGGCGGTACTTGTCTGAGCTTCTATGACTGGTATTGCGATCTTCCGCCCGCGTCGCCAATGACCTGGGGCGAGCAGACTGACGTGCCGGAGTCCGCCGACTGGTATAACTCAGCCTACATTATTGCCTGGGGCTCTAACGTGCCGCAGACGCGTACCCCGGACGCCCACTTCTTTACCGAAGTGCGCTACAAAGGCACCAAGACAATCGCCATCACCCCGGACTATTCCGAAGTCGCTAAACTGTGCGATCAGTGGCTGGCGCCAAAGCAAGGTACAGACAGTGCGCTGGCGATGGCCATGGGTCACGTCATTTTGAAAGAGTTTCATCTCGATAATCCCAGCGACTATTTCCTTAACTATTGCCGCCGTTATACCGACATGCCGATGCTGGTCCTGTTGGATGAGCACGCAGACGGCAGTTATGTACCGGGGCGTATGATGCGCGCGTCGGATCTGGTGGATGGACTGGGAGAAGCCAATAATCCGGAATGGAAAACCGTCGCGCTCAACAGTACGGGCGAACTGGTCGCGCCCAATGGTTCTATCGGTTTTCGCTGGGGAGAAAAGGGAAAATGGAACCTGGAAGCGGTGGCGGCGGGCGTCGAAACTGAACTGTCGCTCTCTTTACTCGGTCAGCATGATGATGTGGCGGGTGTCGCCTTCCCCTATTTTGGCGGTAACGAAAACCCACATTTTCGCAGCGTGCGGCAGGAACCGGTGCTGGTACGTAAGTTACCGGTGAAACGTCTGGCTCTGGCGGACGGTAGCGAGCGGATGGTCGTCAGCGTTTACGATCTGGTGCTGGCCAATTATGGGCTGGATCGTGGTCTGGATGACTGCCATAGCGCCAATAATTATAACGACGTAAAAGCCTACACGCCGGCCTGGGGCGAACAGATTACCGGCGTGCCGCGTCGACATATCGAAACTATTGCACGTGAATTTGCCGAGACCGCTCATAAAACTCACGGTCGTTCGATGATCATCCTCGGCGCGGGAGTGAATCACTGGTATCACATGGATATGAATTACCGTGGGATGATTAACATGCTGGTGTTCTGCGGCTGTGTTGGACAAACTGGCGGCGGCTGGGCGCACTATGTCGGCCAGGAGAAGCTGCGGCCGCAAACCGGCTGGCTGCCGCTGGCCTTCGCGCTGGACTGGAATCGCCCGCCGCGTCAGATGAACAGTACCTCGTTTTTCTACAACCATGCCAGCCAGTGGCGCTATGAAAAACTGACTGCGCAAGAGTTGCTGTCGCCGTTGGCCGATCCGGCTAAATTTTCCGGACACCTGATCGATTTCAACGTGCGCGCGGAACGTATGGGCTGGCTACCCTCGGCGCCGCAGCTTAATCTTAACCCGCTCAGCGTGAAAGCGAGCGCTGATAAAGCCGGGCTGTCTGCGGCGGATTATACCGTGCAGGCGTTGAAATCAGGCGCTATCCGTTTTGCCTGCGAACAGCCTGACAGTGGTCATAATCACCCGCGAAATTTATTTGTCTGGCGCTCTAACCTGCTCGGCTCCTCCGGGAAAGGTCATGAGTACATGCTCAAATATCTGCTGGGCACCGACAGCGGTATCCAGGGCGAAGCGCTGGGTTCCAGCGAAGGAATTAAGCCTGAAGAGGTGGAATGGCAGTCCGCCGCGATTGAGGGCAAGCTCGATCTGTTGGTCACGCTTGATTTCCGTATGTCCAGTACCTGTCTGTTTTCCGATATCGTTTTGCCGACCGCCACCTGGTATGAAAAAGACGATATGAATACCTCGGATATGCATCCGTTTATCCACCCCCTTTCCGCCGCGGTCGATCCTGCCTGGGAATCCAAAAGCGACTGGGAAATCTACAAAGGTATCGCCAGCGTCTTTTCTGAGGTGTGTGTCGGACACCTCGGACAGGAAACCGATGTGGTGTTACACCCGCTCCAGCATGATTCCCCGGCGGAACTGGCGCAGCCATTTGATATTCTCGACTGGCGTAAAGGCGAGTGCGAACTTATTCCGGGCAAAACCGCCCCCAATATCGTCGTGGTTGAACGCGATTATCCGGCCACCTATGAACGTTTTACCTCGCTGGGTCCCCTGCTGGATAAATTAGGCAACGGCGGTAAGGGGATTGCCTGGAATACGCAAGATGAAGTCGATTTCCTCGGTAAGCTCAATTACACCAAACACGATGGTCCGGCGAAAGGACGTCCGCGGATCGACACCGCGCTGGATGCTTCGGAAGTGATTCTTGCCTTAGCGCCGGAAACCAACGGTCAGGTGGCGGTGAAAGCCTGGCAGGCGCTGGGCGAGATGACCGGGCGCGAGCACACCCATCTGGCCATCAATAAAGAAGATGAGAAAATTCGCTTTCGTGATATCCAGGCGCAACCGCGCAAAATTATCTCCAGCCCGACCTGGTCAGGACTGGAAAGCGAGCATGTCTCTTATAACGCCGGATATACCAATGTACATGAACTGATCCCGTGGCGCACGTTGTCGGGGCGGCAACAACTCTATCAGGATCATGCGTGGATGCGCGCTTTTGGCGAAAGCCTGGTGGCATATCGTCCGCCGATTGATACCCGCAGCGTCAGCGAAATGCGAGAAATTCCGCCCAACGGTTTCCCGGAAAAAGCGCTTAACTTCCTGACACCGCACCAGAAATGGGGAATTCACTCCACCTACAGCGAAAACCTGCTGATGCTGACCTTGTCGCGCGGCGGGCCGATTGTCTGGATTAGCGAAGCCGATGCCCGTGAATTGGGTATTGAAGATAACGACTGGATTGAAGCCTTCAACGCTAATGGCGCCCTTACCGCTCGTGCGGTGGTCAGCCAGCGTGTTCCGCCGGGTATGACCATGATGTACCACGCCCAGGAGCGAATTATGAACATTCCGGGCTCGGAAGTGACCGGGATGCGCGGCGGGATCCATAACTCCGTGACCCGGGTCTGTCCAAAACCGACGCATATGATCGGCGGCTATGCGCAACTGGCTTACGGCTTCAACTATTACGGAACCGTGGGTTCGAATCGCGATGAATTCATCATGATCAGGAAGATGAAAAACATTAACTGGCTGGATGATGAGGGCCGGGATCAGGTACAGGAGGCGAAAAAATGAAAATACGCTCACAGGTTGGGATGGTACTGAATCTCGATAAATGTATTGGCTGTCACACCTGCTCCGTCACCTGTAAAAACGTCTGGACCGGACGTGAAGGGATGGAATACGCATGGTTCAATAACGTCGAAACTAAACCGGGCATCGGCTATCCCAAAAACTGGGAAGACCAGCAGGAGTGGCAAGGCGGTTGGGTTCGTGATGTTAATGGCAAGATAAGGCCCCGTCTGGGCGGCAAAATGGGGGTAATTAGTAAAATTTTCGCCAACCCGGTGATTCCGCAAATCGATGATTACTATGAACCCTTTACCTTCGATTATCAGCATTTACATCATGCGCCGGAGAGTAAGCATCAGCCCACCGCCCGTCCTCGTTCACTGATTGACGGAAAACGGATGGACAAGGTGATCTGGGGGCCAAACTGGGAAGAGCTGCTCGGCGGCGAGTTTGAAAAACGCGCCCGCGACCGTAACTTCGACAACATACAAAAGGAGATGTACGGTCAGTTCGAAAACACCTTCATGATGTACCTGCCGCGCCTGTGCGAACACTGCCTGAACCCCAGTTGTGTCGCCACCTGCCCAAGTGGCGCTATTTATAAGCGTGAAGAAGACGGCATCGTGCTAATCGACCAGGATAAATGCCGGGGCTGGCGTTTGTGTATCAGCGGCTGTCCGTACAAAAAAATCTACTTTAACTGGAAGAGCGGCAAGTCTGAGAAATGCATATTTTGCTATCCGCGTATTGAATCCGGCCAGCCGACCGTTTGTTCGGAAACCTGCGTCGGGCGCATCCGTTATCTTGGCGTTCTGCTCTACGACGCCGACAGGATTGAAGAAGCGGCCAGTACCGAACACGAGACAGATTTGTATGAACGTCAGTGCGATGTGTTTCTCGATCCGCACGATCCGGCGGTCATCGAAGAGGCGCTTAAACAGGGCATCCCGCAAAACGTCATCGACGCCGCCCAACGGTCGCCGGTGTACAAAATGGCGATGGACTGGAAGCTGGCGCTTCCGCTGCACCCGGAATACCGTACCCTGCCGATGGTCTGGTACGTACCGCCGCTGTCGCCCATACAGTCATACGCTGACGCGGGCGGGTTGCCGCACAATGGCAATATTCTGCCGGCGGTGGAAACGCTGCGTATTCCGGTCCAGTACCTGGCCAATATGCTCAGCGCGGGCGATACCGGCCCGGTCATTCGGGCGCTAAAGCGGATGATGGCGATGCGCCACTACATGCGCTCGCAGACGGTTGAAGGCGTGACGGATACCCGCGCGATTGACGAAGTGGGTCTGAGCGTACAACAGGTTGAAGAGATGTATCGCTACCTGGCGATTGCCAATTATGAAGATCGTTTTGTCATTCCCACCAGCCACCGGGAAATGGCGCGCGACGCCTTTCCGGAGCGCAACGGCTGCGGCTTTACTTTTGGCGACGGTTGTCACGGCTCGGATACTAAATTCAACCTGTTCAACAGTAGCCGTATTGATGCCATCAATATCACCGAAGTGCGTGATAAAGCGGAGGGGGAATAATGCAAATCCTCAAAGCGATTGGCCTGTTGATGGAATATCCGGACGACGAGTTGTGGGAATGTCGGGATGAAGCGCTTGCCCTTATCCAACACGATGCGCCAATGCTGACCGACTTCACTCGCGAGCTGCTTTATGCGCCGTTACTGGATAAACAAGCAGAATGGTGCGAAGTGTTTGACCGCGGGCGCGCCACTTCATTGCTGTTATTCGAGCATGTTCATGCGGAGTCCCGCGATCGCGGCCAGGCGATGGTCGATTTGTTAAGCCAGTATGAAACCGTGGGCCTGCAGCTCAACTGCCGCGAACTACCGGATCACCTGCCGCTCTATCTGGAGTACTTAAGCGTGTTGCCGGAAGCGGAAGCGCGCGAGGGATTACAGAATATTGCCCCTATTCTGGCGCTGCTGGGCGGTCGTCTGAAACAGCGAGGAGCGCCGTGGTATCAACTGTTTGACGCCCTGCTGACGCTGGCGGGCAGTACGCTTACAAGTGACAGTGTCACCAAGCAGATTGTTCAGGAATCGCGGGATGATACCCGTCAGGCACTGGACGCCGTCTGGGAAGAAGAGCAGGTGAAGTTTATCGAAGATAACGCCACGACCTGTGACAGTTCACCGTTACACCATTATCAACGACGCTTTAGCCAGGACGCGGCGCCGCAGTACGTCGACGTCAGCGCGGGAGGCCCGAAATGATACAGTACCTGAACGTCTTTTTTTACGACATCTACCCCTATATTTGCGCCACGGTATTCTTCCTCGGCAGTTGGCTGCGCTATGACTACGGACAATATACCTGGCGCGCGTCGTCCAGCCAGATGCTGGATAAGCGTGGGATGGTGATATGGTCGAATCTGTTCCATATTGGCATTCTGGGGATCTTTTTTGGCCATCTGTTTGGGATGCTGACGCCACACTGGATGTATGCCTGGTTCCTGCCGATTGCGGTAAAACAGCAGATGGCGATGATCCTCGGCGGCGTGTGCGGCGTATTAACGTTGATCGGCGGCGCGGGATTACTGTGGCGTCGTCTGACCAATCAGCGTGTGCGGGCGACATCCACTACACCAGATATTATCATCATGAGCATTTTGCTGATTCAGTGCCTGCTTGGCCTGAGCACCATTCCGTTTTCGGCGCAATATCCGGATGGCAGCGAAATGATGAAGTTGGTGGGCTGGGCGCAAAGTATTGTCACCTTCCGCGGCGGGTCTTCGGAAATGCTGAGCGGTGTGGCGTTTGTTTTCCGCGTTCATCTGGTGCTGGGAATGACTATTTTCCTGCTCTTCCCGTTTACCCGCCTGGTTCATGTCTGGAGCGCGCCGTTTGAGTATTTCACCCGTCGCTACCAGATTGTTCGTACCCGCCGCTAATTCTCTTTGCCCGGGGGTACGCTTACCGGGCAAAGAAAAACGCCTGGGCGTCGTCATTCGGCAACGCACAGGCTATGATGATTCTTCAGCCAAAGGAGAACATCAATGAAACCGCAGATTTACCATGTTGACGCCTTCACCAGCGAACCCTTTCGCGGCAACTCTGCTGGCGTTGTCTTACATGCGGATACGCTAAGCGACGCGCAGATGCAGCTGATTGCCCGTGAACTTCGTCACTCGGAAACCGCCTTTTTGCTAAAAAGCGAAGAGAGTGATGTGCACATACGCTACTTTACACCGACAGTAGAAGTCCCCATCTGTGGTCATGCCACCGTGGCCGCGCATTATGTTCGGGCAACGGTACTGGGGTTGGGAAACACCACCGTCTGGCAAACCTCGTTAGCGGGCCGTCATCGCGTTGAAATTCATGCCGAACACAACGACTATCGCATCACGCTGGAACAAGGTCAGCCCTCTTTTGAACCACCGCTAGTCGGAGAGATTCGGGCTGCCATCATCACCGCACTAAACCTGACTGAAGATGATATCGTGCCGGGAGCGCCTATTCAGGTGGCTTCAACAGGACATGCAAAAGTGATGATCCTGCTCAAACCAGACGTTGATATTGATGCCCTTTCTCCGAATCTGGCAGCCCTGACGGCAATCAGCCAGCAAATTGGCTGTAACGGCTTTTTTCCTTTCCAGATTCGTCCGGGAGAAAACGAAACCGATGGGCGAATGTTTTCCCCGGCGATAGGGATTGTGGAAGATCCGGTAACGGGAAACGCCAATGGCCCGATGGGGGCATGGCTCGTCCATCATGGCCTGATGGCGCATGACGGTAAAACGCTGCAGATTCAAGGCCATCAGGGGCGCGCTTTAGGCAAAGAGGGTACTGTTGATGTTACCGTCACCATTCGCGATAACGAGCCGGAAAACGTCACCATCTCCGGCCAGGCGGTCATTCTGTTTCATGCCGAATGGGCCATTACTTTTTAATCTTTGTCAGGCCCGCAAATCCTCGCGGCAAAAAACTATTTTCCCGCCTCCGGATGGGTATCAAATGCAGCCATTACCGCGGCCAGCTCCGCCTCGGTAAAACCGTGCTTTACATCATTTACGCCGAGACCAAACTGCTGCTGAAGTAACTGATACAACGACGGTACATCCGGTATATTGACCTGTTCAACGGCATGTCCCTGGTGGTAACGCGTGAAGTGGAAATTCGTTAATGTCAGCTTGCCGCCATCAGGCAAATGGCGGCACATCAACAAATGATGACGAAAATGGGATTGCGGCCAGTGAGCCGACCAGAAATTGCCCATCACATGATCGCTCTGCTGCTGCACCCCCAGATCAAAACAGTACATCGACTGCCAGTGCTCATGGTGGCGGAATTGTAAAATCCATGTGCTCCCCTCCTGCATCAGGCGGTATTCGCCATGCGGCGTTTGCTGAGCAATTTCAGCCTGCAGACGAAGCGGCGCGGTTAGCGTTTGGCCGCCAAACCCCACGTCCGCGATCCACTGCTCGTCCTCAACATCAACCAGCAGCAAACGGTGCGTGCGCGGCGGTAAACTGGCGGGATGAGACAGAATGACCCGCCCCAATAAGCTTCGGACGTTAAAACCGATGTCGCGTAACGCACGTTCAAACAGGCCATTCAGTTCAAAACAGTATCCACCGCGTCGGGCATAAAGCAGTTTCTCCTCTAATGCCGTCTCATCGAGCTGTATTTCACGAGGCAGTAGCACATCCAGATTTTCAAAAGGAATCGCGCAGTTGTGCGCTAAGTGAAGCGTCCTGAGCGCTTCAACCGTAGGAACCCCCAACGGCTGACAATGTAATCGCGTAAAATAAGCATGTAAAAAAGAGGTCATCTGAGGCTTCCATTAACATTAATGCTTGCGTTCGGCACACAGGCTGAGGCGGATATCGCTGCGCAACAGGATACCCTATCCGTGGAATAGCGTTGGATACTTTTGAAAAAAATAAGACAGGCCGGCTACAGCGCCGGAGGTACGTGGGATTTTGGCCTACAAACGGAAATCGGTTCTGAGAATCTCTTTGCGGCACGCCGCCAAAATAGCGGCGTGTTAAAATTTTTAACGCCAGCTCAGCGAATCTGATTTCTAACAAAACTGGCTAAACATAAACGCTTTTTAATACTTGTCCAAATAGTTATGGTAACGATCTTTTATGTCGGCCGCCCATTGCACTTTCGCCTCCTGCATGTCGCTGGCCCGAGCGATATAATGTTCTAAACTCGGAATGGCGCCTAATGCCTGAGGTAAGGCATTATATTCTGCTATTCGCTCTCTGACGGTTTTATATTTTTCATCAATATCATAATGATAGTACGCTGGCGCTTCAAAAAAGCCCTCTTCCAGTCTCATACAAATATCTTCAAAGGACCCCTTAACCTCAACGGTATGTTCGCCATCCGATATCCTGACGATTGGCTCACGTCCAGCCATCAGCGAGAGTTGTTCGAATGTTAACATCCGACCATCAGAAAGCTCGACATCTATAATAAATTGTTCATCACGTACAGCATCTGCAAGGTGATTATGGATAGTCCCTGCATTGGCACAGAACTCCTCAACTTTAGGCGTAACATTGCAACAATGTTCAATTACTCTTGTAAATCCGTAGGCCAGTCCTGCGGTAAGCACCCACAAGATGCCTTTCATGATTTTTGTTGATAATTTATTTTCATAATCTCCTGCAGCAACATGAGGTAGCTTATTTCCTGATAAAGCTCTGGCATAGGTAGAAACTGATGTATGTGGCATATCCTGCTCCTTCAAATTTTGCTCAATAGCTTTATATGTCCTACTCCTCTCTCATTATGACGATATGTCAATCAACAAAATTGCTCAAAGGCATATATTTTCAGGAGAAAATGAGAATAACAGGCGCAACGGCCTTATCTTATGCTGCTGCAATATCGTCAGGTAGTTTACCGTTCGAGGTTATATCTATGACCATAAATCCCACAAGTGATTAGCGCTGGTTAATTATTGCGCAACGCAAGCACTGCGGATTTGTGCTGGCGTCTTATCTGGCTGAATCGTGACCACACCGCACCACATCTGACCACACAAATAAACTCGACATTCTCATTTTGTTCTTTCCGTATGTTTTGCGTCATTTAACAATTGCAGGTAGGATGCTCCGCCGGCGGTTTTATCCCTGTCACAGAATCAGGGAAAAGCGGCATTCGCCATTGCAGGCAATCGATTGGTGAGCGCCCGTCGCGGCATAAGGAATTTTTCTGTCAGGACAGGCTATAACAGGTAACGTAATGAAAACACAGACTACGCACGCCGCAGAACAACATGCGGCGAAACGACGCTGGCTGAACGCCCATGAAGAGGGGTATCACAAAGCGATGGGGAATCGTCAGGTTCAGATGATTGCTATCGGCGGCGCGATTGGCACCGGTTTATTTTTAGGTGCAGGCGCCCGATTGCAAATGGCCGGACCGGCACTGGCGCTGGTCTATCTGATATGCGGCATTTTTTCTTTTTTCATTTTACGCGCGCTGGGCGAACTGGTATTGCATCGCCCTTCCAGCGGGAGTTTCGTCTCCTACGCCCGTGAATTTTTGGGTGAAAAAGCGGCCTACGTCGCAGGCTGGATGTACTTTATTAACTGGGCGATGACCGGGATCGTCGATATCACCGCAGTGGCGTTATATATGCACTACTGGGGCGCATTTGGCGACGTTCCGCAATGGGTGTTCGCGCTCGGTGCGTTAACCATTGTCGGTACCATGAACATGATCGGCGTAAAATGGTTTGCCGAAATGGAGTTCTGGTTCGCGCTGATAAAAGTACTCGCCATTGTTATCTTCCTGGTGGTAGGCACGATTTTTCTCGGTACCGGTCAACCGCTTGAGGGTAATGCCACCGGTTTTCACCTGATTACAGATAATGGCGGCTTTTTCCCGCACGGCCTGTTGCCCGCGCTGGTACTGATTCAGGGCGTGGTGTTCGCTTTTGCGTCGATTGAACTGGTCGGTACCGCCGCTGGGGAGTGCAAAGATCCACAGACGATGGTACCAAAAGCCATCAATAGCGTGATCTGGCGTATTGGTCTTTTCTATGTAGGATCGGTCGTATTGCTGGTTTTGCTGCTGCCGTGGAACGCCTACCAGGCGGGGCAAAGTCCGTTTGTCACCTTCTTTTCTAAACTTGGCGTGCCTTATATCGGCAGTATTATGAATATCGTGGTGTTAACCGCCGCGCTTTCCAGCCTGAACTCCGGGCTTTACTGTACGGGGAGAATTTTACGTTCAATGTCGATGGGGGGTTCCGCGCCGAAATTCATGGCGAAAATGAGCCGTCAGCATGTGCCCTATGCGGGTATTCTGGCGACTCTGGTAGTTTACGTGGTCGGCGTGTTCCTGAATTACCTGGTCCCCTCCCGCGTGTTTGAGATCGTTCTTAATTTTGCCTCGCTCGGCATTATCGCGTCGTGGGCGTTTATCATGGTGTGCCAGATGCGTTTACGCCAGGCGATAAAAGAAGGCAAAGCCGCAGACGTCAGTTTTAAACTGCCCGGCGCGCCTTTTACCTCCTGGCTAACGCTGCTGTTTTTACTAAGCGTGCTGGTACTCATGGCGTTTGACTACCCGAATGGAACTTACACTATCGCCTCGTTGCCGCTGATCGCCATTCTGCTGGTTGCCGGCTGGTTTGGCGTGCGACGTCGCGTGGCGGAGATCCATCGAACTGCGCCAGTAACGGCGGATTCGACAGAGAATGTCGTATTGAAAGAAGAAGCAGCGACATAACATTCCCCTTCCCCGGCAGCCCCAGGCCTGCCGGGTTTAATGCGCGTTGCCGCCAACACCGCATCGCGCCCAATGCTTAGTCAGCCTTAATCAACTGCGCCACATCATTGCTGTTAATTTCCCGCTGGTTGCCTTCCTGATCGGTATAACTGGTCATCCCCGTCTCTTTATCTAACTGCGGCTTACCCTGAGTTACGATCGTTTGCCCATTCTTCGTCGTCATTACATAGTTGGTTGTGCAACCCGCAAGCATAAAAAACATCATGCCCAAACCTGAGCATATAAATAACTTTTTCATATTTTCCTCGTGAATATAATGAGTTAACTACAGCAAAAAGGCAGTGTAATTCTCACAGAATCATCAGGCTATCGGCGGGGTGTAACGAGGCGTATCGGTGCGTTTAAAGAGATGACTGGAGGGGTTTCCCCCTCCATACCCTATTTACAGAGCAATGCGAATAACATCATCCGGCTGCGTCGCTTCCTGTTCACGTGTCGATTTCTGCTTCACGCTGACGTAGAGCGTTTTACCGTCTGCCGATAGCGCCAGGCTATTCGGGTACGTCGGCGTATCGAACGTTTTAACAACGTTATAGGTCTTCGCATCGATCACGCTGACCTGCCCTGCCTGACGATGCGTCACATACGCCTCGTTACGTGTCGGGTTAAACAGGACGGCCAAAGAAGCAGGCGCCGCGATTTTGGCAAGAATATTGCCATTACGGGTATCGACAACCAGAACCTCAGTCGCCTTCGAGTCGGTGATAAACGCGCGATGACCTGCGGTATCGAGACTCAGGTTAATAAAGAAGTGTTCTTTACCGTCATCCAGCAACTTCTTACGACTGAGAATTTTATTGCTGGCGGTATCGATGGTGATAAATTCACCATCCGCATTGGTGGTGTACAGGCGTTGCGCTTTACTGTCGAGCGCCAGACCCGTACTCATTTTGCCGGTATTTTCGATCGTCGTTTTCAGTTTGATGGTTTCGCCATCCACTACCCAAATAGCACTCTCTTTACCAACACCGCTAATGTAGATCGTGTTGGTCGCCGCATCGGCAACCAGCTCACGGGGCTGTAACGGACGAACCTCTTCAGTACGTTTGCGCGCATCAAGTACCAGACGACCTTTTACATCACCCGTTTTGGCATCAATCGCGGTAACAGCGCTGTTAATGGTATTGCCAAACCACAGCGTTTGGGTCGCGGCATTGATGGTGGCGCCGAACGGCTTGAGATCGTTATGAATCGCTTGCGTGATTTCCAGCGTCACCGGGTCGAGACGATAAACTACGCCGCCTTTATCCAGTTTACGGCTTTGCGATGTAGCCAGCCAGAGCGCGTTTTCTTGCTGACTCCAGGCCATCTCATAAGCGCCTTTGCCTACCGCTTTACGCAGCATGTCTTCCGCCGCCAGCGTGCTAAATGAGGATGCGACGAGGAGCGAACCTAACAATAAAGAACCACGCAGGCGCGGCGAAAAAAGATGACGTAAGTGCATGACGACTCCCTTTGATAAAAACGTGTATAGCTGCTTCACACTACTTCGCTGCGCGGGATCTTCGTTCCGCACTTATTATAAGTTGAGAATAATAATCATTATTTATCAGAAAGTGGAGCTTTTCCTCGCCTGCGAATGTCATGGCTCTTAAATACCGCACATTTTCTTAACTTAATGTGCGATTAAAATTTCAAAACTTTACATATTGACTACCCTTAATGTCACGTTTTCCGTTGATACGCTTACATTTATCCGGCATTTTCATGAAAATTATTTCCGTTAGACAGCGACTTTATCCCGCCCTCTTATTGCCTCTGACCTTCTCCCCGGCCCTTCAGGCCGCCAGCGTGCCCAATGAACAAACCATGATAGTCACCGCAACGCCGCAAACCGTATCCGAACTGGATACACCTGCCGCCGTTAGCGTCATTGAGGGAGAAGACATGCGTCTGGCGACGCCGCGCGTCAATTTATCTGAGTCTTTAACCAGCGTCCCGGGATTGCAGGTGCAGAACCGGCAGAACTACGCGCAGGATCTGCAAATCTCTATCCGCGGATTTGGCTCGCGTTCCGCCTTTGGCGTGCGCGGCATTCGTCTGTATGTTGATGGCATTCCCGCCACCATGCCGGATGGGCAAGGCCAGATTTCGAATATTGATATTAACAGCATACAAGACGTTGAAGTGTTACGCGGCCCTTTCTCAGCGCTATACGGCAATGCTTCCGGCGGCGTGATAAATGTCACCACCGAAACCGGCAGACAGCCGCCTACCCTTGAGGCCAGCAGCTACTACGGCAGTTATGGAAGCTGGCGCTATGCGCTAAAAGCCACGGGCGCGATGGGTGACGGCACACAGCCAGGCGACGTGGATTACACGGTATCGACTACCCGTTTCACCACCCACGGCTACCGCGATCACAGCGGCGCGCGAAAAAATCTGGCTAATGCCAAACTGGGCGTGCGCCTTGACGAGGCCAGTAAACTCTCGCTGATTTTTAATAGTGTGGACATTAAGGCGGACGATCCCGGCGGACTTACCGAATCTGAATGGAAAGCCGATCCGCAACAGGCGCCGCGCGCTGAACAGTACAATACGCGTAAAACCATCAAACAAACTCAGGCAGGATTGCGTTATGAACGTCAGCTCAGCGCGCAGGATGATATCAGCGTGATGGCCTACGCCGGAGAGCGGGAAACCACGCAATACCAGTCTATTCCCCTGGTGGCACAGCTAAAACCAGCCCAGGCTGGCGGCGTAATTACACTGCAACGCCACTATCAGGGCATTGATTCCCGCTGGACTCACCGGGGAGAATTAGGTGTGCCGGTCACCTTCACTGGCGGATTAAATTATGAAAACATGAGCGAAAACCGCAAGGGTTACAATAACTTCCGCCTCAACAACGGCACCCCTGAGTTTGGGCATAAAGGCGATTTACGCCGGGATGAGCGTAACCTGATGTGGAATGTCGATCCTTATCTGCAAACCCAGTGGCAGCTTACGCAAAAACTCTCGCTGGATGCTGGCGTGCGCTACAGTTCCGTGTGGTTCGATTCTAACGATCACTATATCGCGCCCGGCAATGGCGATGACAGCGGCGACGCCAGCTATCACCACTGGCTACCCGCCGGATCGCTAAAATATGCGTTAACTGACGCCTGGAATCTCTATCTTGCTGCCGGTCGCGGATTTGAAACTCCCACAATCAATGAGCTTTCTTATCGCGCTGACGGCCAAAGTGGGTTCAACTTTGACCTCAAACCGTCGACCAATGATACGGTGGAAGTCGGCAGTAAAACGCGGATTGGCAATGGCTTGTTGACCGCCGCGTTATTTCAAACCGATACCGATGATGAAATTGTCGTCGCCAGCAGTATGGGAGGACGCACTACCTACAAAAACGCTGGCAAAACACGCCGCCAGGGCGCAGAACTCTCGTTGGACCAGCGCTTCGCCGGCGACTGGCGGGTGAAAGCATCATGGACCTGGCTGGATGCGACCTATCGCAGTAACGTTTGTCAGGGGCAAAACTGTGATGGAAACCGGATGCCCGGCATCGCACGTAATATGGGATTCGCCTCATTAGGTTTTATCCCGGATGAGGGGTGGTACGCCGGAACAGACGTTCGCTATATGGGCGATATCATGGCCAATGATGAAAATACCGCCAAAGCGCCTTCGTATACCGTTGTTGGACTAAATACAGGGTATAAATTTAATTACAGTCAGCTTACCGTCGATATTTTTGGGCGGGTAGATAATCTATTTGATAAAGAATATATCGGTTCAGTGATCGTTAATGAATCTAATGGCCGATATTATGAGCCAGCGCCAGGGCGTAACTATGGCGTGGGGATTAATCTGGCATGGCAATTTGAATAAATATCCGGCAAATATCCGGCAATAGCGGGGAATCCCCGCTATTGATAAGTCATAGTTACATGAAGTACTGATTTTTAATCGTCGCTACGTTTTGTTGCAAAACGTTCTGTAGGCAATGGCGACTGGCTTCTTTATCACCAGTCACTAACGCATTAAGCAATTTTCTGTACAGATTAACGCCGTTTTGATAATCATCAAGTTTAAAATTATCATATAAAAAATGCAGGCTTGGCCCCAGGCGTACCCATAATTGCTCGATCATGGCATACAGCGTTGGCATATCCGCGTAGTGGTAGATCTCAAAGCGGAATGCGCGGTTGGCCAAAAGAATTTTCTCCATAACGCCACTTTCCAGCGCCTGTTGAAATTCATCTAATAGCGCATTCAGCGTCTGCTCGCGATCCGGAGTAATCTTACCCGCAGCGGCGACCACCGCCATCTCCTCCAGGGCAGTACGAATCGTATTAATTTCCAGCAAACTTTCCAGCGAGATCTCCGGCACCATAAACGCCTGTGCTGGCGCCACCGCCAAAGCACTGGAAGAGACCAGCCTTAACAGAGCCTCACGCACCGGCGTAATACTGACGCCTAACTCTTGAGCGATATTTTTAGTGATAAGCCTTGCGCCTGGTTTTAATGCGCCAATAGACAATTGATGCTTTAACCGATTTTCAACCTGTGTGGTCAGGCTTATATGTTGTGTTTTTTCCGTACCCGGCATTTTCCTTCCTTCACCTCTTGGCAGAACAACATCGCAATCGAGTCCCGAAGAAGTTTCGGAACTTAATTGTAAAAAAGATAATCCAGGCCTGAACGGCCAAATAAATAAAAGTGATAATTTACTTGCGTGATATTCTCATCTTTTACAACAATACAGGTTTCTTTATGGCAACCGTTTTATCTCCGTCATTCCTTCATGTATCGAGATTTTTGACCGGTTCAGGCCGCTGAGGGAGATAAGCTGCCCCACCGCGATCTGAATGATGAATATAAGTAAAGCCGGAATTTTAAAATTTGCACATTTTTATGGCGACATAATGCCGCCATTTTTTCTTTACGCATCGTCCGCTAAACGTATCACGACTTTGCCAAAGTTCTTCCCCGCCAGCAGCCCCATAAACGCTTCTGGCGCATTTTCCAACCCATCAGTAATCTGCTCCCGGTAATGTATTTTCCCTTCTTTGATCCAACGCCCCATTTCTTGCTGAAACTCATGTATCCGGTGACCATAGTCCTGGTTGATGATAAAACCTTGCAGACGAATACGCTTTTTAAGTAATGTCGCCATCAGCAGAGGCAGTCTGTCTGGACCGTCCGGCAACGCTGTCGCATTGTAGCCGCTGACCAGACCGCAGAGCGGAATCCGCGCCGACGTATTCAGTAGCGGTAAGACGGCGTCAAAGACTTTACCACCGACATTCTCATAATAGATATCGATACCCTGCGGGCAGGCCCGCGCAAGCTGTTGTGGGAAATTATCAGCGTGATGATCAAGGCACAGATCAAATCCCAAAACGTCTGTCGCATGACGGCATTTTTCCGCGCCGCCAGCAATACCCACGACCCGGCAGCCCTTCAGCTTGCCAATTTGCCCAACCGTTGCGCCTACGGGGCCAGTGGCGGCGGCGACAACCAGCGTTTCGCCCTCTTTCGGCTGGCCGATATCCAGTAACCCCATATAGGCGGTAAATCCCGGCATTCCTAAAATACCCAGCGACCAGGAAGGATGTTGCGGATTATCACCCAGCTTTACCAACCCTTCGCCATCTGAAATGTCATAATCCTGCCAACCATTGTAACTCAACACCCATTCGTCTGGTCGGTAATCAGGATGGTTTGACGCGACAACGCGACTGACCGTACCGCCAACCATAACGCAGCCAGGTTCAACAGGCGGCGCATAAGAGGGTTCATCGCTCATGCGGCCACGCATATAAGGGTCGAGTGATAAAAAAACGGTACGCAATAGCACCTGCCCTTCACCGGGCGTCGCGACGTCATCTTCTTCGAGGCGGAAGTTATCCATCTGCGGCGCGCCGTGGGGACGCGAGGCCAAAACCCAACGACGATTTCGGTTGGTCTGTTGCTTCATTCTATTCTCCTCATGCCTGGCATAATCCATCAATAATAGTCGAACATTCGCTATCTGAGGGAGTTAAACACTCTCAGATATCAGGCTGTGCGCTTTTATGAACGACTTTCCCCCCTCCTCGCTAAACATGCATTCTTGCGCTAATTCGTTGATTTATGCCGCCTTCAATAGTATTTCTAACACTATCGTAAACATTCCCTGGGGTTCCCTATGACGATTCGCTTTGCCGATAAAGCAGACTGCGCCGCGATTACCGAAATCTATAACCATGCGGTATTACATACTGCGGCCATCTGGAACGATCGGACGGTCGATACGGATAACCGCCTTGCCTGGTATGAGGCCCGTCAATTGCTGGGCTATCCGGTGCTAGTAAGCGAAGAAAATGGCGTGGTGACTGGCTATGCATCATTTGGCGACTGGCGCAGTTTCGACGGTTTTCGCTATACCGTCGAGCACTCGGTTTATGTTCATCCGGCGCACCAGGGGAAAGGACTGGGGCGAAAACTGCTCAGCAGACTGATCGACGAAGCCCGACGCTGCGGCAAGCATGTGATGGTGGC
The DNA here is from genome assembly GCF_017571995.1 of Salmonella sp. 32031103-2018-00083-FB-01-SM-01. Taxonomy (NCBI): domain Bacteria; kingdom Pseudomonadati; phylum Pseudomonadota; class Gammaproteobacteria; order Enterobacterales; family Enterobacteriaceae; genus Salmonella; species Salmonella sp. 32031103-2018-00083-FB-01-SM-01. The sequence goes on from NZ_JAGEQL010000001.1 coordinate 612,354, forward strand.
CGGTATTGAGTCACAGAATGCCGCCTCAATACGCCTGCATCATTCGCTGGGATTTACCGTTACCGCGCAAATGCCGCAGGTCGGCGTAAAATTTGGCCGTTGGTTAGATCTTACGTTTATGCAGCTCCAGCTTGATGAACACGCCGCGCCGGACGCCTGCTGATGAACCAGTCGCTGACGCTTATCTTTTTGATCGCCGCCGGCGTCGGGCTGGTGGTACAAAACAGTATTATGGTGCGTATTACGCAGACATCATCGACGATTCTGATCGCTATGCTGTTGAACTCGCTGGTAGGGATCGTTTTATTTGTGACGATATTGTGGTTTAAGCAAGGCGCTGCGGGTTTCGGCGAGCTGGTCGCCAGCGTTCGCTGGTGGACATTGATCCCCGGTCTGCTGGGGTCATTTTTTGTATTTGCCAGCATTAGCGGGTATCAGAACGTTGGCGCCGCGACGACTATCGCGGTACTGGTCGCCAGCCAGTTAATCGGCGGACTGGCGCTGGATATCGCGCGTAGCCACGGCGTCACGTTACGCGCAATGGTCGGGCCGGCGTTTGGCGCGCTGTTGCTGGTCATTGGCGCATGGCTGATTGCGAAGCGCCAGTTTTAATGGGTTACAGGATCGTGCCGCCTTTGGTGAGCTGTTCGCGGCGCGCGTCCCGATCTTCTTGATATTGCCTGCCGTGATGCGCGATAGCCGTGCGCAAACGCTGCTGCTGCACATAACGATCTTCGCGACGTAATTCAGCGTCATCGCTCAAGGCAATCAGCAATTCATTCATATGGGCAATTACGCTCTCCGCGATAGCGGCATCCACGCGGGCGCTCACTTCCTCCAGGTGCGACATAAGCTCTCCTACTCTTTATTCTGTAACAGCATGATTCGCCTATTATACGCGTTATTGTCGCCCGATGCGGTAATTCGCCGCCGCCACCCTGATTTAACTTACGTCAAGTGGAAACACGGGGCTTAATAGACCGAGAATTCGCGCCTTTTTGCCTTTCTTCCGCCGTTTGCTTGCGTATAGACCCCGTAAAGTAGACGCGTGAAGAAGTCTAAGGGATAACAACGTGGCAAAATCTCTCTTGCGCAGCGGCAATCTGGATGATTATCAGGCCGTGGGCGGCGGCGGTCAGGCCGTATTTGAATCAGCATTGCAAATTCGCGAAACGCTTCGTCTGCGTAAACAGCAGGCGATGGTTGACTGTCTGGCGATTCCGCAACTTAACGATAATGGCGATCGGGTTGACTGGTATTCGCCGATTGAAGGTCAGGCGATAGCGTGGAAAGCGGCTGACGAAGAGACACGTTCTCGGGCTTTACGTTATTTAGCCAGCACTTTTGAAAGCGCGGCTGCACTCAGTCGAAAAAGTCTGCAATCCGGTAAAACAGCGCTTCAGCTATTTGGTTCGCTACTTGAGAAAGCGACGCAATTTCCCGGCGAAAATCATGTTTTCCTGGTTAACGGCAAACCGGTTATCACCTTCTGGGGATTCGTTAATCTTAACGAAAATACACGCGATGATGTGCTGGACTGCCTGCGGGTAACCGAGGCAATCCCCGACATCCCTCTGGTCGAGCCGGAGCCGGAGCCCGAAGAAAAGCCGCTGGTAGAGGCGGCGTTTAGTCAGGCGGATGAACCTTTGTTAACGTCTGTCATCGAGCCGCCGAAAATGCCGGAGGAACCTGTTGCGCCGCCCGTTATCGTTAGCGAGCCGAAGCCAGCCACACCCATCCCGGTTGCTGAGGCGAAAAGAGCTCGCCACCTACCGCTGTGGAGCTTACCTGTCGCTGCCGTGGTTATCGCCGCCGTCGCCACGCCTTTTTTCTGGCCATCTTCATCCGTTGACGGGTCCTCTCCTGTTCGCGCCGCGCCTGTCGCTACCGCGAAAACTGACGTTACCCCATTGCCTGAACTCACCGCGCATTTGCCGCTGCATCGCGCTGAGGTGACGCCCGCCCCCAAAGCGGCGCCGTTGCCGGAAGCGCCTGTTATTATTGCCGCTATCCCCAAAGACGCGCTGGTGATGGACAGTACGCAGATGAAGCTTGGAACCACGCGCTTTTTAAACGGTAGCTGGCGGGTCAGCGTGGATGTCAAAGATCCGATTACCGGCAAGCCGCCCTCTCTGCGTTATCAGATCCAAAATAACAAAGGTATCGCGCGCGTAGTACATGGCGATAACGTGGTTTGTCGGGCGGAAATTTTCTCTGGTCTGCATCAAACGGGCGAGCTGATGATTAAAAGTCGCGGCAATGCGCGCTGCACCGACGGTTCACGTTATCCGATGCCGGAAATTACCTGTAAAGCAGGCGTCAATGACGTCGCAACCTGTACCGCCCGTTATGGCGACCACGCGGCAATTCCGTTGACGTTTAAAAAGATAGGTGCCTGATTTTATGTTGGTCAATCTGTGTGATTACAAACAGAGCGTCACGCTCATTGCAAACAGCGGCGTCCAGTTTCTTGATTTTGGCTTAACGCCGCAAGAGTCGGCCCACTACGGACGTTTTGTGCGCAAAACGGCAAACGGTCCGCTACTGCGCCTCGATTTTGATCTGACCAGCGGGCGCTACACGTTGCCAGGACGTGCTGGCGGCCAACCCGAAGTCGTGAAACCGGAAAGCACTCAGACGCTGCACTATTCTCTGGATGTACTCGACGGAATCTGGCTCCCCCTGCCGTTCCTGCGTTTTAATCCGCCGCGTACCTTTATTGACGGGCCGGATAACTGGGCGCGCATTCAGGTACGTAAACTCAGCGAGCCAGATAGCGCCGGAAACACACACCGCATCACCCTCGCCTTCGACAGTCAGCTGGCAAAAAATATGCCTGCGGCGTTGGCGCCTTGCGAAAACGATCTGCTCAATGGCACACGTTTTGCGCTCGCCTGGCGCGATGAAGAAGTTGCCGATTTTCTTGACCAGACATGGATTGACGGCTGGCTGCGCGAGTCGTTTCTTCAGTATGCCTCACAGGTGGAAAACCGTTCGGAACAGGCCATACAACAAGCGCTGCGTAGCTTTGAGTATCAGGCGCACTGGTTGAATTTACTGACGCTGTTAGGCGAACAGCTTACGGTGCCGGAAGTAAAGTTTGTGACACATACGTTAAGCACGCCCGCAATCCCGGTCGATCTGATTCTGGATGTCGGCAATACGCATACCTGCGGCGTCTTGATCGAGGATCATGGCGATGCGAATGACGGGTTACGCCAGACGGCAGAGCTTCAGGTGCGTTCTTTAAGCGAGCCGCAGTATCTGAACGATCCTTTATTTACCAGCCGGGTGGAATTCTCGGAAGCGCGCTTTGGCAAGCAACACTTTTCTGTCGAAAGCGGACGAGACGACGCCTTTGTCTGGCCTTCCATTGTGCGTGTGGGCGACGAGGCTCGCGCCCTTGCTATGCAGCGTGTGGGCACCGAAGGCAGCAGCGGCATCTCCAGCCCGCGCCGCTACCTGTGGGATGAAACCCCCGCCTTGCAGGACTGGCGTTTTAGTCAGATCCACGGTAAAACGCAGCGCGAACCGCTTGCCACCGCGTTTCCGCTGATGAATCTGATGAACGACGACGGACAGCCGTTATTCCGCCTGCCGCATGAAGAAAGGCTACCGGTTTTTTCGCCGCAATACAGCCGTAGCACCTTGATGACGCATATGTTGTGCGAAATTCTGGCTCAGGCGCTGGGGCAAATTAACAGCGTCGCCACCCGGCTGCGACTCGGCTTTCCCGCCTCGCCGCGCCAGCTACGCACCCTGATTTTAACGCTGCCTTCCGCTATGCCGAAACAGGAGCGAGAAATTTTCCGCCAGCGAATGTTTGAAGCGCTGGCGCTGGTCTGGAAAGCCATGGGCTGGCATCCGCAGGATGAGGATTTCACCACGCCTAAGCAGCGTGAAAAAAGCGTGGTGCCGGTACCAGAAATACAGATGGAATGGGACGAAGCAAGTTGCGGCCAACTGGTATGGCTTTATAACGAAGCCATTTCGCATTACGCCGGGCGTACCGAATCCTTTTTTAATGCACTCGCCAGACCGGATCGCCAGCCTGAACCCGGCGTCGTCCCCGGGCGCGCATTGCGCGTGGCATCGATTGATATCGGCGGCGGCACGACGGATATGGCGATCGTTCACTATCAGTTAGATGACGGCGTAGGGGCCAATGTAAAAATTACGCCTCACCTCCTGTTTCGCGAAGGTTTTAAAGTCGCCGGGGACGATCTGCTATTGGATATCATTCAGCGTTGCGTACTCCCTTCCCTGCAAACGGCGTTGCAACGGGCAGGCGTTACGGATGCCGCCGCCCTGCTGGCGACCTTATTTGGCGATTCGGGACGAATTGATACTCAGGCCATTTTGCGCCAGCAAACGGCGCTGCAATTATTTATGCCGCTGGGCCATGCGGTACTTTCCGCCTGGGAGCAAAGCGACATTAACGATCCGTTTGCTGGTTTACACGCGACATTTGGCGATCTGCTGATCCGCCGCCCAACAAGCAACGTGATGAACTATATCCAGCAGGCGATCGATCATGCCTTACCGTCTGGTTCGCCGACATTTGATATATTCAATGTGCCGTTGCAAATCCAGTTTAGCCAGCTTCAGGAGGCTCTGCTGGCCGGTCAGTTTACGCTGACAACGCCGCTTCATGCGGTCTGCGAAGCGATCTCCCACTATCACTGCGATATCTTGCTGGTGACGGGGAGACCGACCTGTTTACCCGGCGTACAGGCGCTCATCCGGCACTTACAACCGGTGCCGGTTAATCGCATTGTGTGGATGGATAAGTATCAGGTACATGAATGGTATCCCTTCAGTCAGCAAGGGCGTATCGGCAATCCAAAATCCACTGCTGCGGTGGGCGCGATGTTATGCAGCCTGGCGCTGGACTTACGTCTGCCGCGATTCAATTTTAAAGCGGCTGATATCGGTGCGTATTCGACTGTGCGTTATCTCGGCGTACTGGATAATACCGTTAATACGCTTCGCGATGAAAATATCTGGTATCACGAGATCGATTTGGATAAACCCGGCGCAACGCTGGACGCTCGCCTGCATTTTCCGCTACGCGGCAACGTGACGTTGGGCTTCCGTCAACTGGCGAACAGTCGCTGGCCTGCAACCCCACTCTATTGCCTGAGCATTAACTCCGCCGAACTGGCGAAAACCATCGCTGGCGACGGTGTACTGAATGTGCGACTGAAATTACGCGGCAGTAGCAAAGATAGCGCCCCGGAATCGTTCATATTAAGTGATGCCTGGCTCCAGGACGGGACGCCGGTCGCCGCCGATGCGCTGACATTAAAATTGAATACGCTGGCTGACCGTCGCCACAGCGGCAGCCACTACTGGATAGATAGCGGGAGTGTATACCTGAAATGACAAAACCGTTAAACGCCACCCAGGCTGTTATCGAGTGGGTTAACAACACGCGCCGTTACGCAACGCGGCTGGATGATGAAGCCGACGCTCTGCTGGCGCAACTTACGCTTGCCGCGGCGGATGAGTCAGCGCTCAACGCCGCCTGCGCATCACATGGCTGCGTTGGTCTGTACGGGTATGCGCAATCCGCAAAAGCGCATCTGTTAACGACGCTATGCGGTAACGAGAATGGCAAGCTGGAAATTATCACGCCGGACCGTGACTATGATTATTTCAGCCACATCAATCCGGGTCATGCGCCAGCGAATATGGCTATTCGCTTTACGCGCGACATTTTTTCAAACGAGAACGGCTGGCCGTTGCGCCTGCGCTTGATCAGTGAAGCTGAACTGGTGCAGATCTTTATTGCCTGGACCAGCTCGTCCCCCGTTTGTCGCCAGGTCGAAAAATCCATTATCACATCACGCCTGGAGAAATGGCAATCGCTTCGCCAACCGCAGCCCGTCCCCGGCGTTACCGCTGAAGAGGTCGCGACCATCGCGAGTTTCTGGCGCTCTTGTCTTCCGTCCGCCAGACAACATATTGATGATGCGACATGGCAACACTTTGCCTCGCTCTTGCCTGCGCTGGATCTCACGACACGGGCGCACGCCTGGGCATTACTGTGGGGAGAGCAACCGGAGATCACCCAGCAATGGCTGGCGCTGGCGCATATGTTGCAACAAACCAGCCATGCCGGGGAACTGGCGGCGCCGCTCAGCCTGCTGGTCGATCATTTTGGCTTACCGGCGGAAAACTTCCTGACGCAAATGGCGCTAACCGCCAGCGATACGCAAAGCGATGTGGTGGTGCATCCGGTTAAGGAAGGCCGACTGCTCAATGCGGTCAGCCTTTCGCTTGATTCTCTGGCGCTGCTTACCCGCGAACTGGTGCTAACCGTTGAAAACAGCGTACTGGATAATGTTGATTTACTGGATATTCCGGTCGCGCCAGACAGTCATCCTCATCCGTTATGGCGGGCGAAATTAGGCTGGATGCTGGCCCATTACCGTCAACAGGTACAGCCCGATGTTCTGGTGATTTGCAATGCTCTGGCATCTCGCTCGCAAACGCCCACCGCCGCCCGTCACTTACTGGAGTGGGTTAACGCCACGCAGCCGCAGCATGAATCAGCGTTACCCGGCGTCGTCTGGGCTATTACTCCACAGGATGCCCGTTTTGCCACCCAGCAAAATCTGGATGAAGCCGTCCAGCAGTTGATGGGTAAACCTGGAGTGCATTGGGGAACGTTGCAGGCGCTGGATAAACACAGTATGCAGCGTTTGGTGGAGTGGTTATCGCAGGCGACATCGGCACCACAGCGACAGGCGCGCTTACAGGCGTTACGCGAACAACTGCGAGGCCGCGTGCGCGATCTGTTACCGATGTTTGATGACGCGCAGCTACCGGTTGAAACCGTGATCCGGCGTCTTCAGGCCCAGGCCGCCAGACATGGCGACCTGCTGGCCGGGCTGTTACCGCCGGTACAGAACTTCGAAGCGTTGCTGCGCACCCGACAGTCGCGAGAAGAACAGGTCAGCGGTTTATTTAATGACGCGATCGATCTCTTTGCCGACGAACCAACGCGCGCTTCAGCGTCAGAAGGTCATGAAACAGGCTACCAGGCGCACAAAATGTGGATCAATCATCTGCGCCAGTGGGCCCACTGCCGGGATAATGCGCAGCGTCTGGGGCTGGAACCGCAGATGCTCAACGCCGTGGCGGAGATTTTAATTACCGCCAGCTATCGCCTCGGTTTACCTCAGCAGTTACAGAAAACCATGCAGCGTGAAGAGGTGAGCGGTGCGCAACTCCATGCCATCATTGGTAACTTCATCGCCTGGCTCGGCTACGCAAATATCGAGGAGGCCCAACGCCCGGCCAGCCGCGTTCAGAAAGGCGCAGCCATTTTCGCCGCAACGCCGCGTTCGACAATGTTGCGTCTAACAAAGCTTGACGAACAGCCCGTTCACGCCGCCAGCCGCTATGTCTATGACTGGCTTGTTGCGCTGTATACCCTGGCCAATGAGAACGCAGGATATCGGCATCCGCAGGACGTTACCGACGTAGACAGAGAGCAATTAATTGCCCTGATAGCCTGACCTGGCGGAAAAACCATGCCCGGTAACCTGTATCGGGCTTGAGGTCAGAAAAGCGAAAACAGCAATGCGACGGGGAAACTTATCGGCCATGTCGCGCCAACCAAAAAGGCGCTCAGGAAACGAATTCGTTTTTTGTCATGAGTCAAAAACCAGGTGATCAGGGATGATATCACCGCCATGACGGCGTAAAAAATTAATATCTTTTGAAAGAGGGTCATATCAGGCATCCGCGCCAACCAGAGGAAAAAACGCGCGCAATATGCTCTTTTTATTCGACACACATCAAGGTTTATCAGCCTTAACAGCAAAACGTTCTCAATGCACGGCTCCGCTCACAGAATATCCTGTTTACGTATTATTGCGGATCTCGCCAACCCGTACTATACCCATAGGGGTTATGATGAAAGGTGGCGAAAATGAATGTTTCCAGTAAAACCGTCGTGCTGATTAATGTCTTTGCTGCTGCAGGACTTTTGGGTCTGATCTCGTTGAGATTCGGCTGGTTTGCTTGAGGTGTTCAACCTTTGAGTACTTGCTGCGCATGTTGGCGGGGAGGTCCCCCTTTCCGCCAACACCCGCCTATTTTTTCATGATTTTTCTGAACAGTAAATGATCCTTAATGCTTAACCATGATGTGGCGGACAAGAGTGTAGTCTTCCAGACCATACAATGACATATCTTTGCCGTATCCCGACTGTTTTTGCCCTCCATGCGGCATCTCGCTAACCAACATGAAATGGGTATTAATCCAGGTACAGCCATACTGCAATCTGGCGCTAAGCCGGTGCGCCCGCCCGACGTCCTGAGTCCAGACGGAGGATGCCAGACCATAGCGAGAATCGTTGGCCCACCTCAGAACCTGATCTTCATCATCAAAGACGGTTATACTGACCACCGGGCCGAAGACCTCGCGTTGCACGATGGCATCTTCCTGTTTTGCGTCTGCCAGCAACGTCGGAGCGAAATAGTAACCTTTACCTTCCGTTTGACTTCCGCCAGTAATCACACGGATATGGCTGAGGGCCTTCGCCTCCTCTACAGCCGCTGTGACGCGCTTCAGGTGCGCCAGCGAACTTAACGGCCCCAGCTCTGTCGACTCATCCTCCGGCGCGCCTATTTTCAGGCTGCTCACCGCGTTCCCTAGCTTTTCGACCAGCGCATCATAGATACCGCGCTGCGCGTATATACGGCACGCCGCAGTACAATCCTGTCCGGCATTATAGAAACCAAAAGTCCGGACGCCCTGCGCCACCGCATCCAGATCGGCGTCATCAAAAACAATTACCGGGGCTTTACCACCGAGTTCCATATGCGTACGTTTTATCGCTGGCGCAGTATGGCGCAGAATATGCTCCCCGGTCGCGATAGAACCGGTTAAAGAGACCATGCGTACTTTTTCATGGCCGGTCAATACATCGCCAACAGTTTGCCCTCGTCCGAACAGGACATTGAGCACCCCCGGCGGAAAGATATCCTTCGCCAGCGCGGCAAGTTTAAGCGCCGTCAGCGGCGTGATTTCAGAAGGCTTAATCACCACGCAGTTACCTGCCGCCAGCGCTGGCGCCAGCTTCCAGGCCGCCATCATGAGCGGATAATTCCACGGCGCGATAGAGGCAACCACGCCAATCGGATCCCGGCGGATCATCGACGTATGCCCTTCCAGATATTCGCCCGCCGCCAGCCCACTCAAACAACGGGCCGCGCCGGCAAAAAAGCGAAAGACATCCACGATTGCCGGAATTTCATCATTAATTACGCAGTGCAAAGGCTTACCGCAGTTTTGCGATTCAAGCCGGGCGAACTCAAGGGCGTTTTGCTCGATGCTGTCCGCCAGTTTTAACAGACATTCCGCCCGTGCTTTGGGTGTGGTCTGCCCCCATTCGGCAAACGCGCTATCGGCGGCCAGCACTGCGGCGTCAACCTGCGCGGGCGACGCTTCCGCAATCTCAAGTATGACCTCGCCTGTCGCCGGGTTATAAACAGACTGCCTTTCTCCCTCGCCGTCCACCAGCACGCCATTAATCAGTAATTGATATTGCATAGCATTTTCCCATATCGTCATTAATCGATTTCCGGCGAACGGGCCGCCGCTTTCCTAAAAATAGACGGCGCGCCAGATGCTCACCCGGCACACTCGGGAAATTTAGTCAGGTTGTGAGCTGACACGCATTCCACCTCACACAAGGCTTTTAGCGCTCAGCATCTCGCGAATCAGGCTGCCAAGCTGTTTTACGGCCTGTTCTTCCCGTTCTCCCCAATGCCATGCGGTGTTAAAACGAAAGAAACGCGTCCAGGCGCCGGACGTTGAAAACATTTTCCCCGGCGCGATACTGATAAGGTGTTCAAGCGCTTTGGCGCTAAGTTCACCGGCATCAAGCTGCTCAGGTAGCTCCAGCCAAAGAAAATAACCGCTATCGTTATGGTGAATTTTTACTTCCGCCGGGAGATGGCGCAAAAGGGTTTGCCAGGCTTGCTGTTTACGTTCGGCAAGCTGCCTTCGCAATCGACGCAGATGCGCGTCATATCGACGTGTCGAGAGATAATCCACTAACGCCAATTGCATGGGGGAACTGGTGGATAATGTGCTCATTAACTGCAAACGCTGAATTTGTCTGGCATGGCTTCCTCCCGCAACCCAGCCAATGCGAAAACCGGGAACCAGACATTTGGAAAAAGACGAACAATGCAACACGGTATCGTCGCGATCCCATGCTTTGGCGGGCAGAGGTTTCTCGCGGCCAAAGTAGAGTTCGCTATAAACATCGTCTTCAATTAGCATCACGTTATGGTGCGTGAGTAACGCAACCAGCCGCGCTTTTTTCTCAGCACTCAGCGTGAACCCTAACGGATTCTGGCTGTTGGTCATTAACCAGCACGCTTTCACCGGATATTCCTGTAACGCCTGTTCCAGCGCCATAAGATCGATACCTTCTTTAACATCGGTGGGTATCGACAACGCTTTCAGGCGCAATCGCTCCAGGGCCTGTAGCGCACCGTAGAAACAGGGGTTCTCCACCACCACCCAGTCTCCCGGCGCCGTCACTGCTTGTAAACTAAGATTCAACGCTTCCAGCGCGCCAGCGGTAATGACGATCTCGTCAGGAGAAACGGTAATCCCCTGCTGCGCGTAACGGCGTGCTATTGCATAGCGCAATTCTGCATTACCTGGCGGCAAATTTTCGATGACGCTCATTGCCGTCGCGGTTTTACTGACCTGCGCCAGAGATCGGTTCAATTGCGGCAAGGGAAACAGACGCGGATCGGGAAACGCTGAAGCAAAAGGCACCACTGAGGTATCACGGCTGGCCTGCAGCATCTCAAAAATATAGGTATTGATATCTACGGCTTCATCCCGAATAACGTGCGCTGCCGTCGCGACTGACCGACAAACCGGATGCGGCGCGACATAATAACCGGATTGCGGACGGGCGATAATCCGTCCCTGACTTTCCAGCAACTGGTACGCATGACCGACAGTCATAAAACTCATGCCGCTACTGGCGACCTGCTCCCTCAGCGAGGGTAATCGATCGCCGGGCTGCCAAACGCCAGAGGCGATTTGTTCTCTAATTTGCTCCGCCAGACGTTGATATTTTTTCATTATTCGTTCTCATTGAGCGCTGCTTGCAGGTGGCAACCGCAGTGTATATCAGTTGTTAAAATTAACAACGATTTGCTAACTGTTATGGTGCTTTCCAACAGGCGTAATGATTAGATTTCGCAACAAAACGCCGTTTCAGGGTCTCTGCTTAACGGGAAAGTCAAACCAGGTGTTCGGGTATGGTTCATGAGTAAGGGAGAAGTGCCACCATTCAGTATCCAGTGGCGTAAAGCCCGCATCACGCATCAATGTTTGTAATAACAACCTATTTGCGAGTTGCTGAGCGGTAAGCATGACATTATCGGGATGGGATAACGGACTAAAACAGTCAAAGCCGGTACCAAAATCCAAACTATTATCTGGCGAGCGTTGCGCCGCGGACGCAGTACAATTCACCAGTGGTCGTCCGGGATGGTATATCGGTATTTTACTGTCGAGTGGAACAATTGTTAGATCAAGCGTACTTCCCCGACTGTGGCCGGATCTGGCGGCAAGATAACCTTCCTCAAACAGACGCTTTTTCTCTACTTGCGGATAAAATTCGTTTTTCATTTGGTTTTGAGAAGGATCTTTGGCCCACGCGATAAAGTCGTCCACTGCGCTTTGTGGACGGTAGCAATCATATATTTTCAAGGTAAGTCCGAAGGGACGTAAACGATCGGCGACCTGCTTCACTGCGTTCGCGGCTGGTCGTGTTAACAGGCAAACAGGCGCGTTATAGCCTTTAATTGGGCGACCAATAAAGTTATGGGAAGTGAAGTATCGCATGTCTACCTGTACGTCGGGGGCGACCGTAGTAATATCGACAAAGTCTTTTGGCTGGTGGAGATCAATATGGTTTTCAGCTGACATTGCCTGAATGGAAAACAGGCTGAACAGGAGCAAAGAAGATACGCATTTTACCATATGTTACACCTCGCGAGAGTCACAGGGGTGATTATGTATTTGAGCAGGTACAGATTAGCGGACAGCGCTTAAACAGATGGTTAAAATAAACATCATTCCCCCCTGTAATCTGTGCCTTATTACAAACGGAGAGGTTATATTTTGCTTATATGACCATGACGCCGCCTGTTCTATACCCAAAATAATTCGAGTCGCTTAAAGGCGGCAAGGGAGTGAGTCCCCAGAAGCACAGATAACGATGTGTTTTGACGAAGGCGAGTCTACCTGACCAGAAAGGTTATTTGATAAGCAGTAGTACAGTTGTTGTCGCCTTCCATAACTAAATAAGATTGTTTCGCCAAAGATAAGACCACTATATAGTCAGGAAGGCAATTAGTGAGGAACGCGTCAATTGTCGGCGATAATGCATCTGAAATTACGATTCACCGCAGTTGTTCAAACACATAGAATCCCCTTCGAACCGAGATAATTAGGTCTGCTGGTCATAGTCATTATTCAGTAAGAACGCAGGTTGCAGCGGCGGATCAGGGGCGTGAAGAAAAATCCTGTGCCCCAAACTTTTTGGACAAGCGCTGAACCTGCCGTATACTTTTACTTAACGTACACTCCGCCATAAAAATAAACCCTGCGATGATACCGTAATGCCATAGGCATAACTTAAGGATATGCCATAAATCAAGCGAAGCATGATTTAACTTCTCAGTGATTGCGATAGTCTGTACAAATATTATGGGATGAAATAATAAGACGCCTAACAAAAATATCCCTGCCACGATCATGGCGAGTAACTGAAAAAAAGCCCATCCGATAACGAAACGGTAAAGTAACAGCAATAATAGCCGTCCACATTTTCTTAGCCATTCTGACTGCAAAATGCCCCAGGATGCTGTCTTTTCGTGAATTTCACCATCTGATTTCTTCATTTTGAGCCTCCTCGCAGGTTTTTATAATTTTATCGCCCAACTGGAAATAAATCCGTCAGCTAATCGTTACAACAAATATAATTAAGACAGAAACTAAAGAGTAAGGCATTTATATCATAAGTGCTATCAGTATTGGCCTTCTGCCCTACCGCTAAATATCTCATTGTTGTTAGCCTAATAATACTTTCAGTTTAACTTCTTATAAGAAAATTTCTACACGGTTGAGCAACAATTTACTTTATCTAAAAATAATATAGTGTGTAATTAATCATTACTTATGGTACATGATGATGTGAAAATTAAGAAAACCGTTTTAGTTTCATTCGTTTTACCTGACATACTTCATATCCAGGAGGCGTGGGCATGACTAAAGCTACGGGTCGATTTGAACGTTCAGGACAAAGCAAAAATCAGGTGTTTCACCGATAGGCAAACCGATGGGCAACATGGGATAATATTTTGAATACCACCTATTCCAGTAATGAAGTATTATATAATCACTTGTGGTCTAAATTATGCCAATTACTATCGGGAGAGGGTTTTTAAAGAGTGAGATGTTTTCTCAAAGTGCCATCTCTCAACGCTCCTTCTTTACGTTACTATGGGAAAAGATTAAAGATTTTTTCTGTAGCACGCGAAGATCCGCTGCCGATCAATATATAAAGGAATTATGTGATGTTGCCTCTCCGCCTGACGCGCAACGTTTATTTGATTTATTTTGCAAGTTATATGAATTATCATCACCATCATGCAGAGGAAATTTCCATTTTCAGCACTATAAAGATGCTGAGTATCAATATACAAATCTCTGCATTAAAGATGACGAAGATATTCCGTTATGCATTGTGATACGTCAGGATCACTACTATTATGAGATAATGAATAGAACAGTGCTCTGTGTTGATACTCAGTCTGCCCACCTGAAAAGATATTCTGATATTAATATAAAAGCTAGCACTTATGTTTGTGAACCACTATGTTGCTTGTTCCCTGAGCGGTTACTACTCTCGCTATCCGGCGGTATAACATTTTCCGTTGACCTAAAAAATATAAAAGAGACGCTTATCGACATGGCAGAAAAGGGTAATTTATGTGACTGGAAGGAACAGGAAAGAAAAGCCGCCATCTCCTCCAGGATTAATCTGGGCATCGCCCAGGCAGGTGTACCACCTATTGACGATGCTATTAAAAACAAAATAGCCGCAAAGGTTATTGAGAATACTAACTTAAAGAATGCAACATTTCATGCAAATCATACACAAAGCTCAGTTACTCAACTAGTTTATTCATGTTTGTTTAAGAATGAGATATTAATGAATATGCTTGAGGAAAATTCCTCTCATGACCTGCTATGTTTAAACGACCTTGTTGAATATGTAGCGTTACAAGTTCATAACAGCCTTTTTTCTGAAGATTTATCTTCACTCGTTGAAACAACAAAAAATGAGGCTCATCACCAGCGTTGACCACACCATAAATAGTATGGTTTACAATCCCCTGGCAATACCAAAACCATCTAGTACAATAACTTTAAATATATACTTCCATGGAATAATGGATTTACTATGGAGCGAATTGGCTCGTTATTTTTATAATTGAGATACTGAGTATAAGTATATTTTCTCATACAACTTATCGCACTTATTGACAAACCGTTTTCGCTAATTTGAAGTGTTGAATAATAACTCAAAGAAATTATTGGCATCATAGCCTCACGACGTAACTGGAAGGTGGAATGATGCTTACAAAAACGTTATCAGTAGTTTTACTGACCTGTGCGCTGTTTTCAGGCCAGTTACTGGCGAAACAGCAAGACCACGCATTCGTATGGTTTGCGACGGGAGGGCACCAGCTTAGACACGAAGCCGACAGTGATGAATTACGGGCGGCAGCGGAAGAATCCGCGGAAGGCTTGCGCGAGCACCACAACTGGCAGAAATCGCGCAAACCAGAGAGCTATTTTCGTTAATTAAACGCCCCTACGCTTCGGCAGCGTTTTCATCAGCGCTTCAGGGCTCACTGAAGCGACAACGCTGCCGGGCTGGGGCATTTTTAAGATGTGGTTTTTAATTTTGCCAATGACATGCATTTCGCAAGGGCGGCAGTCGAATTTTAGCGTCAGTACCTCATCGCCATGCACCAACTGCATCGGCGTGGCTTTCCAGCTCTTAATATTTCCTTTCGCCTGCTTAGGACAAAGGTTGAACGCAAAACGCAGGCAGTGTTTGGTGATCATGACCGGTACCTCTCCCTTCTCCTGATGCGCCTCATAGGCCGCATCAATCAATTGTACGCCGTAACGGTGATAAAATTCCCGCGCTTTGTGGTTGTAGACATTAGCGAGAAAGCTGAGATGCGTTTGCGGATAGACCGGCGCAGGCTGCGCCACGGGTTTCCGACGACCTCGTTGATAATGGGCCAGCCGCGCCGCGTCAAGCATATCAATCGCCTCCCGACGGAACTGATTGAGCAGGCTATTTGGCACGAACAACGCCGCCGGTAATGTCACCTGCATATCACGTGCGTAGTAAGGCGTCTGTCCCAGCTTCGCCAGTCCGGCTGTTAGGTTATTCAACGCTTTTTCAGAGTTATTGGCTTCCTCAAATACCCCGTCAAGCGTATGCGTGATGCAGACACCGTCTTCACTGGTCAGCGTCAGAATAAGCTGTTCCTGCCAGCCGCCCAGCATGATATCAACCGCCACACGGCGCTCACTGGAGGTTTTTGTCAGCGCTTGCTGCCAGTTATGATCCAGATTACGATTCAACGGATGATGCGGACGGACTTTATGCAGGTCGGCAGGCATATCATTTGGCCAAACGCGGTAGCGGTTATGACCGGTTTTCTCCACCGTATTGGCGCGAAAACCTACCACTTCACGCTTAATCAACACGTTCAGGCCATCGCCATTCGCCAACGGCTCCGTAGCTTCTACGTCGAGATAATCCTTCGCCACATTCAGCACCTCGCCTACCGGCAAGCCAATAAATTTTGGTGAATCAAATGCGCCAATATCACCTTTACGCGCGTTAACAAAATAGTCGGTGCTGCCGCGATGGAAGGTTTTCTCCGTGGAGGGAACAAAAAAATGCTCGGTCCGACCAACCGACGCACGCGCCAGATCGCCACGTTGCTCGATAATCGCGTCCAGCATCTGACGATAATGCGCGGTGATGTTTTTGACATAGCTCATGTCTTTGTAGCGCCCTTCAATCTTGAAGGAACGTACGCCTGCATCGATCAACGCGCCGAGGTTAGCCGTTTGGTCGTTATCTTTCATCGATAGCAAATGTTTTTCGTAAGAGACCACCCGCCCCTGATCGTCTTTTAACGTATACGGTAAACGACAGGCCTGCGAACAGTCGCCCCGATTGGCGCTGCGCCCGGTTTGCGCATGAGAGATATAACACTGTCCAGAATAAGCGACACACAGCGCGCCATGAATGAAGAACTCAATCGTGGCGTCAGTAGCCTGATGAATAGCCGCTATCTGACTCAAATTAAGCTCGCGCGCCAGTACAATCTGTGAAAAACCGACATCGGCAAGAAACTTCGCTTTTTCCACGCTGCGAATATCACACTGTGTACTGGCGTGAAGCTCAATCGGCGGGATATCCAGTTCCAGAATGCCCATATCCTGCACAATCAGCGCATCCACCCCGGTGTTGTACAAATCGGTGATTAACCGCTGCGCGGGCTCCAGCTCATCATCATGCAGAATAGTATTCAGCGTGACAAAAATCCTGGCGCCGTAACGGTGAGCAAACGGGACCAGATCGGCGATATCGCGCAGACTGTTACTGGCGTTATGACGTGCGCCAAAACCGGGTCCGCCGATGTAGACGGCATCTGCGCCATGCAAAATCGCTTCGCGAGCAATTGCGGCGTCACGGGCCGGACTTAACAATTCGAGATAGTGAGGTTGCTGGCGCATACAGTCTTTCTTATCCAATAGCAGCGAAATGGCGGCTATTGTAGTCAGAAGCGCAAACTAACGAAATAGTTTTCCCGCTTAATCACGCGGGTAATGGATCAGCGAGTGAAAATGAACCGTCTGGTCACTGCTGTTGCGATAGGTATGCGCCGTATCGCCGGCAAAACGCAAACCTTTACCGGCGTCTATGGTTTGCCATACCCCACCAGTACACATGTCCAGCCGACCCTGAATCACCACCACATGTTCGATAACGCCGGCTTTATGCGGCGCTGATTCGCTGACCGCGCCAGGCGCCAGCAATAGGGAAAAATAGTCAAAACAGAGTTCAGGGTCCCACGGAAACAGCGGTGTAATTACCATCGCTTGCTGCTGGGGATCGAAGGTTGGCGGAAATTCGGCCTGCGGCGGCGAAATAAACATTGAGAATGGAACGTTCAGGCCCGTCGCAATTTTCCACAGCGTTGCGACTGTCGGGCTGGATTCATTACGCTCTATCTGCCCCAACATGGCTTTTGAGACGCCGGAGATCTCTGCCAGACGCGATAAACTCCAGCCTCGCTGATGGCGTAACGTTCTTAACGTGGTCGCCAGATAGTGTGTCAGGTTATCCATTTTCCCCCCCTGTAAGACCATAGCGTATCACTTGTACGCTATAACGCACAATGCTACATTGACTGACCGTTATAACGCACAAGAGGCGATCATGCGTCTGTTATCACTCCCGTTACCTACTGTATTATCTGGTCTGGTCGCCGTTCTGGTCGGCTATGCGAGTTCCGCCGCCATTATCTGGCAGGCGGCGCTTGCCGCTGGCGCAACACCCGCAGAGATCGCCGGCTGGATGACCGCCCTCGGTATAGCCATGGGCATAAGCACACTAACGTTAACCTTGTGGTATCGTGCGCCGGTTTTAACCGCCTGGTCAACGCCTGGCGCCGCCCTTTTGGTGACAGGGCTTCAGGGATTATCGTTGCCAGATGCCGTGGGCATATTCATTGTCGCCAATGCCCTGATTGTGCTGTGCGGCGTCACGGGATTGTTTGCGCGTTTGATGCGGATAATCCCCCATTCTCTTGCCGCCGCAATGCTGGCGGGAATACTGCTACGCTTCGGCCTGCAGGCGTTCGGGACGCTCAATGGAGAATTTGTCATGTGCGGCGGTATGCTATTGGCGTGGCTACTCTTTAAAGTATTCGCGCCCCGCTATGCCGTTATTGCTGCCATGGTGATGGGAATAACGGTGGCGCTCATCCAGGGTAAGGTGGCGATGAGCGGTATTCATTTCGCGCCGGTGTGGCCCACCTTCGTTCCCCCCCACTTTTCATTCGCTCAAAGCCTGAGCGTCGCGGTACCGCTCTTCCTGGTGACGATGGCATCGCAAAACGCCCCCGGCGTCGCCACAATGAAGGCGTCTGGCTATCAGCTTCCTGTCTCTCCGTTAATGATTTTTACCGGATTGCTGGCGCTGCTGCTTTCGCCATTTGGCGTTTATTCTATCTGCATTGCCGCCATTACAGCCGCCATTTGTCAAAGCCCGGACGCGCACCCCGATCCAACGCGTCGCTGGTTAGCGGCCGCCGCCGCAGGCGTTTTTTATTTACTTGCCGGGTGGTTTGGCGGTTCGATAACCGCGCTGATGGTCGCCCTGCCGGTTAGCTGGGTGCAAATGCTGGCTGGTCTGGCACTGTTAAGTACGATTAGCGGTAGCCTGTATCAGGCGCTTACTCACGAAAGCGAGCGTGACGCGGCAGTTATCGCATTTCTCGTCACCGCCAGCGGGCTAACGCTGATGGGCATCGGATCGGCATTCTGGGGGTTGATCGCTGGCGGGATAGGCTACGCAGTATTAACGAGAACGCGCCGCCCATCGTTGTCTGGCTGATGGCGACCGCTAATCTGCCGGGGTTTGCGCCATCTTGCGATGGCGCCGCAGAATTATTTTTTGTTAACGTCAAACATAGAGGTATCCGTCGCCATATCATCCACGACCTGTTTCAACGTCTCAAACGCCATTGGCGTACTGGAATTGCTCAGGTCTTTACCTTCACCCTGACGTACTACCTTGACGACCGGCTTGTTGGTCGCGGCATCTATCAGCTCACCCTCAAAATAGAGGTGGGTATCCATGGTCCGGTGGCCTGTCGCCATTTGCGTGCCCGCCACAATCAGCGCTACAGGGATCACCTCATAGAATTGCAGCCCTTCTTTGCTGGTATCCACGCCCGTAATCGCCCCGCGGAAAATCAAACTGCGCGGCCCTGGCGTCGTGACCAGCGGTTTGCGCTGTTCAATTGCTGATTTTACTTTAGTGTTCGTATAAGCCAGCAGTTTATCAAGAACTTGCTGCCCGACCTGGGTCGTTGGTTTGGGGACGGGATAGTATGTTATCGGATTGTAAACAATACTGTCATAGTTAGAGTCATTGAAATGTGGATCTACCCAGCGCAACACCGGTTTCCCCGTGGCGGAGGTAGTTTCCTGCAGGTCCGAATAATTTTTTAAGAATCCAGAATACTTATCCGGCTGTGTGACTTTAGACGCACAGCCGGATAACGCCAGCAAGCCAGTAAGCACTGCAACTTTAAATAAAGTATGAGTACGCATGAAACGATCCCTTTAGTCTTCGCAATGATGCAAAGGAAATAATAGCAAAACGAAATCATTCTGGATGCACTAAAAATGGTAACGACAGCACAATTTGAACGCAGCGCCCGACAAAAAAATGCCGAACGCAGCGAGACTTACAGAACTTGCATCGGTCAGGCCGTTTTTCTCGCCAGCATCGTAGCAAAGCGCAGTTTGATACGGTTGCCGTTTTCGTCCGTGCGGTGAAGCTCGCCGACATCTTCGTTGTATTTCAGCATGTCCCATCCTTCGTAATAGCGGCGTAATTCGCCTTCTTTAAAAGCAAACGGGAATCCCACCGTACAGGGAAAATCCGGCGTATCCATTGCCGCAACAATCAAATTATACCCGCCGGGTTTTGTGCAGCGTTGCATATTGGCAATTAAACCGGGAATGGTTTGCGCCTCAAGAAACATCATAACCACCGTCGAGAGAATAAAATCGTACTCGCCGTCAAAGGTCAATGTATTCAGATCGACTAGGTCGGTTTGCAGATTATCCAGCCCCTCTGCCGCTTTAATACGCTCAAGGTTAGCCATACTGGCCGGATTTTTATCCCACGCGGTAACGTCATAACCGTTCGCGGCCAGATACAGACTATTGCGGCCATTGCCACATCCCAAATCTAGCGTTCGGCCCGGCGCGACAACCTTTGCCGCCGCCAGCACATCCGAATGCGTGCGGGTTAATCCGTATTTCTCAGTAAAATAATTTTCGTCACGAACGGTCATTTTTTTCCTCCGTTTTCAACAGTGCAGCGCGCTCAGTGCGAATAAGCAACGTCCCCTGCACCAGCAATAGAAATGTACGAACCAGCAATAAGGCGATAATAGCGTTAGTGAAAATAAACAGCGGGACGGCCAGAATATGGAAAAGCCCTGATTCACTACCGTGACCAAGATGTAACCCCGTGGTCGCCAGCGCGGAAACGCCGAACGAAAAACTCCAGAAGGAAGCATTAAACGGTTGTGATAAATACCAGGGCATTAATCGCAGCATAAATAAAAGCTGTAACAGACCGTAGCCGAATAGCATTTTCGCCAGCGTGTCGCCCTCCCCGCCATTGACGCTCAGCCAGGCGCTACAGGCGACCAGCGCGGGTGCCAGTTGGATACCCAACGACGTACGCAGCACCGCCGGTAATTCGCCGCAGCTACGCAGTCGCTGCAAAATAACCGGTTCCAGACTTAACCACGAAAAAACGCCTGCGCCTAAAAACACCAGTCCGGCATCATTGTAGCCGAGCGCTCCACAGGCCATGGCGCTGATAAAATTATTCGCTACCGTGGGCAGATAAAGCCCCGGGGTTGTCGCTTCTTCCGGATGCGCTCCGCGCCAAAGTCCCGCCGTCTGCCAGGCGGCATACGCCAGTTGTATGACGACACCCACGCTGAATAGCGCAACGGCCAACGGGCGATACCAGGGAACGAAGCCGATCGCGACCAGCATCGTGGTGGCGGGAAACAGGCTGACAAAACTGCTCATTACCGGATGTCGCACTTCAGCCATCACGCTATGGGGAAAGCGCACCAGACGGCTAAGGAACGCCAGGGTCAAGAGTGCCCAAATAATCATCGCCAGGATCACCATGATGTCGCCGGGCCAGTGGCTTATTGCCCATATCTGGCTGGCATAACGCCAGGCGAATCCCATACCGATAGTGCCAAGGACGATGCCAAAATAGCCCGCAGGCAGATTGAGCACGCGATCGCTCTGCTTGTGATTACGCATTTTGTTTAATTTATAAAGTATATTTGAAATGCATTTTATGGAATTTCTGGTTGTTTCGCCAGTACCTTTGCTACGGTTATCTTAATCGTTCACACGGAATTTCCCTATGACCAAATATCGACTGAGTGAAGAACCTCGTGCTTTTACTTATCAGGTAGACGGTGAGAAGAAAAGCGTCTTATTACGACAAGTTATTGCCGTAACGGATTTTAACGATGTTAAAGCCGGAACCTCCGGCGGCTGGGTTGATGCCGATAATGTGCTGTCACAACAGGGGGATTGCTGGATTTATGATGAAAACGCGATGGCCTTTGCGGGCACGGAAATTACGGGTAATGCGCGTATCACGCAGCCGTGCACGCTCTACAATAACGTGCGAATAGGCGATAACGTCTGGATTGATCGCGCTGATATCAGCGATGGCGCACGAGTAAGTGACAACGTCACCATTCAGTCCTCTTCCGTGCGCGGAGAGTGTGCGATTTATGGCGATGCCCGCGTGTTAAACCAGTCAGAAATTCTCGCCGTTCAGGGACTAACGCATGAACATGCGCAGATTTTACAAATTTACGATCGCGCCACCCTGAGCCATTCGCGGATTGTCCATCAGGTACAGCTTTATGGCGACGCCACTATCACACACGCTTTTATTGAGCACCGGGCGGAGGTCTTTGATTTCGCGCTCATCGAAGGCAACAAAGACAATAATGTCTGGATCTGTGACTGCGCCAAAGTCTATGGCCATGCGCGGGTTATCGCAGGCACAGAGGAAGATGCTATCCCTACCCTTCGCTACAGCTCGCAGGTAGCGGAACATGCGTTAATCGAAGGCAACTGTGTGTTAAAACATCATGTGCTGGTAGGCGGACATGCAGAGGTACGCGGAGGCCCGATTTTACTGGACGACCGCGTGCTGATTGAAGGCCATGCCTGTATACAGGGCGAAATTCTGATTGAGCACCAGGTCGAGATTAGCGGACGGGCGGCGGTGATAGCGTTTGACGGCAATACTATTCACCTGCGCGGCCCAAAAGTGATCAATGGCGAGGATCGTATTACGCGTACCCCCTTAGTCGGTTCCCTTTAATCCGTATCAATAATGCGGGCATACATATTAACGTCGTGATAGCCGCCGTTAAGATACTCTGCCTGTTTCATACAGCCTTCCAGCGTAAAATGGTTGCGCCGTGCGACCGCATTACTGGCCTGATTATCAACGCGGCATTTAATGACGAAGCGCCGAATATCGCCGCGCCGGGCATAATGTGTCATCAGCGCCTGTAATGATTGCGACATTATCCCTTGTCCCTGGAGGGACTCATCCAGCCAGTAACCGATATAGGCGGCTTTGTTTACCGGTTCGATGGCATTAAATGAGAGTACGCCCGCCATCTCATTCTGGCAGAAAATCAGGTACATTTTGGCGTAACCACGCTGGTGCAACAGTATATTACCCTGCACATGCTTACGCGTTTCCTCCTGCGACGTGACATATTGCGGCCAGTCGAGCGACTGTTGTAGCCACGCTTTGTTTTTGAGTACCAGTTGGTGCAGCGCCGGAACATGACTTTCATCTGCCGCTTGCAGTTCCAGCGTCGTGCTAACAGGAATAATTTCCACCATCGCGTTGCCCTTCTTCGTTGTTGGTCGTGATCACATAAATAGCCTGGTTTACCGATAACCCGCAGGTGATATGAGCGTTTTTATTGTATCGCCATCACATTATTTTTTATTGGCCCTATTTAGCGTATTTCCGCGTGACACATTTCACACTTATCCAACCATTCTCCGCCTATAAAACGCTCAACGACTGATTGTTTTATCACCACGGAGACGCCAATGACCTTTTCTGTGCAGGAAACGCTTTTTTCTTTACTGCGGCTAAACGGGATTTCAGGACATGAAAGCAGTATTGCAAACGTTATGCAGCACGCGTTTGAACAGCAGGCCAAAGACGTCTGGCGGGATCGCCTGGGCAATGTCGTCGCCCGTTATGGCAGCGATAAATCCGACGCGCTTCGCCTGATGATTTTTGCGCATATGGATGAAGTGGGTTTTATGGTACGCAAGATCGAACCCTCCGGTTTTTTACGTTTTGAACGCGTGGGCGGCCCGGCGCAAATTACTATGCCCGGTTCGATTGTGACGCTTGCCGGACGTTCAGGCGATATCATGGGCTGTATCGGTATTAAAGCATATCACTTCGCGAAGGGTGACGAGCGCACCCAGCCTCCCGCTCTCGATAAACTCTGGATTGATATCGGCGCAAAAGATAAAGCGGATGCCGAACGAATGGGTATTCAGGTGGGGACGCCAGTAACCCTTTACAACCCGCCGCACTGTCTGGGCAACGACCTGGTATGCAGTAAGGCGCTGGATGACAGGCTGGGGTGTACGGCGCTACTGGGCGTCGCCGAGGCCCTCGCCTCCACACCGCTCGATATCGCGGTATTCCTGGTCGCGTCGGTGCAGGAAGAGTTCAATATTCGCGGCATTATTCCCGTTTTACGACGCGTGCGCCCCGACCTGGCGATTGGTATTGATATCACCCCATCCTGCGACACGCCTGACCTGCAGGATTACTCTGATGTGCGGGTCAACCACGGCGTCGGCATCACCTGTCTGAACTATCACGGACGCGGTACGTTGGCGGGACTGATTACGCCGCCGCGTTTGCTGCGGATGCTGGAGACCACCGCGCACGAAAATAATATTCCCGTACAGCGAGAAGTCGCGCCAGGCGTCATCACCGAAACCGGCTATATTCAGGTTGAACTGGACGGTATTCCCTGTGCCAGTCTTTCTATTCCCTGCCGCTATACCCACTCGCCAGCCGAAGTCGCCAGCCTGCGCGACCTGACTGATTGTATCCGTTTACTGACTGCGCTGGCCAATATGTCGCCAGAACAGTTTCCCATTGAGCCTGAAACAGGCGCTACACAAGAGGCACGACCATGATGAAAAAGATCCTTGTGGCATGTGGTACCGGCATGTCGACATCAACCATGATTGCACAAAAACTGCAGGACTTTCTTGCGGAGCAAGGCATTGCGGCAACCACGGCGCAATGTTGTCTGAATGAGATCCCGTTGAACTGTAACGGTATGGATCTCATCGTAACGTCCATGCGTACGCACAGTGACTATGGCATCCCGACGCTCAACGGCGCCGCCCTGCTGACAGGCATCAACGACGACGCATTAAAACAAGAAATCAAGGCGCTGTTAACACAATAAAGGGGGCATTATGTTTGATTACATCCTGTCTCTCGGCGGCACCGTCTTTGTGCCCATCATTATGATTATCATCGGCTTAATCTTTCGTATTCCCTGGCTGCAGGCGGTGAAAGCCGGGGTGACGGTCGGCATCGGTTTTGTCGGCATGGGGTTGGTGATCGTCATGGCGATCGACAGTCTCAGTCCGCCGATCAAAGTGATGATTGAGCGTTTTGGCCTGACGCTGCATGTGTTTGACGTCGGCGCCGGGCCCGCATCCGGCGTCGGCTATGCGACGGCCATCGGCGCGATGATCATTCCCGTTATCTTTCTGCTCAACGTCGGTATGCTGGTGACTCGTCTGACCAAAACCATGAACGTTGATATTTATAACTACTGGCACTACGCCATTACCGGAACGGTCGTCCAGTTGATGACCGGCAGTCTGATTTATGGCGTACTGGGCGCGATTTGTCACGCCGCCTTGTCGTTGAAAATGGCCGACTGGACGGCGAAACGCGTACAGAACATTGTGGGTCTGGAAGGGATTTCTATTCCGCAAGGGTATGGCTCCAGCTCCGTGCCGTTGTTCGTATTGCTGGATGCGATATACGAAAAAATACCGTTTATGAAAGGACGCAATATTGACGCTCAGGAGATCCAAAAACGGTATGGGATGGTCGGCGACCCGGTGATTATTGGCGTTGTTCTCGGGCTGATCTTCGGGCTTGCCGCAGGCGAAGGCTTTAAAGGGTGCGCAACCTTAATGATTACCGTGGCGGCGATTATGGTGCTGTTTCCGCGCATGATTCGCCTTATCGTTGAGGGATTAATGCCCATTTCCGACGGCGCGCGTAAGTTCTTCCAGAAACACTTTAAAGGGCGCGAAGTCTTTATCGGTCTGGATACCGCAGTGACGTTAGGCCACCCGACCACCATCGCGGTTGGACTGCTGTTAATTCCCATCATGTTAATTCTGGCGAGCATACTGCCGGGCAATAAAGTCCTGCCGCTGGCTGATTTACCGGTTGCGCCGTTTTTTATCTGCATGGCCACGGTTATTCATCGCGGCGATCTGATTCGTACTCTGCTCAGCGGCATCATTGTCATGATTACCGTTCTGCTGATCGCCACCCAGTTCGCACCGTACTTTACCGATATGGCGCTCAAAGGCGGCTTTAGCTTCGCCGCTGAAAACGCGCAAATTACCGCGCTGTCGGTGGGAAATATGTTTGGCTGGTCAATATCTGAATTGATGTCGCTGGGCATGATTGGCGTGGTTATTGTGGTCGGCATTGTCGCCAGCATCATACTTGTCTTACGTAAACGTGAACTACCGGAATAAGGAGCAACCCAGAATGAGTTGGCTAAAAGAGGTAATAGGAACAGAAAAAGCCGTTATCGCCATGTGCCATTTACGGGCGTTGCCGGGCGATCCCGGGTTCGATACCAGGAAAGGCATGAACTGGGTAATTGACCGCGCCCATGACGATTTAATGGCGCTACAAAATGGCGGCGTGGATGCAGTGATGTTCTCCAACGAATTTAGTCTGCCTTATTTAACGAAAGTCAGACCGGAAACGACCACCGCGATGGCAAGAATCATCGGTCAGTTAATGAGTGAAATCCGCGTACCGTTTGGGGTAAACGTGTTGTGGGACCCTGTGGCCTCGTTTGATTTAGCGATGGCGACCGACGCAAAATTTATCCGCGAAATTTTCACCGGCGCTTACGCCAGCGATTTTGGCGTCTGGGATACGAATGTCGGCGAAACCATTCGCCATCAGCATCGCATCGGCGCAGGCCACGTGAAAACGCTGTTTAACATCGTTCCGGAAGCGGCGGTGTATCTGGGAAACCGCGATGTCTGTTCAATTGCGAAATCGACCGTATTTAACAATAACCCCGATGCCCTGTGCGTCTCAGGCCTGACGGCGGGTGCCCGCACGGATAGCGCCATACTGAAGCGGGTAAAAGAGACCGTTCCCGACACGGTCGTGCTGGCGAATACCGGGGTGTGTCTGGAAAACGTTGAGGAGCAGCTCTGCATTGCCGACGGATGCGTAACGGCAACCACGTTTAAAAAAGACGGCGTCTTCGCCAACTTTGTCGACCAGGCGCGCGTGGCGAAGTTTATGGAGAAAGTACGCCATATCCGACAATAAAATGGGGATAAGCAAAACGCTTATCCCCTGCAGAGAGCGATAACTCTTCTGCCGATCTCCGTCGCCTTCGCCAAAAGACACGCCGGGGATCGGTTTCAGAGTAACCCGAACCGGCAAGGAGTCAACGATCGATGATTAATGATGTTAAGTGGGTTCAGGCGCAACGCCATGCCAGCGACTGGCGACACGCGCTGGATATCGCCGTTCGTCCGCTGATTACCTTCGGCGCGGCGGCCCCCTGCTACCTGGACGGTATTATTGAGAACACCCTTAAATGGGGGCCATATTATCTTATCGCGCCGGGGATTGCGCTGCCCCATGCCAGACCAGAGCAAGGCGCCAACCATAATCAAATCAGCGTCACTACGTTAGCAACGCCGGTCGCTTTCGGCAATGCGGATTGCGATCCCATCTGGCTGTTGCTTTGCGCCAGCGCCACGGATGCCGAAGCACATATTCGCACCATTCAACGCATCAGCCAGTGGCTCGACTCGCCGGAAAGCGTCGCGATGCTGCAAGATGCGCCAAATGACGCCGCGCTTTTCGCGCAATTAACCGCATTGCGCTGATGGAGGTTCCGATGATCCTGCACCCTTCACTGGCCTCCGCCGATCCGCTGCGCTATGCCGAGGCGTTGACCGCTTTACACGATGCGCCTCTCGGCTCGCTGCATCTGGATATCGAAGATACCAGTTTCATCAACAATATTACCTTCGGTATGAAAACCATTCAGGCAGTCGCACAACACACTCGCCATCCGCTCTCATTTCACCTGATGGTCTCATCACCGCAACGCTGGCTACCCTGGCTTGCAGCTATCCGCCCCGGCTGGATTTTCATTCATGCCGAAAGCGAGCAAAACCCCTCGGAGATTCTGGCGGATATTCGCGCTATCGGGGCGAAAGCAGGACTGGCGCTTAACCCGGCAACGCCGCTATTGCCCTATCGTTATCTGGCATTGCAACTGGATGCGCTGATGATCATGACCAGCGAACCCGACGGGCGCGGGCAGCAATTTATCGCCGCGATGTGTGAAAAAGTGAGTCAGAGCAGAGAGCATTTCCCTGCTGCGGAATGCTGGGCGGACGGCGGTATTACACTTCGCGCCGCACGGCTGCTTGCCGCCGCAGGCGCACAGCATCTGGTGATTGGCCGGGCGTTGTTCACGACGGCGAACTATGATGTGACGTTGTCACAATTCACCGCGCTATAAAGGAGTCATATGCTGATGAGCCAACAGCGCCCCGACCGTATCAAACAGATGTTGCATTACCTTTGGCAACACAGGCACCTCTCAACACAACAAGCTATTGAGCTTTTTGGCTATGCAGAGGCAACCGTGCGCCGGGATTTTCACTATATCGCCAGCCGTTATCCCGGAATGGTTCGCGGCCATGGTTGTATTGACTTCGACGACAGTACGGAAGATAAAGAATATGTTTTCGACGTTAAGCGAACGTTACAAAGTGAGGCGAAACGCGAAATCGCCGCCCTCGCCCGCACGTTCATCAAGGATGGAGACTGCTTTTTTCTCGACTCCGGCTCCACCTGTCTGGAACTGGCAAAATGTCTGGTTGACGCCAAAGTAAAAGTCATTTGCAATGACATCAAAATCGCTAATGAACTGGGTGGCTTCCCACACGTAGAGAGTTACATTATCGGCGGACTGATCCGCCCCGGTTACTTTTCGGTGGGCGAGAGTCTGGCGCTGGAGATGATTAACGCCTTTGCCGTTGAACGCGCCTTTATCTCCTGCGATGCGCTGTCGATTGAAACGGGCATCACCAACGCTACCATGTTTGAAGTGGGCGTTAAAACGCGCATTATTCAGCGCTCATGCGAGGTCATATTGATGGCCGATCACTCAAAGTTTGATACTGTAGAACCCCATGCGGTGGCGACGCTGTCCTGTATTACTACCATTCTTAGCGACAGTGCGCTCCCGTCTGCTATCGCCCGACGTTATCAGCAGGCGGGATGCCGTCTCATCATGTCAGACCCCTCATCAGGAGCGCGTTAATGGACATCAGGCACATGAACAAAACCCATCTGGAGCACTGGCGCGGATTGCGAAAACAGCTCTGGCCTGGTCACCCGGATGACGCCCATCTGGCGGACGGCGAAGAAATCCTGCAAGCCGATCATTTGGCATCATTTGTTGCGATGGCAGACGGGGGGGCGATTGGCTTTGCGGATGCCTCAATCCGCCACGATTATGTCAATGGCTGTGACAGTTCGCCCGTAGTTTTCCTTGAAGGTATTTTTGTTCTCCCCTCGTTCCGTCAACGCGGCGTAGCGAAACAATTGATTGCAGCGGTGCAACGATGGGGAACGAATAAAGGGTGTCGGGAAATGGCCTCTGATACCTCGCCGGAAAATACAATTTCCCAGAAAGTTCACCAGGCGTTAGGATTTGAGGAAACAGAGCGCGTCATTTTCTACCGGAAGCATTGTTGAGGAAAATCATACAGGAAAAGGTCGGGTATAGTACCCGACCTTTATATTACTGGGGCAGCTCTTTTTCAGTTAACAAGCGTGTCGTTTTCACTTGTTCAATATTCCTGGCGCCACCCAACATCATGTTAATTGTCAGCTCTTTGTTTAGCTGTTCAATCACTGATGCCACACCCTGAGCGCCGCCAAGATTAAGACCGTATAATACAGGCCGGCCAACCGCCACAATATCCGCTCCGCTGGCTAACGCTTTGAATACGTGCGAACCACGGCGTACTCCACTGTCAAAAATAACAGGCACTCGCTTGTTGACAACTTTTGCAATCGCAGGAAGCATATCGAATGAGGACGGCCCGCTGTCTAATTGACGGCCACCATGGTTAGAAACCCATATTCCTGCGGCTCCGGCCTGGATAGCAATTTCAGCATCCTCCGGCGACTGAATGCCTTTTACGATAACCGGCAGACCGGAAATACGATGTACATAGGCAATATCCTCCGGCGTAAAGGCTTGTTTAGCCTGCGCGTAAATTTCACTTATCCCTGCCCCTTTGCCGGTTTTTGAACCATCGTCATTTTTTCTGGCGAACATTTCCAGGTTTGCAAAGCCCAACGGGAACTGGAAGTTATTTTTAATATCTTCTTCCCGATAACCACCGACAGGCGAATCTACGGTCAGAATAATCGCTTTAGCGCCATGCTTTACCGCTTGTGCAAGAATAAATTCGTTAAACTGATTATTCTTACTCATATAAAGCTGGAAGAAGAACGGATTTTTCCCGGAAACGTTAGCCACCTCTTCGATGGTCTTGTTGCCATAAGTGCTCAACGAGAAAATCGAACCGACCTGCGCCATGCCTTTCGCCGTCGCCAACTCTCCGGAGGCGTGGGCCAGGCCCTGCGCTGCCATCGGTGCCTGGATTATAGGCGTTTTAAGCGGAATACCCAGTAGCTGCGTTGATAAATCGATCTCTTTTAACTCAATGCCCTGTAATACGCGCGGCATAATGTATTTTTTGTCAAAGCTTTCGGTGTTGCTGCGAAGATTATTCTCATCTTCGGCTCCACCGCGAATATAACCAAATGCCCCTTTCTCCATTCTGGCCTGAACGCGCGCTTCCAGAGAGGCTACGTTCGTAATTTTTATTGCTTTTTCGTCCGTGCTGGCTTTGTACTCTTCAGCATAAGCCAGGCCTGACGTTGCCAACATCGCCAGCGAGGCCACTACCCGAATGAGGTGATGAGTTTTCATCATTATTCCTTTTATTGCTTAACCGCTTCTGCCTGGATTTTTATATCAACAACTTTCGTCATCCCCATATCGACCAGATAATCTACACCCCATTGGGTGCGATCTATTTGCGTGACAAAATCACCACCGCAAACCTGCGCCTTGAATATCGGGCTCATATAACAGCCAAACTTGGTGGTGGTTAAGGTGACGGGCTTAGTTACCCCCTTCATTGTTAACAAACCGTCAATTGAAACTGGTTTATTATCTTCAAAATGCCATTTTGTCGATTTAAATACTATTTCTGGATATTTTTCCGCATCCAGAATATCGCTACTGCGAATATGGTTATCAAACGCATCCACCCCGGTATTTAAGGCGCTCACGGGAATCGTCACGCGCATCTCTGCGACTTGCTTTTCCGGCTGATATTTCAGTTCGCCGCTAATAGCATAAAACCCGCCATGATTGGTTGAGGTCTGGAAATGATCGATATTAAATACCGCATTGGTATGCGTATTATCAAATTTATATACATCTGCATGAGCAGCACTTAATAAACCCAGAGACAGGACAGCACCAAGAAAACTCTTTTTCATTATATTCACTTTATATCTTAAATAAGGTGAAGCTATCTTAATGTCCCCTGTCCGCAGGATCGAGAGGGATAAACAGGAAGGACTGTTGCAAAAATAGAACGATGGAAAGGCCGTGTCACAAAAACAGCGGCTCACGAATGAGTTTATGCCAGGGCAATTTCCGCAACCTGTACCGCCTTTGTGGCGGTACAGAAGGCAAACTGACTAACGCATGATACGATCGTCGACATAACGGCGCTTATCCGGCGCGGGCGGGAAATACTGATACAGCCAGGTTTCGCTGATAGCCTCCCCCTGGCAGCGCAGGAACATACGCATATCCACCGGTGCCGTAGAATCCGAGGTCGGATACCAGTCAAACTGGATACGATAACCGTCGAAAGGCTCTACGTAGAGGATCTCAATCTGCTTCGCCTCGCCACTGGAGAGCGTAATCACCGGCTCAATGCCTTTTGGCGCGGCCGCTTTCAGATCGCCGCCGACAAAATCAATAGCAAAACGGCGCGCCCATTTATCCGGGTAATGTTCGCCCGGCGCCCAACCTTCGGGAAATCCGCCCATCCCTGTACGGGTCGCCATGACCCGCGCAAGCGGCGATTGTACCGGCGGCTGCGCGCTCCAGTACAAACGATAATTGAACGCCAGCGCATCCCCGGCTTTGATCGCTTTTTCCGGCTGCCAGAAACAGACCACATTATCCAGAGTTTCACCAGTGGTTGGGATCTCCATCAGGCTAACCGCGCCTTTCCCCCACTTACTGCGCGGCTCCACCCACAGGCTCGGACGTTTATTGTACCAGCCCATCACATCCTGATAATGCGAGAAATCACGATCGAGTTGCAGCAGGCCGAACCCTTTTGGGTTATCGTCCATATATGCATTGAACTGCAATTTCTGCGGATTATTCAGCGGGCGGCAAATCCACTCGCCGTTACCCCGCCACATCGCCAGCCGATCGGAATCGTGAATTTGCGGATGAATGGTGTCGCATACCCGGCGTTCATTATTCCCACAGCTAAACATACTGGTCATCGGCGCAATGCCAAGTTGCTTAATATCTTTACGGGCGTAGAGATGGTTTTCTACATCCATGATCACCTGCGATTTTTCGCAATGAATCACAAATTTATACGCGCCCGTCACGCTGGCGCTGTCCAGCAGAGCGTAAACGGTAAATGTAGTATCGCCCGGCTTCGCGGTGTCAAACCAGAATGCGGTGAAGTCAGGGAACTCTTCCTGACCGTCAGTATAGGTATCTATCGCCAGCCCGCGAGCCGACAGGCCATACTGATAAGTATCATCTACCGCCCGGAAATAACTGGCGCCCAGGAAGGAGACGACATCGCGCCGCGCCAGTTCCGGTGCTTTAAAGACACGGAAACCGGCGAAACCGAGATCGCTCTGCCCTTCCAGTTGCGTCGTATCGACGCCGGCATCGTTGTATTTAAACAGTTCCGGACGAAAATGAATCTCGCGAGCAAGATGCGTCGTCGTATCAACGGAAAACATGCGTACGCGACGACGAAAGCCCATCCCTACGTGGAAAAACTGAATATCGAGCTGCCGGTTGGCAACACCGTTCCAGAGTGAATGCGCCGCGTCATACTGAATGCTGTTATAGGCCTGCGGCGTCAGATTGGCGAGCGTATCCGGCAAGGGGCCCGGCGCGCCGCCCCAGGGCTTTTTCGCTAACGCCTGGGCCATTGATTGCAGACCAGCAAAATCAAAACGGACAATTTTACCATCCGCAATATCGGATTCCGCGGCAAACGCCGCCTGAGAAAAGAGTGAAGCAATACCGCTGGAACCGCACACGGCGGCCATTGCCATTGAACCTTTAATAAATCGTCTACGATTCATACCTGAAAATGAGTCCTTCTGGTCTTGTGAATGGTCCCGCGCTGGTTTTTTCAGCAGCAAGAATGTGCCCGTTTCTGACCGCTCACTCTAGACAAAATTCATTAATAATCCAATTGTTGGTCGCCTGGAAACTGTGCAAAAGCGTAAATATTTTATGTCGATAAGAACCGACCTAATCGGATGTAAACCTCACGCAGCATTCTTCAGGTTATGAAAAGTTTATTCCAGACTAACGTGATGTTTCATGACTCGTTTAAACAGCGCCAGACGCGCACGCATAAAGCGGTTTTCCACTTTAAAACCGGCAAGTTTGTTCAGCCCAATCCGCAACAGACGATCTCGCCCCCGAATGCTGGCGGGCCAGCGAACCGGGCCGTGCAGCACGTCGCGCGTGCGGCTGGCATGACGAGCGAAATTCACCCAGTAATCCGCCACCTGCGAGGCAAAGGCCAGGTCATTCTCATTCACATAATGGCATGTGGGCTCAGCCCGCGTTAACGTATCGAATACATACGGTATTTCATTGCCATGACAGGCACCATTCGCGTAGGTGTTATGCTCCGCTTCGGCGACATAATCAAACCAGTAACGCCAGCACGGTTCGCCGATCCGCTGCTGCGCTTGCATGACGACATAACCCAACGTGGTAAATACCATATCCCGACAGACCTGCCGCCCTAGTGCTTCGTCGCCTTTCACTCCAGGATAAAGCAGCCGGATTAACCCCAGGCCAACACGCCGCTCACGGCGCATTTTTTGAATTTGACCGGCAATATCGACGCCAAAAACTGCCAATACGCTGGCTTCATCGCTATTCGAGCCGATCATCACCGGTATGGGATGCTGTTTCGCCGCAAAGAAGGTTTCCAGCATCGGATGCGGCAGCACGACGTCGCCGGAAATCGGCGTCGGCGCAATTTTAAAAGGCTCGTCCAGCGGCCAAAACGTCTCTGCCGGTAAAGCGCGTAGCTGTTCGGCAGTGGCATTGGCTAAACCAAGATGTTCTGCCAGCGCAACGCCTTTTTTTAGCGCCACCTCGCGGGGCGTATCCGGCAGCGTATAACCACTCTGAATAATCGCTTTATGAAAAAGCCCCTTCGCCAACGGCGAAGCCATCAACGACAGCACGCTGCGGGCGCCGGCGGATTCGCCAAATAACGTCACATTCTGCGTATCGCCGCCAAATGCGGCAATATTGTCCTGCACCCAACGCAGCGCAGCGATTTGATCGAGTAAAGCGAAATTATGAATACACTCCGCCTCTCCGCCTTCCAGCGCCGGATGCGCGAAAAAGCCCAGATGGCCAAGCCGATAATTGACCGTCACCACGATCGCGCCGCGCTTCGCCAGCGCATGTCCGTCATAGGGCGGCAAACTCCCCGCGCCAATGGTGTAACCGCCGCCGTGTAGCCAGACCATGACCGGCAACGGTTCATGACGTACGGCGGGAGCCCAGACGTTCAGATAGAGACAGTCTTCGGAAAAATTTCCCGGATCGCCGCCGCCGAGTTCGCGACACCAGGTAATATCCTGCCAACTGGCGCACGAGAAACAATCCGCCTGGCGCACATCCTGCCAGGCTGTAACAGGCTGCGGCGCACGCCAGCGTAGCTCCCCTGTTGGCGGCGCGGCATAAGGTATACCGCGCCAGATATGGATTTCTTCCTGTACGACGCCCACGATTTTACCGTGACGCGTCGCCACCAGCGGGATGGAGGGATTCAACATAACGCCTTCCTTTTACAGTATCCTCACAGCCTGTGAAGCTTACCGCTTTTAAAGCAGACCGCAACGGCGTTTACTGCGTTCTTCCGCTTCCTGATATAACGAAAATTCATCCCGTACTGCACATCCCAGCGCCTGTTCAAAGGCGTCGCGGCTGGCATTACCGTGCCTTCTGGCCAGCGTTTCATTTCCCAAATTCGACTGAAAAATGCCGGCTGCGCTGACCGGAAGAAAATCTTCATAGGTAATCGGCTGCGCGATCACCCAACCGCGCTCAATAAGCGGCTGCGGATCGTCGCCAGGATGAATCGCCTGACGATGCGCCTCGCCGGAAGGCGTTAAGCGATAGCGGAACCAGGCAAGCCCCTGCTGGCGAAGCAGAAATTCGCTATCCGGAAAGGCGTTAAAGACCTCCTGCAAATGGAGTTGATGCGTGAAGTTATCCTTACCCGTTCCCGCCTTGTGCAATAGTTCATCATATAATCGACGACCTTTTGGCGTCAGCGCGACGCCACGTTGCTCAATTTCGCCGAAGCGCGCCGTGTGCGTACCCTGCTTTTCATCAACGAAGAGCACCTGCTCTTCCAGGGCTTTGAAACTGGTTTGCCGCAACAGAATAGGCACTTCGCGGCGAGGCGGACCTTCGATAAGAATTTTAGGCGTAATGCCGCACTCCGGCATCATGGCCTGTACCCGGTCGATATCCAGAGTACGCGGCGTCAGATGGTTAATGTGACATCCCGGAAAACAGACCACGTCGGCAATTAAACGATGCTCACGATGCAGGCTGCGGTACGTTTCTTCATCAACGGTAGCCTGACGATGCCAGCGAAAAGTCTCCAGCGTTTCACGGACGAACTCTTCGGCCTGAGCAGCGCTAAAACCGCCCTGCTCGTCGTACTCATCCAGCAATTGTCGGCAGCGCGATGTAAAAATATCCCGCTGCGATAAGATTTCCGCCGCCCGCTGGCGTAATGCCGCGTTTTCAATGAGCTCCAGGCGTAATAGCGAAGTGAACATGCGAAAGGGATTACGCGAGAGCGAAGCCTCGTCAATGGGACGAAATGCCGTGGAGTGCACAGGCACGCCCGCCTGAGAGAGATCGTAATAACTTACTGGGTACATCCCCATGATGGCGAATATCCGACGCAAGGTAGAAAGTTCTTCTGCGGTGCCAACACGAATGGCGCCATGTCGTTCCACGTTCAATCGCGCCAGTTCATCGGCATTAGCCAACTGCTCATGCAGTTTGGGATTATTTTCCAGCACCGCCAGATTCACGTCAGCCACAAGTTCCAGTAACGTACCGTACTGCGGAACTTCCTGCTGGTACATTGCCGACATTGCCTGCGAAAAGTGTTCCCGAATCTCATCTGCCGTGATGGTGTTCGCCATAATGTCATGCCTCCAGTGAATGTTACCTGGAGTGTAGAAAACCTCATCCATTCCGGGGAGAAGAATTTACAAACTGTGATCCGGCCTGAATTCATTGTGTAGGACGGATTGACATGAGCTGGCGTATCCCCAACCAGATCGCGGCTTAACACGCTTAACGGCAGTTGAATCATCAGTAAAATAAAACAGTTGTAACTTGAAATGGTAAAATGTTAATAATATTTTGCTATCAGGTTATCAAAAACAAACAACTTTACTTGTCACCTGCACGGCTCTGTTTTTAACATCGCTTATGGAAAAAAATGGTCTGTTTAGTCAGCGCATTCGGTTGCGCCACCTTCATACATTTGTCGCCGTTGCGCAACAGGGAACTCTGGGGCGCGCGGCTGAAACCCTTAACCTGAGCCAGCCAGCGCTTTCTAAAACGCTGAACGAACTGGAACAACTCACCGGAACCCGTCTGTTCGAACGCGGGCGACTGGGCGCGCAATTAACGGTTCCTGGCGAACAATTTTTGACTCATGCGGTAAAAGTATTAGATGCATTGAATACCGCCGGGCAGGCGCTGAATCGCAAAGAGGACGCCAGCGCCGATGTGGTGCGTGTTGGCGCGCTCCCCACCGCTGCGCTGGGTATACTCCCGGCGGCTATTGGGCGGTTCCATCAACAGCAAAAATCGACCTCGTTACAGGTCGCGACCATGAACAATACGATGTTGCTTGCAGGTCTGAAATCAGGCGAGATCGATCTGGGTATTGGCCGCATGTCAGACCCGGAATTAATGGGCGGTTTAAATTACGAACTGCTGTTTTTAGAATCGCTTAAATTAGTGGTACGCCCCGGTCATCCCCTGTTACAGGAGACGATCACGCTCAGTCGGGTTATGGAGTGGCCGGTAGTCGTCTCGCCAAAAGGCACGGTACCGCGCCAGAATGCGGAAGCCCTGTTGCAAAGCCAGGGGTGTAAAATGCCTGCCGGATGTATCGAAACGCTATCCGCATCGTTATCACGACAACTGACCGTAGATTACGATTACGTCTGGTTCGTCCCCTCTGGCGCGGTTAAAGAAGATCTTCGCCAGGCAACGCTGGTCTCATTACCCGTGCCGACCCAGAGCGCAGGCGAACCGATAGGTATTCTTACGCGAGTTGATATCCCGCTCTCAACCGGGGCGCAAATGCTGATTGCGGCGATCCGTAAATCGATGCCGCTGTGATAGCGGCTGTCGGGCATTAAACGCGCCCGCGGCTAAAATAGCCCGCTGGCGCGACGCTTACTAAAGGAAGGATGAGCGCATCGTCGCGCCAGTATCCTGTAAACGAAACGCATCAACGGCTTGCGTCAAGCGGGCAGCCTGTTCTTCAAGCGAAGCTGCCGCCGCGGACGCCTCTTCGACCAGCGACGCGTTTTGTTGCGTAACCTTGTCCATCTCAGAAATCGCCTGACTGACCTGAACAATACCGCGACTTTGCTCATCAGAGGCTGCCGCGATATCGAGCATAATATCGGTGACGCGTTTGACGGCATCCACAATCTCATTCATGGTGCTCCCCGCAGCGATAACCTCTTCGGAGCCTTGTTCAATCAGGCTGACCGATGCGCCGATCAAGCCTTCAATCTCTTTTGCCGCCTGCGCGCTGCGACTGGCGAGGGTACGAACCTCACTGGCGACCACCGCAAAACCGCGTCCTTGTTCCCCGGCGCGTGCCGCCTCAACCGCCGCGTTTAGCGCCAGAATGTTGGTCTGGAAAGCGATACTGTTAATGACGGCGGTAATTTCCGAGATTTTTTTCGAGCTGGTGGAAATATTCCCCATCGTTTGTACGACCCCGGAAACCATCTGGCCTCCGCGACTGGCTTTACCGGAAGCATCTTCCGCCAGTTTGCTGGCGTGATGCGCATTATCCGCATTCTGCTTAACGGTTGCCGTCAACTGTTCCATACTGGCCGCGGTTTGTTCAATGGCGGCAGCCTGCTGTTCAGTACGAGAAGATAAATCCGTATTACCGGCGGTAATTTCGCTGGTGCCTCGATAAATTTCCTCCGCCCCCTGACGCACCGCCCCTACCGTTTGTTGCAACGCATGCTGCATCTGCTGAAGATGATGACTCAGACGACCAATTTCACTGCGTCCTGTGGGCTCGTCAGCCATGGTCAGATCGCCCGCCGCAATGCGTTCGATACGTGACGCAGACTGCTGCAAGGGTTGTATCACCGTGCGACGCAGCACCATGAAGGTCATTAACGTCAATACCAGCGCCAATGTAAATGCGCCAATCATAAACATCATACCGAGCCGGGTACGTTGGTAAGCCTGCTCGCTAAGTAGTCTCGCCCGCTCGGTGCGCAGTTCAATCGCTTTCAACAGAACATGGTTATATGCGGCATCCAGTTGTTTTGCCTGCTCGTTTTCATGATTAATGATCGCTTCGAACATGCCATTTTTGGCAAATTTCAGCATCGGTTGCAGGCCGTTGATATAGGCGGTGTAGCGGGCGTTTAACTCGTTATCCAGCGCGTCATCGGCGGGTGTTTTCACCGCTCTGGACATATAAGCGTTAAAGCCGTCCTGAGACTGCTTGATCCGCGTTTCCGCAGCGGCAATATTGGCTTTCA
Organism: Salmonella sp. 32031103-2018-00083-FB-01-SM-01; assembly: GCF_017571995.1. NCBI lineage: Bacteria > Pseudomonadati > Pseudomonadota > Gammaproteobacteria > Enterobacterales > Enterobacteriaceae > Salmonella > Salmonella sp. 32031103-2018-00083-FB-01-SM-01. The sequence continues at coordinate 650,863 of NZ_JAGEQL010000001.1, forward strand.
TTTCATCCATTTCAGCAATCCGGCTCGCCGCGCCAGCGTGGATCATATTGATACGTGCGGTACGTAAGTGGTTAGCGCTGTTGGATAATCCCATCCGTACCTGAATCTCGTCCGTGACATCACGCTGATCGCGATCGGCCTGTAACAGAAAATAGCCTGCCAGCCCGGCGCTCAAAGCAAAAAGAAGAAGGATGCCACCGAGAATGGAGGAAAACAGCGGAACCAGCCGAATATGATGCAGGAAGCCCAGTTTATGCGAGGCTTGCATCGAGAATGTGTTGCCCATGACCGTCGACTCTCTTGTAAGTTTTATGCGTAAAACACGCCCGTTAGATAGTCATCGGCACTTCGTGACGTTTGCTTATCGCGAAAAGCATCGCCTTCGTCACATTTTCACAACATTCATTCCAGAAAATTCAGAAAAGCGCCAGCGGAAAATCCGCTGGCGGATGAATCAGTTATCGCTAAAGTGGATAACAGTACGGATGGATTTACCCTGATGCATCAGTTCAAAGGCATCGTTAATCTGCTCCAGCGGCAGGCGGTGAGTAATAAAAGGATCTAAACGGATTTTACCGTTCATCGCATCTTCGACCATCCCTGGCAGCTGCGTGCGCCCTTTCACGCCGCCAAAAGCGGAGCCACGCCAGACGCGACCAGTCACTAGCTGGAAGGGACGGGTTTTGATTTCCTGCCCTGCCCCCGCTACGCCAATAATAATGCTTTCGCCCCAACCTTTATGACAACATTCCAGCGCCGCTCGCATCACGTTAACGTTGCCGATACATTCAAAACTGAAATCTACGCCGCCATCAGTAAGCTCAACAATAACGTCCTGGATCGGTTTGTCGTAATCATTCGGATTAATAAAGTCCGTAGCCCCCATTTCGCCCGCCAGCGTAAATTTTTCCGGATTCGTGTCGACAGCTAAAATACGCCCGGCTTTAGCCTGAACCGCGCCCTGAATAACCGCCAGCCCAATACCGCCTAAACCAAAAACGGCAACGGTGTCGCCCGCTTTCACTTTAGCGGTGTTATGGACGGCGCCAATACCAGTCGTCACGCCACAGCCCAACAGACACACTTTATCCAGCGGCGCCTGCGGGTTCACTTTCGCCAGAGAAATTTCCGCGCAAACGGTATATTCGCTGAACGTGCTGGTTCCCATATAGTGATAAACGGGTTCGCCGTTATAAGAAAAGCGGGTAGTGCCATCCGGCATCAGCCCTTTTCCCTGAGTGGCGCGTACGGCCTGACAAAGGTTAGTTTTACCGGACTTACAGAACTTACACTCGCCGCATTCCGCCGTATACAGTGGAATAACATGGTCGCCGGGTTTCAGGCTGGTGACCCCCTCGCCGACCTCGACTACCACGCCGCCGCCTTCGTGACCCAGGACTGCCGGGAATACGCCTTCCGGATCATCGCCGGAAAGGGTAAAAGCATCGGTATGGCAAACGCCGGTATGGGTGATTTTGACCAGAACTTCGCCTTTTTTCGGCGGCGCAACGTCAATCTCGACAATTTTTAGCGGCTGACCGGGACCAAAAGCAACTGCTGCACGTGATTTCATATATCTCTTCCTGTTACGGTGAGGGAAATTGTTATTTTAGATAAGCGCGAAGGAGATGGCCGATTTCCGCCATCCGAACCGCGCGCTGATCTGGCGTAGTTTCCCCGCTGACCAGCTCATCTTTCAGATGGATTTCAACCATTTCACTCATCAGGCCATTAGACGCGCCGCGCACGGCGGCAATCTGTTGCAGAATCGCTAGACAAGGTTCGCCAGACTCAAGCGCCCGCTCCAGCGCTTCGACCTGCCCGCGTATGCGACGAACACGGGTAAGGATACGTTTTTTATCTTCAGGTGAATGCGGCATTCGACCTCCATATACTATAGGGGGGTATACTATCAGAATTTTATATTTATGTAATTGTAAAATTACACACAATATAAAAATCAATAGCTTATAGCTTTCCGGCATAGACCATTAAGAATCAGTTCACATTCAGCATATTCAGCTCACGGGAACTTTTTCAGGCCACAGACAATAAACACCAAAGCTTTCTTTCTAAGCTGCAATGTTCTGCCCGACTGGGGCACAGAGGTAATGCCGGTAAATCCAGTCCCATTACCCAGAAGTAAATATTTGCTTAATAGTTTTTATTTACTCACCAGGTGGTAATGAATAAAGGTTATGATATGCAGATGTCAGTCTTGTAAGAACGTAACATCACAACTGCGATACACCGCCGACGGGTAGCGAAAATATCTCAACCCTGTGTCTTTCCAGACTTAGTTAATAGTGGACAAAAAATCAAATGAGCGTTATTTGAAAGATTTTTAATACTCAAAAGCGTCATCATTATTGTTAATTTGAAATCAATCTCAGGTAATAATCCATGCCTATTTCGATTTGTAAACATGGTGCTCCTTTTGTTGTTCAACATGAAAATCGGTACGGTTCCGGTGCAAGTCAGTCATCATCACTTTTCAAATCAATACGCCATATTAGCAACTCTCATGAGGCAATAAACTTTATAAGTTGCTATAGTGCAAATGGAAGCTGTTTTTCCAATGCACAGATGCTAGCCAATGCCTCAGGGAGCCCTGTTATAGGCTACTTTGGGAAAATAAATAAGTTAACAGCCAATCTGGATAATAGCGGTCGTATATTCCGCCCACAGCATAAGCTTGCGGCCAGGATTTGTTATGTAGGTAATCGGCTTCTGAGCGGTCCAATTCAACTTGGGTTTGGCCTGAAACATCTGCTAAACTGCCACTCAGATGGTAATGTCAGATAAAGTGTCATGCCATGCCCTTCCCGGCATTGCTATTCCACAGCCTACAGATATAGGCGCTCAGTTCTTTCTCTAATCTCTGCCATGGGAAGCTCTGGCGTCATTTCACGCTCTTGCCAACCAGTATTTTATTAAAGTCTGACTTTTACCAGGGTAATTTCATAAGAGTGTCCATCTTCTGGTCTAAAAATAATAAATCTATTGTTATTTTTAGTAAAGGATTTCGACAAAATAAAACTATCATGATACCTGGCCAGGACGTAGTACCAGCCTCCATCATACAATATCATTTCGTATTCTTTCTTTAATTGTGGCTTATAGATCCCAACAAAAAAAGAAAATATAAAAAAATATATAATAAAACCAATCATAACTATAGTGAAACAATGTCTTCGCACCCAACTGAGTTGCGTAAAACAAATCACTGGCATCAATTTACTATAAAAACGCATCCCCACCGATAGGCATAAAGCCACCAGTAAAATGATAAAAAAAAGCTCCCACAAAAACGATTCTGTTAAGAGAGAAAACTCGATAACAATTGGAATAAAGAACAAAACCGCTGCCAAAAAAAGGCGTAAGAAGCTAAGGTCGTGGATACGTGCTTTTTGCTTTACTAAAAAAAATAATAGAATACCCACTCCCCACGCTATTATGAATATAGCCATCAGGCTAATCGCATGGAATAGACTTCGGGCAATGTTGTCAGGGCCGACGCCTACATACCACCACGGGAAACCATAGTACGCGGAGACGCCCCAGCCATAAAAATAGGCGCTCCCCCATCCCAGACCACCTAAATAGGCCAAAAGCATTGAAGAGTTTTTAATAATTGAATCATCACTCATTATAGTTAACTCACTTAAGAAATATTTAATATGAAAATAGAAATCAACACGTTATATAAAACACCACCCCCTTGGAAATAATAGCTTGATGATAAGCTTACCTAATTTTCCTGAGTATCAAGCCAGCTCATACCCACGCCAGCACACTAAAATCAGGAGTGGCTACTTTTTTTAGAGGTTTGCCTTAACCAGACGCACAGTCAATAATGATAGCAGTCAGATAATATGTACCCGGCATTAACCTCACGTTGTTGATGATATATTTACTTCGTTGAAAAATAATAAATATTGCATGTGTTTTTTTGGCGGCGACAAACTGTAAAAGAAGCGCAATTCTATATACACCATTTACCTGATTACTTTTCTTGCTAATATTTGTTAATTAATGTTTTGCTAAAGCGTGATTAATTAGTAAGGAGGACACTATGCCATTGAGTGTTGGACAGGGTTATTTCACATCATCTATCAGTGCTGAAAGATTTAATGTGATAAAAGAAAGCGCACGCCCTCCGGAATTAAGTTTATGGGAGAAAATCAAAGCATATTTCTTCACCACTTACCATGCAGAGGCGCTCGAATGTATCTTTAAACTTTACCACTATCAGGAACTGAATCTAACACCGGTACAGGTTCGCGGAGCCTACATCAAACTTCGAGCCTTAGCGTCTCAGGGATGTAAAGAACAGTTTATTATAGAATCACAGGAACACGCCGATAAGTTGATTATTAAAGATGATAATGGTGAAAATATTTTATCTATTGAGGTTGAATGTCATCCGGAAGCTTTTGGTCTTGCCAAAGAAATCAATAGATTACATCCCAAGCCAAAAAATATTTCTTTAGGTGATATTACCAGACTGGTATTTTTTGGCGACAGTTTATCTGACTCCATGGGGCGTATGTTTGAAAAAACACATCATATCTTACCCTCCTATGGTCAATACTTTGGCGGAAGGTTTACTAATGGATTTACCTGGACTGAGTTTTTATCATCTCCACACTTCTTAGGTAAAGAGATGCTTAATTTTGCTGAAGGGGGAAGTACATCGGCAAGGTATTCCTGCTTTAATTGCCTCGGTGACTTTGTATCAAATACGGACAGACAAGTCGCATCTTACACCCCTTCTCACCAGGACCTGGCGATATTTTTATTGGGGGCTAATGACTATATGACACTACACAAAGATAATGTAATGATGGTCGTTGAGCAACAAATTGATGATATTGAAAAAATAATTTCCGGTGGAGTTAATAATGTTTTAGTCATGGGGATTCCCGATTTGTCTTTGACGCCCTATGGCAAACATTCTGATGAAAAAAGAAAACTTAAGGATGAAAGCACCGCTCACAATGCCCTGCTAAAAACTAATGTTGAAGAATTAAAAGAAAAATATCCCCAGCACAAAATATGCTATTTCGAGACTGCCGATGCATTTAAGATGATAATGGAGGTGGCCAGTAATATTGGTTATGATACGGAAAACCCTTATACTCACCACGGCTATGTACATGTTCCCGGGGCTAAAGACCCTCAGCTGGATATATGTCCGCAATACGTCTTCAATGACTTTGTCCATCCAACCCAAGAAGTCCATCATTGTTTTGCCACAATGTTAGAAAGTTTTATAGCTCATCATTATTCCACTGAATAATGTTCCATCGGCTGCGGTACGCCTTGAGCAAAACACCGCTCAATATCATAGTGCCGGTGGCATGAAAATATGAGGTTGTCTTTGCTGCCGGTTGGTCAATAAGTGATCCATACTCTATGTTCAGTAGGACAAAAATGGATAGAGTCGATAGATCGCCACCGTAACTACAATACTCACTATCACACTGACGATAAAGTATGTTTTGAATGGCTGCTTTTGCGTTTTATGACGGAAGAGTTGTTGACCAACAATCGCACCAGGCCACCCACCGACAACCCCAAACACCAACAAAGTGGATTCCGGCACTCTGCGCCAGGTTTTACGTGCCGCCGTTTTGTCTATACCGTAGATCGCCAGCGTTAGCACGTTGGCGAGCAGGAACCACATCGCGACGGGATGCGATGTAAAAATGCTTCCGACCGCAGCGGAGATCAGGAGTAAATAACAAAAGCGGTTAAGATACATATTATTATGTCATAGCAATGATTAGGGACATCGGAGCCCATTATACGCGATACATGCGCCTATGTGATGTAGAATTTTCTTTTCATTCAGCCAACGAGTCATCGAGTCATCGAGTCATCGAGTCATCGAGTCATCGAGGATTCATTTTTAATTACCATGGTAATCATAAGGTAATTAACGTGTTGTGAACACGATTAAAATGGGTAAAGCCACCAAAAATGTTACCACCTTAACCATTGCCAGGATAACTTAATGAAGAGCCCTCTTTATTGCTGTTTGTTATCCGGTTGGCAGTCTCAGTTTTGGATTTATTTATCGTATTTATATTTATTACATAAGATGTACGATGTTAATTTGAGAATTTTATCTCGACAACCGCATATATTAAGATATTTCTGAATTAAGATTATTGTCGATTAAAACAAGTTAACGTTTTGATAAACATAACAACATCGTCAGAACTCCTGATTTGTTGTCGTTTGTTCATAGGATAAATAATTTATATGCTTGCAAATATAGATAGCACGCAAATCAAATTAGCTCAGAAAATGTATTTGACAAGCAAAGATAAGTCTTTATATTGGCCCTGGATAGAGTGGCAAGATGATACTTAGAGACATTAAATACACCGTCACTGAAGCAATTATCTGCTTATCATGTAAATATGTATGCGTAAATGGAGCATAAACTATGTCCAGTATACTAATGTCTATGGTATTTTTACATTTTCACCTTTCATGGGGTCGCTGCACTCATATCCAGTTGATATCTCATGGTATATTCAATCCATTCCCTTTGATGATTCCTGTCAAACCTCCTGATTAAATTAGTTAACAGCGATGGAATACATAACGTTAAGTACTTTACGCCTGCAAATGTCAGGTTCACGCCCTAATGCTTAATTTATAATACACATTACCTTACTACAGGAAATAGATAGCATGTTATTCAAAAAAATTGGCTTATCGATGATAGTGTTGGGAATAATGTCGTCTTCAGCTTTTGCTGATAGCATCGTTGAAGGGAAAACACTCAATGTCGCAGTATCACCGGCCTCTCCCCCTATGTTATTTAAAAGTGCTGATGGCAAATTGCAGGGGATAGATCTGGAGCTTTTTTCGTCTTACTGTCAGTCACGGCATTGTAAGCTAAACATCACCGAATATGCCTGGGATGGAATGCTTGGCGCAGTGGCGAGTGGTCAGGCAGATGTCGCATTTTCGGGAATTTCAATCACAGATAAACGTAAGAAAGTTATTGATTTTTCTGAACCTTATTACATCAACTCTTTTTATCTGGTCAGTATGGCTAATCATAAAATAACGCTCAATAACCTCAATGAATTAAATCAATATTCTATTGGATACCCTCGAGGAATGGCTTACTCCGACCTTATCAAAAACGATCTGGAGCCCAAAGGATACTACTCGTTAAGTAAAGTAAAATTATATCCAACATATAATGAGACGATGGCTGATCTAAAAAATGGTAATCTTGATCTGGCTTTTATAGAAGAGCCGGTTTATTTTACCTTCAAAAATAAGAAAAAGATGCCGATAGAAAGTCGTTATGTTTTCAAGAATGTTGATCAGCTTGGCATTGCCTTTAAGAAAGGCTCTCCCGTGCGCGATGATTTCAACTTATGGCTTAAAGAGCAAGGGCCACAAAAAATATCTGACATCGTCGATAACTGGATGAAATAGTAAGCTATGTCATCAGGTAATATGCTGGCTATCTTTTATTTCCTATTGGAAGGGATTGGTAATACGCTGCTTGTAACCTTTACCTGTTTTCTCTCAGCGTTTTTTACCGGGCTTACAGTCGCCGTATTACGGCGACTATCCCCCCTTCCACTACAGAAGATACTCGACGCAATGGTCTTTATTCTTCGGGGAATTCCAATACTTATTGCTGTTTTTCTTGTTTATTTTGGATTGCCATCGATTGGCATATATGTTTCACCTCTGGTAGCCATGAACCTCAGCGTCGGCTTAATCAGCGGGAGTTATCTTGCCGAGGTGTTCAGAGGGGCGCTTAAATTAGTTGAGCCATTCGAAATCACGGTAGCGAAAGTAGCAGGAATGCGTCAATTACAGATTATATTAAATATTGAGTTGCCACAGATGTTGCGATTTTCTGTGCCCGGTATTATCAATGAGTTTTCTTCTGTATTAAAAGCGACGCCCTTTGCTTATACTGTAGGTATCGCTGAAATAACGAAGCAGGCAATGTCACTGACAGCCATCACGCTGAACGGGTTACAGATCTATACTCTTGCCGGGGTATTATATTTCATTATTTATAAAATTTTTACTCTTCTGGCCGGAGTGTTTGAGAAAAAATATCGCATCAGTTGAAGCATAAAAATAGAGGTGATACTCATGGCTTTACTGGAACTAAAAGAGATAAGTAAGGAATATTCAGGAAAAAAGGTTCTTGATACGGTTAGTCTAAAAATTCAATCGGGAGACATGAAAGTAGTCATGGGGCCATCGGGTTGTGGAAAAACGACGCTTTTACGCTGTCTGCTTCGATTAGAAGAGCCTGATTATGGTGATATTTATTTTCACGGGAGAAATATTTATGACAAGGAATTTACTATTCTTGAGTTCAGAAAAAAAGTTGGTTGTGTCTTCCAGAATTACGCTTTGTATCGCCATCTTAACGTCATGGATAATATTACCCTTGCCCTATGTAAAGTGTTTGGCATGCCGGGACAACTAGCCCGGGAGAAAGCCTTACATGAGCTACAAAAACTTGATATGGTCTCGCATAGCGCGAAATACCCTTCGCAATTATCGGGCGGGCAGCAACAGCGCGTCGCCCTGGCCCGTACAATGGTCACCGACCCAGAACTCATTATTTTTGATGAGCCGACGTCTGCGCTTGATCCGCTCATGACTCGTGAAGTCGGAATGTTGATCAAGCAACTTCACGACAATGGCGTCACTATATTATGCGTCACTCATGATATTCGCCTCGCCAGATTACTAAGCGATAACGTAACGTTTCTTAATCATGGCAAAATTCGTGCAGAAGGCGCTTTTACCGATCTTGCTTTACGAGAAACGGATCCAGATATCCACTGTTTTTTTAGCGAGGCACAACGATGATCGCTGGCTGGTCTCTCTTCTTTAATGACCTGACTGAACAACTGCCACTTGTTGTGGACGGTATTAAAGAAACCTGTAAACTTGCGCTGATTGTTTCCATCACCGGTTTTTTGTGGGGAATTATTATTTTCTTTCTGAGCCTGAGCCATCGCCCCGTGGTAAAAGCCATAACTCGACTGTACATGGATTTCTTTATCGGTACGCCACTCATTCTTATTCTGTTTGTTATCTATTATGGTTTACCTCAATCTGGCATTCACCTGTCCTCTTTTACCGTGGCGGTTACAGGGTTTACTTTAAACGTCGGCGCATATAATGCCGCGTACATGACAACGGCCTATAACGCATTGAATAAATATGAAACGGAGGCCGCAGTCGTTCAGGGGTTGAACAAACGGCAGGTCTTTTTGTGGATTATACTGCCTCAGGTATTGCTGTCTTCCATTCCAGCCTTAACGAATCAGGTGATTAATAACCTTAAAGACAGCACCATCGTTTTTCTTATCCAATATACTGAGTTTTTCGCGCGAATTCAGGAGGTTGCTGCAACCAGCTTTAAATTCTTCCATGCTTACCTTTTTGCCGCCATAGTGTACCTTATTGGCGTTACCTTTATTGTCGGTTTGACCCGGTTTTTAGAGCATAGACTGCTTCGCCATTACGGTCAGGATTACTGAGTTGCACTGCACTATTCTGATTAATTCATCGCTGACATTATCAAAGTTATTTTTATTTAGTGTTGGTTAAGATTTTAACCTTCATTATTGCGTTAGGTGTCCATTCTGGTCTAAGTCTTACTCCATTGAGGATATTATGGCGCTACCACAACTATCAATATGGCAGCCCGGCGATGGGTTAAGAAAAATAAAGTATAAATATCATGTTTGTCTCATTGTCATATTCTCCCTCCTTATACGGTTGCTGTTTATAACTGACCGCTACCTTTGGTGTGACGAAGCGTCCAGCGTGCTGATTAGTCGACATAGCGTAGATAATCTGCTATTCCATGCCGCTTTTGACGTGCATCCCCCGCTTTATTATCTGTTACTGCATGACTGGATCATATTATTGGGTGATAGCATTGCAGCGGTACGCTCTCTCAGTCTACTCTTTGGGATCCTGACAGTTGTGCTGGTTATCGCGCTTACGCGATGGCTGGCAAATGAGCGTACAGCCTTATTGGCGGGATGGTTCGCCGCCTTGATGCCGATGGCAGTCCATTACAGTCAAGAAACGCGCATGTACGCGTTAATGGGAATGCTAACGCTCGCTGCCGCGTTAGCATTGATGATGTGGATAAAAACACCTACCCATAATCGCTATCTTGTCGCGTATGCTTTACTTATGACGTTCAGTTTTTACACCCATTATTTTACCCTGTTTGCACTTATTGCCCACTGGCTCGCAGTAACAATATTATCCTGCCAAAGCCATAAAACGGCCTGCTACCTTAAACTTCCTGGCTGGTGGTTTGCTAACCTGGCGATTGCTGTCGCTTATCTCCCCTGGTTGCCCGTATTGTTTAATTTACTGACTCATCTGGCGCAGTTGAGAGCCGGTAATGATATCGGTTGGATTCCCCCCGTAACATGGCGTGATCTGCCTGCAATGTACTGGCATTTCTTTACCGGAAACAACGGACAGGGTTTTCCGTCGATCATTCTGTGGCTGGCTGTGGGAAGTTTTATCGGTACTGTGGGGCGAATATCTTTATGCAACGGAGAATATGAAAGATATCAGCTGATATTATTTTGTAATCTGGTCATCCCTGTAATGCTGGTCTTCATCATTTCCTGGTGGATGCCGTTATTTATCGATCGTTATTTCTTCTTCTCATCGCTGAGCATTCCTCCCCTGCTCGCGGTATTACTTACCCGCGCAAAAAAAGCGGTTTGTGGCTTCGGTTTTATCTTATTCACCTTATTATTCGGCTATGGTTCATATCATAATAATCCTGAGCACATAGACGAGTTTAAACCATTGGTAAACTATATTAATACCCGTCACCAGCCTAATGATGCCGTGGTAGTCAGTAAAATGTTCGATTATTTAAGTTATGTGTATTATAATAAACGAGATTATCGTGCGTTTCTTTATACACCACCTAACGCACACGGAACATCAGGCAGACCGAATGCCTATGGCTTTGGTTCACTGTTTTATGCGCAAGCCGACCAGACATATATTGATACTCTGACAACGCTTTCAAAAAGTCACCATCGTGTCTGGTTGATAAGCGGCGGTAACTTTAGTCAGGATTACCCCTTGCCGTCAGAATGGCAAAATATCGCAAAATTCAGAAGTGGTAGATTTCAGGTACAATTATTTGTAATACCGACTCAACAGGCGCATCAAATGCAATGATTACCGTTTTTTATCCAGTGCAGTGATAAACAGTACTGCCACTGCCAGACCGCCTAAAAGTAAGGTCCAGCCAAACGCTTCAAAAACCTCAATCATATCGCCTCCGGGTAGGTGATATTAAATCAAGATGGCTATCTCATCGTAACATTTAAAATATCAATTAATGTGCAATAATCGCTTTATATGTATGAATAAATATTGTTCCTCATGTATTTAATTGCATTGCTATTATCATAGGACTCAATATGTGTATATTAACGATTATTAATTATCAGCTTATAATAATATGAATGTCCAATTCATTTATCAGCTATTATTATCCTCTACCTTCTTTAAGATAGCCGCTTAATTCATAATATCGCCTTTATTCGTCGCATTAAATTACTCACTCACCTGATTAATGCTTGCCTAACGATTGCTTCGTTGTTTTAATTCCAGCGCGAAATTATTTAGTGAGAGAACAATGAAGCATACACAACAATCAGGCGCAAAAGTCTATAACCCATTCACGCTTAGCTTATATGACTGGTGGGTACTCAATATCTCAAACAAATATGCCTGGAAGTGTCCTACTGATACGCGACTACTTCCTTTCTTCCTGCATCACATGGGCGAGACTCACCTGGATATTGGCGTAGGTACAGGTTATTACCTGAAACATGCACCTGCGACTCATGCCATTTCGCTGATGGATTTAAATCCGGATAGCCTGAAAATAGCCGCCAGCCGAGTGGGTAATACGAAAATCCGCGCCACACTACAACACGATGTTTTCGACACGTTCCCGGCGGACTGGCACGGGCGCTTCGATTCCGTTTCGATGTACTATCTTCTGCACTGCTTACCTGGTGAGATGACAACAAAAGCGAAGGCAATTAAAAATGCCAGTATGGCGCTTAAACCCGGCGGCACACTTTTTGGTGCCACGATTCTGGGCAAAGAGGTTCCTCACAATGCTTTTGGCAAGAAATTAATGGCTGTTTATAACAAGAAAGGAATATTCAGTAATACCAATGATTCAGCCGATACGTTACGCAGCGTGTTGGACGAACATTTCGCTAAGGTGACTTTGGAGCAACATGGCGCCGTTGCGCTATTTTCCGCCACTATGCCACGTTCATTGTAAGTGTAGTCACTTCCGGGCGGTCGGCAGCGCGATCATGTGGGTTTAACCCGTTGATTAAACATTGGATTACGGAATAGCAATTGCTTATTTTATTTGTCATACAAATAAGTATAATACCCGCTTCCGATGTAGACCCGTCCTCCTTCGCCTGCGTCACGGGTCCTGGTTAGACGCAGGCGTTTTCTGTATGGAATACGCCATCCCCTCTGATAGATGCCTTGTTTGCCTAAAGCGGTTAACCCCACCAGCGACAAACGTCATGCAGGACGGTCAGTCACGCTTACGCGGCATCATCCGTAACAGCGTATTGTCTTTCCAGAAATAGTGATGCATCAAAGCAGCGATGGCATGAAGTCCAATAACAAAATAGCCCAGATTCGCCAGCGTGACGTGCCAGGATTTCAGCATATCTACGCGTTCAAAGTTAGCTTCGGCGGCATGCGGCATAGTAATACCAAATGCGATCCAGGGATTGCCGCGGTTATACATCATGACCAGACCAATAACAGGCAGCGCGATAAATAACAGGTAAATCACCAGATGTCCTAAATGCGCCATTCCGGTCATCATCGGTTTTGGACGAGGAACAATGGGCGGCGTGGGATATTTCAGCCGAATAATCAAGCGCGCCACCATTAAAAGCAAAATAGTGATACCACATGAAACATGCGTCATATTAAACCAGGGCCGATAACTACGCGGCGCAAAACCGCGTAGCTCCATCGCGGCGTAAGCCACAATAACCAGAAAAAAGACTAACCAGTGAATACCAATTTGCAGGCCGGAATACTTATTGCCCATAGCGCGTCCTGAATGAAAACCGTAAAGCGACAACATAACCAGCTTTTATAAATAATTCATCAAATTTATGAGATGGTGGTCGCACTTGCCCGTTCACCCTCGCAAACGGGCGATTTTTAGCGTAAAGCTCTCTGTTCTAACGCACTGCGCAGCGTCGTATCTGCCTGCAATACCTGCCATGCGTTTTCAATATCGCGTGGGATATCAACGTGAATGATAAAATCTTTACCACGCGGTCCATACCCTGTTTCATCGTCACGCAAACGTGGCAGCTCGCCGGCAATCAGAGACAAATAACGCTCCACCGTCCAGATGCCCTCTTCAACATTGGCAAAACGTGTACCGCCATTAAGGTGGCTCAGTACCGGAACAAAACCAGGAAAACTCAGCCAGCGCGGCGCATCGGTGTCGTCGTTTGTCACGCGCCGGAATGCCGCGATAGTGCGCCGCTGCATGGTGGGGTCTTGCACAACGATAGCCGTGTTAATGTTTTCTTTCGCCTGACGGATCAGTGCGCAGGAGAAACGGGCATTTTCGCCGCAATTAGTTGACCGATCTTCCAGCCAAATTTTCTCAGCCGGAATATGCCAGAACTGGTTCGCGATATCCGCGAGGATAGCGGCTTCAGCGCGTCCGCTTGTGCGAATAGTGTGGTAGCGCGGATGCCGGGCAATCACGGCGTACAAAAACGGCGTCGAATGGCCTATACCGCCGCTAATCAGTAAAGGAACGCCTTGCGCTTTGGCGATGCGACAGGCCGCGTCGATAGTGGGGATCACCGCATTGCCCGCCAGGACGACGCAATCCGACGAATAAGGTTGTTCGCCGGAAAAATCATTTTGCGCCAGCCACTGTCCGACGGTATTCACCGCCAGCAATGTTGCCGCAGAGAGCGCCGGAAATGGCGTTGTATTCATAATTCCTCCTTTTTGTTCCGAACCTGTACCGGATCTCTTTGAAAGACGTCGTCGCCTGGCTTTTTAGGCCGTAATCTGATCCATGGCCTGTAAAATACGCTTATCGGAAATAGGATAAGGCGTACCGAGCTGTTGCGCGAAATAACTGACACGCAGTTCTTCAATCATCCAACGGATCTCTTTAACATCATCATCTTCGCGACGCGCTGGAGGCAATTTATTTATCCATTGTTGCCACGCCTGCTGGACGCTTTCGACTTTCAGCATTTGCGCCCGATCGCGGTGCGGATCGACAGCCAGTTTCTCCAGCCGCTTTTCAATTGCCTGCAGATAACGCAGCGTATCGCCGAGACGTTTAAAGCCGTTGCCAGTCACAAAACCACGGTATACCAGACCGCTCATCTGCGCCTTGATATCGGAAAGCCCCAACGCCATGCTCATATCCACCCGCCCTTTCAGACGCTTATTGATATTGAATACGGTCGTCAGGATGCGCTCAACCTGCTTCGCGATATCCACCACAGTATCATTCAGCTCGGCGCGTACCTTTTCGTGCAGCGCGGTGAAACTTGCTTCGCTCCACACCGGTCCGCCGTTGGCATCTATCAGTTTATCTACCCCGCAGGCAATACAGTCATCAATCAACTCCAGTACTTTGCCGTACGGGTTAAAGTACAGCCCCAGCTTGGCTTTATTCGGCAATTTCTCATGCAGATACTTAATCGGTGAAGGAATGTTGAGCAACAGTAGACGGCGTAAACCGCACCACATCGCCTGTTGTTGTTCCAGCGGATTATCAAACAATTTGATAGCGACGCTGTCACGCTCATCCACTAACGCCGGCCACGCCTTCACTTTATAATTACCGCGTTTCTGTTCGTAGCTTTCCGGCAGCTCGCCGAAACTCCAGATATGCAGCCCGCTCTGCTCGATGCCGTCATCCGCCACCGCCGAGAGCGTCTCCTGCACTTTGCCTTTCAGCGCATTTTTAAGCTCGGCGAGCGAACGCCCTTCCTGCAGTTTCTTGTTTTTGTCATTCACCACGCGAAACGTGATTTTCAGATGCTCGGGCACCTGATCCCAATGCCAGTCTTCCCGGTCGACCGTGACGCCGGTCATCCGGCGCAGTTCACGCTCCAGAGCGTCCAGCAGCGGCAGCTCCAGCGGCGTTACGCGACCTAAAAACGCTTCAGCATAGTTTGGAGCCGGAACAAAGTTGCGACGTACCGGTTTTGGCAACGATTTAATCAGCGCAATAACTAATTCACGGCGCAGTCCTGGGATCTGCCATTCAAAACCGCTCTCATCAACCTGGTTAAGTAGCGGCAACGGAATATGGACGGTCACGCCGTCAGCATCCGCGCCCGGTTCAAATTGATAGCTCAAACGCAGCTTGAGATTGCCCTGGTGCCAGAAATTCGGGTAATCCAGTTTGCTGATTTTTTCCGCGCCTTCTTTAATCAGCATACTTTTTTCAAAGTTGAGCAGATCCGGCGTCTCGCGGCTGATTTTTTTCCACCAACTATCAAAGTGGCGGGCGGAAATAACGTCATGGCTAATACGCTGGTCATAAAACTCAAACAGGGTATCGTCATCCACCAGGATATCGCGGCGGCGAGATTTGTGCTCAAGTTCCTCGACTTCCGCACGCAATTTTAGATTCTCACGGAAGAAGGCATGACGGGTTTGCCAGTCCCCCTCCACCAGCGCATGGCGGATGAACAACTCGCGACACAACGCCGGGTCAATCTGGCTGTAATTCACCTTGCGCGCGGCGACAATCGGCAGACCGTAGACAGTAACCTTTTCCGTCGCCATCACCGCGCCTTGCGCCCGCTCCCAGTGCGGTTCGCTATATGAACGTTTAATCAGGTGCTGGGCTACCGGTTCCACCCATTCTGGCTCAATGCGGGCAGCGATACGCCCCCACAAACGGCTGGTCTCCACCAGTTCTGCGACCATTGTCCATTTCGGCGGTTTTTTGAATAAACCGGATCCGGGGAAAATAGAGAATCGGGCGTTACGCGCGCCGGTGTACTCTTGTTTATCGGCATCTTTCATCCCGATATGCGACAACAGCCCCGTTAACAACGCAACGTGAATTTCCCGGTACTCTGCGGGTTCGCTGTTTACCGGAATCCCCAGTTCTTTTACCACCTGACGCAGTTGGGTATAGATATCCTGCCACTCACGCACGCGTAAATAGTTCAGATAGTCGGTGCGACACAGACGGCGGAATTGATTCGACGACAGGGCCTTTTGTTGCTCGCCGAGGTAATTCCACAGGTTAACAAACGCCAGAAAATCGGACTCCTTATCATGGAAGCGCCGGTGTTTCTCATCGGAAGCCTGCTGCTTGTCCACTGGGCGCTCGCGCGGATCCTGAATAGAGAGTGCGGAAGTAATGATCATCGCTTCGCGCACACAGCCATGCTTTTGCGCTTCCAGAACCATACGCGCCAGGCGCGGGTCGACCGGCAGCTGAGATAATTGTCGGCCCAGCGGCGTCAGCTTATATGCCGTTTGCTGTTCGTCGGCGGTAATCGCCCCCAGCTCTTCCAACAAACGCACGCCATCCTGAATATTGCGCTTATCCGGCGCTTCAACAAACGGGAAGGCAGCGATGTCACCCAGCCCCAGGGCGGTCATCTGCAAAATAACCGACGCCAGGTTGGTACGTAGAATTTCCGGGTCGGTAAATTCCGGACGTGACAAAAAGTCATCTTCCGAATACAGACGAATGCAGATCCCTTCCGATACGCGTCCGCAACGCCCTTTACGCTGGTTGGCGGAAGCCTGTGAGATCGGTTCAATCGGCAGGCGCTGCACTTTAGTGCGGTAGCTGTAGCGGCTGATGCGCGCAGTGCCAGGATCGATCACATACTTGATACCCGGCACCGTCAGCGAGGTTTCCGCCACGTTAGTCGCCAGCACGATACGGCGTCCGCTGTGCGACTGGAAAACGCGGTTCTGTTCGCTGTTCGACAAGCGTGCATACAGCGGCAACACTTCGGTATGCCGTAAGTTCAGCTTGTTCAGGGCGTCGGCGGTATCGCGGATTTCCCGCTCTCCGCTCATAAAAATCAGGATATCGCCGGGACTTTCACGCCCCAGTTCATCAACAGCGTCAAAAATTGCCTGTAGCTGATCGCGTTCAGTGTCGTCAGCCTCTTCCACGATAGGGCGATAACGAACTTCTACGGGATACGTTCGGCCAGAGACTTCGATAATCGGCGCGTTATTAAAGTGGCGCGAGAAACGTTCCGGGTCGATGGTCGCAGAGGTAATAATCACTTTCAGATCGGGGCGACGCGGCAGAAGCTCTTTCAGATAGCCGAGCAAGAAGTCAATATTCAGGCTGCGTTCATGCGCTTCATCAATAATGATGGTGTCATACTGCATCAATAGCCTGTCCTGCTGGATTTCCGCCAGCAGGATACCGTCCGTCATCAGTTTGACCATGGTGTTGCTACTGACATGATCGCTGAAACGAACTTTATAGCCGATGCAGCCGCCAGGCTCCGTTTGCAACTCTTCGGCAATGCGGTTAGCAACGGTGCGCGCCGCCAGGCGACGCGGCTGAGTATGTCCAATAAGTCCTTTAATTCCGCGTCCCAGTTCCATACAAATTTTCGGCAACTGGGTGGTTTTACCGGAACCGGTTTCCCCTGCCACGATCACCACCTGATGATCGCGGATCGCTTCCAGAATGTCCTGTTTTTTCTGGCTAACAGGTAAATTTTGCGGATAAGTGATTGAGGGGCGCGCCGCTTCGCGTAGAGCGACCTGCGCCGCAGCCTGTTCAATTTCTTTCGCCATCGTCTGGAAAATAGCCTGTTGCGCATCAGGATTTTTTACTTTCTTTACGCCATGCAGGCGGCGAGCAAAGCGCTGTTTGTCGCGCAGCATCAGTGCATCCAGCCGCTGCTGTAACACCTGAAGCGTCAACGTAGATTGTTCAGTCATAAAGCTCTTGGGCAGCATTCTGCCTGTTTAAAATCGTTTTAAATGATAGGTATAGAGTACCACATTGGGGCTTTTTTTGTGTTGTTCAATAATTTCGAACAAAGGGTTCGATATATTGCGCTATCCCTGCGACATATTTGTGAATAAAGTGTCAACAAGCAACGGGGCCCGCCCCTTCAAACACATAAAAGGAAACACCCATGAGCAAGGTATTAGTTCTTAAATCCAGTATTCTGGCAGGGTACTCTCAGTCTGGTCAGTTGACTGACTATTTTATTGAACAATGGCGCGAAAAACACGTCGCAGATGAAATTACTGTCCGCGATCTGGCGGCCAACCCTGTTCCGGTGCTGGATGGCGAGCTGGTGGGCGCGATGCGTCCGGGCGATGCGCCTTTAACGCCACGTCAGCAGGACGCTCTGGCGCTGTCTGATGAACTCATTGCTGAACTGAAAGCCCACGACGTCATCGTTATTGCGGCACCGATGTACAATTTCAATATCCCGACGCAGCTGAAAAACTACTTTGATCTGATTGCCCGCGCCGGTATCACTTTCCGCTATACCGAAAAAGGCCCGGAAGGTCTGGTAACCGGTAAACGCGCGGTGGTTCTCTCCAGTCGCGGCGGTATCCATAAAGACACCCCGACGGATTTGATTGCGCCTTACCTGAAAGTGTTCCTTGGTTTTATCGGTATTACCGACGTGAATTTTGTCTTTGCCGAAGGCATCGCCTACGGGCCGGAAGTGGCGGCTAAAGCTCAGGCCGATGCAAAAGCCGCGATTGACTGCGTAGTGGCCGCTTAAATATTTTTGCCTCCCGTTTCGACGGGAGGTGACTTCTTCGGTTCGTAGCGCAAATATCCTACCACGCCGCTACTGCCGCCATCGCTGGGATGCGTTACCCCATCATTGACTTCAACGCAGGCGAAATCAAAAGGCGACACATTTTCGATGCACGCCACATTGACCCCATATTGATCGGGATTGGATCGGCGCTGATGAAAAGTATATATCCCGCATACCGAACAGAAAAAATGCACCGCCTTGCCCGTATTGAAGCGATATTCGGTAAGCTTATCCTGCCCTTTTAGCACTTTAATACCCGATAGCGGCGCAGACACTGCCACCGCTCCGCGCATCCGGCAAAACGAACAGTTGCAGCGCCTGGCGGTATGAAAGCCATCGCTAAGTTGAACGGTAAACACGACGCTGCCACAATGGCAGGCAGCAGATAATTTTTCAGACGTCATACCTGGTTACTCTCGCGAATAGTGATACCAGTCAACAGTATAGAAATGGCGTTTCCGGTTCGCCTAATATAAATACGACCTTCATATTCAGAAATTACCAATATAAAAATGCATTTTGCGGTAAAAAAATTGTCGGAAAGCGGTTATTTACGCATCCATTTGCCATTAATTCCCTGGACATATTCTCCCGGCCTGGCACGCTCAACCAGTTTTTGCCCTGCCATCTTCGCCACCTCGTCCACGGGAAGATGATTGCTATCCGCTAACTGCTGATAACTGGCGCGGCGGGCATGATTGATATCAAGCACCAGCTTCTGGGTTTCGGCATCATTCTTTAAGGCCACCAGATAGCCATTCAGCGTTTCCCCGACCCGGCCCTGCGTGCGCGCTTCGTCCAGGGTTAAGGCCCACACAGAAGGTGTGAGCAAGCTCAGCGTCAGCACCCATAGTATTAAATACTTTTTCATTATGGCCTCAGAATAGATCGCTGCGTGATTTCAGGAGTTCTTCAACGTCTTTATCGACTTTGATATGTATTTCATGCTCGATCTTTACATTCATGTTGATGGTAATCGGCTGTTCCGGCGCGGCGACTTCAATACGTGGCGTGCACCCCACCACGATAAATGACGCAAGCGCTGACAGCATGGCAATACTCATTTTCATTATTTATCCTCACAGTCCTTGTCTTTCCGGCAAGGAGGTTGCGGCAACGCTGTATTTTGTTCAAGCCATGCCTGTAAATTGTCGCCAAAACGCAAACTGCGCCACAGCGTAAACACATTTTCTTCATGGGTATAGTTCAAGTTAACGATCGCGGTTTCACCATCTACCCGGCTTTTGCCGGTAATAGCCGCCTGCATCGTTAGTACGCCCAGGTTATCAACGTTAATTTTCGTCCACGAATGCGTAATCTCCATATAACGTAGCCAGTTAATCGCCGAGCCTGCCGTGACATTATCCTTCACCACCGCATCCGCAGTATCTTTATCGATGCGCAACGTCATTGGCCCGGGATTCGTAAGCCAGCCATCTTTGATTATCCATTTTTCATTGTTCAGCCACAGCGGCAGCGCGCCGCTAACCGGACCAGACATGGCGAATTGCTTTGGATTTATGGCGCTAATCAATTCGCTGGATGAAATATTTTGCACCCGCAAAAGCGCCGGGTCGTGCTGCGGCATTCGCAACTGTTTCATAATGATTTGACCGCCCAGCACGTCTACGCTGACATCGCTTAGCAGTAATGGATTCGACTCGCTCCAGGGATAACCGCCCTGTAAATCAGCAGTGATATTTTTCGCCGTGACCTGGTTGACTATCCCGGCAATACGCAGCGAGACGGGCCCGCGCGTCCCCAATTGCCACGCGCCGTTGTGGAAGCGAAATGGCAGAATGAAATCGACGCCGTTGATTTTGTTATCCGGCATCCAGGCGCTACCGCCTTTTAACACGCCGTGTCCACCTGCTTCAAACCCCTGCCCCTGTGCGGCGGAAAAAGCCACCTGCGCATACAGTGAGCCTTCGCGCAGCGTCATTTTCCAGTCTGGTGGAAGCAACGGCTGGAAAACGATAAGCGACTGCTTCGGCCACCAGGCCTGTCCGCGAAGGCGTTCGCCATCCCAGCGCCCATTCAGCCGTACCGGCCCTATCGCCCCCGCCCGAAGGTCGCCTTTAAACTGGAACAGGGTTGGCTCGCGCCCTTCAACGCTAAAATTAATGGTAGAAGGCGGCAGCACGCTCCCGCTGGTAAATACGGTTTTTCCCGCCTCCAGAGACAGCGCGCCCTGTAGCGACGGCGTTGTGGCGTCGCGAACCCAGACAATAGGTTTATTCAGCGCCAGTCTTGGCGATGTGACGGTCATTGCGCCATAGTGCAACTGATCAAAGCCGGTGGACAAACTGGTCAACCTGATGGTGTTATCATGCCATTCGCCCTGTCCGGCAATATCCCAGCGGGCGCGCATTGGTGTAAAGCTTCCTTGCCCCCAATAGCGCCAACGCCAGCGACCAGCATCAGGGAGAAAATCATTCGCCAGGCCATCAAGATGAAGAACGAAATCGCCCATCTCATTTTCGTGCGCCCGTAAAATAGCCTGTAATCGACCATCAACGCCGCGCGGCGTCACCTTAACGCCCGCCAGCGGCCAACGAATTTCATCAATATCTAACGCATCAATCACCCGTCCGCGCGAGCGTAGCAATGCGCCAGGTGCAAAGGTGAGCTGCGGATCGGCCAGACTGCCGCGGAACATAGCGGGCAATACGGCATAAAAGATTAAATCCTTCTGTTTAGCCTCGCCGGTAAGCTGTAGAGGCATCTCACTGCTATCCATGCTGAGTTTTCCCGGGCCGATAGTCAGTACAGCGTTCGCTTTACCGGCATCGCCCTGGGTCAGAATATTCAGGCGTCCGCTGACTCGCGCATTATCCGGCCCGGCTTGCCAGTTATCGATATTAAAAGCCAGACGTCCGCTCAAGGGGAATCCCTGATATGGCCAGTTCCAGCGGCCATCGCTGATGGTAAGCCGCTGACGCGTTACCGCCCAGGGGAGATCGAGAATCGGGTCAGGATTACCTCGCGCCATCACGATGAGCTGTCCGGCGTTATCACGCCACTCCAGTTCCGCATCCACCAGCGACGGTTCCTGCGGCAGACGCAAGGTCGCTGCCGCATGACCGCTGACCGACAGGCCATCCGGTACCAGCGGCAACATAAACTCCCCCGCCAGGCTAACGGGAGGCTGGTTGGCCAGCGCGGCGATCTCCAGTTGGCTCACCGTCAATGCCTGACCGCGTAACTGCCCTTGAAATTTTACTTTTTCGCCCTGATAACGTATCTGCTGAATGAGCGGCGTCATGGAGATCGCCAGCTTGCCCTGCCATTCCGGCCAGGGCGCGAGAATGACATTATCAATGTTAATCCAGGTATTGGGCAGCATTGACTGCCACTGCGCCAGCGTACGCGGCGCGGCGGGAGAAGCTTCCGAAGCGGGCAGTTTCGCCAGGCACGCGGCATCCAGTTTAAGGCTTTTAATATTCAGCAACCAACGGCTGGGATGCGTCAGTTCCGCCTGGGTAATATGCGCTAACGAACAATCATTGACCAGATAGCGAAGATCGGGAATCACTAACCCATGACGTGTCAAGCGTGGACTTTGTTCCAGAGCGATACGGGTACCGACGGGTAGCCAAATTCCCGCCAGAGTGGGAACCCACAGCCCGAGGGTCATCAGTAGCGTCAGAGGGACAAGAATCAGCAGTAACAGTAGCGCAAGGGCGGCTTTATATTTACCCTTCATGGGCCATTAATTTCCTGATTTAACGAAAAATTCAGTCGGCTATCTCTTTATTTTGGCATGATTGCCCGTACATAGCCTAATAGTTCATGTTGCAAGCGGGTGATGCGTTATGCATGTTGCAGGGGCGCCCTCCGGCTATTTGAGGCGTTGTGGAGAATGATAACCTAAAATTATTCATTATATGTATGACTATCAATTATTTTTGATTTTTTGTAAGATAATTTTAAGTATATTTGTGTGATTCTAACATCACTGGAGAAGGTCATATGAAACTCGCCGTCTATAGTACCAAACAGTATGACAAGAAATATCTACAGCAAGTGAACGAAGCGTTCGGTTTTGAACTGGAGTTTTTTGATTTTCTGCTGACCGAGAAAACGGCGAAAACCGCCAATGGATGTGAGGCAGTTTGTATCTTCGTGAATGACGACGGGAGCCGACCGGTACTGGAAGAGCTGAAAAAATACGGCGTGAAATACATCGCGCTGCGTTGCGCCGGATTTAATAATGTCGACCTGGATGCCGCTAAAGAGCTCGGTTTGCAGGTGGTCCGCGTGCCGGCTTATTCTCCGGAAGCCGTCGCTGAACATGCGATTGGCATGATGATGACATTGAACCGCCGTATTCACCGCGCTTATCAACGCACCCGCGACGCTAACTTTTCCCTTGAGGGACTGACCGGCTTTACCATGCACGGAAAAACCGCTGGCGTCATTGGTACCGGTAAAATCGGCGTCGCCGCGCTGCGTATCCTGAAAGGCTTCGGAATGCGTTTACTGGCGTTTGATCCCTATCCCAGCACCGCCGCGCTTGACCTCGGCGTCGAGTATGTGGATCTGCAAACGTTGTTTGCCGAATCGGATGTCATTTCCCTGCACTGCCCGCTCACGCCGGAAAACTACCATTTACTGAACCATGCGGCATTCGACCAAATGAAAAATGGCGTTATGGTCATTAATACCAGTCGTGGCGCGCTGATTGATTCCCAGGCGGCTATCGAAGCTCTGAAGAATCAGAAAATCGGCTCGCTGGGGATGGATGTGTATGAAAACGAACGCGACCTGTTCTTTGAAGATAAGTCAAACGATGTTATCCAGGATGATGTTTTCCGCCGTCTGTCGGCCTGCCATAACGTACTGTTTACGGGGCACCAGGCATTCCTGACCGCAGAAGCGCTGATCAGCATCTCTGAAACCACGCTACAAAACTTAAGCCAGCTTGAGAAGGGCGAAGCCTGCCCGAACGCGCTGTTCTAATCCTGTCGCTCCCCTGCGCTCAGGGGAGCATTTTCGGATAACCCCTGAAGATCTATCCGGTCATATTATTACTATAGTCAGTGTTAACTATCAGATTACAGAGAATATCAATGAAGAAAATCGTCACGCTGGTCGCCCTGAGCATCATAATCACAGGGTGCGTGAGCAGTGGAAAAGTGTCCGTCAAACGCGAGCAACTGGAGCACCACCGCTTTGTTCTGGAAAGCGTAAACGGTAAAACGGTCACCGGCCCGGAGCTCAGCTTTGGCGAGGACATGACGGTATCTGGCAAAATGTGCAATCAATTCACCGGCGAAGGAAAACTGTCGGACGGCGAATTAAAAGTGAAAAATTTAGCGATGACCCGAATGATGTGCGCCGATCCGCAGCTTAATGCGCTGGACGGTACCCTCAGCGAGCTCTTCAGCAAAGGCGCACAGGTCGATTTAACCGCGAACCAATTAACGCTGGCGACGGCAGAAACAACGCTAATGTATAAACTGGCAGATTTAGCGCACTAAGCCATTAAGTGAAAAGTTATACGCGTCAGGCGAAACGCCGCGCTTAATAACTCCCGCAGCTTCCGGCGGCAAGCGACTGTTCGCTACAACGTTTGCCGTTGGGGAGCGCGCACATACCAATTACTGAACCATCAAGCTGCCGGGCCGCTGAAAGCGAACCGCCAATCATAGCGCAATTCGCTTCGCCGGCGCTGGACATCGCCGCTTTCATCCCTGGCGAAACATGCGCCGCGGTTGCCTGCTGAACAGGTTCGCTACTGCAAGCCGACAATAATAACGCGGCACATCCCACCCAAAACGCTGCGCGCATTTCTCTCCCCTCTGTTTATTCATCCAAACGACACCGCCCTAAATAATAGGCAGCAGAAACTGACGCGTCGAGAGGCAAAGCGCGCATTTATGCGCTTCATTAACATTTATTGGCAATTTTTTACGTCTTTTCGGCAAGAAATCGCCATTCTCCTCCCGCCAGGGACACAAAAGCGAAAATGGGGCTTGAAGGGCTTTGCTAAAATAAAAGGATAACTACAGGATGCGCTCACGATTATGCGTGTCCCTCTTTTTTGCGCAATGTAAGGGTGTCATATGCAAACAATTGACGGTAATGGCGCGGTAGCGTCGGTGGCGTTCCGTACCAGCGAGGTTATCGCCATTTACCCGATTACGCCCAGTTCAACAATGGCTGAACAAGCGGATGCCTGGGCCGGTAATGGGCTTAAAAATGTCTGGGGCGATACGCCGCGTGTGGTAGAGATGCAGTCGGAAGGCGGCGCGATCGCCGCCGTTCACGGTGCGTTACAAACCGGTTCGCTTTCCACGTCATTTACATCATCGCAGGGGCTGCTGCTGATGATTCCAACGCTGTATAAACTGGCGGGGCAGCTCACGCCGTTTGTACTGCACGTTGCCGCGCGCACCGTCGCCACACACGCGCTTTCTATTTTTGGCGACCATTCCGATGTGATGGCGGTCCGCCAGACAGGCTGCGCGATGTTATGCGCCGCCAGCGTTCAGGAAGCGCAGGATTTTGCGCTGATCGCGCACAGGGCTACGCTGAAAAGCCGCGTTCCGTTTATTCATTTTTTTGATGGCTTCCGTACATCGCATGAAATCAACAAAATTATACCGCTAACGGATGAAACCATTCTGAACCTGATGCCGCAGGCGGAGATCGACGCTCACCGCGCCCGCGCGCTGAATCCGGAACATCCGGTGATTCGTGGAACTTCAGCGAATCCGGACACCTACTTCCAGTCTCGCGAAGCGACCAACCCGTGGTACAACGCCGTTTATGATCATGTTGAAGAGGCGATGAAGGCATTTGGCGACGCTACGGGCCGTCAGTACCAGCCATTTGAATATTATGGCCATCCCCAGGCTGAACGCGTCATCATTATGATGGGCTCCGCCCTCGGCACCTGCGAAGAGGTCGTGGACGAGCTACTGATACGCGGAGAAAAGGTCGGCGTTCTGAAAGTCCGTCTGTTCCGCCCCTTCTCCGCCAAACATTTGTTACAGGCATTACCGGAAACCGTTCGCGCTATCGCCGTGCTGGATCGCACCAAAGAGCCTGGCGCGCAGGCCGAGCCGCTTTATCTGGACGTGATGACCGCACTGGCGGAAGCCTTTAATAATGGCGAGCGCGAAACGTTGCCGCGCACCATTGGCGGCCGTTATGGGCTATCATCCAAAGAGTTCGGCCCGGCGTGCGTACTGGCGGTCTTTAATGAACTCAGCCGCGCGAAACCCAAACCACGGTTTACAGTGGGCATTTATGATGACGTCACTAATCTCTCGCTGCCATTACCGGAAAATACCCTGCCCGGCAGCGCTAAACTTGAAGCGTTATTTTACGGTCTGGGAAGCGACGGCAGCGTATCCGCCACGAAAAATAATATTAAAATTATCGGTAATTCTACGCCGTGGTATGCGCAAGGTTATTTCGTTTATGACTCTAAAAAAGCTGGCGGGCTCACGGTATCGCACCTGCGCGTCAGCGAAAAACCCATTCGTTCCGCTTACTTAATTGCTCAGGCGGATTTTGTCGGCTGCCATCAATTACAGTTTATCGATAAATATCAGATGGCGGAACGTCTGAAGCCAGGCGGAATCTTTCTGCTTAATACGCCGTACAGCGCCGACGAGGTCTGGTCGCGTCTGCCGCAAGAAGTTCAGGCGGTGTTGAATCAGAAAAAGGCGCGTTTTTACGTGGTTAACGCGGCGAAAATCGCCCGCGAATGTGGACTTGGCGCCCGCATCAATACCGTCATGCAAATGGCTTTCTTCCACCTGACGCATATTCTTCCGGGCGATAGCGCCCTGGTTGAGCTGCAGGGCGCGATTGCCAAAAGCTATAGCAGCAAGGGTCAGGATCTGGTTGAGCGTAACTGGCAGGCATTGGCGCTGGCGCAGGCATCGCTGGCGGAAGTGCCGTTGCAGGCGGTTAATCCGCACAGCGCGCATCGCCCGCCGGTCGTCTCCGACGCCGCGCCGGATTTCGTGAAAACCGTTACCGCCGCCATGTTGGCGGGCCTCGGCGACGCACTGCCTGTTTCCGCCCTGCCGCCGGACGGAACATGGCCAATGGGCACCACCCGCTGGGAAAAGCGCAATATCGCCGAAGAGATTCCTGTCTGGAAAGAGGAACTGTGTACACAATGTAATCACTGCGTCGCCGCCTGCCCTCACTCGGCGATTCGTGCGAAAGTAGTTTCCCCGCAGGCGATGGAGAACGCGCCAGCCAGTCTGCATTCGCTGGACGTGAAGTCCCGCGATATGCGCGGCCAGAAATATGTGCTGCAGGTCGCGCCGGAAGACTGTACTGGCTGTAATTTATGCGTAGAGGTCTGCCCGGCTAAAGATCGGCAAAATCCACAGATCAAGGCGATTAACATGATGTCACGCCTTGAGCATGTGGAAGAAGAGAAAGTGAATTATGACTTTTTCCTCGACTTGCCGGAAATCGATCGCAGCAAACTGGAACGAATTGATATCCGCACATCGCAGCTTATTACGCCGCTGTTTGAATATTCCGGCGCCTGTTCCGGCTGCGGTGAAACGCCGTATATTAAACTGCTGACTCAGTTATATGGCGACAGAATGTTAATCGCTAACGCCACGGGGTGTTCCTCTATTTACGGCGGTAACTTACCCTCAACGCCTTATACCACCGATGCCAACGGACGCGGCCCGGCATGGGCGAATTCGTTATTTGAAGATAACGCGGAATTTGGCCTCGGTTTCCGTCTGAGCGTGGATCAGCACCGGGCGCGCGTCATGCGTTTACTGGCGCAATTCGCCGATCGCATTCCGGCGGAATTAAACGATGCGCTGCATGCCGAAGCAACGCCTGACGTTCGGCGTGAGCAGGTCGCCGCATTACGCCAACATCTGAAATCGGTTGCGGGCGCAGAGGAACTGTTAAAGGATGCTGATGCGCTGGTAGAAAAATCAATCTGGCTGATTGGCGGCGATGGTTGGGCATACGACATCGGCTTTGGCGGTTTAGACCATGTGTTAAGCCTGACGGAGAATGTCAATATTCTGGTTCTGGATACGCAGTGTTACTCCAATACTGGCGGCCAGGCGTCGAAGGCGACGCCGCTTGGCGCCGTCACTAAATTTGGCGAACATGGCAAGCGTAAAGCCCGTAAAGATCTTGGCGTCAGCATGATGATGTATGGTCATGTTTATGTCGCACAAATTTCGCTGGGCGCGCAGTTAAACCAGACGGTGAAAGCGATCCAGGAAGCCGAAGCCTGGCCAGGGCCGTCGCTGATCATTGCCTATAGCCCCTGTGAGGAACATGGTTACGATCTGGCGCTAAGCCATGACCAAATGCGCCAGTTAACGGCGACCGGTTTCTGGCCGTTATACCGCTTTGATCCCCGCCGTGCGGATGAAGGCAAGCCGCCGCTGGCTCTGGACTCTCGGCCACCGTCAGATGCACTGGCGGACACGTTGCTTAATGAACAGCGTTTCCGTCGCCTGAATGCGCAACAGCCTGAAGTAGCTGAACAATTATGGCGAGATGCCGCATTGGATTTGCAAAAACGCTATGACTTTCTTGCCTTGCTGGCAGGAAAAGCGGAAAAAACCGGCGCAGATTAAAAAATATTCTAAGGATTAGCCTGGAAACAAAAAAAGCCCGAACATCCGTTCGGGCTTGTCAATTTATACGCTGGAAAGCAAAGGTTAACGCAATGGCCCAGCGATAAAATGAATATGTGACAATAAAGGCATATAACAGGCGTAGAATATCGTAACCGAATGATATTGTATAATTTTTATTTCATATAATACCCCCAAAAGCATTCGTATAAATTATATCTATTTCACTGCGAATTATTTCATTAATTATTGAATTAAACGGTAACATCTCTTTTTAGGTCTTTCCTGACAAGGCAGAAATAACGTTTTAACGTCAACTCGCTGATTATTTACGGGGAATGCGCGTAATATTACGTCGCCCTCCCCTGTAGGCAGTCCCCGCAGAGTATCGTGGAGCAGCACCTAAAATGTGACGTATGTCATTGTACATAAAGTGCCTTTAGGGAGTAGAATTTCAGTGGATACTTAAACAGGAGGTTTTATGAACAGAACGATTCTTGTACCCATCGATATTTCAGATTCAGAATTAACTCAACGCGTGATTTCACATGTTGAAGCCGAAGCAAAGATTGACGACGCTAAAGTGCACTTTTTGACTGTAATCCCGTCTTTGCCCTATTACGCTTCACTGGGACTGGCTTATTCAGCAGAGCTTCCCGCAATGGACGATTTGAAAGCCGAAGCCAAATCTCAACTGGAAGCGATTATCAAGAAATTCAACCTTCCTGCGGACCGCGTGCAGGCTCACGTTGCAGAAGGCTCTCCTAAAGATAAGATTCTGGAAATGGCAAAAAAATTACCGGCCGATATGGTGATTATCGCCTCGCATCGCCCGGATATTACTACCTATCTGTTGGGTTCCAACGCCGCAGCCGTTGTGCGTCATGCGGAATGCTCCGTACTGGTGGTACGCTAAATACCCGAGCCCGCATAAGAGAGTGCGGGCTCAAATCAATCATCATCGCCTAGTGACTGACACTTTTTGAAAACAGATTGATTACGATTACGCCGCAGATGATAAGCAACATGCCAATAATAGCCGGCATATCCAGTTTTTGGCCGAGAAATAACCATCCTATCAATCCAATAAGAACAATCCCTACCCCAGACCAAATAGCATAAATGATACCCGCAGGGATGGTTCGCATTGGGATGGTAAGACACCAGAACGCAATACAATATCCGATGATAGTAACGAGGCTCGGTACCAGACGCGTAAAACTATCTGATAATTTTAATGAGATCGTGGCGATAACTTCTACCACGATGGCGATAAATAGAAAGATTACAGCTTCTTTAGTCATACATCTCTTCGTTCCAATATTTTTCGGGTCGTGATGATATCTTAAGTAATACGGATGACAGAATAAAGACGCTTTTGAACCATTGCGTATCTTGCCATAAAAACGTGCTGGCATTCGTCGCCGTAATCCGTACCATACGCGACATACTTTTGCCTGCTGGCTGTTGACGGCAGGAGCGAACCCGGCATTTATCGCCAGCCAAATGGGGCATGAAACTGCACAGATGGTGTATGAAATTTACGGTATGTAGATTGATGACATGAACGACGAACAAGTAGCGATGTTGAATGTGCGGTTATCGTAGTTGCAAAGTTTGCCCCCAATTTGCCCCATTTAGTACCAGAGAACTGAAATAATGCAAGAAATTCAAAAGAATACAAAGAAAGAACAATACAACCTGAACAAGTTGCAAAAGCGCCTGCGCCGTAACGTTGGCGAAGCGATTGCCGATTTTAATATGATTGAAGAAGGCGATCGCATTATGGTTTGCCTTTCTGGCGGCAAAGATAGCTATACGATGCTGGAAATTTTACGTAATTTGCAGCAAAGCGCCCCGATCAATTTTTCACTGGTCGCCGTCAATCTCGATCAAAAGCAGCCAGGTTTTCCGGAGCATATCCTGCCAGCCTACCTTGAGCAGCTGGGCGTAGAATATAAAATCGTCGAAGAAAACACCTACGGCATTGTGAAAGAGAAGATTCCGGAAGGAAAAACCACCTGCTCGCTGTGCTCGCGTTTGCGTCGGGGTATCCTGTATCGTACGGCGACTGAACTGGGCGCTACCAAAATCGCCCTGGGCCACCACCGCGACGATATTCTGCAAACCCTGTTTCTGAATATGTTCTATGGCGGAAAAATGAAAGGGATGCCGCCGAAGCTGATGAGCGATGACGGCAAACATATCGTGATCCGCCCGCTGGCTTACTGCCGCGAGAAAGATATTATCCGTTTTGCTGAGGCCAAAGCCTTCCCTATCATTCCTTGTAATCTGTGCGGTTCGCAACCCAACCTGCAACGCCAGGTGATTGCCGACATGCTACGCGACTGGGATAAGCGCTATCCTGGACGGATCGAGACGATGTTTAGCGCCATGCAGAATGTCGTGCCGTCTCACCTTTGTGACACTAACTTGTTCGATTTCAAAGGGATCACTCACGGTTCCGAGGTCGTCGACGGCGGCGATTTAGCGTTCGATCGTGAAGAGATTCCCTTGCAGCCCGCTGGCTGGCAGCCGGAAGAAGATGACACCGCCTTAGAGGCGTTGCGGCTTGATGTTATCGAAGTGAAATAATCTGCAGGCGTCTCAGCACTCCGCTGAGACGCCATGCTATCGATCATTTTAATAGCCGTACCCGGCATGACTTGCCTTTGATCTTCCCGTTTTGCAACTGCTTCCAGGCTTTTTGCGCTACTGCTTGACGTACGGCGACGTAAACGTGCATGGGATGCACGTTAATTTTGCCAATATCCGCCCCGTCTAATCCAATATCGCCGGTCAGCGCGCCCAAAATATCTCCCGGACGCATTTTCGCTTTTTTGCCGCCGTCAATGCATAGGGTAGCCATCTCTGCGGCCAGAGGGAGTAACGGCTGCCGGGCGGGCGCATTCAGCCAGTTCAGCTTGAGTTGCAGCATTTCTGAAAGAATATTCGCCCGCTGCGCCTCTTCCGGCGCGCAGAAACTGATCGCCAGGCCGCTGCTTCCCGCGCGCGCCGTACGGCCAATACGATGGACATGCACCTCCGGGTCCCAGGCCAGTTCATAGTTAACCACCAGTTCGAGCGATTTAATGTCTAATCCTCGCGCGGCAACGTCGGTGGCAACCAGAATGCGCGCGCTACCGTTTGCAAAACGCACCAACGTCTGGTCGCGGTCGCGTTGTTCCAGATCGCCGTGGAGCGCCAACGCGCTTTGTCCTACCGCATTAAGCGCATCACAAACGGCCTGACAATCTTTTTTGGTATTGCAAAACACCACGCAGGACGCTGGCTGATGCTGGCTAAGCAACGTTTGTAGCAGCGAAATTTTTTCATGCGCAGATGTTTCGAAGAACTGTTGTTCGATAGCCGGTAGCGCATCTACCGTATCGATTTCAATACGTATTGGCTGCTGCTGTACACGACCGCTAATCGCCGCAATGGCGTCAGGCCAGGTTGCTGAAAACAATAACGTCTGGCGCGTCGCAGGCGCAAAGTGGATCACCTCATCAATGGCGTCACTGAATCCCATGTCCAGCATTCGGTCAGCTTCATCCATTACCAGAATATGCAGCGCATCCAGCGATACGGTTTCTTTTTGTAAATGATCCAGCAGGCGCCCCGGCGTCGCGACAATGATATGCGGAGCGTGCTGAAGCGAGTCGCGCTGTGCGCCAAAGGGTTGCCCGCCACACAAGGTCAGAATTTTGGTATTTGGCAGAAAACGGGCCAGGCGACGTAACTCTCCGGCAACCTGATCCGCCAGCTCCCGCGTCGGACACAGCACTAACGCCTGTGTCTGGAACAGCGTGACATCAATTCGATGCAAGAGCCCAAGACCAAACGCCGCCGTTTTGCCGCTACCGGTCCTGGCCTGCACACGCACATCATTTCCCGCCAGAATGACGGGTAATGCTGCGGCCTGAACAGGCGTCATCTCAAGATAGCCCAGCTCAGTAAGGTTATTGAGCTGGGCGGCGGGCAAAACATTCAGGGTTGAAAAAGCGGTCACAATTTACTCTCGCGGTAACGACTCATAGTCAGCAGGCGCGTATCCTCGCAGATCCGGGCGTTTGATGCGACATTTTAATCGGTTCTTCGTCCGGCGGCGGGTCGGGCATCGGCTGAGGACGGGGAAGCGGCTCAGGAATGGGAACAGGGTCAGTGGGAATCGGGTCCGACAAGGACGAGTGTAGATATAATAAGGTCAAAAGACAGCTCATATTACCCTCCAGAATGTCATTCAGACTCTTAAAGGGTAGACGCTGATATTCTACAGGCAAAAAAAAGCCGACTAATCTAAGCCGGCGTCGTACGAATCAATTGTGCTATGCAGTAATTCAAAAAAGGAAGTAAGACAATATGGAGCGCAACGCCCATCGCTTGACGTTGCATTCACCTGCGAGAGAGATATTGCCCCGAATAGGTAGATGGTTTATTGACTTCGCTCAAATTTCTCGGCGTTTTTTCACCCGAAATGGTCTGAAAAGCGCTTTTGTTACAACCATTTACTGCGATGCAACCATAAAGTAACACCACCGATCAGGACAACTAACAGAATACAAAACAGAGAAAAGCCGAACCGCCATCCGCCGCCAGGAATACCGCCCAGGTTAACGCCAAATAACCCTGTTAAAAAGGTGCTGGGCAGAAAAACCATCGCCATAAGCGACATGGTATAAGTTCTGCGCGCCAGAGACTCCTGCATCACCTGGGCAATTTCATCCGCCATGATGCCAGTACGCGCGATACAAGCGTCAATTTCATCCAACCCCCTTCCCAGCCTGTCGGCGATATCCTGCATTCTGCGCCGGTGATCGTCGCTCATCCACGGCAGCCGTTCACTCGCAAGCCGGGCATAGACGTCGCGCTGCGGCGCCATATAGCGACGCATAACAATTAGCTGTTTACGTAGCAATGCGAGGAAACCGCGCGGTGGGATTTGCTGGTCGAGAAGATTATCTTCCAGATCGATAATTTTATCGTGTAGCTCTTCAATAAATTCACTGGCGTGATCGGTTAACGCATCGCACACATCCACTAACCAGCCGCCGCAATCTACGGGCCCGGTGCCCTCCTGCAAATCACTGACCACATCGTCCAGCGCCAGAACCTTTCGCTGACGGGTAGACACAATGAATCGCTCGTCCATATATAAACGCATTGCCACTAATTGATCCGGGCGTTCGTCAGTACTGCCATTAATACAGCGCAGCGTAATGAGCGTCCCTTCCCCCAAACGACTTACGCGCGGGCGCGAGCTTTCACCAGCCAGCGCATCACGCACGTTATTGGGGAGTAAAGGCGTTGAAGCCAACCAGCGGGCGCTGTCCGGGTGGGTATAATTAAGATGTAGCCAACAGGGATGCTGACTATCGATCACATCATTATCTTCGAGCGGTTTTACTCCACCACGACCATCCAGTAGCCATGCGAAAACGGCATCCGGCACGTTCACATCCGATCCCTTAATGGCTTCCACAGCGCCTCCACGTTACAACTCTCATGCCGTTAGTCTAGCTTTCGGGAAAGGTTAAGCAATCTCTCATTTTCTCATTGCGCAAAAAGAATGACGGGAACGTGCGGAAAAAGCGCCTTAGCAACAGGCGCTTACCAAACATGTATTATCAGGCCTGGCCGCGCCTGGTAATGGTCGAAAGAGATGATACATGAGAGCGCGTCAGCGCATGTTCACTGTAACCCGGCTGGCTTAAACGAAATTTGTCGGTTTTAGTCTGTAACTCGATCACCTGCGCCTTTAAAACATCCGAAGAAGCAGATAGCGCTTCAACCATTAAGACATTGCTATGGGTTGCGCTTTCCAGATCGCTCAACGCCAGGGTTATCTGGTTAATGCCTTTTTCCTGCTCCCGCGTGGTGGTGGAAATTTCACTCATCAGCACGTTTAATTGCCCGGAGCCGCCAACAATCTCCTGCATATTTTTTTCAGCCTCTTGCACTATGGCGGCCCCCTGCCGCACATTGTCATGCGTAACGTCGATCAGCGCCTTGATACTTTTTGCCGCCTCGGCGCTACGATGCGCCAGATTACGCACTTCCCCGGCCACCACGGAGAAACCTTTTCCATGATCGCCCGCCCGCGCAGCCTCTACCGCCGCGTTAAGCGCCAGAATATTAGTCTGGAATGCGATACCGTCAATCAATGAAATAATCTCCGTCATCTGCGAGGCACAGTCGGTAATAGAACGCATATTTTCTGTAACCCGCCCCATTAACTCCCCGCCTTTACGGGCGCATTGGGTTGCACAATCCGCCTGTATGCTCGCCATTCGGGTATTATCCGCATTGTTTTTGGTACTCGCCGCCATTTCATCCATACTGGCGGCAGTTTGAATTAACGAGGCCGACTGCTGTTCCGTCTTTACGGATAGCGACATACTGCGCGCCGCCAGTTGTTCGGAAAGGGTCATTGCCGTTTGCGAAGAGGATCTGATTTCACGTACCAGCGCGGAAATATTCTCCGACAGGCTATTAATCCCGGGGATGAGTCGTCCGGCGCAATTATTGCCAAATTCGGAGATATGAATAGACAAGTTTCCTGCTGCGACCTCTTCAATACTTTTCTTCACGGTATTAATCGGCACTACCAGATAGCAGGTCATATACCACCAAAGCAGTAATGCCGAGATCAGATAAATGATATTACACGTAATTAAAATAGGGAGATCGTGCAGAAAAGCTATTTGTAAAGTATCCACCAAAAGAAACGTACATACCATAAATAGAATAATGCATGTCCTGACGCTGATATTTCTCAACATTTTTGACGGCCTACAACCAGGATAGGAGACAGGTTTTATTTTTATAGCATTTCAGATATCTATTGCCATTCGTTTCTTTGACATTCTCCATATTCAATACCAGACCATCGCCATTTCCCTTAGTGCAACAGATAAAATTACCTATATTCGCTATGCCAGGATATTCATCCATCCATATTGACAAGTGATGTACTTATCACCATTTTCTGCTTAATAGTTAAGTCGAAAGCCAGTATATTTTAATAGACGCTTAAATAAGCGAATGACTGTTTCTCCGTGTTATTACCGCGGACAGCGTTATCGCCCGTTCTCTTGCAGAATCCTGAGCATTTGGATGAGGCGTTATATCAGGCATAAAATCGGGTTCGCGCGAGCTTGCGCTGGCGGTCCTGTCCGCCAGCGGCAACGATTTACCGACTACGCTTCGCATGGCGCTCCCAGTTATCCTGCTTAGCCTGCACCGTTTTACGTAACGCGACATAACATGCCCCGCCGCCGCCATGATGCGGCAGCGCCGAACAATAAGCCTGTACATCTTCAAACTCTGTCAACCAGCGGGCCACATAGCTTCGGACGATATTGGCATGCGACTTCGCCTCTCGCCCTTTACCATGAATGATCAGGACATTACGCAACCCCTCTTTCTGCGCCTCCAGGATAAAACGAAACAGCATTTTTCGGCACGTTTCGACCGGCTGGCGTAACAAATTGAGGCTGGCTTGCTGAGGATATTTCCCACTGCGTAACTTATCGATGACACCCTGCTGCAATCCTTCCCGACGAAATTCCAGCGGTTCATTCAGCGGCAGAATATCCAGAAAGCCCGTCGTCAGGAAATTATCAAGCTGAAGCGTGTCGATACGCTGGGGCGTTTTAAGATTACGCGTTGGCTGCCAGTGTACATCAGTATGGCGTTTCAGCGGCTGGACATCCTCCATGGCGTCAAGAAACAGCGCTTTATCGTCAAGGTTCATGGTTCATCCTCCAGCGTTTTTGCGACTGCCGTTATCATAACCGTGCCCTGTTATACCGACAACGGTTTACAGTTATTTCCAATAACAATGACAATGTCAGGCAATTAACCGCCTCGCCCGGCTCTCTTTTTCTCCGCCAACGATATTACTGTCGCTAAATGTGTTATCCCTGACTATCTTTTAAGGAGTATGGTTGCGGGTATTCCTGGCATGATATCTTGTCTCTTACGTTAGATTAAGACGATGTGAGAGAACGGATGCTGAGATTACTTGAAGAGAAGATAGCCACGCCATTAGGACCGTTATGGGTGGTTTGCGATGAGCAGTTTCGACTGCGGGCCATTGAGTGGGAACAGTACCGCGATCGTATGGAGCAACTGCTAAATATCCACTACCGTCACGAAGGCTATGAACGCCTTTCTGCGACTAACCCCGGTGGACTCAGCGATAAGCTTGCAGATTATTTTGCAGGCAATCTCGCCGTAATTGATACCCTGGAAACCGCAACGGGGGGCACACCTTTTCAACGGGAAGTATGGCAGGCGTTGCGCGCTATCCCCTGCGGGCAGGTGATGCACTATGGTCAGCTGGCGGCGCAACTGGGACGACCGGGCGCCGCACGCGCAGTCGGTGCTGCGAATGGCGCTAACCCCATCAGTATTGTTGTTCCCTGCCATCGCGTCATCGGGCGTAACGGCACTCTGACCGGATACGCCGGTGGCGTGCAGCGAAAAGAGTGGCTATTACGCCATGAAGGCTATCTTTTATTATGAATATACAGGCAAAAAGTGCCTTATCGGTCACACTTTTATGTAAAGCAACAACAAATAAATTACGTATTTTCAAATAGATAAAAGTATTCATCAAACTTATACTTGAATTATTCCTTCTCCGGGATAGCTCAGACTTACGCGCTCACCAAAAAGATGTTAAAATTGACAAATATCAATTACGGCTTGAGCAGACCTATGATCCCGGAAAAGCGAATTATACGGCGCATTCAGTCTGGCGGTTGTGCTATCCATTGCCAGGATTGCAGTATCAGCCAGCTTTGCATCCCGTTCACACTTAACGAGCATGAGCTTGATCAGCTTGATAATATCATCGAGCGCAAAAAGCCCATTCAGAAAGGGCAAACTCTGTTTAAAGCAGGTGATGAATTGAAATCGCTCTATGCTATCCGCTCCGGAACGATTAAGAGCTACACCATTACCGAGCAAGGCGATGAGCAGATTACTGGATTCCATTTAGCAGGCGACCTGGTGGGTTTTGACGCCATTGGCAGCGGTCATCATCCGAGCTTTGCACAGGCGCTGGAAACCTCAATGGTATGTGAAATACCCTTTGAGACACTGGATGACCTGTCCGGCAAAATGCCTAACCTGCGTCAGCAAATGATGCGTCTGATGAGCGGTGAAATTAAAGGCGATCAGGATATGATCCTGTTATTGTCGAAGAAGAACGCCGAAGAACGTCTGGCTGCGTTTATTTACAACCTGTCCCGCCGCTTTGCGCAGCGTGGTTTTTCACCGCGTGAATTCCGCCTGACGATGACCCGTGGCGATATCGGCAACTATCTGGGCTTAACAGTCGAAACTATTAGCCGTCTGCTGGGGCGTTTCCAGAAAAGCGGTATGCTGGCGGTGAAAGGTAAGTATATTACTATTGAAAACAGCGATGCGCTGGCGGCCCTCGCCGGTCATACCCGCAACGTCGCTTAAACGTCAGCTAAACCATTGATGTTATCTTCTGCCATATCGTTAAATTTTTCTCATTTATTGATCTGGCAGAAGCGCTTCCTCTGTTTCATTCACCATATTTGAGTTACTCTTTAGTTACAAACTGCGATGACAGTTGTAAGGAGACCCTGTATGGCTATGTATCAAAATATGCTGGTGGTCATCGATCCCAATCAGGACGACCAACCCGCATTACGGCGAGCAGTTTATTTGCATCAACGGATTGGCGGCAAAATTAAAGCTTTCCTGCCTATTTACGATTTCTCGTATGAGATGACCACCCTGCTTTCTCCTGACGAACGCACCGCAATGCGTCAGGGCGTAATAAGTCAACGCACAGCCTGGATACGTGAGCAGGCGAAATATTATCTTGAAGCCGGTGTCCCCATTGAAATTAAAGTGGTCTGGCACAATCGTCCCTTTGAGGCCATCATCCAGGAGGTTATCGCCGGCAGTCACGATCTGGTGTTGAAAATGGCGCATCAGCACGATCGACTGGAAGCGGTCATTTTTACCCCTACCGACTGGCATTTGCTGCGTAAATGCCCAAGCCCGGTGTGGATGGTCAAAGATCAGCCGTGGCCAGAAGGCGGCAAAGCCCTGGTCGCCGTGAACCTGGCAAGCGAAGAGCCCTATCACAATGCTCTCAACGAAAAGCTGGTAAAAGAGACCTTACAATTGGCGGAGCAGGTTAATCATACCGAAGTACACCTGGTCGGCGCCTACCCCGTTACGCCAATCAATATCGCCATTGAGCTGCCGGAATTTGATCCCAGCGTGTATAACGACGCCATCAGAGGCCAGCATTTACTGGCGATGAAAGCGCTGCGCCAGAAATTCAGCATTGATGAAAAAGTTACGCATGTAGAAAAAGGCTTGCCGGAAGAAGTTATCCCGGATCTTGCCGAACATCTCCAGGCGGGGATCGTTGTGCTTGGCACCGTTGGACGTACCGGACTCTCGGCCGCGTTTCTGGGGAACACGGCCGAACAGGTCATTGACCATCTGCGCTGCGACCTGTTAGTCATTAAGCCTGATGAGTATCAAACACCGGTTGAACTGGACGACGAGGACGATTAATCCCTCTTGCGTCCTGCCGGATGGCACTGCCATCCGGCCAATACCCTATTCCTGTTACTCATCTCCGCCGAGGAAATAGATCCCCAAAGGAATCGCCAGCAGAATAGTGAACACCAGACTGTAAACGAAAATCATTGCCGACTGAATGGCATACATAGAGCTTGTCCACTCGGACAGTGGAATATGATATTGCTCAATCACACCGCCGATAGTCGCGCGCGTTACCACCGATGCCGCAACGATAAACACTGCCAGCAGGCATAACAGAAATTTTTTCCCCTTCGCCGATTTCAGCTTCATCATGATCATAGTATTGTCCTTTACAGATGGCTTTGTTACCTGATAGCAACAATACCATGACAATCACGCGATGTCTGCCCTATAAAACGTGACATTGTATTTACATAAAAAGTAAACCGCTGAGATTAAAGCTGATAGCACTATTTCTTCTTTTTACTTATCGATGATCTACGCGTTTATCCTGGGTAAAATACCTGTTAATCAGGTCATTCTGAGCTGTTATCGTAGGAAGGAGCGGAAAACAATAATGTTCACTGAATTTTTTCTCAAAAACGCATTTAATCTGGCGATACTTTTCAGTTGCGGTATGGCGTTGCTGGTCGTGAGATTTTGGCTCAGCCGTAACGTACAGTGGAAGAAAGGATTCACGTTCCATGCGGCACAGTTTTTTATTTATGCAATTATTATTGGGACCATCGGGAGCATCCTGAATAATGCTATTGAAGATTATAATTTGCGTTTTATCTCTTCCGGGGTCATTGATTTTATCTGCACCTCGCTCATTGCGCTTATTCTGACGATAAAACTTTTCCTGATTATTAACCAATTTGAAAAAGCACAGGTCAATAAAGGTAGAGATGTCACCAGTACCCGTATTCTGGCACGGGTCATAAAAATAACTATTATTGTCGCGATTGTCTTACTGTATGGAGAACATTTTGGCATGAGTCTGTCCGGTCTGCTGACCTTTGGCGGTATCGGCGGTATCGCTGTTGGTATGGCGGGCAAAGATGTCCTGAGCAATTTTTTCTCCGGTATTATGCTCTATTTCGATCGCCCCTTCAGTATCGGAGACTGGATTCGTTCTCCTGACAGAAATATCGAAGGTACGGTCGCCGAAATCGGCTGGCGAATTACGCGAATTAACACATTCGACCACCGCCCGTTGTACGTGCCTAATTCCGTCTTTTCATCCATTAGCGTTGAGAATCCGGGACGGATGACCAACCGTCGAATAAAAACGGTTATTGGGTTACGTTACGAAGATGCCGACAAAATTGGCCTCATTGTTGACGCTATCAGAAACATGTTGCAGGCGCACAGAGATATCGATCAGAAACAGACGCTGTTGGTCTATTTTAATGAATTCGCCGACTCTTCGCTGAATATTATGGTGTATTGCTTTACCAAAACAACAGTATGGCAGGAATGGCTTGCCGTACAGCAGGATGTTTACCTGAAAATTATTGCGATTGTCCAGGAAAACGGCGCTGACTTCGCCTTCCCAAGCCAGACGCTCTATATCGATGACCCGGAGGCCGCGCCTGCGACAAAATAAAAGATAGCCGGTGCCCGATAAGTGTTATCGGGCACCGAGGCTTCCCTGTCCGGATGGCGGGTTGTTAGCGCCTTACGGTGATCAACGGCTCTTTTCATTCACCGTCATGGTAAATTCAAGCACCTCATTAGTGTCGTTAACGTAGGCATGAGGCATGTCGGTTCTGGCTACAGCGGAGCAGCCCTCCCGAATAATAAAGCGTCTACCGTCGACTGTTAATGTCAGTGTTCCCTGATTAACAAACAGTAATTCACAGGTGTCTGCCGGATGCCCTGCCGATTCAAACTGTTCACCAGGATGCATTATCCATTGCCAGAGTTCCAGCATATCCGGCCCGCTGGTTCCCGCCATCAGTTTTGCGCTGCCGCCTTTCTCGCCGCGCCACAACACCGGAATAGCATCCCGGTCGATAAGATGGACCATCGGCTCGCTGGCGACGTTGACAACATCCGCCACGGACACTCCCATTGCCGCCGCGATCTTACATAACAGCGCAATGCTTGGATTGGCTTTACAGCCTTCAATTTCCACCAGCATTCCTTTACTGACGCCGGAACGCCGCGCAAGCTCATCCAGCGACATCTTTTTTTGGCTACGAAATTGTTTGATACGTTGGGAAACAGCTTCATTTATCGTGCTGACGTCAGCGCCCGCCGTGGTCGATAAGTTGACTTTTTTGGTCATTGGTCGATATCATAGAATAAAATAGTCATTACAGGATTATGCGATGTCTTCTATGTTACCGTCAATCAGCCCGGAACTGGCCCGTATCGCTCCCGGCTTTCGTGCATTAAGTATTAATGTTATTGCCGCTCCGATTCGCGATGCGCAGGTCGGAGAAATCGCGCTAAAAGAGGCCTGTCAGGCCGTAATTAACGGCCAACCGACGTGGGCACAGGCGCATATAGACGCCTGGAATGCGGTGTTTAAAGCATTCGGCGCAAAACCAAAGCGCACCCCCTGCTCGGCTGAAGCGCTACGAAAACGCGTGTTGAAGGATGGAACAATGGCGGCGCTGGATCCGGTCGTTGATCTTTATAACGCGGTGAGCCTGCGCTATGCCGTACCGGTAGGCGGCGAAAATAGCGCGGCTTATTGTGGATCGCCGCGGCTGGTTTTCGCAGACGGAAGTGAAACATTTGATACCCTGAAAGAAGGACAACCCGTCACCGAGTCGCCAGAACCGGGCGAAGTTATCTGGCGCGATGACAGAGGCGTCACCTGTCGGCGCTGGAACTGGCGTCAGGGAGTACGTACCCGACTAAGCGCTTCAGATAAAGCGATGTGGTTTATCCTTGAAAGCTTGCCGGAAATGCCGGTTGATGAATTGTACGCGGCAGGAAACATGCTGACTGACGGCCTTGAAAAAATGATGCCAGGTTTACGTTTTGAATCCACGTTGATGGGTGTCTGATTGATATTGCGTAACAGGAGAAATACCATGTCGCTGTTTCTGACAAGTTTTATTTTCGAAAAAAAAGAGTACGACGAAGAGTTTTATCAACTGGATGGCTGGATTGAGCGCTATACGCAGTCTATTGATGGCTATATTGGGATGGAAAGCTATACCGATGCCGCCAGCGGAAGAATGGTTAATAATTATTACTGGCAGACCCGCGAATCAATGGAGCTATTGATAAATAATTTACAGCACCAGCAGGCCAAATCACAAAGTCATAAGTGGCTTTCCGGTTACCAGACGATTATTGCAGAAATTCAGGGGTGCCATAACGTTAACCTGCCCCATCCGCTGGCATCATTTTCAGTTCCTTATGCGTGATGCAATAGTATATGTGTTAAATGTGGGGGCACTACAGGAGGATGTCTGCGCCCCTGCATTGCCGGTTATTCGGTTCTCTGTGCAGGGACGGTGCTGATATAAGTGATTAGTAAACAGGAAGATGAGTGATATCTCGTGGTACAATAACACGCGTAACCACATTGTTTTCATCGCACTCTATCAACGCTCTGGCAAAAATACTGAGCTCATTAATTTTCAGCCCGGAATTATCCAAAAACTGGCGGCAAGCGTAGTCAGAAACAAAGGTTATGCCGGGATGAATATCATGTTCCCGAATAAAACGGGCCTGAGCAAATGGCGTATCCATACTCAGCACATATACCGCCCGGTTTGAGTGGCTACCCGCTGATTTAAGGCGGTCACTATAGTCTTTTACCTGCCATTCACAAACCGGCGTATCCAGTGACGGGACGACAATAATCCGCTTTTTTATCCCCGGGATACAGTAACCCGGTAATAAATTATGGCTCACCAGCCCCTTTGTGCAGGGTAATGGTTTGCCTTCAGCCAGTATACCGGGTTTGAGGGTCAGCTGCGTTTTGCCAAAGGTGACAGCGTGTTCCTGACCCAATGAGATATAATCTTGTGTTGTTGCTGGTGTCATAAAAAGTTCTCCTTTTAACGTTTGTATTATTTTAGCCATAATAATTATTTAGCAATCTACTAAAGAACCAAGTCAACATCCATAATAAGAGCAGTGAAATAAAAGCCAACCCATTATTCATTGCTGTTTTTACTCTACTTTTTTATTGTCCCGGAGATAGTAAATTTATCTTTAATCAATTCCCCAAAATATTTATATGTCAATTTCAACTCTCCATTTGAACCTCCATTATAAGTTACCGTCTGCAGATACTCTCCGGGATTACCCCCGGCTTTGATATCGCATCGACTATTCCAACTTCCTGTTGAAAAATGCCCACACTGGAGATTGAGATTAGATATGGGGTTATTATTTATATCTTTAACAATAATTTTCACAACAGCACTCTCTCCTGGCATCAGTAAAGATTTATCTGCACTAATGACAGATAAATCTTTACTCAATTTAACTATACGTTTTGTTTCAATAGAATGGAGTTCAGAAACCATCGGCACAGGCGTATATCCTGGTGCTGAGACCATATCTGTTTCGTTATAATGCTCAATTCTTATCTTCGAACCTACATTATCCTCGCTGATAACAATTTCATATTTACACGGCTTTTCACGTAGAAGCTCATGCTGTGAGTCATCTTTCTCAACGCGATAATATGTACATACTGTGGTAGCCGTTTCATTAGCTTGATATTTTTCAGAATCAAGATCACTGACTCTCCCAACCATTCTTGCTTTTAAAAGCATGCCTGGTATAGGTATATATGATTCAAAATATCCATAATACCCATTCAATTCCAACCCATAATCACTCAACGGCGAACTAGGCCTGTGCCCAACGCTCGGCGCCGTAGGAGGAGAAAACATCCCGACGGTTGCCGCGGACGTTGTCGACGAATCCGCCAAGACGCTTATCGGCGCAGCCGCCAGAAGCAGGCTATAGATAATAAGATTATGTTTCGACATACGCACTGTTGATCCTTTTTAAAACATTAATTCGCATCAGATGCTGCGGTAGAACTCTTGGCATTTTCCTTATCAGAAATAATTCTGACCCGGATATATTTATTCTGAAGCGATTCCCCATTAAGACTATAAGGAAGAAGCCAGGTGGCTTTTGTCGCCCCCGGTACGGATTGCCAGGATTTCATTTCATCCGAGATTTCCCACTGATAATTAAACGCATCAGTACAGTCCGTGTTATTTACACAAAGCGTTCTGGCTCGCATTTCTGTTCCGACGACTGGCGCAGTAACGCTTCCGTTGGCTTCTTCAGTACCCGGC
The DNA here is from genome assembly GCF_017571995.1 of Salmonella sp. 32031103-2018-00083-FB-01-SM-01. Taxonomy (NCBI): domain Bacteria; kingdom Pseudomonadati; phylum Pseudomonadota; class Gammaproteobacteria; order Enterobacterales; family Enterobacteriaceae; genus Salmonella; species Salmonella sp. 32031103-2018-00083-FB-01-SM-01. The sequence continues at coordinate 695,194 of NZ_JAGEQL010000001.1, forward strand.
GTAAAAAGCACCTCCACAGAAGTGACCTTCTGCGCAATACTGTCTGACTGCGCTTGTAGTAGTACGGTACCCTTCACCGGATGTTTATCGTCTGGTCCGCTTGCTTCAATATGTAATTTGAGCGAGCGGGCATCATCGCCGATATGGGTCACCAGAACCCGTTCAACCCAATGGCCGTCACGCTCTGTACCACCGAGCGCTTTAAATGCCAGACCCGGCATATCTGATTGATACTTAATATTACGTGGTTTGAGCGATGCCCACTCCTCTTCAGAACGCTCGCGCACGTAGTGCCACTCAATAACCTTCCCCTCTTCTCCGGCAGGAAGCGGCGTACTGATAACAAAGTTGCCGTCCTCAACCTGAACATCGTCATTGATAACATTTATCCAGGAACGGAAACTGGTCTCATCCTGTGTCACCCTTACCGGGATACGCTCGGAGGTCACGCGAGTACCCCGGCTGTCAGTCACCGTTAAATAAAGGCTATACTCCTGACCGTCGGTCGCCGTCAGCGGAAGTTGTGGAAGGATAAGGCCGCTGCCCAGACTCCCCTGAAGCTGGAGTCCGGCGAGAAGCTCCGCATCACCCGACCACTCAACTTTCTCAATCGGGTAACGGCTATCTACCGTCGCCATTAATGTCACGAGCGTCCCGGACAGGCCTGACACTGGCATTGCCGTAATGCGGATTTTACTGGCCTGCTCCCGATACGCCATGACGATATCGTAATTACGATCGACAAAGGCACGCCGATTAGTCGTATTTGACGGCGCCCCAACGTTGCGGTAATCAAGCTGTTCATGTAACGGCGTACCGAAGGAATAGTTGACTCTCAGACCGCCCTCAGCCTGCGATCCGCCATTACCGGCGTCCCGATATCCTGCTCTGACCTCAAGCAAGGGGACAGGATTCCAGACCAGAGCCGCACCTGCGGCGCGGGGATTCCGGCTTAATGTACCGTTACCCAATAGATCAACTTTATCCCCGTAATACTGTTCATATGTCAGCTCGCCACTGAACCAGGGAAAATCGGGGAGCGTGCCTTTTGTTCGCAGATCAAAGCCATATGCCGGACGCTCATCATGTAATTCATGAACTGCTGACGTTTTCCAGCCGGTGAGAGGGAAATAATAGTTGCCGGAAAAGGCCAGACTGTCTTTATAGACTTCCCCGCCAATGCCGCCACGCAAGTGGGAATAACGGATGTCGGCATCCAGAAACGTATTGACGCCGAGCAGCCATCCATTGACCTCCTGGCGGTAACCCACACCAACGTTAACATAGGTGCGGCCATCGAAACGGCTGCTGTCGTGGTCGCGAAAGCCAAGCTGGCCAAAGAGTAAAGACGATGTCGTTTCCTGGACGGGAATAAACATATCGAACTCTGATGAACGATATTTCGCGCCGTCTTCAAGATTGACGCCACCACGGAAAATAATCTCCGGAAAAGCGCTCTTCATCCCCTCGTTCACCAAATGATTAGCGGCTTGCCCTGGTAATGCCTTTATTTTTCCTTTGGCATAATCCTCCAGCGTCCCCTCCTGCAGATGCGGAGAAATAGACGATGCCGTCCCCGCAATCCACGACTGAATTTCATTATCGCTATCAGCAATGACCGGGAGTGGAATCTGACTGGTAACAATGGCCCAGGTTATATATTTAGTAATGGGTTTTTTAGAAAAAACCACTTTATTGTCTCCTGCTATATCCCCCTGCCTGGCAGAGGGAGTATTTAAATAAGAGGTTTATTTAGCGATAACCATCAGCGACGGATAGCGCGTTTATTCTCCGGCGTGGCTTTCGTCGTTTTAGGCGTAACGTGGACACGGAACAGTTTATTCTGCTCAGTTCCCTTAATAATATATTTATGTTTTTCAGCGTTAGTATTATTCAGATCGGTGAACTTATCTGGTGTCCCGGCATCCGCCATCTGCCAGGTAAAGTTATAATTACTGACCTCACACTCAGCCGCCGCTGTGGCGGCACATTCCAGTACCGCTTCAAGGGTGCCGCCCACCACTGGAGTGTTGGCGTCATTGGTACCGTTGAGTTCATCAGTCGGTTTACCACTTTCATTCACCACATTGATAGTGACAGAACGTAGCTTATTAGAAATTGTACCGTCTGCGGCGGAGTCGCCGCCCACGCCAGAAGATGAAGAAGTTAATAAGACAGTGGCAGGCAAGAATGCACTATCCGGCGTCCCCGTTGCCGTCTTAATCCGGTAAACGATTTTAATTTTTTTACCGCCTGCATCAGCAGGAATGGTAAAAGCCGTCCCGGTTGCCGCCGGGGTTCCAGAAGGATCGGCAGCCTCATTATCCACCAGGTACCATTTAATATCGTCGGCATTATTCATTTTATCCAGCGATAAGGGATCCCCATCCTCATCCCTAATAAAAACATCCGCTATCTGGAGGGTTGAACCGGTCGTCAGTTCCCCAGACACTTCTATCTTTTTTGCATTAGTAGTTGCCACAGGACGGTGACCAACAGAAGCAGGTGTAGCAGAAGAAGCCATATCATTGGCTCTGGTATTCGCCACCGCCTCTACTGAGACCACGGATGCACAAATCGCTAACGCTAATAAAGATTTTTTGAAGTACAAAACAATTCCCTTTTATTAAATCATTAGAAATAATTACGAGATTTATAATCTCACGAGCTAAAAATTCAGGGTTATTCAATCATTTTAACCCCCTGTGAAATTATGCCCTTCGCCATGCTAATTACTTAGCTTTACAGGCAAAAACCGATCTCCAAGTGTAAAGTTTATTCAAAAACGTCAAGCAATTTAAATATTTCTTGTTTTGCCAGAAAAGCTAACAACCCCACTAGTTTAATAACACAGTATGTCAAATACCTTAAATGTTTATATTTTCGGCTTCAATAAAGAGGAATGATGATGAAAAAAGCCATAATAATCTCAGTATTAGAGCAAATAGAAAAAAATATTGAAGAGAGGATTGATATTGAAAAGCTGGTTGTTATAACAGGTTATTCGCGAAGGAGTTTGCAGGATTTTTTTAAAGAAAAGTGTGGAGTCTCTATCGGAAAATATATCAGACAACGCAAGTTGAGCAGAAGCGCCACTCTGCTAAAGCTGACCTCTCAGTCGGTCACAGATATCGCGTTCAGAATGGGGTTTGATTCAGTGCAGTCCTATAGTCGAGAGTTCAAAAAAACATTTGGTGTCAATCCCAATAACTATCGCAAGGCTGATTTCTGGGATCTCAGAAACCTACGGCCTCCCTACTGGCTTGACTGTGATGAGCATTATCAGTTCGAAATTTGTCAGCTTACGTCAAAAGAAATTTTCGGATTTCAAACATCTCATCAGATCGCAACAAATGACCTTCCTAAAAAAGCGTCGCCTATAAAATGGAAAATCATTCATGAGACGCTCAGAACGTGGGGCGAAAATGTGTATTGTCTCTCGTCTTTTAAGCCGGATAATACCAATGACCAGGTCATCGCCGTAAGCAGTTTTTTTGGTATGGAACATAATTCCGTCGATGGAGGCAAAATGCCCATGTCGAGGGTAATAAAATGTGGTAAATATGCAAAATTCCATTTCGTTGGTCATAAGGAAAAATATCAACAATTTTCCAATACAATATATATGTGTATATTGCCAAAACTGAATCTTATCAGGAGAGAAGGAGAAGATATTGAATACTTCCATTTGGCATCCGTCCAAAAGCAACAGAATAATGAATCCATTGTCGATCTTTATTATTATATCCCTGTACTGTAATGACTTCGTACCATCCACGTATTTCATCTGAAAAGCCTTCTCTTTTCAGAGCGGTAATAAAACTCTCAGTATTGATTCTGATAAAATAAGTGACTATTAAATAAGTTAACATTTTGAAAGGATTGAGAAAATAACTTGTTGTCACGCAACACCGGAGCCAGGTTTCTGACAGTACTGTACGGTGTAGTGATCAGGTAATATTGGCTACAGTTTACGGTAAAAGCAAAGTCCATACTTTAACTATTAATGGGAGTATGCTGGCCGGGCGGCTTGCGGGGCCTTCATGCTCCCACATCTATAATGTTGGTATGATTACATTCTCTCTATACTTTCCTGTGCTAACCTTTTATCTCGTTGAGATAACGTTTAATTAAAATGTTCTCTTTTTGATGTACATTATAAGAGGAGACATTATTCATATTTTCGAAATCAGGGCAGACGATATGTATACAACCATCAGAAACACAGCGCTAGCAATGGTAGCTTGTTTTTCGTATATCGCACATGCCAGTACCCCCCCTCCTCTTATTATCACCAGGGGAGCCGGAGGAGACGCCTCCGGAGCCACAGTCATTCATGATAATTGGCGGCATGGCACTCCTGACCTGGTCAATCTTACCGATATCCCCATAGATAAAATCAGACCAGAAAAATACAGTTGCGTACTGATTATTGGGCAAGGAGCTATAAAAGAAATGCTTCTTGCGAACAATGCCTCAGCAATACTTTCCGGAAAAACTGTTGGTCTTTATAGTCATCTGATCGATCAGAACGCGCTCAGATTACTTCGGCAATTGCAGAACAAAGTGAGATTCAATCTCTTTTTTACCCGCTCACAGATAACTCTACTAAAACTAAGGAACATTTCAGAATATAATTTTTTGAGTTCTAAAGTAAATAATGTCTGGGGACAAGACTCACTAGCAATTGAAACAGTGGCACCTGACAGGGGTAATATACCGGAAAAAGCGCTTCCCCTCAAAACAACGGATTATGTGATCTGGCTGGGTGGAAACTATACTACCTCCTCTGGTACGCAGCGTATCTTCACAAACGATCAGATTGTTGTAGCCCTGAAACCACTACATAATGTTATTTCATCAAACGCATCGATTGCTATTATGCTTTCACCACGTTTTTTTGATAATAGCATGAGTAAAGAAGCAAAAGTTAAACGACTGAAGGCAGTACTTAACACCTTTTCGCGAAACAGGGTCACATTTTATATGAGTAAGGAGATGCTTGCTAATCTGAAAGAATTTGATTTGCCTGTTCAACTATCCCCTTCTTACGCGGAGCTGATGCGAATGCCCTGGGCCAGCGCTACCCAGCATTTTGCCTCTGTGGATCAATATAACCTGTTTGCTGATCTCATACCTAAAGTCACGCCGTTTCTTCTTGAACCGAATGATGCCGATCAAGCTCTCTATGCGACGGATTATCTTAATACCCGGCGTGTAAGTCTGACCCAAAATATTCTTAACCATGGTTGTGACTAAATAAAACGCGCAGAATCCGGGATAGTTAGCAATCCAAAACAGACCGTTAGCCATGAGTACTGTTTATCTTCACTATACAGGGAAAAACCAAATAACTGACGACACAAATCAAGCTGAGACCCTGTATTCGGCTATACAGGCACTCTATTCAATTCAGGCCCAGAAACAGTCCGGTACCCATACTGGACACGGCCTCCCAACTGCTTTAGCGCATTACCAGTCCAGCTTCGATGCGCCTTCTGTCGTCTGCACTATTTCACTGGTTTTAATGACGCGATGATAACCATAAGCATCAGCGTATTTCGTCATTCCGGTTGCGGTGTCAACCTCCGGCTTACCCTGCGTTTCAATAATATCTCCCGTCCGGGTCGTCATGGTATAGGTCGTTGTACATCCGGCTAGCATCAACACTGATAAGCTAAGTACCGTAATAAGACTACATTTTTGCATCTCTCGTTTCCCTGACACCTCTATTTTTGATGTACTTTACCGAATACCGCAACGGCAAGATGGATGATTAGGGCTATTGCTCCCTGTTTGCCCGTACTGATTGGCTCAGGTTTTTTGATGCGCTGCGTTAATCCGGTAGTAATCGCTCCAGCACATCTCCAGCCAGAAGTACGCTCTCCTGAAGACGCTCCAGGCTATACCCCGCTCGCGCCTTGGCGGAAAGCCCCGCCATTAGCGTCCCCATAAAGTCAGTCATCCGGTCAGCCTCTTGCGGATACCGCATGGCGACATAAGTGCGAATCAGGTTTTCAGCAGCGATGTAAAACTCGCAGGCGGCCTCTCGTGCCGGTTTATCGTTACAATGAGCGCCCTCCAGAACCAGACATCCAGTGGCATCAGGATCGGCAACGTAACGTCTTGCCGCTTCCATCAGCACATCAATAAGGCACTTCGCGGTCGGGCGATCGTGACGCAGAAGCGCCCCGAGCGGAATCGCGTCGGTCATCCTGTAACGCTTTAATACGCGGGTATACAGCCCCAGCTTGCTGCCAAACGCCGCATAGAAACTGGGAGGATTGATCCCGAACGCTTTTGTCAGATCCGCTACGCTCACCGCGTCGTAGCCGCGCGAATGAAATAAGTGTTGAGCGGTTTCAATGGCTTGCTCCGGATCGAACTGGCGAGGACGACCCGGCGTTCGACTATGTTTTGTAGTCATTACTACATAACTCCTTGACGGCATGATTTCATTACGCATATTGTAGTGGCTACTACAATATCATAAAGGACATCCTGATGATGCTATTTCGCAACAAATCTGTACTGGTTTTAGGGGGAAGTCGTGGTATCGGCGCGGCTATTGTACGACGCTTTAGCGCTGACGGCGCATCGGTCGTTTTCAGCTACGCCGGATCGCGCGAAGCCGCCGAAAAACTGGCAGCGGAAACCGGAAGCACCGCCATCCAGACGGATAGCGCCGATCGGGATGCCGTCATCAGCCTCGTGCGTGAGTACGGACCACTGGATATTCTGGTCGTCAATGCGGGCGTGGCTCTCTTCGGCGATGCGCTGGAACAAGATAGCGATGCGATAGATCGTTTGTTCCGTATTAATATCCATGCGCCTTACCATGCGTCAGTCGAAGCAACCCGCAACATGCCGGAAGGTGGACGCATTATTATTATCGGTTCCGTGAATGGCGATCGGATGCCCGTACCGGGAATGGCCGCGTACGCCGCCAGTAAATCAGCCCTGCAAGGGCTGGCGCGCGGCCTGGCTCGTGATTTTGGCCCCCGCGGGATTACGATAAATGTGGTGCAGCCAGGCCCCATTGATACCGACATCAATCCGGAAGATGGCCCCATGAAAGAGCTGATGCACAGTTTCATGGCGATCAAACGACACGGAAGACCTGAAGAAGTGGCTGGAATGGTGGCATGGCTTGCCGGCCCGGAAGCCTCTTTCGTCACCGGCGCGATGCACACCATCGATGGTGCCTTCGGCGCCTGACGGCCAGGCGAATATCATACGGTTGCCGTCTACGCTCCGGCAACCGTGTTAGAAGCTGTTCATGCGAGAAAACATCCGCAAGCGCCGCGATCAATCGTGGATTTTAACGCCAAGACAACCGCGAACAAATTCGGGATTAAAATGCTTCACCGCTTCGCCAACATAGCCTAAATCAAGTGTGTTGATTTGAGCCATTTCGTTATCCGTTAGTGAGAAATCCCAGATGGCAAAGTTCTCTTCAATACGTTCCTGTCGAGTGGATTTAGGAATAACCGTGACACCACGCTGCACGTTCCAACGCAGGACAACCTGAGCGATGGTTTTTTGATGGGCATCGGCAATCCTTTGAAGCATTTCATTTTCATACGGTTTATGTCTTCCGCCGCCTAACGGCGCCCACGCTTCAGGCTGAACGTTATAATGCTTCATGGTTTCCAGCGCGGCGGGTTGTGCAAAGTATGGATGCAATTCGACCTGGTTTACCATTGGCGTAATTCTGACGGTTTCACAGAAGTTGGCTAACACATGCGCATAGAAGTTGGACACGCCAATGGCTTTTAGTTTACCGGCTTCATAAGCGTCTTCCAGCGCGCGCCACGCGCTAAAATAATCGCCCATGGCCTGATGCAATAAATAGAGATCAAAATAATCTAACCCGGATTTTTTCAGCGACGCGTCAATACCTGCTTTGGCCAGATCGTAGTTAGCCATATCTTGCACCCACAGTTTAGAAGTAATAAATAACTCCTCACGGGTACACAGGCCTGTCGCGATGGCTTCACGAACAGCGTCACCAACGGCATCTTCATTGCCGTATACCGCAGCGGTATCGATAAGACGATAACCACTGCGAATAGCGCTTAACACTGACTGCTGACATTCTTCTTTGTCGGTTACCTTAAAAACGCCAAAACCCACCATAGGCATTTTAAGGTTGTTACTTAATATTGAATATTCCACGCTAAAGCACCCTTTCGTTGTAAAGACGCCATGATAAGAGCAAAAGACAGGTACAATGAGTATTGTTAAATCCGATTATTTTTATACAAAAAGTTCATTAATAACAGTTGTACAGATTTTTTATTGCATCCAAACGTTCAGTGCTTGCTATATCCTCGCCGTGTAGCACCTGTTTGATAATGCCTTTTACTTATGCGTCAAAACCAGTACCGTCATTTTGACCGTCTGTGAAAAAGTTTTCTGAACAGGCAATGCGATATCCGGAATAATATTTTTTAGCGAAGAGACTCCGGCTGGCTCAGCGCCGTTTTGCACCAGTCATAAAAAGCGCGTACCGTAGGCGGCAGAAACCTGTTTTGCGGATAGACCAGCGCAAGCGGCAAATCATAAGAATGGTTGTCCATGCAGGTCACCAGCGCCCCACTGTGCAGATACGGCGCAACCAGATAGCTGGCGACGCGAATTAACCCCAGCCCCTGTATTCCGGCCTGAATATAAGCGTCCGTATCATCGACAACCAGCGTCTCCTGCACCCGCATCGCGTAATCCTTCCCCTCACGCGTAAAAAACCAGTCGGTGGTACGCCCGGTGCGGTGGTTCAGGTAGCCGACCGCATGGTGTTTTTGCAGATCATCTAAATTTTCAGGGCTACCGTAACGCTCAATGTAAGTGGGCGATGCTGCTATCACCCAGTTAAAGCTGGCAAGTGGACGGGCAACCAGCGTGGTGGAATCATCGATCCTGCCGGCCCGAATCACGCAGTCATACCCTTGCAGGATAATATCCTCCACGCTATCGCTGGAACAAAATATCAGCTCCAGCTCCGGATACTGGCGCAAAAAGGCCGGGAGCGTGGGAATAATGCAATGCCGGGCGAGAGATTGCGGCATCCCTACTTTAAAACGCCCTTTGGGTTGTGCCGCCCGGCCGGGAAATGACGACTCCATGGCCGCGATATCTGCCAGCACTCTTTTGCACTCTTCGTAGTAACGCCGCCCCTCTGCGGTCACACTAAGTTTGCGAGTTGTACGTTGCAAAAGTTGAATCTTAAGCCAGGATTCCAGTTCTTTAACCACTCGCGATACCGTTGAGCGCGGCACGCCCAGCACTTCGGCGGCTCTGATAAAACTATGGGTATCCACTACGCAAACATAGACCTGCATCGCTTCCAGCTTGTCCATTTTCCCCCCGCCAATTATCCCATTTATCAGAACAGTCTAACCCGTCTTCGGCGTCTTATCGAACGCAGATCCCTGACGTAATCTCTATCTACAGGTGAATCAACACAGAGAGGTGCAAATGAAACAATCCAATAATCAGGTGGGTGAAAAAGTATTGGTGCTGGGCGCGGGACAACTGGGGGCGTCAGTGCTGGCGTCGTTGGTTCCGGCGGTCACACAGCGTAATGGTTCCGTTTGCGTTATTGTGTCAGGGCGATCCAGGGATAAACAGAGCAAACGACGTTCCAGCATTCATCAACAACTGGCGGATGCCGGTGCGCGGTTTATCCCGGTCGACATCGCAGACAGTTCGGTTGCAGCGTTAAAAGATCAATTCCACGGTTTTGATACGATCATCAATTGTATGGGGTTTGTCGCCGGTGCGGGTACCCAGATAAAAATCACCCGCGCGGTACTGGAGGCGGGCGTTAAGCGCTATTTCCCCTGGCAGTTTGGCGTGAATTACGATGTGGTCGGCAAAGGCAGCGGCCAACCGGTGTGGGACGAACAGTATGACGTCAGGACGCTTTTGCGCGAGCAAAACGTCACAGAGTGGGTGATTGTTTCAACCGGTATATTTACCTCTTTTCTCTTCGAACCGGCCTTTGGTGTGGTCAACTTAGCCAAAAAAACCATCAATGCCCTCGGCGGATGGGAAAGGCAGGTCACCGTCACGTCGCCTGCGGATATTGGTCGCCTGACCACTGAAATTTATCTGCATCAGCCGCGTATCACTAACGAAGTCGTCTTTGTCGCGGGGGAAACGACCTCTTATGCAAAACTGGCGGAAACGGTCGAACGCGTGACGCAGCAAACCTTTACCCGAGGCGTATTGACGCTACCTGACTTACAGGAGCAGCTCCGTTTACATCCGCATAACCCAATGCTGCGCTATCGCGTCGCCTTCGCGCGTGGTGACGGTATGTGGTGGCCGATGAGTGACACCTGGAATGCACAACATCATCTGCCGACACAGGATATTGCCGCCTGGCTGAAAACACAGCAATGAGAACGGCGGCATCAGGCGCTCGCTTAATCCCCATGCCTTCTGCCAGCATCAGGCGGCGGGCGTGGCTACCTTGCGTTAACAAGAAACCAGTACGCATCAGTGCCTAGTTATGTACTCGTGCTGTAACACCATGTCTGATAATGCTTTTTTCTTATCTGCAAAAACTGATGCCGACATTTTTACCGTAGGGAAAATAGTTTTCCGTTTTGTGATCTAACGATGCTTTTAACAAAACGCTTTAATCCATAGAGATAGCGTCACGAATAGCTTCCGGTTCCGGCCCAAAACTGAATGCGCCCTCAAGAATAAAGGAAAGAATGATACTAAAGTGCTCTCTTGTTCTCATCACCCCAGAGATAAACACTAAAAAGCCACAGCTTGAATTGCGATTGCGGGTGTCGTTCCTCTTATTTTGCCATAACTTACACCGGTTACCTTCCTGACACTGAGGTAAATATTACTCATGCTTTACGACAACTGTCTTGTGACTCCTTTTTAAGATACACAGAAATGCAATGCCAACAGGGATAAGTGACCCCCATAATACGGCATTCCAGCCATAAAGATTCAGCAACGCACCGGATGAAAACGACCCGACAATCATTACGCCAAATACCACAAAATCATTCAGGGACTGCACCTGAGTCTTCTCTTCGGGGCGATGATAATCAATGATCTTCGCTGAAGCGCCGGTAAAGCCAAAATTCCAGCCAACTCCCAGTAATATCAAAGAGAGCCAGTAGTGAAAGATATCTGTTCCGCTGAGCCCGGCAAGAACAGAACCTGCCGTAATAAGCAATCCAGTTGCGGAAATCCGCAGCGCGCCGAAACGGTTAATTAACCTACCGGTGAAGAATCCAGGCCCATACATAGCAATAACGTGCCATTGAATACCCAGATTGGAGGCTTGTTGAGAAATTCCATGCATATGCATTGAAAGGGGAGCGGCGGTCATCAGGAAATTCATCACCATATACGCAACCGCGCCGCTAAACACGGTCTTCAGGAAACCCGGCTGCCGAACAATTTCCTTCAGAGAACGCCCTCCTGATTTGGCTGCCACGGCTGGCTCGGCAGGAATTACGCCCTTAAGAATGAAGGCTGAAATGGTTGCTACCAGAGCCTGAGCTATAAAGGTAATAACAAATGTGTGTGGTGGCAGAAGATTCATTGTTCCCGTCACCAGCATTGGCCCAATGACACCAGCTACCACACCGCCCCCCATTACCAGGGATAATGCACGCGCTCGCCTTTCGGATGTCACTCCATCCGTTGCAGCAAAGCGAAAACTAAGTGCCACTGCAGCGTAAGCCCCTCCCAGGAAAGCGGCAAGACAAAATAGCAAAAATGAACCAATAAAAACCGCAAGGGCAGCAATCAAGCCAGTAATCACTCCGGCCCCCGTCCCGACCATAAATGCGGCTTTACGTCCCTTTTTTTTCGCCAGTGCGCCAAAAGGAAGAATGCAGGCGGCCATGCCCAGGACAAATATAGTGATGGGGAGTGTGGACAGAGCACCACTGGGAGCTATGGCATTACCAACAATGGCACCGGTGGCGTAGAAGACTACAGAGTTAGCCCCGGCAAGCGCCTGAGCTAAAGATAAGCGAATGATATTATTATTCTGCGCAGCTACTGGCAGCGTGTGTTCCAATGTCATTAGTTAAATTATCCTGATTCATGGCGAGTACAATTTGATAGCGTTCCTTTCCTGCTTTTAGCCTGTAAAGTGCGTCTTTGCCCCAGCTCGGAATTAAATCGCCTTCAATGTATGTTTTGTGTCACAAACTATCTATTTAGTGAGGCATTAATAACCCAGTAATGGCTCTCCTCAAACTAATGGATATTTCCACAGACACGAATAACGTACTTAATCTTGTTAGTGTTATTTTCTGCGTATGATTGGCAACAGGTGAATAAATTTATCATGCTTCCTCTGCCCAACACTTCTGGTTCATCCGCATCAATGACATAATGTGAACAGGATTGAATCTGCTCCCTAATAACCACACACGGTTGTCCGCGTGTGGCCTTGTTATCAGGCGTTACGACCAGCCATCACACCACCGTCGATATCCCAAATCGCGCCACTAACCCAGCCTGTCTTGTCAGACAGCAGGAATGCTACCGTTTCAGCTATATCAACCGGTGTCCCCACACGACCAATCGGATGGAAGCTATCAAAGCTGTTCATTACATCCTTCACATCGTCTTTAGGGATAAAACCTTCGTAAATCGGTGTATGTACGACCGCAGGAGAAACTGCGTTCACACGAATCCCGTTGCTGCCCAACTCAATCGCCAGATTTTTAGTCAACGCATGAAGACCCGCTTTTGCCATGGAGTAAGCTGAAGACGGTGTAGCGCCTATAGCTTGCTGTGCCCACATAGAGCCAATATTGACGATAGATCCCTTGATACCTGCCTCAACCATATTGCGCACAACATCACGGGTAATGAAGAAAGTGGCACGGTTAATGCTCATATACATGTCGTAATCGGAAGGTTCGTGCTCGGTAAACGGTTTTGGGAAGAACACGCCAGCCGCATTCACCAGCAAGCTAACGTCTTTATGCTCCGCATTGATGGTATCCAGCACATGTTTCATTCCTTCTTCTGTCATCAAATCGGCAACAATAATGGCAACCTGACCTTCTGTCGCCAGAGCCTGACGGGCTTGCTCTGCTTTGTCCTGGCGATTGCCAATCAGCACCACGCTACCACCATTTTTCAATACCCGTTTCGCTGTTTCGAAACCCATACCGCTGGTACCACCTACTACTAACAATTTTTTACCTGTAAATAATGCGCTCATCGTTAACCTCTTAAATAATTGATTACTGCTTTTATGTGAACTAATGATGGCTTCAACGACGAGGACTGACGAATCAGAAGATTTTGCTGGCCGCTAAAGAAAATCTATCTCGCAATTAGCAACATCTAAGAGCCAGATTCTCTCTTAGATGTTATACCGTTTAATGACTTGTAAAACCTTTATTTTTCAAGGAGCTTAAATAATGGCGATACCACCAGCATAAAGCCCATTAGTGATACGAAAATTACCGCAGGGGATTTATATTTTTGTAAAGATGGCACTCGCCAGATCAGATAGCACGGAATAAGGCAAGAAACTAATCCAAAGGTTCCCACAGTCCATTGGAGTAATGCCATTGTAGACACATCGGCAACAACCCATCCCCAAAGAAGCACGATCGCAGTAAGTGTAACCAAATAAGGGAGAAAATTATTAAATTTCTTACCACGTACAATGAAGCGGTCTGCAATATTAATAATAATTCCTGATAATGCATCGTAAAAACCGAGATAAATACCAAAAAAAGAAGTTAAAATAGCAGAAATGCTTAGTAAAACCGAAAGTACTGGTATAAATCCGCCAGTGTTTTCAGGGATAATCTTTGCCATCAGCGCCAGCGCTGATGTATTTTGAGAAATCCCCATCTTTGCTTGTTCCGGGGTGGTTGAAAACATAAATGAAAACGCAAAAAACAGAACAGACACAACAAGGATAATATATGCTATCCGACTTGCCCTGAGAGCGCGAAATGTTGCGACTTTAGGGTCTGATTCAATTTTCCTGAATGCAATATTCATTGGATTAAGAACCTGAATAAATACAATCGAAAATAATGCAAAAGGGAGAGAAACCAAAACATCTCTCATTAAATCAATTAAACTGTCAGGGCTTGCCATGCTGACATTATTCATGTTCCAATAAGGGACCATCAATGCACCTAACACAATTATAATCATGAGTTTAAATACAATAAATGGCCCGGAAATTTTAAAGAGCAAACGTTCCCCACGGGAGGCAACCAGAACCATTGCTACCAACAATACCAGAGGAAACCATAACGTATCGGATAGTGAATGTTGAGTAACACCAAAACGCTGCAAATAACTGGAAGTATCATTAGTTATAGTAGCCGCATAACCCAGCATCCCCTTCAATATTGTAAAAAAATAGAGGAAGCTCAAAAAAGCCCCCCAGTTTCTCCCTAAATATTGCGTTATAGTCCCCGCATAATCTGTCTGTTTCGTTTCTGAAAGAGAGGTAATATACAATTTTGTTAATAGATAAACTATAGGATATGTAATAAGTAATGCAATCGCAGTTGCCCAAAAACCTTTAACACTCATTTGCAATGGCATAAATACAATTCCGGAGCCAATTGCCATGCCGATACACATTATTACCCAACCGACATCATAAGAAGTAAATGGGATTTTATTTTTTCCAACATTTTCCTTAACATTGTCTAATGCCATTTCTTGTTTCATTTATTGATAAACTCCAGGACAGATGTTCAGTAGGCAAATCTTTATATTAGATCTTATTACTTAGATCATATGGGAAGAAAAGATTCTGCTGTCAGATCTATTTCCCCCCATACTATTTAGTTAGTAGAATTCATTTCACCAATAATTATTTTTCACAGATAGTTACTATATTCATCCGTTTTTCAGCATCTTTTCTAAGTGTCATACCAAAACCGGGTGTTACAGGAACAGCAATTTTTCCATTTACTGGCTGTAAATCTTCTTCAAACAACTCCCGGTTACAAGATTTAAGATTAAAAGAGTGGTGCTCATGGATCTCAAAATTTGGAATAGCTGCTTCAAATTGTAATGCCATCGCGATAGCAAGTGGCGAACCACAATTATGCGCCTGAACCCCGACGTCAAAAGCATGTGCCAAATGAGCAATCTTCATACCTTCTGTGATACCACCAACCAGGCCAATATCAGGTTGAATCATGTCGATGGCACCTTGTTGTAGATACGGCAGGAATCCCCATCGGGTATATAATCGCTCCCCTGTTGCAACAGGAATGGATGACTCCCTGGAGACTTTTATTTGCGCCTCTGGACTATTGTAGTGGGTAGGTTCTTCCATGAACAAAATATTTAAATCAGAAAAGTAATCGGCTAGCTGTAACGCTCCGGAGGTTGAAGTAAGTGAATTCCATTCGATAATGATGTCACACTCCTCACCAATTCCTTCACGGACCGCCTCCATACGAGAACGCGCCAGTTTGCGTTCGGCTGGAGTAAACACTCCCCGTTTACGAATACGTTCCCCATTAGCATCAACATAAACAGGACAAAGCTTCACGCAATCATAGCCTTCAGCTCGCGCAATTTGTGCTGTTTCTCGAAATTCAGCAGGATCGTTAAGCATCAATGATTCATCGGTCCAACCAAAATGAAGCTGGCTCGCATAGCAACGCAAAGGTGCTGGTGTTTTTGCTCCCAGCAGGCGATGAACCGATAAGCCTGCGGCTCTGCCTTTTATATCCCAAAGTGCCGCATCCAAAGCGCTCATAGCCCCAAATATCACGGGGCCTCCCCCTAAGGCCCAAAATGAACGCTGTCGCATGATTTCCCATAGCGTTTCAGTATCATTAGGGTCCTGTCCCAGAAGAAAACGTTCAGCAAGTATACGAATCATCGGAGCAATAGCCTCTGATGCCGTACCATAAGCAAGGCTCGCTTCCCCCATACCAGAGATTCCTTCATCAGTATGTATTCGCACGTAAATTGGTCGCCACAAATCAAGTCCATTTTGCCCGGACAGATCAATTTCAAGTGTTTCTATCTTCGTAATCTTCACTCTAAAAACTCCTTTAGATAAATTTTTTCATCTGGCCGAATTTATCGCCCTGACTTTTGTTATTACTAAGTTCTTTCATTTATATATTATTTGGTACCGAAAAATTCTATACGCCTGATAGCTACTTTGTCATTTCTAAAAAAAGACAGATGATGTAGAGTAGCCGCCATTTATGTTACAGCGAAAAATATAAAAATTAACATACTTATTCAGTGAGTGAGGTAAGTCACATTTATAAAATAAAACTAATACCTTCTCTTCATATAATCCAGAGGAGCATATCCCATAGTAAGATGAAATGCATAAACAAATGCAGAACTCGAGCTATATCCTAAGTCTATAGCTATTTCTGTTACTCCTTTACCACAGTCGAGTAACTCAATAGCTTTCATTAATCGCAGGCGTTTTTTCCAGGAACGTAAACTCATTCCTGTTTCGATAGTAAAACGTCTTGATAATGTACGCCCCGACATTCCCAGTTCATGGCACCATTCTTCCTGTGATCGTGTATCCGACGGGTTTTCGCATAATGATTCACATATTTTTACCAATGATCGATTTTGAGGCCAGGGTAAAATAAATTGAGCGCTACGAACATTTCCCAGATGGTATAAAATTAACTGTATTAGTTTCTCTATATAAACTTCATCATTTATTCTTCTGTCTGATATTTCTAAGATAAGCGCCTTAAGGAATGGGGAAACATCAAAAATGGTAGGTTCCGACATGTCAAATTGATTATGAGCATCGTTAGCTATCCATAAGCTATTAAAATAAGCCCCTTGTGATGAGCCGACCTGATGTTGAGTTCCCGCAGGCAACCAGACAGCCTGTAATTTCGGCGAAATCAAAAATGATTGTTCAATTGTTTTAACCATTAAATCACCTGCTGTTGCATAAACGACCTGATGCCATTTATGCTTATGCTCAGGAAAACAATGAGCTGCAGGTATAAATTCTTTCCGTATGGCTAACGGATTCGGAGCGGTGATATGGTGCGCTATATTCAGTGAAGTCCATTCCATAATATCGCCTAAAATATAAAATTATTACATTAAATATACTGTCACTGTTAATGAATGAACACCAATGAAAAAATATTTCAACATCAAATAGAATAAATTCCTTGACGGAGCAAAAAAAACACGCTAAAGAGATTTTTGTATCGGCATCACTGATGCCAGAAAAAATCATCATAAACAAAGAAATAAATCATCAGCTTATTATCTTATTCAAGATAAGCAAAACAACGTTTATCCGGTTCCGCATGAGTATTTACATTGAAAATTGAGGAAGAAAATCTATCTCGATCACGTATACTAGTTCCATTGTATGAGATGGAGAATAAAATGCGTTCGCTTAATCGCTTGAAATGGCTGCACGCTTTTGAAGCAACTGCGCGTCATGGTAGCTTCACAGGTGCAGCCAAAGAGCTAGGCGTCACCCCGGCAGCCGTAGGACAACTGGTTCGGGCACTTGAAGACTGGGTAGGCCACCCCCTTTTACACCGTACACGTTCTGGTAAAGAAAGGCTCACGCTCGTGACTGAGGCTCAGGATGCGCTAAAAGAGATCACTCAAGGGCTCGATAGCCTTGAGTCAGGACTTAATAAACTGCGCGGTCGTCAGGCTCGATCCGTCGTCATTCTCACGGCCTCACAAGTTCTGGTGATGAACTGGTTAATGGAAAAATTAAATCGTTTTTCCGAAACGCATCAAAATATCGAGCTACGCCTGAATGTGACGGAAAAACTCATGGATGTGGCTCACGGAGAGGCAGATATTGGTGTTCGTTGTGGCAAAGGAGACTGGTCGGGGGTAAATAAGACATGGTTAATGGATGAGGAAGCTGTTCTGGTATGCAGCCCACGCATTGTACCGCCTGAGAAAATTACGTGTGGCGAATGGCTGGCAGAACAAAAACTCATTCATGATGATACCCTGCACCCTGGTGCAAATTTTCCTTCATGGGAAGAAGTCTTAGCCGCAACGCAAGCTCCAGCTACGCGTTATACAGGATTACATATTAACTCTACCTCAGCGGTTATTATGGCCACGCTTAGCGGCCAGGGTGTGGCAATTGTCCGCCGTGCGCTGGTTGAACAGTTAATTGCCACAGGACAACTGATACAACTTCATCCAAATATACGCTGGCCGCTAACATGGTCCTATTACATTGTTACACCACAAAAAGCAGTGATGCGTCCTGAAGTAAAAGTTTTTCATGACTGGTTAATTAATGATATTTTGATTAAAAATAGCCCAACCTCCTGAATTTCAGGAGGTCATCCTTTTAATTTTAGTGACTAAAGCCATCAAAGGCTATTTTTCATACACTTAAGATAGAAAATCTTTACTGCAACTAAAGTTTATCTCCCTTGCCCGTGCCATTATCCACTTCGATAATACCCACAATGAAGTAAAGGGTTCGTTTTCCGAATAGAGAAAAATTTGAATTTTACCCGTCAGGTAAATAGCTCAAACTTTCTTCGCCCTTAACTCATATATATTATATAAAAGCCAGCCTAATGTTAATTAATATCATTCATTATTACACAAAAATGAATATTCATATTTTAACACTGGCTATTTTTGTATGCTTTTTAAACAATGTCATAATAACAGGTGAACGTAATGGATCGTTGCGAGGAAGAACGGTTAATCGAAGTTCCTGTCTCCCGGAGAAAGCTAATTCAGGCTGGGGCAACAACAGGACTAATGGCCGCAGTGGGAGGATTATCATTACCATTCAGTTTCACAAGTCAAGCCGCGAACAAAACCGCTATCGTCGAAGATAAGGCCGTCTGGAGTTCCTGCACAGTAAACTGTGGAAGTCGCTGCCTGCTTCGATTGCATGTAAAAGATGATTCTGTTTATTGGGTAGAATCTGATACCACAGGCAACGATGAGTACGGAAACCATCAGGTCCGGGCCTGCCTTCGTGGACGCTCCATTCGTCGTCGTATGAATCATCCTGATCGATTGAAATATCCCATGAAACGCGTTGGTAAGCGTGGTGAAGGTAAATTTGAGCGGATATCCTGGGATGAAGCACTGGATACTATCGCGGATAATCTGAAACGAATTATTGCAAACTATGGCAATGAAGCAGTACATGTTATTTACGCCACAGGTGTCGCTGGCGGAAATATTACTAAATCATCAATGCCCTTCCGCCTGATGAATTCCTGCGGTGGCTTTTTAGGTCGTTACGGTACCTATAGTACTGCACAAATCACAGCGGGCATGAATTATCTCTATGGTGGCAGAAGCGGAAACAGCCCGGATGATATCGCTAATACTAAATTGGTTGTAATGTTCGGAAACAATCCAGCCGAAACACGTATGAGCGGCGGTGGTGTTACCTATTATGTTGAACAAGCGCGCGAACGCTCCAATGCGCGGATGATCGTTATCGATCCTCGCTACAACGATACCGCAGCCGGACGAGAAGATGAATGGTTACCCATTCGTCCTGGAACGGACGCCGCCTTAGCTGCAGCACTTGCCTGGGTTCTCATCACCGAAGATATGGTCGATAAACCTTTTCTTGATAAATATTGTGTAGGCTATGACGAGGTTACGTTACCAGCAAGCGCACCAAAAAATGGTCATTATAAAGCTTATATACTCGGCGACGGTCCGGATGGTATAGCAAAAACACCTGAGTGGGCAGCTCAAATCACAGGTATTCCGGCAGACAAAATTATTAAGCTGGCGCGTGAGATCGGCCAGGCGAAACCAGCCTATATTTGCCAGGGATGGGGGCCACAGCGTCAATCAAACGGAGAACAAACGTCAAGAGCCATTGCAATGCTCGCCATTTTGACCGGCAATGTCGGTATTTCTGGCGGCAACTCTGGCGATCGAGAAGGCACCTTTGATCTCGGTGTTGAAATGTTTTCCCCTCTAAAAAATCCTGTTAAAACTGAAATATCCTCCTTTACCTGGACCGAAGCTATTGAGCGCGGAACTGAAATGACCTCTACTCGTGATGGCGTACGAGGTAAAGACAAACTAGATGTGCCAATAAAATTCATGTGGTGCTACGCCAGCAACACGCTGATAAATCAGAACAGCAATATTAGTCGCACACATGAAATTTTGCAGAATGAAAATAAGTGCGAAATGATTGTCTGCATTGACCATTTCATGACCGCCTCAGCAAAATATAGCGATATTTTACTCCCTGACCTGATGCCTACTGAGCAGGAAGATCTGATCCCGCATGAAGAGGCCGGGAATATGGCATATGTTATTTTGGGGCAACCATCAACATCGCCAAAATTTGAACGCAAGCCCATTTACTGGACAATGAGTGAAATAGCAAAACGTCTTGGACCTGATGTTTACCAGACCTTTACCGAAGGCCGTACACAACATGAATGGGTTCAATATCTTTGCGCCAAAACGAAAGAACGTCATCCCGATATGCCGGATTATGAAGAGATGAAAACGGCAGGTATTTATAAACTTAAATGTCCGGATGAGCATGTTGTCGCATATAAGGATTTTCGCAAAGACCCTATTGCCAATCCCCTTAAAACACCATCGGGAAAAATAGAAATCTATTCTGAGCGACTGGCCAATATCGCAAAAACATGGGAATTGAAGCCTGATGAAGTCATCGATCCTTTACCCATTTACACTCCAGGCTTTAATGGCTGGGAAGATCCAGCCCGTCGCAAGTATCCATTGCAAATGACCGGGTTCCACTTTAAAGGCCGCGTACATTCCAGCTACGGCAATATTGATGTTCTGAAACAGGCCTGCCGACAGGAGATTTGGATAAACCCCATTGATGCCCGGGATCGTGGAATCAAAAACGGAGACACCGTTCGGGTATTTAATCAGTATGGCCAGACGTTGATTCCCGCAAAAGTCACACCACGTATCATGCCTGGCGTTACTGCTATGGGCGAGGGAATGTGGCTGAATGCCGATATGTTTGGTGACAAAGTCGACCACGGTGGCTCAATTAACATCCTGACAACACATCGCACTTCACCGCTGGCAAAAGCTAATCCTTCGCACAGTAATCTCGTTCAGGTCGAAAAGGCATAAGGAGTAACCGATGACAACCCAGTATGGATTTTTTATTGATTCCAGCCGTTGCACCGGTTGTAAAACCTGCGAACTGGCCTGCAAAGACTACAAAGATTTAACCCCGGACGTCAGCTTCCGTCGCATTTATGAGTATGCGGGTGGTGACTGGCAGGAGAATAACGGCGTCTGGCATCAGAATGTCTTTGCCTATTATCTCTCTATTTCATGCAACCATTGTGCCGACCCGGCCTGTACCAAAGTCTGTCCGAGCGGAGCGATGCATAAGCGGGAAGACGGTTTTGTGGTGGTGAACGAAGAGGTCTGTATCGGCTGCCGCTACTGCCACATGGCCTGCCCGTACGGCGCGCCGCAGTACAACGCCGCCAAAGGTCATATGACCAAGTGCGACGGCTGCCACGACCGGGTGGCGGAAGGCAAGAAGCCGATTTGCGTCGAATCCTGCCCGCTGCGCGCGCTGGACTTCGGGCCGATTAACGAGCTGCGTAAGAAACACGGCGAGCTGGCGGCGGTAGCGCCATTGCCGGGTGCGCACTTCACCAAACCGAGCATAGTGATTAAACCTAATGCCAATGCACGTCCGTGCGGCGATACCACTGGCTATCTGGCCAATCCGAAGGAGGTGTAAAATGGGAAATGGATGGCATGAATGGCCGCTGGTACTGTTTACGGTACTGGGACAGTGTGTCGCGGGTGCGCTGGTTGTCAGCGGACTTGGTTGGCTGGCGGAAAAAAACGATCTGCCCGCCAGGCAGCGTATTGTACGCGGTATGTTTTTTCTTTGGGTGGTGATGGGGCTGGGCTTTCTGGCGTCAATCATGCATCTGGGTTCACCCATGCGGGCGTTCAACTCGCTCAACCGCGTCGGCGCGTCCGGATTAAGTAATGAAATTGCCGCAGGGTCGATCTTTTTCGCTGTCGGCGGTTTCTGGTGGCTGGTGGCCGTTCTGGGGAAAATGCCAGAAACGCTTGGTAAACTCTGGCTGCTGATCAGTATGGTGCTCGGTATCATCTTCATCCTGGCGATGACCCGCGTTTATCACATTGAAACCGTCCCCGCCTGGTATACTGGGTATACGACTCTCGCCTTTTTCCTGACTGCATTCCTCGGCGGCCCACTGTTTGCCGCACTCCTGTTCCAGGCATCCAGAGTCCCCTTTAACAGCACGATATTTTCCAGCATCAGCTTACTTGCTCTATTGGTCTGTATTGCTGTCATCGCGTTACAGGGTATGGCTCTGGCCAGCATTCATAGCTCAGTACAGCAAGCCAGCAGTCTGATACCGGATTATGCTGTATTGCAGGTCTGCCGTGTGGCACTTCTTGTCATCGGCCTGGGCTGCTGGATCTGCCCATTGGTACGTCGCAAAGAGCCACATATCGTTGGGTTACTACTGGGTCTTATCCTGGTGCTTGGCGGCGAAATTTTAGGCCGCGGCCTGTTTTATGGGCTACATATGACTGTCGGTATGGCAGTGGCAGGTTAACAAATTAGTGCGGGGGAACCCGCACTTTACGGAATGGTTTTATGACTGATTTCACACAATGTGACAATTTTTCCATGACGGCACGCGTACTGGGCGCCCTCTTTTACTTTGCGCCAGAGAGTGCTGAAGCCTCTCCGCTGGTTTCAGCATTCACATCTGATGACTGGCAAACACAATGGCCGCTGCCGTCGGAGGAGTTGTCTCAACTGGCAAGAATGTTTAAAAGTGGCGGCGATGACTCTCTTACTGAGTCCTTTCAGCGTTTATTTATCGGGCCTTATGCCTTACCGTCACCGCCATGGGGCTCCGTCTGGCTGGATCGTGAGAACGTTTTATTTGGTGAATCCACACTGGTGCTGCGCCAGTGGATGCGGGAAAACAGTATTCAGTTCGAGATGCAGCAAAATGAGCCAGAAGATCACTTTGGTTTTTTATTGCTGATGGTGGCCTGGCTTGCAGAGCAGAATCGACACAACGAATGTGAACAGTTACTGGCATGGCATCTGTTCCCATGGTCATCCCGTTTCCTCGAGGTGTTCATTGAGAATGCCGGACATCCTTTTTATCTGGCTTTGGGAAAACTGGCGAGTTTAACACTGGCAAAGTGGCAAACCATGTTATCAATCAATACTAAAAACCTACCTCTCTACCGCTAATATTGCCTATACAGGGGGATTTATTCAAAACAAATATTCTAATGAGACCTCCATATTCCAGACTCACCCAGGTGAATTAAGTCCTCGTCAGGACAATACACAACATAGAAAATCTTCTCCGCCACACAAGAATATGTGATTTGTTAGAACAGACGGTCATGTTGATAATTCCCCTACTGTCATTCGTCAATGACTGTGAATACTTTGCTTATCTCGGTCCCTTTTGAAGGAGAATACTATGGCTTACTTACAAATCACCCTGAATATCAGCAACCACAACCGCCCTGCCGCAGCAAATGTTTATCAAAAATATAAAGCGCCATTTTTAAATACCATTGCCGGAGCGACCTCAAAAGAATTGCTTATTCGGGATGAAGACGTGCAAGTTTTACATGGCTTTGAAACTACTGCTCAAGCGCAGGCGTATCTTACCAGTGAATTATTTACAAAAGACGTTGTGGAAGAATTGAAGCCTTTTCTGAACCAGGCACCAGATATTCGCATTTATTATGTGATCTAAATACACAATCCTCTAATATAAAACAGGAGCAGATATGCTTTCAAACTGGAATGAGTATCGTAGTGGCCTACTGGCTGCCATTGGTAAATTTGCCACATTGCAGCCGGAGTTCATGAAAGGCTTTCAGCAAATGGACAAGGGGACTTTAGAAAATGGGCATCTGGATCCCAAAACACAGGAATTGATTGCGCTGGCCGTGGCGGTTACTACCCGTTGCGATGGTTGTCTGGCAGTGCACGTCGATGCGGCCGTGAAACATGGCGCAACCCGGGAAGAGATTTCTGAAGCATTGTCCGTGGCTATAAAAATGAACACTGGGGCAGCCCTCACCTACACAGCACGCGCACTGGATGTGTACGACAACCTGCCGAATAAATAACGGTATCTCTTCTCTAAGCTACCGCCATTTTAGGGGAAATGGATGGTACTATCCGTAATTTAGTGCAACCGTTTTTCCTTGAATACGCCAGTAATACTGTCAGGAAAGTACAGTTTCAACTTTAGCAGGAGATGGTCAGAAGAAGAAACTGGCGCTGCAAGCCGTGCCAGTTCTGAGTTTGGCAGTGGTTACCTTTCATCAAAAGGCAACCAGTACGCATCAGTGCTTCACAATATACATCGTACGGCTATAGGCCACATCTTCCGGGTTAGTAATGGGGTATCCCTTTACCCACGGTTTAATTAACCGGCCATTGGTATACTGATAAATAGGCGCTATAGGCGCTTGTTCCGTTAAAATTTTCTCCGCTGCATTGTAATCCGCGTTACGCGCTTCGGCGGTATTTTCCATCGTCGCTTGCGTCAGGATTTTGTCATAAGTCGGATTAGTAAAGCGTGAAATATTCCCCGTATGCGTGGACGTTAATAAGGATAAGAAAGCCGACGGTTCGTTGTAATCCCCCACCCAGGAGGCGCGAATAACATCAAAATTACCGGTATTCCGGCTGTCGATATACGTTTTCCACTCCTGGTTTTGCAATTTCACATCCACCCCCAGATTTTTCTTCCACATTGACGCCACCGCAATCGCGATTTTCTGATGGTTTTCTGAGGTATTGTAAAGCAGGGTTAATTTAAGCGGCTTCTGCGATCCGTAGCCTGCTGCACGCAGCAATGTTTTCGCCTGGGCATTAAGTTCTTCCTGGCTCATTTGTTCAAACGGTGAAGGATCGGGCTTAAATCCTGCCGTGACATCCGGTGTAAAATGCCAGGCCGGTTTTTCACCGGTACCTAAGACTTTTTCCGCCATCAAACGGCGATCAATGGTCATACTTAGCGCCAGACGAACGCGGGAATCCGCCGTCGGCCCTTTCTGCGTATTAAACGCATAATAATAAGTCCCTAATTGCGGCGGCGTATAAACTTGCCCTGGAATATCCTTCAATAATTTCTGGTACATATTTTTAGGGAAAGATTCGGTGATATCAATATCACCGGCAAGATAACGTTTCGTCGCAGCCGACTCCTGGTTAATGGGTAAAAATGTCACTTTTTGCAGTACCGTTTTCGCGTTATCCCAGTAATGCGTATTAGGCACGACCACCAGTTTTTCATTTACCACGCGCTCTTTAAGCACATACGCGCCATTGCCGATCAGTTTTCCCGGCTTCATCCAGTCTTTACCGCTTTCAACATTCGCTTTTTGGACCGGATAAAAGGCAAAACTGGCGGTCAGACTGGCAAACCAGGGCAACGGCTTGTCAAGCTGAATACGCAAAGTGTGCGCGTCCACGGCACTGACGCCAAGCTGATCCGGCGTGGCTTTACCGTCGATAATGGCTTGCGCATTAGTGATGCCAGCCAGAGCGGCAAACCAGGCGAAGGGGGAAAGCGTTTTGGGATCAACGAGACGTTGCCAGCTATAGACAAAATCCTGGGCGGTCACCGGCGTTCCATCGGCCCATTGCGCATTATCCCGCAACGTAAACGTCCAGATACGATTATCATTGCTCTTCCACTGGCTGGCGACGCCAGGGATAATTTCACCCTTTTCGTTCTGGTTAACCAGCCCTTCAAATAGATCGCGGATCACCTGAATTTCAGGCAGACCAACGGCTTTCGCTGGATCTAACGAAGCGGGCTCATCTTTGATATGACGCACCAGTTCTTGTTTCTCTGCCAGTACCGTTCCACCGGGAACATCCGCAGCATATGCCAGGGAAAAGCTGCTAACCAACAGCGCACAACAGGTTACTGAAACAGAATGCCTCATAGAAGTTCCTCAAAGATGAGTTAAATAACAACGTAATTATTTGTTTCAGCAGAAAGAAATGCAATTATCTTCCGCCAGAAAGTTGATATCGCGCCATACAAGAGGGTAAATAGAAACCATTTGATAATCGGCGGGTTTTACACAACACTACGATGATTACCCTACTGGTCTCAGCTTCGGGAAACATGTATGACTGTCACCCGCCCCCGTGCCGAGCGCGGCGCATTTCCGCCAGGCACTGAACATTATGGACGTTCGCTACTAGGCGCACCGCTAATCTGGTTTCCGGCGCCTGCCGCCCATCGCGAAAGCGGCCTGATACTGGCTGGCACCCACGGGGATGAAACCTCATCCGTGGTGACGCTCTCCTGTGCGTTACGCACCTTAAATCCTTCCCTTCGCCGTCATCATGTCGTACTTGCCGTTAATCCTGATGGCTGTCAACTAGGATTAAGGGCAAATGCAAATGGCATTGATTTAAACCGTAACTTTCCCGCCGCCAACTGGAAAGCGGGTGAAACAGTTTATCGCTGGAATAGCCGCGCGCAAGAGCGTGATGTCGTGCTGCTAACCGGCGATCATCCCGGCTCAGAACCGGAAACCCAGGCGCTTTGCCAGTTAATACATCAACTCCAACCCGCCTGGGTCGTCTCTTTTCACGATCCCCTGGCCTGCATTGAAGATCCACGTCGCAGCGAGCTAGGCGAGTGGCTGGCCGATGCGTTTGCGTTGCCGCTGGTGACCAGCGTTGGTTACGAAACGCCCGGTTCGTTTGGCAGCTGGTGCGCCGACCTCAACCTGCACTGCATTACCGCCGAGTTTCCCCCTGTTTCTGCCGATGAAGCCAGCGAAAAATACCTGCTGGCTATGTCGAATCTGCTCCGCTGGCATCCTAAAGATGGAGTTGACCCGTCGTAAAGCGTAGCGCGGGCTCAACATCAACCGCCAGCCATGTTGGGCCATCAAGATCGGCGAAGCTCACCTGCGGCATAAGCGGCAGCGCGGCGCTAATCGCTCTTGATGTACAGAGCATACAGCCCAGCATCAGGCCGAATCCTTGCTCCCGCGCCTCCGTTGCCAGCGCCAGCGCCTCGGTCAGACCGCCGGTTTTATCCAGCTTA
Source organism: Salmonella sp. 32031103-2018-00083-FB-01-SM-01 (assembly GCF_017571995.1). NCBI lineage: Bacteria > Pseudomonadati > Pseudomonadota > Gammaproteobacteria > Enterobacterales > Enterobacteriaceae > Salmonella > Salmonella sp. 32031103-2018-00083-FB-01-SM-01. The sequence continues at coordinate 722,292 of NZ_JAGEQL010000001.1, forward strand.
ATGTTAATCATATCGTAGCGCCCCGTCAGGGCTTTCAGACTACTGCGAGTATGGCAGCTCTCATCTGCACAGATGGGCAACGGATGAATAAAATTTTCCAGGGCGGCGTCATCCTGCGCGGGCAGCGGCTGCTCCAGCATCGCGACATTCAGATCCGCCAGTAACTGGCAACGCGCCGCCAGCCCCTCCGGACGCCACGATTCATTGGCGTCCACAATGAGCGTCGCCTCCGGCACCGCCGCGCGGATCGCCACCATACGTTCGCTAATCAGACGAGCATCGAGTTTGATTTTCAGCAACGTCGCCCCTTTTTCCCATAGTGCCGCCGCACTGGCTGCCATCTGTTCCGGCGTGCCTATCACTACCGTTTGCGCGGTAGTAAAAACCGGGGCCAGCGTCACGCCGAGCAACCCGGCAAGGCTTTGCTGCCGCTGGCGGGCCTGCAAATCCCATAAGGCGCTATCCACCGCGTTGCGCGCCGCGCCTGCCGGCAACAGTTTCTGCAATGCTTCGCGAGTCAGTCCGTTTTCCAACTGAGGCACAATACTCATGATTTGCGCCATGACCGAGGCATCACTTTCACCATAACGTGGATATGGCGTACATTCCCCGATGCCTTTTACGCCCTCTTCTTCCAGTTCGACAACGACAACATGCGCTTCGCTTCGGCTACCACGCGCAATAACGAAAGGCGTATGCAACGGCCAGGTTTCCTCATATACCTTAACAGATCTCATCTCTTCCCCTCTGATAGCGCCGGACGCGGCTTGCTACAAATAGTATTTGCCGTGTTAATGAATAATGACTTAAACTGGATTTCGACGTTAACTATAAGTAAATAGGAACATAATTATGTCACAGACTGTACATTTCCAGGGTAACCCGGTCACCGTTGCCAACGTTATTCCGCAGGCTGGTAGCAAAGCACAGGCTTTTACTCTTGTCGCAAAAGATTTGTCTGACATTTCCCTCAGCCAATATGCAGGCAAACGCAAAGTGCTGAATATTTTCCCAAGCATTGATACTGGCGTATGCGCCGCATCAGTTCGTAAGTTTAATCAACTGGCCACAGAAGTGGAGAATACCGTCGTATTGTGCGTTTCTGCTGACCTGCCTTTTGCACAGTCGCGTTTTTGCGGCGCGGAAGGCCTGAGCAACGTTATTACGCTTTCCACTCTGCGTAATAACGAGTTTCTGAAAAACTACGGCGTCGAAATCGTTGACGGCCCGCTGAAAGGTTTGGCGGCGCGCGCAGTCATCGTGCTTGACGAAAACGACAACGTTATTTTCAGCCAGTTGGTGGATGAAATCACCCACGAGCCGGATTACGACGCCGCGCTTAATGTCCTGAAGGCATAAGCCAGCGCCTGCTGGCGCTACGTTTGTCAGTGCTACAGGCGGTGCTCTTTTGTCACAAGAAGGCCTCTATCCAGAGGCCTTCTTTTTCCTACTCTTCACCCTTCTTCTGGCTCAGACCATATTCACGCAGCTTATTGGCAATCGCGGTGTGCGATACCCCCAACCGTTTCGCCAGTTTACGCGTACTCGGATAGCTACGATAAAGCTGGGTCAGGACAGAACGTTCGAAACGACTGGTAATGTCATCCAGCGAACCTTCCATCGCATCCTCGCCGACTGCCACCGTCGCGGCATCGTAGTCAGGCAGCAGGATATCCTGCGGACGCAGCTCATACCCTTCCAGTTGCGTCAGCGCCCGGTAAATAGCATTTTTAAGCTGGCGAACGTTACCCGGCCAGCCGTAACGAGTGAGGACCGTACTCAGATCGGCAGACAGTTTCGGTCGCGGAACGCCCTGTTCGTCGGCAAAACGCGCCACGAACAGTTCGGTCAACGGCATAATATCCTGCGGACAATCGCGCAACGGCGGCAAATTAAGCGTCAGAACGTTAAGTCGATAATAGAGATCTTCGCGGAACAGTCCTTTTTGCACCAGCTCCACCAGATTTTTCTGCGTGGCGCAGATAACGCGGACATCAACATGAATTTCGTGATCTTCGCCGACGCGACGGAACGTACCATCATTGAGAAAACGTAGCAGCTTCGCCTGCATACGCGGCGACATTTCGCCAATTTCATCCAGCAGCACCGAGCCGCCATTCGCCTGTTCAAAAAAGCCTTTTTTACCTTCCGGCGCATGGCCAAATAGTTCGCTTTCTACCGCATCTTCCGGGATTGAAGCGCAGTTGAGCGCCAGATACGGTTTCGCTGAACGAGGGCTTGCCTGATGACAGGCATAGGCGAAAAGATCTTTGCCGGTTCCCGTATCGCCGGTAATCAGCAGCGGCGCGCTGAGCATCGCCAGTTTGCGCGCCTGCTCAACAACGTGCTTCATCTTTGCGCTCACGGCAATGATCTGACTAAACGCGCTCAGATCCTGCGTGGACAAATTCTGTAGCTGCTGCCCCATACGAATCGTGGAACGCAACATCACGACCGCCCCGGTCAACACGTATTCGTCATTTTCGTTTTGTAAATGTACCGGCGTAATCTCCATCAGGAAGTTTTGCCCGTTGATCACGACATGTTCGTTATGGGAGCTTTGCGGGTTACCGTCCAGCCAGCGCTGAAAATTGAAGCCGTTGATTAATTGTGCGGCGGTATGGTGCCGCATTCGCTCCTGGCTCTGGGCAAAAAGCTGACAACTCGCCGGGTTCGCCATCTCCACTTTACTCTTCATATCCAATGAGAGCACCGGCTCCGGCAACGCCTCAAGCAGCGCGCTCAGGGCCAGATGTTCACGCTCGGACGGCATCCAGGGAACGGTACGGACATCCGTTACGCCGGAAATACGGCGGATTTCGGCCATCAGGCTGCTGAAGTCGGTGAATTCCAGCTCAGCAAAATTAAGATAAATTCGCCCAATGGGATCAATCTCGATTCCGCGTAAATCAATGCTACGTAACACCAGTAAATCAAGTAATTCGCGGGTCAGACCAAGTCGGTCTTCACAAAAGACTTCCAGACGCATGGGAACCTTCACCTGAATAATGAACCATTAAATAGATGATAAGCCACTATTCGGCTGGCAGGAAGGATTCTGTCAACAAATATTGACAGCATGGCGGAAAAACGGGCGCTGCGGCGTAAAGCCAGGCCGTCAGCGCCCTGTGAAAGGTCATTTCTCAGGCGACGACTTACTCTTTTGCAGCGTCTCTTTTAGCTGACCGATAAGCTGACGACGAAAATCACCGAGACGTGGTTTATCGTTGTCGATCCACGGCAATGGCCGACATAGCTCCATCGCTTTTATTCCCAGTCGAGCAGTAAGGAGACCTGCGCCAATCCCCTGCGCCGCGCGCGTGGACAGGCGTGCGGCCAGATCCTGAGACATCCAGTCCATACCGACTTCACGCACCAGCTCACTGGCTCCCGCGAACGCGATATTCAGCAACACCAGACGGAACAGACGAAGGCGGCTGTAATAACCAAGTTCAATGCCATACAGCGTTGCGATACGGTTAATCAGGCGTAAATTACGCCAGGCAATAAATGCCATATCCACCAACGCTAACGGGCTGACGGCGATCATCAAAGTCGATTCCGCGGCGAAACGGCTAATCTCACGTCGCGCCTGCGCGTCAAGTACCGGCTGTACCAGATGCGCATACAAACCGACGATTTCCCTGTCGTTTTGCGTTTCGTGAATAGCGGCATACCAACGTTGTAATGCCGGATGTGATTGATCAATCCCCGCCTGCTGCGCCAGTTTTTCGCAAAATGCGCGACCTTTCCCGACGCTATGGCTATGTAACAGTTCACGCGCTTCATCCCGCTCATGCGCCCGCTGGCGCAAGCGCCATAATCGCCGCCACTCCGTGACCACCGATCCCACGCCAGCGCCAACGATCAGCGCGCCTGCGGCACAGCCGCCTAAAGCGACCCAGTCCTGAGTTTGCCAGGCATTCATTGTCCACTGTACGCCTTGCCCGACCACGCTCGCGCCAAACAGCGCCAGCCCTCCCATCACCATTTTACGCCACAGGCTGCGTTTGGGACGCAGCGCGGCATCGACCGCCGCTTCTGCCACGCCTTCGTCTTCCGGGCGCTCATCGATAGCTGCAGGCGCAAATGTACGCGACTCCGCTTCGCTGAAAGTTTGCTGCGCTTTGAAGGCCGACGTAGGCTCCTCCTTTAGCGGTTCTGCAAAATCAATACGCGGTTTTAACGGCTCGCTCATCGCAGCTTATCTCCTATTAAAAACTCCAGCGCAGCGTCCAGACGAATATGCGGTAACGGTTTATCAACATCCATCACCTGCGGACGAAAGGCTTCGAACTGAAAACCCTGACTATCCCAAAACGCTTGCCCCGGCAAACGCGAAGGCACTTCGCCGGGGTACACGGTTAACGGCGCGCCGTCACTCAAACGGTTTCCACGTAAGGCCGGGATTTTTTCGCCGTTGACCTCAATCACGCCGCTGGTGGTCGCCTGTACCGACGCCAGCCCCAGGCAATCCATACTAATGCCTTCAAACGCGGCATTTTGCCAGGCATCCTGAATAAGCTGCTGGAGCAAGGCCACCATATTGGCATGTTGGTCGAGGGTGACATGGTCGGCTTTCGTCGCGGCGAACAGCAATTTATCAATCACCGGCGAAAACAAGCGGCGAAACAGAGTCCGCTGACCATAGTGAAAACTTTGCATCAGCTGCGTTAAAGCGAGACGCATATCATTAAACGCCTGCGGCCCGCTATTAAGCGGTTGCAGACAGTCGACCAGCACAATCTGGCGATCAAAGCGTAGAAAATGATTTTTGTAGAACCCTTTGACCACTTTTTCGCAATAGTAGTTAAAGCGTTCGCGCAGCATTCCAGCGTTGGTCTGCTTATCCGCCTGCGCCAGTTTTGACTCGCCGAAGGCGTCCACATCCGGCCACGGGAAAAACTGCAACGCTGGCGCACCCGCCATATCGCCCGGCAAAACAAACCGTCCAGGCTGAATAAAATGCAATCCCTGCGATTTACACTGATGCAAATAATCCGTCCAGGCGGCGGCAATCTCCGCCAGCCGATTTTCATCGGCGGGTGCCAGCGGATCGAGTCCGTCGCAAAGTTGCCGCCATTTTGCGGCCCACTCAGCGCGTTGTCCTTGTAACAAGCCGTTCATCTGACGGGACCAGCTTAAATAATCCTGAGCCAGCATGGGCAGATCGAGTAACCATTCCCCTGGATAGTCCACAATCTCCAGATACAATGTCGAGGTATCTTTAAAATGGCGCAGCAGCGAGTCGTTTGAGCGATAGCGCAACGCCAGCCGAATCTCACTCACGCCGCGCGTCGGTGTGGGCCAGGCGGGAGGATTGCCATAAAGCTGAAGTATCCCCTCGTCGTAGGTAAAACGGGGAATACCAAAATCACGTTGAGGCACACGCTTTACGCCAAGCAGGCGTTCTTCACGTACCGCGCTGAGCAACGGTAAGCGCGCGCCCGCGTGGACATTAAGCAACTGGTTAACCATCGCCGTGATAAACGCCGTTTTGCCGCTGCGGCTCAACCCGGTTACGGCAAGTCGCAAATGCCTGTCTACCCCACGATTGACCAGCGCGTTGAGTTCAGTTTTAAGTCGCTTCATTGACATCCTGTTGAGCCTGAAGAGAAGAAAAAATAATAACGAGCCTACGTTATAGATATGTGCAAAAACGTTATTATCAACTACCCGGAGAGATCAACAACGGCGCATTAAGCGCCGCGGTTAGTATGAGTATTGAGCAATAGATTATCTATTTTTTTACTTTCGGCATATCAAGACGACTGATGCCGCCCATATTCATCGCGTGCGTATACCCCATATCAAGCAACATTTGTTTTGCCATGCCCGACTGTCGCCCGGAGTTACAATATAACTTTACCGTATCGTTCCTGTCTGGAACTACCGTTTCGATATGAGATTTAATCTCCTTCAATGGGATATTAATCGCGCCCTGAATATGCTCTCGTTGATATTGTTCAGGAATGCGGACATCTATCCAGTATTCTGCGGCATAAAGCGGCATGGCTATGAATAACGCTAACGCAAATATTCCTTTTTTCAACATACTCCCGTCCTGACACGTAATGTATTTCGCACACACTATACGCCAGAGCTTAACGAAATATTATGACCAGACTCGCTATTTGTAACGCTGCGAAATTTTATTCGCCGCCTTACGAAGTACTGGCTCCAGCGCAAACGCCAGCAACATTTTTAGCGGACGACGGGCGACGGATTTTACCGCCCATCCCGCCACGCCGGCAGGCCCGTAGCGTAACGCGGTCAATAGAACCAGCTTACCTGCTATTTTGAAGCCGGGCTTCACCTTCTGCCCGGCGCGTTGCCAGCGAGTATTCATCTTCACCTTCCCGATATAACACTTAAAGTTGACGGAAACGACTACGCAGTGTGAACGTATCTGACGTGACGTAGCGTTCCATTTCTCGCAAACGCTTTTCGCCTGCGGCAAGCTCTCTGTCTACGGTATCCAGCAGTTCGCCGCTGGTCGGCTGCGGTTTGCCTGCGGCCAGATTATCCGGCATAGGGTCCAGTACAAAAGACAGAACGATATAGGCCACTACGGTAAAAAACGCCAGCCCAAAGAAAATCGACAGCACGACCAGAATACGTACCAGTTTTACCGGTACATCAAGGTAGTCGGCGATCCCGGCGCAAACGCCACGCACCATGCCCTTTTGCGGCATACGCCATAGTTTTTTATTGAGATTGATTCCACCCATTAGCGCTCTCTCCAGTTCGGATGCTCTGCATCAAGAATGTCTTCCAGCGCCTGAATGCGCTCGCGCATACGTTGCGCGTCGTCTGTGAGTTGCAGTAAGCGTTGCTGCTCGCTTTGCGACAGTTCTCCCCGACCGGCGCGGTTGCTGTAATGCAGCCACAGCCAAATCGGTAACACAAACAACACAAAAATGGTTAACGGGATGGCCAGAAATAGCGCGCTCATGCGTTCTCCTTACACCTAAAGCTGATGAGCGACGGCGCGTATCGGCGCCGCCATTGTCATTATTGATTATCTTGCTTCATTTTGGCTTTCAACTGCGCCAGCTGCTCGCTGATTTCATCATCGGCTTTCAGGTTGGCAAACTGTTGGTCCAGCGATTGCTGCTTACCAAAACGATGGCTTTCCGCTTCCGCTTCCATTTGATCGATACGACGTTCAAAGGATTCAAACCGCGCCATGGCTTCATCCAGTTTGCCGCTGTCAAGCTGACGACGAACATCGCGGGAAGAACTTGCCGCCTGATGACGCAGCATCAGCGCCTGCTGGCGAGCGCGTGTTTCGCTGAGTTTGTTTTCCAGCTCGCCAATCTCTTTCTTCATGCGCGCCAGCGTGTCATCCACCAGCGTGACTTCCTGTTCAAGCGTAGCAATTAAATCGGTCAGCTTTTGTTTTTCAATCAATGCGGCGCGCGCCAGATCGTCTTTATCTTTGCGCAGAGCCAGTTCCGCTTTTTCCTGCCACTCGGTCTGCTGAGCCGTAGCCTGTTCAATACGACGGGATAACTGTTTCTTTTCCGCTAAAGCACGCGCGGAGTTCGAGCGAACCTCCACCAGCGTATCTTCCATCTCCTGAATCATCAGGCGCACCAGCTTCTGCGGATCTTCCGCTTTTTCCAACAACGCATTGATATTGGCGTTCACGATGTCGGCAAAACGAGAAAAAATACCCATAATTCAATCCTCACATAATGTTCTGATAACGGGCGATGCCCTGCTACATGATTAATACAATTTGCGTGCCAACTTTTCATATCACTGATAATAAAAAAATTGTTTCGTTTTACCTCGCCAGCAAAAAAGGATAAAGTGGTGAAAAACACTAACAAGTGGCGATTTTCATCATGGCTGAATTTAAAGATAACCTGCTCGGCGAGGCAAACCGTTTTCTTGAAGTACTGGAACAAGTCTCCCGGCTCGCGCCGCTGGATAAGCCAGTGCTGATTATTGGCGAACGCGGTACGGGTAAAGAACTTATCGCCAATCGCCTGCACTATCTCTCTTCACGCTGGCAGGGGCCGCTTATCTCGCTTAACTGCGCGGCGCTTAACGAAAATCTGCTGGACTCCGAACTGTTTGGTCATGAAGCGGGCGCTTTTACCGGGGCGCAAAAACGTCATCCCGGTCGCTTTGAACGCGCCGATGGCGGCACGCTGTTTTTGGATGAACTGGCGACAGCGCCGATGCTGGTACAGGAAAAGCTGCTGCGGGTGATTGAATATGGCGAGCTAGAGCGCGTCGGCGGCAGCCAGCCGTTACAGGTTAATGTGCGATTAGTATGCGCCACCAATGCCGATTTACCCGCCATGGTGAAGGAAGGGACATTTCGTGCCGATCTGCTCGACAGGCTGGCTTTTGATGTTGTACAACTGCCGCCGCTGCGCGAACGCCAGAGCGATATCATGCTGATGGCCGAGCATTTTGCTATTCAGATGTGTCGTGAACTACGTCTGCCCTTATTTCCCGGTTTTACCGATCGGGCAAAAGAAACGTTGTTGCATTACGCCTGGCCGGGTAATGTCCGCGAGCTGAAAAACGTAGTCGAACGTTCAGTGTATCGCCACGGCAGTAGTGAACATCCTTTGGATGAAATTGTTATCGATCCTTTTCAACGCCATCCCGCCGAACCGCCCGCGCCCGCCCTGCCATCGGCAACCGCCACGCCCGACCTGCCGCTCAAGTTGCGGGAGTTTCAACTGCAACAGGAAAAAGCGCTGCTGCAACGTAGCTTACAGCAGGCGAAATTTAACCAGAAACGAGCCGCCGATTTGCTGGCGCTCACCTACCACCAGTTTCGCGCCTTGCTTAAAAAGCATCAGCTTTAGCTATTTCTCCGGCTAATTGACGACATTTACGCCAGTTATCCACCGACATTTTTACGTGGCGGGCCGAAGTGCGATACACTTTGCAAATTGAACTTCAAAAACTTAACTATTATGCGCCTGGTTTTATCGTCTCTGATCGTGATAGCGGGTCTACTGAGTAGTCAGGCTACGGCTGCGGCTGCGCCCGAACAAACTGCGAGTGCAGATATTCGCGATAGCGGCTTTGTGTATTGTGTTAGCGGGCAGGTCAACACCTTTAATCCGCAAAAAGCGAGCAGCGGCCTCATCGTCGATACCCTGGCCGCCCAGTTATATGATCGCCTGTTGGATGTCGATCCCTATACTTATCGTTTAGTCCCTGAGCTGGCAGAAAGCTGGGAAGTGCTGGATAACGGGGCAACGTACCGTTTTCACCTGCGCCGCGACGTTTCCTTTCAAAAAACCGCCTGGTTTACGCCGACCCGAAAACTCAATGCTGATGATGTTGTCTTTACCTTTCAGCGGATTTTTGATCGTCGGCATCCGTGGCATAACATCAACGGCAGTAGCTTCCCCTACTTTGATAGCCTACAGTTCGCCGACAATGTAAAAAGCGTGCGTAAGCTGGACAATAACACCGTTGAGTTTCGCCTGACGCAGCCAGACGCCTCCTTTTTATGGCATCTGGCTACACACTACGCTTCCGTCATGTCCGCTGAGTACGCCGCGCAGCTTAGCCGAAAAGATCGTCAGGAACTGCTAGACCGCCAACCGGTCGGCACCGGGCCTTTCCAGCTTTCGGAGTACCGTGCCGGGCAGTTTATTCGTCTCCAGCGCCACGATGGTTTTTGGCGCGGCAAACCGCTGATGCCGCAAGTAGTAGTGGATTTAGGCTCCGGCGGTACCGGGCGTTTATCAAAATTACTGACCGGTGAATGCGATGTTCTGGCCTGGCCCGCCGCCAGCCAGCTAACTATTTTACGCGACGATCCGCGTTTGCGCCTGACGTTGCGCCCGGGGATGAATATCGCCTATCTGGCCTTTAACACCGATAAGCCGCCGTTGAATAATCCCGCAGTGCGCCATGCGCTGGCCTTATCGATCAACAACCAGCGCCTGATGCAGTCGATTTATTACGGCACGGCAGAAACCGCAGCCTCCATTTTACCGAGAGCCTCATGGGCTTACGATAACGATGCCAAAATTACGGAGTACAATCCGGAAAAATCGCGCGAACAGCTAAAAGCGCTGGGCATTGAGAATCTTACGCTGCATCTCTGGGTGCCGACCAGTTCTCAGGCCTGGAACCCAAGTCCGCTAAAAACGGCGGAGCTTATTCAGGCGGATATGGCGCAGGTTGGCGTAAAAGTGGTCATTGTGCCGGTTGAAGGTCGTTTTCAAGAGGCGCGTCTGATGGATATGAATCACGATCTGACCTTATCCGGCTGGGCCACGGACAGCAACGATCCGGATAGCTTTTTCAGACCGCTGTTAAGCTGTGCAGCCATCAATTCGCAAACCAATTTCGCCCACTGGTGTAACCCTGAATTTGACAGCGTGCTGCGTAAAGCACTGTCGTCGCAGCAGTTGGCTTCGCGCATAGAAGCGTATGAGGAAGCGCAGAATATCCTGGAGAAAGAGCTGCCGATACTGCCGCTGGCATCATCACTACGCCTGCAGGCTTACCGCTACGATATTAAAGGGCTGGTGTTAAGCCCGTTCGGCAATGCGTCTTTTGCCGGCGTCTCCCGCGAAAAACACGAAGAGGTGAAAAAACCATGATTATCTTCACCCTGCGTCGGTTATTGCTGTTGCTGGTGACGCTATTCTTCCTGACCTTTATCGGCTTTAGCCTGAGCTATTTTACGCCGCACGCGCCGCTACAAGGCGCATCATTATGGAATGCCTGGGTTTTCTGGTTCAACGGTCTGCTGCACTGGGACTTTGGCGTGTCCAGCATTAACGGCCAGCTGATCTCCGAACAGCTTAAAGAGGTGTTTCCCGCCACGATGGAGCTGTGCATTCTCGCCTTTGGTTTTGCGCTGATGGTCGGCATCCCGGTCGGGATGCTGGCTGGCGTGACGCGTAGCAAATGGCCGGATCGTTTTATCAGCGCGCTGGCGCTATTAGGTTTCTCAATTCCGGTTTTCTGGCTGGCGCTTCTGCTCACACTGTTCTTTTCGCTCACGCTGGGGTGGCTGCCGGTATCCGGGCGATTTGACCTACTTTATGAAGTTAAACCGGTTACCGGTTTCGCCATCATTGACGCCTGGATTTCAGATTCGCCGTGGCGCGATGAAATGGTGATGAGCGCCATACGACATATGGTTTTACCGGTGCTCACGCTTTCCGTCGCGCCGACCACAGAAGTGATCCGCCTGATGCGAATCAGCACTATTGAGGTCTACGATCAGAACTACGTTAAAGCGGCGGCCACGCGCGGCTTGTCGCGCTTTACGATTTTACGCCGTCACGTGTTGCATAATGCGCTGCCGCCGGTCATTCCCCGTCTTGGCCTGCAGTTTTCAACCATGTTAACGCTGGCGATGATTACCGAAATGGTTTTCAGCTGGCCAGGGCTGGGACGATGGTTAATTCACGCCATTCGTCAGCAGGACTATGCCGCTATTTCCGCTGGCGTGATGGTCATTGGGTCGCTGGTTATTGTGGTCAATGTGATTTCCGATATTTTGGGTGCTATGGCTAACCCGCTGAAACATAAGGAATGGTATGCCTTACGATAAGAAACAATAAAAATATCATTAAATCAAAAAGTTATGCTTTTATTTTTGTGATAAGTTCGTTTTTTAGTACACAAATATATACACTTTGTTTTCTACTTTCTCCGGCAGTCCATGCTTCGATGATGATTGCCGGAGATTTATCTTCTGTATCAGCGCCTCCGGGTTTCACTACGTATCGCTACCTGCTGTCGCGGTACGCCAGCCCCAATCAAACGCCCGGCCTGCGCCTATTGTTCCAATGTTAGTTTCGGTCGTCGGCCACCATTACACCCCCTCTCCCTTGTCGCTTCCAGTCCAGCGCGGGTTCTTTCCACAATCAATTCACGTTCCATTTCATCGAGTGTGCCCATGACATGAAAGAAGAATCGCCCCATTGGCGTCGACGTGTCTATGCTGCTGTCGGTCAGGCTGTGGAAATTAACGCCGCGTTCGCGCAATTCTTCTACCAGAACGACCAGATGACGCATACTGTGACCCAGGCGATCAAGCTTCCATACAACCAGTGTGTCCCCTTCTGATAACGTCCTGACTAAAAGGAGCAGGCTTCACGGGCTGGATTTATCCAACAAAGCGCGTAGTGAGTGTTTCCCGTGAGGCTGAATACGAAAAAGGCCACGTAAATGCGCAGCCTTTATGGTGAGAGTTCTAATCTTAAGAGGCACTCCATCAAACAAACCACCCACAATTGTCAGAAGCTTGAAGGAGTGCTTTGGGGTGACAGTATCTGCGGCATTGTTGCCACGAACAACGTTCCCGCAAATGCTCAAAATACAATCCCAAAATCCGCTCCAGTAAACAGTCTGAATATCGTTGCCCCACAGATCGCTACAGCCATACAGGAACCTGATAAAGGTTCAGACATAATCGTCTCACCAACAAGATTAAGCCTGTTCTTTAGAGCGTTTAATACCCAGCAACATTTAATTTGTCAACATAGGCCCCATACAATAACTTGATGAGCTACAAGTAGTTATCGCAATTAATTCCCTGGAAGAGAATGCACTTTTGAAATCGGGGTCGCGCCAAACATTCTCTTTATAATATATCCTTACATCCCCCCCTGTTGTATAATAATACTTTGCTATATTTAGCATGTTATCAAACCCCTGTTTATGATTCCCGTACACATCCACTTTACACATGGCATTGACACTAATAGCCTCACTCCCGCGCTTCAGTTCGATACAAAAAAACTGAGTTTCCTTATCCCCTGACGTATACACACCATAAGACAGGTTTTTAATCTGAACATTACTCACATACGTATCATAATCAGCCATAGCTGCATAACAAACACTGGATAATGACGCAAGAGCAAGAGTCAGAACCTTTAATTTCTTTTTCATAATCCACTCCAACAATATTTACCATACTTGCATTTCTCTCGTAAACAAGCTCAACTGCTTCATGGATATTTTCAATTGGGATAGAATTTACAGATACATACTCACTTTGTAACCGCATCATCACTCGCTCAAAATGACCAAACTGGATACCACATAACTCAATATAAGCAACAGACGGCGGAAGGCTGTAGAAACTATTGTCTGCACGGATTCTGTATCTGTACAACCTGCCGCTAAATGTTGCTCTGGAGTAATATAATCGTGCTATATTATAAGACTCATTAATATCTGAGATAGTCGCAATATAGTACTGTCTCGACTACCGGATGCACAGGAGTCATCTCTTATATGTTGCTGAAGATTCCTGTTATTACCGTGCGAAGCAAAACCATCCCGAAAAATCACATCTGAAGGTCTCGAGTCAACACGATATACAAAATCAACGGCACTTGCATAATCAGAAAAACACTAAAAATAATATTACTTTTTTATCATACCCCCTCCCACAGAAACTATCAGGCAAACCACCTAATGTGTTAAACCGAGTGCTAACCATAGCTCAGTCATACTTTACGTCTCGCTGGATAAAATTAGAAAAACAAACCTCCCTGGTTTACGGGCACGAAAATCCCCGTAATCACACAATGCCTATCCTTAAACTGCGGCGTTCGCCTGGCGTTCGGCTTTATCCGTCTGGTATTTATCCCTGATACGCCTGGCACGCAGTTCCAGCGCGTAGATAGCGCCATGTTCAGGACAGCACCAGACAACGTTGCTGTAAGCAGGAGAAAACCATTCCCGGCAAACTTTGCATTTACGGCGCGGTAATTTAGCCATGCTCACCTCAGACCCGGTTACGGATATAGCATCTAATAACGTTAGATTATGCATGCGTAATAATTCATAGCATATTTATATTAATGTAAATAAAATACAGTCAACAGATTTCTCCAATTTTATTATATATAAACAGAGGCTTACGTTGAGTAATAACAAGATCATACAATCCCGCACCAGTAAAATTAATGTAAAAATAGGCGTAATCATGTATTAATATTGACTGGACAGCAGGTAAGTGATAACAAATAAATATTAAAAAGTAAATATCACATAATAACCATTATCACTACATGAGAGGTGAATATGATGAAACCTATTTCTGCCGCGATTCTCAATATTAGAGGGACAGCCCCCGGCACTGCCACTTCGGAAATGGCGCAACTAACCTAGCCAAAGATATTATTAGGGTAGCTAATATTGCTTATAATATTTCACAGGTTGAGCAAAAAAGTGGTTTCTTGTTAGTAATGGGAGAGAAAGGCTTCAACAAATCGGCTTGCCTGCATATGCTGGGACAACAAATATCCAGAGTTTTTTCTGGGAAGCACTTATATCCTGGTGTTTTTATAAGTAAAGACGCAGCGTCCGAATTTGAAAAAACAATCAGCACTCATTATAAAACTCTTTCGAGTCACATTGATCTGCAACAATACACTAATGATGTAAATTGCGGAGCAGCTGTAGGTATTGTTGCACGGCAGCAAGAAAACCTCATACTAGATGAGATCACATTAAGTGCGTTTAAAAAGGTCTATATTACCGGTCATGGTGCAGCAGGCACTAATGTTCTAGCCAGTGGCGACTCTGTTTTTTCTGCAAAACAACTGGTTGATATTCTGGTTGCTAATAAAGTTTTAGAGGTTATAAAGGATATAAGGATTAGTAGTTGTTATTCCGCAGATAAAAGAGAGCCTAATAGTTTTAAAAAGGAGGACATAGATAAAGCGAATAGAAATGCTGGTTTCTTTGAACGAATGGTGTTTGGAGAACGTGATACTTTGATAGAGAGGGTTGCTAATGAGATCTGGAGTAGAGGCTACATAGATGTCAAAGTTTCTGGTTACCATGGTGCTGGTGTATTTTATGCTGGTGAAATCCCATTTACACATCTTAGAAGCACGACGATCCCGCCAACTATCACTGTAAAAAGAAAGTCCGTAAGAGTAACGCTGGAAAGTCCTATAGATTAAATCATAAACTCAGCTCTATTACTTTTGGGTAGATCAAGGGGTTATCATCAAAATTATATTTTTGTTAATGTTTTTGCGATATTGTAAACTGACAGTTACTGTATAAATAATCGGTAACTGTCAGCTCACATCTGAGCTAATAAATATAATTCCCCCTGCTGACCCGCTGCAGCGGTTTAAGACGCAACACCCCATGCCGGAGTATTCCGATCTGTCTTATTGTGAACCTCCCAGAGACTAATACCGCAACATCCTGATCGCGCCATACTCCGAACTGGCGCCAGCCGCCACTGTCGGTCTTAATGACCCTGGCCCAAATTCCGTACAGTGCTAAAACTTCTCCCAGTAGTCGTATGTTCTTTTACGGTTAACGCTTCTGTTTTTTTCTTCTTCTCCAGTACCATCTGGTGACGAGGATCGAGTCCCTTAGTTAACCATGATCTAAAGTACTGACGGCGTTCCCTGGCATGAGATAGTGATATGGTTGGATAATCGCCAATCGTCAGTTGAGCAGCGTTCCCGTTCCATCTGTATCGGTAAAAGAATGTTATACTGCCGGATGTAGAGAGCCTGACATTGAGACCATGAGCGTCTGAGATGACCTTGATTTGGTCTCTTTTTTTGCCTGGAGCCTTTCTTAATTTTGTATCGGCAAGCAATGTGTACACTTCATGAGAGGATATACACATTAGTGTACATATTTTGCATAAATTGATAACCTCAAAGTACACAAAATTAAAACGCCAACGCTCGATAACGAATTGATAATGTTTAAAAATTTCAAAAGACATAAAGCATGGTAAACAAAAATAAAACGAGTAAATATGCCTTACGATAGCGTCTACAGCGAAAAGCGCCCGCCAGGCACCCTGCGTACTGCCTGGCGCAAATTTTATAGCGACGCGCCTGCGATGGTGGGTCTGTATGGATGCGCCGGACTGGCGTTGTTGTGTATTTTTGGCGGCTGGATCGCGCCCTATGGTATCGATCAGCAATTTTTGGGCTATCAGCTACTGCCGCCCTCCTGGTCACGCTATGGTGAAGTCTCCTTTTTTCTGGGGACTGACGATCTGGGGCGCGATGTGCTGAGCCGCCTGTTAAGCGGCGCGGCACCCACAGTCGGCGGCGCGTTTATCGTAACGCTGGCGGCTACGCTATGTGGATTAGTCCTCGGCGTAGTGGCAGGCGCGACGCACGGTTTACGCTCTGCCGTACTGAACCATATTCTGGACACGCTGCTTTCCATCCCTTCGCTCTTGCTGGCGATTATCGTCGTGGCATTTGCCGGCCCACATCTGTCACACGCGATGTTTGCCGTCTGGCTGGCCCTGTTGCCGCGAATGGTACGTTCCGTCTATAGCATGGTGCATGATGAACTGGAAAAAGAGTACGTCATTGCCGCCCGTCTGGATGGCGCGACAACACTGAATATTCTGTGGTTCGCCATTTTACCGAATATTACCGCCGGTCTGGTCACCGAAATTACCCGGGCGCTGTCGATGGCGATTCTGGACATCGCCGCGCTGGGATTTTTAGATCTCGGCGCGCAGCTTCCCTCTCCTGAATGGGGCGCCATGTTGGGGGATGCGCTGGAGTTAATCTATGTCGCGCCGTGGACCGTTATGCTACCCGGCGCGGCGATAACGCTCAGTGTTTTACTGGTAAACCTGCTCGGAGATGGGATTCGTCGTGCGATTATTGCGGGGGTGGAATAATGCCGTTACTGGATATCCGCAATCTCACCATTGAATTTAAAACCAGCGAAGGTTGGGTAAAAGCGGTCGATCGCGTCAGTATGACATTAAGCGAAGGCGAAATTCGCGGCCTGGTAGGTGAATCGGGTTCCGGAAAGAGCTTGATTGCTAAAGCTATTTGCGGCGTCGCGAAAGACAACTGGCGAGTCACTGCCGACCGTATGCGTTTTGATGATATCGATCTGCTGCGCCTCTCCTCTCGTGAACGGCGTAAGCTGGTCGGGCATAATGTGTCGATGATCTTCCAGGAGCCGCAGTCGTGCCTTGATCCTTCCGAACGCGTCGGCCGCCAGCTAATGCAAAATATTCCCGCCTGGACCTATAAAGGCCGCTGGTGGCAGCGTTTAGGCTGGCGTAAACGGCGTGCTATTGAATTACTGCACCGGGTGGGAATTAAAGATCATAAAGACGCGATGCGCAGTTTTCCCTATGAACTGACCGATGGCGAGTGTCAGAAAGTCATGATCGCTATCGCGCTGGCGAATCAACCGCGACTCCTGATCGCTGATGAACCCACCAACTCAATGGAACCAACGACGCAGGCGCAAATTTTTCGCCTGCTGACCCGACTGAATCAAAACAGTAATACCACCATTCTGTTGATTAGCCACGACCTGCAAATGCTGAGTCAGTGGGCTGACAAAATCAACGTTTTATACTGCGGCCAGACGGTAGAAACCGCGCCAAGTAAAGATCTGGTGACGACGCCACATCATCCTTATACGCAGGCGCTTATCCGCGCGATTCCGGATTTTGGCAGTGCGATGCCGCATAAAAGCCGTCTGAATACGCTGCCGGGCGCGATCCCGCTACTGGAGCAGTTACCGATAGGTTGTCGTCTGGGGCCGCGCTGCCCTTACGCGCAACGAGAATGCATTATCACGCCACGCTTAACCGGCGCGAAAAATCATCTCTATGCCTGTCATTTTCCGCTGAATATGGAGAGAGAGTGATATGGTGGAAACTCTGCTTGAAGTGCGCAACCTGAGTAAAACCTTTCGCTACCGGACAGGATGGTTTCGACGCCAGACCGTCGACGCCGTGAAACCATTAAGCTTTACGCTTCGTGAGCGTCAGACTCTGGCCATTATCGGCGAAAACGGTTCCGGCAAATCCACGCTGGCAAAGATGCTGGCCGGCATGATTGAACCCACCAGCGGCGAGCTTCTTATTGACGATCATCCCCTGCATTACGGCGACTATTCGTTTCGAAGCCAACGTATTCGAATGATTTTTCAGGACCCCTCAACGTCACTGAATCCACGTCAACGTATTTCACAGATCCTTGACTTCCCCCTGCGCCTTAATACCGATCTGGAGCCGGAACAGCGGCGCAAACAAATTGTCGAGACGATGCGTATGGTGGGGCTATTGCCCGATCACGTGAGCTACTACCCGCATATGCTGGCGCCGGGGCAGAAACAGCGTCTGGGCCTGGCCCGCGCGCTGATTTTACGCCCTAAAGTCATTATCGCGGACGAAGCGCTGGCTTCGCTTGATATGTCCATGCGCTCGCAGCTCATCAATCTGATGCTTGAATTGCAGGAAAAACAAGGCATCTCCTATATCTATGTCACGCAGCATATCGGCATGATGAAACATATTAGCGATCAGGTATTAGTGATGCATCAGGGGGAAGTGGTTGAACGCGGCAGCACCGCCGATGTGCTCGCCTCTCCGCTACATGAGCTTACCCGTCGTTTAATCGCAGGCCATTTTGGCGAGGCGCTGACCGCTGACGCATGGCGAAAGGATCGCTAAACGAAACAAATACCCTCAGTTCGATTCTCTGAGGGTGTTCATGCGACTGCCCAACAGCAATGTTTCAACCTCTTCTAACGCAACGGAAGGAAATAACGTGCCCTGGGTTGCCCAAATGCCTGCCGTTTTTAACGCCGGCAAATAGCGTGTGTTTTCCTGGCCACCCACCACGATCTTGTCACAATAACGCCGGATATGTTTGACAAGCAGCGGAAACGTCATTTTTTCAATTTGTGAGACAAAAAAGCTGCGATCAAGTTTTACGCCGCTAAAACACCCGCAAACTAATGGCGCAGCGGTTGCGTTCCCTACGCCCAGGTCGCCCAGCCATAATGGATTAGGTTGTTTATGAAGCGCGTGTATTAAAGGATCGACTAAGACGTTATCTTGACATGAAAAATGTTCAGCGACCTGCAGCTCCACAAATAGCATGGCGTGTAGTAATGCGCGAATATCTTTGTCCTGAAGGACAAGCTGCGCCATACCCCGATCGATATTTACGATACAGAACAGGCCGTGGCGTAGAAACCAGCCATGTTTGGCCGCGATTGTCCGCAACAGATCAAGCAGAAAACGGCGCTTCTGCGAATTGTCCCATGACGAGATAACAAACTCAGGGTGTAGCGGACGAGCGGGCGACGATGCAAAATGGGTAGTGATTTCGACACCCAGTAAATCCCCCTCCATTGCCCTTATCGGCTCTGCCATAAAAAAATAGCGCATGTGACCACTCCACTTGATCTTAACTCCCTGATAATGCGCTTTTAACGCAAATCAATCAATAAAAACGATCAATATATAAAAAATGATCGAAAAAAACAATATATGTTAACTTCATGATAACTTGCTAATTTTATGTTTTGAGAATGTTCTTCTATTGCTATAAGGAAATTTACATACTACGCCGAACAACGCTAATACGACGGCATGAGACCATCCGTAAAGCCGGGGTCTTCTTGCCAGGTAGAGGGGAAAAATCAAGGCGAGTTAATGTTGTTGCACCATCGCGAGGCATTTCATCCACTATGGCGGCGCGGCATCACCAACCGTACTTGCGAGTTGCATCTCCGCTGCAGGCTGTCCAGATCCCCTGAACGACCTTTAAACGAATAGCAACTCTCAATAATTGATCGGCAAATCTGTAGCGAATGAGCCCCGGCGATTCGCAGAAAAGAACGGAACTAAATGCTATTTTTTTAATTCATCCTTTAATACTTTAGCCACAAGAGTCCCTTCCTCCGGCGCGGCTAGTTTAAAACGTCTTCCTGACGCAGGTGTCTGTTCTTCCTCTCCGATTAACTCATCAAGCTCTGTAATAAGTGACTTATAATATTCAATATCTTCAGTATTTCCTTCGGTCTCGGCCTGCTTTAATTTTATCAGGTAACGGGCCTTAATTTGCTCTTCCAATTGTGTTGTTGCAAGAGAAGCGCTTCGCTGTTGCCGGGATTCTTGTGACAGCACGATTTGATCGCCATCCACAAAGAAAAGTACCCCCTCTTTAACCAGAATATTACCTACGTTATCTATATCATGCATATAAACCCCCCGGGATTCAAGAAGCGCCTCCGCCATTCGATAGTTATCTTCATCTTCAATATCGAACTCCTGACCTTGAATATATTTTGAAACTAAAACCGTAACGTCTTTACCATTAATATTCATGATGGCCGAACGAGAAAAATCCTTGTCGCCATTGGCCATGTTCAAATACTTACTGACACGATCAGGATGACAATTACGATGTTCCGGAGAGTTAACATCCACTTTTATTCCCCGCTCATTAATTGGAATCTTAACAACAAACTCATCATTTAACAGATAGACTGTCCCATAACTTCCGCTACCTATTTTATTTTTTTCAATATCACGCATGCGGATATTTTTTTTAAACTCCGACGAGTTAATAAACGCCTCTATTGCCGCTGGTTGTGATGCATCCGTCTGATCAGTATCGCCGCTCTCATCACCAGACGCCATGGCGGGCGTGGTCAGGAAGTCTATCAAACGTTGCTCAAAAGCCTCATAGATTCCATTACTACCTGCTTCGCTCGGCGGCTGGTTATCATTATCTAAAGCGGCAAGCGTAATTTCCCCGGAATTATAATTAAACATCGTTTCTTTTAAAAAATCGACGCAATGTTCAGAACACTCCGTCTCGGTCACTAATACTCCATCGTAAAACATCTGTAGTAGTAACATATTTTCTTGATACGCTAATACCTCTACAGTGTATTTATCTCTTGTTTCAGGTCTGGAGGCATCAATCAGTTTAATATATCCAAGAAGGGGGCGCCATCGTGTACAGTCTTCATCTCGCCTCGAAAATGGTCGTAGCGAGAAAGGCTTCGTAATATCGGGACGCTCGTTTTTTTGGCACAGTAGATTATATATTTCTCTATAATCAGAGATTAAACTTCGACTGGTAAATATATTCCTGAAAAAATCTATGAATTTCTCATACGTTGAAAAAATATGCTCTTTTTTATTATCGATGATATCTCTTAAATACCTTTCTGATATCTGGCAACTATGATTTCCGATCTGAAATGTAAACGGCATATGCCTCATCCTCTGAAAATTTATTATAATACACATGCAAACATATAAAAACCCGATTTGTAACTACTGTAATCACCTGATTTCCAAAATTTTTCATATTAAGTATTACTCTGCATCAATAAATAGAGAAAACCTTCAGCACCTAAAAAAGAAATTATTTTTGTTAAGCATTTGATGGTTAAAATTACATGTCCATAACATCGCTAATAGGTGAGGTAAACCATTCGGATGAATATTCAGGCTTCCTACAGAACCTTTATTTGTCTGGTGGAAGGTGCATCGCTATGCGTACTTGCTATCCGTCCCGGTGTCTCTGGTTGGATGAGGCGAACCTTACACCAGCTGGTATACTGCAGCGTAGGGCCTGTCCCATTAGACTCTTTGATTTGCCAGTTTGGCCCTGGGGAGTGCTCAAAATCCTCAGGGACTTCGTTATCGTGTGGTTTTAGAACGTCACCAGCTGGAGATAGCAGCGGAAAAATAGCGTGACACACGGGGTCAGGAGTGAGATATAATTTCAGACTAATTTCGAATAATGTTGAAAAGTTGCTGTTAACCATTGTTCGTAAAAGCAAAAAATAAGCAATGACTATAAGGATTAAAGCTATGGGTTTTCTTTCCGGTAAGCGCATTCTGGTCACTGGCGTGGCCAGTAAACTGTCCATCGCCTACGGTATCGCACAGGCGATGCACCGCGAAGGAGCTGAACTGGCGTTCACCTACCAGAACGACAAACTGAAAGGCCGCGTAGAAGAATTTGCTGCCCAGCTGGGTTCCAGCATCGTTTTACCGTGTGATGTCGCTGAAGATGCCAGCATTGACGCTATGTTTGCGGAGCTGGGTAACGTTTGGCCGAAATTTGACGGTTTCGTACACTCAATTGGTTTCGCGCCTGGCGATCAGCTGGACGGCGATTATGTTAATGCGGTTACCCGCGAAGGCTTTAAAATCGCTCACGATATTAGCTCTTACAGCTTTGTTGCCATGGCGAAAGCCTGCCGCACCATGCTGAATCCGGGTTCTGCGCTGTTGACCTTGTCTTATCTGGGAGCGGAGCGCGCCATCCCGAACTACAATGTCATGGGTCTGGCGAAAGCCTCTCTGGAAGCTAACGTGCGTTATATGGCAAACGCTATGGGACCGGAAGGGGTTCGCGTCAACGCCATCTCTGCGGGTCCAATCCGCACGCTGGCGGCGTCCGGTATTAAAGACTTCCGTAAAATGCTGGCGCATTGTGAAGCCGTTACGCCAATTCGTCGCACCGTGACCATTGAAGATGTGGGTAACTCAGCGGCGTTTCTGTGCTCCGATCTCTCGGCAGGCATTTCTGGCGAAGTCGTCCATGTTGACGGCGGGTTCAGCATTGCGGCAATGAATGAACTGGAACTCAAATAAGCGCATTAAGTTTATTAGCGGGCAGCACGGCTGTGCTGCCCCATTCCCCTCACTCACCACTCATCTCGTTATATAGCGTTCTGATATTTGTTATCACCTAACAATCTTTCATCCCTTTCCCGCATACGCCAGGATAATCCAGCATAAACGATCCGACGCCGAATCATTATCGATCGCCATTTCATCCTCGGGAAACCCTATGGAACAATGCCGAAAAGCGGGTAAAAGCCACTGGTATCATGAAACACAATCCACTATGTCGTCACAAACCCCGCTTTCGCTGATGCCGGAAGCCGCGTATGTTAACGATCGATTTTTACTGGATTTAGCGGTAGCAAAAACCGCGTTGACGCCTTTTGAATCATGGTTAAAGCCAGCTCGCCAGTTGGCGGATGTCTTATTTCCCCGCACGGTTCTCAACGACCGGCTTCATACGTTTAGCGCCTATGAACGTATGAGCACCGCGCTGACCGCCGCTCAGGTATTTGGGGTTCAGCGTTTGTGCCGCCATTATGCCGCACGTCTGGCACCGCTACCTGGCCCTGACGCCTCAAGAGAGAGCAATCAACGGCTGGCGCAAATTACGCAATACGCTCGTCAACTTGCTGGCTCCCCCTCCGTTATCAATACGCGGGCCCGTGAACAGCTTGCAGAGGTGGGATTAACCGCCCGGGATACCGTACTCATCAATCAGATCATTGGGTTTATCGGTTTTCAGGCGCGGGTAGCGGCGATATTTCAGGCGTTTTGCCGTTTGCCCGTGCGCGAACTGCCCGGCCAGGAGATGCAGCGCTTTGCCAGGGCCGCACGGTTTCAAAACCCCCAGACGACATGGCGGCCCGCCGCCAGTCTGGTAGAATATCCTCCCGCCCATACCAAAGTTCGGCGGCAATATTCGTCTTCACAATGCCAAATAATGGCACCGGTACTCATCCGCGATCCGTCTTCATTCGCGTTACTCGAACGCATACTGACCAGCACATTACACACCGCGTCGCCCCTTTCTTTACTTCCACTTATCACGCTCCTCACATCACGTATCAACGGCAGCGCCGCCTGCTTTAACGAACAGGCAACCCAACCTGGCGCGTGGCGTCGCGCTGTCATCACGTTACGCCAGGAAGACGACGACATCGCTCGTTGGGAACTTGAGCCTGCGCTGACACAGGCGATACAATGGCTCACCAGAGCGCCCGATCGCTTTAGCGCCGCGCATTTTTTCCCGCTACTCACCAGGGGTGTTTCATCGGAGCAGGCCATTAACATGTTAGGCTGGTGCGGCGTGTGCGGATGGTTAAATCGTTTAAAAATCGCGTTGGGCGAAACCTATTAACTCATCCATTACAGAAAGAGCGCTTGCTGCGCCAGGCAGAATCGCGTAAAACTGTCAGCCGCTCTTTTGGCTACGAAAATAGACGAATATGTTTCAGGACAACCCGCTGCTAGCGCAGCTTAAACAGCAACTGCATTCCCAGACGCCGCGCGCT
This sequence comes from Salmonella sp. 32031103-2018-00083-FB-01-SM-01, assembly GCF_017571995.1. NCBI lineage: Bacteria > Pseudomonadati > Pseudomonadota > Gammaproteobacteria > Enterobacterales > Enterobacteriaceae > Salmonella > Salmonella sp. 32031103-2018-00083-FB-01-SM-01. The sequence continues at coordinate 746,184 of NZ_JAGEQL010000001.1, forward strand.
GAAGGGGTCGTAAAAGCCACGGAAAAAGGCTTTGGCTTCCTTGAAGTTGACGCGCAAAAAAGCTATTTCATTCCTCCGCCGCAGATGAAAAAAGTGATGCATGGCGATCGTATCGTCGCGGTCATCCACACGGAAAAAGAACGGGAGTCTGCCGAGCCGGAAGAACTGATCGAACCGTTCCTGACGCGCTTTGTGGGAAAAGTTCAGGGTAAAAATGACCGCCTGTCCATCGTGCCGGATCATCCGTTGCTGAAAGACGCGATTCCCTGCCGCGCCGCGCGCGGCGTTCAGCATGAGTTCAAAGAAGGTGACTGGGCGGTTGCTGAAATGCGCCGCCATCCGCTTAAAGGCGACCGTTCGTTTTACGCCGATTTAACGCAGTATATCACCTTTGCCGACGATCACTTTGTTCCCTGGTGGGTTACGCTTGCCCGCCATAACCTGGAAAAAGAAGCGCCGAACGGCGTAGCGACGGAGATGCTTGACGAAGGGCTGGAGCGCCAGGATCTTACCGCGCTGAATTTCGTCACTATCGATAGCGCCAGCACTGAAGATATGGATGACGCGCTTTATGCTGAGGAATTAGCGGACGGCAGACTCCAGCTTACGGTGGCTATCGCCGATCCTACCGCCTGGATTGCCGAGGGCAGTAAGCTGGATAACGCAGCGAAAATTCGCGCCTTCACCAACTACCTGCCGGGCTTCAATATTCCTATGCTGCCGCGTGAGCTGTCTGACGATCTGTGCTCACTGCGCGCCAACGAAGTGCGTCCGGCGCTCGCCTGTCGCATGATAATCGCCGCAGACGGCACCATTGACGATGATATCGCCTTTTTTGCGGCCATCATCGAATCGAAGGCCAAGCTGGCGTACGACAATGTCTCCGACTGGCTGGAAAATAACGGCACCTGGCAGCCGGATAACGAAGGCATTGCCCAGCAGATTCGTCTGTTGCACCGTATTTGTCTAAGCCGCAGTGAGTGGCGTCATCATCATGCGTTAGTCTTTAAAGACCGCCCGGATTACCGCTTTGTGCTTGGCGAAAAAGGCGAAGTACTGGATATTGTGGCGGAACCGCGCCGTATCGCTAACCGTATCGTAGAAGAGTCGATGATCGCCGCTAACCTTTGCGCCGCGCGCGTACTGCGCGATAAGCTCGGTTTCGGTATTTACAACGTACATACGGGCTTCGATCCCGCGAATGCCGACGCGCTGGCCGCGCTGCTGAAAACGCATGGTCTGCATGTCGATGCCGAAGAGGTGCTGACGCTGGAAGGCTTCTGTAAACTGCGTCGCGAACTGGATGCGCAACCCTCCGGTTTCCTTGACAGCCGCATTCGTCGCTTCCAGTCTTTTGCGGAAATCAGCACCGAGCCGGGGCCGCATTTCGGTCTTGGTCTTGAGGCTTACGCCACCTGGACTTCTCCCATCCGTAAGTATGGCGATATGATTAACCATCGCCTGCTGAAAGCGGTCATCAAGGGGGAAGCTATTGCGCGTCCGCAGGAAGATATCACCCAGCAAATGGCGGAACGCCGTCGCCTGAACCGTATGGCGGAGCGCGATGTCGGCGACTGGTTATATGCACGCTTCCTTAACGATAAGGCGGGGACAAATACCCGTTTCGCGGCAGAAATTATTGACGTCAGCCGCGGTGGTATGCGTGTGCGACTGGTCGATAACGGCGCTATCGCCTTTATCCCTGCCCCGTTCCTGCACGCCGTTCGCGATGAACTGGTATGCAGCCAGGAAAACGGTACGGTACAGATTAAAGGTGAGACGGTTTATAAAGTGACGGATGTCATTGATGTCACTATTGCGGAAGTTCGCATGGAAACCCGCAGCATTATTGCCCGACCGGCAGCGTAACCACGCTTAGCTCGCTCAACGGCCTTTGCTGAGAAGGCAAAGGCCGTTTCTTTTCTTCTTCTCCCTTCCGTCATGCTCTGCGTTTAATCTTATTCAAGCGCCCCATTTCTTGTTATTTTTAGCTGGCGACTATGCTTTTTCCAGAATCTGGATTACATATGAATACATAGATAAAACAATACGTTCAGCCATAATTACCCTTATTTATAACATGGCTAACCTTTCTTTTCGGGCACCTGGCGCTTAAATGGGATGGTATGCATGATGAAACAGATTCAGGAACAAACGGCGCTAAGTCCCCTTCACTCTCACTGGCGTCTGGCTGATAACCGCAACGTGCTGTATCTCTCCCCGACAGGTGAAACGGATGCAGAAAAAACGGTTGAGCTATCGCCGGAGCAAGCCGGGCGTATCCGGGAAATAACGGCGATTACGTCCAGTCTGCTGATAACGTTGTTGATAGAAAAACAGGTTACCGCAGTACACCTGGTAGGCCGTAAGATTAATAACCGTGAATGGGCTGGCAGCCTGGCAACCTGGCCTGATACGCCTGCCGTCACACCAACGCAGGCGCAGGAACTCTCTTTTGCCGAGCAAATCGTATCAGAAGCCAACTCAGTCATTGCGATACTGGATAGTCGGGGAAAAATCTGTCGATTTAATCGGTCATGCGAAGAGTACACGGGCTTAAAAGAGCGAGATGTAATTGGTCAAAGCGTCTTTAAATTATTTATGAGTCGCCGGGAGGCGGTTGCCTCCCGGCACTACATTGAGAATTTTTTTCGCAATGGCAATGCCTATGAAATCGAACGCTGGATAAAGACCCGTAAAGGCCAACGCCTGTTCTTATTTCGTAATAAATTCGTCCATAACGGTAGCGGAAAAAACGAAATTTTCCTGATCTGCGCAGGCACGGATATCACCGAAGAAAGGCGGGCTCAGGAGCGTTTACGCATACTGGCGAATACAGACACCGTCACCGGCCTGCCCAATCGCAATGCTATTCATGAATTTATTAATCATGCTATTGCCTCGGCTGGCGAGTCGCAAGTGGGTATCGTTTATCTCGATCTGGATAATTTCAAGAAAATTAATGACGCCTATGGGCATATGTTTGGCGATCAGCTCTTACAGGCCGTTTCGCTGGCGCTGTTGAGTTGTCTGGAGGAAGATCAATTGCTGGCCAGACTGGGGGGAGATGAATTCATTGTTCTCGCTGCCCATACGTCTCAGGCCGCGCTGGAAGCAGTAGCCTCACGAATCCTTACCCGTCTGCGGCAACCGTTTCGTATTGGACTCATTGAAGTTTACACGGGATGCGCTATTGGCATTTCGTTGGCCCCCCGGCACGGACAGGACAGCGAAAGTCTCATTCGCACTGCCGACACCGCAATGTATAACGCCAAAGAAGGCGGCCGCGGTCAGTTCTGCGTTTTTTTGCCGGAAATGAATCAGCGCGTATTTGACTACCACTGGCTGGATACAAACCTGCGAAAAGCGCTGGAAAACGACCAGTTACTTATTCACTATCAGCCCAAAATTACCTGGCGCGGCGAAGTACGTAGCCTGGAAGCACTGGTACGCTGGCAATCGCCGGAACGCGGATTAATTCCGCCGCTGGAGTTCATCTCATACGCCGAAGAGTCAGGACTCATCGTCCCGCTGGGCCGCTGGGTGATTCTGGATGTGGTTCGCCAGATTGCGAAATGGCGCGATAAAGGGATTAACTTGCGCGTAGCCGTTAACTTTTCGGCGCGACAACTGGCCGACCAGACGCTTTTTACTGCGCTTAAACAGGCTTTGTACGATCTGAATTTTGAGTATTGCCCGATCGATGTCGAGCTAACGGAAAGCTGCCTGATCGAAAACGACACGCTGGCGCTATCGGTTATCCAGCAATTTAGTCAGCTCGGCGCTCAGATTCATCTGGATGATTTTGGCACCGGGTATTCTTCGCTTTCTCAACTCGCCCGGTTCCCTATTGATGCCGTTAAACTGGATCAGGCTTTCGTCAGAGATATCCATAAGCAACCGCTGTCGCAATCTCTGGTTCGGGCGATTGTCGCGGTGGCTCAGGCGCTAAATTTACAAGTGATTGCCGAAGGCGTAGAAAATGCTAAAGAAGATGCCTTCCTGACAAAAAACGGCGTCAATGAACGACAGGGCTTTTTATTCGCCAAACCTATGCCCGCCGTTTCTTTTGAACGCTGGTACAAACGTTATCAGACGAAAAAAATGCGTTAATGGCGACGATAATAGGGAGAACAGCCTGTGCAGACAGGCATAGCCCTATTTTTCCCTTCTCTTTTCAGATTAATTTCTGCATCATGAATTGAAACCTTTTCTGACATTAAGGATGACAAACATGTCTGATATCGAAGCACAACGAATTGCCGCACGCATTGATACCGTGCTGGATATCCTTGTTGCTGGCGATTACCACTCGGCCATCAATAACCTTGAAATATTGAGAGCAGAGCTGTTAGATCAGGTTAAAGACGGTATCTCGCCATCCCAGGCTCCCGGGTCGCCCTGGGAAATCTGATAGCGATAATTTGTCCGGGATGGCCGTTAGCCCTTCCCGGCTCTCTGACTGTCTGTTGACTCCTCTTAACGTATAAAATTAATACTATGAACTCCCGACAACAATCAATTTTGCAAATGGTGGTTGATAAAGGCCAGATGAGCGTTGCTGAACTGGCGAAAATTACCGGCGTATCTGAAGTCACGATTCGTCAGGATCTGAATACCCTGGAAAAGCAGAGCTATTTACGCCGTGCGCACGGTTTCGCCGTTTCGCTTGAGAGCGATGACGTAGAGACTCGCATGATGACGAACTACACGCTAAAACGCCGACTGGCGGAGTTCGCCGCCTCGCTGGTCAGTCCAGGGGAATCCGTTTTTATTGAAAATGGCAGCAGCAATGCGCTATTGGCCCGGACGTTGGCGGAACAAAAAGATGTCACGATCATCACCGTGAGCAGTTATATCGCGCACCTGCTCAAAGAAACTCCTTGCGAAGTCATTCTCCTCGGTGGAATCTATCAGAAAAAAAGTGAAAGCATGGTAGGGCCGTTGACGCGACAGTTTATCCATCAAGTGCATTTCAGCAAAGCATTTATCGGTATTGATGGCTGGCAGGCTGATACCGGCTTTACCGGACGCGATATGATGCGATCGGATGTGGTTAACGCTGTTCTGGAAAAAGGCTCAGAAGCGATTGTCCTCACCGACAGCTCCAAATTTGGCTGTGTGCATCCCTATCCCCTGGGCCCGCTCTCTCGCTTCCATCGTGTCATTACGGATTCCAGAATTTCCGCCAGCGATCAAATGCAGTTAGAACATGCAGGGCTGCTAGTCAATGTTATTGGCTCATCCGTTTAAAATATTTCCCGATGGTTTGCCCTATGGCAAATCATCCTCTCTCTAAGACTTTTCTGACATCCCAATTAAGACTATTTACCTGTTGTAACGAGCGTAACGTCGTAAAATTAATATTAGCGAAATAACAGGAAGTGACTATCACCTGCGTGATATACCCCTGCGCAATCAGGTTTTACGGAAAATCTCTTAACAGGTTTTATTTTAACTATAGTTATAGTGAGCTTAATTCCGTGAATCGTTAATTCAGGAGAGAGTATTATGTTTATGACGAGCAAAAAAATGGCCGCTGCTGTGCTGGCAATCACCGTAGCAATGTCTCTGAGCGCCTGCTCAAACTGGTCCAAGCGCGATCGCAACACGGCTATTGGCGCAGGTGCGGGGGCGTTAGGCGGCGCAGTGTTAACGGACGGCAGTACATTAGGCACCTTGGGCGGCGCGGCGGTCGGCGGCGTGATTGGTCACCAGGTTGGAAAATAATCCAGACGTTTAAATATTGAACGGCTCAAAATAATACGTTTATTCTTTTCAGGTCTGGATTACAAAAATAGACAAAGTTGACTTTTACGCCACGGTAATTTACAACCGTGGCGTTTTCATTAGCCGCCAGCTAATTTTACTTTCATTCCTTTAGCTTCCAGCAATGATTTTATCAAGTCGCGTTTATCACCCTGAATTTCAATAATCCCTTCTTTTACTGCCCCGCCACAGCCGCATTTTTTCTTCAGTTCAGCCGCCAGTTTGGTTAATTCCGCATCATTCATCTCGATACCGGTAATCAAACATACGCCTTTACCCTTACGGCCACTGGTTTGACGCTGAATGCGAACGATACCATCCCCTTTGGGACGAACCGGCGCCGTTTTAGGTTCTTCAATGCGCCCCGTCTGTGTTGAATAAACCAGACGACTATTGGAATCGCTCATTATGCCTCCCGTTTCAGTGACGCGTTAATATCCTTCAGCGTTTGCGCCGGATCTACCGATTGCGTAACCGGGCGGCCAATCACCATATAGTCGACGCCGGCGGATAATGCCTGTTCGGGCGTCATAATGCGTCGCTGATCGCCTGCCTCGCTGCCTGCGGGCCGAATGCCCGGCGTCACCAGCTTAAATGCAGCGCCAAAGACCTGTTTAAATCTGACCGCTTCCTGAGCGGAACAGACCACGCCATCCAGCCCGCATTGCTGCGTCAGGCGCGCCAGCCGCTCCGCATGTTCCGCCGGTGACAACGTCACGCCCAGATCGCGCAGATCGCAGGTTTCCATACTGGTCAACACGGTCACGGCAATGAGCAACGGCGCATCTTTACCGAATGGCGCCAGCGCGTCGCGCGCTGCGGCCATCATTCTCGCCCCGCCAGACGCGTGAACGTTTACCATCCAGACGCCCAGGTCTGCCGCTGCGGCGACTGCCCGGGCCGTGGTGTTGGGAATATCATGAAATTTTAGATCAAGAAAGACATCAAACCCACGCTGCTGGAGATCCCGAACGAGCTGTGGACCAAACAGCGTGAACATCTCTTTGCCTACTTTTAAGCGACAATCGCGAGGATCGATTTTATCGACAAACGCCAGGGCTTTATCGCGTTCATGGTAATCCAACGCCACAACGACAGGCGATTCAGTAATAGCGCAGGAAGAAGATGAAGCAGTAAACGTCATGACCAGACCTTCTTGATGATGGGCACCGGAAGTGGCGCAAATTGGATAAACGGCGTGCATTCTACCTGCGGCGCAGGGAAATTAACAGGTTCGATTGACAACCTGATAAGCCTTGGTCGCCGATGCCAGCGTTGTTTTTAGTTTTACATCATTAAGTATGTTGTAACTAAAGTAAAGCTTTTTTTATATACTACTGCCCATCAAGTCCGCGAATAGGTTTAATGGTCGACCATGCCCGGCAGGACGGACAGTGCCAGTACAAGGTATAGGCGGTAAAACCGCATTTCTGACAACGATACCGCGGTTTACTGCGCACCTGCTCGCCAACCATATCACGCAGTACCATCAGGCTTTCTTTCGCTCGCCCTTCTTCCGCCTCGTTGAGATGGTAATCCATCAGCTTATGGAACACCCGCATGGTAGGATGTCGCTGTAGCTGACGTGTGATATAGACTTGAGCTGCGTCACTACCTTCACGCGCTTCCAGAATATCGGCAAGCATTAACTCAGCGCCAGCACCGGTATTCTCCTCAACGGCGCGACGTAAAAACTCCGCCCACTCGGCATTTTTACCGAGCTGTTGATAACAGGTTTGCAGCATCTCCAGCGTTTCGCTGACCAGCTCTTTATCCTGAACGATCACACGTTGCAGGCTTTCGACCGCTTTGGCGTAATCCCCTCTCGCCATATAAACGCGCCCCATCATGATAGACACCCGGGCGCTATTTTTATCTGCGGCGGCACCTTTTTTCAGCAACGCCATCGCGCGATCCATGTCGTCGTTGCCCATTTGCTGTAACGCTAACTCACAGTAAAAATGGGCGATTTCGATACGCTGTTTATCTTTGCCCAGTTTCACCAGCCGTTCTGCTACTTCGATCGCCTTTTGCCAGTCGCTGGTTAGCTGATAGATTTGCAAGAGCTGCTGTAACGCGCCTACGCGAAATTCCGTTTCGTCGGTAAGTTGGTTAAACATATCTTCCGCGCGGTCATATAAACCGGCGGCCATATAGTCGCGCCCCAGTTGCTGAACAGCCAGTAAACGCTGTTCATAGGTCAATGAAGCGCTTTCCATGAGCGTTTGATGAATACGAATGGCGCGATCGACTTCGCCTCGTGAGCGAAACAGATTACCGAGAGTGAGATGAGCCTCAACGGTGCCGGTATCCTCTTTAAGCATATCGAGGAACAGATCCACCGCTTTATCTTGTTGGTTACTCAGCAGGAAGTTAACCCCTGCGACATAATCGCGCGACAGGCGGTTAGCTTCATCCTGTTTTGTTTGTTGCGCACTTCTGCGACCCATATACCACCCATAGGCAGCGGCTACAGGCAACAGCAGAAATAACAACTCCAACATAAATGATTATTCCTTTACAACCGACGAATCGGCAGGGACCGCAACGTCGGTTGCTGGCGAAAGCTTGTTTTCCAGTCGTTTAATTTTACGTTCAGCACGGGCAAGGGAAACGCGGACCCGCAGCCAGAACAGGCCGCAAATCAGCCAGCCAATCGCAAAACCGACGGCGAACAACACAGCAAGCAACGTGGAGATACGATACTCCCCTTGCGCCAGCAGGTAGTTAAACGTCACCTGTTGATCATTCTGCGCGCCCAGCGTCACCGAAATAACAAAAATCGCCAATACCAGTAAGAAAATGAGTAAATATTTCACATTACTTCCCGTTATGTGGTTTGCGCGAATAAATCGTGTCCAACTTACCGCATCCAGCCTTCTAAATTACCATTTTCCCGCCTCGCGCGAAATGGAAATGCGCCCGCCATCAGATGATTTAAGGGCAATAGTCAGAAAATCAACCGTTGTCAGCTTTCCTGCTCGCGTTCAGCAATTTCTTGCGCTTCTTCACGAGGCGGCATAAGCGGCCCGCAAATTCGCTGCGCCAGCCAGGTCGCCAGGGTAACTAATAGCCAGGAGATAAGCGTGGCGACCACTAAATCTCGCGGCCAGTGCATTCCCAGAAGCAAACGGCTGCCCATTACGCCGGTTGCCCAGACTAACAAAAACGCGATGGTGAAAGTCCGTCTGCGCGGCCATAACAGACCCACGGCCAAAAGCGCCCAGCTCGCTGCAAACATGGTATGTCCGGAGGGAAACGCAAAACCCGTCTCTTTTTGCCAGTGCTGACGCAGGAAAACGGGGATGTTCTGTTGCCCGGCCAACTGCTCTTTCACTAAATGTCCGCGTTCTGTACGCTTTAAAGTGTAGAACTCATCGACGGGAATATGGTGCGTTTTTTCAAGCCAGACCACAAATGGCCGCGGCTCCTGTACGCGCTCCTTTACCCATGACTTCACGCCCTGCCCGACGATAATCGCCCCACCGAGAATCGCAAACAGCATAATGGCGGCGCGCAGGCGAAATCGCAGGCACCATAAGAACCATCCACAAAGAATCACATGCGTGATAACGCCCCAGGGTTTGGTCACGGTTTCCGTTATCCAGAATAGCGTTTTTAGCCACCAGACCTGATGTCCTGGCTGCCACTGCCAGCCTGATACCCATACGGCAAGCGGCATGATAAGCAACAGGGCGGCGCCTGCCGCGGTGCGCCTCGCAATTGAAAGCATGGATGCTCCTTTTATAAGTAAGTATCACAATCATAACTGAAAATTCTCGCCGGACTGGAAAATTGACAAATTTGTGCCATTCCTGAGCAATTACGTGGTAGTGATTAGGTGATGTCCGCCGCCTTATGGCAAAATAGCGGGATACAAGCCAACAGGCGACGACACCGCAGGCGTCAGCATAATCTGGAGAAATACATGCAGCTTAAACGTGTGGCAGAAGCCAAACTGCCAACCCCATTGGGTGACTTTCTGATGGTGGGATTTGAAGAACTGGCAACCGGACACGACCATGCCGCGCTGGTTTTTGGCGATATTTCAGGTAAAACGCCGGTACTGGCTCGCGTTCATTCCGAATGTCTTACCGGGGACGCGCTTTTTAGTCTGCGCTGTGATTGTGGTTTTCAACTGGAAGCCGCGCTGACGCATATTGCGGAAGAAGGACGCGGAATTCTGATATACCACCGTCAGGAAGGCCGCAATATTGGCCTACTTAATAAAATTCGCGCTTATGCGTTACAGGATCAAGGCTATGACACGGTGGAGGCCAATCATCAGCTCGGCTTTGCCGCCGATGAGCGTGATTTCACCCTGTGCGCGGATATGTTCAAATTACTCGGCGTGGATGAAGTTCGCCTGCTGACCAATAATCCGAAGAAAGTCGAAATACTGACCGAGGCGGGAATTAATATCGTGGAACGCGTTCCGCTCATTGTGGGTCGTAATCCAAATAATGAGCATTATCTCGATACTAAAGCGGCCAAAATGGGTCACCTGCTAAACAAGTAAGCCACCGGTATTAAAGCGCGGGCCTGCCTGTTTACGGCAGGCCCGATAAACGGCTTTAGTTCAGCATATTTCTAATGACATAGTGCAATATGCCGTCATTCTGGTAGTAAGTCAGCTCGGTGGCGGTATCAATGCGACAGCGACAAGGTACCGTTTCTTTGCTGCCGTCCGATCTCGTTAACGTCACCGGAATGGTCGCGCCAGGGCGCAGGTTTTGCAGATCCGCGATATCAATCACCTCTTCCCCGGTCAGTCCCAGCGTTTTACGCGTTACGCCCTGTGGAAACTCCAGCGGCAGGATCCCCATCCCAATCAGGTTTGAGCGGTGGATACGTTCGAACGACTCGGCGATCACCACGCGGATACCTAACAGCCGCGGACCTTTTGCCGCCCAGTCACGGCTCGATCCCGACCCATACTCTTTCCCGGCAATCACCGCCAGCGGCGTTTTTTCCTGCTGGTAGAGCATCGCGGCATCATAAATCGACATCGCTTCCGTACCCGGCAAATGCCGCGTCATCCCACCTTCGACGCCGGGCAGCATTTCGTTGCGAATACGAATATTGGCGAACGTACCGCGCATCATCACTTCATGGTTACCGCGCCGTGATCCATAAGAGTTAAAATCCTTCCGCTCAACGCCGTGATTTTGCAGATAGCGTCCGGCGGGACTGTCCGGCTTGATACTGCCGGCCGGGGAAATATGGTCGGTCGTCACCGAATCACCCAGCATCGCCAGGATACGCGCGCCGTGGATATCTTTGACGGGCGCAGGCTGGGCCTGCATTTCATCAAAGAAAGGCGACAGGCGAATATAGGTTGAATCCGACTGCCATCCGTAGGTATCGGACGATTCAACCTGAATCGATTTCCATTCGTCCGTGCCCTCAAACACTTCCGCATACTCTTTACGGAACATATCCGATGATACCAGTTCAACGGCGCGGGCAATTTCCTGCGCTGAAGGCCAGATATCCTTCAGGTATACCGGATCGCCTTTACGATCATACCCCAGCGGGTCTGTCGCGAGGTTAATATTCATGTTTCCGGCCAGCGCATACGCCACCACCAGCGGCGGCGACGCCAGCCAGTTCGTTTTCACCAGCGGATGGATACGCCCTTCAAAATTTCGGTTACCGGAAAGCACGGCCCCTACCGTCAGATCGCCTTTTTTAATCGCGGTCTCAATAGGCTCCGGCAACGGACCGGAGTTCCCGATACAGGTCGTACAGCCATAACCGACCAGGTTAAAACCGAGCTCATCCAGGTAAGGCGTAAGTTTGGCCTGCGCCAGATAGTCAGATACCACTTTTGACCCCGGCGCCAGAGAAGCCTTGACCCAAGGTTGACGCTTCAACCCCAGCGTTACTGCCTTTTTCGCCAGTAATCCCGCAGCCATCAGCACGCTGGGATTCGAGGTATTCGTACAGGAGGTGATGGCGGCAATGACGACAGCGCCATCAGGAAGCTGATATGGCTGTCCGTTCATCGTATAGTCAACCGGCTGGCGATCTCTTTGCGCGGTATTCAGCTCCAGCTCGGCGCTGGCGGCAAAGGCTTTCGGCACATCGCCTAACGCTACGCGATCCTGCGGGCGTTTCGGCCCGGCCAGGCTGGCCTCGACATCGCCCATATCCAGTTCCAGCGTACTGGTAAATACCGGTTCGTCTCCGGGATTACGCCACATTCCCTGCGCCTTCGCGTAGGCTTCAACCAGCTCGACCAGATCGTCGCTACGTCCGCTTAATCGCATATATTCCAGGGTAATGGCGTCAATAGGGAAGAAACCACAGGTTGCGCCATATTCCGGCGACATATTAGCGATGGTCGCGCGATCCGCCAACGGCAGCGAATCCAGACCATCACCATAAAATTCAACAAATTTACCCACGACGCCATGCTTACGCAGCATTTGCGTGACGGTTAGCACCAGGTCAGTGGCAGTGATCCCCTCCCGAAGTTTACCGGTTAACTTAAAGCCGACGACATCCGGGATAAGCATCGACACGGGCTGACCAAGCATCGCCGCTTCCGCTTCAATACCGCCCACGCCCCACCCCAATACGCCCAGACCATTAATCATGGTCGTATGGGAGTCAGTCCCCACCAGCGAGTCCGGGTAAGCAATCCACTCCCCGTCCTGTAATTCGCTCCAGACGGCTTTACCCAGGTATTCCAGGTTAACCTGATGGCAAATGCCGGTTCCGGGTGGCACCACGCTGAAACGACTGAATGCCTGCTTTCCCCATTTCAGGAACATATAACGCTCATGGTTACGTTCCATTTCCAGCCGCACGTTTTCTTCAAACGCATCGTCATCGCCGAAATGATCGACCGTCACAGAGTGGTCAATAACCAGATCAACCGGCGATAACGGGTTCACTTTCGACGTATCGCCGCCGAGGCGTTTAACGGCTTCACGCATCGCCGCCAGGTCGACAACGGCAGGCACGCCGGTAAAGTCCTGCATCAGGACACGGGCGGGCCGCCAGGCAATTTCACGATCGGCATGGGCATTTTTAAGCCAACCGGCCAGCGCCTGAATATCTTCATCAGTCACAGATTCGCCGTCCTGCCAGCGCAACAGGTTTTCCAGTAACACTTTAAGTGATTTGGGCAAACGGGCGATATCGCCCAGGGATTTGGCAGCCAGCGGCAGACTGTAGTAATGATACGTTTTATCTTTGGCCTGCAATGTATCCTTACTGGCTTCTCGTAGGGTTGACGACATAGCTCCTCCTTAAATGACAGGGTTGCGTTACCCTGATTCTCCACAGGGTTGTATTAAAGATAACACAAACAAAATGTAACGTTTTGATAACAACCCAAATTGCTAAAAGAGGAGAAACCTAACAGGCGAGGAGCGAAGATGAAAAAGCCCGATAAATAGCGCATTATCGGGCTTTGACGAGATTAGACGGCAATCCAGATTAACTCGGCCCAGAACAGTAGCGATAATATAAACGCGCCAGTCCATGACCAATACTTTATATTTGACGTTAACATAGGCGACACCAACTGTGTTTAATCAATACTGAGAGGCGCTCAGCACACGGTTGCTGCGGTGTAATAAGACAGCGTTAATAAAACAGTAACGCCAATAAAAAGACGAATATTATTTTTGTGACACCTCGTCAGCAAAAGCATCAATAAATGCCCGCTGCTGCGGTGTGAGCGTCCAGTGTTGCGGAACAGACCGGAAAACGGTCGTATCCGGGGTGTTATCATCGTCACAAGATTGAATCGGGGGCGCGACCACGCGCTCGCGTTCCGACGTAATGCTCACTTAGCCCCACCAATGCCAGATAACAAGCGCTACCACTACCCAGAACAACGCAGAACCCACAAAAACCGCCAGCCATGCTTTACGTTTGAGCTCAGGGTCGCGGCGCGGTTCCTGGTTTTCAGAAGGCATTACTAACCTCATGCTATCGGTATCACTTATCATTTCAGCACCAAACAATCGGTACAATTAATCATCAGATGAGACAAATCCTAAATAAACTTTAGTCAAAAATCCAGTCAATTTACGAATCGTTGCCAGTGAATAAATCAATCTTTTGACTCAAGATAACTATTTGGAAAAAGAAACTGGCGGGACGGGTAATTCAACACTATTTTGCTGATCATTACCCGTAATACTTTGAGGGATATTGCAAAAAGCGGCTTTGTCTGCCATGCCACTACGACACAAACCGACGGTGCTATTACTTTTCAGGCAGCTTTATATCCTGAAACATCGCTTCAATTTCTTCATTAGAACGCAACGCCACCGCCGTATCCACCACATCACGCGTCAGATGCGGCGCAAAACGCTGGATAAAATCGTACATATAGCTGCGTAAAAAAGTACTACGGCGAAAACCAATTTTTGTGGTGCTGTGGCTAAAAATATCGTGCGCGTCAATCCGCACTAAATCAGGATCGGCAAGCGGATCGACCGCCATGCTGGCAATGACGCCAACGCCCAGCCCCAACCTGACATACGTTTTAATCACATCCGCATCGGTTGCTGTAAAGACGATCCGCGGCGTTAACCCTGCGCGATTAAAAGCGGTATCCAGTTCGGAACGCCCGGTAAAGCCGAAGGTATACGTCACCAGCGGATACTTCGCCAGCGCTTCAATCGTTACGGAAGACGTTGCCGCCAATGGATGATCCGGCGTCACCACTATCGAACGGTTCCAGTGATAGCATGGCAACATCACCAGATCGTCATATAAATGCAGCGCTTCCGTGGCAATCGCGAAATCGGCGTTCCCTTTCGATACCGCTTCCGCAATCTGCGTTGGCGACCCCTGGTGCATATGCAGCGAAACGCGCGGATAACGCTCGATGAAGCCTTTAATCACGCCTGGCAATGCGTAACGCGCCTGAGTATGGGTAGTGGCAATATAGAGCGAGCCTTTATCCGGCCAGGTGTGCTCGCCGGCGACCGACTTAATGGCATCGACTTTGGAAAGCACCTCACGCGCAATACGAATAATCTCCTGTCCTGCGGGCGTCACCTGAGTCAGATGCTTACCGCTGCGGGCGAAAATCTGGATGCCAAGCTCATCTTCCAGCATCCTAACCTGCTTGCTGATCCCCGGCTGGGAAGTATACAACCCCTCAGCGGTAGAGGAGACGTTAAGGTTATGATTAACCACTTCAACAATGTAACGAAGCTGCTGCAATTTCATAATACATCATCCAGATTAGCGCCATCAGGCCATCGTTTATCTGCAGACTTAATCGGGCTGCTAATACGATTTAATAATAAAAAAGGTGTTAACTATAACCACTATATCACTTATATCTGAACTGTATAGCCGACGCGATAAAATAATAAGACCGCTCTACCCAAAATAATTCGAGTGCTTAAAGGCGGCAAGAGAGTGAGTCCCCAGGAGCATAAGGTGACTGGGATGAGCGACAAATCTGCCGGGCGCAGATTTGAACGTCGCGTGCGACGGCCCGTCAGGGCGAGGCCCATGGATGGGCCGAGTAAATCCGTAGCCAACACATAAGCCACTTTAAATATGAAGGGTATATAAAAAAGGGCCGCTTACGCGGCCCGCTTGGCTATAGTGACGACAGGCAGGGGTTATTTCTTGCCTTCAACCCACTTGCCGTCGACGAAGAACGCTGACCATCCCGTCGCCTTCCCGTCTTTTTCCGCCGCAACGTACTGCTGTTTTGTTTTGCGGCTAAAGCGAACAACGGTTTTATTACCTTCTGGATCCTGCTGCGGCGCATCCGCCAGATAACGCAGTTTTTCCGGCAGGCGATCGCGGAACCGGTAAAGCTCCTCGACTAATGGCGCGCGCGTTTCGCGTGATTTCGGGAACGTATTGGCCGCCAGGAATATCCCTGCGGCGCCATCGCGCAGCACAAAGTACGCGTCCGATTTTTCACACGGCAGTTCCGGCAATGGAACAGGATCTTCCTTCGGCGGCGCAACTTCGCCGTTACGCAAGATCTTACGGGTATTTTTACATTCGTCGTTAGTACAGGCCATGTACTTACCAAAACGCCCCATTTTCAGGTGCATTTCGGAACCACATTTCTCACACTCAACGATCGGGCCGTCATACCCTTTGATGCGGAACTCGCCTTCTTCAATCTCGTAGCCGTCACAGGTCGGGTTATTACCACACACATGCAATTTACGCTTCGGATCGATCAGATAGCTGTCCATCGCCGTACCGCACTTCTGACAGCGACGTTTGGCGCGCAGGGCGTTGGTTTCGGCGTCGTCGCCTTCCAGCACGTTCAGAACTTCATTTTCCGGCACCAGGTTAATGGTCGTTTTACAACGCTCTTTCGGCGAAAGCGCATAACCTGAACATCCAAGGAAAACCCCCGTACTGGCAGTACGAATTCCCATTTTACGGCCACAGGTTGGACAGTCGATGCTGGTCAGCACCATCTGGTTAGGACGCATCCCCCCTTCTTCCGGATCTTTCTCGGCTTTATCGAGCTGCTGAGTAAAATCGCTGAAGAAGTTATCCAGTACCGCTTTCCACTCGGCCTGGTGATTTGCAACCTGATCCAGACTATCTTCCATCTGCGCGGTAAAATCGTAGTTCATCAATTCGCGGAAGTTTTCTTCCAGCCGATCGGTGACGATTTCACCCATTTTTTCCGCATAGAAACGACGGTTTTCAACGCGAACATAGCCGCGATCCTGAATGGTCGAGATAATCGACGCATAGGTAGACGGACGACCAATACCGCGCTTCTCAAGCTCTTTAACCAGAGAAGCCTCGCTAAAACGGGCTGGCGGTTTAGTAAAGTGCTGAGCAGGCGTCAATTCAAGTAGCGTCAGCGCATCGCCCTTATTCACGGCAGGCAATGTGCGATCTTCATCGCCTTTACGCAGCGCCGGCATCACTTTTGTCCAGCCGTCAAAGCGCAAAATACGCCCACGCGCTTTCAGGCGGAACTCGCCTGCGCCAACGGTAAGCGTAGTAGAGTCATATTGTGCTGGCGTCATCTGACAGGCGACAAACTGACGCCAAATTAGTTGATACAACTTCTGCGCGTCAGCCTCCATGTCTTTCAGCGACTCCGCCATGACAGCAACGTCGGAAGGACGGATCGCTTCGTGCGCTTCCTGAGAGTTTTCTTTGCTGGCGTACTGGTTCGGGTTATCCGGCAGGTATTTCTTGCCGAAATTATCGCCAATATAACCGCGCACCATGTTGACCGCATCCTGACTCAGGTTGGTGGAGTCTGTACGCATATAGGTGATGTAGCCCGCCTCATACAGACGCTGCGCCATCATCATGGTTTTCTTCACGCCAAAGCCCAGCCGGGTGCTGGCCGCCTGCTGTAGCGTGGAGGTGATAAACGGCGCGCCTGGCTTGCTGCTGGTCGGCTTGTCTTCTCGCTCCAGCACGCTATAGCTGGCTTTTTCCAGCAAGCTGACGGCGGCAAGCGTCTGCTCGCGATTTACCGGCCGGAATGGCTTGTCGTTCTGATGCGTGACCTGTAGCGGTAGCGCCTCGCCAGACGGCGTCGTCGTATTAGCGTCAATTTCCCAGAACTCTTCCGGAACAAACGCTTTAATCTCGCGCTCGCGCTCAACGACCAGACGGACCGCGACAGACTGAACGCGACCTGCCGACAAACCACGGGCGATCTTTTTCCACAGCAGCGGCGAGACCATATAGCCTACCACGCGGTCCATAAAGCGGCGCGCTTGCTGGGCGTTGACCCTGTTAATGTTCAGCTCGCCCGGCTGTTCAAACGCCTGGCGAATGGCATTTTTGGTTATTTCGTTAAAGACTACGCGACTGTAGCGCGCGTCATCGCCGCCGATCACTTCCCGCAGGTGCCATGCAATGGCTTCCCCTTCGCGGTCAAGGTCGGTTGCGAGATAGATGTGGTCGGCTTTTTCCGCCAACTGTTTCAGTTCAGAGACGACCTTCTCTTTACCGGGCAGCACTTCATAGTGCGCATCCCAGTTGTGCCACGGATCAACCCCCATACGGTTGACGAGAGCGCCACGTTCATCCTTTTTGGGCTTTTTAGCCGTTTTGGTGGAGGTAGAGTCGGCGCTCTTTTTAGCTGCTGAGCCACTGGTCGGCAAATCACGGATATGACCCACGCTGGATTTCACCACGTAGTCATTACCCAGATACTTGTTGATCGTTTTGGCTTTTGCCGGGGACTCAACGATGACAAGAGCTTTACCCATATTCACCTTTACCTAAGTTGATTCTTCCAGGAATGCGTCGCACGTTGATTCACCTTCCACTGGCGACGAGACAACGATATATGGTCTCTGCGTCTGCGGATATCAACCCCTTGTACTGGCTTTGTGTACGAAATGTAACCCTCAGGTGACTGAGTTAACAGGCTTTTTTGCACACACGCGCTATAGCACGACGGAATTTTGGTCGAATGTCAAGCAATTCTGTTGCCAGATTGACGAAAGCGTCACACTGTACCTGATAAAATTCGATACGCAACTTTATTAGCATGCAAAAACAAATCTTGCCAGTGAACGCAACATGACAAATCCATCAATTTCCTGTGAGAATATTTGCCCATCAGAAGTGCTCAGCGTAGACTAATCTCCTTGTTTAAGGAGTAAAAAATGCATAAAGAGACGCAACCTATCGATCGCGAAACACTGTTGCTTGAAGCCAACAAAATTATTCGGGAACATGAAGACACGATGGCAGGTATTGTCGCCACCGGCGTAACGCAGAGAAATGGCGTGCTGGTTTTCAGCGGCGATTACTTTTTAGACGAGCAAGGGTTACCGACCCCTAAAAGCACCGCGGTGTTTAACATGTTTAAACACCTGGCGCATGTGCTGTCTGAGAAGTATCACCTGGTTGATTAATCCATGCCGGATGGCACTGAATGCCATCCGGCAATAGCGGTTTACATCAACGGCTTTTGTCCACGCTGCCACCAGCGCAGCAGCAGCCGATCCGCGCTTTCCGCCGCGCTGCCGGTAACACGATCGATCAGTTTTTTACGCTGCATATAGCGCACATTCAGTACCTCGCGCCCTTCCATCAGGCCGAGAATAACCTCATCGCTGGTGTTAATCTCATCAACCAGCCCCTTCTCCAGCGCCTGCTGACCGTACCAGTGTTCGCCCGTGGCGACCTGTTCAATGTCCAGAGCCGGACGCATCCGTTGCACAAACTCTTTGAACAGATGGTGCGTTTCGTTGAGATCTTCACGAAACTTCTGCCGCCCTTCTTCCGTATTCTCGCCTAACAATGTCAGGGTACGTTTGTACTGCCCTGCGGTATGCAGTTCAATATCAATGTCTTTACTTTTGAGAAAGCGGTTAAAGTTCGGAATTTGCGCGACAACACCAATTGACCCCACAATAGCGAACGGCGCCGCAATAATTTTTTCCGCCACGCAGGCCATCATGTAGCCTCCGCTTGCCGCGACTTTATCCACCGTCACGGTCAGCGGAATATTTTTATCGCGCAGGCGCTGCAATTGCGATGCCGCCAGGCCATAGCCATGCACAACGCCGCCGGGGCTTTCCAGACGCACAACCGCCCGATCGCCGGGTTTCGCCACTGCCAGCACCGCCGTGACCTCTTCGCGTAACGCATTAACTTCGTGAGCGTCCATACTGCCTTTGAAATCTATCACCCATACGCGCGGTTTGTCCGATGTCGCAATGTCCCCCAGCTTCGCTTTCGCTTTGGCGGCTTTCGCCTCCTGCTTATGCTTTTTTTTCTGCGCTTTATGCCACAGTTTTTGCTGATGGCCATCCATCAACGCCGCAGCAAGGTCATCCTTCATCTCCTGATACTGCTCGCTCAAATTGGTCACGCGCAGCTCGCCGCGCTGACGTTTGCGTTGCGTAGCATTCACGATCAGCAACACAATGACGGCAATGGCCACCACAACGGTGACGATTTTTGCCAAAAATAAGCCATATTCAGACAACAATTCCACGACTCCCACCTTGATTAAATAACGCGACTTGCGCTCAGTGTACAACAGGCATCGAAGCCAGTCTCTCTTCATCCGTATGCCTGTTGAGGAAGAAAAAGTATGACAAGACGTTCATTTTACGGCGTTATCGCCCCTGTCTGATTGAAAAAAAAGGCGCTTTCAGGCATAAACCCGAAAAGTTAACGCGAAGATAAGACAACCTGGCAGGACGGTGTACCACGCCGTTGAGGAGTAGCCATGCATTACCAACCGAAACAAGATCTATTGCAAAACCGCATTATTCTGGTCACTGGCGCCAGCGATGGCATTGGGCGGGAAGCCGCGCTCACGTATGCGCGTTACGGCGCAACGGTGATTCTGCTGGGACGTAACGAAGAGAAACTGCGTCGGGTCGCGCAGCACATTGCTGACGAGCAACATGTTCAACCACAGTGGTTTACGCTCGATCTGCTGACCTGCACCGCTGAAGAGTGCCGGCAAGTGGCCGACCGCATCGCCGCGCACTATCCCCGCCTGGATGGCGTCCTGCACAATGCCGGGCTACTGGGGGAAATCGGTCCAATGAGCGAACAAGATCCGCAGATCTGGCAGGATGTCATGCAGGTAAACGTTAACGCCACCTTTATGCTCACCCAGGCGCTGTTACCGTTATTGCTGAAGTCCGATGCCGGCTCGCTGGTCTTTACGTCATCAAGCGTTGGCCGTCAGGGACGCGCCAACTGGGGCGCCTATGCCACCTCGAAGTTTGCTACTGAAGGAATGATGCAGGTGCTGGCGGACGAATACCAGAACCGTTCTCTGCGTGTTAACTGCATTAACCCGGGCGGCACGCGCACCAGTATGCGCGCCAGCGCCTTTCCGACGGAAGATCCACAGAAATTAAAAACGCCTGCCGATATTATGCCGCTTTACCTGTGGCTTATGGGCGACGACAGTCGCCGTAAAACCGGTATGACCTTTGACGCCCAACCGGGCCGTAAACCAGGAATCGCCCAATGAGTGATGAACGTTATCAGCAGCGCCAGCAGAAGGTAAAAGATCGGGTTGACGCCCGTGTCGCCCAGGCACAGGAAGAGCGCGGTATTATTATCGTGTTTACTGGCAATGGTAAGGGCAAAACCACGGCGGCTTTCGGGACTGCCGCCCGCGCCGTAGGACACGGTAAAAACGTAGGTGTGGTGCAATTTATTAAGGGCACCTGGCCCAACGGCGAGCGTAATCTGCTGGAACCGCATGGCGTCGAATTTCAGGTGATGGCAACGGGATTTACCTGGGAGACGCAAAATCGCGAGGCAGACACTGCAGCATGTATGGCCGTTTGGCAGCATGGTAAACGGATGCTGGCCGATCCGCGGCTTGATATGGTGGTACTGGATGAGCTGACCTATATGGTGGCGTATGACTATTTGCCGCTGGAAGAGGTCATAAGCGCGCTAAACGCGCGCCCTGGTCACCAGACGGTGATTATTACAGGTCGCGGCTGTCACCGGGATATTCTTGATCTTGCGGATACCGTCAGCGAACTGCGTCCGGTTAAACATGCTTTCGACGCGGGCGTAAAAGCCCAGATGGGAATTGATTATTAACCGTAGGCCGGATTAAGGCGTTTGCGCCGCCATCCGGCACAAACCCTCTTGTCTGATGATTCTCAGCCTATAGACCGCGGTAGAGATTACCCGTTGTTATTACGCCCACCGGAGCGGCGTCCGCCAGCTATCTGGCTGTGGCGTTTTACCGCCCGACGGATCTGGTTCGCTTTCATACGACGACGGTCTTTTTCGACGGCAACCTTCGACGAGGTTTCCGGCGGGAGCTCTACCAGACCACGCAGATAGTTCGTTTGCGCGAGGTCGAGCTCAGTCCAGCCGCCGCGCGGCAGGCCTTTCGGCAGCGGGATATCGCCGTAACGAACGCGGATCAAACGGCTGACCTGAACGCCTACCGCTTCCCACAGTCGGCGAACTTCGCGGTTGCGTCCTTCCGTCAGCGTCACGTTATACCACTGGTTAATGCCTTCGCCGCCGCTGAATTTAATGGTCTTAAATGCCGCCGGACCATCTTCCAACTGTACGCCACGGCTTAAATCACGCAGTTTCGATTCATCCACCTGACCGAACACGCGCACGGCATATTCACGTTCAACTTCACGACTAGGGTGCATCAGGCGGTTCGCCAGTTCACCGTCGGTGGTAAATAACAATAGCCCGCAGGTGTTGACATCCAGACGTCCTACCGCAATCCACCGCGCGCCGCGCAGTTTCGGTAAGCGATCAAAAACGGTTGGCCGCCCTTCAGGGTCATTGCGGGTACACAGTTCACCTTCTGGTTTGTAATAGGCCAGAACGCGGCAAATTTGTTCCGCCGACTCTTTCACCGAAATCAGGTGACCGTCGATACGGATTTTCAAACCGGGAGTGACTTCAACACGATCGCCAAGCGTGGCGATTTTACCGTCAACGCTGACACGTCCCGCTTCAATAATGGATTCGATTTCACGGCGAGAGCCGTGGCCAGCGCGCGCCAGCACTTTTTGTAACTTTTCGCTCATAGAGCTTCCTTCAGGTGTCGCCTTCACAGGCGTCGAACAGGAGAATGAACGGCGCGTTGCCGCGCCATTTTAAGGCCGCGTAGTATACAGACTTACGCCCTTATAAGAAAGGTGTAACGTCGCCGACGCCTTCGCGCAGCACCACCGGGGAGTCATTGGTCAAATCGATTACCGTGGTAGGCTGTTGACCGAGGTAACCGCCGTGGATGATCAGATCCACCTGCTTCTCCAGCCGATCTTTAATCTCCTCCGGGTCCGACTCGGTAAAATCGCTGCCAGGCAGCATCAACGACGTCGAGAGCATTGGTTCGCCCAGCGTATCCAACAACGCCAGCGCAATCGGGTTTGACGGTACGCGCAGGCCGATAGTTTTACGCTTTTCCTGCAACAGACGGCGCGGCACCTCTTTTGTCCCCTTCAGGATAAAGGTGTAGTTACCCGGCGTATTGTTTTTCATCAGACGAAACGCCACGTTGTCGACGTAGGAGTAGGTCGACAACTCGGACAAATCGCGGCACATCAGCGTGAAGTTGTGGCCGTCCGGCAGATGACGAATGCGGCAAATGCGCTCCATTGCGCCTTTGTCTTCAATTTTACAACCCAGGGCATAGCCGGAATCGGTTGGATAAACAATAACACCGCCTTTACGCACAATGTCGACGGCCTGATTAATCAGCCGTTGCTGTGGGTTATCCGGATGGATATAAAAAAACTGGCTCATACTTCCCTCACTGTGATATTTGCGGCTGTTCCCATGTCTGCCATACGCCTTCAACGCCAGCGGGCAGCCAGAGTTTACGCCCCAACTCAATCCACGGGCAGGGCTGATGGAAATCAGATCCAAGCGATGCCCATAAATGATGCTGACGCGCAAGCGTCGCCAGTTGGGTGCGTTCATTGGGCGATTGTTGGCACTGCGCCACTTCCATCGCGTCGCCGTGATGGTCGGCAAAATGCGCCACTAATCTTTTCAGCCACTTAGCGCTAAGGTCGTAGCGTCCCGGATGGGCCAACACCGCCTTACCGCCAGAATGATGAATGACATCAATAGCTTGTTCTATTGTACACCACTGCGGCGGAACGTAACCGGTTTTCCCACGCGCGAGATATTTTTTAAAAACCTCCGCCATGGTCGCGGCTTTGCCGCACTCCACCAGAAAGCGGGCGAAGTGGCCGCGCGTCACCGCGCCGCCATTGGCCAGTCTCAATGCCCCTTCCCACGCGCCGGGAATATGGGCTTTTTCCAGACGCTCCGCAATGAGCCGACCGCGTGCCTGACGCCGCTGTGTCTGCTGCGCCAGAAAATCGCGCATTGCCGGGTGCGCAATATCAATATTCAGACCCACAATGTGAATCTCATGATTCTCCCAGACCGTTGAAATCTCCACGCCGGGAATAAGATTCAGGGCCAGCCCGGAACGTGAAATTTCTTCTCTTGCCGCAGGAATCGCGGCTGTGGTGTCATGATCGGTAATCGCCAGCGTGCCGACTCGCATCTCTACCGCACGGTGTACTAATGTTTCTGGCGTCAACAGTCCATCGGACGCCGTGGTATGACTGTGCAGATCGTAAATCACTGCGTAATTCGTGTCGCTCAAGGCGGCTCCCATAGAGATAAAGGTATGTCATGTACATCATAACGGTTCCGGCAAATATACTGAAATAGGTGTTGACATTATTCCATCGAACTAGTTAACTAGTACGAAAGTTCACATGAAGAGGGTATCTAAAATGGCAGCGACATTTGCATTACACGGTTGGTGGCGCACTTCCTGATAGCGGGCGGTGTATGAACAGCTGTAATCAGCCAAACGATACCCGGCCCGCCTGTTAAGCGGGCTTTTTTTTGAACAAAATAATGAGAATAACCATGCAAACACTAAAACCCACGCTCGAACTGTTGACCTGCGATGCCGCCTACCGGGAAAACCCAACGGCGCTTTTTCACCAGGTCTGCGGCGATCGCCCGGCCACGCTGCTGCTGGAGTCCGCAGATATCGACAGTAAAGACGATTTAAAAAGCCTGCTGCTGGTAGATAGTGCGCTGCGCATTACCGCTCTAGGTGACACTGTCACTATCCAGGCGTTATCTGATAATGGCGCCTCGTTATTACCGCTACTGGATACCGCCCTCCCCGCTGGCGTGGAGAACGAAGTCCTGCCTGCCGGTCGCATTCTACGCTTTCCGCCCGTCAGCCCATTATTAGATGAAGACGCCCGTTTATGCTCTCTGTCGGTATTTGATGCGTTCCGCCTGTTACAGGGAGTGGTGAACATACCGACGCAAGAGCGGGAGGCTATGTTTTTCGGCGGTCTGTTTGCCTACGACCTGGTCGCTGGCTTTGAAGCGCTGCCACACCTTGAGGCTGGCAATAACTGCCCGGACTACTGCTTTTATTTAGCGGAAACGCTGATGGTGATAGACCATCAGAAAAAAAGCACCCGTATTCAGGCCAGTCTGTTCACCGCCAGCGACCGGGAAAAACAGCGCCTGAACGCCCGCCTGGCGTACCTTAGCCAACAGTTAACCCAGCCTGCGCCGCCGTTGCCGGTGACGCCGGTGCCGGACATGCGCTGCGAATGTAATCAGAGCGATGACGCGTTCGGCGCGGTGGTACGCCAGTTGCAAAAAGCCATCCGCGCGGGGGAGATATTTCAGGTGGTGCCGTCGCGCCGCTTTTCATTGCCCTGCCCGTCGCCGTTGGCTGCCTACTACGTGCTGAAAAAGAGCAACCCCAGCCCGTATATGTTCTTTATGCAGGATGATGATTTCACGCTTTTCGGCGCGTCGCCGGAAAGCTCGCTGAAATATGACGCCACCAGCCGTCAGATTGAAATTTACCCCATCGCGGGTACCCGTCCACGCGGTCGCCGCGCCGATGGTACGCTGGACAGAGATCTCGACAGCCGTATTGAGCTGGACATGCGTACCGACCATAAAGAGCTTTCCGAACATCTGATGCTGGTCGATCTGGCGCGCAATGACCTGGCGCGCATCTGTACGCCGGGCAGTCGCTACGTTGCCGATCTGACAAAAGTTGACCGCTATTCGTACGTGATGCATCTGGTTTCCCGGGTGGTGGGCGAACTGCGTCACGATCTCGACGCGCTGCACGCCTATCGCGCCTGCATGAACATGGGCACCCTGAGCGGCGCGCCGAAAGTACGCGCCATGCAGTTGATTGCCGATGCGGAAGGACAGCGCCGCGGCAGCTATGGCGGCGCTGTCGGTTACTTCACCGCCCACGGCGATCTGGACACCTGTATTGTTATCCGCTCCGCGCTGGTGGAGAACGGTATCGCCACCGTACAGACGGGCGCCGGAATCGTGCTGGACTCTGTTCCGCAGTCTGAAGCCGATGAAACCCGTAATAAAGCGCGCGCCGTATTGCGTGCTATCGCCACCGCGCATCATGCACAGGAGACCTTCTGATGGCTGATATTCTGCTGCTCGATAACATCGACTCGTTTACCTGGAACCTGGCAGATCAGCTACGGACCAACGGTCATAACGTGGTGATTTACCGTAACCATATTCCGGCGCAGACGCTTATCGATCGCCTGGCGACAATGAAAAATCCGGTGCTAATGCTCTCCCCCGGTCCGGGCGTTCCCAGCGAGGCAGGCTGTATGCCGGAGCTGCTGACCCGACTACGCGGCAAGTTACCGATCATCGGCATTTGTCTGGGGCATCAGGCGATTGTCGAAGCTTACGGCGGTTATGTCGGTCAGGCGGGAGAAATCCTGCATGGCAAAGCCTCCAGCATTGAGCATGACGGTCAGGCGATGTTCGCCGGGCTGGCGAATCCGCTACCGGTCGCGCGTTATCATTCGCTGGTCGGCAGTAATGTTCCTGCCGGGCTGACCATTAACGCCCATTTCAACGGCATGGTGATGGCGGTACGTCATGATGCGGATCGCGTTTGCGGTTTTCAATTTCATCCTGAGTCCATCCTGACGACACAGGGCGCGCGTCTGCTGGAGCAAACATTAGCCTGGGCGCAGCAAAAGCTGGAACCGACCAACACCCTACAGCCGATTCTGGAGAAACTCTATCAGGCGCAAACTCTGACGCAACAAGAGAGCCATCAGTTGTTTTCGGCGGTCGTCCGCGGCGAACTTAAGCCTGAACAGCTCGCTGCCGCGCTGGTGAGCATGAAAATTCGCGGCGAGCATCCCAATGAAATTGCCGGCGCCGCCACTGCGTTGCTGGAAAATGCCGCCCCGTTCCCGCGCCCGGAGTATCTGTTTGCGGATATCGTTGGTACCGGCGGCGATGGCAGTAACAGTATCAATATCTCTACCGCCAGCGCCTTTGTCGCGGCGGCCTGTGGACTGAAAGTGGCGAAACACGGCAACCGCAGCGTGTCCAGCAAATCGGGGTCATCCGATCTGCTGGCGGCATTCGGTATTAATCTGGATATGAACGCCGATAAATCACGTCAGGCGTTAGATGAACTGGGCGTCTGTTTCCTGTTCGCACCGAAATATCACACCGGATTCCGTCACGCGATGCCGGTTCGCCAACAGTTAAAAACGCGAACCCTGTTCAACGTACTCGGCCCGCTGATCAACCCGGCGCATCCGCCGCTGGCATTGATTGGCGTCTATAGTCCGGAACTGGTGCTGCCGATTGCGGAAACCTTAAGGGTACTGGGCTATCAGCGCGCGGCGGTAGTACATAGCGGCGGCATGGATGAGGTTTCGCTCCATGCGCCGACGATTGTCGCGGAGCTGCATGACGGCGAAATTAAAAGCTATCAACTTACGGCGGAGGATTTTGGCCTGACGCCTTACCATCAGGATCAGTTGGCTGGCGGCACGCCGGAAGAAAACCGTGACATTCTGACGCGGTTATTACAAGGTAAAGGCGATGCCGCGCATGAGGCCGCCGTCGCCGCCAACGTGGCGATGCTGATGCGTCTGCATGGTCAGGAAGATCTCAAGGCCAACGCGCAAACCGTGCTTGATGTTCTGCGCAACGGCACCGCATATGACAGAGTCACCGCACTGGCGGCAAGAGGGTAAATAATGCAAACCGTTTTAGCGAAAATCGTCGCAGACAAGGCGATTTGGGTAGAAGCCCGCAAACAGCAACAGCCGCTGGCCAGTTTTCAAAATGAGATCCAGCCAAGTACACGCCATTTTTATGATGCGCTCCAGGGCGCGCGTACCGCCTTTATTCTGGAGTGTAAGAAAGCATCGCCATCAAAAGGCGTGATTCGCGATGATTTCGATCCGGCGCGTATTGCCAGTATTTATCAACATTACGCCTCGGCAATCTCGGTGCTCACCGACGAAAAATATTTTCAGGGGAGCTTCGATTTTCTGCCGGTCGTTAGCCAAAGCGCGCCGCAGCCGATTCTGTGTAAGGATTTTATTATCGATCCCTATCAGATCTACCTTGCCCGTTACTATCAGGCCGATGCCTGTTTACTGATGCTCTCGGTTCTGGATGACGAACAGTATCGCCAACTCTCCGCCGTCGCGCACAGTCTGAAAATGGGCGTGCTCACGGAGGTCAGTAATGACGAAGAACGGGAGCGCGCGATAGCGTTAGGCGCAAAAGTGGTAGGTATCAACAATCGCGATCTGCGCGATCTGTCGATTGATTTGAATCGCACCCGCCAGCTGGCGCCAAAACTGGGCCACGGCGTGACTGTCATCAGCGAGTCCGGGATTAACACCTATGGTCAGGTACGCGAACTGAGCCACTTCGCCAACGGTTTTTTAATTGGCTCCGCGTTAATGGCGCATGACGATCTTAACGCCGCCGTCCGTCGCGTGCTGCTTGGCGAGAATAAAGTCTGCGGCCTGACCCGCGCCCAGGACGCTAAAGCTGCCTGTGACGCTGGCGCAATATATGGCGGGTTGATTTTTGTACCCTCATCTCCGCGCGCGGTGAGCGTTGAGCAGGCGCGAGAAGTGATAAGCGCCGCGCCATTGCAGTATGTCGGCGTTTTCCAGGACGCTGATATCGCCGATGTTTGCCAGAAAGCTGCCGTCCTGCCGCTTTCTGCCGTACAGCTACATGGCAGCGAAGACCAGGCGTATGTCAACGCGCTGCGCGAGGCGTTGCCCAAACAGGTGCAAATCTGGAAGGCGCTGAGCGTTAGCGATGCCCTTCCCGCACGCGATTACCACCATGTCGATAAATACATTTTCGACAATGGGCAAGGCGGCAGCGGGCAGCGCTTCGACTGGTCACTGCTACAGGGGCAACCGCTGGATAATGTGTTACTGGCGGGCGGGCTGGCGGCCGATAACTGCGTCCAGGCGGCGCAAGTCGGCTGTGCCGGTCTCGATTTTAATTCAGGTGTGGAGTCACAGCCGGGCATCAAAGATGCTCGTCTTCTGGCCTCGGTTTTTCAGACACTGCGCGCATATTAAGGAAAAAACATGACAACACTTCTCAACCCCTACTTTGGTGAATTCGGCGGCATGTATGTGCCGCAGATCCTGATGCCTGCGCTGAACCAGCTTGAAGAGGCCTTCGTCAGCGCGCAAAAAGATCCTGAATTTCAGGCGCAATTCGCCGATCTGCTAAAAAACTACGCGGGACGCCCCACTGCGCTGACGAAATGCCAGAACATTACCGCCGGTACGCGTACCACGTTGTATTTAAAGCGCGAAGATTTACTGCACGGCGGCGCGCACAAAACCAATCAGGTACTGGGTCAGGCGCTGCTGGCCAAACGGATGGGGAAAAGCGAGATTATCGCTGAAACCGGCGCCGGTCAGCACGGCGTCGCCTCTGCGCTCGCCAGCGCCCTGCTGGGTCTGAAATGCCGTATCTATATGGGCGCCAAAGACGTTGAGCGCCAGTCGCCGAACGTCTTCCGTATGCGTCTGATGGGCGCTGAGGTTATCCCGGTTCATAGCGGCTCCGCTACGCTAAAAGATGCCTGTAACGAGGCGCTGCGCGACTGGTCCGGTAGTTACGAAACCGCGCACTATATGCTCGGCACGGCGGCAGGACCGCATCCCTATCCCACCATCGTTCGCGAGTTCCAACGCATGATTGGCGAAGAGACGAAAGCGCAAATCCTCGACAAAGAGGGCCGTCTGCCAGATGCCGTTATCGCTTGCGTCGGTGGCGGCTCAAACGCTATCGGGATGTTTGCGGATTTTATTAATGATACCAGCGTCGGGCTAATAGGCGTTGAACCTGGCGGTCACGGTATTGAAACCGGCGAGCATGGCGCGCCGCTTAAACATGGTCGCGTTGGCATCTATTTCGGGATGAAAGCGCCGATGATGCAAACAGCGGACGGGCAAATTGAAGAGTCCTATTCCATTTCCGCCGGGCTCGATTTCCCGTCCGTTGGGCCGCAACATGCGTACCTGAACAGCATCGGACGCGCGGATTATGTCTCCATTACCGATGATGAGGCGCTGGAAGCCTTCAAAACGTTGTGCCGCCATGAGGGAATTATCCCGGCGCTGGAATCCTCCCACGCGTTGGCGCACGCTCTGAAAATAATGCGCGAGCAGCCGGAAAAAGAGCAACTGCTGGTGGTCAATCTCTCTGGCCGCGGAGATAAAGACATCTTTACCGTACACGATATCCTGAAAGCGCGAGGGGAAATCTGATGGAACGCTACGAAAATTTATTTGCACAGCTCAACGATCGCCGGGAAGGCGCTTTTGTCCCCTTCGTGACTCTGGGCGACCCTGGCATTGAACAGTCACTGAAAATTATCGACACACTGATTGACGCTGGCGCCGACGCTCTGGAACTGGGGGTTCCCTTCTCCGATCCGCTGGCCGATGGCCCTACTATCCAGAATGCGAACTTACGCGCCTTCGCCGCTGGCGTCACGCCGGCTCAGTGTTTTGAAATGCTGGCGCTGATTCGTGAAAAACACCCGACCATTCCGATTGGCCTGCTAATGTACGCGAATCTGGTGTTCAATAACGGCATAGATGCGTTCTATGCCCGTTGTGAACAGGTTGGCGTAGATTCCGTGCTGGTCGCAGATGTCCCGGTTGAAGAATCGGCCCCCTTCCGCCAGGCGGCGTTACGGCATAATATCGCGCCGATCTTCATCTGCCCGCCAAATGCGGATGACGATCTTCTGCGCCAGGTCGCATCTTACGGCCGCGGTTACACCTACCTGCTTTCGCGTTCGGGCGTCACCGGCGCGGAAAACCGTGGCGCATTGCCGTTGCATCATCTCATTGAGAAGCTTAAAGAGTACCACGCCGCGCCTGCGTTACAGGGCTTCGGTATCTCCTCGCCGGAACAGGTGTCTGCGGCCGTGCGTGCCGGGGCGGCTGGCGCTATCTCCGGCTCAGCCATTGTCAACATTATCGAGAAAAACCACGCTTCTCCCGAACAGATGTTGGCGGAGCTCAGGTCCTTTGTCTCAGCGATGAAAGCCGCCAGCCGCGCATAACGGGTTAAGCCGTCAGCATAACGCTGGCGGCTTAATGAGAGGTTGGCGCCGAACCAGAATCACGATTCAGACATACATCATCAATCTTTTTGGTGTTATTCCCTGTCCAGCTTTCAAAAAGTCTGAAGTCAATTTTTGTTAAGAAAACTCCTAATCACGCCGAAAAATTTAGCGTTTTCACGTCAATTTCCCCTGCCTTTATGTAAAGAAATGTCAACAAACAATGCATTAACGTTTCTATTGCCGCAGATAGTCACGCTTGTTATTAATAACAATGCAAAGCATTTTCTGTTAAATCGCTTATTCTAAAAGAAAATATAGAATATATTATCTCTAAACCATTTTTTGTGCGTTATTTACGCGGTAAATCACAACTATTTCCGTCAATTTGACTAATCGGTTTAACCAACTAATTTTAATAGGGTGTCGACACGGTTAAAACCGATTTTTTCAGCAAGCAACGAGACAGGAGAAATAATATGGCCGAACATCGTGGTGGTTCAGGAAATTTCGCCGAGAATCGTGAAAAAGCATCTGAAGCGGGCCGCAAAGGCGGTCAGCATAGCGGCGGGAATTTCAAAAACGATCCGCAACGAGCTTCTGAAGCCGGTAAAAAAGGTGGTCAGAATAGTCACGGCGGACGTAAATCCGATAATTCCTGATTTACTGTAATGTAAATATAACACATGCTTTTATCAAGCAATCTGCGAGTCTTCTGGCTCGCAGTATTTTGCCCAGGAGAATTAGATTTATGAATATTAAAACCGTTGAAGACCTTTTTATCCATCTACTTTCAGATACCTATAGTGCAGAAAAACAATTAACCAAGGCTCTTTCTAAACTAGCCAGAGCCACGTCCAATGAAAAATTAAGCCAGGCCTTTCAATCTCATCTTGAAGAAACCCAGGGTCAGATTGAACGTATTGATCAGATCGTCGAATCTGAATCTGGCATTAAACTGAAAAGAATGAAATGCGTCGCTATGGAAGGGCTGATTGAAGAAGCCAATGAAGTCATCGAAAGTACGGAGAAAAACGAAGTACGCGATGCAGCGCTTATCGCCGCGGCGCAAAAAGTCGAGCATTACGAAATCGCCAGCTACGGCACGCTTGCCACCCTGGCCGAGCAGCTTGGCTATAGCAAAGCATTAAAACTGCTCAAAGAAACCCTCGACGAGGAAAAACAAACTGATTTAAAACTTACCGATTTAGCAGTCAGCAATGTTAATAAAAGTGCTGAACGCAAATCGAAATAATATTTTTAATTATCAGCTTGCATGATTCCGATTTTATTATCGGAGCAGATTATCACGCATTGAGGAATGTAAAATGAATTATACTGAACATTATCATGACTGGCTTCGTGACGCCCATGCCATGGAAAAACAGGCAGAATCGATGCTTGAATCTATGGCCAGCCGTATTGAAAATTATCCTGATATAAAAGCCAGAATTGAACAACATATTAGTGAAACCAAACATCAAATTACCATGCTCGAAGAAGTATTGGACCGTAATGGCATTTCTCGTTCGGTGTTGAAAGACTCCATGAGTAAAATGGCAGCAATGGGGCAATCTATCGGTGGCATGTTCCCTTCCGATGAAATTGTCAAAGGCTCAATTAGCGGTTATGTTTTCGAGCAGTTCGAAATTGCTTGTTATACCTCCCTGCTGGCGGCGGCAAAAAAAGCTGGTGACACTGCCTCAATTCCGACGATTGAAGCCATTCTGAAAGAAGAAATGCAAATGGCTGACTGGCTTATCAAACATATTCCGCAGACAACGGAACAATTTTTACTGCGATCTGAAGCAGATGGCGTTGAAGCCAAAAAATAAATAATAAGCAGGAGGCAATATGTTTCGACACGTAAAACAACTTCAATATACTGTGCGAGTGAGCGAACCTAATCCTGGATTAGCGAACCTGCTGCTGGAACAGTTTGGCGGCCCGCAGGGCGAACTGGCGGCCGCCTGCCGCTACTTCACGCAAGGTTTAAGCGATGATGATGCCGGTCGTAGAGAGATGTTAATGGACATCGCCACCGAGGAGCTGAGTCATCTGGAAATTATCGGCTCACTGGTAGGAATGCTTAATAAAGGCGCTAAAGGCGAGCTGGCGGAAGGCACCGAAAACGAAGCGGAACTTTATCGCTCGCTGACGCAGAATGGTAATGACAGCCATATCACCTCTCTGCTGTATGGCGGCGGCCCTGCGTTGACAAACTCCGGCGGCGTACCGTGGACCGCGGCTTATATTGATACTATCGGCGAAGTCACAGCCGATCTACGCTCAAACATCGCGGCAGAGGCGCGAGCGAAGATCATTTATGAACGCCTGATTAATCTGACCGACGATCCTGGCGTAAAAGACACGCTCAGTTTCTTAATGACCCGTGAAGTCGCGCACCAGCTCTCTTTTGAAAAGGCGCTGTATTCGATTCGTAACAACTTCCCGCCGGGTAAATTACCGCCGGTAGAACAGTATACCGACGTGTACTACAACATGTCGCAAGGCGACGATCCGCGAGGTAGCTGGAATAGCGATGAGAACTTCAACTATGTCGCAGAACCGATGCCTGCTGTTGATGGCGGCGATGGCCTGGCGACAGTGAAATTGCCGCGCGAGCAGCTGGCGCTGCTCAAAGCGATGGCAGAAAGAACGAAATCGGACCCCACCGTTGATCCTCTCACTGGCGCAGAACTAGGCTGCGGCGAACCGAAAGAAGACAAGTGAGTTCCGACAAGTAAAATCCGTGTGTCATGTCCTTTTTTGACCCCGCCTGGCGGGGTCTTTTTTCGTCACAACATCACGCGATTAGAAACGATAGCCTGCCGAGAACATAAATACCCATGGGTCCAGACGCACGCTGTCATGCTGCTGAACGCCGCCCATTTTATAATTGGCGGTAGTATCAATATCCATGTACCAGACAGAGGCGCCAATTAACCAGTCGCGGTTAATCAGGTAATCTACCCCAACTTGCCCTGCCGCGCCCCAGGAATCCTTAAAGCTCAGATCGGACAGCCCGGCATTTTTACCATTATCGTTAAAGCCGTTATCGAAGAAGGTGGTGTAGTTCACCCCTACGCCGACATAAGGACGCACTTTGCTGCTGGAATCGCCGAAGTACCACTGCGCCATTAACGTTGGCGGTAACAGGTGGACCGTGGCGATATCGCCCGTCGCGCCCGTACCCACCTTATGGCGGAACGGCGTGGCCGCCAGCAATTCAACCCCGATATTGTCCGTCGCCATGTAAGTGAATGTCAGGCCGAGTTGCGTGTTATTACTCACATCAAACCCGTTTAAATGCCCCAGCGTACCACCCGCCCCTTCTGTAGGTCTGACGGTTGCCGGACCTGCACGCATAAAGAATTCTCCGGCTTCGTGCGCGAACGCGCTGCCTGAGAGAAGAGTTGTTAACGCCAGTGCCGCCACTGTAAATTTTTTCATACCCGCTCCATCGTTATGGTTATAAAAGCGTGATGAATATACCCACAATGAAGTAATAAGTGATCTAACACAGATCACATTTGTTCTTATAATTTAACATTTATTGATCCAGATTAATTTAGAACTTGTATTGAAAATCCTGGTTATAGGAATTCAGATCAATTTTGACATATTCACGCTATGCAAATATTTGTCTGCTCTGTTGCCCTGGCGATAAAGGCTGGCTAAGGTAATCAATGTCCCGCAATGGCGCGTGGCGTTAAGATTCGCGAACACTGCGGGACAGATTAATTTCCGTTGTAATCTATTGATACGTGAGTTTTTTGCAGGTGAATCATGAGCGTTCTTAACCCATGCATGACATGCGGTGCCTGTTGTGCCTATTTTCGTGTCTCCTTTTATTGGGCTGAAGGCGACGATGCCAGCGGACGCGTTCCGGCATCATTAACCGAGCCCGTTACCCCTTTTTTACGTTGTATGGCCGGCACCAACCAAAAACAGCCGCACTGTAAAGCGCTAATTGGCACGCCGGGTGAAAACGTCAGTTGCGCTATTTATGAAAACCGCCCTTCAACCTGTCGCGAATTTTCGATATCGGGCGAAGGAGGCGAAGTGAATGAGGCGTGCAATCGCGCCCGCGCGCGATACGGATTACCGCCGCTTTACAAAGATATGCTTTTCCATACAACTGCTGATGCTGCCACTGTAGAGTTATCCAGGGTACAATTGCCCGCAAATTAACACCTGCAAAACTCAAGGAGAGTGCATGTCTATCACGGCGAAGTCCGTTTACCGTGACGCCGGAAATTTTTTCCGAAATCAATTTATTACTATCTTGCTGGTTTCGTTGCTGTGCGCATTTATCACGGTGGTCTTAGGTCATGCCTTTTCACCCAGCGATGCGCAAATCGCGCAACTCAGTGAAGGAGAACATCTGGCAGGCAGCGCTGGCCTGTTTGAGCTGGTACAAAATATGACGCCGGAGCAGCAGCAGATCCTGTTGCGCGCCTCTGCCGCCTCGACGTTTTCCGGGCTTATCGGCAACGCTATTCTGGCCGGCGGTATCATCCTGATGATTCAGTTAGTTTCAGCGGGACATCGGGTTAGCGCGCTGCGCGCTATCGGCGCCAGCGCCCCTGCATTGCCTAAACTGTTTATTCTCATTTTTCTGACTACCCTATTAGTGCAAATCGGTATAATGCTGATTGTCGTTCCGGGGATTATTATGGCCATTGTGCTGGCGCTTGCGCCAGTGATGTTGGTTGAAGAGAAAATGGGCGTGTTTGCCGCAATGCGCAGCAGTATGCGTTTAGCCTGGGCTAACATGAGACTGGTCGCGCCTGCGGTGATAGGCTGGTTGCTGGCTAAAACATTGCTATTGCTGTTCGCGCCCAGCTTCGCTGTACTGACCCCAAATGTAGGCGCTGTACTGGCGAATACGTTGAGCAATCTGATTTCCGCAGTATTGCTTATCTACTTATTCCGCCTGTATATGTTGATTCGCCAATAATCCGCAATGCGCCGTTACGCGGCGCATTCGACGCTCGTTGATGATGGAATCGAAGAATGAAGCAGTTTCTGGATTTTTTACCGCTGGTTGTCTTTTTTGCGTTTTATAAACTTTATGACATCTATGCGGCGACCTCCGCACTGATTGTCGCGACGGCAATCGTGCTGATTTATAGCTGGGTGCGCTATCGGAAAATAGAGAAGATGGCGCTGATTACCTTTGTTCTGGTTGCCGTCTTCGGCGGTCTGACGCTCTTCTTCCATAACGATGAATTTATTAAATGGAAGGTGACGGTTATTTATGCGCTGTTCGCCGGCGCGCTGTTAATAAGCCAGTGGGTGATGAAAAAACCGTTAATCCAACGTATGTTAGGTAAAGAACTGGCGTTGCCGCAGCAGGTCTGGTCAAAGCTGAACCTGGCGTGGGCGCTGTTTTTTATTGTGTGCGGTCTGGCTAACATTTATATCGCCTTCTGGTTGCCGCAAAATATCTGGGTCAACTTTAAGGTCTTTGGACTCACGGCGCTGACGCTCATTTTTACCCTGCTGAGCGGCGTCTATATCTACCGGCATCTGCCACAGGAAGATAAATCATAACCCTCCCGTGACTTATCATCGCCAGACTGCGAACGCCTGGCGATATTTTCTCCACCTTTACGCCCTGCGCTTTCCCGTCAGTACCTTTATTCCCTCTATTCTCCACACAAAATTCATAGTAGCATCGCGGCTGTAATTTTTTCTGATAGTCGGTTTTACAATGACAACAATGGATAATACTCCTCAGGGCGAGCTGGTTTTACGTACATTGGCCATGCCTGCCGATACCAATGCGAACGGCGATATTTTTGGCGGCTGGCTGATGTCGCAAATGGATATTGGCGGCGCGATACTGGCCAAAGAGATCGCGCACGGTCGGGTTGTAACCGTACGCGTGGAAGGAATGACATTTCTGCGCCCCGTCGCGGTTGGCGATGTCGTATGCTGCTACGCGCGCTGCGTTAAACGCGGCACGACGTCTATTAGCATCAATATTGAAGTCTGGGTGAAAAAAGTCGCGTCAGAACCGATTGGACAGCGCTACAAGGCCACCGAGGCGCTGTTTATTTATGTTGCCGTCGATCCGGACGGTAAACCTCGCCCGCTCCCGGTTCAGGGTTAAGTATACCCGCTTACGCCGCCAGCAGGTGATGGTAATATTCCTACTGGCGGCGCCAGAGATTACTCAATCTGCGCCGTACCGTTCAGACGGAAGATAATATTGACCACCAGCCCGGAACCCGGCTTGCCTGCTTCATAGCGCCATTTGCGCATCGCATTCTTAACTTCACGCTCAAACATATTGGCCGGCTGCGCGGACAGAATCTGTACATTTTCCACTCGCCCAGCAGAGGTCACGTCAAACTTCACCTTTACGCGGCCTTCAATACGTAACGCCTGTGCTCGCGCCGGATACTGCGGCTGGTTACGGCTCAGAGCGCGAGGCCCAGTGGGCACGCTCACCGCCGGCTTGCTGGTCGCCGACGCGGTGCTGCTTGTTGGCCGCGCCGGGGCGCTATTTTCAAACGGTGAGGCAGGACGCGGCGCAGCCGGTTTGACTTCGCGCTTCGGCTGCTCTTCAACCTTTTTCACCGGTTCCGGTTTCGGTTTTGGCTTGGGTTTTGGCTTAGGTTTGGGTTTCTCAATCACCACGGGCGCTTCTTTAGGCGGTTCAGGGATCGGCTCTGGCTCCGGTTCGGGTTCAACCACTGGCTCCGGCGGCGGCTGAACCGCCTGGGGCGGCTCCAGGTCAGCGGGTGAAACCATTGTCACCGTGATAGGCTGCGCTGGCGCAGGCAATTCAATAACCTGATGTACCGAGGTATAGAGCAAACCTGCCACTACAGCACCATGAATGCCTACGGAAAGGAGTGTCGGCCAGGGAAAGCGACGAGGTAAATCAAGGGTCATTGAAGTCATAATCGTTTCAGTTGAAAAACCAGAGCTGAATTTTAAATGCAAATAGCAATCATATTCAATAAGGCATTGCCGATAGCGGCATTTAAAAGATGATATCGCACAAAAACACCACACAAAATGTGCATGTTTAACAAAGTCGGTATCTTTACATTGCAGTTAAATGCCCTTTCCAATAACGTAATCAGCAACTTTTGCCGATTAAGGAGCTCTACCCGTGCTGTATGTTATTTACGCTCAGGATAATGCCAACTCGCTTGAAAAACGCCTCTCGGTACGGCCCGCGCATCTGGCGCGCCTGCAACTTCTACATGATGAAGGGCGATTATTAACTGCCGGGCCGATGCCCGCAGTGGACAGTAACGATCCTGGGGTAGCCGGATTTACCGGGTCAACGGTGATTGCTGAATTTGAATCTTTAGAAGCGGCGCAATCCTGGGCTGATGCGGACCCCTACGTCGCAGCGGGCGTCTATGCACAGGTTTCGGTCAAACCATATAAGAAGATCTTTTGAAAAGGATGGCCTGTTGGGCACCGCATACGGTGCCCTTTCTGGCTCACACACCGTGAATCGCAAAGAGTAATGAATTACGCTGACGATTAAAGATGCATTTCCTGATGGTATGGATACGCATATTACGGCGTGATTGCCCTTCAAGCCAACGCGCTTTACGGCGGCTCGCCTGACGTAGCATTCGCCAGCGCCCCACTTCCGTTCTACTACGCTTCATGTTTACGACTCTCACTGTAACAGAAGCGCCATTATACCCCCTCGCCGGATGCAGACCAGCGCTTTTCCCGTGTTTTTATTTGCCATGTGAATCCTGACGCGTAAACTCTTAACAACACGCTTTCTAAAGGATTTTTAAAGTTATGACAACCTTCTACACCGTGGTGAGTTGGCTGGTCATTTTGGGATACTGGGTTCTCATTGCCGGCGTCACATTACGTATTCTAATGAAACGGCGCGCAGTTCCCTCCGCAATGGCCTGGTTATTAATCATCTATATCCTTCCACTGGTCGGGATCATCGCCTATTTGTCCGTGGGCGAATTGCATTTAGGCAAACGTCGCGCCGAGCGTGCCCGCGCCATGTGGCCGTCTACCGCCAAATGGTTGAATGACCTCAAAGCCTGCAAACACATTTTCGCGCAAGAAAACAGTAGCGTCGCATCGTCCTTGTTTAAGCTGTGCGAACGACGTCAGGGGATTGCGGGCGTCAAAGGCAACCAGTTGCAATTGCTTACCGACTCCGATGATGTCATGCAGGCGCTTATTCGCGATATCCAACTGGCGCGGCATAATATCGAAATGGTGTTTTACATCTGGCAGCCAGGCGGCATGGCGGATCAGGTCGCTGAATCGTTAATGGCCGCCGCCCGCCGCGGCATCCACTGCCGGCTTATGCTGGACTCCGCGGGTAGCGTCGCTTTCTTCCGCAGCCCCTGGGCGGCCATGATGCGTAACGCTGGCATTGAAGTCGTAGAGGCGCTGAAGGTGAATCTGATGCGCGTCTTTTTACGCCGTATGGATCTTCGCCAGCACCGTAAAATGGTGATGATTGACAATTACATCGCCTATACCGGCAGTATGAATATGGTGGACCCGCGTTTTTTCAAACAGGATGCCGGCGTTGGGCAATGGGTCGATTTAATGGCGCGGATGGAGGGCCCCGTGGCGACAGCAATGGGGATTGTTTACTCCTGCGATTGGGAAATTGAGACGGGTAAACGCATTCTGCCTCCCCCGCCGGATGTGAATATTATGCCGTTTGAGCAGGCCAGCGGGCATACCATTCATACCATTGCTTCCGGTCCTGGTTTTCCGGAGGATCTCATTCACCAGGCACTATTAACCGCCACCTATGCTGCGCGCGAATATTTAATTATGACCACGCCATATTTCGTCCCCAGCGACGATCTGCTGCACGCCATTTGTACCGCTGCGCAGCGCGGCGTGGATGTCAGTATTATCCTGCCCCGTAAAAATGATTCACTGCTCGTCGGCTGGGCCAGTCGCGCCTTTTTCAGCGAGTTACTGGCGGCGGGCGTGAAAATCTATCAGTTCGAAGGCGGGCTGTTGCATACCAAAAGCGTACTGGTCGATGGCGAACTGAGCCTGGTCGGTACCGTGAATCTCGACATGCGTAGCCTGTGGCTTAATTTCGAGATTACGCTGGTCATTGATGATACGGGTTTCGGCGCCGATCTGGCTGCGGTACAGGACGATTATATTTCGCGCTCCCGCCTGTTAGATGCGCGTTTGTGGGTAAAACGTCCGTTATGGCAGCGTATTACCGAGCGATTGTTTTACTTCTTTAGTCCATTGCTGTAAAACGTGACCAACATGAGTAAACAGGTAGTCACTATGGAAATGGATCTGAACAATCGCCTGACTGAAGACGAAACGCTTGAGCAGGCTTACGATATTTTTCTTGAGCTGGCGGCGGATAATCTTGATCCGGCTGATATCATTCTGTTCAATTTGCAATTCGAGGAGCGCGGCGGCGCGGAGTTGTTTGATCCCGCTGAAGACTGGCAAGAGCACGTCGATTTTGACCTGAATCCAGACTTTTTTGCCGAGGTGGTGATTGGCCTGGCGGATACCGAAGACGGCGAAATTAACGACATTTTTGCCCGCGTTCTGCTGTGCCGGGAAAAGGACCACAAGCTGTGCCATATTCTCTGGCGCGAATAAGCGGTTCAGGCCGGATGGCGTTTGATTGCGCCCTCCGGCAAGCCTGTTTAATCCGGTAGCTTACTGCCGCATCGGTTACAATATTGCGCGCTATGTTCATGCTGGCTTTGCTGGCACTGCGGACATTTTCGCTGCCAGTGACGTTTTTGAAACGCGCTGCTCATGTGCGTGGTAATCAGTCCTGTAGGAATCGCAATCACCGAATAACCAATCAAAATAAGCACCGACGCGACAATATGTCCCAGCGGCGTATGCGGCGTAATATCACCGTACCCCACGGTTGTGACTGTCACTATCGCCCAATACACCGAGGCATTAAGCGTCGTGAAGCCATATTTCGGTCCTTCAATAAGATACATCAGGGCACCGAAAATAATCATCACGATCGCAATAAATGAATAGAACAGAATAAGCTGATGACGCGCGCTAATAATGGCGCTCCAGAATACGCGCAGAGATGGCATAAAGCGTAGCAGTTTAAGAATACGCAGCACGCGAATCGCTCGCATAGCACGCCAGGCAAACATATAGTTCAGGCTAATTTCCGGCCACAGCCACATGACGTACAGCGGCAAAATCGTCACCAGATCAATAAATCCCCAAAAACTAAAAACGTATTTTGTCGGGTCGGGCCAGCTAAACAGTCTGAGCAAGTATTCACCGGTAAATATCAGGGTAACGCAGAGCTCCAGCCAGACAAAAATATGCCATTCATCAAATGTCAGGTGATATTCCGTTCCTACGCCTGATTCAACAAAAATGACCAGTACGCTAAGCAGCGCAAACAGCGCGCATAACCCTTCAAAACGGCGACCTGAGCGCGTAGTCAAATCGAACAGATTATGATAAAGACGACGGCGAACCGACGACAAAGAAAGTGACACGGTAACCTCACCTAAAAGAAGGGCTGACGAATTGTCAGCCCTTGCGATTATAACGGGTCTACTTTAAGGCAGGAAACGGCATGGCGAAAACTCCCTTCCAGCACCGGTCGCGTTTGCGCGCATTCTGGCCCGGCTAGCGGACAGCGTGTACGGAACACGCAGCCGGAAGGCGGGTTAATGGGCGAAGGTAATTCGCCCTCCAGCAATTGTATCTTCTTATTTCGCTCCAGATCGGGATCGGGAATCGGTACCGCCGACATCAGCGCTTTGGTATAAGGATGCAGTGGGTTATGGTACACCTCATCATAGGTGCCCAATTCTACCGCATGACCGAGATACATCACCAGGACACGATCGGATATGTGCTTTACGACCGCCAGATCGTGCGCAATAAAAATCAACGACAGCCCCATCTCTCGCTGTAACTGCTGGAGCAAATTCACCACCTGCGCCTGAATAGAAACGTCCAGCGCCGACACCGGCTCATCGCAAATAATAAGCTTAGGTTCCAGGATCAACGCCCGGGCGATACCGATGCGCTGGCACTGCCCCCCGGAAAATTCATGGGGATAACGGTTAATGAGATTCGGCAGCAGCCCCACTTTCAGCATCATGGCTTTCACGCGGTCACGCACGTCCTGGCGCGAAAGTTTAGGATGATAAGTGCGCAGCGGTTCAGCGATAATTTCGCCAATCGTCATTCGCGGGTTGAGTGACGCCAGCGGGTCCTGGAAAATCATCTGGATATCGCTGCGCACCTCGCGCCACTCATCCGCTTTCATGCCCAGCAGATCTTTTCCCAGCCAGGCGACTTTACCGTCTGTCGCCTTCACCAGACCAATAATGGCGCGCGCAAACGTCGACTTGCCGCAGCCGGATTCCCCCACCACGCCCAGCGTTTCGCCTTCATACAGGCGTAGCGTAACGCCGTCCACCGCTTTCAGAGTTTTCGGCGGTTGCCAGAACCACTGCTTCCCTTCTTTGATATCAAAATGTACTTTTAGATCGGCGATTTCGAGGAGAACTTTACGTTGTTCAATCACAGCATTCATAGCAGTTCCTCCACCGGTTTAAAACAGGCGCGCAAGCGACCAGGACTGAACGCTTCAAGTGGCGGCGCATTATTGCAGATCTCCATCGCATGAGGACAACGCGGCTGGAACGGACACCCTTTAGGCAAACGCAATAAATTGGGAGGATTGCCCGGAATCGTCAGCATTTCCGCCCCCTCGCTATCCAGACGCGGCACCGCATTAAGCAGGCCTATCGAATACGGATGAACGGGCTGATAAAAGACATCGCGCGCCTTACCGTATTCCATGGTACGCCCGGCATACATTACCAGGACCTTATCGCAAATACCCGCGACCACACCCAGATCGTGGGTAATCATGATAATGGCGGTATTAAATTCGCGCTTTAGCTCATTAAGCAAGGTCATAATCTGCGCCTGCACGGTAACATCAAGCGCGGTGGTAGGCTCATCGGCAATAAGCAGTTTCGGCCTGCACAACAGCGCCATCGCAATCATCACACGTTGACGCATTCCGCCGGAAAATTCGTGCGGGTACATTTTCATCCGTTTGCGCGCTTCCGGCATTTTTACGGCATCCAGCATTCTGACGGACTCTTCAAAAGCTTCCGCTTTGCTCATTCCTTTATGCAGCATCAGGACTTCCATTAACTGCTCCCCAACGCGCATATAAGGATTTAGCGAGGTCATCGGGTCCTGAAAAATCATCGAAATCTGTTCTGCGCGCAGCGTATTCAGTTCGCGCTCAGGTAGATTAAGAATTTCACGTCCGTTAAAGGTCGCGGAACCGCCGATTCGACCATTCGTCGCCAGCAGTCCCATTAATGCGAACGCCGTTTGCGATTTCCCCGATCCAGACTCGCCAACAATACCTAACGTTTCTCCAGCGCGAAGCGTAAAGTTCAGATCGTTGACCGCCGTCACATCACCATCAGGCGTAGCGAACGTAACACGAAGATCGTTTATCTCCAGCAGTACATTCGCCGATTGCGGCGCCTGAGTTGCGGTTTCTGATAAGCTCATGGCTGTACTCCTTAACGATCTTTCGGGTCGAGGGCATCACGCAGGCCATCGCCAATAAAGTTAAAACAGAATAACGTCACCACGAGAAAGCCAGCCGGAAACAGCAGCAGCCACGGTGAGACTTCCATTGAATTTGCGCCATCGCTCAACAACGCTCCCCAACTGCTTAACGGTTCCTGCGTCCCAAGCCCCAGGAAACTGAGGAAAGACTCAAACAGAATCATGCTGGGCACCAGCAACGATGCATACACTACCACTACGCCCAGGACGTTAGGCACAATATGGCGGATCACAATGCTGGCGGTCGACACACCACCCACCTGCGCGGCTTCGATGAACTCTTTACGTTTAAGACTTAGGGTTTGGCCACGCACGATACGCGCCATATCAAGCCAGGAGACCATGCCGATGGCGACGAAAATCAACAGAATGTTCTGCCCAAAAAACGTCACCAGCAAAATCACAAAGAACATAAACGGGAACGAGTTGAGGATCTCCAACAACCGCATCATCACAGAATCAATTTTGCCGCCCAGATAGCCGGACAGCGAGCCATACAGCGTTCCAACAATGACCGCCACCAGCGCGGCGGCAATCCCGACCATCAATGAGATACGCCCGCCGATGGCAACGCGCACCAACAGATCGCGCCCGGAAGAGTCAGTGCCGAAATAGTGACCGGACGCCATATCCGGCGCGCTGGACATCATGCCCCAGTCGGTATCGAAATAGGTAAATTGCGACAGCATAGGAGCCACTGTCACGAATAAGGCTATCAGAAACAGGACAATAAGACTGGCCACCGCCGCACGGTTATGCATAAAGCGCCGACGGGCATCTTGCCAAAGGCTGCGACCTTCCACCTCCAGCTTTTCACTGAAATTTTCCAGCGTCTCGCTGTTTTTCTTACTTAACATCATCGCGAGCTCCAGTATCAATAGCGAATTTTCGGGTCGATAACGGCATAGAGCACATCGACAATGGCGTTAAACAATATGGTCAGAGCCCCGACTAAAATGGTCAAACTTAACACCAGCGAGTAATCGCGGTTGAGCGCGCCATTAACGAAAAGCTGCCCAATGCCCGGTAAGCCATAAATAGTTTCAATCACCATTGAGCCGGTAATAATGCCGACAAAGGCTGGCCCCATATAGGATAAAACCGGCAGCAGCGCAGGTTTTAACGCATGGCGGAAGATGATTCTGCGCATCGGTAATCCTTTTGCCCGCGCGGTACGAATAAAGTTCGAATGCAGAACTTCAATCATTGAGCCGCGCGTAATACGAGCGATGCTGGCAATATAGGCCAGTGAAAGCGCGACCATCGGCAGGATCATAAATTTTAACGCCCCGCCGTTCCAGCCGCCGCCAGGCAGCCATTGCAAGGTTATCGCAAAGACCATCACCAGTAGCGGCGCTACC
Source organism: Salmonella sp. 32031103-2018-00083-FB-01-SM-01 (assembly GCF_017571995.1). NCBI lineage: Bacteria > Pseudomonadati > Pseudomonadota > Gammaproteobacteria > Enterobacterales > Enterobacteriaceae > Salmonella > Salmonella sp. 32031103-2018-00083-FB-01-SM-01. Next base: position 790,818 of record NZ_JAGEQL010000001.1, read on the forward strand.
ACAAAACTGGGGATAACGACGCCGGTCATGGCAAATCCCATCACCGTATAATCCCATCGCGTATTTTGCTTTAGCGCGGCAATCACGCCAGCGCTGACACCAATAATGACCGCCAGTAAAAAAGCGGCGGCGCCAAGTTTCGCCGAAACGGGGAAGCTGGCGGCAACCAGATCGTTGACCGTGTAATCTTTGTATTTAAACGATGGTCCAAAATCGCCATGCGCCAGCTGCTTCAGGTAGCTGAAGTACTGCGTCATGATAGGATCGTTCAGATGATATTTTGCTTCAATATTGGCCAGCACTTCCGGCGGCAATGCGCGCTCGCCGGTAAAAGGACTCCCCGGCGCGAGGCGCATCATAAAGAAAGAGATGGTAATAAGAATAAACAGCGTCGGAATCGCTTCCAGACAGCGGCGTAAAATAAATTTCAACATTGCCCGTACCTTCTGGCCTGTGCCTTTACTTCCCGGACGTGACAAACAGATCCGCCAGGGAACGTTATAGTGCGATGAAAAAAGACACCATGGGACAACCGCAGTTGTCCCATGTCTTGCCATTAATGTTTGATAATATATAAGTTTTTCACATAAATATTATCCAGCGGGTCTTTACCGATATACCCGCCCACCCAGGGTTTCACCAGGCGCGCGTTAACGTAGTAATACACCGGCACAATAGCCGAGTCTTTATCTAACTGCTGCTCCGCTTTAGCGTAGAGTTCGCTGCGCTGCGTATCGTCCGCCACTTTCAGCGTGTCGGCAATCAGCTTATCAAACGCCGGGCTCTTATAATGCGCGGTGTTATTTGAACTGTCGGACAACATGGTATTCAGGAACGAGGTCGGTTCATTATAATCTGCGCACCACCCGGCTCTGGCGACATCAAAGGTGCCCTGATGACGGGTGTCCAGGAAGGTCTTCCATTCCTGATTCTCCAGATTCACATTGACGCCCAGATTTTTCTTCCAGATAGACGCCACGGCAATGGCCAGTTTTTTATGCAGATCGGAGGTGTTATACAGCAGGTCGAATGTTAAGGGCTTATCCGCCGTAAAGCCGGCTTCAGCCAACAATTTCTTCGCTTCTTCATTACGCTTTTGCTGGGGCCATTTGAACCACTCAGGCTCTACCAGTTTTGCGCCATCGGTATACGGCGGCGTGTAGCTATAAGCGGGTAAATCGCCCTGATTTTTAACCTTATTAACAATAATGTCGCGATCTAACGCCAGTTTCAGCGCGGTACGCACGCGGACATCGTTAAATGGCGCTTTTTGATTATTAATTTCGTAATAATAGGTACACAAATAAGGGTCTACGCGAACTTCATTCGGGATCTCTTTTTTCAGTTTCTGGAATAATTCGATCGGCATATTGTTATAAGTCATATCGATCTCGCCGCTGCGGTAGCGGTTGACATCCGTCACCTCCGAAGAGATAGGCAAATAAGTTACCTGATTGATGACGGTTTTGGCGTTATCCCAGTATTGCGGGTTACGCTCCAGCACGATACGTTCGTTCACCACCCAGTTTTTTAACTTATAAGCGCCGTTAGTGACAATATTGGCCGGTTGCGTCCATTTATCGCCAAATTTTTCGACCGCTGATTTCGGTACAGGAGACACTGAAGGATGGACCAACAATTTGTAGAAATAAGGCACCGGCTCACTTAAGGTCACTTCAAAGGTGTGATCATCAAGCGCTTTTACCCCCAGATCGGTGGCGGGTTTTTTACCGGCGATAATGTCATCGATATTAGCGATATGACCGTATTGCAGATAGCTGGCGTACGGCGATGCCGTATTAGGATCGGCCAGGCGTTGCCAGCTATAAACGAAATCATGGGCGGTGACAGGCGTACCATCTGACCATTTCGCATTTTCACGTAGATGGAATGTCCAGACTTTAAAATCTTTATTCTCCCATTTTTCCGCGACGCCCGGTGAAGGATGCCCCTCGACATCACTAATTAATAAGCCTTCAAAGAGATCACGGCTGACGTTCGATTCCGGCACGCCTTCAATTTTATGCGGGTCGAGAGACTGCACTTCTGATCCGTTATTACGTACCAACGTTTGCTTGTCGGCTAACTGAACGCCGGCGGGCACGTCTGCCGCAGTCGCGGCGCTGGCGGCGATGAGCGCAGTGAGTATTCCCGCTGCAATCAAACTTTTTTTCGTGATGTTAGACATTGTGTTTGTACTCCACTCATTATAATTACTGGTTTTTACCAGCCTGTTTAATCCCGTCAGGGCTCCTGTACAGCACTGGTGGTGTACTGCCAGGTCTGTCACTGCTTTTGCTATCACCGACTTTATTTATTCTGACGATTCGTTCGATCGCCTTTCGTCGATTCGGTATACGACGTACCTGCCCACGTCGCACGTTATTTCTGACAACCATGTAAATGAAAATAGTTATCAACAATGTGAAATCTTCTGCAAAATGTTTGGCCGAAAAGTATCAAATGCGTTTCTGAACCGCCAATTCATTTTACAATTTTGTTAACCAATTCTCTTTTATGGAAAATTTCCTGCCCAGAAAAACAGTTCAAGAATGTTAAAAAGCTTTAATTTATTCTTTATAATCAATAATTTGAAAGAAGATCATCTCACTGTCACATCGTAGATCATGCCTTCGCCAGAAAACACACACAAATTTAACAAATGCTCATTATTTAGCACATTCATCTACGATGGAGCTGAAACAACTAATAACATTTCAATAATCCTTCATCAAGCCCCAGAGTATGGTGTGAATAAAATAACAGACCTACCGCTTCTCACGGACTCAGTAATGTTGGTAATAGTTTGATTAATAAAAATAAATATCGTTAGATTATATTAGTATTTTTTATCATTTAAACGCTGAATGCTTATCAAAGTAAGAAGTGTTACGTGGGAATGTCACTGGAAATGTCACAAGGCGGCCCCTTAGGGCGCCGCCTGTAAATCAACAGGTGGGAGTTTAGTTGAGCAAGCCGGGGAAAATGCCTTTTATTCCTGTGACAATAAATTCGATGCCGAGCGCCATTAACAACAACCCCATGATTCGGGTAATAACGTTGATACCGGTTTGCCCCAGCAAACGAACCAGCCACGGCGCCATACGGAACACGCCCCAGCAGCAAAGCGCAAAAAGCGCAATGGCAACTGAAAAACCAAGCAAATGCGCGATGCTGTGATAACGCGTCCCCCAGACGATAGTGGAGCTAATCGCCCCTGGCCCTGCCATTAACGGCAGCGCTAACGGCACAACGCCAATGCTCTCGCGTATGGCCGTCTCTGACTTTTCTTGCTTGTTTTGTTTATCTTCCCCCAGCTTCCCGCTGATCATCGACATTGCAATGGTGACAACCAGGATACCGCCCGCAATTCTGAACGAATCAATAGAAATACCAAAGAGTTGCAGGATGCCATCGCCGAGGAATAAGGAACTCCACAAGATAATCGCAACCGACAGATTCGCGGTGAGGTTAGTTTTATTACGCGCCGTGGCCGTCTGGTAGCTGGTCATGCTGATGAAAACGGGGATAATCCCCACCGGGTTAACTAGCGCAAAGAGCCCGATAAAGAACTTAAAGTAAACAGGAAAATCAAAAAGCGGTTGAATCACGGTTAGCTCCGAAGCGTTAGCCGGATGAAGTCAATGTTCGTTAATGATCAAAACGCGCAGAAGATACGCCTTTTATTCGCATAGTTCACCTCTTATCTACACCTAATTTCATCCATTCATCGCTGTTATTTATATGTACTCGTTATGCTAATCCACTTACTCTTCATGACAACGATTTCTTAACAATTTACATAAAAGGCTAAAATGGCCTGCTGAAAGGTGTCAGCTTTGCGTAATCTTGATTTAGATCACACAATCGCTACTCAGAAGTGAGTAATCTTGCTTACGCCACCTGGACGTAACGCGTTAGAGTTAAATGATACTAACGCAGAAGCTCTTTTAGTAAATCAGAGCGAAACGGACGTTAAGTAACCACCTGAATTTCAGGCATTTATACAAAGTATCGTCGATCTGTCTATACTCACGTATCGCGCAGATGATTTACTAAAAAAGTTTAACATTATCAGGAGAGCATTATGGCTGTTACTAATGTCGCTGAACTTAACGCACTCGTAGAGCGTGTAAAAAAAGCCCAGCGTGAATATGCCAGTTTCACTCAAGAACAGGTCGACAAAATCTTCCGTGCCGCCGCTCTGGCAGCCGCTGATGCCCGCATTCCGCTGGCCAAAATGGCCGTCGCCGAATCCGGTATGGGTATCATCGAAGACAAAGTGATTAAAAACCACTTCGCTTCTGAATATATTTACAACGCTTATAAAGATGAAAAAACCTGCGGCGTGCTGTCTGAAGACGACACCTTCGGGACCATCACCATTGCTGAACCTATCGGCATTATTTGCGGTATCGTTCCAACCACTAACCCGACCTCTACCGCGATCTTCAAATCGCTGATTAGCCTGAAGACCCGTAACGCCATCATCTTTTCTCCGCATCCGCGCGCTAAAGAAGCAACCAACAAAGCGGCAGACATCGTTCTGCAAGCGGCTATCGCTGCCGGCGCGCCGAAAGATCTGATTGGCTGGATCGATCAACCTTCCGTAGAACTGTCTAATGCGCTGATGCACCACCCGGATATTAACCTGATCCTTGCGACGGGCGGTCCAGGCATGGTTAAAGCAGCATACAGCTCCGGTAAACCTGCTATCGGCGTAGGCGCAGGCAACACCCCGGTTGTCATTGATGAAACCGCTGATATCAAACGCGCTGTGGCGTCTGTTCTGATGTCTAAAACCTTCGATAACGGCGTAATCTGTGCTTCTGAACAGTCTGTTGTCGTTGTTGATTCCGTCTATGATGCCGTTCGCGAACGTTTCGCCAGCCACGGCGGCTACATGCTGCAGGGCCAGGAACTGAAAGCGGTTCAAAACGTTATCCTGAAAAATGGCGCTCTGAACGCCGCTATCGTTGGTCAGCCAGCCTACAAAATCGCTGAACTGGCAGGCTTCTCCGTACCAGAAACCACCAAGATTCTGATCGGTGAAGTTACGGTCGTTGATGAAAGCGAACCGTTCGCACACGAAAAACTGTCTCCGACTCTGGCGATGTATCGTGCGAAAGATTTCGAAGAAGCGGTAGAAAAAGCAGAAAAACTGGTCGCTATGGGCGGTATCGGTCACACCTCCTGCCTGTACACTGACCAGGATAACCAGCCAGAACGCGTTGCTTACTTCGGTCAGATGATGAAAACCGCGCGTATCCTGATCAACACCCCGGCCTCTCAGGGTGGTATCGGTGATCTGTACAACTTCAAACTCGCACCTTCCCTGACGTTGGGTTGTGGTTCCTGGGGTGGTAACTCCATCTCTGAAAACGTTGGTCCGAAACACCTGATCAACAAGAAAACCGTTGCTAAGCGAGCTGAAAACATGTTGTGGCACAAACTTCCGAAATCTATCTACTTCCGCCGTGGCTCTCTGCCCATCGCGCTGGATGAAGTGATTACTGATGGCCACAAACGTGCGCTCATCGTGACTGACCGCTTCCTGTTCAACAACGGCTACGCAGACCAGATCACCTCTGTGCTGAAAGCGGCTGGCGTTGAAACCGAAGTCTTCTTCGAAGTTGAAGCCGACCCGACGCTTTCCGTTGTTCGCAAAGGCGCTGAGCTGGCTAACTCCTTCAAACCGGACGTGATCATCGCGCTGGGCGGTGGTTCCCCGATGGACGCGGCGAAAATCATGTGGGTCATGTACGAACATCCGGAAACTCACTTCGAAGAACTGGCGCTGCGCTTTATGGACATCCGTAAACGTATCTACAAGTTCCCGAAAATGGGCGTGAAAGCGAAAATGATCGCCGTCACCACCACTTCCGGTACCGGTTCTGAAGTCACACCGTTTGCGGTTGTGACCGACGATGCAACCGGTCAGAAATATCCGCTGGCTGACTACGCCCTGACCCCGGATATGGCGATTGTCGATGCCAACCTGGTGATGGATATGCCGAAGTCCCTGTGTGCGTTCGGTGGTCTGGATGCGGTAACTCACGCCCTGGAAGCTTACGTTTCCGTACTGGCTTCTGAGTTCTCTGACGGTCAGGCTCTGCAGGCTCTGAAACTGCTGAAAGAAAACCTGCCGGCGTCTTACCACGAAGGGTCTAAAAACCCGGTTGCGCGTGAACGTGTTCACAGTGCAGCGACTATCGCCGGTATCGCGTTTGCCAACGCCTTCCTCGGTGTATGTCACTCCATGGCGCACAAACTGGGCTCTCAGTTCCACATTCCGCACGGTCTGGCGAACGCCCTGCTGATTTGTAACGTTATCCGCTACAACGCGAATGACAACCCGACCAAGCAGACCGCTTTCAGCCAGTACGATCGTCCGCAGGCACGCCGTCGTTACGCTGAAATTGCTGACCACCTGGGCCTGAGCGCGCCGGGCGACCGTACCGCCGCTAAGATTGAAAAACTGCTGGCATGGCTGGAAAGCATTAAAGCTGAGCTGGGTATTCCTAAGTCTATCCGTGAAGCAGGCGTGCAGGAAGCTGACTTCCTGGCACACGTTGACAAACTGTCTGAAGATGCCTTCGATGACCAGTGCACCGGCGCTAACCCGCGTTATCCGCTGATCTCCGAACTGAAACAGATTCTGCTGGATACCTACTACGGTCGTGATTTCACCGAAGGTGAAGTTGCAGCGAAGAAAGACGTCGTTGCCGCACCGAAAGCAGAGAAAAAAGCGAAAAAATCCGCTTAATTCGTTATCTGCTTTAGCATGACAATAACGGCCTCAATTGAGGCCGTTTTTTTGTTTTACCTGTTTACCTGATGCCTGAAGGCGCTATGCTGATCATCTGGCCTACGTGCTCACGGCACGCGCTTCGTCAGGAGGCCTGAATAATGACCTCCAAAGCGCTACAGGGCGTTTTATAAGCCGATCTTTACCTCAGGTATCATATGTGCCGATGACGCTCCTGAATCGCCGTCAGTGAGCCCTCCTCCAGCGCGTCCTTATAATGCTTACGGCAAACTGAAACGTAGCGTTCATTCCCGCCAATAACCACCTGTTCGCCTTCGTTATAAGGCCTGCCGTCCTGATCAAGTCGCAGAACCATACTGGCTTTACGACCGCAGAAACAGATAGTTTTTAATTCCACCAGCTTATCTGACCATGCCAGCAAGTATTGGCTGCCGACAAAGAGCTCCCCACGAAAGTCTGTTCGTAGCCCATAGCAGAGTACTGGAATATCTAATTTGTCGACAACCTCGGATAATTGATAAACCTGCTGGCGAGTCAAAAACTGGCTTTCGTCGACTAACACGCAATGTATTGTCTGCCGCGCGCTCTCGGCACGAATCTCTTCAAACAAGGATGTATTTTGGTTAAACAATTTTGCCGGCGACGACAAACCGATACGAGAGCTGACTTTGCCTGCGCCGAAACGATCGTCGATTTCCGCCGTATATACGACGGTACGCATCCCGCGTTCCTGATAATTGTATGAAGATTGCAGCAGTGCAGTCGACTTACCCGCATTCATTGCCGAATAGTAGAAATATAGCTGTGCCATTGGTCGCAGGACCTCACCTGAGTGAAATAAAGATTGGCGGGATTGTACCATAATTTACCGACGCGACGGCGCGGCTCGCGCTCCGGTGAGTATTAAGAATTGTACAAACATCGCTCACTATACCCAAAATAATTCGAGTTGCTTAAAGGCGGCAAGGGAGTGAGTCCCCAGGAGCATAGATAACTATGTGACTGGGGTGAGCGAGCGTAGCCAACACATAAGCAACTTGAAGTATGAAGGGTATATACACATTCCTTCACAAATTATGCCGTTAAAATTCATCAACAATGCTTATCATCACCCGCCAATATGAAAACCTTGTACTTATTGTTACCGTTACTCATACCCGGTGCAAAGTAATAGGGTTTTCTTGTAAGGAAATCTAATACAAGAGATTGATATCTCAGCAATGAGATCGTATTTCATCATGATAAAATGTGACCTGACTCCTAAATTTTTAGCGACAGACGGTGAGTATCCCCCCTGCCAATAAGCTCTTTTTTGTGCGGCGCCTCAAGGAAAATTTAAGTTGAGATAATTAAAACGTGTGCTTAATAAAGCGTAATTTTGAATTCCTTACATTCCTGGCTATTGCACAACTGAATTTATCGCTCTATTATTAGCTCAACAAACCACCCCAATATAAGTTTGAGATTACTACAATGAGCGAAGCACTTAAAATTCTGAACAACATCCGTACTCTTCGTGCGCAGGCAAGAGAATGTACTCTGGAAACGCTTGAAGAAATGCTGGAAAAATTAGAAGTTGTCGTTAATGAGCGTCGTGAAGAAGAAAGCGCTGCTGCTGCTGAAGTGGAAGAACGCACTCGTAAACTGCAACAGTATCGTGAAATGTTAATTGCCGACGGCATTGACCCGAATGAACTGCTGAATAGCATGGCTGCCGCTAAATCCGGCACCAAAGCTAAACGCGCAGCTCGTCCGGCTAAATATAGCTATGTTGACGAAAACGGTGAAACTAAAACCTGGACTGGCCAGGGTCGTACACCGGCTGTAATCAAAAAAGCAATGGAAGAACAAGGTAAGCAACTGGAAGATTTCCTGATCAAGGAATAATTTACTTCCTGGATGCTTAAAATCCCGCCGCTGGCGGGATTTTTTTTGCCTGAGTTCTCCGCTGACGACCCCGGGCATAAAAAAAGCGCCGGATTTACCAGCGCTTCTGTTAAAAAATTTATAACGTATCGTTACTTCTTAATACCCATTTCTTCTTCAAGCCAGGCTTTAAATTCAGCACCCAGCGAATTATGACGGATGCCATATTCAACGAATGCCTGCATATATCCTAACTTATTACCACAGTCATGGCTTTTACCCTTCATGTGGTAGGCTTCAACCGTTTCTTTTTCGATCAGCATATCGATAGCATCGGTCAACTGAATTTCATCCCCGGCACCCGGAGGGGTTTTCGCCAGCAACGCCCAGATATCCGCGCTCAACACATAACGCCCGACAATCGCAAGGTTAGACGGCGCGACATCCGCTTTTGGTTTTTCAACCACGCCAACCATCGGCACACTTTCGCCCGGTGCCAGCTCAACGCCTTTACAATCGACCACGCCGTATGCAGTCACATCTTCTACTGGCTCAACCATAATCTGGCTATTGCCGGTTTCGTCGAAACGGCGGATCATTTCAGCCAGGTTATCCTGAGACAGGTCGGACTCATATTCGTCAAGAATAACGTCTGGCAGAATAACAGCGACAGGTTCGTTTCCGACAACGGGATGCGCGCACAATACGGCATGGCCCAGGCCTTTTGCCAGCCCTTGACGTACCTGCATAATAGTGACATGCGGAGGGCAAATAGACTGGACCTCTTCCAGAAGCTGACGCTTAACGCGTTTTTCCAGCATCGCTTCCAGCTCAAAACTGGTATCAAAGTGGTTTTCAATAGAGTTTTTAGACGAGTGCGTCACAAGCACGATTTCAGTAATGCCAGCAGCGATACATTCGTTCACGACGTACTGAATTAATGGCTTATCAACCAGCGGCAGCATCTCTTTCGGGATAGCTTTGGTCGCTGGCAACATCCTGGTTCCCAATCCCGCGACCGGGATAACGGCTTTTTTGACTTTCGAATTAAGGGCAGCCATTTAAAATTCTCCTGGACTGTTCATGTATTGAACGTGTTCATTAATCTGTATCGTGTTCCAGTATATCAGTACCAGAACAAGCCTCAGGTCCAAAAAGGACTTATATTGGTATAATTAAGACAAATACTTATAAATCTGCCGCAGATAGTAACACTCGTCGGGAAAGGCCGGTAAAGCAATTTCCGCTCACTCTTCCGTTTGGTCATTCCGCAGACAACATCAATCGCAGACGCCCTCCTGCGCCCCATATTTGACACTGCCATGAGTCGCAACGCTGGCTTAATTGGTTAAGGTAGGCGTTACCCAATGTTCCTAGCGGCACGCCGCTGCTAATTTGAACCTGATGAGCGCCCGTATTTAAGGTGGCGTTCAATCCGGCGGAGACGAGAATCAAATTTTTGAGCTCACTGTGATAGTAGCCGACAAATAGCGGGAATTGCCCAGGTAAATTGGCTTGTCTGAGCAGATGATTTACCTGTTTTAATAGCGCGCCTAACTCCGGTAAACGGTGCTTTTGTTGGCCGAGCTGATCCTGCAATAAGCCGTTAAATAGCGCCCGCAGCAACAATGCGGCTAACACGCCGTTATCGCCCGCCCGGGTGACATCCAGGCAATAAAATGCCAGTTCGTTATCAGATAGCGGCGCAATATCCAGCACCAGTCCAGGCTGATCGGCGGAGACGAGCTGCCGGTAATTAATGCGGCAATGAGAAATCACCTGCTGTACCGGGGGCTGCAATTCCTGCAACAATTGCGCTGCGGCGGTCGGATTACTCACCATTGCATCCCAGTCACGAAACAGGCGTTCTTCTTCTTCAACCCGCGAGTTAAACATATTAGGGTATAAGCAAGCGAATACGGTTTCCCGCAAGCGGTTGAGATCTTTTACCGGCTTCAGCAAGACATCTTCAACCCCAAGGCGTAACGCTTTGGCGATATCCGCCATATTTTCTGTTGCGGAAATAACCAGAATAGGCGTCTGGTCTCCGCGATTACGTAAGTTTTCTACCAGTTTGAGACCGTTCATTCTCGGCATAGCGATATCACATATCATGAGATCAGGGGTAAAACGCCCCATCAACTCCAGGGCATCCACCCCGTCGCCTGCCAATGCCGTTGTCGCTCCCAAAGAGGAAAACCACGAATCCAGAAGCGAGCGAAATACAGGCTCGTCTTCAACAATAAGAATCTGTTTTCCGACCAATGGCTGCGTCATGTTCTCTCCCCTGACTGGCTTTAATCAATAGTGGCATGGTATTGCCGCTTGCGCCTGTCAGAATTTGCTTAAGTGATCGTAAAAGGTACATTAAACGTCGGTACGCACCAAGGGTATAAGTTCGTCCATCTTTTTCTCTACGGCTAACTGACCCGCCGCAATAGCGGCATGGGCGCGATGAAAATCCAGCGTAGAGATTTGCGGACAGAATGGTTGAATGAGAATATCAGGCGGATCGCCAGCCATACGGTTACGTTTAAGACGATTTTCCAACACCTGAATGGAGGTTGTCATGATTTCCATTGCCCCAGGCGAACTCACGCCACGGCGTGAAGTCAGGCTACTGAAACGTTCTTTTAAACGCTTATGCCAGGGCAGCGCATCATCGCTCTCTTCATTGATATTCCCGACATTTACAGAGAGCAAATCTTGCTGCATGAGGTGGGCATCATGTTGCAGATCTACCGCAATAACGATATCAGCCCCTAGCGCCCTGGTTAACGAAACAGGTACCGGATTAACGACTGCGCCATCTACCAGCCAGTAACCGTTATGTTCAACCGGAGACATCAGCCCTGGCATACTGCACGACGCGCGTACGGCAAGGTGTAGATCGCCTTCAGTAAACCATAGCTCTCGTCCCGTGCTAAGATTCGTCGCGACCGCGCCAAAACGTCTTGAACAGTGGTCAAAATCCGTAACGGGCATAATATCCCGATAGTGATTAAATACACGTTCGCCGCGAAGCAACCCTCCTCTGCCCCAGGATACATCCATCAGGCGTAAAACATCCCAGTAGCGGAATGAACATACCCACTGTTCAAGCGCCGATAATTTATTACAGGCATACGCGGCGCCGACCAGTGAACCTATTGAGCATCCCGCAACGATATCAATATCAATGCCTGTTTGCTTGAGGGCTTTGATGACCCCAATATGAGACCATCCTCTCGCTGCGCCAGATCCCAGCGCCAGCCCTATTTTCATTTTTCTCATCGTACTTAACGACTTCCCCTGGCTTCAAGACGTAGCAACATCGCCACTGCTCAGTTAACATAATGCCACCCTGGCGTTCAACGCCGTTTTTTATATTCAGGGAGATTATTGTGTCTCAGCCTTGTCCCTGTGGTAGCGCTGACGAGTATAGCCTATGTTGTGGTCGTATTGTGTCCGGAGAACGAGTAGCACCCGATCCGTCACATCTCATGCGCTCTCGTTACTGCGCTTTTGTGATGAAAGACGCAGATTACTTAATTAAGAGCTGGCATCCAACCTGCAATGCGGCCGCGTTTCGTGATGATATCATCGCCGGATTTGCCAATACCAGGTGGCTCGGCCTGACTATTTTTGAACATACCTGGTCAGAAGCAGAAAATACAGGGTATGTTAGTTTTATCGCGCGCTTTTCCGAACAAGGGAAAACCGGGGCGATTATCGAACGCTCTCGTTTTATCAAAGAAAACGGTCAGTGGTATTATATTGACGGTACCCGCCCGCAGTTGGGTCGAAATGATCCCTGCCCGTGCGGTTCAGGCAAAAAATTTAAAAAGTGCTGCGGCCAGTGATGCCTGACAGTATCGATACAACAAACACTCTCAACAGGATTTTTCCGGCAATGCAATCACTACAACGTAAAGTTCTGCGTACTATTTGTCCCGACCAAAAAGGCCTTATCGCGCGGATTACCAACATTTGCTATAAGCACGAGCTTAATATTGTGCAAAACAATGAATTTGTGGACCATCGCACCGGACGCTTTTTTATGCGGACCGAGCTGGAAGGCATCTTCAATGATTCCACTCTTCTGGCCGATCTGGACAGCGCCTTACCGGAAGGCTCTGTTCGTGAACTCAATCCCGCCGGACGCCGTCGGGTAGTGATTCTGGTTACCAAAGAGGCGCATTGTCTGGGCGACCTGCTGATGAAAGCCAACTATGGCGGGCTGGATGTTGAAATCGCTGCGGTCATTGGCAACCATGAAACGTTACGCTCGCTGGTTGAACGTTTTGAGATTCCTTTCGAACTGGTCAGCCATGAGGGATTAACGCGTGAAGAGCATGACACGAAGATGGCGGACGCCATTGATGCTCATCAACCGGACTATGTGGTGCTGGCCAAGTATATGCGTGTTTTGACGCCAGGTTTTGTGGCGCGCTTTCCGAACAAAATTATCAATATCCACCACTCATTCCTGCCGGCATTTATCGGCGCGCGCCCTTATCATCAGGCCTATGAGCGCGGCGTGAAAATCATCGGCGCTACCGCGCACTATGTGAATGATAATCTGGATGAAGGCCCAATCATTATGCAGGACGTGATTCACGTCGATCACACTTACACCGCAGAAGATATGATGCGTGCCGGGCGCGACGTTGAGAAAAACGTATTAAGCCGCGCGCTGTATCAGGTTCTGGCACAGCGGGTCTTTGTTTACGGCAATCGGACGATTATTCTTTAATCGTCAGTAATATGAATTGATTAGCTTTAATCCGTTACGGATGAAAAGTACGCAAACAGTTCATTTCAGGCAAAGGAATGCTTTACAGCGGCGTGTCATTTGATATGATGCGCCCCGCTTCCCGAAAGGAAGCAGGCCAGTATTAAGCATTACCCCGTGGTGGGGTTCCCGAGCGGCCAAAGGGAGCAGACTGTAAATCTGCCGTCATCGACTTCGAAGGTTCGAATCCTTCCCCCACCACCATTATTCACTACAGCGATGTAGTTAACTTGATGAGCAATGCAGAAGTTTGCACTTGTCGGGGAAGGGTGAGAACCTTCGATTAAGGTTCGACTTGAGCGAAAGCGAGAGAACGTTGCCAACGGCAACGGCCCGTAGGTTGAGGAGCGAAGCGACGAATAATCCTTCCCCCACCACCATTATTCACTACAGCGATGTAGTTAACTTGATGAGCAATGCAGAAGTTTGCACTTGTCGGGGAAGGGTGAGAACCTTCGATTAAGGTTCGACTTGAGCGAAAGCGAGAGAA
>NZ_JAGEQL010000001.1:804811-1280506 GCF_017571995.1 Salmonella sp. 32031103-2018-00083-FB-01-SM-01
GAGAACGTTGCCAACGGCAACGGCCCGTAGGTTGAGGAGCGAAGCGACGAATAATCCTTCCCCCACCACCATCTTCAAGCTTTACCTACAATTTGAATTACCCCTGGTGGGGTTCCCGAGCGGCCAAAGGGAGCAGACTGTAAATCTGCCGTCATCGACTTCGAAGGTTCGAATCCTTCCCCCACCACCATCACTTCCGTCGCGTATCTTATCCCCGTTAAGCACAGTGCTCATATCTCTCCGTACGGGGAAGGATGAGAAGCTTCGACTAAGGTTCGATTCGAGCGAAAGCGAGAAAGCGTTGCCGCAGGCAACGACCCGAAGGGCGAAGCGCGCAGCGCTGAGTAATCCTTCCCCCACCACCATCACTCTCGTCGCGTATCTTATCCCCGTTAAGCACACTGTCTCATATCTCTCCGTACGGGGAAGGATGAGAAGCTTCGACTAAGGTTCGATTCGAGCGCAGCGAGAAAGCGTTGCCGTAGGCAACGACCCGAAGGGCGAAGCGCGCAGCGCTGAGTAATCCTTCCCCCGTCATCCGCTGCTGAACACATCTATTCCAAATCACGTCATTCACATCCGAAAACCGCTGCCTTCAGATCTTTTTCAACACCTACCCCCAATTTCCTCACTACAAATGCATAAAGGCTATTGCTATGAATTCACGCATTATCATTACTGGCGGGCCCAGCGCGGGTAAAACTACGCTGATTACGGCTCTGGAAAAAAGTGGTTTCCACTGTCAGCCCGAATCCGGGCGTGCTGTTATCAAACAACAAATGGACATAAACGGCGATGCGCTGCCGTGGCGTTCTCCGGCGCGATTTGCAGAAGCCATGCAGGCAATGGATATTAATGCCTGGTATCAGGCCGAACAGTCCGATCGTCCCCTCTTCTACGACCGTGCGCTGCCGGATATTGCAGGCTATCTCACGCTGGTGGGCGAACCAATACCCAACCGGTTACATCGTGCTATTAACCAATTTCGCTATGCCACTGACGTTATTATTCTCCCGCCATGGAAAGCGATATATAAGCAGGATAACGAACGAACACAATCGTGGGAGGAAGCGGTACGGACATATGAGGCAATGAGAGAAATATATCCACGTTATGGTTATCGGCTCCACTTGTTGATGCCTGCATCAATTCAGGAGCGCGTAAATCGGCTTCTGGGGCTTATTAATGTCATATTACCCAGCCGAAAATAAGGCACCGAGCGGTTCAACGTGTGCTTATCCCCGCTCACGCAGGGAAAAATGGGCAAGAAGTGCGAAAAAACGGGCAGGAAGTCAGCCTCCATGCCCGTGCTATTTTTTCTGCTATATTGCTGAATACATCTCAGTATTACAGTGACTTAAGCTTGTCAATGCACAATCAGTGACGCGCACGTACAATCTGATACTTGCGGGTCAGGTACTCGACCGGCACGCTCCAGATATGCACCAGGCGCGAGAATGGGAATAACAGGAACAGCGTCATCCCCAGTACCAGGTGCATACGGAAGATAAAGGCTACACCGTCCAGATGTGCGGATGCGCCACCGTGGAAGGTCACAACTGACTGCGCCCACCCGACCAGCTTCATCATTTCACTCCCGTCCATATGCTGGGCGGAGAACGGAATGGTCAGCAGACCCAGCGCGCACTGAATCACCAGCAATGAGAGAATCAAAATATCTGCGGCGGTAGTAGTGGCGCGGACACGTGGGCTAAACAGGCGACGCTTGAGCAGTAAAATACCGCCAACCAGCGTCAGCACGCCGCAGGCGCCGCCGGCAATCATCGCCATCTTCTGTTTCACGTCGACCGGCAGAAAAGCTTCATACATCCAGTGCGGCGTTAACATGCCCAGGAAGTGACCGGCGAAAATACCCAGAATCCCAATGTGGAACAGGTTTGACGCCAGGTTCATTCCTTTGCGATCCAGCATCTGACTGGAAGCCGCCCGCCAGGTGTACTGGCCGTAGTCGTAACGTAACCAGCTACCGATCAGAAATACCGATCCGGCAATGTACGGGTAGATATCAAAGAAGAACATATTCAGGAAGTGCATTAGTGCTGTCCTCCGGTGGTGATATTCAGATATTGCGGCGCCACGGCACCGGCAAAACGACGCTGGTGAGCGGAGATCTCCGACTCGCCACACCCCTGATCGGCGAAGAATTTCACCTGTTCTTCTTCCCAGACCGCATCCAGAGCCTGTGGGGTATCATCACGTGCTTCATTCGCAATTTTTTCAGCCACTTTATCGCTGTCGATAACGGTATTCGCCAGTTTTAACAGCAGATCGAACAGCACCGCATAACGGCTGTCACGCTGTTGCAAACGTGCGCTTAGCAGCGCCAGAATCGGCGCGATATCCTGTAATCCCCCTAACGCTTCGCTTTTCGGCAATTGCGCAAGGTATTCCAGATACAGCGGCAGATGATCGGGAAGTTCGCGGCTGTCGAGCTGCAAACCGTGCTGTTCATACTGTGCCATCAGGTCAACCATCGCCTGACCGCGATCGCGGGATTCCCCGTGTACATGTTCAAACAGCAGCAGCGATGTGGCGCGACCACGGTCAAACAGTTCACTGTAGGCGGCCTGTACATCCAGCATGTCCTGCGCGGTTAAATCGCGCAGGAAAACGCCCAGAGCCTGGGCATCCTCTTTATCCAGGTTCTCAGATGACGCGAGTGCATCGAAAAGTTCCTGCTGATGCTGCCACAGGGCTGCATCCGGGTACTCGAGCAGACGCGAAACAATGACGAGTTCAATCATGCGTGCGGCTCCGTTTTGCTGGTCACATCAACAGCGTCGATGCGGCGGCTGTTGAACAGATTGAATTTGGTATCAGACCCGTGGCAACCATCGCCGAAGGTAAAGCCACAACCGCTTTTCTCCGGGAATGCGTCACGCGCCAGTTCACGATGGCTGCTCGGCACCACGAAACGATCTTCATAGTTGGCAATCGCCAGATAACGATACATTTCCTGCGCCTGGGCTTCGCTTAAACCCACCTCTTCCAGCGCGCGGGTATCCACTTTACCGTCTACGGTTTCCGCACGTTTGTAGTGACGCATCGCCAGCATCCGTTTCAGTGCCAACAGTACCGGCTGGGTGTCGCCAGCGGTCAACAGATTCGCCAGGTACTGAACCGGGATACGCAGACTGTCTACATCCGGCAGAATACCGTTGCTGCCCAGTTCACCCGCGTCGGCGGCAGACTGAATCGGCGACAGCGGCGGCACGTACCAGACCATCGGCAGCGTGCGGTATTCCGGATGCAGCGGCAGCGCCAGCTTCCAGTCCATCGCCATTTTGTACACTGGCGATTGCTGCGCCGCATCGATCACGCTCTGCGGCACGCCGTCCTTCAGCGCCTGTTCAATGACAGCCGGATCGTTCGGATCGAGGAACACGTCCAGTTGACGCTGGTACAGATCTTTTTCGTTTTCCGTACTGGCGGCGCTTTCAATGGCATCTGCGTCATACAGCAGTACGCCAAGATAACGGATACGGCCCACGCAGGTTTCGGAGCAAACGGTCGGCTGACCAGCTTCGATACGCGGGTAGCAGAAGATGCACTTCTCGGACTTGCCGCTCTTCCAGTTGAAGTAAATTTTCTTGTACGGGCAACCGGTGATACACATCCGCCAGCCGCGGCACTTGTCCTGGTCGATCAGCACGATGCCATCTTCTTCACGCTTGTAGATAGCACCGCTCGGGCAGGTCGCCACGCACGCCGGGTTGAGACAGTGCTCGCACAAGCGCGGCAGGTACATCATGAAGGTGTTTTCGAACTGGCCGTACATCGCCTTCTGCATGTTTTCGAAGTTCTGGTCTTTGGCGCGTTTTTCGAACTCACCGCCCAGAATCTCTTCCCAGTTTGGCCCGCTGGTAATTTTGTCCATCCGCTGGCCGGTAATCAGCGAGCGCGGACGGGCAATCGGCTGCGCTTTGCTGCCTTCCGGCGCGGTGTGCAGATTCTGATAGTCGAAATCAAACGGCTCGTAGTAGTCGTCGATGCCTGGCAGATGCGGGTTAGCGAAGATTTTACCCAGCAGCAGCGCCCGGTTGCCCATGCGCGGCTGTAGTTTGCCGTTGATTTTGCGGATCCAGCCGCCTTTCCATTTTTCCTGATTTTCCCAGTCATTCGGAAAACCAACGCCAGGCTTACTTTCTACGTTGTTGAACCACGCGTATTCCATACCTTCGCGACTGGTCCAGACGTTTTTACAGGTGACTGAACAGGTATGACAGCCGATGCACTTATCGAGATTCAGCACCATGCCGACTTGTGAACGAATTTTCATTTTACGCTCTCCTGTACCTGGTCATTGCCTTCGCCATCCAACCAGTTAATGTTCTTCATCTTACGTACCACCACAAACTCATCGCGGTTGGAGCCGACGGTACCGTAGTAGTTAAAGCCGTAGGCTAACTGCGCATAGCCGCCGATCATATGGGTCGGTTTCGGCGTAATGCGCGTCACCGAGTTATGAATACCGCCGCGCTGCTGGGTAATTTCCGACCCCGGCAGGTTTACGATACGTTCCTGCGCGTGGTACATCATGGTCATGCCCGCCGGTACACGCTGGCTGACCACTGCGCGTGCGGTCAATGCGCCGTTGCTGTTGAAGACTTCGATCCAGTCGTTATCTTCAATGCCCAGATCTTTGGCGTCGGTTTCGCTCATCCATACAATCGGGCCGCCACGCGACAAGGTCAGCATCAACAGGTTATCGCTGTAGGTCGAGTGGATACCCCATTTCTGGTGCGGCGTCAGGAAGTTGAGCGCCTTCTCCGGATTACCGTTGGATTTACGCCCCATCACCTCTTTCACCGAGCGGGTGTCGATCGGTGGACGATACACCAGCAAACTTTCGCCGAAGTCGCGCATCCACTGGTGATCCTGATACAACTGTTGGCGGCCAGACAGCGTACGCCATGGAATCAACTCGTGAACGTTGGTATAACCGGCGTTATAAGAAACGTGCTCATCTTCCAGACCAGACCAGGTCGGGCTGGAGATAATTTTGCGCGGCTGGGCCTGAATATCGCGGAAGCGGATTTTCTCTTCTTCTTTATTGGTTGCCAGATGCGTATGGTCGCGACCGGTAAACTCGCTCAGCGCCGCCCAGGCTTTCACCGCCACCTGACCGTTGGTTTCCGGCGCTAACGTCAGGATCATCTCTGCCGCGTCAATCGCCGTGTTGAGCATCGGCTGGCCTTTCGCCGGACCGTCCGCTTTGGTGTAATTGAGCTTACGCAGCAAGTCCATTTCGCTCTGCGTGTTCCAGACAATCCCTTTCCCGCC
Organism: Salmonella sp. 32031103-2018-00083-FB-01-SM-01; assembly: GCF_017571995.1. NCBI lineage: Bacteria > Pseudomonadati > Pseudomonadota > Gammaproteobacteria > Enterobacterales > Enterobacteriaceae > Salmonella > Salmonella sp. 32031103-2018-00083-FB-01-SM-01. Next base: position 810,116 of record NZ_JAGEQL010000001.1, read on the forward strand.
GTTGCCGATTTTCTCCATCAGCGGGCCGATAGAGGTAAAGCGTTCGTAAGTCGCTGGGTAATCGCGCTCGACGGTCATGATGTGCGGCGCGGTTTTCCCTGGAATCAGGTCGCATTCACCTTTTTTCCAGTCTTTCACGTCCAGCGGCTGCGCCAGTTCAGCGGCAGAATCGTGCTGGATCGGCAGCGTCACGACGTCAGTCTCTTTACCCAGGTGACCTACACAGACTTCGGAGAATTTCTTCGCAATGCCTTTGTAGATTTCCCAGTCGCTTTTCGATTCCCAGGCCGGATCTACGGCGGCAGACAGCGGATGAATAAACGGATGCATATCCGAGGTATTCATATCGTCTTTTTCATACCAGGTGGCGGTCGGCAGTACGATATCGGAGTACAGGCAGGTGCTCGACAGGCGGAAGTCCAGCGTCACCACCAGATCCAGTTTGCCGTCCAGGCCATTGTCACGCCACTCCACTTCTTCCGGCTTCACACCGCCCTGTTTACCCAGATCCAGCCCCTGAATACCATGCTCAGTACCCAGCAGATATTTCAGCATGTACTCATGGCCCTTACCGGAAGACCCAAGCAGGTTAGAACGCCAGATGAACAGGTTACGCGGGTGGTTTTTACCGTTTTCCGGCTGCTCGGCGGCAAAGCGAATCGAACCCTCTTTCAGGGATTTGACGGTATAATCTACCGGTGTCATACCGGCTTTTTCCGCTTCACGCGCAATATACAGCGGGTTAGTGCCTAACTGCGGCGCCGACGGCAACCAGCCCATACGCTCGGCGCGCACATTGAAGTCAATCAGATGACCGCTATAGCGGGATTTGTCCGCCATCGGCGACAGTAACTCCTCGGCGGTCACCGTCTCGTAGCGCCACTGGCTGGAGTGGTTATAGAAGTAAGAGGTGCTATTCATGTGACGCGCCGGACGCTGCCAGTCAAGGGCAAACGCCAGCGGCTGCCAGCCGGTCTGCGGACGCAGTTTTTCCTGGCCGACGTAGTGCGCCCAACCGCCGCCGCTCTGACCAACGCAACCACAGAACACCAACATATTGATCAGCCCGCGATAGTTCATATCGAGGTGATACCAGTGGTTCAGACCGGCGCCAACGATAATCATTGAACGCCCGTGCGTTTTGTCCGCGTTATCGGCGAACTCCCGTGCGATACGGATGATCTGCGCCCGCGGCACGCCGGTGATCTGCTCGGCCCATGCTGGCGTATACGCTTTGGTATCATCATAACTGGCGGCACAATTTTCATCGTTGAGGCCGCGTTCCAGACCATAGTTCGCCATGGTCAGGTCATACACGGTAGTGACTAACGCTGAAGAACCATCGGCCAGTTGCAGACGTTTAACCGGCAATTTATGCAGCAGGACGTTATCCAGCGCCACATGATTAAAGTACTCTGAACCCTCGCCGCCGAAATACGGGAAGCCCACGTCAGCAATCTCATCCTGGCTGCCCAGCAAGCTGAGCTGCAATTCAGTTTCTGCACCGGTAGTCCCGTCGCGCTGTTCGAGGTTCCATTTGCCTTTTTCGCCCCAGCGGAAACCAATTGAACCGTTTGGCGCCACCATTTCACCGTTGCTGTTAATGGCGACGGTTTTCCATTCCGGGTTATTTTCCTGCCCCAGCGAATCAACGAGATCGGCAGCGCGCAGCATACGACCTGCGGCATAATAACCATCACGCTCTTCAAGCATCACCAGCATTGGCATGTCGGTATAGCGACGGACATAATCGGTGAAGTACTGGCGCGGGTTGTCGAGGTGGAATTCGCGCAGCATGACGTGGCCCATCGCCAGCGCCATCGCCGCATCGGTCCCCTGCTTCGGTGCCAGCCACAGATCGCACAGTTTGGCGATTTCGGCATAGTCCGGCGTCACCGCGACGGTTTTAGTGCCTTTGTAACGTACTTCGGTAAAGAAGTGGGCATCCGGCGTACGGGTTTGCGGCACGTTAGAGCCCCAGGCGATAATATAGCTGGAATTGTACCAGTCAGCGGATTCCGGCACGTCGGTCTGCTCGCCCCAGGTTTGCGGGGAGGCTGGCGGCAGGTCGCAGTACCAGTCGTAGAAGCTCAGGCAGGTACCGCCAATCAGCGAAAGATAACGTGCGCCGGAAGCGTAGGAGACCATCGACATCGCCGGGATGGGTGAGAAGCCCGCGACGCGGTCAGGGCCATAGGTTTTCACGGTGTACACGTTGGAAGCGGCGATCAGCTCGTTCACTTCCTGCCATGAGGAGCGAACAAAGCCGCCACGACCACGCGCCTGTTTGAAGCTTTTGGCTTTATCGGCATCTTCAATGATGGAGGCCCATGCCTCTACCGGATCGCGATGCAGTTTTTTCGCCTCGCGCCACATCTTCATCAGACGTTTGCGCATCAGCGGATATTTCAGTCGGTTAGCGCTGTAGAGATACCAGGAGTAACTTGCCCCGCGCGGGCAGCCGCGAGGTTCATGGTTTGGCATATCAGGACGGGTGCGCGGGTAATCGGTTTGCTGTGTTTCCCAGGTCACCAGACCATTTTTGACATAAATTTTCCAGCTACAAGAACCGGTGCAGTTCACCCCATGGGTTGAGCGCACAATTTTGTCATGCTGCCAACGTTGGCGGTATCCGTCCTCCCAGTCCCGGTTTGTTTCGAGAAGCTGGCCGTGCCCATCGGCAAAGGTTTCGCCCTTCTGCTTGAAGTAGCGAAACCGGTCCAGGAATTTACTCATCGGGTTTCTCCTGTGTGGAACCTTACGGCTCTCTGATAAATCGACATTGCTTAACTAAGGGCGAAGGTAACGCGCTGAATGGGCGTGAGAATTGATAACGATCAAGGCGGACAGGGATGCAAATGGCGCGCAAACCTCCTGCATACTCCTTTTGGAGGAGGAGTTTTATTTATATATATTACTGATTTAATTACATAAAATTAAATTTACGCACGACATGAATGTTAAATTTTCAACAAGTGGGTATTAAGGGGTATCCCCCTGGATGACCGATAAAAATGTGCGTGGTCAGCCCTGTCGCGCCTCTCTTCTTGACTATAAGTATGTTGTAACTAAATGCGGGTAAAAAAAAGCGCGGTCTAACGCCGCGCAAAGGATAATCAAAAGTTACTTTTTATTTTTAGAATGACGTCCATATACCGCCCAGGTAATAACGACGCAGGCGATATAGAAAATAAGAAAGACTTTCATCGCGCCGACTGGCGAACCGGTTAAGGCTAAAGATGAACCAAACGCTTTCGGAATAAAAAAGCCGCCAATCGCGCCAATCGCGGAAATAAAGCCCAGCGCCGCCGCCGTATCGGTCGCCGCTTCACGCATGGCTCTTTCGTCCGACCCGCCTTCCGCTTTTACCCGGTCCATCGTCAGTTTACGGAAGATAACGGAGATCATCTGGAAGGTAGAACCACTCCCCAACCCAGCCGTCAGGAACAGCGCCAGAAATACCCCGTAGAACGCGATAAAGCTACCGCCAACGCCGCCAGTAGGTAATGTCAGGAACAGCAGACCGCTGAAAATCGCCATCAGGACAAAGTTGATAAGCGTGACGCGAGTCCCCCCCAGACGGTCAGAAATTGCGCCGCCTGCCGAACGCGCCAGCGCGCCGATAAACGGACCGAAAAACGCATAATGCAGGATCTGCACATCCGGGAATTGCGTTTTAGACAGCATAGCGAACCCCGCGGAGAAACCGATAAACGATCCGAAGGTCGCCAGATACAGCAGACTCATGATCCACAGATGACCACGTTTGAGCACCGGCAGTTGCTCTTTTAGCGAGGCCTTAGACGTCGCCAGTTCGTTCATGCCGAACCACGCCGCCAGCGTAAAAATGGCCAGGAAAGGCACCCAAATCCAGGCTGCGTTCGCCAGATAGAGCTGAGAACCGTCCGGCTGCTCTACACCGTGGCTGCCAAAGGCGGCAAAGATAGAGAGCGAAACCACCAGCGGCGCAACCAGCTGCATCACGCTCACGCCCATATTGCCCAGACCGCCGTTCAGACCCAGCGCGCCGCCCTGCTTTTGTTTAGGAAAGAAAAAGCTGATGTTCGCCATACTGGAGGCAAAGTTCGCGCCGGCAAAACCACACAGCAAGGAAATAATAATGAAAGTGCTAAAGGGCGTACTGGTATCCTGAACGGCAAAGCCTAACCATACGCAAGGCACGATGAGGATACCGGTACTGAACGCTGTCCAGCGACGTCCGCCAAATAGCGGCACCATAAAGGAGTAAGGCACCCGTAGCAGCGCGCCGGAAACAGATGGCAGCGCAGTCAACATAAAGAGCTGATCGGTCGTAAAATTAAATCCCACTTTCGGCAGGTTCACCGCCACTGCGCTGAATAGCATCCAGACGCAAAACGCCAGCAGTAAACACGGGACAGAAATCCACAAATTACGGCTAGCGACACGATGGCCGCGCTGCTGCCAGAACGCCGGATCTTCCGGACGCCATTCCGTGATAACAGCGCCAGTTGCCCTTTCCGGGGCGGATGAGTGACTCATAGACACCTCTGATTCTTGATTTGATGTCTGCCACATTAGGGTTTACTGCCGAAGGTAAGTTGATATAAATCAAAGGAAAAGTCGTCATCACCGGCGACTAAAAAGCGTTATTACCCTTAATGAGTAGGCTATTTTGGTAAAAAGCTGTGGTTTTTCACCATGCTGTGTCTGTCTACTCCTTCCCGTCGCAGATACCTCTCTACGGCGGCAATTAAGGAGTAACTCGTTATAGGTATGGGTATACTCCGCTGTATCGTTGAGAATAGCGGCACAGCCGATTGACGCCCCTCTTTTTTGCTACGTTTTTTCGGCGACATTACCCCGAAGAAAGAAGGTAACATGTTTAAACGGTGTTTCTCTCCTCTTACGCTGGTTAACCAACTGGCGCTGATTGTCATGCTCTCTACCGCTATCGGCGTGGCGGGGATGGCGGTTTCCGGCTGGCTGGTTCAGGGCGTACAGGGTAGCGCTCATGCGATTAATAAAGCGGGCTCATTGCGTATGCAAAGCTATCGACTACTGGCCGCTGTCCCGCTGGATGCTAAAGATCAAAAGCTGCTGGATGAGATGGAGCAAACGGCATTCAGCCCTGAACTGACCCGCGCCGCTGAGCGAGACGGGCAGCAGAAGCAGCTTAAAGCGTTGCAGGATTACTGGCATAACGAACTCTCGCCAGGGCTACAGCACGCGCAAAACGCGCACGCGGTCGCAGAAGATGTCACGCGCTTTGTGGCGGGCCTGGATCGCCTGGTGACGTCGTTCGACCATACTACTGAATTGCGTATCGAACGCGTGGTATTAGTTCACCGGGTAATGGCGATCTTTATGGCGCTATTGCTGGTATTTACGATTATCTGGCTACGTGTTCGCCTTTTGCAGCCCTGGAAACAGTTATTATCAATGGCGCGCGCCGTCAGTCAGCGCGACTTTACCCAACGTGCCAATATCAGTGGACGCAATGAGATGGCCGCGTTGGGTTCTGCGCTCAATAATATGTCTGAAGAACTGGCCGAAAGTTATGCGGTACTGGAACAGCGCGTACAGGAAAAAACAGCCGGTCTGGAACATAAAAACCAGATTCTCTCGTTTTTGTGGCAAGCCAACCGCCGACTGCATTCACCGGCTCCGCTATGTGAACGTCTTTCACCGGTACTGAATGGCCTGCAAAATTTAACCCAGTTGCATGATATTGAGCTGCGAGTCTATGACCTGGAAGATGAAGATAATCACCAGGAATTTACCTGTCAGTCGGACATCAGTTGCGATGATAAAGGCTGCCACCTTTGCCCACGTAGCGCCCTGCCGATGATTAACGGCGGCACCACCTTAAAATGGCGGCTCACCGACTCTCACACCCAATACGGTATTTTGCTGGCGACGCTGCCCTATGGACGCCATCTCAGCCACGATCAGCAACAGTTGGTGGACACGCTGGTTGAACAGCTTACCGCGACTCTGGCGCTCGACAGGCATCAGGAGCGCCAGCAGCAGTTGATTGTCATGGAAGAGCGTGCCACCATTGCCCGCGAACTGCATGATTCTATTGCCCAGTCGCTCTCTTGTATGAAGATGCAGGTGAGCTGCCTGCAAATGCAGGGCGACGTGTTACCGGAAAGCAGCCGTGAGTTACTCAGCCAAATTCGCAATGAGCTAAACTGCTCATGGGCGCAACTGCGCGAACTGTTAACCACTTTCCGGTTACAGTTGACGGAACCCGGGCTACGTCCGGCGCTGGAGGCAAGCTGCCAGGAGTTCAGCGCCCGGTTTGGCTTTACGGTAAAACTGGATTATCAGCTTCCCCCCCGCCTGGTGCCTTCACACCAGGCGATACACCTGTTGCAAATTGCCAGGGAAGCCCTCAGCAACGCCCTTAAACACTCTCATGCCGACGATGTGGTGGTGACAGTGACGCAATGTGGCAAACAGGTCAAACTAAAAGTGCAGGATAATGGCTGCGGCGTCCCGGAAAACGCCGAACGCAGTAATCACTACGGCATGATCATCATGCGCGATCGGGCGCAAAGTTTGCGCGGCGATTGCCAGGTACGCCGACGCGAGACTGGCGGAACAGAGGTCACTGTTACTTTTATTCCAGAAACAAACTTCACAGAAACCCAGGGAGATACCCATGAATAATCAGGAACCGGCAACCATCCTGTTAATCGACGACCATCCGATGCTACGCACGGGTGTAAAGCAGCTTGTGAGTATGGCGCCCGATATCAGCGTGGTCGGAGAAGCCAGCAACGGTGAGCAGGGTATTGACCTGGCGGAATCGCTCGATCCCGATTTGATCCTCCTTGATTTGAATATGCCGGGAATGAATGGTCTCGAAACGCTGGATAAATTACGCGAAAAAGCGCTGTCAGGACGTATTGTCGTTTTCAGCGTATCCAACCATGAAGAAGATGTCGTCACGGCGCTAAAGCGCGGCGCGGACGGTTATCTGTTAAAAGACATGGAGCCGGAGGACTTGCTCAAAGCGTTACAACAGGCCGCCGCCGGCGAAATGGTATTAAGTGAAGCGTTAACGCCGGTACTGGCGGCCAGCCTGCGGGCCAACCGCGCCACCACCGATCGCGATGTAACGCAACTCACCCCGCGTGAGCGCGATATTCTGAAGCTCATCGCGCAGGGGTTACCGAATAAGATGATTGCCCGGCGTCTGGATATCACCGAAAGTACGGTCAAAGTGCACGTGAAACATATGCTCAAGAAAATGAAGCTGAAATCGCGCGTGGAGGCCGCCGTCTGGGTACATCAGGAACGCATCTTTTAATTATTGCTCCTGGAACGGTTGCCAATGCGGATTATCGTCCGGCATCGTGATAAACGGTTCAGTCAGCGCGAGCGTGATCTCATTGGAAGAGACACGCTGACCTTTTTCATCTTCAACCACCACCGATAAACGCCAGCGATTTGCCGCGCCTTCGCGGTGATCCCAGGCCGGCATAATGATTGTCCAGCCCTCGGTACTGCGGGTGTCCGTTCCTGCCGTCAAACTTAATGCCTGTGTATCGCCCTGCCAGCTCAAATGACGAATACCGTGCACGCTGCGCACCTGCAATTTTAACGCAACCGTCTCACCAGGCGTAAGATCCCAGGGCGGCGTCGCCAGAAAAACCGTTAGCGTTTTACGCCGCCGATACTCCATTGTCGGCAGCGAGTTACGTTGCGGCGTATCATAGCGGCTACCGCGTAATGACTGGCTTTGCGCCACTTCACTGGCGGCAAGCTGCTTTTTGAGCGACATGCCGAAGCGGTAGTTAAGCGTCAGTCCCAGGTTATTCTGACTGACCCCGCTCTCGCCCTGTTTGTGCTGGGCGGTCACGGTAAGCAAAGGTACTGGCGTATAGTTGAGACCCAGTTTTAACGCGACAGGATTGTGATACCCCGTTCCGGAGTCAAACAGATCCACGCTATCGCCAAAGTACTGCTCCAGACTAACGCTGGTATTGATATGCTGGTAAAACGGCAGCCGCATTTGCGCGTTGATATCATATCCGCGCGCCATTCGCTGTTCTAAGGTCGCCGTATGCGTCTGCCAGTCGGCAAAAGGCTGATAATAGTTGGCGGATAAACGCAAATATTCTCCCCACGCCTCCGCGCCAAAGCCGGCGCGCTGCAGATTTTCATCCAGCAGATTATCGTAAAAGGTATTATAGCCAAGAAGCCAGCCATCCTGCGCCCAGCGCTGTCCTACGCCAATGTTGCTTACCAGTCCGTCAGTCTGTTGCGTAAGACCAAGCTGGCTCCAGGTCAGATAGCGCTGTTTATCCTGTAAAGGGATAAACCAGCTTCCGCGACTGCCGTTAAAATGACCTTCGTTATCGACGTTAATATCCACGCTGGCGCTGCCCCAGGCTGATAGCCAGCTTTCAAGCTGCTGGTTAACCTGCTCGCTGACCACATCGCGTACCTGTCCGAAAGCGAATTGCCGCGCCTGTTCACCGGTATCCAGATCGTTATTTTTCATGCTGGCTTCGCCAAACGCTTTGGCCATCTCGGCAAAATGCTTTTCCCCTTCGTGGGATTCCGGCATCATGCCTAAATCCGGCAGACGGTTTTGCGTGAAAGGGTCTTGCGCCTGCGCACAGATCGTACCGCTGGCAGTCAGCAAGAGAAGCGAGAGTGAGAATGAACGAAAAACAATACGGCTCAACGTGTCGGCAACTTCTACAACAAAAGATAAGAGGAATGGCATCAGAGTAAACCATAACGTGTCCGGACAGGTTTTGCAGCCTTTTCTCGTGCTTCCAGGAATATCCTTATTTTTTCTGCAGAGCGTCCCGGGATTTTATCCACGCATTTGGCGGCACCCGGTTCCCGAGGTAACATAACGCCATTGCCGACAAAATTTCTCAAGGAGAAGGGTTATCCATGCAAAATATCGTCATTATCGCTAACGGCGCCGCCTACGGCAGCGAATCATTATTTAATAGCCTGCGTCTGGCCATTGCGCTGCGCGAGCAGGAAAGCCATCTCAATTTACGCCTGTTTTTGATGTCAGATGCCGTAACCGCAGGGTTACGCGGTCAAAAACCAGCCGAGGGCTACAATATTCAGCAAATGCTGGAAATTCTGACCGCGCAAAACGTACCGGTAAAATTATGCAAAACCTGTGCGGACGGACGTGGTATCACTCCCCTGCCGCTGATTGACGGTGTGGAAATCGGAACGCTGGTCGAGCTGGCGCAATGGACGCTGGCGGCGGACAAAGTGCTGACATTTTAAATCTGTACGCGGGAAAAGCTCCCGCGTCAGGATAGACTTCCGGCAAGAAAATCAGGCTAACACGCGAGTAATACCGCGTTCATTTTTTCTTATGCCATTTATCATCCTCGCCTTTTTCATAATCGTTTTTAACCGCCGCCCAGGCGACTTTGTGTGCGGTTTCCTCGCGACTGGCGTCATCACGACGATCGGCTTTATCTTTATATTGCTCCCAGGCGCTATTAAACGCTTCTTTGTAAATGTCCTGGGCATGGGCTGGAAGAACATTCCGCACATTATCGGGTAAATCACTTTTGGCTTTATACGGCATCCGCACCTCCGTCTTCAGGGAAAACATTAAGTGTGGTAAACAATGCGTTATTACGCCAGTCGAGGAGGATTTTTGCTTTTTACGGAAATTAACTTTTTGTTATTTAAACACTGTTAAAACAAGATGCTTGTTTTACTGACCTTGAAAGAAAAAAATCGTCTACGCCGTAAAACTACGTAAAAAACCACTAAAAAAATACAAATTTCTGCTATTTTTACCTTCTTTACTCTTTCCAAAATATTAACACCTGCACAAGGGAGACCCTCATGACACATGCCTGTGAGGCGGTGAAAACCCGCCATAAGGAGACTTCGCTTATTTTCCCGGTTCTTGCGCTGGTAGTGCTGTTCCTTTGGGGAAGCAGCCAGTCACTACCAGTGGTTATTGGCATCAATATCCTTGCACTTATTGGTATTTTAAGCAGCGCATTTAGCGTGGTCCGTCATGCCGATGTATTAGCGCACCGACTCGGCGAACCCTACGGATCGCTTATTTTAAGCCTGTCCGTCGTTATTCTTGAGGTGAGTTTAATTTCAGCGCTGATGGCCACCGGCGATGCTGCGCCAACGCTTATGCGTGATACGCTCTACTCTATTATTATGATTGTCACCGGGGGACTGGTCGGTTTCTCGTTGTTGTTGGGCGGGCGTAAATTCGCAACGCAATATATGAATTTATTCGGGATTAAGCAGTACCTTATCGCGCTGTTTCCGCTGGCGATTATTGTGCTGGTTTTTCCAATGGCATTGCCACAAGCCAATTTCTCTACCGGTCAGGCATTATTGGTCGCGTTAATTTCTGCCGCGATGTACGGCGTATTTTTGTTGATTCAAACCAAAACGCACCAGAGCTTATTTATCTATGAACATGAAGATGAAGGCGATGATGACAATCCACACCACGGTAAACCCTCCGCGCACAGTAGCGGCTGGCATACGGTCTGGTTACTCATTCATTTAATTGCGGTCATTGCCGTTACCAAAATGAATGCCAGCCCGCTGGAGGCGTTGCTGACCAGCATGAACGCCCCGGTCGCCTTTACCGGTTTCCTGGTCGCGCTGTTAATTCTCTCGCCGGAAGGACTGGGCGCGCTGAAGGCGGTACTGAATAATCAGGTTCAACGGGCAATGAATCTGTTCTTCGGATCGGTGTTGGCGACGATTTCATTAACCGTGCCGGTCGTCACGCTCATCGCCTGGGCGACAGGTAATGATCTGGTGTTTGGTTTAGGCGCGCCGGAAATGGTAGTGATGGTAGCCTCGTTAGTGCTGTGCCATATTTCGTTCTCTACCGGACGCACCAACGTGCTAAACGGCGCGGCGCATCTGGCTTTATTTGCCGCCTATCTGATGACGATTTTTGCCTGATATAAAAAAGCCGGATAGTATCTTATCCGGCCTACACAAGCTAAAAACCGCAATCAGTTCTCGGTATCCAGCTCGTCGAAGCTTTTCACCAAATCATCAATCGCTTTTATCTGGGTCAGGAACTGCTCCAGTTTCGCCAGCGGCAGCGCGGAAGGACCGTCGCACTTCGCGTTAGCCGGGTCCGGATGCGACTCCAGGAACAGGCCCGCCAGACCGACAGCCATACCGGCGCGCGCCAGCTCGGTCACCTGACCACGACGACCGCCCGAGGCGGCGCCAAATGGGTCGCGGCATTGCAGCGCATGGGTAACGTCGAAAATCACCGGCGAGTTGCCGGAGACCTTTTTCATCACGCTAAAGCCCAGCATATCCACCACCAGGTTGTCATAACCGAAGTTCGCGCCGCGGTCGCACAGAATCACCTTATCGTTACCGCCCTCATGGAACTTATCCACGATATTGCCCATCTGACCCGGGCTTACGAACTGCGGCTTTTTCACGTTAATCACAGCGCCGGTTTTCGCCATCGCTTCCACCAGGTCGGTCTGGCGCGCCAGAAACGCCGGGAGCTGAATCACGTCAACCACATCAGCCACAGGCTGCGCCTGGCTGGCTTCATGGACGTCAGTGATCACTTTTACGCCAAATGTCTGCTTGAGTTCCTGGAAGATTTTCATCCCTTCTTCCAGACCCGGCCCACGGTAAGAGTGAATAGAGGAACGGTTGGCTTTATCAAAAGAGGCCTTGAACACGTAAGGAATACCCAGCTTCTGGGTAACGGTTACGTAGTGCTCACAAATGCGCATTGCCAGATCGCGTGACTCCAACACGTTCATACCGCCAAACAGCACAAACGGCAGGTCATTTGCCACCTTAATGTCGCCAATGTTAACCACTTTTTGTTTCATAGGATCGCCTTACACTTATAGGTAAAATGTCGGTTAATTAATGTAGAACAATTTGCTTGTGCGCAATGGTGTTGATCTGCGCACGAATCATTTCGCTGATCGGGTCTTCCGGACACTGTTCAACGAAGTAGCTTAAATCAGTCAGCGCAACGTGTTCACACTCAAGCTGCGCGTAGATCAACCCGCGGTCACGGATTTCGTAAGGATCTTCCGGGTTAAATTGCAACAATGCTTCGCTAACGCGCAGCGCCAGCTCCATTTGCCGTTCCTCCATCAGCGAGGATTTCAGCGTATCCAGTAGCTTACGAATCACTTCGGCGTTATCCGCTTCGTCCAAATCTTCATTAAACAACTCGGCGACCGGACTAATATTGCCTTTTAACCAGACTTCCAGAGTATGTTCATCAAGCGTTTCACCGTTGAACGGGTTAATCAGCCACATTTCCCCTTCCAGCGATTCAATACGCAAAATCAACTGCGTTGGGAAGATAACGGGCACCAACGGCAAATCAAGACGGTTTGCTATCCATAATAAAATAGCGCCCAACGATACCGCGCTACCCTGGCGTTTTTTCAGGACTTTATCGAGCCATAAAGCATCAGAAAGACGGTAGACGCCACGGGAATCCGTGAACCCCCACTCGCCGTAAAAAAGTGCCAGCAATTTTTCCAGTTGCTCATCCTGAGACAGGAGCTGGCTAATTTCTTCCTGCGCCAGACTGACCAGACGTTCCAGTTCGTCGTAGACAAACTGCGTGGGAAAATCCAGGCGAATCATCTCTGATGCCAGGATCATGCCATCACACAGCGGCGCATTGTTAAATTCGAAATCAGCTAACGACCTCATGACTTACCCCAGTAACGGTATTTTTGTGGTGGCGAGTTTAATGATGATGTACAGCACCACCAGCGCCAGCGGAAAAGCGATAAAACGCGCCTGCTGGCTGCGCGCCTGACGATAATCAAGCGCAATAAAACCCAAAACGATGTAGATGATAACGCCAAACAGTTTTTCAGTCAGCCATGAGCCCGACTCCGTGAATGGCAGGATGTGCGTTTTAACGATTAACCCAATACCGCTAAGCAGTAACAGGGTATCTATGACGGGAGGCACGATTCGTGTCCAGCGCGCGGCGGCCAACGCATGGCCGCAATAGCGCCACCAGTAACGAGCGACAAACAAACTGACGGAAAGCGCAACACAGATAAGATGAAGCGTGAGCAACATTACAATTGTCATGGCGTAAAACGTCCGCAGGTCACGCGTTCATTACCACCATAATCACGACACGTTTCTACATCCGAGTAACCAGACCGCCTGAAAACCGCTCTTACCGCTTCGCCTTGCTGCCAACCGTGTTCCAGCAGCAGGAAGCCGCCGGGCGTTAACATCTGGCGAGCGTTATCGATAATATGCGTAAGATCCGCCATACCGTTTTCGTCCGCTACCAACGCCGAGCGCGGTTCAAAGCGTACATCGCCTTCGCTAAGGTGCGGGTCCTGCGCATCAATGTAGGGCGGATTGCTGACAATCATGTCGAACTGCTGCCCCGATAGCGCGCTGAACCAACAACTTTGCAGTATACGCACATTCCGGATAGCCAAATGTTCCGCGTTGCGTATCGCCAGCGCAACCGCATCAGGCATACGATCGACCGCAGTCACCTCGCAATCCGGTCGCTCGCAGGCCAGCGCCAGCGCAATCGCGCCGGTTCCGGTGCCTAAATCCAGAATACGACAGGTTTTGACCGGCAATCGCGCCAACGCCTGTTCCACCAGACATTCGGTATCCGGGCGCGGGATTAGCGTGGCGGGAGAAACGAAGAGCGGCAGCGACCAGAATTCGCGTAAGCCCGTCAGGTACGCAATGGGTTCGCCCTGTTTACGCCGCTGCAGCAGATCCGCGAGCTGTTGTTGCTGGACGTCGGTAAGCGGCGTTTCGCCAAAGGCCATGATATACGTCCGCCCCTTGCCCGTAACGTACTCAAGCAGGATCTCGGCGTCGCGCCGGGGGCTGTCGCTGTCCCGGAGCTGGTTTACCGCCTCATGCAGCCAGTGCTGAAAATCCATTATTCCTGCTCGGACAAGGCGGCTAACAGGTCAGCCTGATGTTCCTGAACAATCGGCTCAATCAGCATATCCAACTTACCTTCCATCGTTTCATCAAGGCGATATAACGTCAGATTAATACGATGATCGGTCACGCGCCCCTGCGGGAAATTATAGGTCCGGTTACGATCGCTGCGATCGCCGCTGCCAAGCAGGTTGCGGCGCGTTGACGCCTCGGCCTGCTGGCGTTTTGCCGTTTCGGCGGCGTGAATGCGCGCCCCAAGCACCGAGAGCGCTTTCGCTTTGTTTTTATGCTGCGAACGCTCGTCCTGGCATTCCACCACGATGCCGGTCGGCAAGTGGGTAATACGGATAGCGGAGTCGGTGGTGTTAACGTGCTGACCGCCCGCGCCGGAAGAACGAAACGTATCAATGCGCAGATCCGCTGGGTTAATATCCGGCAGCTCGGCTTCCGGCAGCTCCGGCATCACGGCGACGGTACAGGCGGAGGTATGGATACGCCCCTGCGACTCGGTCGCCGGAACACGCTGTACGCGGTGTCCGCCGGACTCAAATTTCAGTCGGCCATACACGCCGTCGCCGCTGATTTTGGCGATGATCTCTTTATAACCGCCATGCTCGCCTTCGCTCATGCTCATGATCTCCACGCGCCAGCGGCGCGCTTCGGCATAACGGCTGTACATGCGGAACAGATCGCCGGCAAACAGCGCGGCTTCGTCGCCGCCGGTGCCGGCACGAACCTCAAGGAACGCGTTTCGTTCATCGTCCGGATCTTTCGGCAGCAGCAGTACCTGTAACTGTTGCTCCAGTTGTTCGCTTTTTTCTTTCGCTTCGCGCAGTTCTTCCTGCGCCATTTCTCGCATTTCAGGATCGTCGAGCATCATCTGAGCCGTCTCGATATCGTCCTGAACCTGTTGCCAGTCCGTAAAACAGCGAGAAACGTCGCTTAATTGCGCATATTCGCGCGACAATGCGCGAAAGCGGTCCTGGTCGGCGATAATTCCCGCATCGCCCAGCAACGCCTGAACTTCCTCATGGCGTTCGTGCAGGGCTTCCAGTTTGGCAACGATAGAAGGCTTCATAGGCGTAAATTCACCCTGTAAAAAAGTGTGGTGTGTGCTGCTACTCCAGCCCGAGGCTGTCGCGCAGAATATTCAGGCGTTCGTCATCCCCGTCACGGGCAGCCTGTTGAAGTGATTTCGTTGGCGCATGAATCAGGCGGTTGGTCAGTTTCCATGCCAGATCCTGCAAGATGGCTTGCGCATCACCGCCCTGTTGAAGGGCCGACAGCGCTTTGGTAGTCAGTTCGTCACGAATCTGCTCCGACTGACTACGGTATTCCCGAATGGTCTCGCTGGCCCCCTGGGCGCGTAGCCAGGCCATAAACTCGCTGGCTTCCTGCTCAACAATCGTTTCCGCTTCCACCGCCGCAGCCTGACGCTGCGCCAGATTATGCGAAATGATGCTCTGTAAATCATCGACGCTATAAAGATAAGCGTTCGCCAGTTTGCCGACTTCCGGCTCAACGTCGCGCGGTACGGCGATATCCACCAGCAGCATCGGCTGGTTGCGACGGCTTTTTAATGCGCGCTCCACCATGCCTTTACCGATAATCGGCAGCGGGCTGGCGGTCGAACTGATGATAATATCGGCATCCTGCAAACGGGCGTCGATATCGCTGAGCGAGATAACCTCAGCGCCTACTTCATCCGCCAGGGCTTGCGCGCGCTCGCGGGTTCGGTTGGCGATAATCATCTTTTGTACTTTATGCTCGCGCAGGTGACGCGCCACCAGTTCAATGGTTTCGCCCGCGCCAACTAACAGTACAGTGACCGTCGAGAGCGATTCGAAGATTTGGCGGGCGAGCGTACAGGCGGCAAACGCGACGGAGACGGCGCTGGCGCCGATATCGGTTTCAGTCCGCACTCGCTTGGCGACGGAAAAAGACTTCTGAAACATTCGCTCCAGCGCGCTGGCGTTAAGGTGGCCTTTTTGCGAATCCGCAAACGCTTTTTTCACCTGACCGAGGATTTGCGGTTCGCCCAGCACCAGTGAATCCAGACCGCTGGCGACGCGCATCAGGTGGCTGACGGCGTCATTGTCCTGATGCCAGTACAGACTGTTGCGCAGATCGTCCTCGTTCAGGTTATGGTAATCGCATAACCAGCGGATCAGCGCTTCCTGCAGGTTATCCTGCTCTTCCACGCTCAAATACAGTTCTGTACGGTTACAGGTTGACAGCACGACCCCGCCCTGCACCATTGGCTGCGCAAGCAGGCTGTCCAGCGCCTGATCAAGCGTGTCCGGCGAAAACGTTACGCGTTCTCGCAGCGATACAGGTGCCGTTTTATGGTTAATACCGAGCGCTAAAAGGGTCATGTCTGCGGGAGTAGTACCAGCGTTGATATGGTTAGTCTGCTTGCATCATACAGGATGCGCGTGGTCAATAAAAGAGAGAGCCCCCTTTTGGAGTAATTGGCAGCGCTCGCTAATTTGATGATTTAAGACAACTTGAAAGTAGACGATGTCACCAGGCGGCGCTAGCATTAAAGGCTATAACTGTAACCGATAGCAAAAATTTGCCGAATCGCGGCGCGAACGTTTTTACAGCCTGCAGGTTCAGTTTTCAGGCCTGATAAGCGTAACGCCATCAGGCAATTATTGCACCGTATCACAAGGATTCGTCATCACTATGACCCTGCCCGATTTTCGCCTGATTCGTCTACTGCCGTTAGCAAGCCTGGTTCTCACCGCCTGTACGCTTCCTGGGCATAAAGGCCCGGGCAAGAGCCCGGATTCCCCTCAGTGGCTCCAGCATCAGCAAGAGGTGCGTCATCTGAATCAATACCAGACGCGCGGCGCCTTTGCTTACATCTCAGATGATCAGAAAGTCTATGCGCGCTTCTTCTGGCAACAGACCGGACAGGATCGCTACCGCCTGCTGCTTACCAACCCGCTGGGCAGCACCGAGCTGGAGCTTAACGCCCAGCCGGGCAACGTCCAGTTGGTGGATAACAAAGGCCAGCGTTATACCGCCGATGACGCCGAAGAGATGATCGGCAAACTCACCGGGATGCCGATTCCGTTAAACAGCCTGCGGCAGTGGATCCTCGGTCTGCCTGGCGATGCCACCGACTACAAACTGGACGACCAGTACCGCCTGAGCGAAGTGAACTATCGCCAGGATGGTAAAAACTGGAAAGTGGTTTACGGTGGCTATGACAACAAAACGCAGCCTGCCATGCCTGCCAATATGGAGCTTTCAGACGGCAGTCAGCGCATTAAGCTGAAAATGGATAACTGGATTGTGAAATGATGACCCATTGGCCTTCTCCGGCAAAATTAAACCTGTTTTTATATATCACCGGACAGCGTGCAGACGGCTACCACACGCTGCAGACGCTGTTTCAGTTTCTGGATTATGGCGACACACTCCACATCGAACCGCGTCACGATGGCGAAATCCATTTATTAACGTCGGTTAACGGCGTTGAAAATGAAGACAATCTGATCGTCCGCGCCGCGCGGCTGTTGATGAAAGTCGCCTCGGAGAGTGGACGCCTGCCCACCGGAAGCGGTGCGGATATCAGCATTGAGAAGCGCCTTCCCATGGGCGGCGGTCTGGGCGGCGGCTCGTCTAACGCCGCGACCGTTCTGGTGGCGCTCAATCATCTTTGGCAATGCGGGCTTTCCATTGATGAACTGGCGACGCTCGGCCTGACGCTCGGCGCGGATGTTCCAGTGTTTGTCCGCGGCCATGCCGCGTTTGCCGAAGGCGTAGGCGAAATATTAACGCCGGTGAATCCGCCGGAAAAATGGTATCTGGTCGCGCACCCTGGCGTAAGCATTCCGACGCCGGTTATCTTTAAAGATCCTCAATTGCCGCGCAATACGCCAAAAAGGTCAATAGATACGTTACTAAAATGTGAATTCAGCAATGATTGCGAGGTTATCGCAAGAAAACGTTTTCGCGAGGTTGATGCGGCGCTTTCCTGGCTGTTAGAATACGCGCCGTCGCGCCTGACTGGGACAGGGGCCTGTGTCTTTGCTGAATTCGATACAGAGTCTTGTGCTCGCCAGGTGCTTGAGCAAGCCCCGGAATGGCTCAATGCTTTTGTGGCGAAGGGTGTCAACCTCTCCCCATTGCATCGAGAGTTACTCTAACGCATTCGGGTTTCAGGAAGATGGCGAAATGACGAGTCGCCGGTCATATATGCCGTATTTGACCGGTGTGAGGCATCGATACCAGCGCACATGAAACGTGAATGAAGACGAGTAAGCCGGGCAAGCTGAGCTTCGGTGACAACGTCACCTTGTTCCAGACGTTGCATCGCGCTCTTTAATACACCGCCTGGATAGGATTTTGCCTGGCCCGCACAGTTTTCGGCAGATTCTTTCCACCAATGGACGCATGCCTGAGGTTCTTCTCGTGCCTGATATGAAGCTTTTTGCTGGTAACGCCACCCCGGAACTAGCACAACGTATTGCCAACCGCCTGTACACTTCTCTCGGCGACGCCGCCGTAGGTCGCTTTAGCGACGGCGAAGTCAGCGTACAAATCAACGAAAATGTACGCGGTGGTGATATTTTCATCATCCAGTCCACTTGTGCCCCAACCAACGACAACCTGATGGAATTGGTCGTTATGGTTGATGCCCTGCGTCGTGCTTCCGCAGGTCGTATCACCGCCGTTATCCCCTACTTTGGCTATGCACGTCAGGACCGTCGCGTACGTTCCGCCCGTGTGCCGATTACCGCAAAAGTTGTCGCTGACTTCCTGTCCAGCGTCGGCGTTGACCGCGTTCTCACCGTAGATCTGCATGCTGAACAGATCCAGGGCTTCTTTGACGTTCCGGTTGATAACGTGTTCGGTAGCCCAATCCTGCTCGAAGATATGCTGCAACTGAATCTGGATAACCCGATCGTGGTTTCTCCGGATATTGGCGGCGTGGTTCGTGCCCGCGCTATCGCTAAGCTGCTGAACGATACCGATATGGCTATCATTGATAAACGTCGTCCGCGCGCGAACGTTTCTCAGGTGATGCACATCATCGGCGACGTCGCTGGCCGTGACTGCGTGCTGGTTGATGATATGATCGATACCGGCGGTACTCTGTGCAAAGCAGCAGAAGCATTGAAAGAACGTGGCGCTAAACGCGTGTTTGCCTACGCGACGCACCCGATCTTCTCAGGCAATGCGGCAAACAACCTGCGCAACTCCGTCATTGATGAAGTCGTTGTCTGCGACACCATTCCGCTGACCGACGAAATCAAAGCGCTGCCGAACGTGCGTACCTTGACCCTGTCAGGTATGCTGGCCGAAGCGATTCGCCGCATCAGCAACGAAGAATCGATTTCCGCCATGTTCGAGCATTGATCGAACCCGGATCTGAAACCCGCTGCGGCGGGTTTTTTTGTCTGTAACACCCTTTTGTATGACTTATGCCTCCTTCACCTGCCATTTAGTTGACAGATGATGCGCTCATGGATGAAACATTATTGTGAACAAATTATTTTCCTCACATGTGATGCCTTTCCGCGCTCTCATCGATGCTTGCTGGAAAGAAAAATATACCGCCTCCCGGTTCACCCGTGATGTGATAGCCGGGATCACCGTCGGGATTATTGCTATCCCGCTGGCGATGGCGCTGGCAATTGGCAGTGGCGTTGCGCCGCAATATGGCCTCTATACCTCCGCTGTCGCCGGGATCGTGATCGCGCTAACCGGCGGCTCGCGCTTTAGCGTTTCCGGCCCTACCGCCGCGTTTGTGGTGATTTTGTATCCGGTATCGCAACAGTTTGGTCTGGCGGGCCTACTGGTCGCCACGCTGATGTCGGGCTTCTTCCTGATCCTTTTCGGCCTGGCGAGACTGGGGCGATTGATTGAATATATCCCGGTGTCGGTCACGTTGGGTTTTACCTCAGGGATTGGTATTACCATCGGTACCATGCAGATTAAAGATTTTCTTGGTCTGCAGATGGCCCATGTGCCAGAGCACTATTTGCAGAAAGTCGGCGCGCTGTTTATGGCGTTGCCCACCGTCAATATTGGCGATGCCGCCATTGGCGTGGTAACGCTGGGAACGTTGATTTTCTGGCCGCGTCTCGGTATTCGTCTGCCAGGACATCTTCCCGCGCTGCTGGCCGGTTGCGCCGTGATGGGGATTGTTAATCTGCTGGGCGGCAATGTGGCGACTATCGGCTCACAGTTCCATTACGTTCTGGCTGACGGCACTCAGGGCAACGGCATCCCGCAGCTCCTGCCGCAACTGATGCTGCCGTGGAGTCTTCCTGGCTCCGATTTCACGCTAAGCTGGGATTCACTGCGCGCGCTGCTGCCAGCGGCCTTCTCGATGGCAATGCTGGGGGCAATCGAATCATTGCTCTGCGCCGTCGTGCTGGACGGCATGACCGGCACCAAACATAAAGCTAACAGCGAACTTATCGGCCAGGGGCTGGGGAATATGGTCGCGCCGTTCTTTGGCGGCATCACCGCCACCGCCGCGATTGCCCGCTCTGCCGCCAACGTCCGCGCTGGCGCGACCTCTCCCATCTCGGCGGTAATTCACGCTATCCTGGTCATTCTGGCGCTACTGGTCTTGGCCCCGCTACTCTCCTGGCTGCCGCTTTCCGCGATGGCGGCGCTACTGCTGATGGTGGCATGGAATATGAGTGAAGCCCATAAAGTGGTGGATCTGTTACGCCATGCGCCGAAAGACGACATTATCGTTATGCTGCTGTGCATGTCATTAACGGTTCTGTTTGATATGGTCATCGCCATCAGCGTGGGGATTGTCCTTGCTTCCCTGCTGTTTATGCGCCGTATTGCGCGAATGACTCGACTTGCGCCGGTCAATGTCGATGTGCCTGATGATGTGCTGGTGCTGCGTGTTATCGGGCCGCTCTTTTTCGCTGCGGCGGAAGGGCTGTTTACCGACCTTGAGTCACGTATTAAGGGCAAACGTATCGTCGTTCTGAAATGGGACGCAGTGCCAGTACTGGATGCAGGCGGGCTTGATGCTTTTCAGCGTTTTGTGAAGCGTCTGCCGGAGGGTTGCGAATTGCGTATCAGTAACCTGGAGTTCCAACCGCTGCGCACAATGGCGCGTGCCGGTATCAAACCTATTCCTGGGCGTCTGACCTTCTTCCCGAACAGGACGGAGGCGTTAGCGGATTTACTCAGTTAATGGACAATGCCCGGTGGCGATAACGCTTACCGGGCCTGAACCGGTTAGCTATGACGACGATTGTCGTTACGGCGGCAACGTTTGTCATAGTGACGTACCCACCAATATTTGTCGCTCACCTGCTCATGCCCCCCTACACGAGCCCCCGCCAGCCAAAGAACTGCACCGACAAAAATGCTCAGTATTGCGCCATGCGCAAAAAATTGCGGCAAATTAAACTGCGGCAGTTGGTTTAAAATAGAGTAACCCACGCCGACAACCATCACGACCAGCCCCAACCCCATCAGCACGTTACCGAATAACGAAGCGTTTTTGCGTTTCATATGTCACCTCCGGAACTTTTGGGTTGTTTTTAGGAAATCCCCCTAAACTTTATGTGTAAAGTATAGACAACACTTTCGTTTGTAAGTGCGGCTGTGATCACAAATGTAAATTTTCATTTAACAAAACTTTACAAATAACACACTGAACAGTTTACATTTTTAATAATCAATGCTGGCAATTATTTAATTTACTTCAGAGTGTCGCTGTGTTTTGTCAAGCGGGCAGACAGACAGTAAACTACGCGCCAGTTATGGATCTACTCAGGACAAAAAACGTGGCAATTAAATTGATTGTTGGTCTGGCGAATCCCGGCGCGGAATATGCCGCGACGCGACACAATGCAGGCGCATGGTACGTCGATTTACTGGCGGAGCGCCTGCGTGCGCCATTGCGTGAAGAGCCTAAATTCTTTGGCTATACCTCACGCATCACGCTGGAAGGGGAAGATGTTCGCCTGCTGGTACCCACCACGTTCATGAACCTCAGTGGTAAAGCAGTTGGCGCAATGGCCAGTTTTTACCGTATTCAGCCGGACGAAATTCTGGTCGCTCACGACGAGCTGGATCTCCCTCCGGGCGTCGCGAAATTTAAACTTGGCGGCGGCCACGGCGGCCACAATGGTCTGAAAGACATCATCAGCAAGCTGGGCAATAATCCCAACTTTCACCGCTTACGCGTTGGAATTGGTCATCCAGGCGATAAAAATAAAGTTGTTGGTTTCGTGCTGGGTAACCCCCCTGTTTCTGAACAAAAATTAATTGATGAGGCCATTGACGAAGCGGCACGCTGTACGGAATTGTGGTTCAAAGAGGGTCTGGCCAAAGCAACAAGCCGTTTGCATACCTTTAAGGCGCAATAACCAGTGATGTGCGGCATTTTTGCCGCACGCCGTGTATAATAGGCGAAGTTATTTCCATTTCTGCAATCTGTTTTCTATAACAGGTTGATTATTAAGATATTAAGGTGAGTTAAATCATGGGATTCAAATGCGGTATCGTCGGTCTGCCCAACGTCGGGAAATCCACCCTGTTCAACGCGCTGACAAAAGCCGGTATTGAAGCGGCAAACTTTCCGTTCTGCACTATCGAACCGAATACCGGTGTCGTGCCGATGCCCGATCCGCGTCTGGACCAGTTGGCTGAGATTGTTAAACCGCAACGCATTCTACCAACCACGATGGAGTTCGTGGATATCGCCGGTCTGGTGAAAGGCGCGTCCAAAGGCGAAGGGTTGGGTAACCAGTTCCTGACCAATATCCGTGAAACCGAAGCTATCGGTCACGTGGTTCGCTGCTTTGAGAACGACAATATCATCCACGTGGCGGGTAAAGTAAATCCGGCAGAAGATATTGATGTTATCAATACCGAACTGGCGCTGGCTGACCTCGATACCTGCGAGCGCGCTATCCATCGCGTACAGAAGAAAGCCAAAGGCGGCGATAAAGACGCCAAAGCGGAACTGGCCGCGCTGGAAAAATGCCTGCCGCACCTGGCCGAAGCGGGGATGCTGCGTTCGCTGGACCTGACGGACGAAGATAAAGCGGCTATCCGTTATTTAAGCTTCCTGACGCTGAAGCCGACGATGTATATCGCTAACGTCAATGAAGACGGTTTTGAAAATAACCCGTATCTCGACCAGGTTCGCGAAATCGCCGCCAAAGAAGGTTCGGTCGTGGTTCCGGTGTGTGCCGCCGTCGAAGCTGATATTGCTGAGCTGGATGATGACGAGCGCGACGAATTTATGGCTGAACTGGGTCTGGAAGAACCGGGGCTGAACCGCGTTATTCGCGCAGGTTATCGCCTGCTGAACCTCCAGACCTACTTTACCGCCGGGGTGAAAGAAGTTCGCGCATGGACCATTCCGGTTGGCGCAACCGCGCCGCAGGCGGCAGGTAAAATCCATACCGACTTCGAAAAAGGCTTTATCCGCGCCCAAACTATCGCCTTTGACGACTTTATTACCTATAAAGGTGAACAAGGCGCGAAAGAAGCCGGTAAGATGCGAGCGGAAGGCAAAGATTACATCGTTAAAGATGGCGATATAATGAACTTCCTGTTCAACGTCTAAATAACATTTGTTGTCTCATGAGGTTTCATTGAACCTCATGAGAGGCAAAGAAAGTCATAAAATCCACGCAGCCGCGTGGATTTTTTATTTCATAATATCTCAACTCATGCTGACAGGCTCAATTAACGCAGAGCTAACAGGGTAAGTTCTTTTCTTAATTACCAGTCGACATTCACTGTATGATTATAAAAAGGGTGCTGGTCCTTTAGCGGCGTCTCATAACTTGGGATCGCATCATAATGATCTTTTCCCTGAACGGAGTACCCTCCCGCCTCGATATTAAAACGATGTTTCAGCCATCCCGCAACATGACTTGCGAAAGCTTGTTTCCTTCCTAATGGCCAATCGACAAAAGCCAAATTAACATCTAATAAGTACCGCCCTTCTTTATTAACCTCGATCATTCCAGCCTGCAGTAACGCCCGTACCACCTGGGATTGGTTATCATGAATCCAGACCCAGGCATTTCCAAATTCCATTGCATAACTATCATTTAAAAAATCTTTTTTTGAATATAATTCATTTACATAATCATTGATAGAACCAGCATAATTTTTTACTTTAGATGCAGATAAATCAAAAAAAGATTCAAATCCGAAAGTATTATCATTAATACAAGACAGTAACGCGCCCGGTTCCGAGAGCTGGGTCCATGATTGTAAACTCTCTACAGCTATAATGAATTTGAAAGTATTTCTTCCAATGATACCCCGGTCAATTAAAGTTAAAATATCGTGAGCTACGGTAGGGATATCTTCTGCAAACGGGACGATTATTCCCGCACCATTTATTTCGCTTGATTTAAAATCAAACCCTGGGGTATTTTCAATGTCTTCCGGAATACCATACTCTTTAATATGATTAAGGAAATTTTTAATATCGCCACGATATGGCCATCGCCATTCGCGTTCATGTGTCCAGTCAACCTTACCTGGAACATAAGTAACATATCTATATTGTTCAATCAAAGGAAGAACCGTTTCATCAAGAATACGTTCCCCGTTTCTGCCTTGCGAGTATCGAGCATTGTTATGCTGATCTAACCCATATATGACTGGCCTTGCCCCATAATTAAACATTTGCTCTTTAGGTAAAACGATTGCATATAAACCGATTTTTTCATTTCGTTCTAATCGGCGAACACCAGTTTCTAAATAAGCTGCAATCGGCATATCTGTAAAGCATACCACCGGGGAGTCGCCATATACGGTTCGTTGCCCATTTCGGTATGACCAGGAAGAGAAAATTTTATGACTGCGTAAAGATAATCTAAGTAAATATTTAGCATCAATGAAACATGCGTGATGCTGATTATTAAAACCACAGTGCTCAGGCAAATAAATATGGCTACCGGTCTCTAAATCAACGTCCCGAAAAAAATGAATCAAATAATCGGACAAGTCAAATCTGATGTTATTTTTCATGGGACGCCCTCTTTCAAACAGTCTCTTTTTTGCATTCCTTTAAAACCAGCACCACCATTTTATATAAAAATCATCACGAAGTATGCTTCTTTTAACGATGACATCAAATCCTCCCTCCTTTTGCATCAACTTACGTATCCCTGAAATGGCGAGACCAGGCTAAATCTACCCGAGGTCACTCGCTGAAACCTCATCCTGGAACAAGCTCAACCGTCCTTCCCCGCCACGGCCCTTTCGCCGAAAAACCGATAATGGGTATAAATATACCGCTATAAGCTATACCCACACACTTCACATTGTTTCTTATCGTTAATCCGATACGCTTTTTTCACATTATTTCTGGCGATATACGCCGGTGCAAAGTGAATCGGGCTCGTTTCCGCGCTCGCGCGTAACACAATGATTTGCCTTGCTGGCGGAACGTCAACGGACCCGCAAAAGCGCCTTATGCCCCTGGCGGAGCGTGGTGCAAAAAGGAGAAAAAATACGCGTTATGAATAACGAGGAGACCTTTTATCAAGCCATGCGTCGTAAGGGAGTGACCCGACGCAGCTTTCTCAAATTCTGTAGCCTTGCCGCCACATCGCTGGGACTGAGCGCCGGAATGACGCCAAAGATCGCCTGGGCGCTGGAGAATAAACCGCGGATTCCGGTGGTCTGGATTCATGGACTGGAATGCACCTGCTGTACCGAATCCTTTATCCGTTCCTCGCACCCGCTAGCCAAAGATGTGATCCTCTCGCTGATTTCCCTCGATTATGACGACACCCTGATGGCCGCCGCCGGCGCACAGGCCGAAGAAGTCTTTGACGATATTACCACTCGCTACGCCGGGAAATACATTCTGGCGGTGGAAGGCAATCCACCGTTAGGAGAACAAGGGATGTTCTGTATCAGCGGCGGTCGCCCGTTTATTGAAAAACTGAAGAAAGCCGCCGCGGGCGCCAGCGCTATTATTGCCTGGGGAAACTGCGCTTCCTGGGGTTGCGTCCAGGCCGCCCGCCCCAATCCGACCCAGGCAACGCCTATCGATAAAGTGATCACCGACAAGCCGATCGTGAAGGTCCCTGGATGTCCGCCAATCCCGGATGTCATGAGCGCCATTATCACCTATATGGTGACGTTTGATCGTCTGCCGGAACTCGATCGCATGGGCCGTCCACTAATGTTCTACGGTCAGCGTATCCACGATAAATGCTACCGCCGCGCCCATTTTGACGCCGGTGAATTTGTCGAGAGCTGGGATGATGACGCCGCCCGCAAGGGATACTGCCTGTACAAGATGGGCTGTAAAGGACCAACCACCTATAACGCCTGCTCCTCCACACGCTGGAATGACGGCGTCTCCTTTCCTATCCAGTCCGGTCACGGATGTCTGGGATGTTCAGAAAATGGTTTCTGGGATCGCGGCTCGTTTTATAGCCGCGTGGTGGATATTCCCCAGATGGGTACCCATTCAACCGCCGATACGGTGGGGCTGACCGCGCTGGGCGTGGTCGCGGCGGGCGTTGGCGGTCACGCTGTCGCCAGCGCGCTCAACCAACGTAAACGCCACAAACAACAGTTAGCGCAAGCCGAACAACAGCCGGACAATGAGGATAAACAGGCATGAGTAACCAGTATCAAACCCAGGGTTATACCGTTAACGACGCCGGCCGTCGTCTGATCGTGGACCCGATTACCCGCATCGAAGGGCATATGCGCTGCGAAGTGAACATTGATGAGCAAAACGTCATTACCAATGCCGTTTCCTGCGGCACGATGTTCCGCGGGCTGGAGATCATTCTGCAAGGCCGTGACCCGCGTGACGCCTGGGCGTTTGTTGAACGTATTTGTGGTGTCTGTACCGGGGTACATGCTCTGGCATCGGTGTACGCTATCGAAGATGCGATTGGTATCCAGGTGCCGGATAACGCCAATATTATACGTAACATCATGCTGGCTACGTTGTGGTGTCACGATCATCTGGTCCATTTTTATCAGTTAGCCGGCATGGACTGGATTGATGTTCTGAATGCGCTGAAAGCCGATCCGCGCGCCACCTCGCAGTTGGCGCAAAGCCTTTCCGCCTGGCCGATGTCATCGCCGGGCTACTTCTTTGACGTACAAAATCGATTGAAGAAATTTGTCGATGGCGGCCAGCTTGGGATATTCCGTAACGGCTATTGGGGACATCCACAGTACAAACTGTCGCCAGAGGCTAATCTGATGGGTTTTGCCCACTATCTTGAAGCCCTCGACTTCCAACGCGAGATCGTCAAAATCCATACCATATTTGGCGGTAAGAACCCCCATCCTAACTGGATCGTCGGCGGGATGCCGTGCGCGATCAATCTCGATCAAAGCGGCGCGGTCGGGGCTATCAATATGGAGCGCCTCAACCTGGTGCAGTCGATCATCACCCGCACCGCCGACTTCATTAACAACGTGATGGTTCCGGACGCGCTGGCTATCGGCCAGTTCAATAAAGCATGGAGTCAAATTGGCACCGGTCTGTCGGATAAATGCGTGCTGAGTTACGGCGCATTTCCGGACATTGCCAACGACTTCAGCCAGCAAAGCCTGTTAATGCCGGGCGGCGCGGTGGTCAATGGCGATTTTAAAAATGTCATGCCGGTAGATTTGGCCGATCCGCAGCAGATACAGGAGTTTGTGGATCACGCCTGGTACCGCTATCCGGACGATCGGCTGGGTCGTCATCCTTTTGACGGCATTACCGATCCCTGGTACAACCCGGGTGATGTCAAAGGCAGCGATACGCATATCCAGCAGCTCAACGAGCAGGAACGTTACTCCTGGATTAAAGCGCCGCGCTGGCGGGGTCATGCCATGGAAGTCGGCCCGCTTGCCCGAACGCTTATCGCGTACCACAAAGGGGATGCCGCCACCATAGAGTCGGTAGATCGCATGATGTCCGCCCTTAAACTGCCGCTCTCCGGTATCCAGTCTACGCTTGGTCGTATTTTATGCCGCGCGCACGAAGCGCAATGGGCCGTCGGTAAGCTGCAGTATTTTTTCGACAGGCTTATGACCAACCTGAAAAACGGCGACCTGGCCACCGCCAATACCGAGAAATGGGAACCGGCCAGTTGGCCGCAGCACTGCCGCGGCATCGGTTTTACCGAAGCGCCTCGCGGAGCGTTGGGACACTGGGCGTCAATACGCGATCAGAAGATTGAACTCTATCAGTGCGTGGTTCCCACCACCTGGAACGCCAGCCCGCGCGATCCTAAAAAACAGATCGGCGCCTATGAAGCGGCATTGATGGGAACGCAAATGGCGATTCCCGACCAACCGTTAGAAATCCTGAGGACGCTGCACAGCTTCGACCCCTGCCTCGCCTGTTCAACCCACGTGCTCGGCGACGACGGCAGCGAACTGATTGCCGTCCAGGTACGCTAAGCGTTAAGGAAAAGAACGATGACTGGAAAGCTATCTCCACGCGTCGGGGAGGCGCGTGATACTGCCGTCAGCCACTATGTGTTTGAAGCGCCGGTACGCCTGTGGCACTGGCTAACGGTGGCCTGCATGTTGGTACTGATGGTAACAGGCTACTTCATTGGCCGACCGCTGCCGTCGGTGAGTGGCGAGGCGACCTATCTGTTTTACATGGGCTATATCCGGCTGATCCACTTTGCCGCCGCGATGATCTTTACCGTGTTACTGCTGGGGCGAATTTATTGGGCCTGTGTCGGCAACCGCTATTCGCGAGAGCTGTTTATCGTCCCGGTCTGGCGTCGCAGTTGGTGGCAAGGCGCTTTCTCCGTGGTCCGCTGGTATCTGTTTCTGGAGAAAAAACCGGGGAGCGACATCGGGCATAACCCTGTCGCGCAGGCCGCGATGTTCGGCTATTTCCTGTTATCGGTATTTATGATCCTCACCGGTTTCGCTCTGTTTGGCGAGCATAGCCAGTACGCCATCTTTGCGCCGTTCCGCTATGTAGTTGAATTTTTCTACTGGACCGGCGGCAACTCCATCGATATTCACAGTTGGCACCGACTGGGCATGTGGCTGATCGCCGCCTTCATCGTCGGGCACGTTTACCTCGCTATCCGGGAAGACATTATGTCCGACGATACGGTGATCTCCACCATGATCAATGGCTATCGCAGCCACAAATTCCCCAAACCGCACGACAAGGAGCCCTCATGAATGCGCAACGCGTAGTGGTGATGGGGTTAGGAAACCTGCTGTGGGCCGATGAAGGATTCGGTATCCGGGTCGCGGAGCGTTTGTATGCCCGATATCACTGGCCTGAAGAGGTAGAAATTGTGGACGGCGGTACGCAAGGGCTAAACCTGTTAGGTTATGTAGAGCAAGCCAGCCATCTCCTGCTCCTTGACGCGATCGATTATGGCCTGGCGCCGGGCAGCCTGCGAACCTATGCCGGCGAGAAAATCCCCGCGTATCTCAGCGCCAAAAAAATGAGCCTGCATCAAAACAGTTTTTCCGAAGTTCTGGCGCTGGCCGACATCCGCGGGCATCTGCCCTGTCACATTGCGCTGGTCGGCCTGCAACCGGCGCTACTGGACGACTACGGCGGTAGCCTGAGCGAAATAGCTCGCAGCCAGCTACCGGCGGCGGAACAGGCCGCCCTGGAGCAACTGGCCGCCTGGGGGATCGTACCGCAGGCAAACGAGGTCGCACGCTGCCTGAACTATAAATGCCTGTCGATGGAAAATTATGAGGGAGTGCGCATACGTCAGTATCAGACACGTCTGGAGGGCAAAAGAAGTGGCGAATGACACCCCGTTCTCTGCGCTATGGCAACGCCTGTTAACCCGGGGATGGCAACCGGTAGAGGCTTCCACGGTAGACGACTGGATCAAACTGGTTGGAGATGGCGTCATCCTGTTAAGTAGCGATCCGCGGCGTACGCCGGAAGTCAGCGATAACCCGGTGATGATTGCCGAACTCCTGCGTGAGTTCCCGCAGTTTGACTGGCAGGTGGCGGTGGCCGACCTTGAACAAAGCGAAGCTATCGGCGATCGCTTTAATGTTCGTCGGTTTCCGGCGACGTTGGTTTTTACAGACGGCGAGTTACGCGGCGCGCTCAGCGGCATTCATCCCTGGGCTGAACTGCTCACGCTGATGCGTTCGATGGTTGACACTCCCGCAGCGCAGGAGACAGCACAATGAGCAACGCCTTTTTTCATCTGCTGGGGCCAGGTACGCAGCCTGATGACGCCAGTTTCTCGATGAATCCCTTACCGCTCACCTGTCAGGTCAATGGCGACCCAAGTATGGCGGCGCTGGAGCGCTGCGCTCACAGCCCGGCGGTGATGGCATTGTTGACCGATCTGCGAGGTCAGCTTGCCCGGTGCATTCCGGAAGTCGGCGACGTGCTGGGATGGGAGTTATCTCCCCTGAATGCCGATGATCTCTCATTCCTCAATACGTTATTGGGCGAAGGCGAAGTCTCGGTACGCATTCAGCATCCGGACGGGAGTGAAAGCGAGATCCAGGAGACCATCTTCTGCGGCCTGTGGCGGGTACGCCATCTGCATAACCGACGCCTGCTGACGGATCGTCTGGAAGCGGGTAGCGCGCCCCTGACATTGTGGCAAGCGGCGACTGCCGATACGCTGCCTGACGACTCTCTGCTGCCTCCGCCTGTCGCTGGCCTGATGAATGGACTGCCGCTGGCCCATGAGTTATTGGCGCACGTACGCGATCCGGCGTTGCAACCTCACAGCATCAATTTGACCCAACTGCCACTCAGCGAGGCCGATCGTCTTTTTCTGGCGCGTTTATGCGGACACGGGAACATCCAAATTCGCATCTCCGGGTATGGCGAAAGCCAAATCAACGCCACAGCATTGCGCCATCTCTGGCATGTGCGCTGTCTGGACGCCCTTAAAGGGCCGTTGCTCGATAGCTATGAGATTTGTCCTTTGCCGGAGCTGGTACTGGCGGCCCCGGAAGATCTGGCCGATTCGCGCCAGCGCCTGGATGAAGTCTGCCGATGGCTGGAGACGCGCTAACGCTCTCAACAGGAACGTCACCGGTGTCCGGTACTGATTAGCTTTTTACTCTCTTTCTGCCTACAGGAGTTAGCATGTGGGATGTCATTGACTTATCGCGCTGGCAGTTTGCGCTGACCGCGCTGTATCACTTTTTATTTGTTCCTCTTACGCTTGGGCTGATTTTTTTGCTGGCCGTCATGGAGACGATCTATGTGGTGACGGGGAAAACCGTCTACCGCGATATGACGCGTTTCTGGGGCAAGCTCTTCGGGATCAATTTTGCTCTCGGTGTGGCTACCGGCCTGACCATGGAGTTTCAGTTCGGGACTAACTGGTCGCTCTATTCCAACTATGTGGGCGATATTTTCGGCGCGCCGCTGGCGATGGAAGCGTTACTGGCCTTCTTTCTCGAATCCACTTTTGTCGGCCTGTTCTTTTTCGGCTGGCAGCGGCTGAATAAATACCAACACCTGCTGGTCACCTGGCTGGTGGCCTTCGGCTCCAATATTTCAGCATTATGGATTCTGAATGCCAATGGCTGGATGCAGTATCCTACCGGCGCTCATTTCAACATCGATACGTTACGGATGGAAATGAGCAGCTTCAGCGATCTGGTCTTTAACCCGGTGAGCCAGGTGAAATTCGTCCATACCGTCATGTCCGGTTATGTCACCGGCGCCATGTTTATTATGTCCATCAGCGCCTGGTATCTGCTACGTGGCCGCGAGCGTGAAGTGGCCTTGCGCTCGTTTGCTATCGGCTCAGTATTCGGCACCCTGGCCATTCTGGGAACCCTGCAACTGGGGGACAGTTCGGCCTACGAGGTCGCCCAAATTCAGCCGGTGAAACTGGCGGCGATGGAAGGCGAATGGCAAACCGAACCCGCGCCCGCGCCGTTTCATCTGATTGCCTGGCCGCAGCAGGAACAGGAGCGTAATGCGTTTGCCGTGAAGATCCCCGCTCTGCTGGGTATTCTGGCCACCCATTCGCTGGATACGCCGGTTCCGGGGTTAAAAAACCTGATGGACGACACTCTGCCGCGCCTGAAGCGTGGCCGGGAGGCCTGGCTACTCATGCAGGAGATAGCGCAAGGCAATCGCTCGCCGCAGGTACTGAATGCGTTTCACGCCGTTGAGGGCGATCTGGGGTACGGCATTCTGCTGGCGAAATATGCCCCGGATATGAACCATGTGACGCCGGAGCAGTATCGTGCGGCCCAGCGTGGCGCTATTCCTCAGGTGGCGCCGGTGTTCTGGAGTTTCCGTATTATGGTCGGCTGCGGTTCGCTGCTGTTAGTGGTGATGTTGATTGCGTTGATACAGACGCTACGAATGCGTATCGACCAGCATCGCTGGGTATTGCGTATGACGCTCTGGAGCCTGCCGTTACCGTGGATTGCCATTGAAGCCGGTTGGTTTATGACGGAGTTTGGCCGTCAGCCCTGGGCGATTCAGGACATTCTGCCGACCTGGTACGCTCACTCCGCGCTGACGCCGGGCCAGTTGGCCTTCTCAATGGGACTTATCCTCGGACTTTACACCCTGTTTTTAATCGCGGAAGTCTATCTGATGCAGAAGTACGCGCGTCTTGGGCCAAGCGCCATGCAACATCAACAACAAGCGCAACAACAGGGATAAAGGAGACAATCATGTTGGATTATGAAACGTTGCGGTTCATTTGGTGGCTGCTGATCGGCGTCATCCTGGTAGCATTTATGGTAACTGACGGGTTTGATATGGGTGTCGGTTGCCTGCTCCCGCTGATAGCGCGCAACGATGACGAACGCCGGGTGTTGATCAATAGCGTCGGCGCCCACTGGGAAGGAAACCAGGTATGGTTGATTCTCGCGGGCGGGGCATTATTCGCCGCCTGGCCACGGGTCTATGCCGCCGCGTTTTCCGGTTTTTATGTGGCGATGATCCTGGTGCTGTGTGCCCTCTTCTTTCGCCCGCTGGCCTTTGATTATCGGGGAAAAATCGCCAATGCCCGCTGGCGCGCGCTGTGGGATACCGGTCTGGTTATCGGCAGCCTGGTTCCCCCAGTCGTATTCGGTATCGCGTTCGGCAACCTGTTTTTAGGCGTGCCGTTTGCCTTCACGCCGCAGCTTCATGTTGACTATTTTGGCACCTTCTGGCAGTTACTCTCGCCCTTTGCCCTACTGTGTGGATTATTGAGTCTGTCGTTGGTGATTATGCAAGGAGGCGTCTGGTTACAGTTGAAAACGGAGGGCGTTATTCGTCAACGGGCTCTGTCGGCCACCCGCCACAGCGCGCTGCTGATCGTGATCTGCTTCCTGCTGGCCGGTTACTGGCTGTGGGCCGGCGTTGATGGCTTTGTCTTACTCACGCAAGATGCCAACGGCCCTTCCAATCCGCTCTTAAAAGGCGTGGCGATACTCCCTGGCGCATGGATGAACCACTTTATACGCTCGCCGCTACTGCTCATCATCCCGTTGCTCGGTATGATCCTGCCGATTCTGGCTTTCTATGCCTGCCTTCGCGGTCAGACTATTCGTGGATTTCTGTTCGCTTCCCTGACCCAGGCCTGCGTCATCTTTACCGCCGGCATAACGCTATTTCCTTTTGTGATGCCGTCGAGTGTTAGTCCTCTCTCCAGCCTGACGGTGTGGGACAGCACCTCCAGCCAGATGACGCTCGAAATCATGCTGGTGATTGTGCTGATTTTTCTGCCGATCGTACTGCTCTATACGCTGTGGAGCTATTACAAAATGTTGGGGCGTATCAACCTGGAGACCCTCCGCCGCAACGATCATGAACTTTATTAGGGAGCGGAAGCGATGTGGTATTTACTGTGGTTTGTCGGCATTCTGCTGATGTGCTCACTGTCGACACTGGTGTTGGTATGGCTTGAGTCGCGTCAACAATAAAGAGGTAAACCGGGGTCAGCGCCGTCTGACTCCGGTTATTTTTATCTTTTTACGCGCCTGGTGAAGACGTTTCCCCGCCGACAGGACGACATAACATTGATACATGTCGTTATCATAATGTTTACTTTTAGAGGTGCGTCATAATTATGACAAATAGCCGCCTTGCACACATTACGCATATTTAAGCAATTAATTGCATAATTAGCGATATATCACCTCTTATATAGGATAGTTAACCACTTCCCATCCAAAATCATAACGAAAATCCAACTGCCTGCCATTTTTGATCTGAGTTAATTGTTTAAAAAAGTGTTAAATTTATCGCTACATGGTGTGATCTACTATGTACCACGGTCAATTAAAGAACATATTACTTTTATCACTAAGGTTTATCATGGATAAGTTATCTTACGCTTCAGATAGCAGCACATCTGCCTGGAATACCTACCTGCAACAAATCGAGCGTGTGGCCCCTTATCTGGGCGAGTTATCCCCCTGGGTGGATACTCTGCGCCACCCAAAACGCGCTCTGATCGTCGATATTCCGGTACAAATGGATGATGGCACTATTCGTCATTTCGAAGGATATCGCGTGCAGCACAACCTCTCCCGAGGTCCGGGTAAAGGCGGTGTTCGCTACCATCCTGACGTTGATCTCAATGAAGTGATGGCCCTGTCAGCATGGATGACCATCAAATGTGCCGCGCTGAATCTGCCGTACGGCGGCGCCAAAGGCGGCATCCGCGTCGATCCGTTCTCGCTGTCGGAAGGTGAACTGGAGCGTTTGACCCGCCGCTATACCAGCGAGATCGGCATTATCATCGGGCCGCAGAAAGATATTCCTGCGCCGGATGTCGGCACCAACGGTAAAGTGATGGCCTGGATGATGGATACGTATTCCATGAATCATGGCACGACGGTCACTGGCGTCGTCACCGGTAAGCCTATCCATCTTGGCGGTTCGCTGGGCCGTGAAAAAGCGACGGGGCGCGGCGTTTTCGTCAGCGGGCTGGAAGCCGCGCGTCGGGCGAATATCGCCGTTGAAGGCGCTCGCGTTGCGGTTCAGGGTTTTGGTAACGTCGGCAGCGAAGCCGCGCGTCTGTTTGCAGGCGCTGGCGCCCGTGTCGTGGCGATTCAGGATCATACCGCAACGCTGTTTAACGCCACCGGTATTGACATGAAGGCGCTCACGGCATGGCAGACAGAACACAAACAGATAGCCGGTTTCCCGGGCGCGGAAACTATCGCCAGCGATGCGTTCTGGCGTCTGGAGATGGATATTCTGATCCCGGCGGCGCTTGAAGGCCAGATAACTCGTCAGCGCGCGGAAGCCCTGACGTGTAAGCTGGTGCTGGAAGGGGCTAACGGCCCGACCTATCCGGATGCTGATGATGTTCTGGCCAGCCGTGGTATCCTTGTGGTGCCTGACGTGGTCTGTAACGCAGGCGGCGTAACCGTCAGCTACTTCGAATGGGTACAAGATATGGCCAGCTTCTTCTGGAGCGAAGAAGAGATCAACGCGCGCATGGACAAAATCATGACCGACGCTATCGTCCATGTCTGGGAGAAAGCGACTGAGAAATCCTGTTCTCTGCGCACCGCAGCCTATATTGTCGCCTGTGAGCGCATTCTGCTGGCCCGTAAAGATCGCGGTATCTATCCAGGTTAAGGCGACAAATCATTGCGCTAAAATCCACGTCCCGGCGTGGATTTTTTGTCTGTATACCCCGTTTTCCACGCGCGCGCCGATAAATTCTGTCTCAATAAAATGTCTGTTTGTTCGCAAAATAGCGGTTCAATCACGCGTATCTGGTCATCGTAGACTAAGGTTTTGTCATGGTAAATGCCGTTGGCTTTGGCTCACCGCTAAGGAGATAACTTGATGATACCCCCAGAGATTCGCCGTTCTGTTCTACTGCAGAAAGCCATAAAACTGGCGCTGGCAGGGACGCTGCTGACGTTTGCATCGTTTTCGGCGACTGCCGCAGACCCGTCTTCCGACACTGAAACTCCGCAGCCGCCGGATATTTTGCTTGGCCCGCTCTTTAATGATGTCCAGAATGCAAAACTCTTCCCCGATCAGAAAACCTTTGCTGACGCCATACCTAATAGCGATCCGCTCATGATTCTTGCGGATTATCGTATGCAGCGGAACCAGTCCGGCTTCGATTTGCGTCATTTTGTTGATGTTAACTTCACCCTGCCGAAAGCGGGTGAAAAATATGTCCCGCCTGCCGGACAATCATTGCGTGAACATATTGATGGCCTGTGGCCGGTGCTGACCCGTTCAACTAAAAACGTCGAAAAGTGGGACTCGCTCTTGCCGTTGCCTGAATCCTATGTCGTCCCGGGTGGGCGATTCAGAGAGATTTACTACTGGGACAGCTACTTTACGATGCTGGGGCTGGCGGAAAGCGGGCACTGGGATAAGGTGGCGGATATGGTGGCGAACTTTGGTTACGAAATTGACGCCTGGGGGCATATTCCCAACGGCAACCGTACCTACTACCTGAGTCGTTCGCAGCCGCCTTTCTTTGCGTTTATGGTTGAGTTACTGGCGCAACATGAAGGTGACGATGCGCTGAAAGAATACCTGCCGCAACTGCAAAAAGAGTACGCCTACTGGATGGAGGGCGTTGAGACATTGCAGCCAGGGCAACAAAACCAACGCGTCGTCAAACTGGAGGACGGCAGCGTTCTCAACCGCTACTGGGACGATCGGGATACGCCCCGCCCTGAATCCTGGGTTGAAGATATCGCTACCGCCAAAAGCAACCCCAACCGCCCGGCAACGGAGATCTATCGAGACCTCCGCTCTGCCGCCGCCTCTGGCTGGGATTTCAGCTCCCGCTGGATGGATAATCCGCAGCAGCTCAGTACCATTCGCACCACCACGATTGTCCCTGTCGATCTTAACGCTCTGCTGTATCAGCTGGAGAAGACCCTCGCCCGCGCCAGCGCTGCGGCGGGCGATCGGGCCAAAGCCTCGCAATATGACGCGCTGGCCAACGCGCGGCAAAAAGCCATTGAAATGCATCTGTGGAATAACAAAGAGGGTTGGTATGCCGACTACGATCTGCAGAACAATAAAATCCGCAACCAACTCACCGCTGCCGCGCTGTTCCCGCTCTATGTAAACGCCGCCGCGAAAGATCGCGCCGCGAAAGTGGCGGCGGCGGCCCAGGCGCATCTGCTACAGCCTGGCGGGCTGGCTACCACCTCGGTTAAAAGCGGACAGCAGTGGGATGCGCCAAACGGCTGGGCGCCGTTACAATGGGTCGCTGCCGAAGGATTGCAAAATTATGGGCAGGATGACGTGGCAATGGAAGTCACCTGGCGCTTTTTAACCAATGTGCAGCACACCTACGATCGCGAGAAAAAACTGGTCGAAAAATATGATGTCAGCAGTACCGGAACCGGCGGTGGCGGCGGCGAATATCCCCTTCAGGACGGCTTTGGCTGGACCAACGGCGTGACGCTGAAAATGCTCGATCTGATTTGTCCGCAGGAAAAACCGTGTGATAGCGTACCGTCTACTCGTCCGGCATCGTTAAGCGCAACGCCGACAAAAACGCCGTCTGCAGCGACGCAGTAACGCGTGTTTATAGTAGGTTGACCCGGTGCTGACCGGGTCAACGCTTAAACGTTTTGCAGCGGTTAGCCGCGTCGCAGAAGGCGGAAAATCACCAGCACCACGATCGCGCCCACCACGGCGACCAGGAAACTGTGCAGATTAAAGCCGCTGATACTGCCGCCAATACCAAACATCGTCGCCAGCCATCCGCCAACGACCGCCCCGACGATACCGAGAATACAGGTCAGGATAAATCCCCCGCCATCGCGCCCCGGCATAAGCAATTTGGCGATAACGCCGGCAATCAAACCAAAAATAATCCAGGCGATAATTCCCATTTGCAAACCCTCTTTCCAGTAAAAACGTTTTAAGTATAGGCAAAGTCGAGCGTCGCATTTCTGAACACTGATTTATCTCGCGGACATAAAAATTTATTTATCGCTATTAAGTTCTTTCTACCGATGCCGATAACCCAACGATAGTCTGCGTATCAGGGGTTATTTCGTGTGAGTGGTTACAATGAGCAGTTCCTGAAAAAAAATCCATTAGCGATATTAGGCGTGCTACGGGATTTAAATAAAAATCAGGTTCCACTGCGTATTTCATGGGCGCATGGTCAATTCATCAGTAAAATTTTGGCGGTAGACCCGGAAAAACTCATCGTAGATTACGGCAGCCAGGAATATGAAAATAGCGCCGTATTACGTGCCGGGCAGGTAGCCATTATCGCAGAAACGCAGGGCGCAAAAGTCGAGTTCACGTTGCCGCAACTCGTTACAGGTGAATATCAGCGGCTGCCGGCCTTTATCACGCCCCTGCCGTCGTCACTGTGGTTTGTCCAGCGCCGGGAGTATTTTCGCATTGGCGCGCCGCTGTATCCGCCTTATTACGGCGTCACCACGCTACCGGACACCCGTACGTTACGTTTTCGCCTGTTTGATCTTTCCCTGGGCGGCATGGGCGCGCTACTGGAATCCGCCATCCCCGACGGGCTAACAGAAGGCGCGCGCTTTTCGCAGGTTGAACTGAACATGGGGCAATGGGGGATTTTTCACGTTGACGCCCAGCTTATCGCCATCAGCGAGCGTAAGGTGATTGATGGGAAAAATGAAACGATCACCACTCCCCGCCTGAGCTTTCGTTTCCTTAACGTCAGCCCGGCGGTGGAGCGGGAGTTACAGCGGATTATTTTTTCGCTTGAGCGCGAGGCCCGAGAAAGAGCGAATAAAGTGCGAGAATAATCTTCACGCTAAACTACATGGCGTCCAGCGCCTGCTGAAGCTTCCAGATATAGCGCGGCGCCTGCGGCGCGGGATGATTATCAACGACATGCTCAAAAAACTCGTCCGCATCCAGATCGTTAATTTTATCTATCGCCTTCTTCCTGTCGGATGAAAAAGTACGCAATAACGCGCCTGCGCCGTTAGCATAAGAGACGACCAGCGCATATTGCATCACCTGCGGATCTTTGATGCCGGCCAGCGGCCCATTTTCCAGAATGCTCAGATACGCCGCGCCCATTGAGATGTTACGCTCAGGGTTTTTCAGCTCGCTGGTGGTCGGTTCGCCACGCCAGCCCATACGACGGTAAACGTCGCGCCCGGAGGTCGACGCCTTTAACTGCATCAGGCCAATCGCATTGGACTTACTGACCGCGTTAGGGTTGCCGCCGGATTCAATGGCGATAATCGCGGTGATTAAATGCGGATCAACCCCCCATGCCGCCCCGGCTTTTTCACTGATGGGCATCCACTGCATCGCACGCTTTACAGGCACTTCGGCATTCCACGGCGGATTCCTGTAATCCTGTTTTGAGCTACAGCCAGCGAGTATTACTACCAAAAAAGCAAACCATCTTAATTTCACGTCATCTATCCTTATAGCCGTAACTTATCTGCCGAAGAGGTCATACCGCCCCGGCCAGGTACTTAGGTTGCCTCCCTGGTGCGCATCCAGAAACGTCGCACAACGAGGGACATCGCCTAATATATGCGGCATGATATACATTTGCATTCTATTGTCAGCAAGGAATTACCATGTCTCTGTTTCATTTAATCGCCCCCTCGGGCTACTGTATTAACCAACAGGCCGCGTTACGCGGCGTTCAGCGCCTGACTGACGCGGGCCATCAGGTGGAGAATGACGAGGTGATTCGTCGCCGCTATCAGCGTTTTGCCGGTACGGACGCGGAACGGCTGGCCGATGTTAATTCGCTGGCCTCGCTAACTTCGCCGGATACGATTGTCATGCCGGTTCGCGGCGGCTATGGCGCCAGCCGCTTGCTGGATCGTATCGACTGGCAGTCGCTCGCCTCCAGGCAACAGTGCAATCCCTTACTGATTTGCGGTCATAGCGATTTTACGGCGATTCAGGCTGGACTCCTGGCGCAGGCCAATGTCATCACCTTTAGCGGTCCTATGCTGGCGGCAAATTTTGGCGCCGAAACGCTGAATACGTTCACCGAGCAACATTTCTGGCTGGCGCTACGCAAGGCGCAATTTACCGTAGAGTGGCAAGGCGATGGCCCTCAGTGCGACGCACAGGGCACCTTATGGGGCGGAAATCTGGCGATGTTGATTTCCCTTATCGGTACGCCCTGGATGCCGACTATCGATAAAGGAATTTTAGTGCTGGAAGATGTCAATGAGCATCCTTTCCGGGTGGAGCGTATGCTTTTGCAACTGGAGTACGCCGGAATTTTAAACCGCCAGAGCGCCATCGTTCTCGGCAGCTTTAGCGGCGCGGCGCCCAACGAGTATGACGCTGGCTATTCTCTGGAGAGCGTCTACGCGTTTTTACGTTCCCGTCTGTCCGTTCCGCTGATTACCGGTCTCGACTTCGGGCATGAACAGCGTACGGTGACGCTCCCTATCGGGGCAAACGCGACGCTTAAAAATACGCGCCAGGGGACTCAACTCACTTT
Organism: Salmonella sp. 32031103-2018-00083-FB-01-SM-01; assembly: GCF_017571995.1. Classification (NCBI taxonomy): domain Bacteria; kingdom Pseudomonadati; phylum Pseudomonadota; class Gammaproteobacteria; order Enterobacterales; family Enterobacteriaceae; genus Salmonella; species Salmonella sp. 32031103-2018-00083-FB-01-SM-01. Next base: position 850,378 of record NZ_JAGEQL010000001.1, read on the forward strand.
ATCTGGTCATCCTACGCTGCAATTGTAAAAAAAGTCCCCGACAGGCTAAGTAAAACGCTGCCCTGGCCGTTATTATGTTAATGTTAAATAATACGAAGTCGTGTGAGTCAGGAGATATAAAACGTTGGATGCTGCAACAATTATTAGTCTATTTATTTTAGGTTCCATCCTTGTAACCAGCAGTATCCTGTTAAGTTCATTCTCATCGCGACTGGGTATCCCGATTCTGGTCATTTTCCTCGCCATTGGGATGTTAGCGGGTGTGGATGGCATTGGCGGTATTCCTTTCGATAATTATCCTTTCGCTTATATGGTCAGTAACCTGGCGCTGGCGATTATTTTACTCGATGGCGGCATGCGCACCCAGGCCAGCTCTTTCCGGGTAGCGCTGGGCCCCGCGCTGTCGCTGGCGACGCTCGGCGTGCTGATCACGTCGGGGTTAACAGGTATGATGGCCGCCTGGCTGTTTCATCTGGATCTTATCGAAGGTCTGCTTATCGGCGCGATAGTCGGTTCCACTGACGCCGCGGCGGTCTTTTCTCTGCTTGGCGGCAAAGGGCTAAACGAACGTGTAGGCTCCACGCTGGAGATCGAATCGGGAAGTAACGACCCGATGGCCGTTTTTCTGACCATTACATTAATTGAGATGATCCAGAAACATGAAACCGGTCTGGACTGGATGTTTGCCGTCCATATTATCCAGCAGTTCGGTCTCGGTATTGTTTTTGGCCTGGGCGGCGGTTACCTGCTACAGCAGATGATCAACCGCATTTCTCTGCCCAGCGGCCTGTATCCGATGCTGGCGCTCAGCGGCGGTATTCTGATTTTTGCTTTGACGACCGCGCTTGAAGGCAGCGGTATTCTCGCGGTCTATCTGTGCGGATTCCTGTTAGGAAACCGTCCGATTCGCAACCGTTACGGCATCCTGCAAAACTTTGACGGACTGGCCTGGCTGGCGCAGATCGCGATGTTCCTGGTCCTGGGGCTGTTGGTGACGCCTTCCGATCTGTGGCCGATTGCCGTCCCTGCGCTTATTCTCTCTATCTGGATGATTTTCTTCGCCCGCCCACTGTCGGTGTTTACCGGCCTGCTGCCATTTCGCGGCTTCAATCTTCGGGAGCGCATTTTCATCAGTTGGGTCGGACTGCGCGGCGCGGTGCCGATTATTCTCGCCGTTTTCCCGATGATGGCCGGGCTTGAAAACGCTCGCCTGTTCTTTAATGTCGCTTTCTTTGTGGTACTGGTGTCACTGCTCCTGCAGGGAACATCGCTGTCATGGGCGGCGAAAAGAGCCAAAGTGGTCGTGCCTCCGGTTGGCTGGCCAGTATCGCGCGTGGGGCTTGACATCCATCCTGATAATCCGTGGGAGCAATTCATCTATCAGTTGAGCGCCGACAAATGGTGCGTCGGCGCGGCGTTGCGCGACCTGCATATGCCGAACGAAACCCGCATTGCCGCGCTATTTCGCAATAATGAACTGTTTCACCCCACGGGTAGTACTCGTCTGCAGGAAGGCGACGTACTCTGCGTGATTGGCCGGGAGCGCGATCTGCCAGCGCTGGGCAAATTGTTTAGCCAGTCGCCGCCGGTTTCGTTAGATCAGCGTTTCTTTGGCGATTTTATCCTCGAAGCGAATGCGAAATTCGCCGACGTGGCGCTTATCTACGGGCTGGAAGAAGGAACGGAATACCGGGATAAACAACAAACCCTGGGTGAAATCATACAGCAACTGCTGGGCGCTGCGCCGGTCGTCGGCGATCAGGTGGAGTTTGGCGGCATGATTTGGACGGTAGCTGAAAAAGAAGATAACGTGGTACGCAAGATTGGGGTGCGCGTCGCCGAAGACGAAGCAGAATAAGGTCGCCTGGCAACGTCGACCCGCCCCCAAGTGGACCGGTCGACGCCTTAGCCTGAATTAGGTTACGTTGTCACAAACGGCACACGCGGCGCTACGGCGCACAGTAGCTCATAGCCCAGCGTGCCTGCCGCAGAGGCGACATCATCGACCTTAATTTCTTTGCCCCATAATTCAACCGGCGTGCCGATTCCCGCCTGCGGACACGGCGTCAAATCCACCGCCAGCATATCCATTGAAACGGTGCCTACTGTTCTGGTACGGATACCGTCCACCAGCACGGGCGTCCCGGTCGGCGCATGGCGTGGATAGCCATCGGCATAACCCGCCGCGACGATGCCAATGCGTTGTTCCTGAGTCACAGAATACCCTCCGCCATAGCCTACCCTTTCACCCGCGCTCAGCGTCTGCACGCCAATAATTTCGCTACTCAGCGTCATCACGGGTTTTAGCCCGGTATCGGCAATATCCCGCCACTGTCCTGACGGCGACGCGCCGTACAAAATAATGCCTGGCCTGACCCAGTCATAATGCGCCTGGGGATGCCACAGCGTCGCTGCCGAATTTGATAACGAGTATGCACACTGCAGGCCTTCTGTCGCCAGCGCAATACGTCTCATCGCCTCCCCGATACCTTCCGGATGATCGGCCTGAGCAAAATGTGACATCAGGGTCATTTCACCGACATTGCGCATTGTCCGCAATTGCTGCCAGACGGTCTGCACCCGCTCAGGCTGAAAACCGAGTCGGTTCATGCCGCTGTTGACTTTGACATAGATATCCAGCGGCGCGTTAAGCCGCGCATTTTGCAGCGCTTTCAACTGCCAGTTACTGTGGATGCAGGTGGTCAGCCGATAAGTGTCATACGCCTCCAGGTCTTGCGCATGGAAAAACCCCTCCAGCATCAATATCGGCCCCTTCCACCCGCGTTCACGCAGGGTAATCGCCTCTTCAAGGTTGAGCATAGCGAAACCATCTGTGGCGCCCAGCGCGCTCCAGACGCGTTCAATACCGTGGCCGTAGGCGTTGGCTTTCACTACCGACCAGACGCGCGCCTCTGGGGCCGCCCGGCGCACAATAGCCAAATTTTGTTTCATTACCTGTAAATCAAGGCTGGCCTGTATAGGGCGGGTCATTTCACTTCCTTTATCAGTTATGCGCGCTATGCAAACGTTGCGGGCGGGTGGGCGTAAAATCGGAACGGTATCGCGCCACGCTCAGATCGTCGTAGGGTATCGCTGGCGTACGACCCGACAAGATATCGCTTAACAACTGGCCTGAACCGCAGGCCATCGTCCAGCCTAAGGTGCCGTGTCCAGTATTAAGCCACAGATTTTTATAACGGGTGCGTCCTACTACCGGCGTGCCGTCCGGCGTCATGGGGCGCAGGCCGGTCCAGAATGTGGCCTGCTCAATATGACCGCCGCGCGGAAAGAGATCGCGCACAACCATCTCCAGCGTCTCGCGGCGCGGTTGCAGTAAGTCGGTATTAAAGCCCACGATTTCCGCCATTCCCCCCACGCGAATACGCTTATCAAAACGCGTAATAGCGATTTTGTAGGTTTCATCAAGAATCGTTGATACCGGCGCGCCGTCTGGCTCGACGATTGGGATGGTTAATGAATAGCCTTTCAGCGGATACACCGGGATATCAACAATGCCTTTAAGCATCGCCGTCGAATACGATCCAAACGCCATAACATACGCATCTGCTTTAATGATCTCATCGGCGCATTTCACGCCGTAAATCTGATCATTTTCGTACAGTAATTTTTTCACGGGAGTATTAAAGCGAAAGGTTACGCCCGCCTGCTCCGCCATGCGCGCCAGACGCTGGGTAAAGAGCTGACAGTCCCCGGTTTCATCATTCGGTAAGCGCAGTCCGCCGGTTAATTTATGCGCAACCTCAGCCAGAGCGGGTTCAACTTCCGCCAGTCGGCTGGCTTCCAGGAGCTGATACGGCACCCCGGCATCTTCCAGCACGGCGATATCACGGGTGGCGTTCTCATACTGTTGCGCGGTGCGAAAGAGTTGCAGCGTTCCCCCCTGGCGGCCTTCATATTCGATACCGGTCGCGGCGCGTAGCGTTTTCAGACAGTCGCGACTATATTCCGCCAGACGCACCATGCGGCCTTTATTTTCCATATAATGCCGGGTATCGCAGTTACGCAGCATTTGCCACATCCACTTCAGTTGAAACGGGGTGCCATCCAGACGCACCGCCAGCGGCGCATGGCGCTGGAACATCCATTTTATCGCCTTCAGCGGTACGCCAGGGGCCGCCCAGGGAGCCGCATATCCCGGTGAAATTTGTCCGGCATTCGCCGCGCTGGTTTCTTGCGCCGGGCCGGATTCGCGATCGATGACGGTGACATCATGCCCCGCCTGACTCAAATACCAGGCGCTGGTCACGCCAACTACGCCACTCCCCAGGATGACAACTCGCATAGCCACTCCGTTAATAGTAAAAGAACAATCTTCTGATTACATCTTGATAACCCAGATGAAAATATTATTCAACATATGACTTTTTTATGGTGACGTGCTTCACATATACCCTAAAGACAAGCGATCCCACTGGTTTGGGATCTCCTGCTACGCGGCATGGCTATACAGCATAAAATGATGCCAATACCCGATTTTTTGCCGTTCAATGTGGAGGAAATCGCAAAGAAAAGTTTTCACGATCAAGTCGTTTTTTAACATGGTGTTCTATGCTTGAAAGGAGGCGCTCCATACAGAGAGCGTCGCCAACAATGAGGGTGCGCGAATGGCAACGATTGATTCCATGAACAAGGACACCACACGTTTGAGCGATGGACCCGACTGGACATTTGATCTGCTGGATGTCTATCTGGCAGAGATAGACCGCGTGGCGAAACTCTACCAACTGGATACTTACCCGCACCAAATTGAAGTCATCACTTCCGAACAGATGATGGACGCCTACTCCAGCGTCGGGATGCCGATCAACTATCCGCACTGGTCGTTTGGCAAAAAGTTCATTGAGACGGAACGTCTGTATAAGCATGGTCAACAAGGACTGGCTTATGAAATTGTGATCAACTCTAATCCCTGCATTGCCTACCTGATGGAAGAGAACACCATCACCATGCAAGCGCTGGTCATGGCGCACGCCTGTTACGGCCACAACTCCTTTTTTAAAAATAATTATCTCTTCCGGAGCTGGACGGATGCCAGCTCTATCGTCGACTACCTGATTTTCGCCCGAAATTACATTACCCGCTGTGAAGAACGCTACGGAGTGGATGAAGTAGAAAAACTGCTCGACTCCTGCCACGCGCTGATGAATTACGGCGTCGATCGTTATAAGCGCCCGCAGAAAATCTCGTTGCAGGAAGAAAAAGCGCGACAAAAAAGCCGGGAAGAGTATCTACAAAGCCAGGTGAATATGCTGTGGCGCACGCTGCCAAAACGCGAGGAAGAAAAAACTGTCGCCGAAGCACGCCGCTTTCCCGCTGAACCGCAGGAAAACCTGCTCTATTTTATGGAGAAAAACGCCCCGTTGCTCGAGCCGTGGCAGCGCGAAATTCTGCGCATCGTGCGTAAAGTCAGCCAGTATTTTTATCCGCAGAAACAGACGCAGGTCATGAACGAGGGCTGGGCGACCTTCTGGCACTACACCATCTTGAACCATCTGTATGATGAAGGCAAAGTGACGGAACGCTTTATGCTGGAGTTTTTACACAGCCATACCAATGTCGTATTCCAGCCGCCCTATAATAGCCCCTGGTATAGCGGAATTAACCCCTATGCGCTCGGCTTTGCCATGTTCCAGGATATCAAACGTATTTGTCAGTCGCCCACGGATGAAGATAAATACTGGTTTCCGGATATTGCCGGTTCCGACTGGCTGGAAACGCTGCACTTCGCCATGCGCGATTTTAAAGATGAAAGCTTTATCAGTCAGTTCCTGTCGCCAAAAGTGATGCGTGATTTCCGTTTCTTCACGGTACTTGATGATGACAGGCATAATTATCTGGAGATCTCCGCCATTCATAACGAAGAAGGTTATCGGGAGATTCGATCAAAACTGTCGTCACAGTATAACCTGAGCAACCTGGAGCCGAATATTCAGGTCTGGAATGTGGATTTACGTGGCGACAGATCGCTAACGTTGCGTTATATCCCGCATAACCGCGCGCCGCTGGATAAAGGCCGCAAAGAGGTGCTGAAACATGTGCATCGGTTATGGGGCTTTGATGTGATGCTGGAGCAACAAAATGAGGATGGCAGCGTAGAACTGCTGGAGCGTTGTCCGCCGCGCATGAACATGCTGTAATCGAGATGCTGCCCGGTAGTGTTTGCGCTTACCGGGCATCGCGGGATTATCGTCCCTGAATCGCTAAATCGCCGGGCAGATTTTTCTGCATCCGATGCCAAATCTCGCCGCTGTCATGCCCGTAACGCCGCACCGTTTCATACACCTGGTCGTGCGCGCCCTGCTCGCATAACGACGATAATTTATGATAGAAACCCAGTGCCAGACTGCGCGCTTCCGGATTGGCGAAATAGTGGCGACCAATGCGGGTGTATAACCCTTTCATGCCGTTCAGGATCAAGCCGTAAATAGGATTGCCGGAGGCGAATGCCAGACCACGAAAGATGTTATAGTCCAGATCGGCGAATGCATCGGCATGGTCGGCCACTTCGTGGGCTGTGGCCAGCACTTCCTGCGCCTTATCCGGGTGTTGACGCAACGCGGTACGAATAAAGATAGTAGAAATATTGGTACGCACCGACAACAAATTGTCGATCAGTTGCGGAACGCTTTCATGATCAAGGCGGGCCAGCGTTTCAAGGATATTCAGCCCTGACGTTTCCCAAAAATTATTAACCTTTGTCGGTTTGCCATGCTGAATGGTCAGCCAGCCATCTCGCGCCAACCGCTGTAACACCTCGCGTAATGTCGTGCGCGTCACGCCGATCAGTTCGGAGAGTTCTCGTTCTGCCGGTAAGATAGTGCCAGGAGGAAAGCGGTTATTCCAGATACTTTCAATAATATACTCTTCCGCGAAACCCGCCGGGCTCTGCGCCTTAATGACCATAGTGAGATTTCCATTACACAGCAAAACATAGTTGCACTCATCATACCAGACGGGCGTAACACCTGATAGCGGACGCAATGAAGAAAAAGGGGATCAAGGCACCATTTCTGATATCACCTGCCAATATCGTTAAGGACTTGCTTGCATTCGTCGCGCTCGCTACTCTCTGTGTTTAAACATAAAAACGCTATTTCATTTTTCTAGGTAAGGAAAAATTTCATGGAGATCTCATGGGGTCGCGCCATGTGGCGCAACTTTTTAGGCCAGTCGCCCGACTGGTACAAACTGGCACTACTTGTCTTTTTAATTGTTAACCCATTCATTTTCTTAGCTAATCCCTTTGTTGCCGGTTGGCTGCTGGTGGCAGAGTTTATCTTCACCCTGGCGATGGCGTTAAAGTGTTACCCCCTGCTGCCCGGCGGGTTACTGGCCATTGAAGCCGTCATCATCGGCATGACCAGCGCCGCCCATGTACGTGAAGAGGTTGCCGCCAACCTGGAAGTCTTGCTGCTGCTGATGTTTATGGTGGCAGGCATCTACTTTATGAAGCAGTTATTGCTGTTTATTTTTACCCGTCTGTTACTCAGTATCCGCTCGAAGATGGTTCTGTCGCTGGCCTTTTGCGTCGCCGCCGCGTTCTTGTCGGCTTTTCTTGACGCGCTTACCGTCGTTGCGGTGGTGATCAGCGTCGCCGTCGGTTTTTACGGGATTTACCATCGTGTGGCCTCATCGCGCGGCGAAGAGAACGATATGCTGGACGATAGCCATATCGATCCGCATTACAAAACGGTGCTGGAGCAATTCCGCGGATTCTTGCGTAGCCTGATGATGCATGCGGGCGTGGGGACGGCGCTGGGCGGCGTCATGACCATGGTCGGGGAGCCGCAAAACCTGATCATCGCTAAAGCGGCTGGCTGGCATTTCGGCGACTTCTTTTTACGGATGTCGCCTGTCACCGTCCCGGTACTGATATGTGGACTGTTAACCTGTATGCTGGTCGAGAAAATGCGCTGGTTTGGCTATGGCGAAACGTTGCCCGAAAAAGTCCGCGACGTCTTGCAGCAATTCGACGATCAAAGCCGTAAGAAGCGCACCCGCCAGGATAAAATTAAACTAATAGTCCAGGCAATTATTGGCGTCTGGCTGGTTACCGCCCTCGCCCTCCATCTCGCGGAGGTGGGGCTGATTGGTCTGTCGGTCATTATTCTGGCCACCGCGTTAACGGGTGTCACCGATGAACACGCCATCGGCAAAGCGTTTACCGAGTCGCTGCCGTTTACTGCGCTGTTAACCGTTTTCTTTTCCATTGTGGCGGTTATTATCGATCAACACCTTTTCGCGCCGATTATTCAGTTCGTCTTGCAAGCCTCTGAACACGCGCAGCTAACGCTGTTCTATCTCTTTAACGGCCTGTTGTCTTCCATCTCAGATAACGTCTTTGTCGGCACCATTTATATCAACGAAGCGAAGGCGGCAATGGAAAACGGCGCAATCAGCTTAAAACAGTTTGAGCTGCTAGCTGTGGCCATCAATACCGGTACTAACCTGCCATCGGTAGCGACACCAAATGGTCAGGCGGCATTCTTATTCCTGCTGACCTCCGCGCTGGCGCCGTTAATCCGTCTCTCCTATGGCCGTATGGTCTGGATGGCGTTACCGTACACTATCGTACTGACCCTGATAGGGCTACTGTGCGTCGAATTCACTCTTGCGCCGGTCACCGAATGGATGACTCAGGCAGGATGGTTAGCAACGCTTTCGTAACGTTTGGCCGGGCAATACACCGCCCGGCTCCGATTTTTGCCTGATAATTATCCAATTACACATTATTTCATTTCCCGCTAGTGGCGCACGAATTGAATTGGTTTACACTGCGGTCTCTACGCATGTTGCAGGGAAATTATTATGTTGCGATTTTTAAACCAGTGCTCACGGGGTCGGGGCGCATGGTTACTGATGGCGTTTACCGCCCTGGCGCTGGAAATGGTGGCGCTGTGGTTCCAGCACGTCATGTTACTTAAACCTTGCGTGCTATGTATTTACGAACGTTGCGCCCTGTTTGGCGTGATGGGCGCGGGTCTGGTCGGCGCAATAGCGCCGAAAACGCCGCTGCGATACGTGGCAATGGTTATCTGGATTTACAGCGCCTGGCGGGGTCTACAACTGGCGTATGAACATACGATGATTCAGTTGCATCCCTCGCCGTTCATGACCTGTGACTTTATGGCGCGCTTTCCAGACTGGTTGCCGTTGGGTAAATGGCTGCCGCAGGTGTTTGTGGCATCCGGTGATTGCGCCGAACGCCAGTGGTCGTTTTTAACGCTGGAGATGCCGCAATGGCTGTTGGGGATCTTTGCCGCTTACCTTGTGGTGGCGATAGCCGTCGTCATAGCCCAGGCATTTAAGCCTAAAAAACGCGACCTGTTCGGTCGTTGATACACACGCTCCTTCGGGAGCGTTTTTTTTTGCCCGAAGCGTTGTTTGCCAGCGATTAAAAGGTGTATATTCAATGCATCTTTTAATCACCACATCAGGGAGATGTCTTATGTCCCACTTACGCATCCCGGCAAACTGGAAAGTTAAACGCTCTACCCCCTTTTTCACCAAAGAAAATGTTCCGGCGGCACTGCTCTCTCATCACAACACAGCGGCAGGCGTTTTCGGACAACTCTGCGTGATGGAAGGCACCGTGACCTACTATGGTTTTGCGAATGAAACCGCGACAGAACCAGAAGTGAAAGTGGTGATTAATGCCGGGCAATTCGCCACCAGTCCGCCGCAATACTGGCATCGGGTAGAACTGAGCGATGATGCGCGGTTCAACATTCATTTTTGGGTAGAGGAAGACCATCAGGGCGAGGAAATGTATCAACAGAAAAAAGCCTGACATCGGTAAACCAGTCACCACTGGGCGGCGTCCCGCCCAGTAGCCAGGTAATTGATGGCGCTAATTAAACGCTAGAGTAGTTTAATTTTAACGTGGTATCCCTCAAGCCCTTTCATCGTTTCTCGCGGCGCGAACTCTATTTCGGAAACCTCTTGCCCGGTTTTCTTCCGTAGTTCGGCAACCTTTTTGCTAATGAGTGCCGCGATTTCCTCTTCTGCTTTATGTGTCAACTCTTCGCTGTTCATTGATTTCCTCCTTTGAGCTCGCAAACGGCTAAGCGCAAATAAGACAGTGTCGTCATGGACGCGCTACTATTTTAACGTACAAAAAATTATAGGCTATCTTTCTGAGGATTATCAGGATGTTTCGCTTTAGAAGATGCAAAAAACCGCCTGGCACAGACGGTGCATCAGGCGGTTGGTTAATAGCACAAGACGCTATCTACGAGGATCTTCAACCTCATTCTGGGTATCCGGGTCGAGAGGATCGTCTCCCTCTGGTGTATCCGGAATATTTTCACCAGGAAGCGGCTCATCCTCTGGTAATGGATCGACTAAATCAGGACGTTCAGACATAAAGCCTCCAACGAACCATAGTTATTAAAGATACCCTACAGCACTACTTTTGGTTTTTCTTTGGATTTTTTCCTTCGTCTTCGGGTGTCTTATCAGGCTTCCTGGGCTGATCCTTTGAAACGCGCAACGGTTGGTTATTCATGGGGTAACTCCTCAGGATAGGCAGCGATATACTGCTTTGAAAGTATAGAGTCGCCGCCATACGTGCGCGAGCGCAGCGACAAGGCGCGTCAGGGAAGAATAGAAGGCAGTGATAACGCCAGGTGACGGAATTTGCACGCAATTCCTGATTTCAGGGGCCGCCCGGCGTAAATTAAAGAATTGTAAACAATCAGCCGTTTTGCCGAAGACTTATTCTGCCCACGACGGTTTATTTAAAATATGATCCTGCCAGTCCCGTACTTCGGATTCTTTAACCGCGATATGACGGACAGAAATTCGCTCGCCATGCATAGCGGCTTTCGATCCAGTCAGCAGCGGATGCCACGTCGGCAAGGGCTTACCTTCCGCCAACAAACGGTAGGCGCAGGTCATCGGCAACCATTCAAAGTCTGGCAAGTTTTCGCGAGTGAGTTTGATACAGTCGGGTTCAAATTCAAAACGGCGTTCATAATGACGGCACTGGCACGTTTTGATATTTAATTGCCTGCACGCCACGTTGGTGAAGTAGATTTCATCTGTATCTTCATCCATCAGCTTATGCAGGCAGCATTGACCGCAGCCATCGCACAGCGACTCCCACTCGGCATCGGTCATTTCATCCAGGGTTTTACGTTGCCAGAAAGGTGTATCGCTCATTAAAGTATCCGCCATTGCACTAAAGCTGCACCTTATAACCAGTCTGGCCTGCAGATGCAAGTTTTACCGCCGCTGAAGGCGGCAAGCAGATTTTACAGAACGCGGGTAGACAACGTTTCGCCATTAAAACGAATGTCCAGCTCATCGCCGCTTAATAATGGCCCCACGCCTGTCGGCGTGCCGGTTAGCACCACGTCCCCGGCTTTGAGCGTAAAATAGCGGCTCATATAGGCGATAAGGGGCACAATAGGATGAATCATATCCGCGGTCGACCCTTGCTGGCGAACCTCGCCATTAACGTTAAGTCCGATAACCGTATTTTGCGGATCGCCGCAGAAGGCCGCGACAGGGATGAAGCCTGAAATCGGACATGCGTTATCAAAACCTTTGGCTTTTTCCCAGGGCTGTCCGGCCTTTTTCATTTTCCCTTGAATATCGCGCAGGGTTAAATCAAGCGCCACGCCATAACCAGCTATCGCTTTACGTACATGATCTTCGGTCGCCTGGCGGAGCGTTGCGCCAATCAGCACAGCAAGCTCAACTTCATGATGAACAGCGCCCATATCCGCCGGAATCGCCAGCGGCTGGCGAATATCACACAATGCGGTTTCCGGCTTGATAAAAAGCACGGGTTCTTCCGGCGTCGCGCTGCCCATCTCCTTGATGTGATTTGCGTAATTACTGCCCACGCAGACCACTTTACTTACCGGGTAATCAAGCAAGGCACCTTGCCAGTTACGATGTTGATACATATTTTCCCCTAAGATCATGATGGAATTCAGGCGCGGCGCCGAATACCGTTTAACGGTCAGCGTGCGACGTATTTTGTCCCACCGAAGAAAGATGTTGTTTCAGCAAATCTTCCGGCGGCGGCGGCAATTGTAAATAATAGCCCTGCTCGCTTAACGCCTGTTTTACTTTTTCGAGCTCGGCATTGACTAATTTTTTACGTCCATCAAGCGGCAGCATCATCGCTAACTGCGGCTGACCGAATCCTTTCATCAACGCTTCAGGCACCCGCGAAAAATCGTCTTTTTTTTCGACATACAAATAGGTTTGATCGCGCTTGCTACTTCTATAGATCACACAAAACATACTTTTACTCTGAATTAACGGGATGGTGACTTGCCTCAATATAATACTGACTATAACATGCCTTCTGGACTTCGGAATATCACTCCGTATCGGAGATGATAAATAGCAAATTGAGTAAGGCCAGGATGTCAAACACGCCAATCGAGCTTAAAGGCAGTAGCTTCACCTTATCAGTGGTTCATTTGCATGAAGCGGAACCAGAGGTTATTCGTCAGGCGTTAGAAGACAAAATAGCGCAGGCTCCTGCGTTTTTAAAACACGCCCCTGTCGTTATTAACGTTAGCGGTCTTGAAAGCCCGGTAAACTGGCCGGAACTGCATAAGATCGTGACCTCAACCGGCTTACGCATTATCGGCGTGAGCGGCTGTAAAGACGCCAGCCTGAAAGTAGAAATCGATCGGATGGGTCTTCCTTTACTGACTGAAGGTAAAGAGAAAGCGGTTCGGCCTGCGCCCGTTGAGCCGGCAACGCCCAGCGAACCGCCGCAAAACGCTAATCCCATCACAAAAACGCGATTAATTGATGTTCCGGTTCGTTCCGGTCAGCGCATTTATGCTCCACAATGTGATCTGATTGTTACAAGTCACGTCAGCGCTGGCGCAGAGCTTATCGCTGACGGCAATATCCATGTCTATGGCATGATGAGAGGTCGCGCGCTGGCAGGAGCGAGCGGCGATCGGGAAGCGCAAATTTTTTGTACCCATCTGACGGCAGAACTGGTCTCTATCGCAGGTGTTTACTGGCTGAGTGATAAAATCCCGGCAGAATTTTATGGCAAAGCGGCGCGCCTGCGTTTAGCAGACAACGCTTTGACAGTTCAACCGTTGAATTGATCCCTTTTTAACAAGGAATTTTTATGGCACGCATTATTGTTGTTACTTCGGGTAAAGGGGGCGTTGGCAAGACCACCTCCAGCGCGGCCATCGCTACAGGTTTGGCCCAGAAGGGAAAGAAAACTGTCGTCATTGATTTTGATATCGGACTGCGTAACCTCGATCTGATTATGGGGTGCGAACGTCGTGTCGTTTACGATTTTGTAAACGTCATTCAGGGCGATGCGACACTGAATCAGGCGCTGATCAAAGATAAGCGTACTGAAAATCTCTTCATTCTTCCGGCGTCGCAGACCCGGGATAAAGACGCGCTAACGCGCGAAGGCGTCGCTAAGGTACTGGACTCACTGAAAGCAATGGACTTTGAGTTCATTGTTTGCGACTCGCCGGCGGGTATCGAAACCGGGGCGCTGATGGCGCTCTATTTTGCCGATGAAGCGATCATCACGACCAACCCGGAAGTCTCTTCTGTCCGTGACTCGGACCGTATTCTGGGTATTCTGGCATCGAAATCTCGTCGCGCAGAAAATGGCGAAGAACCGATTAAAGAACATCTCCTGTTGACGCGCTACAATCCAGGCCGCGTCAATAAAGGCGACATGCTCAGCATGGAAGATGTACTGGAGATTCTGCGTATTAAACTCGTCGGTGTGATCCCGGAAGATCAATCCGTACTGCGCGCATCGAACCAGGGCGAACCGGTGATTCTTGACGCCACTGCGGATGCGGGTAAAGCCTATGCAGATACCGTAGATCGTCTGTTGGGAGAAGAACGTCCTTTCCGCTTCATTGAAGAAGAGAAGAAAGGTTTCCTCAAACGCCTGTTCGGAGGATAAATTATGGCATTACTGGATTTTTTTCTCTCGCGGAAAAAGAGTACCGCTAATATTGCAAAAGAGCGGTTGCAAATCATTGTCGCGGAACGTCGCCGTAGCGATGCCGAACCGCATTATTTACCGCAGTTACGTAAAGATATTCTTGAGGTCATTTGTAAATACGTACAAATCGATCCGGAAATGGTTACCGTCCAGCTTGAGCAAAAAGATGGTGATATCTCCATCCTTGAACTTAACGTAACGCTGCCGGAAGCCGAAGAGTCAAAATAAGCTCTTTTATGGGAAAATTCCTGGATTAAAAAAGGCAGAAGAATCTGCCTTTTTTATTTTTTTACATTATTCCGAATACGGACATTTATTTCACTGGCCGTTTTCCCGGCAATTACCGTCGTTAACGCGGATACTCCTGCAACAGAAGAGTTAACTTCTCCGCCATCAGTTCGGCGCGCCAGCCGGAAATCAATTCCGGTTGCCCATTTTGCGGTTTTAATTTCCAGTGCCAGTTAAGCAACTGATTAATCTGCCGACGCGATGCCAGTAGCTCGCCGCTGACGTGATGCGACGCGCTCACCTCCGCCACCAGCGCTTTGATGGCCTTAAACGCTTTGCGATAGCCCGGCATGTCCATCAGATTCAACAGGGGTTCCGGCAATGCCTCTTCCGGTAACGCCTGTGCTTTCGCCACCAGCGATATCAACGTCTTGCCGTGAAAACGAATCTCGCTGCCGGAAAGCCCCAGGCTATCCAGCTCACCGAGACTGCCCGGCATATAACGCGCGACCGCCCACAGGTTTTCTTCACGCACAACAAAGTTCACCGCCATATCGCGCTCACGCGCCTTACGCAGCCGCCAGTCAGCTAAAAGTTGCAGACAGGCTAACTGGCGGGTACGCAGTTGCCAGGCATTAGTGATATCCCGCCATGCCTCTTCCGGCGCCTGAATCTCCTGACGACGCTGCTGCATCAATCGGCATTCATCAAGCGCGGCAGGCAGCCATCCTGCGGCTTCAGTTTCAATCATCAGCTTTTTGGCGATCGGTAACAGATACCAGACATCCGCCGCCGCGTATTCACACTGACGCTCGCTTAAAGGCCGGGCTAACCAGTCGGTACGAGATTCGCTTTTATCCAGCGCCACGCCCGTATACTCTTCTACCATCGCCGCAAACCCCCACGACAGCGGACGCCCGCAAAACGCCGCCAGAATTTGCGTATCAATCAGGGGTTCCGGCAGTTCGCCAAACGCATTCAGAAATACTTCCAGATCTTCGCTACCCGCGTGCAGAAATTTGGTGATTCCCGTATCGCGCAACACCGCTTTTAACGGCGACCAGTCGCTGATGCCGAGCGGATCGATCAGGGCGACATTTGCCCCGTCAAATAACTGGATCAATCCTAACTGCGGGTAATAGGTGCGGGTACGGACAAATTCCGTATCTAAAGCAATAGCCGGACATGCGCGGACAGCCTCACACAGGCTCGCCAGCGCATCGTCCGTTTCAATCATTTGGTAATTCAAATCGTGTTCTCTTTGGTTCGCGCCAAAAAAAACGCCGGCTTAACCGGCGTCTCTCGTTAGCTGACTTAACGCTCAGGCTTTATTGTCTACTTTGCCACGGGCTTCGTCACGCAGTTCTCGTCGTAAAATTTTCCCAACGTTAGATTTTGGTAATTCCTCGCGAAACTCGACCTGTTTGGGCACCTTATATCCGGTCAGATGGCGACGGCAGAAGGTGATCAACGCATCGTCAGTCAATGCCGGATCTTTCTTAACCACAAAAAGCTTCACCGCTTCGCCGCTACTACCGGAAGGCACGCCAACCGCCGCGACTTCCTGCACGCCAGAATGCTGCATCACCACATCTTCAATTTCGTTTGGATAAACGTTGAAACCAGAAACCAGAATCATATCTTTCTTACGATCGACAATCCGCAGAAAGCCGTCTTCATCCATAACCGCAATATCGCCCGTATGCAGCCAGCCATCTTTAATGATTTCATCCGTCGCGTCAGGACGCTGCCAGTATCCCAGCATAACCTGCGGGCCTTTCACGCAAAGCTCTCCGGCCTCACCCGGCGCGACTTCGTTGTCATCGTCATCCACCAGTTTGGCTTCTGTTGAAGGTACTGGCAGGCCGATACTGCCGCTGTGATAATCAATATCATGCGGGTTGACGCTCACCAGCGGGGCGCACTCGGTCAGCCCGTAGCCTTCCAGCAGGTATTGCCCGGTCAGCTTTACCCAACGTTCCGCAACGACATTTTGTACCGGCATCCCGCCGCCGGCTGACAGATGCAGCGAAGAAAAATCCAGCTGTTGAAACTCTTTATTATTGAGCAGAGCGTTGAATAGCGTATTAACGCCAGTCATCGCCGTAAATGGATATTTCGCCAGCTCCTTGACCAGGCCGGGGATATCACGCGGATTGGTAATCAGCAGGTTTTGCCCACCCAGCTCGATAAAAAGCAGACAGTTCATGGTTAAGGCAAAAATGTGATACAGCGGCAGCGCGGTCACTACCAGCTCTTTCCCCGGGTGCAGCAGCGGCCCATAGGTCGCTTTCACCTGCTCCAGATTCGCCAGCATATTGCGGTGGGTCAACATCGCGCCTTTCGCCACGCCCGTCGTACCGCCGGTATATTGCAGGAAAGCCAGATCTTCAGCGACAACCTCGGGTTTGACATACTGCATACGGTAGCCATGCTGTAGCACGCTGCGAAACGAGATCGCATCTGGCAAGTGGTATTTTGGCACCAGACGCTTGATGTATTTCACGACAAAGTTAACAACCGTACCTTTGGCGGTAGAAAGCTGGTCGCCCATCCGCGTCAGAATAACGTGCTGTACCGACGTTTTCTCGACCACTTTTTCCAGCGTATGGGCAAAGTTAGAAACAATAATGATTGCCGCCGCGCCGCTATCGTTAAGCTGATGCTCAAGTTCGCGCGGCGTGTACAGCGGGTTAACGTTCACCACAATCATGCCGGCGCGTAAAATACCAAATAGCGCGACAGGATACTGCAACAGGTTTGGCATCATCAGCGCCACACGGTCGCCTTTTTTGAGTCCCAGCCCTTGTTGTAAATAAGCCGCAAATGCCCGACTACGTTCTTCTAATTTGCGGAAGGTCATTACCTCCCCCATATTGACGAACGCAGGCTGATCGGCATAGCGCGTCGCCGCATGTTCAAACAGTTCAACCAGGGATTGATAACGGTCAGGGTTGATCTCCGCCGGAACATCAGCAGGATAACGGTTAAGCCAAACCTTCTTCAATGCATCACCTCTAAAATGAGTGTTCGTCGTCATCACAACCCCAGTTAATAAACAAGTCGTTAACATTATATTAACTCAGCGTACCAGTTTATTAATTACGCAACTGAAAGGTTGCGAAGCGCGTCACTATTTATTTTTATTATGTCTCTATGAATGCAGAAACAGCGGACCAGCCGCTGTTTCTTTTATTGATAAAACAAAGAGTTACTCTGTTACTATCGTCTGAACCTCTGCGGGTCCAGGGTTATACCATCCCCAACCGCCATAGCCATAAGGCCAGGCGCGTCCGCCGTAAAACCATGGATCGATCGGCTGTGGAGGCATGACGACCTGCTGAACAAGATGCCAGCGTTTATAGCCGGTAGCCTGCATCAGCATAAATTTATACGGCGTATTGCCGATTTTACCGTCAACCGTGCCGGTTATCGGGCCGACAACGGTAACTAACTGGCCACGGAAGTCCACCGGGTCCAGAAAACCGTTCACATCGGCAAAAATTCTGCCGCGCGAGGCTTCGCCCAGAACAGGACGCGCGCCGCTGTCGAGCGGTACGGTCGCGATTTCAAGCCGGGTTTTTCCCTGCTGATTTTGTACCGCCACAACTTTGCCGCCAAAACGCGCCTCTTGCCCGATATAGAGCTGCGGCGCATTCATCACCCGCACCAAATCCTGCTGCGGCGTCGGACTCGAACCTTTAATGGCATCCGGGATAGTCACGCAACCGCTCAGCATAAGTGC
Source organism: Salmonella sp. 32031103-2018-00083-FB-01-SM-01 (assembly GCF_017571995.1). NCBI lineage: Bacteria > Pseudomonadati > Pseudomonadota > Gammaproteobacteria > Enterobacterales > Enterobacteriaceae > Salmonella > Salmonella sp. 32031103-2018-00083-FB-01-SM-01. The sequence continues at coordinate 868,341 of NZ_JAGEQL010000001.1, forward strand.
AAAAGCGCACGCCAGCGCCCCTTTTATTAACCGTTTTTGAACCGCCATGATGCGACTCCTTTTTCTCGACCTCTATTCCACCCCACAGCATAAAGTATGGGGGGTAATAGTAGTGAGAGTCATTCTTTGCCGGGAAGTTTCTTCCACGCCACTTCGTTACGCAAATAAACCGGCTCGGCATGTTCCACGGCAACGGTCTCTCCTGCCGCCAGCTTTTGACTGGCGATGGGCAACATATCTTCCGCTGCCGGGAGCGACACCTCCCCATCATGAAGCGTCAGGCCGCACTCCTTCGCCAGATCGGGCCAGGCGGACCAACCCGTTCCTACCGTCGCCCACTCGCCGGAAAGCTGTTTCAACCGCTCACCGACCCGTTCCGGTTTCAGCACCGCTTCCGTCTCTTCGCCCTGCCAGACGCCCTGCGCATCACGCTGGTATTCCGCCCAGTACACTTCGCCCATCCGCGCGTCAATCGCGGCGAGTACGCGGGTTGCGCCGGTTTTACGCCATGCGCCCTGAGCCATCGTGGCAAGCGTCGAAACACCGATCATCGGCAGATTTGCCCCTAACGCCAGCCCTTGCGCAATACCAATGCCGATACGCACGCCGGTAAAGCTGCCCGGACCGCGCCCAAACGCCAGCGCATCTATCTCATTGAGCGAGACGCCGCTGGCGGCCAGAATCTCCTGCACCATGGGCAGGATACGTTGAGTGTGTTCTCGTGGACAAAGCTCAAAGTGAGCATTGATAGTACCGTTGTTCCACAGGGCGACAGAACAGGCCTCTGTGGCGGTATCGATAGCCAGAATTCGCATGAGGTTTCGTGCTTAGATCAATAAAATAGCGCGCATCTTACCATACTCCGTAACAAATTACTCGGCGGATGGAATCGCAAGAAAGCGAACGGCACGGGCGATATCACGCGTGCGCGGCGCAGGAGGCAGGCTGGCGAGAAACGTGGCGCCATAGGGCCGCATCACCAGCCGGTTATCACAAATCACTAACACCCCGCGATCGTCCGCATCGCGAATCAGCCGCCCCACCCCCTGCTTCAGCGTAATCACCGCGTCGGGCAGTTGAACCTCATCAAACGGATCGCCGCCGCGCAAACGACAGTCTTCCATTCGCGCTTTTAACAGCGGGTCGTCCGGGGAGGTAAACGGCAATTTGTCGATAATCACCAACGATAACGTATCGCCGCGCACGTCCACCCCTTCCCAGAAGCTGCTGGTGGCGACGAGCAGCGCGTTGCCGGCGCTAACAAATTGCTGTAACAGTTGGCCTTTACTGGTTTCCCCTTGCAACAATACCGGCAGCGTCATGGTGGCGCGAAACTGCTCCGCCAGATCGCGCATCATGGCGTGTGAGGTGCACAGCATAAAACATCGCCCGTTATTGGCTTCTATAATCGGCCTGAGCATAGCCGCCAACTGTCGCGCCGCGCCGGGCTGGTTGGTTTGCGGTAGGTTACGCGGTACGCAGAGTAACGCCTGGCGCGTATAGTCGAATGGGCTGGGCAGTAGCATAGATTCTGCCTGTTCAATTCCCAGACGGGCGGTAAAGTGGTGAAGATCATCATTTACCGACAACGTGGCCGAGGTAAAAATCCAGCTACCGGGTTTCTGTTCCATCACCTCTTTGAATTTGTCCGCCACAGTGAGCGGCGTCAGCGCCAGGGTGAAATGGCGCGAGGTGCACTCATACCAGTAGCTGTATCCCGGCTGATTGATCTCTTTTAAGCGTTTCAGCCGTGAACGGTATAGCGTGGCGCGTTCAAAAGCCGCATCCAGCAACGCCGAACGGCCCAACGACAGTTTCGCCACGTCGTAACAAAGCTCCAGCGTATCATCCAGCAGTAAAAATGCCCGTTGGATACGTGAGTCGGCTAACAGTTCACGCAAATTTCCCCGGTAGCCGGGCTCCCCCAGTTGCAGACGAAAATCCTGGGCGCTCTGGGCAAGGCGATCGGCGCATTTTTGCAACTGTTGAGTGTCTTTCAGTTCCGTCCGGTAGGCGATGGTGATGTCTTTTGCTAAATCCAGCAACTGACGGCTGGAGAGCGATTGTCCGAAATACTGGCTGGCGATGTCAGGCAGTTGGTGGGCTTCATCGAAGATCATTACTTCAGCCTGAGGGATAAGTTCGCCAAACCCACTCTCTTTAACCACCATATCCGCAAGAAAAAGGTGGTGGTTTACAATCACCACATCCGCGTCCATCGCCTTTTTACGCGCTTTCACCACAAAGCACTCTTTGTAGAGCGGGCAATCGCTGCCAAGGCAGTTGTCGTTGGTACTGGTGACCAGCGGCCAGGCCTGGGAATCTTCTGCCACGCTGACGCAGGTGCTGATATCGCCATCCCGCGTCTGATTTGACCAGGAGCGCAGCAATATCACGTCGCTTAACGTTTGTACCGGTAAATCGCCGCCCGCCAGCGCTTGTTGTTCCAGACGCTCCAGGCAGAGGTAGTTTGAACGTCCTTTCAACAGGGCCGTCTTACCGGTAAACGCCAACGCTTTTGCTACCGTCGGCAGATCGCGGCTGTAGAGTTGATCCTGCAACGCTTTCGACCCGGTTGAAATAATGACTTTTTTCCCGGCGCGCAACGCCGGAGCGAGGTAAGCATAGGTCTTCCCGGTTCCGGTGCCGGCTTCAACAACCAGAGGCTGCGCATTTTCAATCGCTTGTGTCACGGCAACCGCCATTTGTCGCTGTGGTTCGCGCGGTTTAAAGCCGGTTATCGCTTTGGCCAGTTGGCCATCTGCTGCAAAATCGTCCGTCACACTGCCCCCTGTTAATTTGCACAGGGATTATGTCAGGGTAGAAAGGCTTACGCCAGTTACAGAGGTGACGGCGGCGCCACATTGTGGCAGTCTTGAACCATTCAAATGAAAAGCAAATGAGGAATAAGTAATGTCTATCGTGCGTATTGATGCCGAAGATCGTTGGTCTGATGTGGTGATCTACAATAATACGCTGTGGTATACCGGCGTGCCGGAAAACCTCGACGCCGATGCTTTTGAGCAAACGGCGAATACTCTGGCGCAAATTGATGCGGTGCTGGAAAAACAGGGCTCCAGTAAGTCACGTATTCTGGATGCCACTATTTTCCTGAGCGATAAAGCGGATTTTGCCGCCATGAATAAGGCGTGGGATGCGTGGGTCGTCGCAGGCCATGCGCCGGTACGCTGTACCGTACAGGCCGGGTTGATGAACCCGAAATATAAAGTTGAGATTAAGATTGTCGCGGCGGTATAAGCCGGTTATTCGTCTTCATCCTCAAAACGCGCCACTATCCGTTCGCCGGTATGGTTGGCGCGAAGTTCGCCCGCCACCTGGGCAATCGCTTCTCCGCTGCTCATACCTTGCGACATCAATTCCTGGATACGTTCTACGGCTTTTTGCTGTTGTTCATGACTGAGTGAAGGTAAACCTGCAAACATGATTAACTCCTGCTAAATTGTTAGCGCTAATTATTTCACGCTACCCGGCGGTAAGCCAGTAGTGTTGTAACGAGTCAGGAATGATGAAGACGTTATCTCCCACTGTTATCACCTTACCCTGGCGTCCGGACGCCGCTGAACACTATTTTGCGCCCGTAAACCATTTGCCATGGGCGATGCTGCTGCATTCAGGTGATGCTATTCATCCCTATAACCGTTTTGATATTCTGGTCGCCGATCCTGTCACCACGCTGACCACGCGCGCGCAGGAAACCACGGTATGTACTGCGCGCACAACTACCGTCACTCTCGACGATCCGTTACACGTTTTGCAGACTCAACTGGAGGCGCTGCCTTTTCATCCTCAGCCTGACCCTGACTTACCCTTTCAGGGCGGCGCGCTGGGTCTGTTTGGTTACGATTTAGGGCGGCGTTTCGAAATTCTGCCCGATACTGCCGCGCGCGATATCGCTTTACCCGATATGGCGATTGGCCTTTACGACTGGGCGCTGATTGTCGATCACCAAAAACAGGTGGTGTCGCTGATAAGCTATCACGATGCAGACGCCCGATATCGCTGGCTCACCAGCCAGCGCGCGCCGACCCGAACGCCCTTCAAGCTTACCTCGGCCTGGCAATCCAATATGACGCGTTGCGAGTATGGCGAAAAGTTTCGTCAGGTGCAGGCCTGGCTGCACAGCGGGGACTGCTATCAGGTCAATCTTTCCCAGCGTTTTCAGGCGAGCTACGAGGGTGATGAGTGGCAGGCTTTCGAACACCTTAACCGCGCCAATCGCGCCCCGTTCAGCGCCTTTCTTCGTTTACATGACGGCGCCATATTGAGCCTTTCTCCCGAGCGTTTTATCCAACTGGAGAATGGTCATATTCAGACGCGCCCGATCAAAGGTACGCTCCCACGGCTTAACGATCCGCAGGCGGATCGTCAGCAGGCGCAGAAACTGGCCAACTCAATGAAAGATCGCGCTGAAAATTTGATGATCGTCGATTTGATGCGTAACGACATTGGCCGGGTCGCCGTGCCGGGTTCGGTGAAAGTGCCGGAACTGTTCGTCGTCGAACCATTTCCTGCCGTTCACCATCTGGTTAGCACCATTACCGCCCGTTTACCGGACTCGCTTCATGCTACCGACCTGCTGCGCGCGGCTTTCCCCGGCGGCTCCATTACCGGCGCGCCTAAAGTGCGGGCAATGGAAATTATCGACGAACTGGAGCCGCAGCGACGCAACGCCTGGTGCGGTAGCATCGGTTATCTGAGTTTCTGCGGCAAGATGGATACCAGTATTACTATCCGCACCGTCACGGCAACGCAGGGCCAACTCTATTGCTCAGCCGGCGGCGGTATCGTGGCCGATAGCAACGAAGAAGCGGAATATCAGGAAACTTTTGATAAAGTTAATCGTATCCTGCACCCACTGGAGAACTAATACGTGGATACCAGCCGTCTGACGCTCGATCATTTCTTATCGCGCTTTCAGCTTTTGCGCCCGCAGATGACTCATGAAACGTTGAATCAACGTCAGGCCGCCGTACTGATCCCTGTGGTTCGCCGCCCCCAGCCGGGGCTGCTGTTGACCCAGCGGGCTATTCATTTGCGCAAACACGCCGGACAGGTCGCCTTTCCCGGCGGGGCCGTGGACAGTACCGATGCTTCGCTTATCGCCGCAGCGCTTCGCGAAGCGCAGGAGGAAGTCGCCATCCCGCCGCAAGCCGTGGAAGTGATTGGCGTTTTACCGCCGGTAGACAGCGTGACCGGTTTTCAGGTCACCCCGGTGGTCGGCATTATTCCGCCAAACCTCCCCTGGCGCGCCAGTGAAGACGAAGTGTCTGCGGTGTTTGAAATGCCGCTGGCGCAAGCGTTGCAACTGGGTCGATATCATCCGCTTGATATTTACCGTCGCGGCAATTCGCACCGCGTATGGCTCTCCTGGTATGAGCATTATTTCGTCTGGGGCATGACCGCAAACATTCTTCGTGAGCTGGCGCTGCAAATCGGCGTAAAGCCCTGACTGTACACAACGCCATTCACGTTGCCTCAAGGCGGTAACAATCGCCTCCCCCAAAGAGGCAGCCTGAAGGGCAACGTGTATATACTTAACTTTACGCGCGCAAGACACGACTTGAGATTACTGTCGCAATATTAGTAAAAACGCGGTTATTCATTAGTTTAATTCATGTGAATAGTTAAGCTGATGCCAGCGTTCCCTCTTACACTATGCGCAGTTATAACATCGTAACCGGAAGCCCCGGTTGCCCTGTCAGGAGTATTATCGTGATTAGCCTATTCGACATGTTTAAGGTAGGGATTGGTCCCTCCTCTTCCCACACTGTTGGCCCGATGAAGGCCGGTAAACAGTTCGTCGATGACCTGGTCGAAAAAGGATTACTGGATAACGTTACCCGCGTCGCTGTCGATGTCTACGGCTCGCTGTCGCTGACGGGGAAAGGTCACCATACCGATATCGCCATTATTATGGGTCTGGCGGGTAATGAACCCGCTACCGTGGATATTGATAGTATCCCCGGTTTTATTCGCGACGTCGAAACGCGCGGGCGTCTGTTACTGGCCCAGGGACGTCACGAAGTCGACTTCCCGAAAGATGACGGAATGCGTTTTCACAACGGCAATTTGCCGCTGCATGAAAACGGGATGCAGATCCACGCCTGGCATGACGACACGGTCATTTATAGCAAGACGTACTATTCCATCGGCGGCGGCTTTATCGTTGATGAAGCGCATTTCGGCCAGGAAGCGACGAATGAGGTTACTGTACCTTATCCGTTTAAATCGGCGAAAGAAATGCTGGAGTATTGCAACAGCACCGGCCTTTCACTCTCCGGCATGGTGATGCAAAACGAACTGGCGTTGCATAGCAAGAAAGAGATTGAAGAGTATTTCGGTCACGTCTGGCAGACCATGCAGGCCTGTATTGATCGCGGTATGAATACCGAAGGCGTGCTGCCGGGGCCGCTGCGCGTACCGCGTCGCGCCTCCGCGCTGCGTCGTATGCTGGTTTCCAGCGATAAGCTTTCCAGCGATCCGATGAACGTCATTGACTGGGTGAACATGTTTGCTCTGGCGGTGAACGAAGAGAACGCCGCAGGCGGTCGCGTCGTGACGGCGCCAACCAACGGCGCGTGCGGCATCGTTCCTGCGGTACTAGCTTACTACGACCATTTTATTGAGTCTGTCAGCCCGGATATTTACACCCGCTACTTCCTGGCGGCAGGCGCTATTGGCGCGCTGTATAAGATGAACGCGTCTATTTCCGGCGCGGAAGTCGGCTGTCAGGGTGAAGTCGGGGTCGCCTGTTCGATGGCGGCGGCAGGCCTTGCTGAACTGTTGGGCGCCAGCCCGGAACAGGTTTGCGTTGCCGCTGAAATCGGCATGGAGCATAACCTGGGGCTGACCTGCGACCCGGTTGCCGGTCAGGTGCAGGTGCCGTGTATCGAGCGTAACGCCATTGCTTCGGTTAAAGCGATCAACGCTGCGCGTATGGCCATGCGCCGAACCAGCGCGCCGCGCGTCTCGTTGGATAAAGTCATTGAAACGATGTACGAGACCGGAAAAGACATGAACGCAAAATACCGCGAAACGTCGCGCGGCGGGCTGGCCATTAAAGTCCAGTGTGATTAAACGCCGTTTCCTCTCCCTTCGCCCATCTGCTACGGATGGGCGAAATTTTTATCTCTTCCTCGTCGACTCCACGTTTCCCCACTACACTTGCTGTGTCGCGGTTGGCTTTTGTCGCCAACGCTTATTGGGCGGCCCGCATGCAAACAGCACAACGGATCATCAATCATTATCGCCGTAATCGTTTCATTGTTTGCACGATTTGTGCACTGGTCACGCTCATTCTTACGCTGAGCATCCGATTTATTTCGGAGCGGAACTTAAATCACCATCGCACGGTTGCATTCGCGAATCATGCCGTTGATGCGCTGGATAATGTGCTGCATCCTCTCCTGGTCGGACGAAACATATTGCTACCCTTACTTGAGCTTCCGTGCGCGACCGCGCATTTGCCGTTGCGTAAGCAAGCCGCCCGCCTGCAAACCATTCGTTCTATCGGGCTGGTAAAAGAGGGAATTCTCTACTGCTCAAGCATTTTTGGCGCCCGTAATACTCCCATACGCCAGCTTCAGCCCGATCTTCCCGCAGCTGGCGATCTGCTGCTACTTTCCACGGACCAATCGTTACTCAAGGGAAGCCCGATCCTCATTCAGTGGTATCCCGCCTCTGCCAATGGACAGGATGGCGTGATGGAAATTGTGAATATTGGCTTGCTGACGACCATGCTACTTGAGCCACAGCAGCCGCAAATTACCAGCGCCAGCCTGACGGTCGGCAAACGGCACCTGTTATATGGTCGGGGCGTGGTCGATACTCTTCCAGAATTAAAAAAAGATGAAGAGCGTTACCAGCTTTCATCGCGGCATTTCCCTTTTACTATCAGCGTCAGCGGGCCGTCGGCAGGCGTACTGGCGTTCAAACATCTCCCGACACAGTTACCCCTGGCCGTATTGCTTAGCCTGTTGATCGGTTATATCGCCTGGCTGGCGACGGCCAGCAGAATGAGCTTTTCCTGGGAGATTAATCTGGCCCTTGCCGAACGGGAGTTTGAGCTATTTTGTCAGCCGTTGCTTAATGCCCGCACGCAGCAGTGTACCGGCGTTGAGATCCTGTTACGCTGGAATAACCCGCGCCAGGGCTGGATCTCACCGGATGTTTTTATTCCTATCGCCGAGGAGCATAACCTGATAGCGCCGCTGACCCGCTATGTGATTGCGGAAACCATTCGGCAGCGGCACTACTTCCCCATCAACCATCAGTTTCATATCGGCATCAATGTGGCGGCAAGCCATTTCCGACACGGCGTGCTTCTCAAGGATCTTAATCAGTACTGGTTTAGTGCGGAACCTGTTCAGCAACTGGTGCTGGAGCTCACGGAACGCGACGCGTTGCTTGACGTTGATTACCGCCTGATGCGCGAGCTGCATCGTAAAGGTGTCAAGTTGGCCATCGATGATTTTGGCACAGGAAACAGCTCGCTCTCCTGGTTGGAAAAACTGCGGCCGGATATTTTGAAAATCGATAAATCCTTCACCGCCGCCATCGGTACCGATGCGGTCAATTCAACGGTGACCGATATTATTATCGCGCTGGGGCAAAGACTGAATATTGAACTGGTGGCGGAAGGGGTCGAAAACCAGACGCAGGCACAGCATTTGCGCCAGCATGGCGTGCAAATGTTACAGGGCTATCTCTATGCGAAGCCGATGCCCATTAGCGAATTTCCACAGTGGCTGGCGGGCAGCGCGCCGCCGCCCGCCCGGCATAACGGACAGATTATGTCCGCGATGCCGCATCTATAGACTTGATTCCTGCGTGTAACGTTATTCCTCTTCGTCGTGGGCAGGCTGTTCTTTAACAATCCGAACCAGATCGACACGATAGTCGTTGGCCTCGACAATGGTGATCCGCAGTGGCGGAACATCAATGACATCGCCTACACGAGGAATATGGCCATTAGCGGCGATCACTAACCCCGCGACCGTCGCAATATCGCCCTCTTCGTTCACCAGATGGTCAACTTCCAGCGCCTGCTGTAGCGCATGGAGATCGGTGCCGCCCTTCACTATCCAGCCCTCGGCATCGGCAACGATTTCCGGCGTTTCATCGGCATCCGGGAACTCACCGGCAATCGCTTCCAGCACATCCAGCGGCGTAACCAGCCCCTGCACCACGCCGAACTCGTTAGTGACGATAACGAAACTGCCACGCGCGCGACGCAAAACGCCTAACAGATTGATAGGATCAAGCGTTTCCGGCACCACTATCGCCGGGGAAGAGGCGGCGATAGCCGCTACGTCCGCGCCCTCTTCCAGCGCCACCAGCAACTCTTTCGCGCGAACGATACCGATAATTTCATCCAGCTCGCCCCGACATACCGGGAACAGGCTATGCGGAGAAGAGAGTAACTGCTGACGGATTTCAGCTACGCTGAGATTCGCATCCACCCAACTAATTTCGCCTCGCGGCGTCATAATGCCGCGCAGGGAGCGCGACGCCAGAGTCAGTACGCCGTTAATCATGTAGCGTTCTTCTTCGGCGAAGGCGCCTTCCGACACCGATATCGCGGCCGGGCTATCCGTCTCATGTTGCGTACTCGCCTGACGTTTGCCGCCCATCAGACGCAGGATAGCGTCCGCAGTACGCGCGCGCAGCGGCAACGTGGACTGATGACGAATAAAGTTGCGGCGCGCAATCTGGTTAAACACCTCGATAACGATCGAGAAACCAATTGCCGCGTACAGGTAGCCTTTCGGAATATGGAAACCAAACCCTTCCGCCACCAGGCTCAAGCCGATCATCAGCAGGAAACTCAGACAGAGCACCACTACCGTCGGATGCTGGTTGACAAAACGGGTCAGCGGTTTTGACGCCAGTAGCATCACCGCCATCGCAATCACCACCGCCGCCATCATAACCGGCAGATGGTTTACCATACCTACCGCCGTAATCACGGCGTCCAGCGAGAAGACCGCATCCAGGATGACAATCTGCGTGACTACCACCCAGAAGCTCGCATAGCCTTTACCGTGTCCGGTGTCATGCTCGCGGTTTTCCAGACGTTCATGCAGCTCGGTGGTCGCTTTAAACAGCAGGAATATACCGCCCAGCAGCATAATTAAATCGCGGCCGGAGAAGGTAAAATCCCAGACGGTAAAGAGCGGCTTTGTTAAGGTCACCAGCCACGAAATAATGGACAGCAGCGCCAGACGCATAATCAGCGCCAGCGAGAGCCCGATAAGACGCGCTTTGTCACGCTGCTTTGGCGGCAATTTATCGGCGAGGATCGCGATAAAGACCAGGTTATCGATACCCAGGACAATTTCCAGGACGACGAGCGTGAGTAAACCCACCCAAATTGAGGGATCCATTAATAATTCCATGACAAGCTCCTGCTTAAGGAATGACTAAACGGCGCCCACAACATCTCAAAGGATGCAGGCGGTAACGCAATAAACAAAGTAAGGCTATGGCAAGATATGCCAGATTGACAGGCGCAAAACGGCCAAAGAGTGAAATGACGTCGGTGACGATCCATACAACGGGCTGCTGCCCTATACCCCATTCTAATTAAACGGAAGCTAAACATAACAGAGACAACTGGTTTTTGGCAAAGATTTACCTTCCTTTGCAAAGAGATGTAACCGGGATATTTTACACTTCGAAATTTCTCATTATCGAAAACAAAATTACGGATCTCCATCACACAAAATATTTTTTTCGATATCTAAAATAATTCACGAAAATCATGCGTTTTTCGTTGTAACCCTCATCTGAATCGATTCGCTTGCGGACGGCGATTCAAAAAATACATCTGTCAAGTTGATGTGTTGACAATAATAAAGGAGGTAGCAAGTGACCATTGCTATTGTTATAGGCACACATGGTTGGGCTGCAGAGCAGTTACTTAAAACAGCCGAAATGCTGTTAGGCGAGCAGGAAAACGTCGGCTGGATCGATTTCGTTCCAGGCGAAAATGCCGAAACGCTGATCGAAAAGTACAACGCTCAGTTGGCTAAACTCGATACCAGTAAAGGCGTGCTATTTCTCGTTGATACATGGGGAGGCAGTCCGTTTAACGCTGCCAGCCGCATTGTCGTCGATAAAGAGCGCTATGAAGTTATTGCCGGCGTCAACATCCCGATGCTGGTCGAAACGTTTATGGCTCGTGACGACGATCCGAGCTTTGACGAACTGGTCGCACTGGCGGTAGAAACCGGTCGTGAAGGCGTAAAAGCGCTGAAAGCGAAACCGGTAGAAAAAGCCGCGCCAGCGCCAGTCGCCGCCGCGCCAAAAGCGGCCACGCCGGCAAAACCGATGGGCCCGAATGATTATATGGTTATCGGGCTTGCCCGTATTGATGACCGCCTCATTCACGGTCAGGTCGCTACCCGTTGGACCAAAGAGACCAATGTCAGCCGTATTATTGTTGTGAGCGATGAAGTCGCGGCGGATACCGTACGTAAAACGCTGCTGACGCAAGTTGCGCCGCCGGGCGTTACGGCGCATGTGGTTGACGTCGCGAAGATGATTCGCGTCTACAATAACCCGAAATACGCCGGCGAACGCGTGATGCTTCTGTTTACCAATCCTACCGACGTCGAGCGCATCGTTGAGGGCGGCGTGAAAGTCACTTCCGTGAACATTGGCGGTATGGCCTATCGTCAAGGTAAAACGCAGGTGAACAACGCCGTTTCCGTCGATGAAAAGGATATCGAAGCCTTTAAAAAGCTCAACGAGCGCGGCATCGAGCTTGAGGTGCGTAAAGTTTCCACCGATCCGAAACTGAAAATGATGGATTTAATTGCCAAAGTGGCGAAATAACCGCCGGCATTTAATTAGCTTTCACACTTAAGATAGCAATAGGAGAAGTACAATGGAGATTACCACTCTTCAGATTGTGCTGGTGTTCATCGTCGCATGTATCGCAGGTATGGAGTCGGTACTTGATGAATTTCAGTTCCACCGTCCGCTGATCGCCTGTACCTTAATCGGCGCCGTTCTGGGGGACATGAAAACCGGTATTATCATCGGCGGTACTCTGGAAATGATCGCTCTGGGCTGGATGAACATCGGTGCTGCCGTTGCGCCTGATGCCGCACTAGCGTCCATCATCTCTACCGTTCTGGTCATCGCCGGGCATCAAAGCATTGGCGCCGGTATCGCGCTGGCGATTCCGCTGGCGGCGGCAGGCCAGGTACTGACCATTATCGTTCGTACCATCACCGTGGCATTCCAGCACGCGGCGGACAAGGCGGCTGAAAACGGCAACCTGACGGCGCTCTCCTGGCTGCACGTTTCTTCTCTGTTCCTGCAGGCAATGCGTATCGCTATCCCGGCGGTTATCGTTGCCATCTCCGTAGGCACCAGCGAAGTACAGGGAATGCTGAATGCGATTCCTGAAGTCGTCACAGGCGGTCTGAACATCGCCGGCGGCATGATCGTCGTGGTTGGTTATGCGATGGTTATCAACATGATGCGCGCAGGCTACCTGATGCCGTTCTTCTACCTCGGTTTCGTCACCGCGGCTTTCACAAACTTCAACCTGGTCGCACTGGGTGTCATCGGCGCAGTGATGGCTATTCTTTACATCCAGCTGAGCCCGAAATACAACCGTGTAGCGGGCGCGCCTGCAGCGGCTGCTGGCAATAACGATCTCGACAACGAACTGGACTAACAGGTGAGCGAAATGGTTGATATGACTAAAACTACCACCGAGAAAAAACTCACTCCGAGCGATATTCGCGGCGTATTTCTTCGTTCTAACCTGTTCCAGGGGTCATGGAACTTCGAACGTATGCAAGCGCTGGGCTTCTGCTTCTCTATGGTGCCGGCGATTCGTCGCCTGTATCCGGAGAATAATGACGCGCGTAAACAGGCGATTAAACGTCACCTGGAGTTCTTTAACACTCATCCTTACGTTGCGGCGCCGGTACTGGGCGTGACCCTGGCAATGGAAGAAAAGCGTGCGAACGGCGCAGAGATTGACGATGGCGCTATCAACGGTATCAAAGTCGGTCTGATGGGACCGCTGGCAGGCGTCGGCGACCCTATCTTCTGGGGTACCGTCCGTCCGGTATTCGCGGCTCTGGGCGCAGGTATTGCGATGAGCGGCAGCCTGCTTGGTCCGCTGCTGTTTTTCATCCTGTTTAACCTGGTGCGTCTGGCGACCCGTTATTATGGCGTGGCTTATGGCTACCGCAAAGGCGTCGATATCGTTAAAGATATGGGCGGCGGCTTCCTGCAAAAACTGACTGAGGGGGCGTCAATCCTCGGCCTGTTTGTCATGGGGGCATTGGTTAACAAGTGGACGCATGTGAATATCCCGCTGGTGGTCTCCACCATCACCGGTCAGGATGGTCAGACACGCGTTACCACCGTGCAAACCATTCTCGACCAGCTGATGCCGGGTCTGGTTCCGCTACTGTTGACCTTTGCCTGTATGTGGCTGCTGCGTAAGAAAGTTAACCCGCTGTGGATTATCGTGGGCTTCTTCGTCATTGGTATCGCCGGCTACTCCGTAGGACTGCTGGGCCAGTAAGGCTGTTGTACACTACCGGGGCCAAACGGCCCCGTTTTTTTATTTCTCTGGAGGATAAATGACTATCACGGACCTGGTGCTGATTCTCTTTATTGCCGCATTATTGGCTTACGCTCTCTACGATCAGTTCATCATGCCCCGTCGCAATGGCCCCACTCTGCTTTCTATAGCCCTGCTTCGCCGTGGTCGCGTAGACAGCGTTATCTTCGTTGGGCTGGTCGCCATCCTTATTTATAACAACGTAACCAGCCACGGAGCGCAGATGACCACATGGTTATTAAGTGCGCTGGCGTTAATGGGGTTTTATATATTCTGGATCCGCACGCCACGGATCATCTTTAAACAACGTGGTTTTTTCTTCGCCAATGTCTGGATAGAATATAACCGTATTAAAGAGATGAATTTATCGGAGGACGGCGTACTGGTGATGCAATTAGAACAACGACGCTTGCTTATCCGTGTACGCAATATCGACGATCTGGAAAAAATATATAAGCTTCTTATTGAAAATCAATAACCTAAGATATAGCCTCAACTATGTTTTTCGAATTTTATTTCGAATCATAATATAGCTAAGGCTATATTTTCTATTGACCAATTGTTATTTAATTTAACGTTTTATTGATGAATAAATCTAAATGAAAATCGTTTTCAATTAGAAGACAAATAATATTTTATCGCTGTTGTTTTATATTCTAAAAATATGTTAATGTTGCGCCGTCAATTGGGGAGTAGCCGATTTCCAGACTCCGGAAATGTACGCGTCAACATACTCGTTGCAAAACGTGGCGCGTACGGACCAGCCGCCGCTGGTCAGGCGAGACCATAGGCGCATCAACTGCTGTGTATTTCGTCACAGAACGGCGACATGCATGTTTGCTGGGGGCAGTGATGTGTTTAATGGATACCCCGGTCAGGACGTTGTCATGCACTTTACTGCTACTGTTCTTCTCGCTTTCGGCATGTCGATGGATGCTTTCGCGGCATCAATTGGCAAAGGCGCCACCCTACATAAACCCAAATTCTCAGAAGCGTTGCGTACCGGCCTTATCTTTGGCGCGGTTGAAACGCTGACCCCGTTAATCGGCTGGGGGCTGGGGATATTGGCGAGTAAATTCGTTCTGGAGTGGAACCACTGGATAGCCTTTGTTCTGCTGATCTTTCTGGGCGGACGCATGATCATCGAAGGTATCCGCGGCGGTAGTGATGAAGACGAAACACCGTTACGCCGCCACAGCTTTTGGCTATTAGTCACGACGGCTATCGCGACCAGCCTCGATGCGATGGCGGTTGGCGTCGGTCTGGCGTTTTTGCAGGTAAACATCATCGCTACCGCATTAGCTATCGGTTGCGCCACGCTTATCATGTCCACCTTCGGAATGATGATCGGTCGCTTTATCGGCCCAATGCTGGGTAAGCGTGCTGAAATTCTCGGCGGGGTCGTACTGATAGGAATTGGCGTCCAGATCCTCTGGACGCATTTTCACGGTTAACGGTTACGCTGCCAGAGATGAAGGTTGAAATCCGTCTGGCAGCTAAGTCCGGTGCTGGCAGCCAGTTGTTCCCACACTTCTGGCCTGGCGCGCCAGGCAAATGGCGTCATTTGCAACAGTGCTACAGCCGCTTTGGCGGTGAGCTGCATGTGATAAGCAAGGCGGGTACTCTGCTGCAATGTGAATCCGTCGAGCTGCTCGGTATACGGCGCATGTAAACGCACCTCATCATAAATGAGCCCTTTTAGTTCCATCAGATGATGCGGCCCCGGCGTGGCGGTAACGACCCAACCACCAGGTTTCACCACACGCGCCAATTCCTGCGCCTTACACGGGGCATAGATTCTGATCACCGCATCCATTGACGCATCGGCAAAGGGCAGTCGATGGCTTGACGCCACACAAAACTTCACCTGCGAATAGCGTTTCGCCGCCGCTTTGATCGCCGTTTTAGCAACGTCCAGTCCAAACGTGGTGACTTCCGGCAACGCCTCGGCAAAAGCGTGAGTGTAATACCCCTCGCCGCAGCCAATATCCAGAATCGCCGTGGCCGACTGATCCAGCCGCTCGCGCAACAGGTTAATCACGGCATCGCGCAGCGGCTGATAATGGCCCGCATCAAGAAACGCTCTCCGCGCCTGCATCATTTCGGCACTGTCGCCCGGATCGCGCGAACGTTTATGCTGTACCGGCAGCAGATTGATGTAGCCCTCTTTCGCCACATCAAACTGATGGCGCTGTGGACATATAACGCTGTTATTAATCTGCGTAAGCGGCTGATGGCAAAGCGGACAGGTAAACGACATGACAACTCCGGACTGGGGCGCTAAAGGGCGCAAGTGTAACGCGAATTGCGCCCCGGGAAAATCCTTTACGAGCCCGGAACCGCAACGTGGCTGCCATGCATCACCAGAAGGTGATCTGAATCGGCTGGCATACCATCTGGCTCAACATTTTCCAGCCGCAGCACATCGCCCATGATCTGGCTGAATACGGGCGCAGATACCGCGCCGCCATAATAAGCCCCATTTTGCGGATTATTAATCACCACCACCAGCGCAAATCTGGGGTTACTTGCCGGCGCGACGCCTGCGGTATATGCCACATACTTATCGACGTATTTACCATCATCGCCAATTTTTTTCGCCGTCCCGGTTTTGACCGCAATACGGTAGTCTCTTACTGCGGCTTTTGTTCCGCCGCCGCCAGGCAACGCAACGCTCTCCATCATATGTTCCACCTCGTGCACCAGTTCTTCCGGCATTACCCGCGTGCCGATCACGGGCGGATCAACTTTGGTGATCGATAACGGACGGTAGATACCAAAGCTGCCAATCGTGGCATAAACATGCGCCAGTTGCAGCGGCGTCACCATTAATCCATAGCCAAAAGCGAAGGTAGCGCGATCTAAATCACTCCAGTAACGGCGTTTCGGTAATAACCCGCTGCTCTCTCCGGTGAGACCCAGTCCGGTAGGCACGCCGAAACCAAAGCTTTTATAAGTATCCATTAATTTCTGCACCGGCATCGCCAGAGAAAGGTGAGAAACGCCGGTATCGCTGGATTTTTGCAAAATGCCGGTTAATGTCAGTTCCGGATAGTAACCGACGTCGCGGATACGGTGTCCATCGAGAGTAAAAGGATGGGTATCGATAACGCTGTCCGGTTGCACGATACCCTGCTGTAACGCAGTCATAATGACCAATGGCTTCACAGTAGAACCGGGTTCGAAAGTGTCGCTAATCGCGCGGTTACGAAAATCGTCCAACTGCGCGCCTTCACGGTTGTTCGGGTTGAAATCCGGGTAGCTCGCCATCGAGAGAATTTCACCCGTTGGGATGTTAATCAATACGGCAGCGCCGGATTCCGCTTTGTTCCAGATGACGGCGTTATCCAGCGCATCTTCGGTAACCGTTTGCAGACGTTCATCAATGCTAAGCTGAAGTTCATGAGCAGGAACCGGATTCACTTCCGTAATGTTCTCAATAACGTGACCAAATTTATCTTTACGCACCAGTCGGGAGCCCGGTTTTCCCGTCAGTTGCGCGTTAAAGCTTTTTTCAATACCTTCTATTCCCTGCCCGTCGATATTGGTAAAGCCGATCAAATTGGCCGCTACGTGTCCGGCAGGGTAAAAACGGCGCGACTCTTCCCGCAGGTTAATACCCGGTAGATTCAGTTTATCTATCCATTCGGCTTGCTGGGGTGAAACCTGGCGCGCAAGGTAGATAAAACGGCCTGCCGGGTTACTGTTTACCCGTTCCGCAAGCGTACTGAGCGACAGATGTAAGGCGCTGGCCAGCGCCTGCCAGCGCTCATTGTAGCCAACGCCGCCTTTGCTTATGATAGTCTTCGGATCGGCCCAGACAGCATTAACCGGAACGCTCACCGCTAAGGGTCGCCCTTCTCTGTCGGTGATCATGCCGCGTGGAGAGGCTGTGGTCACTTCACGAAGCGAGCGCATATCTTCTTGTTTCACCAGTTTCGACGGCGTAACAATTTGCAGCCATGCCACCCGCCCTAACAACAATGCCATACTGAGCAGAATGGCAGTGCAAAGTAGTGCAAAACGTATGGGCGTAAAATTACGGGTATCGCCGTCGCTTTTCTTTTTCACCTGATCTCCAGCCGAATCATTTTTCAGGTGATTGATTTAACGGGAAACGGACGGAAAAACCAGAAAAAACAATGCTAATAATATCGCGCCTTTGCAACAAATCGCTAACGAGAGCGCGTCCAGACACATTTTGAAGGATATTGAATTAAAAAGCCCCGCTTTTAGCGAGGCTTTATATCTGAGGCTGACGCGATAAACGCATCAAATCAGTGGTGTCGATCAGATAGCTGTTACGTTAACAGCAGCCGGACCTTTCTGGCCGTCCTGAATTTCGAACTCAACGTTCTGGCCTTCAGCCAGAGTTTTGAAACCATTGCCCTGGATAGCGGAGAAGTGTACGAACACATCTTTGCTGCCGTCAGCCGGAGTAATGAAGCCAAAACCTTTGGATTCGTTGAACCACTTAACTTGACCTTTAATCTTTGCCATTTGCAAAATTCCTTAGAGTGTTTTCTTTGCCCGTAGGCATAACATAGATAAAACTGAGACATTACTGCTTGAGGCACTAATATAAGGTTCGGCAGAGAAGCGGTATTCAACGTCAACGTGTTTACTCAGGACTTCTTTACTGAAAATGCCACACATAAACAGAACTGTACCTCGTTTAACCCAAAGCCTGTTATCACATACAACGTTAATTATGGCAAGCCATTTTTAAACGTGTCTCGATCCGTCGCACAAATTACGAGAACCTTCACAAATTGACAGCACGTTTATGCAACAAAGTTGCGAAAGATATATCCTCACGCGCTGACGGACTCCTGACAACGTCACTGCTGAAAAGCCATTTTTCTACCATAGCTCAATAACTTCGCTTCTTCCAGTGCATCAAATCACATTTAAAAGCTGTATTTTTCATATCACTTTTTATGCTGAGTTATGCATAAATTGTCACAATGATAAAAAACACCTTTTAATCAAAATAATAGAAAAGAAAAGCGATTTTCGACACCGCTTTTTGTGATGTTCTGCGTCTTTACAGAATGCCTTAAAATAATGAACAAACAATGACAATCCATAAAGAGAGAGAAACGTTTCGCTTTTAATAGAGAATGAGCGGTATCACAAAAATGCCATATGTCCTTTTGTTATACATATAAAACTATGTTGCATATAAAGCCATATATTATGTAAGGCGTTGATGCCGTAGTATCAGTTGCAAACGGCAACGCGGAGTGATCCGACGGGGAAATGGGGCGTATGGCACTGGCGCCATTTGCGCCCCGGTAAGCATTATCGTTCAGCAACCAGACGAATGATGTCCTCATCCTCTTTTGGTTCGCTTGCCGCTGTTGCGGGTTCCGCTTCTTTTTCTGGTTCGTTTGCTTCGCAAAGGCGGCGTAACAACGCGTTTTGCCGCTTCTGTTGATCCAATAACGCTTCGAGCAATTCTATCTGCTCGTTGGCACGGGAACTTGCCCGGTTGACAAAGAACCAGAGCGCCAGCCCCACCACCAGAACCACCATTGATACTATTAAAGATGCAAGAGAAAACGCACCAGAGTTTAAAACGTCGTTCATTTCACCACCTCAATGTAGAGACGTCATTCTACCACTGCTACACGGGAAGGAAATCTCTGGTGTAAAACGTTTACCAAGGAATAAATTTATTGATGGCGCAAATACCGCTGAAAAATTGTACATCCTGATCGCACATGATATTAAACACCTGCGCCCACAGCAACAGGCATACTACCACCACGATGCCGAGAACGACCCATCGAAATTTTTTCACTCCACTCTCCGATCTTACATCTTATGTCGCTAAATTATCATGAGTTACTTAAACCAGGAGTAACTGTAGCGGCATTATATGTTTTTAGGAATGATTCACTTGTTTCAATCAATGTACACGCTACTCTTATTCTAACTAAAAAAGAAAAGAGGTAGTAATGCGTTTGATCATTCGCGCAATTGTATTGTTTGCCCTGGTGTGGATAGGCCTGCTGATGAGCGGCTATGGCATCCTGGTGGGAAGTAAAGTGAACGCTGCGGGGCTGGGTTTACAGTGCCATTACCTGACCGCACGCGGCACCAGCACGGCGCAATATCTCCATACCAACAGCGGCATTATTGGCTTTTCCGACTGTCCCATTTTCAGAAAAATCGCCACCGTGGTGGATAATGGCTAAGCGGCAATAAATAATTTCACAGTGAAACTATCACCAATAATTCCGCTATATTGGCTGTTGTTCATAAGTACTGTTAAATAATATTTTAATAACCGTTAAATAAGCCGACAGACATTATCTTCTTTTACGATTTCATCCCACCCGATGTTATAAAAAAAGCAGCTACATTTTTCGCAGCTGCTTTTTTTTAACGTCATGCTAATAACGTTGCTTAGAAAGGATAATCGTTGTAACCCATTTGTTCAGAAATTTTACGCGCGGCAGTGTGTAACATAGCCACATATTCCTGCAGGCGTTCTTCTGAAAAGCGCAGCGTCGGGAACGAAATGCTTAACCCTGCGATGACTACGCCAAAACGGTCAAATACCGGTACGCCGATACAACGTAACCCTTCTTCCTGTTCTTCGTTATCTTCACCGTAGCCTTGCGCACGCACCTCATCCAACAGCGGCAGCAACACCTCAGTGCTGGTAATCGTGCGTCCCGTGCTTTGCTTATACTCAACGCCGTCGAGAATCTGCTTAACCTCATCACGGTCGCGCCAGGCCAGAAGCACTTTACCGATGGCCGTACTGTACAGCGGATTACGACGCCCAATACGTGAGTACATCCGCAGATTGTACATAGAGTCAATTTTATGGATATAGACAATGCTGTCTTCATCCAGCGCGCCAAGATGGATAGTTTCTTTTGTCAGACGAGACAGTTCACGCATCTGAATGTCCGCACTGCGGATGAGATCAACATTTTGCAAAGCTCGTGCGCCCAGCTCAAACAGCTTTAGCGTCAGAGAGTATTTTTCAGACTCCCCTTCCTGAGCCACGTAGCCCAGCGTTTTCATGGTTTGCAAAAAGCGATAAACGGTGCTTTTCGACATCATGACGCGCTGCGATAGCTCGGTAATCCCTATTTCACGCTCTTCACCCAGCGCCTGCAGAATGCCGAAAACTTTCAGCACAGAAGATACAGAATCAGGCTGCTTATCCAGATCTGCGTTTGCCATTTATCACCTCATTACGAGCGTTTTATAAAATTCAGAACGAGTTTTTATTATAATTTCACGCCAGGTCGCCCGCAATCCATCTTTGCTTACTTCGTTACAAATCTGCGACATAACAACTCAGTATTAATGCTAACATTATTATTCAGCTCATAATTCCCCTTATTACAAAATACTTATGGAAAAAACACGGGCCGATGGCCTGCCCCTCCCGCAGAGATACGGCGCTATCCTGACGATTATTATCGGTATTTCGATGGCGGTTCTGGATGGCGCAATCGCTAATGTCGCGCTGCCAACCATTGCGACTGATTTACATGCCTCCCCTGCCAGCTCTATCTGGATTGTCAATGCGTACCAAATCGCCATTGTCGTCTCACTACTTTCCCTGTCTTTTTTAGGCGACATGTTTGGTTATCGCCGGATCTATAAATGTGGTTTAGTGGTATTTCTGCTTTCATCATTGTTTTGCGCGCTTTCAGACTCGCTGCAGATGCTGACGCTGGCGCGCATCGCGCAGGGATTTGGCGGCGCGGCGCTAATGAGCGTAAACACGGCGCTGATTCGTCTTATCTACCCCCAGCGTCATCTGGGACGAGGCATGGGAATTAACTCTTTTATCGTCGCAGTCTCTTCCGCCGCGGGTCCGACGATCGCCGCGGCGATCCTGTCCATCTCATCATGGAAATGGCTGTTTCTGATTAATGTCCCGTTAGGTATCATCGCGTTAATTCTGGCCATACGCTTTTTACCAGCAAACATCGCCCATGACACTAAGCCGCGCTTTGACTTACCGAGCGCGGTAATGAATGCGCTCACATTTGGCCTGCTGATTACCGCATTGAGCGGATTTGCCCAAGGACAGTCGCTAACGTTGATTGGCGCAGAGCTGCTCGTTCTGGTCGTGGTCGGTTTTTTCTTCGTGCGCCGCCAGCTTTCTTTGCCCGTCCCTTTGTTACCCATCGACTTGTTACGCATTCCGCTTTTTTCACTCTCGATCGGCACGTCAATTTGCTCGTTCTGCGCGCAAATGTTAGCCATGGTCTCGCTACCTTTTTATCTGCAAACCGTGCTGGGCCGTAGCGAAGTAGAAACCGGCCTGTTATTGACGCCCTGGCCACTGGCAACGATGGTGATGGCGCCGCTGGCGGGATACCTGATAGAACGTCTTCATGCCGGTTTGCTGGGGGCGCTGGGAATGGTGATAATGGCAGCCGGGTTGTTTGCGCTGGTCATGTTGCCAGCCTCCCCCTCCGATCTGAATATTATCTGGCCGATGATCCTTTGCGGCGCAGGGTTTGGCCTGTTCCAGTCGCCGAATAATCACACCATTATCACTTCCGCGCCGCGTGAGCGCAGCGGTGGCGCCAGCGGGATGCTGGGCACGGCGCGACTGTTAGGCCAAAGTACTGGCGCCGCGCTGGTAGCGCTGATGTTGAACCAGTTTGGCGATAGCGGTACGCATCTTTCGCTGCTCGCAGCGGCGATCCTGGCGACTCTCGCGGCGGTAGTGAGCGGTTTACGTATTACGCAACCACGCGTTCAGGCGTAAAAAAAGCGCGTCATTCGACGCGCTTTTCATACTTGCCAGTGGGCTTATTATTTCAGGTACTCGCCGCTACGCAGCGCTTCAATGCGTTTATCCAGCGGTGGGTGCGTCATAAACAGCTCGCTTAACGATTTCGATTTACCGTTAATACAAAACGCCATCATGCTGGTCGCTTCTTGCGGCTCGTAGCTGGTTTTCAGGCGCTGCAACGCGGCAATCATTTTTTCACGGCCAACCAGCTTCGCCGATCCCGCATCGGCATGAAACTCACGGTAACGGGAGAACCACATGGTGATAATGCTTGCCAGAATACCGAAGACCAGTTCCAGCACCGTCGCAACGGCGAAATAGATTAGCGGATTACCGTTACTTCCTTCGCCTTCATCACGGTTGCCGCCCAGAAAACCAGCAGCAATTTGCGCGATAATGCGCGAAATAAAGATAACGAAGGTGTTAACCACCCCTTGAATCAACGTCATCGTCACCATATCGCCATTGGCAATATGGCTGATTTCATGCGCAATGACGGCTTCCGCTTCGTCAGGACTCATGTTTTGCAACAAACCGGTGCTCACAGCGACCAATGAGGCGTCACGGCGTGCGCCCGTCGCAAACGCGTTAATGTCCGGCGCATGGTAGATAGCAACCTGCGGCATGGCGATACCGGCCTGGCGCGCTTGCGTTGCTACGGTGTTCATCAACCAGCGTTCTCTTTCATTGCGAGGCTGTTCAATAACTTCCCCTCCTACGGATTTTAACGCCATCCATTTGGACATCAGCAATGAAATAAAAGAACCGCCAAAACCAAACAGCAGCGCCATGATCAACAAGCCTTGCACGCTGCTCGACTGTATCCCTGTCAGGCTCAGAACCAGCCCGAAAACGACCATCACGGCCAGGTTCGTCAGCAGGAAGAGCGCGATTCGCATCATAATTTTCTTTTAACCTCAATTTAACAAAGCGCACTATGCGATTACCCACATCGTATGGGTCTTATGGCTATTTTCAAGCATCACCAGGCGGTAAGTCACGAGAAAAACACAACTTTACATTTTGTAGCATTATCCTGACGACTTCTGCGCTTGTTAAAAAAACAGGCACAATTTTTTGTGCCTGTTTAGCGTTACTTATTGGCTGCCGCCTGCTCCGCTGGTTTTTCTTTTTCAAGATGCGCCAGGTCCAGAGCAATCTTCACCGTTTCATCAAGGTACGGGTCCGGCTCCTGGTAATCCTTTGGCAGATCGTCCAGTTTCTTCAGCAACGGTTTACCCTCACGTTTAAACCGATCGTTAATACGCGCCAGACGCAGAGCGTCTTCTTCATTGTTCTCTTTCTCACGCTGCGCATAATTCAGAGAGACAATGTTGCGCTTATCCTTCATGGCATTGAAACGTGCGATATCCTTCATGATGTACTGGAACTCAGGATCTTTGGCGATACGCGCGTTGTGTTCTTTCAATAATTCCGGGCCAAACGGGGCCAAATCATCCGATTTCACGTACTTCGCCGCATCAATGCTATCCCACGGCAAGGCGTTATCTTCAAATTTTTCTCCGGTTTCCGTCTCTTCATTGCCAGTCGGCATGATGATATCCGGCGTGACCCCTTTACGCTGCGTACTACCGCCGTTGACACGGTAAAACTTCTGAATGGTGTACTGCACCGAACCCAGCGCAGGCCATTCCGGGCGAAGCATCTGATCGTAAATTCGGTTTAGCGAACGATATTGTTGTACCGTCCCTTTACCGAAGGTCGGCTCACCGACAATCAGCGCGCGGCCATAATCCTGCATCGCGGCAGCAAAGATTTCCGATGCCGAGGCACTGAAACGATCGACCAGCACCACCAGCGGGCCTTTGTAGTAGACCACGCCGTCGGTGTCGCTATCCTCACGCACTTTGCCGTTATTGTCGCGCACCTGAACTATCGGACCAGAAGGGATAAACAGACCGGAAAGCGAAACGGCTTCCGTCAGCGCCCCGCCGCCGTTTGAACGCAGATCGATAACGATGCTGCTAACGTTCTGTTTTTCCAGCTTCTGAAGCTGAACTTTGACATCATCGGTCAAGCCAACATAGAAGCCTGGAATATCCAGTACGCCAACTTTTTCCTTGCCGACGGTTTTCACCGACATTTTAACCGCGCGATCTTCAAGACGAATCCGTTCACGCGTCAGCGTGATAATACGCGTTTTCGTCCCTTTACCAGCCGGCAGTATTTCCAGTCGGACCTTGCTGCCTTTTGGCCCTTTGATCAGCGCCACCACATCGTCAAGACGCCAGCCAATGACGTCGACCATCGGTTTTCCGGCCTGCCCTACGCCAACGATACGATCGCCGACGCTAATTGACTTACTCTTCGCTGCCGGGCCGCCGGCGACCAATGAGTTAATGACAGTATAATCGTCATCCATTTGCAGCACCGCGCCGATACCTTCCAGAGACAGGCTCATTTCGGTATTAAACTGCTCGGTATTGCGGGGAGAAAGATAATTCGTATGCGGGTCGATTTCACGCGCAAAAGCGGTCATCGCCAGCGAGAACACATCTTCACTGTTGGTCTGCGCCAGGCGACGAATAGCGAATTTGTAGCGACGCGTCAGCGTTTCGCGAATTTCTTTGTCGCTCTTGCCGGTGAGTTTCAGACTGAGCTCATCGAATTTCACTTTACCATCCCACAGCGCATTTAGCTCAGCCTCATCTTTCGGCCAGGGCGCTTTACTGCGGTCCAGGTTAAACGTATCGTTTCCGGTGAAATCCATTGGCCGCTCCAGCACTTTTAGCGCGTACTGGTAACGTTCAAACCGGCGCTTTTGCGCCAGGTTATAAAGATCGTAAAAAACATCCAGCTTACCCGTGCGCAGCTCATCGCCCAACACGGTTTTCTTTTTCGCAAACTGCTCGACATCGCTCGCCAACAAAACGTTGTGGCTATAGTCGAGAAGATTCAGATAGCGATCAAAAATCTTTGCCGAAAATGCCTCATCCAGATCGAACTGGCGATAGTGGGAGCGGGTAAAACGCGACGTTACTCGCTCGCTCACCGTCGCATGTTGCGTCTCTTCCTTTAGTACGGGAATTTGATCGGCACGCGTAATATCTTCCACGGCGAAGGACTGGCCTGCTAATGCAAGCAGGCCAGCTAACGCGGTAAGCCTAAAAAAAGTGTTCATGCCAGGCCTGGCCTCCGTTTCAGAACACCAGGTGTTCTGCGCGTACAATCAAAGACATACCCGAATTCAGCTGTACACGGACACCATCTTTGGTGATTTCTAATACGGTGGCATCCATCGCATTATTACCCGCTTTCACCTTGAGGGACTGCCCTACGGTCAATACTGAAATATCAGAAACCGGCGTGTGCTTCTCTTCGCGAGGCGCACGCGGCGCTTTCGTCGTCGGTTTATCAGCGCGAGGTTTACGTTCAGCGCCTTCTTTACGACGCGCTACCGGGCGAGGTTTACGCTCGCGTCGCGGCGCGTCTTCTTTTTCGCCAGCCGCCGCGGCAGCTTCGCGTTTTTTCGCTTGCTGCTCTGCGCGCTGCGCCTGAACACGGGCTTTGGCTTCTTCAAGCTGCTTACGCGCATGTTCGACATGCTGTTCTTCCAGCTCGCCGCACGGATTGCCATCAAGGTCGACGCGCGTTGCGCCCGGCTTAACGCCGTACAGGTAACGCCAGCTTGAAGTATAAAGACGTAAAGCGGAACGAAGTTGCGTTTTGCTGAGGTTCATTTCGCCCCCAACTCGCTCTACCAGATCCTGAAAAATACCAATTTTCAGCGGGCGAGCTTCGCCTTCCGCACTAAAACAGTGAGGAAAACGCTCGGCCAGAAACGCGATAACTTCTTTACTGCTATTCAACTTAGGTTGATTTTCCATGAAATTTCCTGATTACAACGGACGTAGCCAACAAGCAGCAGGCATGAACAGGCGTCATTATAATGACGCCATCAGTAATTGCTACGTTATCCGTTGATTATCCTGCGACGCTCGCAAAGAATTTTTTGTAATCCGTCGTTGCAAGCACGGTTTCAAGCTGTGCGACCAGCGTACGCAGGCCGTGTTCATCTTCTTCGGTAAAACGGCCAAACGCCGTGCTATCTATATCCAGCACACCGATAATCCGTTCACCAACCGTGACAGGCAGCACAATTTCGGCGTTGCTGGCGGCATCACAGGCAATATGGCCGTCAAACGCATGAACATCATCAATACGTTGAACCTTATTCTGCGCTACCGCTGCGCCGCACACGCCGCGACCAACCGGAATCCGCACACAGGCGATTCGCCCCTGAAACGGCCCCAACACCAGCGTATCGCCTTCGAGGAGATAAAATCCTGCCCAGTTCACCTCGGTAAGACGTTCGAACAGTAACGCGCTGGTATTCGCCAGCGTGGCCAGAAAGCTGGTTTCACCTGCCATTAACGACTGAAAATCGCGGTTTAACGCCGCGTATAGTTCTGTTTTGCTCATTATATAATCACTTCGTGGTCTTACTCCTAAACACAGGCTATTAAAATAAGCATTAAATGCGTTCTTGCTCAAGATTATTCCTGTCATGAGTTAAGATTACATTATTCTAACACTTTGATTCACGATACATGGCTCTGAACACCTCACACGTCACGCCAACAAAAAAGCTAACGATCAGGTCAATTAGCGAAGCGCTGCCGCGCAGCCACTATCAGCGCTGCCCTGAATGCGACATGCTGTTCAGCTTGCCGGAGATGAGCGCTCATCAAAGCGCTTATTGTCCTCGTTGCCAGGCCAAAATTCGCGATGGGCGCGACTGGTCGCTGACGCGGCTGACCGCGATGGCGGTAACCATGCTGCTATTGATGCCGTTTGCCTGGAGCGAACCGTTACTCCATATCTACCTGTTGGGCGTACGCATTGATGCCAATGTGATGCACGGCATCTGGCAAATGACGCAGCAGGGCGATCCGTTAACCGCCGCAATGGTGCTCTTTTGCGTGGTGGGCGCGCCGCTTATTCTGGTTTTTTCAATTGCTTATCTGTGGTTTGGCAGCCTCCTCGGCATGAATCTGCGTCCAGTCCTGCTGATGCTGGAAAAACTGAAAGAGTGGGTGATGCTGGACATCTATCTGGTCGGTATTGGCGTTGCCTCTATCAAAGTGCAGGACTATGCCTTTCTGCAGCCGGGCATCGGGCTTTTAGCGTTCGTCTCGTTGGTGGTTCTTAGCATTCTGACTATGATTCATCTGAATGTGGAGCAACTATGGGAACGATTTTATCCGCAGCGCCCTGCTCAACGTGCGGACGAAAGATTGCGCGTCTGTCTTGGCTGCCACTTTAGCGGCTATCCGGATGCGAAAGGACGCTGCCCGCGTTGTCATATTCCGCTACGGTTACGCAGAAAACAGAGCATACAAAAGTGTTGGGCGGCCTTGCTGGCGTCTATTGTCTTTTTGCTGCCGGCAAACCTGCTGCCTATCTCGGTAATCTACATTAACGGCGGGCGTCAGGAAGATACTATCCTGTCGGGCATTATGTCGCTTGCCAGCAGCAATATCGCCGTCGCCGCCGTCGTTTTTATCGCCAGTATTTTGGTGCCGTTTACCAAAGTCATCGTGATGTTTACGCTACTGTTGAGTATCCATTTTAAATGCGAACAGGGACTGCGGACGCGAATTCTGTTGCTGCGTCTGGTGACATGGATAGGCCGCTGGTCGATGCTGGATCTTTTCGTTATCTCGTTAACCATGTCTCTGATTAATCGCGATCAGATTCTGGCTTTTACTATGGGACCGGCTGCGTTTTATTTCGGCGCAGCGGTAATTTTGACTATTCTTGCAGTGGAATGGCTGGATAGCCGCTTACTTTGGGATGCACATGAGTCAGGAAACGCCCGCTTCGAAGACTGAAGCGCAAATTAAAACCAAACGCCGTATTTCACCTTTCTGGCTGCTACCGCTTATCGCGCTAATGATCGCAGGGTGGCTAGTATGGGATAGCTACCAGGATCGCGGCAATAGCGTGACTATCGATTTTATGTCAGCGGATGGTATCGTACCAGGCCGGACTCCCGTTCGTTATCAGGGAGTAGAAGTCGGCACCGTGGAAGATGTCAGCCTGAGCAAAGATCTGCGCAAAATTGAAGTTCGCGTCAGTATCAAATCAGATATGGAAGATGCGTTGCGCGAAGAGACGCAATTCTGGCTGGTGACGCCCAAAGCCTCGCTGGCGGGCGTTTCCGGCCTGGATGCGTTGGTCGGCGGGAATTACATCGGTATGATGCCAGGTAAAGGCAAGCCCAGAGATCATTTCGTCGCCCTGGATACTCAGCCTAAATACCGGCTTAGCAACGGCGATCTGATGATTCATCTCAATGCGCCGGATCTCGGTTCGCTTAATAGCGGTTCACTGGTCTATTTCCGTAAAATCCCTGTCGGACGGGTGTATGACTATTCGATTAACCCTAACAAACAAGGCGTGACGATTGACGTTCTAATTGAGCGACGGTTTACCGATCTGGTGAAAAAAGGCAGCCGTTTCTGGAATGTCTCCGGCATTGACGCCGATCTAAGCCTGAGCGGCGCGAAGGTGAAACTGGAGAGCCTCGCGGCCCTGGTCAATGGCGCGATTGCGTTTGACTCGCCGGACAATTCCAAACCCGCCGCCCAGGATGACACGTTCGGCTTATATAAAGATTTAGCCCACAGCCAACGAGGGGTAATCGTTAAACTTGAGCTGCCCAGCGGAGACGGTCTGAAGGCGGAATCTACGCCGCTCATGTACCAGGGACTGGAGGTGGGTGAGCTTTCTAAACTGACGCTCAACCCTGGCGGTAAAGTCACTGGAGAGATGACCGTCGATCCCAGCGTTGTTCCGCTGATGCGGGAAAATACGCGCATTGAGTTACGCAATCCCAAACTGTCGCTAAGTGACGCGAATATCAGTTCGTTGTTAACCGGAAAAACCTTCGAGCTGGTGCCGGGCGACGGCGAACCGCGCAGTGAATTTGTGGTGGTGCCGGGTGAAAAAGCCCTGCTGCATGAGGCGAATGCCTTAACCCTGACGCTGACGGCCCAGGAGAGTTACGGCATCGAACCGGGCCAGCCGTTAATTTTACATGGCGTAAAAATTGGCCAGGTCATTGAGCGCAACTTATCCAGTAAAGGCGTGTCATTCATCGTCGCGATTGAACCGCAGCACCGGGATTTGGTACAGGGCGACAGTAAATTCGTGGTCAACAGCCGGGTGGATGTCAAAGTCGGCCTTGACGGCGTAGAGTTCCTCGGCGCCAGCGCCAGCGAGTGGATTGACGGCGGAATTCGTATTTTACCCGGTACGAGCGGGAAGATGAAATCCACCTACCCGCTCTATGCTAACCTGGAAAAAGCGCTGGAAAATAGCCTCAGTGACTTACCGACTACCACCTTAACGCTGACGGCCGAAACGTTGCCGGATGTCCAGGCAGGTTCCGTCGTGCTGTATCGAAAATTTGAGGTAGGCGAAGTCATCACCGTTCGCCCACGCGCCAATACCTTTGACATCGACTTGCATATTAAGCCGGAATATCGCCACCTGTTAACCAGCAATAGCGTGTTCTGGGCGGAAGGCGGCGCGAAGGTGCAACTTAACGGCAGCGGCCTAACGGTACAGGCCTCGCCACTCTCCCGCGCGCTGAAAGGGGCCATTAGTTTTGATAACCTGAGCGGCGCCAGCGCCAGCCGGCACAAAGGCGATAAACGCATTCTTTATGCTTCAGAAACCTCCGCTCGCGCGGTAGGCGGACAAATTACGCTGCACGCGTTCGACGCCGGAAAACTGGCGGAAGGGATGCCAATTCGTTACCTCGGTATTGATATCGGCCAGATCCAGACGCTGGAATTGATCACCGCACGTAATGAAGTGCAGGCAAAAGCCGTACTTTATCCGGAGTACGTACAGACATTTGCCCGCGCCGGGACACGTTTTTCCGTTATTACGCCACAAATTTCCGCGGCGGGCGTCGAGCATCTGGATACGATTCTCCAGCCCTATATTAACGTTGAGCCAGGACGCGGCGCGGCGCGGCGCGACTTTGAACTGCAGGAAGCCACGATTACCGACTCACGCTATCTGGATGGGTTAAGCATCGTCGTAGAGGCGCCAGAAGCAGGCTCGCTTAATATTGGCACCCCCGTCCTGTTCCGCGGTATCGAAGTGGGAACCGTCACCGGAATGTCCCTGGGGTCGCTCTCCGATCGCGTGATGATCACCTTGCGCATCAGTAAGCGTTACCAATATCTGGTGCGTAATAACTCCGTATTCTGGCTCGCCTCCGGCTATAGTCTCGACTTTGGTCTGACCGGCGGCGTGGTGAAAACGGGGACATTTAATCAGTTCATCCGTGGCGGTATCGCCTTCGCTACTCCACCAGGTACGCCGCTGGCGCCAAAAGCGCAAGCCGGTAAGCATTTCCTGTTACAAGAGAGCGAACCGAAAGAGTGGCGTGAATGGGGCACCGCTCTGCCACGTTAAACACCAGGCTCCGGCGTACTCGCGCCGGAGCGTTTTATGCTACACTGCGCGCCTGTTTTTTTGCCGGCGATACACCTGTGGCTCAACACGCTGTCTATTTTCCTGACGCTTTTCTGACGCAAATGCGTGAAGCAATGCCTTCCACGCTCTCTTTTGATGAATTTATTTCGGCCTGCCAACGCCCGTTGCGCCGTAGTATACGCATCAATACGCTTAAAATATCCGTGGCTGATTTCCTTGCCCTAATCGCGCCCTACGGCTGGTCGCTCACGCCAATTCCGTGGTGTCATGAAGGATTCTGGATCGAGCGCGATGATGAAGAGGCATTGCCGCTTGGCAGTACCGCTGAGCATTTAAGCGGCCTGTTTTACATTCAGGAGGCCAGTTCGATGCTGCCGGTCGCGGCCCTGTTCGCCGATGATAATCATCCGCAGCGGGTCATGGATATGGCAGCGGCGCCTGGCTCCAAAACCACGCAGATCGCTGCCCGCATGGGGAACCGCGGCGCCATTCTGGCCAACGAATTTTCGGCCAGCCGCGTCAAAGTTCTGCACGCTAATATCAGCCGATGTGGAATCGCCAATACCGCACTGACGCATTTCGATGGCCGCGTATTTGGCGCTGCGTTACCGGAGATGTTTGACGCTATCCTGCTGGATGCGCCCTGCTCTGGCGAAGGCGTAGTACGTAAAGATCCTGATGCGCTAAAAAACTGGTCGCCAGAAAGCAATCTGGATATCGCGGCGACACAGCGGGAACTGCTCGACAGCGCTTTTCATGCTTTACGACCCGGCGGCACGCTGGTCTACTCCACCTGCACGTTAAATCGCCAGGAAAACGAAGCGGTCTGCCTCTGGCTGAAAGAGACCTACGCCGACGCCGTTGAATTTTTGCCGCTGGGTGATCTGTTTCCTGACGCTGACCGCGCCCTCACCCCGGAAGGCTTCCTGCACGTCTTCCCGCAAATTTACGACTGCGAAGGATTCTTTGTCGCACGTCTGCGTAAAATGTCATCCCTTCCAGCCATGCCCGCGCCGGGGTATAAAGTGGGGGCATTTCCTTTTACCCCCCTCAAAGGCCGCGAAGCATTACACGTTACCCAGGCGGCCAACGCCGTCGGACTGCTGTGGGATGAAAATCTCCATCTTTGGCAGCGTGATAAAGAGGTCTGGCTGTTCCCGGCAGAGATTGAATCACTGATCGGAAAAGTCCGTTTTTCCCGGCTCGGTATTAAGCTGGCTGAAAGTCATAATAAAGGCTATCGCTGGCAGCATGAGGCGACGATAGCCCTTGCCTGCCCGACTCATGCTCACGCGTTCGAGCTTTCTGCGCAAGAGGCGGAGGAGTGGTATCGCGGTCGGGATATTTATCCGCAAACACCCCCTGCCGCTGATGATGTCCTGGTGACATTCCAGCATCAGCCGCTTGGTCTGGCAAAACGTATCGGCGCCAGAATAAAGAACAGTTACCCGCGTGAACTGGTACGTGATGGCAAACTCTTTACTGGTAATAGCTAAAAGCGCACAAAAAAACCGCACTTTTTGACTGGCGCTTTTGCGTACGTTGACTACGCTGAAAAATGGACGGCTAAACTGGTCGTACCACAATTAGCGTATTAACGGAGAGCACGATGATGAAAACCAGTGTGCGCATTGGCGCTTTTGAAATCGACGATGCCGAATTACATGGCGAATCGCCGGGGGAGCGAACGTTAACAATCCCCTGTAAATCCGATCCGGATTTATGTATGCAACTGGACGCCTGGGATGCCGAAACCAGCGTTCCCGCCATTCTCAACGGGGAACATTCCGTTTTGTTCCGTAATCATTACGATCCTAAATCTGATGCCTGGGTCATGCGTCTTGCCTGACTCAAAAAGAACCCGTCGCCAGGCGGGTTATTTATTCTTCCTTTTCTCATTTCCCCCCTGCGCTAACCTCTCCTACACTATCGTGTAAAGTAGTTAACATTGAGGATGTAATGTTCGCGCTGGTACTTTTTGTATGTTACCTGGATGGAGGATGCGAGGATATTGTCGTGGACATCTACGATACCGAGCAGCAATGTCTTTATTCGATGGACGATCAACGGATTCGCCATGGCGGCTGTTTTCCGGTAGAGGATTTTATCGACGGCTTCTGGCGACCTGCGCAGCAATATAGCGATTTTTAACCCTGGTCGCTGATGCCGCTATTGTATCCGCGCTAACGTCAATTGCCCGCCAAATACCGCGCCCGTATCAATATAGTGTACATTGGCAAAATCCATGCGCCGACGCAACGGCGTATGGCCAAACCAAAAATGATCGGCTCCGCTAATCCCACCGCGCTTATTTATGAGCCGTTCGCGGCTCCAGAGAACCTGATGTAAGTCGACCTTTTTTTGCCATTGATAGGTTGACGCTGGATAATCAGCATGAGCGATCACATGCGTGCTATGGCGGCAGCGAACTTCCAGTATCCAGGGCAGTCGCTGACAAAGGATAAAAAGCGCTTCAGCTTGCGCAGCGTGTTCAGCGGTCAGGCGGGTAAACCAGTCGCCACCATTCATCAACCACAGCGTCGACTGCGATGAGGCCCGCGCATCCAGCGCCATTTGTTCATGATTGCCGCGAACCGCCGTCATCCAGGACTCACGCAGTAAAGCCAGGCAGCCCAGGCTGTCCGGGCCTCTATCAATGAGATCGCCCACAGAAACTAACAAGTCTTGTTGCGGATCAAATCGACACTCACGTAACCTTTTCATTAACATTGAAAAACAGCCGTGAATATCGCCAACCACCCAGACATGCCGCCAATTCTTTGCCTCTATTTGCTGATAAATCTCTTCAGGCCGCATCATGTTTTTCCTGTCATTCATTACCCAGGACAGATATAAAAAGATAGCGTGTGCAGATTTTTTTGCTTAGTAAGCGTGCTCTGTTGTAAATAGCGAATTTCATCAGTAGTGAGTAAATGCTTTGTTATCACCGCACTAAAATATAACTGGCTGCGCCAGGGGAGTATTATCCCCTGGCGCAGCGAGCTACTCACTATCGCCTGTTCACGTTCAATATTCTTCCTCCTTAAAAGCATATCGGAAACATAAACCACATCACCTCAGCACACGATATAGCACACTCTTTAGCGGAGTGATCCTCAAGGCAAACCAGCGCCAATGCAGGTGTCGTTACCGTGGCGACCATCGCCCCCACAAACAGGCGCAGCACAATTTTTTTTAAAGGTGGCATAACCTCTCCTGACAGTTAACAGACCATTAATCCTTATCGAGACATCATCCGTGCGCGGGTATCATAGACTTAACAACACGCAGCGTTTCAAAAAAAGCTGTCTGGTTATACCGGCATTTAGAGTAATAACAATTATTTTAAGTTTTAAGTGTATCCATTTGATTTTTATATTAAAATAAATATGACGACGTTTTGTTAAAAACGTCGCCATAAAAATGAATATATAGTTTCAGAAAATCTGCTATTAATTCATACGGTTAATAGCGGTATTGTGTTTGCTATCTTCAGGAGGCATTCTGAAGATGCTTATTCGCAATATTTTCTATAGTTAACTGAAATTGTTGTGGCGTCGGCATCGTCCCCTTATTAAACAGCGGCGTAACCTCTTTCATAACGATTTTCTCAGCATACGCTTTAAAAGACACCTGCTGATTATGATTTATAAACATATGCGGATATTTAATGCTCGCTGCAGCAATGAGGGGGACGACAAAAGGATTCGCCCCTGCCCCACCTGGAGTAAATACACCATTTTTTATCTCCCCAGGTAGCCCCGCATTCTGCGCAGCCTCTCCTATCTCTTTCAGAAAGGGGGTAATACTGACCCCTTTACTGATGAGTAATTTACAACAGTGATCTTTATTATTACTGTACACGGCTGATAATATGGCTTCGCATGTCTGACGAGCATAGGCCGGATCTTTACTCGCATTACCTTTGATATCCAGGCTA
This sequence comes from Salmonella sp. 32031103-2018-00083-FB-01-SM-01, assembly GCF_017571995.1. Lineage (NCBI taxonomy): Bacteria > Pseudomonadati > Pseudomonadota > Gammaproteobacteria > Enterobacterales > Enterobacteriaceae > Salmonella > Salmonella sp. 32031103-2018-00083-FB-01-SM-01. The sequence continues at coordinate 903,156 of NZ_JAGEQL010000001.1, forward strand.
TTGAGCTTTTGCAGCATAAAATCTTTAACAGTTTTACTGGTTAATACTGCCCTCCCCTCAGAGGCGCTCCCACGATGAAAATGGGTAGTCGGTATGTCTGTTTGCAGATGCAGGCTAAAGCGATCTGACAAACTCGTCGACAGGCTGATAAAGCTATTTCTAACGGCAGTAATACTTTTTGCAAAAATGTCCTTCTCCGTTGTTTTTTCTTTTACTGGTTCAACGTCACTTCTATGGATTCTGTAGTGCTGGGTGGATAGTGTTATGTTAGTCACGGTAGTTCTCCTTTTAGATAACTATGCATAGCTACACTTTATTTATATTTCTTGCTTTCAAAAAATAGCCACCTTCTCCACAACCATTTTTACTCATTGATCTTTATAAATTTTATTTTCCTGATGGATTTTGTTCTTCTGTCACTTAGCCTGTTTTTTTTCGGCGCAAGGTGATCGACTTTTATCGAGGAACATTTTTATCGGGACAATCCTGAACAGGCAAAACATCACTTCAATTCAACTGCTGCGTCACACAAAACATTCATGAATATTATTATTTATGCTGATATTGTTACGATTTTGCCCCCATTCACAGGCTGGCGACCAATTATCCTGCCAGCGAGTTAGCCGCTTTTTCAAAACCTATAAAGTCGCCACGCCAAACCTCTCCGCCACTGTAATCCTTATCTAAACATCAATTAATTAACTGATTTTTATATATTATGACTTTTCATGGCGTTCAGAAAAACTACAAATGAAATGGATTGACGCATCTATTAGTGGTCAAAAAAACGCGCTACGAGAAATAATCAGTAACAATTGCAACACTATTCCAATCATAACGTAAACTATATGATACCGAGCGATTATTATTGCTTTTAGGTAACATCTTTGTATGGCTGCTTTTAAGCAACAATACTCTAACACAACATATAACATTATAACTTACAATAGGTTAACAAATGGAATTACAGCTTATGCTTAACCACTTTTTCGAGCGCGTCAGAAAGGATGCAAATTTCAACGCATTTCTAATCGATCTGGAATATAATAATATCGCTTATTACATCTATTTTGTTGCTACCGGTAATGTGAAAATTATCACTCATGCAGGCCACTTCATTTCTATTAAAAGCAATAGAAAGCTGATTAAAGTCAATTCAACACCAAATACGAAATTAATAAAATTGACTTCAGCCAAACACTTTTCGGGGGAACATTCCTATGAAAAATACTGTACCGATCTGGCAACAGCAGGCGTTTTTAAATGGATTGTTGAATTAAACCAAAAAACTCGACAATACTGGTCGAAAGACAACCAATTATTATATATAGAAAATGTGGTCATGCCGCTTTAACAAGCCAGGGTAATAATAGCGTCAGTCGTGACATTCGGCGTGTTACGACTGCGGATTATCCATTTAGAGACCATAATGAGAGTCTGACTACGAGAGTTACCCTGTGCAGTCCGACCGGCGCAGCAACGTTTGACACGATTCCCGACAACAGCATCTCCTGGTGCAGGAGAAATGATTTTCAAAGCGATATCGACTAAAAGCTCAAAATATTTGCCTGCTATTTATATTCTATCTAATTAATACCCTCCAGGAAGTGTGGCATAATTGCAGAATCTGTCAGGATTCCGGGAGCATACCGGAGCGTAATCGAAAAACCATCTGGATGATGTATGAGCACGGATGAAATCAGTTATCAAATTCTTTACCGGTACTATCTGGAAAAGCTATACAGTACCCTTACCAGAAGAGTAGATAACGTGCTGTCATTTGCCCTCGTTTTTCTCGGGGTCGGCGTCACCATAAACGTCGGGAGTCCCTTTATTCTGGGGCCAGGCATTGTGGGTATCACCATACTAAAAAGAGTACTCCGCTTCGGTACGCGATCAGCACAGGCCGACCGGCAGTCCCGCGCCTGGCTGAAACTTTTTAATACTCAGCACCGCTTTCCTTCAGATAAGACACTGTTCCTTGCCTTCACATCGCTTGAGCAAGACGCGAGCGAAGTATGGTCCATGCTTATTGGTCCTGCCATCGTCATGACTGAGACCGCTCTCGGAAAAACGCCCATTGAGCCATTGACGACGGGTGAAAAACTCTGCGCATTTTTGAGTGGCGCGACGAAATCCCTGCCAGCAGATCGCAATTGAACTGTCTTCTAAACGCCTGTGCCATACCCCAGAGATTTAGTATAAAATTAATTAATGGAGTACTAACGCTGTCAGCAGGTTTCTCTGAGTGAAAGATTCGTATTATACGCACAGCCCAGTTTACAGTTTATATAACAGCGCAATATGTTTTTGTATCCGGACCATGCCGCCTACAAGCGGCTGTCTGAGTACCTCTAGCCGTGCCAGGGGGTATTAGCTCAAATGTGAGCTGACATATCTATGGCACAGTGCCAAACCTAATCTGACTGTCCGCCCTGTGCCAGAAGCGGACGCTGATCATAGTGTGTACAGGCCACCAGTACGATATATTTTAAAGCCACCTGATTGCAGCTTTCATAAAACTATGGGTATTCAAATGCAGCAAAGCTATAAACCAGGCTTAATTAAATAATGCCTTTGCGAACCTACTTTAGGAAAGTCCGGTAGCGACATTTGAAGTATATAACCCTGTTTTTCATAAAAAGGGAGAGCCTGGAAGCTAAAGGTATCTACAAGTCCATGAACACAGCCTTTCCGCAAACCTTCTTTTTCGGCCATCTCCATAAGTTTGCTCCCCAGACCGTTGCTCCTTGCAGATTCACTTACCCAAAGATAGTCGATGCAGAGCCACGGACCTTTTCTGTCAGCAATTAATCCGCCTACCATTTCGCCGCTTTCGTTTCTGCAGTAGACCCCAAGCTGCCCATTTTTACTAAAATCGACGAACTGAGCATTGTAGCGTCTTAATCCGGTTAATAGTTCTTCTTTATCAAATTCAGTAACTTGATGTGTAATTTGAATGTCCATACATATCCAATTGAACAAGTTTGCATTTGGAATATAACGTTATAAGTAAGTTAATTAAATGTATCAATAGAAAGTTTATTTTTACTTCTGGGGGCAGGTCACGTCCGCTACTCGCTTCAAGCAGACTGTCAGTTGGAGTCTGAGCTGGTACAATTAATGTGCCACTGGTTAGAAATCAGTAATACGATTTTATCAGGCTGATGCTCTGGCCTGTCAGGATTTGAGGTATCCACCGGTTTACCAGCACCCTGTATTTGGCACCAGTGGAACCCACTTCCCGATCCAGGATATCCAGTACCCACCACCGAACCTCTTTCCCCAAAACATATGAGCAACCTCAAGCGCCTTGTCTGGATGATAACCACGGTATGAAGTTTGATAACACGTGGAATCAGGGCGTTTGGTACGCTCTCCGTTCAGCAACTGGACGCCCTTCTCCCCAGCCTTTCAGCGTTGAAAATTTGCCAGCGCTGGGTGAAGAGTGTAGGCGAATTATGAAAATCACTTCTGCCGTTTATACTTCGAAAAAGACGTTATCAAAAAGGTGGTTCGCAAGCGCGGAGTTATTAAACCTTTACTTAACGAAATACGGTTTAAGTTGCTTGAATTGCAGCAGAAAGAAAACGACGGCTTGCTGATGCTGGACAAATTAAGCGAGCATGGCATCAATGGACTGATACGCCGTCAATAAAAGGAAGGGTGCATGGACGATCTCGTCACATCACCAATCACAACAGAAGAGCACAAAACAACATTTCACAGCGTAAAGGATAAAACACGATGCCATTTTCAATCAAAAACATATGTTCAGGTCCACAAGGACACTACCCAGAAATCTCCAGACCTATACAGAACAAGCCAGTACCGAGGAATTGCACACTGATCTCAACAACATGCAAAATACAGGAGTATACAGTATTCAGCAGATGTTCCTGCAGTTTTGAAATGCGACCACCCGGTACAGAAGAAAGAACCCCACGACTAAAACTCTCAGCAACGGAGCTCTTATGGCTATCTAAAACAATAGAAACAGAGATGCGCAACACAAAAGAATGAGCCTGTCAGTAATTCTGTGTAACTGCCCAGTTATTAAAGGTGATCGCTCAGGCGGTCACCGAACTCGATAATAAAACGGCTCATCGCCAGCCACCAGTTCTGGATCGGCATACTCCATTTTTTTGACGCATCCTTGATTGCCAGATAAATAACTTTTCGTACTGAGTCATCCGTTGGGAACACCTTGCGTTTCTTAATCGCGGCACGGATCACGCAGTTCAGAGATTCGATTGCGTTTGTCGTATAGATGGCCTTGCGGATATCCGGCGGATAACTGAAGAGCGTATTGAGGTTTTCCCGGTGCGCACGCCAGCTTTTGCTGATTTGCGGATATTTATCGTCCCGGACTTTCGCGAACGCATCCATCGCCATCAGTGCCGCCTCTTCGGTCGGGCCTGAGGCCGCTGGTGGCGGCTTTGTAGTCTTTCCAGGACACGTATTTCAGGCAGTTACGCACCATATGGATAATGCATAGCTGGATATAAGTTTGCGGGAAGACGCTGTTTATCGCATCCGGGAAGCCCTTCAGACCATCCACACAGGCAATCAGGATGTCCTGAACATCAGGAAGAAGCAGGTCTTCATAGCGGGTGGTGTACCGGGGCGAAAGCATTTCTCGCTTCATAGCCCACTGTTGCGGCATCCCCTGCCCGGCGAAGTACAACGTCCCCTTCCCGTCTTTTGCGTTAAGATGGTCCAGTACTTCCATCAGCTTCGCACTACCGGCGCGCGGCGCGTTATGTAAAATCACAGATTATCCTGCGATCGTGAAAATTCCCCCTGTCGCCGTCGGCGTATTAGCCGCCGGGGGGAGTAGTCAGGTACCTTTCCACGTCAGCCTGGAATGTGAGTCCGGCGCCGTATCCAGCCCACGTCCAACCATTAGTGCCGCCAATGTCGCGATGGGGTTTGTCGTTAATCAACCCACCGCCGTGGCGGTGGCTCGTCGCTGGGGATACCCGCATCCGCAGGCGGTCTGTCGTGGCTACTGGACCCCCATTATGGCGAACCCGGCGTAGCTTCCGGAGTAGGAATTCGCATCTATAACGATGCCGGTACGCCGATTAATCTGTTGCCCGATCGTATCAGGACGGGCATCGGCAACGCCCGAGGCTGGTATGGCTATAAAGATTTAACCACACGGGTATCATCCGGTTCAGTAGAAACCTACAGCGGTGATTTTACTGCCTCACTTGAGGCGATCGGCGGACAAACAGTAACAGCAGGAAGCGTTAATGCGCAATTACAGGCATCGCGTCGTAGTGTGTCTGGCATCTATGTTACGTTATAAACTGTTTTGCTCTGGTAACCCATTATGTTCTGCGGCTACGTAATGGGTTTTACAAGCTCTCGTGATGAATCTGACTCAGAACAAATTCTTCCAGGTAGCCGTACGGCCAGGAGAAGTAATTTAGAAGCGGATCACAATTTTGTTAATTGATTAGATTTTATCCCAAATGGCGCCAGTATTAAGGTCGCCATATAAAAACATTCTATTACAACGAGTTATCTCCTCCTGCCTCCGCCCCGGCGCAAAGCTATAGTTTTTTCTATCTCCTTGTGAAACAAACAATTATTCTTGCTATGGCGCTGATTAACAATCGTTCGTGGGCAACGTACATTCAGCGAGTTTCAGAGCTTCCTGACGGAATTCCGCCGGTGCTGTTTCCGGGGCTTCTTACTGGTTGATACAGATCCTGCCTCTTACTTGAGAATTTACTCATTTAGCCGTATGTCCATTATGGGTGGATAAGATCATTTATCATCGTAAGGGTTGAAAGCGATAAGTTAAACTTGTCCTGGCTCAACAAGGGAACCCGACTAATGATGAGCTCTTCATCTTCAAGGCGTTTTATGCCTTCCAGCAAGAATAGACATTAAATCGACAACTGCTGCCAGGTCTTGCTGGCGCAGTGGACAATCGTGTGGTAACAGCCTGAGTCATTTCTTATTTTTCTCATTCAGCATAACTGCGTCTTCTGATAGAGAAATTTTTATCTAAACATATAAAAAACACAGTGAAGAAAACGCTACTTTTTTCTAGCTAAAAAGCTAAATTAATTTTTTTACGGAGAGGATCTTATGCGCAAGGTGTCGATATCTATATTATTCATGCTAGTTTCACTGACCTGGGGGACTACATGGTTGGCTATGCGAATTGCCGTTGAAACTATCCCTCCAGTGTTTGCAACCGGAATGAGGTTTATGTTTGCAGCACCTTTTTTAATCATCATTGCATGGTTAAGAAAAAAAACACTGTTGTTTCCTCCCGGACAACGATTATTCCAGTTTGTGATTTGCATCTTTTATTTTTCTATTCCTTTCTCACTAATGATTTATGGTGAAACCTATGTCAACTCTGGGCTTGCCGCCATTATCTTTGCGAATATGCCTGTGGCCGTTTTGATAGCATCGGTTTTGTTTCTAAATGAAAAAGCGAAACTAATGCAGATCGCGGGCTTAACTATCGCAATCACTGCATTGACGGGGATACTTCTTGAAGAAACGAATACAAGTACAGAGAGTCACTGGCAGGGTATCACTGCACTTATTTCTGCTGTGTTAATCCATGCCATAATATATACACAATGTAAGAAAAGAAGTTGTACTGTCTCTGTTATCACATTTAATGCACTCCCGTGCCTTTTAGCTGGGTTGATACTTTCTGCGACAGGATGGTTTTTTGAAAGACCACAAGTATCAACCTTCTCAGTACACTCAATATTAGCTACCCTGTATCTCGGGGCTTTTGCTGGAGTTTTTGGTATCCTGTGCTACTTTGCGCTTCAGCAAAAGGCTAATGCCTTCCAGGCTTCGCTTGTATTTCTTATCTTTCCGCTGATTGCGGTAAGTCTGGAAGACTATATTTATGGATATGCTATTTCAACACACTCAATGCTGCTTATTATACCATTAGCTATCGGGATATTTCTTACTCTTGTCGCCAGAAATATCCCTGTAACCAGCAGATGCCGGGATAATTCATCACAGAAATAATCGATTTATAATAACGCAAATAATTCCTGATGCCTTACTGAGCTCCAGCTAATGCGGGGTGGATAAGCTGGAATACAGACCCGGTAATACACAGCGATTATATTAACAAGCAATGTAATAAAGGAGTTTTTTATGTTCATGTTTCTGCCATTCTTGCTTGCACTGAGTGTGGCAATGGGAGCCATAAACAGAAAGGATAAAGTCAGCTACATTCTGTGGGCCGTTTTACTCATCGTCACTATTTTATCATTCATCCATCATATGACCAATTCGCTGACTTTGTCATTTTAAGGAGTGTGTATGAAAACGCATCATCATCCAACAACATTTGTTCATCTGATTAATCAGATGGGACTCCTTGGGATATGCGTTGCTCTGGTTGTAGCCTTTTATTATCAACTCGTTAGGCATGAGCTGCCTTGTCCAATTTGCTTATTACAGCGGGCTGGCCTCATCATCGCCGGTTTTGGCTTTTTATTTAACCTCTGCTTTGGTCTACGAGGTATACATTACGGGATGGTAATTATTGGCAGTATCCTGACCGGAGTTATGGCATCCCGGCAAATATGTTTGCATATCATGCCCGGTGACACAGGATATGGTTCTGCATTTTTTGGATTACACTTTTATACCTGGACTCTGATTACGTCAATTCTCATTATTATTGCTGTTGCGGTAGTTCTGGCAATCAGTAGCATGAATGTTGCATTTCGTTCATTGAATATTAATCCGGACCTGTTCAGTATTGTCGGTTGGGTATTTCTGTTACTGATTACTGCCAACCTTATTTCAACTGTACTGGAATGTGGCGGAGGGGAATGTGCTGCTAACCCGGTCACATATAAGCTACTGTCGAAACAGGATATTGCCTTTCTGAAAACAGGCCTCCTGACGAGGACAGTTCTCCGGTTATGACGCACTTTTAAAATGACTGATTGGTAAATATATAGCAAGCACCTGTCTTGTAGAAATTGGAATGGTTATGGGCTAACACGGAAGTTACAGTAACATTGAAATGTTGCAATAACAGGAATCAAACTTACAACCTTCGCATTACGAATTAGTAGAATCACATTTAACTAACTGTTTCAAATACACATTTCCGCATTCCCATTGCTCAACTCAATGGCACATGATGTTAGAAATAGAATGATGCTTCACCATGTTTGACACAAAAATGGCACACCCTATAAAGCATCCACAGCACATATTTGGGTGGCACGCACCGTGGAAATACTGCATTACCCTAACACAGGGAATTTTCTGTACAGCGTCGACAGCCCCGCATCATAAATAATCGCTACCTGCTGTCGCGGTACTCCTGCCCTAATAAGGCACCCTGCCTGCGCCCATTGCTCCGGCGTCAGTTTTGGCCTACGGCCACCAATGTAGTGGCACTGTAGTGGCACACTGGGTACTGAAGCAATGGCCACAACTGGCGCTTGATGCTATCAGCCAGATAACCTTCCAGATGGATAACAAACATAGCAGCTATCCTGCCTGTATCGGAATTGTAAAACCAGACGTTGACCATCTTCATCAAGGTTAAAGGAACAAAGAGCTCTTTAAAGTAACTCTTTGTTCCATTACGATAGTTTAAATATGATGTTCTGAATGGGCCTTCACTACATGAACAGGAAAGGCTCAGGATAACCACTTCTCAGACATTAAAAGCAAATGAGAAAACCAAGGGGGCCTACACCTGCCGCCAGGGAACAAACCTTTGCACAGTCTGCAGTGCTACCACCGTCCCCTATGCACCCCAGGGCGAACGCTGGCTGGGCAGCAGACGACAACAGCAGAAGAGTTGTTATGAATAAAACTTTACGTGATTTAATAAGAGAAAACATATTATTACCCTCATAGTAAGCAGTATTAAATAAGCCGGGATATATCTGATGTTCAATCAGTCCCTCATATAGGGTTAGCACCATAGCGAGTCGTTTTCACAAAAAACACAGACTGTTGAAACTTTATTTATCACTTTGACATTTGCAATACATGACACATGATTAGCTTCAGCCGCCATTATAGGGAAAGCTCCATTTCCATACTCATTTACTCACTTCTCCCTGCGGAAAAAGAAATGCAGTATAGCCAGCGTGGTGCTTTTGCTGAAACCAGGCGCGAGCAACACGGCAATGATGATCGGCGTCAGAATGAGTTCGGAATCAGCATTGGCAAACAAGGCGCACAGTCGTTAATACCCACCAGCAGTTCCGGCAGGACTGCGACAATGTCGTAAGAGAGGCCTTCAGCCAGGCAAAACAGCGCTACGGTGCGCCCCGGCTTGCTGAGGAAGTGAACCTGGGGCCTGAGGTACAATGTAAAAACGATAGCGTCCAGCCTGCGCCGTCAGGGTCTGCGGCGATCTCAGTCCGGAACAATTTGAAAACCAGAACCTCGCTTAAGGCTGTGTCCACAATACGCGGACAGGATCAAAACTGTTAGTGTGGCTGGCTTACAAGAATGAAGTGAAGTTGATTGATATAACAAACACTCCTGATAATGTTAACTGGCCTGTTCCTCCGGGGGGGCGAGCCAGCCATGATTTGAAAAGCACATGAAATCACTTTCACATGAATTAATTTACATTGAAAATAAAATATAATAGTGCTTATCATTTTTATTTAAGTTAAATATTTTATAAATGGTTTTTATTTACTCACCTGATGGTAATGAATAACGTTTAATATCTATAGTAAAGGATGCTGTAACCGTAAGGATAGTGTGCCACAATTTAACAGGTAACATATTATGAAACACGTTAAGAGCGTATTTTTAGCAATGGTTTTAATATTACCATCTTCACTATATCCTGCTCTTACAATAGCGGCAGACTCTCAAGATCATAAAAAAGAAGAAACAATTAAGCCAATGCCTAAAAAGTGGTGTAATCTTTGGCCTACTGACATACCCTTCCCTGAAGATTGGTTTAAAATGTGTAGAGGTTATTGAGTATAAATTTAATATACTAGCCAGTAACCATATCAGTTATGACAGACAGGCCTTCTTCATATTTGCTATAAATAAGGCCTGAGCTTTCCTGACAAATTATAAACTACTGGCTGGTTTCTCCGGCCAGACAGGCTTTAAAGTATCAACACGGTTTACCTGTACCCGGTACTTTCTCCATGCCAGAAGAGAAGCTTTTTCTTTATTGGTTGCTTCGTCCAGATCCACTGCATCCTGTAACGGCGCGATTTTTTCAGACGCTATTTGCAGGAGTCTGTTTTTCGTTCCTTCAGCTTCACGAAGTCTGGCTGCGGCCTCCGCAGCTTCATCATTCATCCAGACCTGAGCCTTACTATCCCATTTTTTGTATCCACCACCTGGTGAAACTGATGTGACGTTTTCAGGTAGCGGACCAAGATCGGAGATATAAACCTGATTGCCGGTTGTTGTGTCGTAAACCGTCTCGCCGCGGTGATCCTCCTGCAGACTCCACGTTTGGGTTTCAGCGTCAAAAACAGCAATATGACTGGAGGGAATATCAGGAGGGGCTATATCAGTACAATTTGCCGGGCGACGCTGTCCGGGGGGACCTGACCACATCCGGCCCCCATTGCAGGTAATGCAACAGATGTAATTTTCCGGTCTTCTCCGGCGCTTTTATTGTGCTGAAAAATTGCCAGTAACGCAGCCCGTGTTGCATTATAAACCGCGTCGGTGCCGTCAATAATCAGCGGAACGCGCATCGTCGGGGCGTGAACCAGCCACGGATGTTTACTGTTACCCGTTTCAATAACAAAGGCGGTGCCGACGGGCTGTTCCCCCAGGTATTCACGGATGATATTTTGCTGTACCCGTTCCTGTAATTGCGACCCGAAATATGCCGTAATAGCAGCATCCACACCGCCGTCCATAAGACCAAAGGTTTCCGCATTACCGTCTGCGTCCACAATAACGACGTGTCCGTGTGGACCGATATACATGGTGTGCTCGTGTCCTCCGATATAAACTGTATGCGCATGGTCGCCAGCGGCCTGTGTCCACGCACCACCTCCTAGCTGAAATGAAGTGTGATTGGAATCTCCCCAGTGTGAGTTGATATAACCGCCGAACTGGTTAGTATGATTGCCCGTGGTATTGGTCGATTTCGTGCCGTAATCAAAGGATGAGGTAGTTTTTGTCCCTAAGTCGATATCCTGCGCCCGCGCGGTGTACGAGTGCGATTTGTTGCCGTCCATCTCCTGAGAAAGTACAGCTCGCCCACTGGCGGGTTTACCTTTGATTGTCCAGCCTCACATGTCAGGGATAATGCCGGACGGATACGCTATAGCCAGTAACGGGTAAGCAGATTTATCAAACGATTGCCCCTGCATCAGAGCGTAACCTGCCGGAGTAGCATCAGACGGCCATGCTATCGGCGCCCCTACTGGATGCGAATCCGGAGGTGGGTTTAGTGTGGTATAGAGCATTGCCCATTCGGACCACTCAGCCTCGGCGGTATCTCGATGGCTGCGAATATATGCAGACGCAGGAGCACCATTAACCCCACGCCATCCGATTAATATTTCTCCATCACCGATTCCGGTCAGACACAAAATATTCCCGTATTGCGTTGGATAACCGTTATTGTAAACCTCGCCCATTATCAGGCCGCTATCACTGCCTCTTGTCGTACCAGTCAGTGCCGGAAGCGCGCCGCGTGATGCCAGTCTGTTCGCTGCAACAGCCGTACCTGATGCAGGGAGCGCTCCGATATTTTGTACAAACAGCGGCTTTTCCGGAATATCGCCACCATTCTGTGATTTTTGTAACGCATCGGCGGCGTGATTTATCGTTTCCCGTAAACCAACATATTCGATAAGACCATCAGCGCTTTTTCCTGACAGCGCCGTCAGGGTTTCGTCCAGCGGCTGCTTGCCCGCCAGTTTATTCAGTACCGTGGTGGCAAAGTTCGGATCGTTTCCCAACGCGTCAGCCAGTTCCTGCAGGGTGTCCAGCGCTTCCGGCGCAGAACCAACCAACTGCGCCACTTTCGCAGCCACAAACGCTGCCGTGGCAATTTCAATACCTGCAGCTGTGGTTTCCGGCGTTGGTGCCGTTGGCGTGCCGGTCAGTGCCGGACTGTCCAGCGAGGCTTTGGTCTGTACCTCACCCATACCCCACCATGTTTTCCATCGCGGGCTGGAACCAGTCGCCGCAGTGTGGACAGGGCCAGTACCACCGACGGCGATCGCCCCGGTTATAAAGAGAAAGAATGCCTGTCGTGGGCGGGGCTTCGTGCGGCGAAGAACGCCGCCATTTCACATCGGTGATTTCCCGACCAGGCGAACTCTCTGCCAGTGTCATCCCCGCAGACATAAAGGTGGTGGTACGTTTGGATGCCAGGGAAAAACCATCTCCCTCGCCATCGATATCTTCAGGGAAACGGTCATAGTCGGTCAGCGCCACCCGCTTGTAATCCGACGAAGAAAAAACGATTATGGACGGCCAGCCAATTTTCAGGAATGAACCATCACGAAACATTTTATCGTGGACGTTGTTGTCATTTCGGGAAGGACTGAGACGCTAACGTGTCATCCCAAGGAACCGCCGTATTGGCACCGCGGGGAACAAACATAAATTGTTTTATTCCTTCCGCTACCGGCATTCTGCGTGGAGGCCTGAGATATTCAGCAACCTCCCGGCGTACTGCCGCTGCAGAGCCATATTTATTCCCCGTCATCGTCTGCGGTCTCCTGTATTGCCTTAATAACAGTATTCTGACCTCATCCATCACATCCTGAGCCTCGTTTAGCTGATCCGCAGACCATCCCTTATCCTTTTCCAGTTTATCCGGCCAGACTTCAAGTACCTGCGTAATGGCCTTGACTATCGCCGCCATTTGTTGACGGACTTCCGGCAACGGGACGACCTGCTTCATCTCTTTTTCCAGCCAGAGACGCCCCTTTTCGGAGTCAAACCAGCCCTTACGCTCTTTTGCAGTCATTTTATTCGGGTCCTGATGTTCAGCAGGCTGGGAAACTGGCGTTTCCATCAGTACGCGGATCACATCCGTCAGGAGATACAGCTTATTTTTTTCATTGCTTCCCGGTGCCAAGGGAACGCCCGAGAGACGACTGACAACCGTCTGTCGATGTAACCCTGTAATAGCGGCAAGCTGACTGATATTGCATTTGAGGTTCTTCAGTTCGCCGTCCATTTTTACCTCTGGGGCTGTTTCTTAGCGCGCCCTCCCCCGGAAAAACAAAATATGATGAACAAAAAACATACAAACTATCACCTTTTAAAAAAATGACATTAAAACAGAGAGTTACAACATGATGATGCATGAAAAATCAAAAATGCGCCAAATCCCGCGCCGCTGCCGCCCCGTGGCAGGCCGCCCCGCCGGGAGTATCTTTTTAAAATGCGAACAATTATCAACAACTACCACTTAATGATTATTTATTTCATTTTGAGATATTGATTATCATTTTCAATAACAACACACAGAGAACATAAATGAAAAACATCATCACTATTATCGTAGCCATTATCATCGTTTTTTATGCAGGTATGTGGTCGCAGAAATTCCTGATGGAAGATGAGTGCCTTGATTCAGGTGGTTCATACAATGAAAATGGAATTTGCAATATTGCAGGCAGTCATCAGGATGTTCCCCCTAAGTAAGCAGAATGCTTTTTAAATTCGTCACCCACCTCTACAGATAAGGAGGCGAATGGTCACTAAAAGTAAAATCCATTGCAGAAGAATTTCCGGAAAGTTGTTATTCCAGCACCCCGACAGGTTATTCAGACAGATTTCAGCTATATCAAAACTGAGTGAGTACTTATCAGTTTCATCTGGTGAAAAACCTGTTCTTATTCATCTGGTTCCATCTGATGATATGTAGTAACTTTTTTGCAGTAATATTACAGGGGGAGTTTCAATACCTCCTGTAATTATTTGACTCTCTCACCGAATCATATACTCGTTCACACGTCATTCCTGCCCGGTAGCGCTCGTCAGCGATTCCAGCATAATGTTTAGCTTCTTCTGCAATATCTCCGAGCATGTTGGCAAGCATTCTGGCGTCGGCGTTGGTTGTTTTGCTTCTGACGGCAGCGGCAAGATTTGCGGTGTGCTTTGCGGCGTCCAGGCTGGTGGCAAGTTTTTTTGCTTCGGTACGCAGCTGGCTAACAGTGGCAGACAGGCCAGCAGCAGTGGCAGCAGATTTAGCGGCTTGCGCTTGTGCATCTTTCACAGCCTCATCACGGGCAATAACGCGGCCCTGTTCAATAATACGGGCGGCGGTCTGGGCGTTGACTTCCTGAGAGGATTCAGCGCTGTCGCGATCTGCCCATTTTTTTTGCCAGCCCCTGTCACTCCAGACATTACCGACGATAAACGCACCAGCCATCAGCAAAATAAACACCAGCTGCAACCAGTATCTTTTCAGAAGAGCAGATAACAGATTCATACCAGCACCGATTTTGCTTTCTCAAAGCGCTCCCGCTGATCACCGATGCCGTTCTGCCCTCCGTTGATGATCTGCGTAACACGTACCAGGTCGCCGGAATATTTCAGACACCCTTTAGTCACAAAAAACCACGCTGCGGATCGGGCGGCATGACGTTCCAGCTCAAGCTGTCCCGGATTCGCCACCAGATCCAGTTTCAGGGCAACGCCACATCTGGTGTAATTCTCCAGCCCAGTAATCCTGATCTTCGCCGGACGTGGTGCGAAAGCTTTGTTGCCGTTCATGGCGTTCGCGATCCGGACTGGTACGAATATGTGCCTGATAACCCCCCAACAACCCATGAAGAAAATGCAGCAAGGCTTCGTCAGGCGGGCAAATGTCTGCGGGATATTGAGGCAGGGAGATTTCAGTGTGATGAAGAAAAACCGCAACCGACAGGCGAACTGGCAGATGAACCAGCAACGCCTGAAGCAGTGGAACAGGACACAACTGAACATCATCCGGATCCACAGCCGCTGGAGAATGAGCCACCTGTAAGCCAGACAGAAGCAGGCTACCAGAAAATACGGGCAGAACTGCACGAAGCACGTAAAAACATTCCACCCAAAAACCCGGTTGATGTTGGTAAACAACTGGCAGCCGTGCGCGGTGAATATGCCGAAGACATCAGCGACCCGAACGATCCGAAGTGGGTTCCTAACAATTACAGCGCCTCAAATCAGGGTGAAAAAGAAGAAGTGGTGCCGGAGGAAAAACAACCAGCTGCAGAGCCGGAGGCTGTCACCAGAAACGCGGACGGGACTTTCGATGTATCAGCGCTATTTCCGCCCCCCTCAAACCAGACCGAAAAAACGGAAGCCAGAACAGAAAGAGATGGAGAAACGCCGAAAGAGAGTAACCAGCAGGAAACGGCTGGCGATACAGGGCAGGAAATTACAACGGACGGTGGATCAGGTACTGGCGGTGATGAAGCTGGCGAAGCGGCAGATCCCGTAGAAAACGGAAATTTCACTGTCCCTGATGATATACAGCCAGGTATTTACTATGACATCCCTAACGAGGCGTATCACGCTGGCCCCGGCGTCAGTAAATCACAGCTTGATGATATCGCAGATACACCAGCAATTTATCTTTGGCGCAAAAATGCCCCCGTGGACACGGAGAAAACAAAATCTCTCGATACAGGAACGGCTTTTCACTGCCGGGTACTGGAACCAGAGGAATTCAGTAAACGCTTCATCATCGCACCGGAGTTTAACCGCCGTACCAGTGCAGGAAAAGAAGAAGAGAAAACCTTTCTGGAAGAGTGCGCCCGGACAGGAAGAACCGTGCTTACGGCAGAAGAAGGCCGGAAAATCGAACTTATGTACCAGAGTGTGATGGCGTTAACCGAGTGCATTGCTGGAGAAGTTGATCAGTGAGTCGAAAAAAGTACGATGCTAACCTCCCGAGGAACCTCACCTACCGTAAGGCCAGTAAATCTTTTTTCTGGCGTAACCCGGTAACTGACAAGGAATTTCCGCTCGGTCAGATCGCCCGCAGGGACGCTATCACACAGACCATAGAGGCAAACAACTTCATAGCGCAAAACCACACGCCAGTGGCGCTTATTGAAAAACTAAAAGGAACGGACTCATTCACTGTGTCCGCATGGATTGATCGCTATGCGGTTTTATTACAGCGCCGGAGTCTGTCGGTTAATACCTACAAGATTCGCAGTAATCAATTAGCGACCGTACGCGAAAAAATGGGAGAAATAATACTGGCAGAAGTAACAACCCGGCACATTGCCAAGTTTCTTGAGTCGTGGATAACCGAGGGAAAAAACACTATGGCGGGAGCAATGAGATCAGTTCTATCTGACATGTTCAGAGAAGCTATTGTCGAAGGGCATATTGTGAAAAACCCGGTGGAAGCAACCCGGATACCAGAGATTAAGGTGGCCAGGGAACGCCTGCAACTGGAAACGTATAACGCCACACGAGCGGCAGCAGAGCATATGCCTGCATGGTTCCCTCTCGCGATGGATTTAGCGCTCGTTACTGGTCAACGTAGGGAGGATATCGTAAATATGAAATTTAGTGATGTTTTTGACAACCGCTTATACGTAACTCAGATTAAAACCGGAATGAAAATAGCCATTCCCCTCTCCCTGACACTTCGGGCGACGGGGTTACGTCTGGGAACGGTAATCGATCGCTGCCGACTGGTAAGCCGCACTGATTTCATGATCAGTGCCGGAATCAGGAAAAATAGCCCAACCGGGAATATTTATCCGGATGGATTGACAAAGACATTTGTAAAAGCAAGAAAAGCCTCCGGCGTTAACTTCAGCAATAATCCACCGACATTTCACGAGATCCGAAGTCTGGCCGGGCGGCTGTACAAAAACGAGCACGGCGAGGTGTTCGCCCAAAAACTCCTGGGCCACACCTCAGAGAACACCACGAAACTCTATCTCGATGAGCGTGATGATAAAGCTTATATGATGCTCTAATACTCCAATTTTCGTTGTGAAATAAATGTTAAATTTAATTTGATTGTGATATAACCAAAAAGACCGGAATACAGAAATTCGGAAAAATTTCGGAAAATCTCGGATCGTTAATTGTAAGCGGCTGATTTATAATAAAAATAAAAAGAGACCGAATACGATTCCTGTATTCGGTCCAGGGAAATGGCTCTTGGGAGAGAGCCGTGCGCTAAAAGTTGGCATTAATGCAGGCTAAATCGCCTTGCCCTTTAAGAATAGATGACGACGCCAGGTTTTCCAGTTTGTGACGAAGGTGATTGAAAAAACCTGGCGTTTTGTCTGTCATCAGAGATAAAAAAACCGTAAGCCTTTTCGTGAAGGTTTACGGTTTTTTATTAAAAATCAGTCAGCTATTGGATGGATCACAAAGCTTTTGCGCACGTTCGATAAACGGCGCCAGACTCATTTTCTCACCGGGCTTCGCCGGGTTATCGATTTGAATGACGGCGATAGGCTGAGCGCGCGTTTTACCCTCCGCTACTTGCTGTTCGGCAATGGCATTCAAGGGATACTGCACCAGCGTACTGGGGTTGATCACATAGAGCGCCTGGCCAGGCCGACAGGTCAACATGACCTCTTCCCGATTAAACGCCCACTTGTCTTTTCCTACTTCAAAACGACTTACGGTAATCACCTGCGGCGCCGCCAACGCTACGCCCGAAGTGGCCAGCAGAAGCGCCGGAAGGAGTATTTTTTTCATTCGTTATGCCAGTCCATCAGAAAGGTTCGAGGGTTGCAAACAGGCTGACGATCGCCAGAACTATGCCTCCAACTCCCCATTCAATTTGCGTCATCCTGACAAACCATAGGTCAGTCCGGGGATTTTCCTGTCGCATACGTGGTACGAGAACATACCGATTCGTCAGCGCAATTGCTACCATAAGCACCACCAGCGCACATTTTAACAAAAGCAACTGTCCATAGGTGGTCTGCCAGATAGCGGTAAATCCCGTGATAAATAGCGTGTTGCCAATGCCTGTGAGCAATACGCCCGCCACAAAAAAGTGACCATAACGAGAAAAACGCATCATGGCGCTAATAGCATGTTGACGCCAGCGTCCCTGAGCCATGCGCATACAATAAACCACTGGCAACAGCCCACCAAACCAGGCTGCGGCACAGAGTAAATGCAGAGCATGGTTAATCTGCTGTAATGTTCCCGCTACACCGTCGCGCATCGTCGCATGTCCAACGCCTGCCAGCAGGATAAACTGAGCAACGGTTAGAATAAGAAGCCGTCGTTGCATTTTTACCGGCGCAATGACTACCACCGCCAGCGTGACCAGCGCGAGGATAATTTGCCATATCCAGACCGCGCCAAAGCGGGTTTGCAGTACCGCGCCCCACACCGAGACGGAAAAAACATCGGGCCAGCCGCCGCCCATCAGTCCACCCTGAATCGCCAGCATAAAAGCCGCGCTGATAACGCTCCAGGCGGCGGCATGTCGTTGCAGATGTAAAAATCGACGCGTCATTAAACGACGAATTGATGCGGGTGCCAGCCAGGCGCCGTAAAGCGCGCAGCCGTAGACCAGCATCAAACTAGCAAAATGAATAAATCGGAGAGTTATCCAGACGAATGTCAGCATCATTTATTTCACGCTGAAGGTGTATTTCCCTTTTGTTTTATGTCCATCCACCGACACAACGTGCCAGTCTACCGTGTAAGCGCCAGATTTTAACGGCTGCTCAAGCGGGATAATCAACTGCGTTTTATCCTGTTCATTTCGCTTTGCCGGGCGCGTTTTGATGAGCTCTTGCTGAGGGCCAGTAATGGTTGCGCCGCTGAACCCTGGCTCAATCCCTTCAGAAAAATTCAAGGTCAGCGCCTGTGGCGAGGCCGTAACGGCAGCATTCGCCGCTGGATACTGATGCGTCAGGTGCGCATGTGCCCAGGCCGCTGGCGTCACAAATGTCGATGCCAGCAGCAGTAAAGCTAAACGTCGCGATGGTGCAGAAGAAGCCATATTCACTATTCCTTTTTGTTATACCTACGTTACAAAGAATAACCTTCAACAATCAATGAGTCGAGGATCATCATTTCCATCTTGCCATTACCGCGGACTCTTAGTACCTTCTGGCGGCAACAGAAAAGGAGACACGTATGAAAACGAATCTGGCTCAGCTTGAACAAGCGGAAATGGATAAAATCAATGTGGACCTGGCGGCAGCCGGGGTGGCATTTAAAGAGCGCTACAATATGCCAGTTGTCGCGGAGGTGGTCGAACGTGAGCAGCCAGAGCATCTACGCGCCTGGTTTCGCGAGCGGCTGATTGCCCATCGTCTGGCTTCCGTATCACTATCCCGACTCCCTTACGAACCCAAAGTTAAATAAAAATTATATAACGTTACACTTCCTTACATGCAGACGACTACATTATAAGGCGATTCTTAACCTATGCTTTTTAGAATGGCTGTAGAGACTATGAAAAGGAAGTCATTATGTCCTCCTGGAAAATTGCTGCTGCGCAGTATGCGCCCCTGAACGCCTCGCCGGCGGAGCATGTCGCCCATCATCTGGAATATATTGAGCTTGCGGCTCGTCAACAGTGCGAACTGCTGGTCTTTCCGTCGCTGTCGCTATTAGGCTGCGACGAAAGAAATAAATCGTTGCCCGCCCCGCCTGACGAGGCGCTTTTACAGCCGCTCACTCATGCGGCCGATACCCACCATATGACTATCATTGTGGGTATGCCTGTTGAGCATAACTGCCGCTTCGTAAAAGGCATCGCTATTTTTGCCCCATGGCTAACGTCGCCGCTCATGTTTCACAAAAGTCATGGCGCCTGTATTGCCAGGCAGCGAAGCGCTATCAACGTGGTGGATGAGCAGCCAGAAGGTGGTGATATAGATCCCTCATTTACGTTATTCACAACCAGTCAATGTCTTAACGAACCTGAACTCCATGCTTCTACCTCACGCTTACAACGTTTTTCACATAAATATGCGCTGGCCGTACTGATGGCCAATGCCTGTGGCAGTAGCGCGCTGTGGGATGAAAGCGGGCAACTTATTGTTCGTGCCGATTGCGGTTCGCTATTACTGACGGGTCTGCGCACAACCGAGGGTTGGCAAGGCGATATCATTCCATTACGCTAAGGTCTTTCGGTGAGGAATGAATCATGTTGCGGATTATAGACACGGAAACCTGCGGGCTGCAGGGCGGGATCGTAGAGATAGCCTCTGTTGATGTCATTGATGGCAACATTGTCAATCCCATGAGTCACCTGATACGCCCCGATCGCCCTATTACGCCGCAGGCGATGGCGATACACCGTATTACCGAAGCCATGGTCGCCGATAAGCCGTGGATTGAAGATGTCATACCGCTTTATTACGGTAGTGAGTGGTATGTCGCTCACAATGCCAGTTTCGACAGACGCGTATTACCTGAATTGCCGGGTGAGTGGATCTGTACCATGAAGTTGTCGCGACGCCTGTGGCCGGGAATAAAATACAGCAATATGGCGCTCTATAAATCGCGCAAACTAAGCGTACAAACGCCGCCGGGGCTGCATCATCACCGGGCGCTTTATGATTGCTATATCACCGCCGCCTTGCTGATTGATATTATGCGAACCACCGGCTGGACCGCGGAAGAAATGGTCAATATCACGGGCCGTCCTGCGCTGTTAACCACTTTCCCGTTCGGTAAATACCGCGGTAAGGCGGTATCTGAAGTCGCAAAACGCGATCCGGGCTATTTACGCTGGCTTTTTAATAACCTTGATAATATGAGCCCGGAACTTCGCCTGACGCTTAAACACTACCTGGAAGATGTTCAGGCTGACGAGCAACGCAGCAATGGAACACCACAATAACCCGAGACGCTCACAAGCCGTTGCGGGCGCGCGCGTCTATGCGCTATGTAAGGTTCCCTGCGCCAGGCCGATTAAAAAGGCGAACTCCAGCGCGACGCCTTCGTAGGATTTAAACCGCCCCGACTTACCACCGTGCCCGGAGTCCATATCCGTACATAACAGCAGCAGACGTTGGTCCGTTTTTAGCTCGCGTAATTTTGCCACCCACTTCGCCGGTTCCCAGTATTGCACCTGGGAATCGTGCAATCCTGTCGTCACCAGCAGGTGCGGATAGTCCTGCGCTTTGACATTGTCATAAGGACTATAGCTTTTCATATAGTCATAATACTCAATATCCTGCGGGTTCCCCCACTCTTCAAACTCTCCTGTCGTTAGTGGGATCGACTCATCCAGCATCGTGGTTAATACATCAACAAAGGGTACCTGGGCAATAACGCCGTGGAAAAGCTCGGGGCGTTCGTTGATAGCGACGCCCATTAACATTCCGCCCGCGCTCCCGCCCATCCCGTAACACAGCGACGGCGAACCGTAACCCAGTTTTAATAAGGCATCGCAGGCATCAAGATAATCATTAAAAGTATTCCGCTTTTTGAGGAACTTGCCATCTTCATACCACTGCTGCCCCAGCTCACCGCCGCCGCGAACGTGTACGATTGCGTAAACAAAGCCACGATCCAGCAAGCTCAGTCGGCTGCTGCTGAAGTCGGCGTCAATACTGGAACCGTAAGATCCGTAGCCGTAAACCAGAAGCGGATTTTGCCCTTTACGAAAATACTTCTGATGATAAACCAGCGATACCGGCACTTCGACGCCGTCGCGCGCGGTGATCCACAGGTGTTCGCTCTGATAACAGCCAGAATCAAACCCAGGCACTTCCGTCTGTTTAAGTACCCGTCGTTCTCCGGTATCCATATCCAGTTCAAACAAGGTATCTGGCGTCGTCATTGAAGAATAGCCGTAACGCAGCCGGGAGGTCTCAGGTTCGGGATTATAGGCAAGCCACGTCACGTAAGCCGGATCGTCAAAGGCAATGCCTATCACTTCACGGGTTTTACGGTTAATTTGCCGCAGGCTGGTAAGCCCCCGTTGACGCTCTTCGACCACTAACCAGTCGGTAAACAGGGTAAACCCTTCCAGCATAATATGCTCGCGCGGAGGGATCAGCTCTTCCCAGGCGTTTTCATTGCGCACGCGGGTACGGTACAACCCAAAGTTTTTACCGTTCCGGTTAGAACGCAGGTAAAACTTATGTTGATAGTGATCGAGACTATATTCGTGGTCTTTGCGGCGCGGTAAGAATGAAAACGGCTCGGCATCGGCCAGTTCCGCGTCAAGTAACAGCACTTCGCTAGTGGTGGCGCTGGCAAGATGAATCACCACATAATGCTGCGAAGTGGTTTTATGCAGGCTGACATAAAAGGTATCGTCTTTCTCCTCATATACCAGTTCATCTTGCGATGACGGAGTGCCAATCGTGTGCCGCCAAACCTGATAGGGCAGCAGCGTCTTCTTATGCTTACGCACATAGTAAAGGGTCAGGGAATCATTGGCCCAGACAAATTCAGGCGCAACGTTATCCAGCAGTTCCGGATACCAGTTACCGCTTTCGAGGTTACGAAAACGCAACCCATACTGACGACGGGATAAATAATCTTCTGCCAGCGCCATAATGGTATTATCCGGCGTAATGGCAAGTCCACCGAGCGTATAAAATTCGCTGTGCGCGGCCCGCTGGTTCGCATCGAGCAAGGTTTCCCACACATCCCACTCTTCGCTTAACGCCGATTGTCGTTGATAGATGGCATATTCGCAGCCGGGTTCATAGATATAACGGTAGCGATAGCCGTTTTTCACATACGGAGCGGAAACTTCTCTGGGCGGGATACGATCGATAATTTCTTTTAGAATGCGGTCCTGTAACGCCTGCTGAGAGGACATGACCTTCCGGCCATACTCATTTTCCTGATGCAGGTAATCAAGGACTTCCGGCTGCGAGCGAGTGTCATCTCGCAGCCAGTAATAATTATCAATGCGCGTATCGCCATGTACGGTCATGGCATAGGGAATTCGATTGGCTTTTGGCAACATGTCGTTTTTTCTTTTGCGTTAATATTTGTTATATATCACGCGGCAAACACAGCGGCGTAGCATGGTAGTCCCGGTCGCTCACCTCGGTAAGCGCCTGAGATGTCACTGCTTCGCCGCTATCCTGCAACATGAATGACGTAAACTATCCATCCTATAAGAGTGGCAAAAGACACGCATGATGCAAGCGAAACATGTTACTTAATGGCAGGTTATCAGCCTGGTAGCGCCTGTTTTTGCTGCTGCAAGTCCTGCTCGATACCGTCCCGAACCTCCTGAGGAATTTTTAGTGCGTCTCCTAACGCATTCAGATAGCTACGTTCCATAAAGTGGTCAATATCAATGGCGGCGCAGCTCAGGAAGTAGATTTCCAGAGCTTCTTCTTCATTGCGAATGCCCTGTGCCAGACGTTGTGGATCAAGCGGCTGCTCAATAGCTTTCTCGATAAACACACGCCCTTGCTCTTCCACGCCTGATTCTCGCAGTTGGTGCTCAATCGCCGCGCGTTCTTTGGCATCAATATGCCCGTCGCTTTTTGCAGCAAAAACCAGTGCCAGGATCAGTCGCTCAGTGCGAACATCCAGCGGCGTACTTTGGCTGCCGAATTGCGGCTCCCCCTGATGCGCAGCGCGTACTTTATCTTTGTACTTATTCCACAATACGGAACCCGCTACCGCGCCGCCGCCCACCAGCAAAGCGCCAGTACCGTATTTAGTTAATAATTTGCGCGAAGACTTATTGGCGACCAACAGTCCAGCCAGACCGCCCAGCGCGCCGGGAACCAGCAGTTTATTTAACCCCTGTTCACCGGAAGGCGATGCGGAAGCGCCTTTTTGCCCAAGAAGTGATTGTAATTGGTTCAACCAGTTAGCCATAGTACCCCTCAAATACAGACCAATAATGGTCAAGCGTACCTGAGGGGATGTCAGGAATTGTCTGTTCCAGCAAAAGAAGCGCAAATTACGCTGCTAGCGGGGCTTATATTCCGCCTTGCCGGCTTTGCAATCAACGATGACCTGATAATGAATATCGGCGCTTTTACCGCGAACGGTTAGCGGAACTGTCCATTTATCATTTTGACCCACAACGTCCTGCACATTAACCCACGCGACCGGGTCAGCCTGCCCGACCTTTTTTTGGTCGTCTGCCCACCGCACGATACGATTTTGCTGGTAGTCGCGCTTCACGCTTGCCGCAATCCCCGCGGCATCCAGCCCTTCGCACTGCGGAAACTTAACCGATTTACTCTCGGTGGATGCCGCAAATGCCGATACGCTGGCGGATAACAACAGCAGGCTCAACAACGCTCCTCTTTTATTCATACTTTTCTCCTTAGCACAATGATTCAGGAAAAGCATGGTACAAAACGCCGGGAGCGCAAGTACGGGTTCAGGCGGCTTGCTTTTTCGTTTTACTCGCGGCGTCCTTTTCAACCGCCTGCGGAGAAGGCAACTTACCGGTTTTGAGGATAGTGCTTAACACCTCTTTATGTTCCGCCAGCCACAGCGACAACGCCTCGCGCTGTCCATCTTCCAGCACGACTGGCGACTGCTCAAGCCAGGTATCAAGAAGATCGGCAGTATCGAGCATTTTGTCCCAGGCGTCGGCTTCCTTTTTACTGGTAAATGACATCTTCTCCTCACCCTCGCGAATGACTACGTATTTAACTTCAACCGCCATTTTGCAGCCCCTTATTTACCTGTGTTTATATACAGTATATTGCAAGGCAGCAAGAAAAGCAATCTATTCGAAAAGACATACGCAAACGTTTTCGTATATACTGCGCGCAGGTAAATAAGGGGACAGAAATATGACGCTATTAGGCACTGCGCTGCGTCCGGCAGCAACGCGGGTGATGTTATTAGGGGCAGGTGAATTGGGAAAAGAGGTGGCGATTGAATGCCAACGCCTGGGGATCGAGGTTATCGCCGTCGATCGCTATCCTGATGCGCCTGCCATGCATGTGGCTCACCGTTCACACGTCATTAATATGCTGGACAGCGAGGCGCTACGTCATGTGATAACAGAGGAAAAACCGCATTATATCGTGCCGGAAATAGAAGCGATCGCCACCGATACGTTGCGCGAGCTGGAGGGCGAAGGGCTGAATGTCGTGCCTTGCGCCCGTGCAACGCAGCTCACGATGAACCGCGAAGGGATCCGTCGCCTGGCCGCAGAAGAATTAGGTCTGCCGACATCGACGTATCGCTTTGCCGACAGTGAGGCCAGTTTTCATGATGCGGTAGCCGCAGTGGGTTTTCCTTGCATCGTCAAACCGGTCATGAGCTCTTCCGGCAAAGGCCAGAGCTTTATCCGCTCGGCCGAACAGCTCGCGCAGGCATGGGAGTATGCTCAACAGGGCGGACGCGCTGGCGCGGGTCGCGTGATTGTGGAAGGCGTGGTTAAATTTGATTTTGAAATTACGCTGCTCACCGTTAGCGCCGTCGATGGCGTGCATTTCTGCGCGCCGGTCGGTCATCGTCAGCAAGATGGCGACTATCGCGAATCCTGGCAGCCACAGCAGATGAGTGAACTGGCGCTGAAGCGGGCGCAAGAGATTGCCCGTCATGTGGTACTGGCGTTAGGCGGTCATGGTCTGTTCGGCGTTGAACTCTTCGTCTGTGGCGATGAAGTCATTTTCAGCGAAGTCTCCCCTCGCCCGCACGATACCGGAATGGTCACGTTGATTTCTCAGGATCTCTCTGAGTTTGCGCTGCATGTGCGCGCCTTTCTGGGAATGCCCGTAGGCGCTATTCGCCAGTATGGTCCTGCTGCCTCGGCCGTGATTCTGCCGCAGCTTACCAGTCGAAATGTGACGTTTGATAATGTACACGCGGCGGTAGGAGCCGGAGTACAGGTACGGCTGTTTGGTAAGCCTGAGATCGACGGCACCCGTCGTCTTGGTGTAGCGTTAGCGACAGGTGAAAACGTTGAAGAAGCGGTGATAAGAGCGAAAAAGGCCGCCAGCCGCGTGACGGTAAAAGGCTAATGCGCCATCGCCTGATGGCGACGTTAGCGCATTTTTATCAAACCTGCCTGATCGCCACTCGTAAGCCCGATAAGCAAGCGCCATCGGGCATTTAACGGCTTACTGCTTCGCGCCTTCTACCGCTTCGCGCGCCAGTTTGGTGATGCGATCGTAATCCCCCGCTTCCAGCGCGTCGGCCGGCACCAGCCAGGAACCGCCGATGCACAATACGCTTTTCAGCGCCAGATAGTCACGATAGTTTGCCGGAGAGATGCCGCCAGTTGGGCAGAAACGCACCTGAGAGAACGGACCGGCAATCGCCTGCAACGCTTTAGTGCCGCCATTCGCTTCCGCCGGGAAGAATTTGAACTCTTTCAGACCATAGTCCATGCCCAACATCAGTTCAGAAACGGTGCTAATACCGGGAATCAATGGGATAGTGCCTGCCGTCGCGGCTTTCAGCAGTGGCTCAGTCAGTCCCGGGCTAATCGCAAACTGCGCGCCCGCTTCCGTCACCTCCGCCAACTGCTGCGGATTGAGAACGGTTCCGGCGCCGACAATCGCTTCCGGCACGTCTTTAGCGATAGCGCGAATAGCATCCATCGCGCAGGCCGTACGTAAAGTCACTTCCAGAACGCGAACGCCCCCGGCCACCAGCGCTTTAGCCATCGGCACCGCGTGCTCCAGTTTATTGACTACAATGACCGGGACAACCGGGCCGGTGGTCAGGATTGCTTCTGCACTTGTTTTCCAGTTTTTCATCGGAATTCTTCTCTCGCCTGATTACTAGTGTGTCATCTTAAAAAGTGATACAGGTTGCGCCCTGCTCCGCACCCGACAGCTTTTCGCGCAGCGCGCCAAACAACTCACGCCCCGTTCCGACGCGCGACGCGCTCAGGTCCGGAATATGAGGCTGACGAGCGGCAAGTTCCGCCTCGTCGACCAGCAGAGTTAACTCACCTGTCTGCCCATTCACGCGAATGATGTCGCCATCGCGCACTTTTGCCAGTAAGCCGCCATCGTAGGCTTCCGGCGTTACGTGGATAGCTGAAGGCACTTTACCCGAAGCGCCTGAAAGTCGTCCATCAGTAACTAACGCGATTTTGAAACGGCGGTCCAATAATACACCAAGTGGCGGCATGAGTTTATGTAATTCTGGCATTCCATTCGCTTTTGGTCCCTGATGACGCACGACAACGACACAATCCCGGTCAAGCAGGCCCGCGTCAAACGCAGGCAGCACATCATGCTGACTTTCAAATACCATGGCAGGCGCTTCAATGATCTGGTTTTCAACCGGTACCGCAGACGTCTTCATTACTGCGCGCCCCAGATTACCGCTTAGCACCTTAGTACCGCCGTGAGGAGAGAACGGCTTATCAAAAGAGGCAATGACATCGTTATCCAGTGACCTTTCCGCGCCTTCACGCCAGTCCAGCTCGCCGTTGTTGAGCCAGGGCTCCAGCGTATAGCGTTTCAGGCCGAAGCCTGCGACAGTGTTAACGTCTTCGTGCAACAATCCGGCATTGAGCAGCTCACGCATCAATACCGGTACGCCGCCCGCCGCCTGGAAGTGGTTAATGTCCGCCGGACCGTTCGGGTACAGACGCGCCATCAACGGAACCACTTCCGACAAATCCGAGAAGTCATCCCAGTTGATCAGAATGCCCGCCGCGCGCGCCATTGCAACCAGATGCATGGTGTGGTTGGTGGAACCGCCGGTAGCCAGCAGCGCGACAATGCCGTTCACCACGACTTTTTCGTCGATCATTTTACCGAGCGGCATCCACGTATTGCCGTTGCCGGTAAGACGTGTTACCTGACGTGCGGCAGCGGCAGTCAATGCCTCGCGCAGCGGCGCATCCGGATGCACAAACGAGGAACCCGGCAACTGCATTCCCATAAACTCCACCACCATCTGGTTGGTGTTGGCGGTGCCGTAAAATGTACAGGTGCCCGGCGCATGGTAAGAGGCGGCTTCTGACTCCAGCAGCGCCATTCTGTCTACTTTTCCTTCCGCATATAGCTGACGAATACGGACTTTTTCTTTATTCGGCAGGCCGCTCGCCATCGGGCCTGACGGAACAAAAATCGCGGGTAAATGACCAAAAGAGAGCGCGGCCATCGCCAGCCCCGGAACGATTTTGTCGCATACGCCGAGGAATAACGCGCCGTCAAACATATTGTGAGAGAGGCCTACTGCTGCCGACATCGCTATCACTTCGCGGCTGAGTAATGACAACTCCATGCCATCCTGCCCTTGCGTAACGCCATCGCACATTGCCGGTACGCCGCCTGCGACCTGACCTACCGCATTCACGGAATGCAGGGCCTGACGAATAATTTCCGGATAATGTTCATACGGTTGATGCGCAGAGAGCATGTCATTGTAGGAGGTAATGATGGCGATATTATTGCGCAACATACTTTTCAGCGAGGCTTTGTCCTCTGGCTGACAGGCGGCGAAGCCATGCGCCAGGTTGCCACAGGCCAGTTGAGATCGGTGGACCGTGGCGGTTTTCGCCTGCTCAATGCGGGCAAGATAGGCTTTGCGGGTCTGCTGCGAGCGTTCGACAATGCGCTGTGTTACGCGTAACAAATTAGGATTCATAGAGGCTCCTGAAATTTATCTGTCCGGCTACCGGGTTTACCATGCGTTTTATCAATGTGGAAAGACAGTGAAATACATGATGTCCGGTGATAATGGGGCAAAATCGTTTCAGGCAGTGTAATAAAAAAAGCCTCGCAGGTGAATCCACACGAGGCTTAAAAGTGCAAAAATGATTCTACAATCTGTGTTAGATCATGTTACCGGTAAAATACCACCTAAGAGTGAGTGGCAAATTTACTCAAACTCATTCCACGAACGACCGTCACGGGTAATCATCGCCACGGACGCTACCGGTCCCCAGGTGCCCGCCTGATACGGCTTCGGCGCGTCGTTGTCCATCGCCCATGCTTCGGTAATGGAGTCCACCCACTTCCAGGCTTCTTCCACTTCGTCACGGCGGACAAATAGCGCCTGAATGCCACGCATCGTTTCCAGCAGCAGGCGCTCATATGCATCCGCCAGGTGCGTCTGATTAAAGGTCTCGGAGTAGCTCAGATCAAGCTTCGTGATCTGCAGATTATGCTTATGATCCAGCCCCGGTACTTTGTTAAGCACCTGAATATCTACGCCTTCATCTGGCTGCAGGCGAATCGTCAATTTGTTCTGCGGCAGGTCTTGCCAGGACTCTTTAAAGAGGTTCAGTTCAGGCGTCTTGAAATAAACCACGACTTCAGAGCACTTGGTTGGCAGACGCTTGCCGGTGCGCAGATAGAATGGCACGCCCGCCCAACGCCAGTTATCGATGTCGACGCGTATAGCGACGAAAGTTTCGGTGTTGCTGCTTTTATTCGCGCCCTCTTCTTCCAGATAGCCCGGCACCTTTTGCCCCTGCGCAAAGCCCGCGGTGTATTGACCACGAACCGTTTTTTCACGCACGTTGGAGCGATCAATCCGGCGCAGCGATTTCAACACTTTGACTTTTTCATCGCGAATACTGTCGGCGCTCAGGTCAGACGGCGGTGACATGGCAATCATGCAGAGAATTTGCAGCAAGTGGTTCTGGATCATATCGCGCATCTGACCGGCCTGGTCAAAGTATCCCCAGCGCCCTTCAATCCCCACCTCTTCCGCTACGGTAATCTCAACGTGATCGATAGTGCGGTTATCCCAGTTATTAACGAATAACGAGTTGGCAAAACGCAGCGCCAGCAGGTTGAGAACCGTTTCTTTGCCCAGATAGTGGTCGATACGATATACCTGGCACTCTTCAAAGTATTCGCCGACCCGATCGTTAATCTCACGCGAGGTCGCCAGCGAAGTACCCAACGGTTTCTCCATCACGACACGCGCCGGTTTGGCGTTGAGTTTAGCCTCCCCTAACCCTTTGCAAATAGCGCCAAACGTGCTGGGCGGCATCGCAAAATAGTTAATGGTGGTACGGTTTTTTTGATCCAGCATATCGCCCAGGCGACTGAACGCAGGCGTATCGTTCACGTCAAGATTACAAAAATCCAGACGGCCGCTCAGCGTATCCCACAAGCCTTCATCAATTTTTTCCTTCATGAAGGTTTCCAGCGCCTCACGCACGACGTGGGTATAAGCTTCTTTATCCCAGTCCGCGCGCCCCACCCCAATGATCCGGGTATCCGGATGGATCTGGCCGGCTTTCTCAAGCTGATACAGGGAAGGCAGCAGTTTCCGGCGCGCCAGGTCGCCTTTCGCGCCGAAAATGACCAGGTCACATGCCTGGGCTGTTTGCGTTACCGCCATGTCATTCTCCTCAGTTAATCTCCTGGTACTTTAGCCAGGATATCGTTGTAATTTTATTACACAGCACTGTACTGCTTTTACGAGATTACGGAAACCGTAAACGCCTTTTCATAGGTGAACCGGCGTTTGATTGGCAATATAATCGGCAAAACGCCTAATAAAATTGTCGCTTTTCCACACAAGCTGGAACTTAAAATCCGACGTCGGTCATGTAATGAAAAAAAACGACACCTTTTTTAGCCATTTTGCCCCCTTTGACAGCCGCCAGGAGTAATATCTAACAAAACGCGCTCGGTTTCGCGCATCATTGAAATCGCTAATACCCATGAGCCTTGCTAATCATGAATATGCTGGAAAAAGTCCAGTCTCAACTGGAACATTTAAGCAAATCTGAACGAAAAGTCGCCGATGTTATTCTGGCCGCCCCAGGCAGATCGATTCACTTAAGCATTGCCATGCTGGCCCAGGAAGCTAACGTTAGCGAGCCAACGGTGAACCGTTTCTGTCGCAGCATGAATACCCGCGGCTTTCCTGATTTTAAACTGCATCTGGCGCAAAGTCTGGCAAATGGCACCCCCTATGTTAATCGCAATGTGGATGAAGATGACAGCGTTGAGGCCTATACAGGAAAAATCTTCGAGTCCGCCATGGCCAGTCTCGACCATGTTCGTCAGTCGCTGGATAAATCGGCCGTCAACCGCGCCGTCGATTTACTGACCCAGGCAAAAAAAATCGCCTTTTTTGGTCTTGGTTCCTCCGCCGCGGTCGCGCATGACGCCATGAATAAGTTTTTTCGCTTCAATGTGCCGGTGATTTACTCCGACGATATCGTGCTGCAACGGATGAGCTGTATGAATTGTAACGATGATGACGTCGTGGTGCTCATTTCGCATACTGGCAGAACCAAGAGCCTGGTGGAACTGGCGCAGTTGGCGCGGGAAAACGATGCGATGGTGATCGCCCTGACCTCCGCTGGAACGCCGCTGGCGCGCGAAGCCACGCTGGCCATTACCCTCGACGTACCGGAAGATACAGACATTTATATGCCCATGGTCTCTCGACTTGCTCAGCTGACCGTGATAGATGTGCTGGCAACGGGATTTACTTTGCGTCGCGGGGCAAAATTCAGAGATAACTTGAAGCGTGTCAAGGAAGCGCTCAAGGAATCGCGTTTTGATAAAGAATTACTCATCAGGAGTGATGACCGCTAAAAGCAATAACAATGTTCTACCCTTTTCGTCATCCGGGGACGTTCATTTTATACCGTTAAGGTTTCAGAACGACCGGATCAATGTTCACGCAACACCAAGTTGTTTTAGTCAACGGAGTATTACATGTCCAGAAGGCTTCGCAGAACCAAAATCGTTACCACGTTAGGCCCGGCAACTGACCGCGATAACAACCTTGAGAAAGTTATCGCCGCGGGCGCAAACGTAGTACGTATGAACTTCTCTCACGGCTCGCCGGAAGATCATAAAATGCGTGCTGATAAAGTCCGTGAGATTGCCGCCAAACTGGGGCGTCATGTGGCTATTTTAGGCGACCTGCAAGGGCCAAAAATTCGCGTTTCCACTTTTAAAGAAGGCAAAGTGTTCCTCAATATCGGGGACAAATTTCTGTTAGACGCTAACCTGGGTAAAGGCGAAGGCGATAAAGAAAAAGTCGGCATTGATTACAAAGGGTTGCCGGCAGACGTCGTTCCTGGCGATATCCTGCTGCTTGACGATGGTCGAGTGCAGTTGAAAGTGCTTGAAGTCCAGGGCATGAAAGTCTTTACCGAGGTCACCGTCGGCGGTCCGCTGTCTAACAATAAAGGCATTAACAAGCTCGGCGGCGGGCTTTCTGCTGAAGCGCTGACCGAAAAAGACAAAGCCGATATTCAAACCGCTGCGCTGATAGGCGTTGACTATCTGGCTGTCTCCTTCCCGCGCTGCGGCGAAGATCTGAACTATGCACGCCGCCTGGCGCGCGACGCCGGCTGCGACGCGAAAATTGTGGCTAAGGTCGAACGCGCCGAAGCGGTATGCGATCAAAACGCCATGGACGATATCATTCTGGCCTCTGACGTTGTGATGGTCGCACGTGGCGACCTGGGCGTTGAAATCGGCGATCCGGAGCTGGTTGGTATCCAGAAGGCGCTGATTCGCCGTGCGCGTCAGCTAAACCGCGCAGTCATCACCGCAACGCAGATGATGGAGTCGATGATCACCAACCCGATGCCGACCCGTGCGGAAGTGATGGACGTGGCGAACGCCGTCCTGGATGGCACGGATGCGGTTATGCTGTCTGCCGAAACCGCAGCCGGTCAGTATCCTTCTGAAACCGTTGCCGCAATGGCGCGCGTCTGCCTGGGCGCAGAAAAAATCCCCAGCATCAATGTGTCTAAACACCGTCTCGACGTGCAGTTCGACAACGTTGAAGAAGCCATTGCCATGTCTGCGATGTATGCAGCAAACCATCTGAAAGGTGTTACCGCGATCATCACCATGACGGAATCCGGTCGTACCGCGCTAATGACTTCCCGTATCAGCTCCGGCCTGCCGATTTTCGCCATGTCGCGCCATGAACGCACGCTGAACCTGACCGCGCTCTACCGCGGAGTAACGCCGGTGCATTTTGATAGCGCGGCTGATGGCGTTGTCGCGGCGCATGAAGCTGTTAATCTGCTGCGCGATAAAGGGTATCTGGTTTCCGGCGACCTGGTGATCGTGACTCAGGGCGATGTCATGAGCACCGTCGGCTCAACTAATACCACGCGTATTTTGACCGTTGAGTAAAACTCCCCCACGCCTGTTCATCAGGTAGTACAGGGTTTGTCAGCATAAAGCCTCTCTTACGAGAGGCTTTATTTATTTGATGGGATAAAGATCTTTACGCTTATACGGCTGAATCTCGCCTGGCTTGCGGGTTTTGAGCAGCTTCAGGATCCAGGTGTACTGTTCCGGATGCGGGCCGACAAAAATTTCGACCTCTTCGTTCATCCGTCTGGCGATAGTGTGGTCGTCAGCCGTGAGCAGATCGTCCATCGGCGGGCGAATCTGGATAGTCAGGCGATGCGTTTTACCATTATACACCGGGAAAAGCGGTATCACGCGTGCGCGGCACACTTTCATCAGCCGACCAATCGCAGGCAGCGTCGCTTTGTATGTCGCAAAGAAATCAACGAATTCACTATGCTCCGGGCCGTGATCCTGGTCCGGCAGGTAGTAGCCCCAGTAGCCCTGACGAACAGACTGAATAAAGGGTTTAATCCCGTCATTACGCGCATGCAAACGTCCGCCGAAACGCCGACGCACTGTGTTCCAGATATAATCAAAAACCGGATTACCCTGATTATGAAACATCGCCGCCATTTTTTGCCCCTGAGAGGCCATCAGCATGGCTGGAATGTCGACGCCCCAGCCATGCGGTACGAGAAAAATGACTTTTTCGTCGTTACGACGCATCTCCTCAATGATTTCCAGACCTTCCCAGTCAACACGCTGTTGGATTTTTTTCGGACCGCGCATCGCCAACTCAGCCATCATCGCCATTGCCTGCGGCGCGGTGGCGAACATCTCATCGACAATCGCTTCGCGCTCAGCTTCGCTACGCTGCGGAAAGCACAACGACAGATTAATTAGCGCCCGGCGACGAGAACTCTTCCCCAGCCGTCCGGCAAAACGCCCCAGCGTCGCCAGCAAAGGGTCGCGGAATGATGCCGGTGTTAATGCGATCCCCGCCATTGCTGCCGCGCCCAACCAGGCGCCCCAATACTGCGGATAGCGAAAGGATTTTTCGAATTCAGGGATATACTCACTATTATTTTTTTTGGTTTCCATGCTTTTCCAGGGTCTGCTGACGCGAAAAGGAATTGTGAATAGTGTAGCGACGTCTGCGTCTCACACAAAACAAAAAAGCCGGCACACATCGCGTACCGGCTCTGTCAGCGCATTTGTTAATCGAAGCGCAGTTGTGGCAGAACCTCTTTCACCTGTGCCAGGTATTCACGACGATCTGACCCCGTCAGACCTTCCGTGCGCGGCAATTTTGCTGTCAGAGGGTTAACGGCTTGCTGGTTGATCCATACCTCATAATGCAGATGCGGCCCTGTGGAACGCCCGGTGTTACCAGAAAGCGCAATACGATCGCCACGTTTTACTTTTTGCCCCGGTTTCACCAGCAGCTTACGCAAGTGCATGTAACGTGTGGTGTAGGTACGTCCATGACGAATCGCAATGTAGTAACCGGCAGCGCCGCTACGTTTAGCGACCACGACCTCGCCATCCCCCACCGACAGCACCGGCGTACCCTGCGGCATCGCAAAGTCAACGCCACGATGCGGCGCAACGCGTCCGGTAACCGGGTTCAGACGTCGCGGATTGAAGTTGGAGGAGATGCGGAACTGTTTGGCGGTCGGGAAGCGTAAAAAGCCTTTCGCCAGGCCAACCCCGTTACGGTCATAGAATTTACCGTCAGCGGCGCGAATGGCGTAGTAATCTTTACCATCGGAACGCATCCGCACGCCCAACAACTGACTCTGTTCACGCTTGCCATCCAGCATCTCGCGCGACATCAGAACCGAAAATTCATCGCCCTTTTTCAGCTTGCGAAAATCCATCTGCCACTGCATGGCTTTTATCACTGCGCTGATTTCGCTGCTGGTTAAACCGGCCTCTTTCGCGCTGGCGACAAAGCTCCCCCCTACCGTACCTTTCAGCAGACTGTTAACCCAGTCCCCCTGCTGCATTTCACTGCTCATTTTAAAACCGTTGGCAGTACGATCGTAGGTACGCGTTTCACGGCGGGAGACTTCCCATGTCAGACGCTGTAAATCGCCATCGGCGGTCAGTGTCCAGGAAAGCTGTTGGCCAATTTTCAGATTGCGCAGCTCCTTATCAGAAGCGGCAAGTCGGCTAATATCGCTCATATCGATGCCGTACTGATTCAGAATGCTGCTTAACGTATCGCCTGTGGAGACGACGTATTCATGGACGCCGACTTCGCCTGCGGTTTTATCGTCCAGCTCATCCTGAGGAATAGCTTCATCTTCCTGCGCGGCCTGATCAATGGGTTCGCTGGCCTCCGGTAAGAGGGAACGAGTCTCGCTTTTCTCCAGTTCAATAGTTTTAACGATTGGCGCGGATTCTGGGTGGTAAACATAGGGCCGCCATACGGCGACGGCCAGTGTCAGAACGGTAAGTGACCCCAGCATAACGCGGTGGGGTCGGGGCAGATTATTAAATGCCAGGGCGACAGAGCGGGCTATCTGTTGCACGTATTCACTTCCTCGTTAATCTCCTTTCAGGCAGCTCGCATACTGGTTGGCTAATTGGCTTAAAAACGCTGAATAGCTTGTTTTACCCAGTTTAATGTTCGTCCCGAGGGGGTCCAGTGTTCCCATTCGAACGGATGTCCCTCTCGCCACGGCTTCCACGACCGCTGGCCTGAATTGTGGCTCAGCAAAAACGCAGGTTGCTTTTTGCTCAACCAACTGTGTTCTTATTTCATGTAAACGCTGCGCGCCAGGTTGTATCTCAGGGTTCACGGTAAAGTGACCGAGTGGGGTGAGTCCGTAGTGTTTTTCGTAGTAACCGTAGGCGTCATGAAAAACGAAATACCCTTTCCCCTTGAGCGGCGCGAGCTCGTTACCGACCTGTTTATCGGTTGCGGCTAATTGTGCCTCAAAATCCTTCAGGTTGGCGTCGAGTTTGGCTCGACTTTGCGGCATAAGTTCCACTAATTTTTCATGGATTGCAACCGCTGTAGCCCGCGCTATCTCTGGGGAGAGCCAAAGATGCATGTTATATTCGCCGTGATGGTGATGTACGTCACCTTTTTCCTCATCGGCGCCCGTATGCGCATGTTCATCCTCATCATCATCCGCGCCCTTCATGAGTAACGGTTTTACATCGGCAAGTTGTGCAATGGTAACCTGCTTATTATCAGGAATATTCCTGACCGACTTCTCCATAAAGGCTTCCATTTCCGGGCCAACCCAGACGACTAAGTCCGCGCCCTGTAAGCGTTTTACGTCTGATGGACGCAATGAATAATCATGCTCGGATGCCCCATCCGGAAGTAATACTTGCGTATCCGTAACGCCATCAGCAATGGCGGAAGCGATAAACCCAAGCGGTTTAAGCGAAGCGACAACGGCGGCGTCGGCAGCCTGGGTTGCACTCCCCAAAAGCGCGGCGGATAATGCTGCGAAAAGAAGCGTATTTTTCTGTAACATAATGCGACTAATCATCGTAATGAATGTGTGAAATGTGATATTATAACATTCTATCACTTCTGCAAGCCTAAAATTAACATGACAAGTTTAGTTTCACTGGAAAACGTCTCGGTCTCATTTGGTCAACGCCGCGTCCTCTCTGATGTGTCGCTTGAATTGAGCCCCGGAAAAATTTTAACGCTTCTCGGTCCTAACGGCGCGGGGAAGTCAACGCTTGTACGCGTGGTTTTAGGACTGGTAGCCCCTGATGAAGGGGTGATCAAGCGCAACGGGCAACTCCGTATCGGCTATGTCCCGCAAAAGCTCTATCTCGATACCACGCTTCCGCTGACGGTAAACCGATTTTTACGTTTACGTCCCGGCACGCAAAAAACGGATATTCTCCCGGCGCTTAAACGCGTTCAGGCCGGACATTTGATTGACGCGCCCATGCAAAAACTCTCCGGCGGTGAGACACAGCGCGTACTGCTGGCGCGTGCTCTGCTTAACAGGCCGCAGTTGCTGGTACTTGATGAGCCGACGCAAGGCGTGGATGTCAACGGCCAGGTCGCGTTATACGACCTTATCGATCAGCTGCGTCGAGAACTCGATTGCGCCGTGCTGATGGTGTCGCATGACCTACATCTGGTCATGGCAAAGACGGATGAAGTGTTATGCCTGAACCATCATATTTGCTGTTCCGGCGCGCCGGAAGTGGTGTCTATGCATCCGGAGTTTATCTCTATGTTTGGCCCGCGAGGCGCGGAGCAATTAGGGATTTATCGCCATCATCATAATCATCGCCATGATTTACAGGGTCGTATTGTACTGCGCCGGGGAAATGGTCACTCATGATTGAATTATTACTGCCCGGCTGGCTGGCCGGGATGATGCTGGCGTGCGCCGCTGGTCCTTTGGGCTCATTTGTGGTCTGGCGTCGGATGTCCTATTTTGGCGATACGCTGGCTCACGCGTCGCTTCTGGGCGTGGCGTTTGGCCTGTTGCTGGACGTTAACCCCTTTTATGCGGTAATCGCCGTTACGCTGCTGCTGGCCGCCGGTCTGGTATGGCTGGAGAAACGCCCTCACCTCGCGATTGATACCTTACTGGGCATTATGGCGCACAGCGCCTTGTCTTTAGGACTGGTCGTGGTCAGCCTGATGTCCAACGTCCGCGTTGATTTAATGGCTTATCTGTTTGGCGATTTGCTGGCCGTCACGCCGGAAGATCTTATCTCGATCGCTATTGGGGTCGTTATTGTGCTGGCCATTCTCTTCTGGCAGTGGCGCAACTTGCTGTCAATGACTATCAGTCCGGATCTTGCCTTTGTCGATGGCGTGAAGTTACAGCGCGTGAAGCTGCTATTGATGCTGGTAACGGCGTTAACTATCGGCGTAGCGATGAAGTTTGTCGGAGCGCTGATCATTACGTCGCTACTGATTATCCCCGCCGCAACCGCGCGTCGCTTTGCCCGTACGCCAGAGCAGATGGCGGGCGTCGCCGTTGGTGTAGGTATGATAGCGGTTACAGGTGGACTGACCTTCTCAGCCTTTTATGATACCCCGGCAGGGCCATCCGTAGTGCTGTGTGCCGCGCTGCTGTTTATCTTCAGTATGATGAAAAAGCAGGCAAGCTAAGCGTGTGTTGCCCGGTGGCGCTGCGCTTACCGGGCCTACAAAATCGCCCAGGTCTGATGAGCGCAGCGACTTCAGGCGCTAAGGCATCTCTGGCGGCGTGATCCCGAAATGGTTCCAGGCGCGCACCGTTGCCATACGCCCACGCGGCGTGCGCTGCAAAAAGCCTTGCTGAATCAGATACGGCTCCAGCACATCCTCAATGGTTTCACGCTCTTCGCCAATCGCCGCCGCCAGGTTATCCAGGCCGACCGGTCCACCGAAGAATTTATCAATAACCGCCAGCAGCAGCTTGCGATCCATATAGTCAAACCCTTCCGCATCGACGTTCAGCATATCCAGCGCCTGTGCGGCAATTTCCGCTGAAATAGCCCCGTCATGCTTCACCTCGGCGAAATCACGCACACGTCTGAGCAGGCGGTTGGCTATACGCGGCGTACCGCGCGCCCGACGCGCCACTTCCAGCGCGCCGTCATCGCTCATCTCAAGCCCCATGTGCCTTGCGCTGCGCCCGACGATGTGCTGCAGATCGGGCACCTGGTAGAACTCCAGGCGCTGCACAATGCCAAAACGGTCGCGTAGCGGCGAGGTCAGCGAACCTGCTCGCGTCGTCGCGCCAATGAGCGTAAACGGCGGCAGATCGATCTTAATGGAACGTGCAGCAGGCCCTTCGCCAATCATAATATCCAGCTGGTAATCTTCCATCGCCGGATAGAGTACTTCTTCCACCACCGGTGAAAGCCGGTGAATCTCATCAATAAACAGCACATCATGCGGTTCAAGATTGGTGAGCATAGCCGCCAGATCGCCTGCTTTTTCCAGCACCGGGCCGGACGTGGTTCGGAGATTGACGCCCATTTCATTGGCAACGATATTCGCCAGAGTCGTCTTACCTAACCCTGGCGGGCCGAAAATCAGCAAGTGATCTAGTGCGTCGCCACGCAGTTTTGCCGCCTGAATAAAGATCTCCATCTGGGAGCGCACCTGCGGTTGGCCGACATATTCCGCCAATAACTTTGGGCGAATGGCGCGATCGGCGACGTCTTCTGCGATCGTGGCGCCTGCTGAAATCAGGCGATCTGCTTCTATCATCCTTTACCTCATAACGCGGCGCGTAACGCGTCGCGAATCAGTGTTTCACTGCTTGCATCCGGACGGGCGATCTTGCTTACCATCCGACTGGCTTCTTGCGGTTTATAACCCAGCGCCACCAGCGCAGCAACTGCTTCTTGTTCTGCATCTTCCGAGGTTGGGCTGGCCGGCGACGTCAATACCAAGTCGACCGCTGGCGTAAAGAGATCGCCATGTAGCCCTTTAAAGCGGTCTTTCATTTCGACAATCAGCCTTTCGGCGGTTTTCTTGCCGATACCCGGCAGCTTCACCAGTGCGCCAAGCTCTTCGCGCTCAACCGCATTCACAAACTGCTGCGCCGACATGCCGGAGAGAATCGCCAGCGCCAGCTTAGGCCCGACGCCATTCGTTTTAATTAGCTCTTTAAACAGCGTGCGCTCTTGCTTATTGTTGAATCCGTACAACAACTGCGCATCTTCACGCACCACAAAGTGGGTGAAGACGATTGCCTCCTGCCCGGCCTCCGGCAGCTCGTAAAAGCAGGTCATAGGCATATGTACTTCATAGCCTACGCCCCCTGTCTCCAGCAGCACGATCGGGGGTTGTTTTTCGAGAATAATGCCTCTGAGTCTGCCTATCACATGACGCTCCTGCGTAAAGGGCTGAAAAGATAATGCACTATCATAAAAAAAGACTGGATGTTTATCCAGATGAAAAACACGTATCCCGATATTTCTCTACTCCGACATCCCGCGATGGTTAACGACGGGTACGCTCCCCGCTGCGTACAAAATAAGTCGTACACTCATTGACAACTTTTTGCGTCCTACGCGAATAACTTTTGCCAACATGCCGTGGCGCACGTTCGGTAGTCTTCAATAATGAGTATCCTGATAACACTAATACCGGAGCCAGACGCAACCCGATATGGCGAATACAATATCGCAGCCGGGCTTGCAAGCCCCCCGCAATGTAGCGCTTACCGCAACGCCGACTACGATAAAGAGACGATGGACGCCGTGACTATCAATATCAGCCAAACGAAATGTTGCCACTAATAATGTATCCAGTACGAATGCCAACAGCGGAACATCGGGGCCCCAAAAAAACAGACCCGAGAATAGATGTAATAATATTAACTACTAGCGCTGAATTTAATCGCATGTTGTTTTATCGTCGCGCACAACAGATTTTAATTCACCATGACACAATAAATATTGTGCAAAGTCATTTTTCATGCCATCGAAATTCACGGCTGGCATCCCTTCTGAATAATTATAATAAATATTCACATACTCTTCGCTACTAAAAAGTGCCTGTCGTTTTGCTGCTAACCCACGACCTTTTGCTGCAATATACTGGAAGCAGTGGCCGCTGGCGCCACAGCTCCGCCCATCATCAACAATATATATATCGGCAGCGTTAAACACTGTTCCAGCCAGCACTGGCGAATCGTTCCGGCCGCACAAACCAAAAATAATGATGCGCTAATCATCCACCCGGATTTTTTTACCGATGTCATAGCCAGGAAAGCCATAAAGCACGCTGCCTGCAGGCACAAAACCAGTTCTTTATTCCCGGCAACCAAATGCCACTGGTTAAATACTAAGGTAATGAAAACTGAACTCAATGTTGCCAACAGTCGGGTTCTGAACCGCCTGGCAGGGAGAAGTAAAAATAATAATGAAATCGTTCCTGGCTTTAATAAAAAAACAACGGTATTAGCCTCCGCCATATCAATACTCAAACAATAACAAAAACTAATAAACAGATGAAGGATAATAGCAACAAAAATATAAGGAAAATAAAACACCCAGCCTATTCTCATTGGTTTATCATCAACCACGTCATACTCCCTGTCAATATAAGAGATCAGATGATGAGAAATTTACCACCTTAACTCCTCCCCCAGATATATTTACGACATTAATTGCAATAAATGCAATATTCACCATACATATTTCGATGACACTAAGGCTTGTCATTTATCTGGTATAATGCTAACTACCCTGTAGAATAAATAAAAGGAATTTATTTCAAATAATGGAATGCAGAGATGAAAAAACATTATCCTGTCCAATATGAAACCGGGGATATCGTCTTTACCTGTATAGGTGCCGCGCTTTTCGGCCAGATATCCACCGCTTCACAGTGCTGGAGCAACCATGTTGGGATTATTATTGGTCATAATGGTGATGACTATCTGGTGGCGGAAAGCCGCGTCCCCCTCTCAACCGTCACCACGCTGTCACTGTTTATACAACGTTCAGCCGGACAACGTTACGCGGTTCGTCGCCTGTGCGGCGGCCTGACGGTCGAACAGAAACTCGCCATCATGGAACAGGTTCCTGCCCGGCTGAATAAGTTTTATCACACGGGGTTTAAATATGAGTCATCACGCCAGTTCTGCTCGAAGTTTGTGTTTGATATCTATAAAGAAGCATTGTGTATTCCGGTAGGCGATATTGAGACATTCGAAGAATTACTTCACAGCAATCCTGATGCGAAACTCGCCTTCTGGAAGTTCTGGTTTTTAGGTTCAATCCCGTGGGATCGTAAGACGGTGACGCCCGCCAGCCTGTGGCAACATCCCAATTTAGAATTAATTAGCGCCTGTGGAGTTGAAACCCCTCAACGCGAGGCTGAGGGAGAATGATTTAGCGCAACCTTCCCCGCGCCAGATTGAGTCGGCTCTCGCTCATTTGCATCGCGTTCTGGCTAACGTGGCAATGCGTAATGGCGATAGCCAGCGCATCTGCGGCGTCTGCCTGCGGGTTAGCGGGCAGTTTGAGCAACGTGCGCACCATATGCTGAACCTGACTTTTCTCCGCGCTACCAATACCGACGACGGTTTGCTTCACCTGACGCGCCGCGTATTCAAACACGGGCAGTTCCTGATTGACCGCGGCGACAATCGCGACGCCGCGCGCCTGTCCCAGCTTGAGGGCTGAGTCGGCATTTTTCGCCATAAACACCTGTTCGATAGCAAAATAGTCCGGCTGGAACTGCGTGATGATTTCCGTCACGCCTGCGTATATAAGCTTCAAACGAGACGGCAAATCATCGACTTTGGTGCGAATACATCCGCTGCCCAGATAGGTCAGTTGTCTGCCTACCTGGCGGATAACGCCATAACCGGTAATGCGCGAGCCGGGGTCAATACCGAGAATAATCGACACGCTATACCCCCTGCCCGCCGGCGTTTAACAGCACCATTACAGGGTCGCCGCCACCTCATCAGAGATCTCACCGTTATGGTAGACTTCCTGAACATCGTCACAGTCTTCCAGCATATCGATCAGACGTAGCAGTTTCGGCGCGGTTTCCGCATCCATATCCGCTTTGGTTGACGGGATCATGGACACTTCGGCGCTGTCCGCTTTCAGACCCGCCGCTTCCAGCGCGTCACGCACTTTACCCATCTCTTCCCAGGCAGTGTAAACATCAATCGCGCCATCATCATAGGTCACAACATCTTCCGCACCGGCTTCCAGAGCGGCTTCCATGATGGTGTCTTCATCGCCTTTCTCAAAGGAGATGACCCCTTTCTTACTGAACAGGTACGCCACTGAGCCATCGGTACCCAGATTACCGCCGCACTTGCTAAAAGCATGACGCACTTCCGCTACGGTACGGTTACGGTTGTCACTCAGACACTCAATCATAATGGCCGTGCCGCCAGGACCATAACCTTCATAGATGATGGTTTCCATGTTCGAGTCTTCATCACCACCCACACCGCGAGCGATGGCACGGTTCAGAGTGTCGCGGGTCATGTTGTTGGCCAGCGCTTTATCTACAGCCGCGCGCAGACGCGGGTTGGCATCCGGATCGCCGCCGCCCAATTTAGCTGCCGTTACCAGTTCACGAATAATTTTAGTGAAGATTTTACCGCGCTTGGCATCCTGCGCAGCTTTACGATGTCTGGTGTTGGCCCATTTACTATGACCTGCCATAAATATTTCCTCAAAAAAAGCGCGCCTTTTCAGGCGACGTTAATGACAAACTCTTCAATCGCTTGCCGGTTACTCCAGGACTTGGTAAGCGCCGCCGCGTCAGGCGCATCAAGCCACTGGTACGTCAGATGTTCAGTGAATATCACCTGCCGCTCATGCGGTAACGCAAGGCAGAACCAGAATTCTGTATTGTGCATAACACCCGGCGCATAGCGATGACGTAAATGTGAAAAAATTTCAAACTCCACCGTACGTTGGCAGTCGATTAAGGTCAGTTGCTCTGCCGAAACATCAATCGTGACCTCTTCTTTGACTTCACGTACGGCGGCCTGCAACGCGGTCTCCCCTTCTTCTATGCTGCCAGTCACTGACTGCCAAAAATCCGGGTCATCGCGTCGCTGCAACATTAGCACCCGTTTCGTATCCTGCGCGAAAATAACCACCAGGA
The DNA here is from genome assembly GCF_017571995.1 of Salmonella sp. 32031103-2018-00083-FB-01-SM-01. Taxonomy (NCBI): domain Bacteria; kingdom Pseudomonadati; phylum Pseudomonadota; class Gammaproteobacteria; order Enterobacterales; family Enterobacteriaceae; genus Salmonella; species Salmonella sp. 32031103-2018-00083-FB-01-SM-01. The sequence continues at coordinate 946,620 of NZ_JAGEQL010000001.1, forward strand.
CCGAAACGGGGCGCTTGTACACTTTATCCTTCACGCGACCTCGTTGTTGGCTGTTGGGTGACGCCGCGCATTGATGAGACTCGCCCTTGCGGGCCGCCGCGATATCACGCGAATGATGTCGTGTACATTGTTCATATCAGTTATTCTCGGCTTTCTTCACAACCTGAATCCCTAACTCCGTCAACGCTGCCTGGTTGGCGAAACTCGGCGCTTCGGTCATCAGACACGCGGCGGCGGTCGTTTTCGGGAAGGCGATAACATCACGAATATTATCGGTGCCGGTCAACAGCATGGTCAGACGGTCCAGACCAAACGCCAGGCCCGCATGCGGCGGCGTACCGTATTTCAACGCATCCAACAGGAAGCCGAACTTCTCGCGCTGCTCCTGCTCATTGATACCGAGAATACCAAATACGGTTTGCTGCATTTCACCGTTGTGAATACGCACCGAACCGCCGCCAACTTCATAGCCGTTAATCACCATATCGTAAGCGTTAGCGACGGCTTCTTCCGGCGCAGTTTTCAGTTCAGACGCCGTCATGTCACGCGGAGCGGTAAACGGATGGTGCATCGCGGTCAGACCGCCTTCGCCGTCGTCTTCGAACATCGGGAAGTCAATCACCCACAGCGGCGCCCATTTGTCTTCGTCGGTCAGGTTCAGGTCTTTGCCCAGTTTCAGACGCAGCGCGCCCAGCGCATCGGCAACCACTTTTTTGTTATCTGCGCCGAAGAAGATCATGTCGCCGTCCTGCGCGCCGGTACGTTCAAGGATAGCGTCGACGATGTCGGCGGTCAGGAACTTGGCCACCGGACTGTTAATCCCGTCCAGACCTTTCGCGCGTTCGTTAACTTTGATATACGCCAGGCCCTTCGCGCCGTAGATCTTAACAAAGTTACCGTAATCGTCGATCTGCTTACGACTAAGCTGTGCGCCGCCAGGCACACGCAGTGCTGCCACGCGGCCTTTCGGATCGTTAGCCGGGCCCGCGAAGACCGCGAACTCTACCGATTGCAGTAGGTCAGCGACATCTACCAGCTCCATCGGGTTACGCAGGTCTGGCTTGTCGGAACCGTAACGACGTTCCGCTTCGGCAAACGTCATGACCGGGAAATCCCCCAGATCCACGCCTTTCACTTCCAGCCACAAATGGCGCACCAGCGCTTCCATCACTTCGCGCACCTGTGGCGCGGTCATGAAGGAGGTCTCGACGTCGATCTGAGTAAACTCCGGCTGACGGTCAGCACGTAAGTCTTCATCACGGAAGCATTTGACTATCTGATAGTAACGGTCGAAACCGGACATCATCAGGAGCTGTTTGAACAGCTGCGGCGACTGCGGCAGCGCGTAGAATTTACCTTTGTGCACGCGCGAAGGCACCAGATAGTCGCGCGCGCCTTCCGGCGTGGCTTTGGTCAGCATCGGCGTTTCAATATCAAGGAAACCGTGATCGTCCATAAAACGACGCACCAGGCTGGTAATTTTGGCGCGGGTTTTCAGGCGCTGCGCCATTTCCGGACGACGCAAATCCAGATAGCGGTACTTGAGACGCGCCTCTTCGGTATTAACGTGGTTAGCGTCAAGCGGCAGTGAGTCTGCGCGGTTGATGATAGTGAGAGAGGACGCCAGCACTTCAATTTCGCCGGTCGCCATATCCGCATTGACGTTTTTCGCGTCACGCGCACGCACGGTGCCCGTAACCTGAATGCAGAACTCATTACGCAGTTCAGAGGCCAGCTTTAACGCGTCCGCACGATCCGGATCGAAGAACACCTGCACAATACCTTCGCGGTCGCGCATATCGATAAAGATCAGGCTGCCAAGATCACGACGACGGTTGACCCAACCACACAGAGTCACCTGCTGCCCCACGTGGGACAGACGTAGCTGTCCGCAATATTCTGTACGCATGAGATATCCCTTAACTTAGCCGCAGGCGGATTGTTGCCTGCCATGCAGGCGACGAAGTCGCAGCTTTAGCTGTATGTCACAACTGGATGAAAAAAGGCGGCTATTATACTGGAAATTCTGCCGCACGATAAGAGTCAATCCAGCATGGGAGCGATAACTTGCCCGTTTCATGCGGTATCGACACTTGGTTCATACTGACTGTACCCGGGTTTTTCACGCGGGTATTGCGTATGCTCACAAAAATTAACAATATTTGTCGCCGCTTTCCTCTTTAATCGCGCTTAAGGTGTAGTGAAATCCGCTATTTTTAGGAGAGTGATTATCATGCTGAAACTCAACGCGACCACAACCGCCCTGGTGGTTATTGATTTACAGGAAGGAATTCTTCCGTTTGCCGGCGGCCCGTATACGGCAAATGAGGTGGTCGCCCGCGCCGCGCGGCTGGCGGAAAAGTGTCGCGCCAACGGCTCACCCGTGGTTATGGTACGCGTCGGATGGTCTGATGATTATGCCGAAGCGTTAAAACAGCCGGTGGATGCCGCAACGCCTGCGCACGCATTGCCGGAAAACTGGTGGACCTGGCCTACGGCATTGGGTAAAAAGGACAGCGATCTGGAAGTGACTAAACGCCAGTGGGGCGCGTTTTACGGCACCGACCTGGAATTACAGCTTCGCCGCCGGGGTATCGACACCATCATATTGTGCGGGATCTCAACCAATATCGGCGTCGAATCCACAGCGCGCAACGCCTGGGAGTTAGGATTTAACCTTATTATTGCCGAAGATGCCTGTAGCGCCGCCAGCAGTGAGCAGCATCAGAGCAGTATGACGCATATTTTCCCGCGCATTGGCCGGGTACGCAGCGTAGAGGATATTTTAAACGCCTTATGATCTACATTGGCTTGCCGCAATGGTCGCACCCGAAATGGGCGCGGCTCGGCATCACCAGTCTGGAAGAGTATGCCCGCCACTTTAATTGCGTGGAGGGCAACACCACGCTTTACGCGCTGCCGAAAGCGGAAATTGTCGATCGCTGGTATGCGCAAACTACGGACGATTTCCGTTTTTGCTTTAAATTTCCCGCCACCATTTCTCACCAGGCCGCGCTGCGTCATTGCGACGATCTGGTACAGGCGTTTTTTACCCGGCTGGCGCCGCTGGAAACGCGTATTGGCCAATACTGGCTGCAGTTGCCCGCCGCCTTTGGACCGCGCGATCTCCCCGCCTTATGGCAGTTTCTTGATGCGCTCCCCGCCACGTTTACCTATGGCGTAGAAGTTCGTCATCCGTGTTTTTTTGACAAAGGTGAGGATGAACAGCGGCTCAATCGCGGGTTACACGCGCGCGGCGTAAACCGCGTGATCCTGGATAGTCGTCCGGTACATGCCGCCCATCCCCACAGCGAGGCCGTCCGCGACGCGCAGCGAAACAAACCCAAAGTCCCGGTACATGCGGTCGTGACGGCCAGCCATCCGATGGTGCGTTTTATCGGTAGCGATAATATGGCGCAAAACCGTGAGTTTTTCGCCGCCTGGTTGCAGAAACTCCCGCAGTGGCGGCAGACCACCACGCCTTTTCTGTTTTTACATACTCCGGATATCGCGCAGGCGCCGGAACTGGTGAATACGCTTTGGCATGATTTACGCAGCGTCTTACCGGAAATCGGCACTGCTCCGTCCATTCCACAGCAATCTTCTCTTTTCTGAAAATGCCCCCTATCATAGACAGTGCCATCAGCCATTTTAAAAGGGAGTTTGTATGGTAAGCGCGCTGTATGCCGTTTTGGGTGCGTTATTATTAATGAAGTTCTCTTTTAATGTCGTTCGCTTGCGAATGCAGTACCGTGTCGCCTATGGCGACGGCGGTTTTAGCGAATTGCAAAGCGCCATCCGTATTCATGGCAACGCGGTGGAATATATTCCTGTCGCGCTGGTGCTGCTGCTGTTTATGGAAATGAACGGCGCCGAAACGTGGATGGTGCATATCTGCGGCATCATTTTAATCGCCGGTCGGCTGATGCATTATTACGGTTTTCACCACCGTCTGTTCCGCTGGCGGCGGGCGGGGATGAGCGCGACCTGGTGCGCATTGTTGCTGATGGTGCTGGCAAACCTGTGGTATATGCCCTGGGAGTTGGTTTTCTCCCTGTATTAGCGCACAATATGCGCCTTTATTTTTCCCGGATGTATACGTTATGTCTCACCGCGACACGCTTTTTTCTGCGCCTATCGCCCGTCTCGGCGACTGGACTTTTGATGAACGAGTAGCCGAAGTTTTCCCCGACATGATTCAGCGTTCGGTACCAGGCTACTCCAACATCATCTCCATGATTGGCATGTTGGCTGAACGCTTTGTGCAGCCGAACACGCAGGTCTACGATCTGGGCTGCTCGCTGGGCGCCGCGACGCTGTCTGTTCGGCGTAATATCCGCCATGAGCATTGTCGCATTATCGCCGTCGATAACTCCCCGGCCATGATTGAACGCTGCCGCCGCCATATTGATGCATATAAAGCGCCAACGCCGGTTGAAGTTGTTGAAGGCGATATCCGCGATATCACTATTGAAAACGCCTCGATGGTGGTGCTGAATTTTACCCTGCAATTCCTTGAACCTGCCGAACGCCAGGCATTGCTGGATAAGATTTACCTGGGGTTGAATCCCGGCGGCGCGCTGGTACTGTCGGAAAAATTTAGCTTTGAAGACGCGAAAGTGGGCGAGCTGTTATTCAACATGCACCACGATTTTAAACGCGCGAATGGGTACAGCGAACTGGAGATCAGCCAGAAGCGCAGTATGCTGGAAAACGTGATGCTCACCGACTCGGTGGAAACACATAAAGCGCGCCTGCGTAAGGCGGGTTTCGAACACAGCGAACTGTGGTTCCAGTGCTTTAATTTCGGGTCGCTTGTCGCGTTAAAAGCCGGAGTTGCCGCATGATCGAGTTTGGTAACTTTTATCAGCTCATTGCTAAAAATCACCTCTCCCACTGGCTGGAAACATTGCCCGCGCAGATTGCCGCCTGGCAACGCGAGCAGCAGCATGGCTTGTTTAAACAGTGGTCGAACGCGGTAGAATTTTTACCGGAAATTACGCCCTGGCGGCTGGATTTACTGCACAGCGTCACGGCGGAAAGCGAAACGCCGCTCAGCGAAGGTCAGCTAAAGCGTATTGATACATTGCTGCGTAATCTGATGCCGTGGCGTAAAGGCCCGTTCTCGCTTTATGGCGTAGATATTGATACCGAATGGCGCTCCGACTGGAAGTGGGATCGCGTACTGCCGCATCTGTCAGATTTAACTGGCCGGACGATCCTTGATGTCGGCTGCGGCAGCGGCTATCACCTGTGGCGGATGATTGGCGCGGGCGCACATCTGGCGGTCGGCATCGATCCTACGCAGCTTTTCCTCTGCCAGTTTGAGGCGGTGCGTAAACTGTTGGGTAACGATCAGCGCGCGCATCTGCTGCCGTTGGGCATTGAACAACTCCCGGCGCTGAAAACATTTGATACCGTCTTCTCGATGGGGGTGCTTTATCACCGTCGCTCGCCGCTGGAGCATCTGTGGCAGTTAAAAGATCAGTTGGTCAACGAGGGTGAACTGGTACTGGAAACGCTGGTCGTCGACGGCGACGAAAATACCGTTTTGGTGCCCGGGGATCGCTACGCGCAGATGCGTAACGTCTATTTTATTCCTTCCGCGCCGGCATTAAAAAAATGGCTGGAAAAATGCGGCTTTATTGACGTGCGTATCGCCGATGTCTGCGTCACTACCACCGAAGAGCAACGCCGTACCGAATGGATGGTTACCGAGTCGCTGGCCGATTTCCTTGACCCGAACGATCGCAGCAAGACGGTGGAAGGCTATCCCGCCCCGCAGCGCGCGGTGCTGATTGCGCGTAAACCGTGATGGATTGCCGAATGACCGTTACGTATAGCACCGTTTCTCCAAAATAGTTCAAGTTGCAGCAAGGCGGCAACGCAGCAAATCCCCGGGAACGTAGGTAGCTACGTGACCGGGGTGCGCGAGGCGGCCAACGCTGCTGCGGCTTGAAATATGAAGGAGAAAAAAAGGCCCCTGTTGAATTGGCAGGGGCCTGGTACGAGCAAGCATCATATTGGGCGACATGATGCAACGGTAAAAATCATTTGGCCTGATGGCGAACAATGATTCCTTTCATTTCAGCGACCGCCGCACCCTCTACCCTATAGCGAGAATACTCGTCCGCCTGTATATCGGCAGACATCGATAACCCCTGATTGCGATAGCGCATCGGCGAAGGCAGTAAGACTCCGGCGGAACTGTGTACTTCCCGTACTCCGGCATCGAGGAAATTCTGCAGGTTATTTGCACGAACCCCCGCACCAGCCATAATGGTTGGAGCATCCCCCTGGGCAATAAGTTCCATAATTATTGATAAACCTTGCGCCGCATCGGCTTTTTGTCCGGAAGTCAGTACTCTTGCTACGCCTGCGTCAGCCAGATTCTTTAGCGCATTGAAGGGATTAGCGCACATATCGAAGGCGCGGTGGAATGTCACCGCCAGCGGTCCGGCCGCCGCCATTATTTTTTCCATTCGCGACATATCGACATCCCCATCAACGGTCAACACGCCAGTAACCAGCCCGGGAAAACCCAACTCTCTGACGAGACGGATATCTTCCAGCATGGCGGCAAATTCGCCGTCAGTGTAGTAAAAATCTCCGCCGCGAGGACGAATAATCGGATGTACGGGAATCGTAATATGCTCGCGCACGCTGCGTAAGACACCCAGCGAAGGCGTAAGCCCCCCTTCTTTCGGCGCGGCACACAGTTCGATACGATCCGCGCCGTTTCGCTGCGCGGTGAGCGCGCATTCCATGCTGTAACAACAGATCTCAAGTAACGCCATATTCACTCCGCTCGGCAGGTTAATGGGCCGCCTGTTCGCTGGCGACAATCGCTTCAATCGACCATGGATGAAATTTTACCGTGATGCGGCCATCGGTCACGGCCAGCGTAGGGTTTGGCAAACGTTCATGCTCGCCCTGTGGCGAACTGGTTTTAACCACTATCCCCGGCTGACTAAGCCCCTCATCCGACAACAATGCGAGAGCCCGCGCGTTCAAGGTCTCCGGCTCGCCGGGCAGCACGATTTCAATATGCTCCCACCCTTCGTGTGGATAGCGTTTTTCTCCCGGCCACGGTAATTCAATAACAGAAAACCGCCAGTGTTCTACACATACCGGTTCATGCAGTTTAAACAGACAAATCGGCCTGCCGTTGATGATATTTTCCGACAGTAGCTCGCCGCATTGTTCAAAACCGCGACGCCAACGCTCCGCCGTCGTATTCTGGTGACAGCGCAATGAAATGTGATCGGCCTCAAGGGCGCTAATCTGCAGACCAAGGCGAGTGGAAAGTTCTCTGAACGCCAGAGTGAATCGCGGTAAATCTGCGGAAATATCATGCAGTTCATCAATGTGTTGCCAGTTCGCCATATCAGGACGCTCTTCTTGCTGTGAAAACCGCTAATTTACGCTGTTGCGCCCCGGCAACCAACCTTTGATTTGGTTGGGCGTTTATTGAATGCTTATGCAGATTATTGTTGCGTATATTTCAGGCGACGCGCCGCGCGCGCAATGCTGACGCCAACGGGCATTTGCAGTATACTCCCGCCCTAATTCTTAAACTGGCGCGGGCAATACAGTCCGCTTCATAAACGTAAGGTATTCCGGTGAATATTCAGGCTCTTCTCTCAGAAAAAGTTAGTCAGGCCATGATTGCTGCAGGCGCGCCTGCAGATTGCGAGCCCCAGGTTCGTCAGTCAGCCAAAGTTCAGTTCGGCGACTATCAGGCCAACGGCATGATGGCAGTTGCGAAAAAACTGGGTATGGCCCCCCGACAACTTGCAGAGCAGGTGCTGACTCATCTGGATCTCAGCGGCATCGCCAGCAAGGTTGAAATCGCCGGCCCTGGCTTTATCAATATTTTCCTCGAACCGGCTTTTCTCGCTGAACAGGTGCAACAGGCGCTGGCCTCCGATCGTCTGGGCGTTTCTCAGCCGACTCGTCAGACGATTGTCGTCGACTACTCCGCGCCCAACGTCGCGAAAGAGATGCACGTCGGTCATCTACGCTCCACGATTATCGGCGATGCGGCAGTGCGCACGCTGGAGTTTCTGGGCCATCATGTTATTCGCGCTAACCACGTCGGCGACTGGGGCACCCAGTTCGGTATGCTTATCGCCTGGCTGGAAAAACAGCAGCAGGAAAACGCGGGCGACATGGCGCTGGCGGATCTCGAAGGATTCTACCGCGATGCGAAAAAGCATTATGACGAAGATGAAGCGTTTGCCGAGCGCGCGCGTAACTACGTCGTCAAATTGCAGAGCGGTGATGCCTATTTCCGTGAGATGTGGCGTAAGCTGGTTGACATCACGATGACGCAAAACCAGATCACTTATGATCGTCTGAACGTCACTTTGACTCGTGACGATGTGATGGGCGAAAGTCTGTATAATCCGATGCTGCCGGGCATCGTCGCCGATCTGAAAGCCAAAGGCCTGGCGGTTGAAAGCGAAGGCGCAACGGTGGTTTTCCTTGATGAGTTTAAAAACAAGGAAGGCGACCCGATGGGCGTCATTATTCAGAAGAAAGATGGCGGTTATCTGTATACCACTACCGATATCGCCTGCGCCAAATACCGTTACGAAACGCTGCACGCCGACCGCGTGCTCTACTACATTGACTCCCGTCAGCACCAGCACCTGATGCAAGCCTGGACCATTGTGCGCAAAGCCGGTTATGTGCCGGATTCCGTTCCGCTGGAACACCACATGTTCGGCATGATGTTGGGTAAAGACGGTAAACCGTTTAAAACTCGCGCGGGCGGTACGGTGAAACTGGCGGATCTGTTGGATGAGGCGCTGGAGCGCGCGCGTCGTCTGGTGGCGGAGAAGAACCCGGATATGCCGGCTGACGAGCTGGAAAAACTGGCTAACGCCGTCGGTATTGGCGCGGTGAAATACGCCGATCTGTCAAAAAACCGCACCACTGACTATATCTTCGACTGGGATAATATGTTGGCTTTCGAAGGCAATACCGCTCCTTATATGCAGTATGCCTATACGCGTGTGCTGTCTGTTTTCCGTAAAGCGGACATCGACGAGCAGGCGCTGGCGAGCGCGCCGGTTATCATTAGCGAAGATCGCGAAGCGCAACTCGCTGCCCGTCTGCTGCAGTTTGAAGAAACCCTGACGGTGGTCGCGCGTGAAGGTACGCCGCACGTCATGTGCGCGTATCTGTATGACGTCGCCGGGCTGTTCTCCGGCTTCTACGAGCACTGCCCTATTCTCAGCGCCGAGAATGACGCGGTTCGCAATAGCCGCCTAAAACTGGCGCAACTGACGGCGAAGACGCTGAAACTGGGTCTGGATACGTTGGGTATCGAAACCGTAGAACGCATGTAAACGCGTCGTCGTTAACATCATCAGGCCTGATTCCGGGGAACGGACTCAGGCCTTTTTATTGCCACAGCGGTATATCTGTAACAAATCACAAGGAATGACACATTTCTATAGAGAGATGGAACATCTTTTACCTGTGCTGGCGCTGACCGCCCCGTATCATTAGGCGGCGGATTGTTCAGGTACAGGTAATGACTTTTAAAGACTTTGATGCGGAAGAGAAACTCTTCCTGAGACGTGTGATTGTGGCGTTTGGTGTAGTGGTTGTCTGCTTTGGTATCCTGATCTTCAACCTCTATAACTTGCAAATCCGCCAGCACCACTACTACACCACCCGTTCGAATGAGAACGATATCAAGATGCTACCCGTCGCGCCCACGCGCGGCATCATTTACGATCGCAACGGCATTCCGCTGGTGCGTAACGTAACCTGGTATGATATCGCGGTTACGCCCTATAAAATTGCCGATATGGATGCGCTGCTAAAACAGCTCACCCCTATTGTTGATCTCTCCCCCGACGATATCGCCGACTTTCGCCATGCGCTAAAATCCAGTAGCCGCTATCGTCCGGTGGTGCTCAAAAACGCGCTAACGGATGTTGAAATCGCACGCTTTGCGGTCAATCAGTTTCATTTCAACGGCGTCACGATCAATAGCTATCAGGATCGGCAGTATCCTTACGGCGCGGAGCTGGCGCATGTTCTCGGTTACGTGTCAAAGATAAACGATAACGACCTTAAAGCGCTGGATAAAAAAGGGCTGGCAGAGAATTACGCGGCGGACCATAACATCGGTAAACAGGGGATTGAGCGTTACTACGAAAACGATCTTCATGGCAAAACCGGTTATCAGGAGGTCGAGGTGGATAATCACGGGCGTATTGTCCGCCTGCTGAAAGACGTTCCTCCCATCGCGGGTAAGAATATTCACCTGACGCTGGATCTCCATTTACAAGAGTACATTGAAAGTTTGCTGGCCGGGCAGCGTGCTGCCGTACTGGTTGAAGATCCGCACGATGGTTCAGTGCTGGCGATGGTATCTATGCCCAGCTACGACCCGAACCCCTTTGTAAAAGGCATTAGCTATCAGGATTACGGCAAACTGCTGCACGATAAAAATCTGCCGCTGATCAACCGCGTGACGCAAGGGCTTTATCCCCCGGCGTCAACGGTTAAACCCTATATGGCGATGTCCGCGCTGTTATGCGGGATTATTACGCCGCAAACCACCTTCTTTGGCGCGCCAACCTGGACGCTTCCCGGCACGCAGCGGCATTACCGGGACTGGAAAAAAACCGGACACGGTATGCTGGATGTCACTAAAGCGATTGAGGAATCTGCGGATACCTTTTTCTATCAGGTTGCTTATATGATGGGTATTGACCGTATCGACACGATGTTGTCTCAGTTCGGCTATGGCAAACCGACGGGGATCGACCTTAATGAAGAGTATGACGGGCTGCTTCCCAGCCGCGCATGGAAACAGCGGGTCCATAAAAAAGCCTGGTATCAGGGCGATACCATCTCTGTCGGCATCGGCCAGGGCTACTGGATTGCCACCCCCATCCAGATGGTAAAAGCGATGGTGGCGCTCATCAACAACGGTAAGGTGATTGCCCCTCACCTGTTACTCAATGAAGAGAGCGGCAAAACGGTGGTTCCGTATCGCCCTTCAGGAACACCGGCACAGATAGCCGATCCGGCGTCGCCATACTGGGGACTGGTGCGTCAGGCGATGTACGGCATGGCGAATGCACCCAACGGAACGGGCTATAAGTTCTTTCACACCGCGCCCTACGGCATTGCGGCCAAAAGCGGCACGTCGCAGGTATTTAGCCTGAAAGAAAATCAGACCTACAACGCGAAAATGATCCCCATTCGCCTGCGCGATCATGTGTTTTATACCGCTTTTGCACCGTATAAAAACCCTAAGGTCGCTATTGCCTTGATTCTGGAAAACGGCGGAAGCGACGGCGTTACCGCCGCGCCCATCATGCGAAAAATCCTTGACCACCTGTTTGATCCACAGGCTGATACCACACAGCCGGATCAGGCGCCATAGTCAAATAAGCAAAGCGTCATCAGACAAGGATACGGCCGGAATATCCGCATACATCAGAAATAGTTACGCAGATATTCCGTCAAACACAGCATTGCCATCGCCTGCCCGTAAGGCATAGAGGTCAACGGAATATGACGGTAAAAATCGAGATCGTGGCCCATGCCAGTGCCAAATGACGTTTGCAGCAGTTCGCCTTCCGGCGAGATATGTTTCACTATCCCCCGAATAGCTTTTTCCGCCACCTGCGCATAGTGCCGTTCGACATAGCGTTTGCGCACCGCTTTAAGAATACCGTAGGCAAAACCCGCCGTCGCCGACGCCTCAAGATAAGAGTGCGGATCGTCAAGCAGCGTATGCCACAAACCACTTTCATCCTGACATTTCGCCAGCGCGGCGATCTGCGCATTCAGTACCTGGACCAGGTAACGGCGCACGGCATTGTTTTCCGGCAAGTCCAGCAGTTCAAGAAAATCCGGGATCACAATGGTCAGCCAACTGTTGCCGCGCGCCCAGCGAGCGTTAGCGAAGTTATGATGACCGTCATAGCTCCAGCCGTGGAACCACAGCCCCGTCTCTTTATCCATCAAATTCTGCACGTGTAGCAGGAACTGATAGGTTGCCTCTTCCACATATTCCGACCGGTTCAACAGCTTACCGATTTTCGCCAGCGGCAGCACCGTCATCATTAGCGTGTCGTCCCACATCTGCTGATGATTTTCCTCCGCCAGCGTGATGTGCTGCATTCCGCCGTGATCGGTACGGGGCATTTCATTCATCGCCCATTCGGCCCACGTTTCCAGCCACGGTAAATACGCTGGATTACGCGTCTCTTCATAGCGATACGCCAGCGTTAAAAACGGCGCCATCGTATTAACGTTTTTCGTCGTCGCGCCTTCCGCAAAGCGATCGGCAAACCAGTCATCAATGATCTTACGCATCGTCTGGTCACCGGTCTGTTGGTAATAGTGATACATTCCGTACAGGCCCACGCCGTGCGTCCACTCCCATCCGGCCCAGCCTTTAGTATCGATCACGCGTCCGTCGTCCAGTCGCAATAAAAATTCGCCTGTCTCATCTTTAATATTGACCAGGTTATGCGTCACCTTTTGCACCAGGGCTTTTAGTTCATCTCTGGCGATAAAATGCTCAGGCTGACGCAATAGCGGACTGTGTTTGACTGGATAAACCATCATTTGCTTAACCTCTGTGTAATGTCGAATTCAGTGCTGCGTGCAGTTTTACCGCCGACGCAGTCGATTCGCTACAGTAAAAGCTAAGCTGGGCGGAAACCTTTTTGTTTCTGCCATTGCCAGAGCGTAAATGGCAAAAACGCAAAGAGTCCGGCAACCTACCTCACCATTTTATAAAACGGCGTTTCTATTTATTCAAAAAGAGAGTCAGGTCTGCTACCTGGCAAAGAAAGGGGCGGTTAGCGGTAGTTCACAATCACCTGATTGCTCCGCACTTTTAACGCCGGGATAAGTCGGCCGCCGCCGGGGACTTCCCAGACAAAGCGGAGCGGCTCGACTGCGGGAACATGAGCAAAACCGTGGGTCGTGCCACTCTGACCATCAAGTTCTACGCAACGGGACTGGGAACATAAACGTACCCGTAAGCCCGCGGGGGTCGGGCCATTCAGTTCATAACGCCAGGCGACCAACGTCATCACACCGGAAACCGGCTGACGCGCCGACAATGGCGAAGACGATGCGGAAACGCCCCGGTAATTTAAGGTTACGCCCATACCGCTATCCTGCCACGCGCCTTCGCCTGCGGCCTGAACCGTCAGGGGAAAGAGCAACAACGCCAGCCATTTACGCATTATTTTCCTCCAATGGTCGCCGTCATGCGGATATGACGGTTATCGGAAAGCTCAAGGTTCGACAACACCACCAGCTGCGGTAAACTGCGCCGCAAAAAGCGGGACAATAATGGACGTAGCGCATGGTTAACCAGCAATACCGGCGGCGCGCCAAGCATCTCCTGGCGAGAAAGCGCCTCTTGCGTCTGCGCCAGCAGGCGATCCGCCAACCCCGGCTCAAGTCCACCGCCGCCCTGCAATGCCTGAAGCAGCAAACGCTCCAGCGCGGTATCCAGGCCAATCACCTGCACTTCTTCATTACCGGGGAACCACTGTTGCGTAATCGCTCGTCCTAATGCCACGCGTACCACGGCGGTTAATTCATGCGGATCGCTTTGTAACGGCGCATGTTCCGCCAGCGTTTCCAGAATGGTGCGCATATCGCGAATCGGGACTTTTTCCGCCAGTAAGTTTTGCAGGACTTTATGTAAAGTCGTGAGGGTCACGACGCCGGGGACCAGATCTTCCGTGAGTTTAGGCATCTCCTGAGAGACACGATCCAACAGTTGCTGCGCTTCCTGGCGGCCAAACAGTTCGGCGGAGAATTGGCCAATCAAGTGGTTAAGGTGCGTCGCCACAACGGTACTGGCTTCAACAACGGTAAAGCCCTGAATTTGCGCCTGCTCTTTCAGGGCGCTTTCAATCCAGATGGCATCAAGGCCAAAAGCTGGATCGACGGTTTTCTCACCCGGTAGCGTTCCCGCCGCCGTGCCGGGGTTAATAGCCAGCCAGCGTCCCGGATAGGCGTCCCCGCTGCCAATCTCTACCCCTTTCATCAAAATACGGTAGCGCGCAGGCTGTAAATCCATATTGTCGCGAATATGGACAACCGGCGGCAGGAACCCCATATCCTGCGCGAATTTTTTACGAATACTGCGAATACGTCCGAGCAATTCGCCATCCTGTTGAAAATCCACCATCGGGATCAGGCGGTAGCCCACTTCCATCCCCAGTGAATCCTCAAGCTGTACGTCATTCCAGGTGGCTTCGACCACCGAGTTATTTTCCGGCATTTTTACCGGCTGCGGCTCCTCCGGCGCTTTTTCTTCACGCCCGCGCAGCCACCATGCCAGGCCGAGCAAAGCGGCGGTAAAGAGTAAAAATACCAGGTTAGGCATTCCTGGCACCATGCCAAGCAGCCCCAGCACCGCCGCCGCCAGCAGCATCACCCTTGGATTACTGAACAGTTGGCCAACCATCTGCTCGCCTACATCCTGATCGGTACTGACGCGGGTCACAATGACGCCCGCCGCCGTGGAGATAACCAGCGCCGGGATCTGGGCGACCAGGCCGTCGCCAATGGTCAGCAGGGTGTAGCTTTCCGCCGCGCTGCCTATGCTCATTCCGTGCTGCAATACGCCGACCAGCAGCCCGCCTACCACGTTAATGACCATGATGAGAATACCGGCGATGGCGTCGCCGCGCACAAATTTACTTGCCCCGTCCATCGAGCCGTAGAAATCGGCTTCCTGAGTGACTTCCGAACGCCGTTTTTTGGCCTCGTCTTCACCAATCAGACCGGCATTAAGATCGGCGTCAATCGCCATTTGCTTGCCGGGCATACCGTCCAGCACAAAGCGCGCGCCGACTTCGGCAATACGTCCGGCGCCTTTGGTGATGACCATGAAGTTGATAATGACGAGGATGATAAAAACCACAATCCCGATCGCGAAGTTACCGCCGACCAGGAAATGACCAAACGCCTCCACCACCTTTCCCGCCGCCGCCGCGCCGGTATGCCCTTCCATCAAAATAATGCGCGTTGAGGCTACGTTAAGCGCCAGACGCAGTAGCGTGGTAAACAGCAGAATGGTCGGAAACGCGGCAAAATCCAGAGTACGCTGGGTAAACATCGCCACCAGCAGCACCATAATCGATAGCGCAATATTAAAGGTAAACAATAAGTCGAGGATAAAAGCAGGTAGCGGCAGCACCATCATCGACAAAATCAGCAGAATGAGGATCGGCCCGGCAAGAATTTGCCATTGCGTCGATTTCAGGTTGCTGGGCAGGCGCAGCATCGCGACCAGATTAGCCATCAGTATTCTTCTCGTTCATAAAATCCAGCGCTTCTGGCACCGGAAGGTTCTCAGGTTGTGGAGGACGTTGCCCGCCCGCAAGCCGCCAGCGTTTAAGCTGCCAGACCCAGGCCAACACTTCCGCAACGGCAGCATATAACTGCCCGGGAATTTGCTGACCGATTTCGGCGTGGCGATATAATGCCCGCGCCAGCGGCGGCGCTTCTAAAGTGGGAACCCGATGTTCAGCGCCGACCTCGCGAATGCGCAGCGCTATTAATCCAGCCCCCTTCGCGACCACTTTCGGCGCGCTCATTTTGTTTTCGTCATACTGCAGCGCCACGGAATAGTGTGTCGGGTTAGTGACAATGACGTCCGCTTTCGGCACATCTTCCATCATGCGGCGCTGCGCGGCGGCGCGTTGCATCTGGCGAATTTTGCCCTTAACATGCGGATCGCCTTCGCTCTCTTTAAATTCGTCGCGAATGTCCTGTCGCGACATGCGTAATTTTTTCAGGTGGCTAAAGATCTGGAAAAACACGTCAAATCCCACCATCGGAATCACGCCCAGTACCACCAGTAACGCGCAGAGTCCAACCAGATCCAGCGCATTCCCCATTGCGACGATCGGCGACTCCGCCATCAGACGCATCATTTGCGGCCAGTTATGCCAGAGATAAAAGCCGGTAACGCAGCCGACCAGCGTGGATTTCAACACCGCTTTTAGCAGTTCCGCGCCGGTCTGCGCCGAAAACATGCGCTTAATTCCCGGCAGCGGGTTTAATTTAGAAAATTTTGGCTGTAGCGACTTACCGCTAAAAATCAGGCCGCCAAGCATAACCGGCGAGATAAGCGCCACCAGCACCACGCCCGCGATGAGCGGTAGCAGTGCCATCATCGCCGCTTTAATCAGCAAAATTATCTGCCCCAGGATCAGGTTAGGATCGTTTACCATACGGTGATCGAAGTGCAGGCCTGCTGAGAGCATTCCCGCCAGCTGCCGCGCTAACGACTCGCCGCCGAACCAAATAATACAAACGCCCACCAGCAATATCAGCAGTGAGGTCAGTTCTCTGGAACGGGGGATCTGCCCTTCTTCCCGCGCTTTTTCAAGTCGGTGGGGTGTGGGGGCTTCTGTTTTGTCGTCGTCGCTCTCTTCTGCCACGCAGCAAACCCTGGATAGATTGATAAGCGAGAATGATGCCAGAACCGCTTTACGCCAATGGGCAGAGTAAGCGGTAAAAAAGGCGGGGTTTATGGCGTTAATAGAGATAGCCGGATACGATAAGAAAGTCTCGTATCCGGCCTGGTTGACGGATTCGGACCCGATAAGCGCAGCGCCATCAGGTCAAAAAAGCTTAAAAGCCAAGACTGTCCAGCAGGTCGTCCACCTGATCCTGACTGGCGACGACGCCAGCTTTCGAGGTATCCACCTGCGGGCCGTTGAGTAAGCTTTCGTTCTCGCGTTTTGGTCGCGCGCTCTGTTCCGGGATGTTTTCCAGCAGCACCATTAACAACTGGCGCTCAATCTCCTGAATCACGTCCATCATGCGTTTGATCACCTGACCCGTCAGATCCTGGAAATCCTGCGCCATCATGATGTCCAGCAGTTGCGCGTTAGTAAAGCTGGTATGGCCCGGGACATCCCTGAGAAACTGGCGCGTATCCGTCACCAGTTCACGGGCGTCGGAAAGCTCGATCGGATTGTCAAACCACTCGTCCCAACGTTGGGTTAGCGCTTTCGCCTCTTTTTCCATCGCATCCTGATGCGGCTGCGAAGCTTCGACACTGTTTAGCGCGCGTTCCGCCGCCTGCGCCGTCATCTGGACGACGTAATCCAGACGGTCGCGCGCATCAGGGATCGCCTCCGCCGCTTCGGCAATCGCCTGGTCCAGTCCCAGTTCACGCAGGCTGTCGCGCAGCATTCGGGTCAGACTACCGATGCGCGCAATGATGTCTCCTGCTGAGCCTTCATCAGCAGGCTTGATAGATGGTTGCATCATCATCGCATCCTCACATGCCCAGTTTCTCAAAGATTTTGTTGAGCTTCTCTTCCAAAGTCGCTGCGGTGAACGGTTTTACGACATAACCGCTGGCGCCAGCCTGTGCGGCGGCGATAATATTCTCTTTCTTGGCTTCCGCCGTGACCATCAACACGGGTAACGCCGACATGGCGCTATCGGCGCGAATGGTTTTCAGCAGCTCCAGGCCATCCATATTCGGCATGTTCCAGTCGGAGATAATAAAACCAAAGCCGCCCGCCTGGAGCTTGTTCAGCGCATCGACGCCGTCTTCGGCCTCTTCCACATTGTTAAATCCAAGCTCTTTTAAGAGGTTGCGCACGATACGACGCATGGTCGAAAAGTCATCCACAACCAAAAATTTAAGCTCTTTATCCGCCATAAAATACTACTCCTGGTTCAAATACGTATCGCCTGTCCGGCACTGATTTTCGCCAGCATCTGCTGGCTTACCTGGCTAAGATCGACCACTTCGCTTACGCCACCCATATTGATGGCCTCGCGCGGCATGCCGAACACCACACAACTTGCTTCGTTTTGCGCAATGGTCCAGGCGCCAGCCTGGTACATCGCTAACATTCCAGCGGCGCCATCGTTGCCCATCCCCGTAAGAATGACGCCTACGGCGTTGCGCCCCGCGTGTTTCGCCACCGAATGAAACAGCACATCCACGGAAGGCCGATGCCGGTTTACCGGCGGGCCATCATGAATTTTGATTTGATAATTCGCCCCGCTACGCGCCAGCTCCATATGCTTGTCGCCGGGCGCAATGTAGGCATGACCTGGCAATACGCGTTCGCCGTCCTCGGCCTCCTTCACGCTGATTTGACAGAGTTTATTCAGACGCTCGGCAAACGAGCGGGTAAAGCCAGGCGGCATATGCTGCGTAATAATCACTGCCGGACTGGAAAGCGGCAGCGGTTGCAGCACATGTCGGATAGCTTCAGTACCGCCCGTTGAAGCGCCGATAGCAATCAGTTTCTCCGAACTGAGGAGCGGACCGGCTTTTAAGGTTGCCGGGGCCGCCATCGGTTTATGTGCGGCGATGCGGGCCCGCGCGGCGGTACGCACTTTTTCGGCGATCATCTCGCTATACGACAGCATACCTTCACGAATGCCAAGCTGCGGTTTAGTGACAAAATCGATGGCCCCCAACTCCAGCGCCCGTAGCGTCACTTCGGAACCTTTACCGGTCAGCGAAGAGACCATCACCACCGGCATCGGTCGCAGGCGCATCAGTTTTTCCAGAAAATCGAGGCCGTCCATACGCGGCATCTCAACGTCCAGGGTCAATACGTCCGGATTAAATTTTTTGATGAGATCCCTGGCGACCAACGGGTCCGGCGCAGTCGCCACCATCTCCATATCGCTATGGCTATTAATAATTTCAGTCATGATTTGGCGCATTAACGCGGAATCATCAACTGACAATACCCTGATTTTACTCATGCTTTATCCTTACTTAGCGCATACACCGTCTGTCCGCGCAGGCTAAACTCGCGCACGAGGTTGCTAAAGTTTTCTGAGTGACCGGCAAACAACAGTCCGTCAGGTTTAAGGAGTGGAACAAAACGGCGCAGAATGTCCTCCTGAGTCGTTTTATCAAAATAGATCATGACATTACGGCAAAAAATCGCGTCAAAGGGACCGGGTACGTTGTACTGCTTTTCCAACAAATTAACGGAGGAAAATTCAACATAATTGACCAGTTCCTGACGCACGCGCACCAGTCCTTCATGCGGCCCCGTACCGCGCATGAAGTAACGTTGTAGCTGCTGCGGCGATAACGTTTTCAGTTCGCTGAGGCGATAAATACCGCTTCTCGCTTTTTCCAGCACTTCAGTATCAATATCGCTGGCGAATACTTTCCAGCGACCGGGGGCCATCCCCAACGCATCCGCCAGCGTAATGGCGATACTGTAAGGTTCTTCTCCTGTCGATGCCGCCGCACTCCAGACGCGGTACTCGCCGTGGCGGCGACGCGCATGTTCCGCAAGGATGGGAAAATGGTGCGCCTCGCGAAAAAAAGCGGTCAGGTTGGTAGTCAGAGCGTTGATAAAAGCCTGCCACTCAGCGCTGTTTTGATTAGCCTCCAGCATACTGAGATAACGGCCAAAATCATCCAGTCCCAGGGCACGCAGCCGACGGACCAGGCGGTTATAAACCATATCCCGCTTATGGTCGGCCAGCACGATCCCTGCGCGCTGGTAGATTAATTGACATATCCGACGAAAATGCGCGTCGGACAGCGCGAGGCGCTGTGTCATCTGTAACAATACTGACGTTTGCCCGGAGGGCAGAGATGATGTCATAGCGCCTTCTTAATCACATTCAAAGTACAACGGGCGCGCCCTGCGGCAGCGCCATGCTTCCCGTATTACACATTTTTTGCTTTTATCTATGCGAACCAGACGAAAGGGATCGGCGGGTTCGCAAATTAATCGAGAACCGACAGCACACGTCGATCAAAAGGTTTCCCAGTTCGCATCATCCCCGGCGGCTAAGGGCCGTGGCGTATTGCCGGACTGAGCGTCCGCTGACAAACGCATCTCAGGCTTATTTACCGCCAGCGGTCGCGATGCCAGGCGGAAAGCCGATACCGCCTGGGTCAGACGGCTGGCCTGCTCTTCCAGCGCGGCGGCGGCCGCTGCGGACTCCTGAACCAGCGAGGCGTTCTGTTGCGTTACGCGATCCATTTCGGAAACGGCCAAAGCGACCTGATCGATACCCCGGCTTTGCTCATCCGAAGCGGAGGCGATTTCGCCCATGATATCCGTGACGCGCGTAACGGCATTGACGATGTCAGTCATGGTTTCCCCGGCGCTTTCCACCAGCACTGAACCGGTATCGACACGCGAGACGGAATCTTCAATCAACGCTTTTATTTCTTTCGCCGCCTGGGCGCTGCGGCTGGCCAGATTACGCACCTCGCCTGCCACGACCGCAAAACCGCGCCCCTGCTCTCCCGCGCGCGCCGCTTCTACCGCCGCGTTCAGCGCCAGAATGTTTGTCTGGAAAGCAATACCGTCGATAACGCTGATAATGTCAGCGATTTTTTTCGAACTGTCGGCAATTTCGTGCATGGTGTTTACCACGCCGTCGACCACTTTGCCGCCATGACGCGCGGTCTCGGAGGCGCTTTGCGCCAGTTGCGAAGCCTGACGGGCGTTATCGGCGTTTTGCTTCACGGTGGCCGTCAGTTGTTCCATGCTGGCAGCCGTCTCCTCCAGAGCGGAGGCCTGCTGTTCGGTACGGGAAGAGAGGTCGGTATTACCGGCGGCAATTTCACTGGTGCCGGAATAAATCGCATCCGAACCTTCGCGAACCTGCGTCACGGTGTCAATCAGCGAGCGTTGCATATGTTCAACCGTTCCCGCCAGTTCGCCAATTTCATTACGCCCTGAGACGGTGAGCGTTTTCGTCAGGTCGCCGCTGGCAATTTCACGGATATGAGTAATCACTCGCGCTAATGGGTTAAGCAGGGCATGACGAATGCCGAACCAAACCACCATCAAAATCAGCACCAGCACGACCGCAAGAACCCCCAGTTGCCATTGCGCAAAACGGTAGTCATGAGCGCTTTGATCAAATGTCTGGCGGTACAGGTTTTCGCTCACCCGGGCGTAATTGCCCAGCGCCTCGCCCAACGCGTTTTGCATTCCCTGGGTTGGCTGGGCGAAGTAGGCATCCATATTGCCATTGTCCAGAAACTGAATAAGTTCGGCTAATGCGGCCTGATAGCGCTGATATTTTTCATCGACGTTCGCGCTGGCCTCCGCCATCGCTGGCAATGGCGTCATGTTTTTGAAATTGGCGTAGTGCGCCGCCGCCTGTGCGAGGGTCGTTTTTGCATTCTGGAGTAAATCCGTTTTGGCGCTGCTCTGCTGGTTAGAAGCGTCCATCATCATGCGTGCGGCGGAGCGGCTCAGGTTAATGCGCGTTTGCAGCATTAAGTCCCATGTCGACGTGAGTTCGCTTTGTTGCTGGCGTAATTCGTTAGAAATAACAAAACCTTGCTGGTTATGCTGTAATGAAGAAAACAGCAAACCACCGGAAACAAGCTGTAGCAGTGCGAAAACCCCCAGCACCATCATCAGCATTGTGACAACGCGGATACGGTTAAACATAAGGCACCTTCCTGATAACGAGTTACCAACGTTATCGGCACCTGCGGTGATAACTTTACTTTTGCAAAAAGGAAATACGCTGTTCCGGAAGACGATATTGACAATAACAGCGTCGCAGCGACGATGTCGGCGCAAAATGCAGGGGCTGGGCGCGGGCGGTGAAGAGGCACTCTCACCGTTGGTGGAAGCATAACGGTGAATATTGCCGGATGGCGCGACGCCATCCGGCAACGTTATTACGCGACGTGTGATGCTGCGATATCCAGCAGCGCCATCTCTTCGCTGTTAAGCAGTTTTTCGATATTCACCAGAATCAGCATACGCTCGCCGAGCGCACCCAATCCCGTCAAATATTCTGTTGACAAGGTCACGGCAAATTCTGGCGCCGGACGGATCTGTTCCGCCGTTAACGACAGTACGTCAGACACGCCGTCTACCACTATCCCGACGACGCGTTGCCCCAGATTCAGTACGATCACTACCGTATTGTCATCGTACTCTACGTCGCCTTCGCAGAATTTCACGCGCAGATCGACAATGGGGACAATCACGCCGCGCAGGTTAGTCACCCCTTTTATAAAGGCCGGAGTATTGGCGATGCGCGTCACCTGGTCATAGCCACGGATCTCCTGCACTTTCAGGATATCGATGCCGTACTCTTCATTTCCCAGTGTAAACACCAGGAATTCCTGACCTGACGGCTCGCCGGCCAGTTTGCTTACATTACTCATACCGGTCATATTATTCCCTTCTCACTCAATCAGGCGGCTGTGATCGCCATACGTTGTTCGCGGTTTAAACCCTGCAATGCGGAAACATCAACAATCAGCGCGACGCTGCCGTCGCCCAGGATCGTCGCGGCGGAAATCCCCGGTACCTTGCGATAATTGCTTTCCAGATTTTTGACCACCACCTGGTGCTGACCGATGAGCTGATCGACCAGCAGCGCGTAACGGCGTCCCGCGCTTTGCAGGATCACAACAATGCCCTGCGTGGCTTCGGTTTTCGCCCCGTCCACGTCAAACACTTTCCACAATTCGACCAGCGGCAAATACTCGCCGCGAACTTCCAGAACCCGTTCGCCGCCCGCCAGCGGATGAAGATCCTCTTCACGCGGTTGCAGCGACTCCATCACCGCATTTAACGGCAGGATAAAAACTTCCCCCGCCACGCGAACCGACATCCCATCGAGGATGGCCAGCGTCAACGGCAGCAGAATACGAATCGTGGTGCCGGAGCCTTGTTTTGACTGGATCTCAACGTGACCGCCCATCTCCTGAATGTTACGTTTCACCACATCCATGCCAACGCCGCGACCGGAGACATCCGTGACCTGTTCCGCAGTTGAGAATCCCGGCGCGAAGATCAACATGCCTACTTCATCGTCGGTCATGTTTTCATTCACCGCCATCCCCTGCGACATGGCCTTCGCCAGGATACGCTCACGGTTAAGCCCCGCGCCGTCATCGGTCACTTCAATACAAATATTCCCGCCCTGATGTTCTGCGGAAAGGATCAGATTGCCGACAACATTTTTCCCCGCCTCAAGGCGTTTTTCCGGCATTTCAATCCCGTGGTCGAGACTGTTGCGCACCAGGTGCGTCAGCGGGTCGATAATGCGTTCGATCAGGCTTTTATCAAGTTCAGTGGAGCTCCCCACCAGCGTCAACTCTACCTGCTTGCCCAGTTTGCCCGCTAAATCGCGTACCAGACGCGGGAAACGGCTGAAGACATACTCCATAGGCATCATGCGAATCGACATCACCGACTCTTGTAAGTCGCGGGCGTTACGTTGTAACTGCCCCATACTGGTAATGAGATCGCCGTGGTTTACCGGGTCCAGCTCGTTAGAACGCTGGGCCAACATTGACTGGGTAATCACTAACTCGCCGACCAGGTTTATGAGCTGATCCACTTTCTCTACCGCCACGCGAATGCTGGTGGACTCGCGTTCACGCGCAGGTTTTTCACGCCCCGCATGATGTTCATGGGCCGCGCTTTTGGCGGCTGGCGCAACGACTGCCGGAGGCGCTACCGGCGCTACCTCGGTTTTCTCTTGCGCTTTTTCCACGGGCGCGGCGACCACTTTTTCAAAAGCGATCTGATCGGCCTCGATGACAAAACAGAGCACCGCGACAATGTCATCTTCCGCGACGCTGCCATCCAGAGTTGCCGACAGTGAATCCGCTCCCTTAACGACATCCGTCAGAGTAGCCAGATTGCCCAACTCTTCTTCAAGCAGATCGACCTCATTGGCTTTCAACCGTGAAAGTACAATGCGCAGTTTACTCTCGTCACGAGGCGATTCAGTTTCGGCTACGCTCTCTTCCTGGATCGCCGCGCTTAGTGCCGCGGTTTCTACGACCGCCGGCGTGGTTTCGCCTTTCGCCTCCAGCGCCAACTGGCGTAGCGCATTGCAGATATATTCGAAGCTTGCGGCATCCGGCTCTTCGGAGTTTTTATAGGCGTCGAGCTGTTCCTGCATAATATCTTTCGTTTCCAAAAACAGGTTGATAATGTCGGTATTGAGCTGCATTTCACCGCGTCGGGCTTCATCCAGCAGGTTTTCCATTAAATGCGTGGTTTCCTGCAGAATAGTGAAGCCGAATGTGCCCGCGCCGCCTTTAATGGAGTGCGCCGCGCGAAAAATGGCGTTCAGTTGTTCAGCGTCCGGGGATTCCGGCACCAAATCCAGCAGATGCTGCTCCATATCAGCCAACAGCTCGTCAGCTTCATCAAAAAATGTCTGATAAAAATCGCTAATATCCATGCTCACGCTATCACCTCGGTTCCGCTTTTGGCGATGTGGGTACGCTTGCCGGCGGGGCTGCCGCAGGCTGTTGTAATACACTTACCGGCTCATTCTGGCTTTCAGCGTTTTCATGCAAAATGGCCTGTTCCGCCTGTTTGTTTAACACCAGCAGGCTTATACGGCGGTTGATGGCGTCATCAGGACCGCGATCGCTCAGCCGCATCGTGGCGGCCATGCCAACCACCCGTAATACTTTTCCGTTATCCAGCCCGCCAGCGACCAGTTCGCGACGCGAGGCATTGGCGCGATCGGCGGATAACTCCCAGTTGCTATAGCCTTTTTCGCCGTTCGCGTAGGGAAAGTCATCGGTATGGCCGGCCAGGCTAATGCGATTAGGTATACCGTTTAACACTGGCGCAATCGCACGCAGGATATCGCGCATATACGGCTCAACTTCGGCGCTGCCGGTTTTAAACATCGGGCGGTTCTGGCTGTCGATAATCTGGATGCGCAACCCCTCCTGAACTAAATCAATTTTCAGATGCGGACGTAACGCGCGCAGTTTGGGATCGGATTCGATCAGCTGATCCAGATCGCCGCGCAGTTTGTTTAACCGACTCTGCTCCATCCGTTTTTTCAGCTCGTCGATATTCGGCTGCTTTTCCACTTCACCCTGCTGTTGGGTGTAATCATCGCCGCCGCCTGGTATCGGGCTCTCGCTATTGGCAATCCGGTTCCCCCCCGTTACCGCGGTGGCCAACGGCGTACGAAAATATTCGGCAATCTGAATTAATTCTTTAGGGCTGGAGATGGAAATCAGCCACATCACCAGAAAAAAAGCCATCATCGCCGTCATAAAATCGGCGTAGGCAATTTTCCAGGAACCGTGCGCCCCGCCGCCGTGCGGTTTGTGCCTGCGGCGTTTTACGACGACAATGGGATGAGCCTGATTTTTCATGCTTCCTCAGTCGTCTGCTGCTGGTTTGGGTTTCTCACTGCGCGAACGTGTTCTTCCAACTCAATAAACGATGGACGCTCACTGGAATAAAGCGTTTTACGACCAAATTCCACGGCAATCGGCGGCGCATAGCCGTTCAGATTAGACAGCAGTGTAATTTTTACGCACTGCATCATCTTGGTGGTTTCGGCGCTCTTCTGGCGCAAAACGGTCGCTAACGGTGAAATGAATCCATAAGCCAGTAAAATACCGAGGAACGTACCTACCATGGCATGGGCAATCAGCGCCCCCAACTCCGCTGCCGGACGATCGGCTGAAGCCAGAGCGTGAACCACCCCCATTACCGCCGCGACGATACCAAAGGCAGGCAGCGAATCCCCCACCATCGCCAGACTGTTGGCCGGGACTTCCGCCTCGCTTTCATGGGTTTCAATCTCTTCATCCATCAACGCTTCAATTTCGAACGTATTCATGTTGCCGCTGATGATCAGGCGCAGATAATCGACAATAAAATCAAGCATTACCGCATCGGCCAGAATACGCGGATAACTGGCGAAGATTTCACTCTCTTTCGGATTTTCAATATCGCGTTCAAGGGAGAACATCCCCTGCTGGCGTGATTTGGCCATCAGGCGATAGAGCAACGCCAGCAAATCCATGTACATAGATTTCGTGTATTTCGAACGACGAAATAACAACGGGATCGCTTTCATCGTGCCTTTGATGGCCTTCCCGTTGTTGCCGACAATGAACGCCCCTATCCCCGCGCCGCCAATGATGACCAGTTCAGCAGGTTGATAGAGTGCCCCAAGGTGTCCGCCGGTCATGACATAACCGCCGAAAACTGTACCGATAACCACCAGGTAACCTAATAAGATAAGCACGACATCATCCTTCCGCTGTTGACTATGACAGGATGCGCAGTCGGGCGATTAACGCGAAGGCAAGGCAAAAAAAAGCAGCGGTAATGACTTACCGCTGCTGGAGTGTTTGTCCACACCGTTTCGGTTAAACAGCCTGTTCGATCTGTTCATCCAGCAGTTGTGGAATAATATCGGCAGCATCTCGGGAAAGTTTACGTCTTTTTACTGCGCGGGATGGCGGCTGGCATAAACTACACGCAAAGCTGCCCACGGGCTGATGCGCATGGGTAATAAAGTTCCCACCGCAGCAGTTACAACTCGACAATTCAAGCAACCCACTTTCAACAAAACGCACCAGCGTCCATGCGCGAGTCAGCGCCAACAACGGCCCTTCAGGCGGTTGCGGACACTGCTCAAGATAAAGCCGATAAGCTTTAATCACCGCATCCACACCGCTGCATAAGCCGGTCTTCAGTAAAAATTGCCAGGCGTTGCAGAACATGGAGGCATGAATATTTTGCTCCCAGGTCATAAACCAGTCTGTCGAAAATGGCAGCATCCCTTTAGGCGGCGGGCTACCGCGTAATTCTTTGTACAGCCTGATGAGGCGACCACGGCTGAGCTGTGTTTCGCTTTCCAGCATTTGTAGACGAGCGCCAAGATTAATCAACTCCATCGCCAACTGGATATCGCGAGCTTCCTGAACAATGCTTTTTTCACTCATTATCATGCCCTTTTCTTACGCGCCGTATCGTCCACTTCATTGAGCAGACGCGTTGAAAGCATGATACCTGTGTGAATCTGCTGTAAATCATCGACACGCGAATCCTGAGTCAAACGGGTGATCGTCTGATGATCGTCAAACCGGAAATGACAAACTAACTGGTTCGTCTCCGCCAGTTTAACCATCTGCGGCAAGGTCAACGCGCCCAGTGTGTTTGCCATCTCTTCGTTGATACCGAGGCGGAACATCGCAGATGCTTTGTCCTGGACGATCAAACGCTGTGCAAGGAGTAAATATGACAAATTGATGTCATAAATGTGTTTTAGCAACTCGGATGTATGCATTGTTCCCATCCAGAATAACCAACTTTATTTTTGTGCGACGTAGCCGCACCCCGTGATGTCGCCGGGAAGGCCCGGTAAAAGAAGCAAAAAGGTCAAATGCATAGCAGCGCTCAGACATTGTGGACATTGTGACGTATAACGCAGCTTCCCACTGAGATTCGCCTTACACGTTTACATCAATTTTTACAAATGCCTAAGATTTTTCCTAATTCGACGCAACTCTACTCGTCAGCTTCGTGACATACAACGGAGCGGGACGGCGATTTTAGAAAATATGTGATGTAGATCACATAATTTAACAGAATACTTACTATAAAACCATCAGCATGGCTTTTACTTTGTTTAATTAATAACCTAATGTTCACTTTTTCTATTCCACACTGCTGAATAGGGGTACGTCAACACCAAATTCTTTTTTGTTTCTCTCTGTTAAAATAACGCCAGGATAATAGATAACAGGCTATTATTTCTATTTTAGAAACGATTCTATTTTACCTTTAGTAAACAGTGGCTTAAATATTAAACGTTATTAATTAATCTCGTCACAGCATACGCCCTCCTCTGTTAAAAATAAGCTCATTTGATTTAACTTTTAGCTTTCCTTGTTCACCCGTTTAAATAAAGCATCCTGGTGGTGTGTAAAAAGTGTCTTATGCCACGATTCTTTACATAAGAATAATTAATGATTAATTATGATGTCCTTCACATTAATGTGGCATTAGCGCATTGCAGAAATGCGCTAAACAGAGTAAAGCTAAAGCACAATCTCATATTCTTGCAATCAAGGAGCGAGTTATGAGCTACACCCATATTCTTGTCGCCGTTGCCGTCACCCCGGAAAGTCACCAGCTACTGGCTAAAGCGGTCTCTATCGCCCGCCCTGTTCAGGCGAAAGTAAGCCTGATTACTCTCGCTTCCGATCCCGAACTGTATAACCAGTTCGCCGCGCCCATGATGGAGGATTTACGCGCGGTTATGCATGAGGAAACTGAGAATTTTCTTAAGATGCTGGGGGAAAAGGCGGATTATCCGATTGAACAAACTTTCATCGCATCAGGTGAGTTAAGCCAGCATATTTTGGCTGTGTGCCGCAAACACCATGTTGATCTGGTCATTTGCGGCAACCATAACCACAGTTTCTTTTCGCGCGCGTCCTGCTCGGCAAAAAGTGTCGTCAGCGCCAGCCAGGTAGATGTGTTGCTGGTGCCGTTAGCGGGCGACTAGTCGCCGCTCGCAATATTTCAGGCCAGCTTAGGGAACGTCGCCACGTTGTTCTGCTGCTGACGCTCAGGGCTACGCGGCGTGACCTCCTTTAGGTCATGAATAAAACGCTCCTGCCAGCGGTTAATGTCATTTTTAACGATCACGTCCAGCATTTCCGCATGGCGCGAAATACGCTCGGCAAGGGGCATCGTTAACGCACGATTGAGCGCCGCCGCCACGTCATCCCGATCGTAAGGATTGACGATTAACGCCGACGTCAGTTCATTCGCCGCGCCGGCAAACTGTGACAGTACCAGTACGCCAGGATTAGCGGGGTCCTGCGCGGCGACAAACTCTTTCGCCACCAGGTTCATCCCGTCACGCAACGGGGTGACGAGTCCGACGTCTGAATAACGGAATATCTTCATTAACAGTTTACGGTCAAAATGCTGATTCAGATAATAGAGCGGCGTCCAGCCCAATTGTCCATATTTCCCATTAATCCGGCCTGCTTCCGTCTCAAGCTGGTGGCGAATATCCTGATATGCCTGTACTTCGCCGCGTGACGTAGGCGCAATTTGGGTATAACGAATTTTTCCCCGATGCTGCGGGTAGTTTTCCAGTAGCGCTTCATACGCCAGAAAGCGTTCCGGCAGCCCTTTCGAATAATCCAGCCGCTCAACGGAAAAAATATTCTTCACATTTTTCAGTTCCGCCTTGAGCTGCGCCAGTTTAGGCGGCAACGGCCCGGCTGCCTGCAGAGCAATCTCATCGGGCTCAATACCGATAGGATACACTTCTGTCTGGAAGTCTTTACCCCACGCGATATGCTGCTTGCCGCTGCGAGTCGTGACTCGCGTTTGACTCGAAAGGCTATCCAGAAAAGCCAGGCGATCATTTTCTGTCTGGAACCCGAGCAGATCAAAGTCACACAACTGCTCCAGCAGTTCATCATGCGGCGGTAAAGCGTTAAAAATCTCCGGGGTCGGGAATGGAATATGCAGGAAAAAACCAATTCGGTTGTTCACGCCGCGTTTACGCAGCTCGCTGGCGAACGGTAACAGGTGGTAGTCATGCACCCAAATGATGTCGTTCTCTTTAATAAGGGGCAATAACTTATCCGCTAATAACGCATTCACCCGCATATAGCCTTCCCATGCAGGACGCTGAAACTGTACCAGGTCCAGACGATAATGGAACGCAGGCCAGAGAACCGCATTGGAAAATTGACAGTAATAATCTTCGTAATCTTGTTCACTCAGGTTAAACGATGCCCAGGTAATATTACCTTTTGTCACCTTTTTTAATGGCTCATCCTCGTTACCTGTCTCGCCACTCCAGCCGAACCACAACCCGCCAGCCGCTTTTAGCGCGCCAAGCACGCCAACGGCGAGGCCGCCGGCGCCGCCTTTATTATCCGGGGGGGCAATTCGATTAGATACTACGACTAAACGACTCATAGCCATCTCTCCTGTTATTCATTACTTGTTGTTCTTGTTGTGGATAATTGATTTGCTCCAGCCAGCGCCAGACATCGGGTACGCTTTCCAGCCGCCATGCCGCCTGGGTTGCCCCGACGCCCACTTTTACGGAAATTCCGCCAGCGTGATTCACCACGCCAAAGCCAGCCTCATCGGTCAAATCGTCGCCCACAAAAACGGGAATCCGTCCCGCAAAGGGCGCCTCCTGCATAAAGGCGGCAATGGCTTCGCCTTTATTGGTTCCCTTAGGTTTGATTTCCACAACACATTTACCAGGCTGCAACGCCAGTTGCGGCCAGTGCTGCGTAACGTGTTGCGCAAGCGCCAATAGCGCCGCTTCATGTTCCGGAGCCTGACGGTAGTGCAGCGCAAACGCCATCCCCTTCGTCTCCAGCTCCGTTCCGGGCAGCGCTACAAGCGTCGAACGTAATAACGCCTCCACCTCACGGACTACCGCTTCAGGAAGGCGCACGATATGGGTTTTACCATTGATGTCACGACGCTCTGCACCGTGAACGCCAGCGAGCGGAAAGCGAAAAGGCTTCGCCAAAGCATCCAGCTCAGTCATTGAACGCCCTGAAATCAATGCCAGTGCCCCTGCGTTGTGCGCCGCGAGACGGTCTAACAACTGAAGGATTTTATGCGGTACCACTACCTGATCGGGATGAGGCTTTATCTCTGCCAATGTGCCATCAAGGTCAAAAAAATACGCATAGTTCGCAGTGAGTTCGGGGGATACGGTTAACGGTTCTGCCACCCTGGTCTCCTCCTTATCATCATATTGAGACTCACAAACGGTCTCATTAGTCATGTAAGTATAGACAGTGTGACGCTGCTCGCCATTTAGAAAGACCATCGCCAGCCGAGGTAGCGGCTGGCGATGACGTGAAGCTATACTGTTTAGTTGAGTGTTAATTCATCAAATCGTACGCTTCGCTTTTTGCTTATAATGGTCGAAGATAACTGCTGCCAGAAGGATTCAGCCGCGAACCACGTATTGTGCAAAAGGTGAAATGTTGAACAGGTTCATCGCGTTCTCCACCGTTCCTGATATCAGTACGCTCGCCACCACATATGAGACTTTTCCGAGGCCGCCTTTCAGGAATCTCCCCTAAGACACACGCAGAAATAACGATTAACTCATAACCCAGGGAAGTCATTGACCAGCTTTAGCGTTTTTTATGTAGGGTAAAGTCAAACGATTCTTGTTAGAGAAGACGTAAAACGGTGCACTATCTTTCATTCATTAGATAAATGCTGATGGCAGGAATAGTTTTAGCGAAAAATGACATAACCCAGAGCGAATTCATCAGCCAAAAGGCAGGAAAGCCAGCACATTAATCCATAACATCAGCCAGCTAATCCTTACGGCCCTGGGTGAATAACGATTACCAGGAATAATAGATATGTTCAGCCTGTTCGCGAACCGGCACATCGTCTCCCAGCAGTCTGGCGGAAAGGGTTAGCGCGAAATCAAAGACATGCCCCAAGCCTTTGCCGCTAATTAAATTACCATCTTCAACAACGGGCGCATCCACATAGACACCTTCCGGAACCGCTTTCCACAGGTCGCCGGAACAGACATAACGACGCCCCTTCAGCAATCCGTGAGCACCCAGCACCCTTGCCGCCGCGGAACAGATAGGACAAATTAATTTGCCTGCCGCATCATGACGCGCAACGAAAGCGATCACCGCCGGATTAGCCGCCAGATTAGCGCTCCCCTGCGGACCGCCCGGCAGCACTACCGCATCGAAAAGCGCCTGCTGGCGTTCACTCAGCGTGCTGTCCGCAACCATAGGAATATCATGGTAACTCACCACCGCCCGTGATTCAGCACACGCCAGCGTTTCGACGTCGATATGCAAACGTCGCAGAATATCAAGAGTAACAATGGCCTCTGCTTCTTCAAATCCTGGTGCCAACAGCACTGCGACCTTTTTCATTGACTGCTCCTTGTTAACGAGTCACCCATCAAAACTGCGCTCAACCGAATAACGTGCTCGTATGATTAATGACATTAAAAATGATCTACCGCAAAATCGGCTAGTTTATAAAAACAGGCATATTTGCTCTCAACCGTTTATGCGTGTGATATCCAGACTGGCTAATGTTTATTTTATTGAAATTACCATACTTGAAAGGCTCACCTCATGATCTGAAACAATGTTTCATAAATTAGAAATCCATATAATATCATTTAACTTTCAAACAGTTGCAACCGCTCCACACCAAAAATCATTACACCTGAAAAAATCACACCGCTGAAAATGTAAAAAAAGATAAACAATTGCATTTAAGGATTTTCTTATTTTTATTGACGCGCTATTCTCATTACCGATCGATAAACAGGAAATGAGATCGCATAAGGGACTGGCGGAACGGAGTTCTTCTGCTAAGAGTATTTATTGTGCATAGATGATAGATGTAAGAAAGTGACAACGGCCCGTTGCATTCTCGTCTGTCATGCACATCAACACTTTCTGGAAATAAGGATATTGTTATGGCAGCTGTAGGAATGGTTCAAAAGCTCAACACGCCAATGAACCTTGAGTTTTACGCATCAAATCTTTACCTCCATCTAAGCGAATGGTGTTCTGAACACAGTTTAACAGGCACCGCCACCTTTCTTCGTACCCAGGCGCAAGGCAACGTGACGCAAATGATGCGCATGTTTAATTTTATGAAAAACGCCGGTGCCACCCCTATCGTTAAAGCCATTGACGTTCCGGGTGAAGAGCTCTGCTCTCTGGAAGAATTGTTCCAGAAAACCCTGGAGGATTATCAGCAACGCGCCAGCACGCTGTCGCGTCTGGCAGATGAAGCGAAAGCGCTGAATGATGCCTCAACGCTCGATTTTCTCCATACCCTGGAAAAAGAGCAGCAGCAGGATGGCGTACTTTTACAAACTATTCTCGAAGAAGTTCGCAGCGCTAAACGAGCAGGGTTATGCCTGGCGCAAACCGATCAGCATCTCCTTAACGTCGTGACCTATCAGCATCACTGATAGCGGCACCCCGAGCGACAATATTGAGACGTTATTAGCCGGATAGCAACGCGAATCAGCTTATCCGGCCTACACCGTTTCTGATCTGTTTGCCAGAGGTGGCGCCTGTCGCTACTGGCGTATTATCGGCACATCATGCCAGCCGACAGGCGCGAAACGTCTCTGGCTTGTCCGGGCATTACCCCAGCATCTCACGTACAAACGCTTCTATTTCTTTATTCTGGCCGTTTTCAAACAAACATTGCTGGAAACGCGGCCCTGAAACCGCCGTTTTAACCAGTTCAGGATCGATAGCCCGCAGTGTATCCAGATAATTCTCTTTGACGACCGCGGCCTTAACCTGGTTCAAAATGCCCGCATTGCGTACCTGCGGCGCTTTGCGCTCAGGCGGATACCCCTCGCCTTTACGCCCGGTAAACGCTTTTTCAAAGATGAAACGCACGTTCAGCTCAGCGCCCCAGCCAAAGCCTTTCGCAAATGGCAGGGACAACGCATTGCCGTTGTTGATCTGCGCAAACAGAAAAGCATCTGCCGGATCGATGCAATAGCCACAAATGACACCTGGATGAATATTTAACGACATCAGCGCGCCCTGACCGGTGCCACAGCCAGTAACCACAAAATCAACCGCGTTTGCATTAAGCAGAATACTTGCCATGATGCCTAAATGAATGTACGTCAGGTGATGGTCATTTTCGTCGCACATGCCGACGTTAAAAACGGGAAATCCCTTTTCATTGGCTACGGCGCTAAGTTCGTTATAAATGATGGCATTTTTGCTGGCCTGGCTATTTTCCATCATCAGTGCAATTTTCATCGTGTTCCTCCTGAATGCAGACGGCCGCGCCTGCGTAAATCATGACGTTTTGCCCACATTACACATTTGCGAACATGCATTCAAATTTAATGAAACGAAGTTTCATTAAATTAAAAGACGCTCACACATTTTCTGTTCCCGCTGTAAACCCCCTGCCGTTACCTTTAATCAAGGCGAATCCGTAAGTTATTCCAGCCATTGACGGTGCAAGACACGAGGTAGCATGGTCTGATACCGAATTGTCGGAGCGATTTTATGAAGCCTCTTATTTTTACTCTTTCACTGCTAGCCCTGACGGGATGCACCATTACTCGACAAGCGCAGGTCAGCGAAGCCAGCCCGATAAGCGGCATCGTGCGCCTGACGTATAACCAGCCGCTATTTTTTACTTCACGGACAGATGACTATGTATCTCACGGGACCGCAACACGCGAATGCCAGCAGATGGGCTATGCCGATGCCGTTTCGTTTGGTCAGCCGGTAGGAACCTGTAGCATTTATGCGGGCTCGTTGTGTCTGAACACCCGATTTACCCTCTCCTGGCAGTGCCGGGGCGTTGCCGTCCCGCAAATCATGCCGCTTTATTATTAAGGCGGCTGGCTTAACGCCGACACCATCTACAATGGAGGAGAGTGCAAGGTCGCTATTGCCAGCATGAAGGTGCTGGCTTTCCTTTATTTTTATACACTATACACTGGCGTTAATGCGTTTTATTCCCATTCGTATTTTTAATAATTAAATTTAATATTTTACCTTTTGCAAATAATAAAATAACAAATTATAGTGGCGCCACATTACTGTATATCTTTTGCTATTTGTGGAGCGGAACCATGCTGAAAACAGAAATGATCGACAAACTGAATGAGCAAATGAATCTGGAGTTGTACTCCTCCCTGCTCTATCAACAAATGAGCGCGTGGTGCAGCTATCACAGTTTTGAAGGCGCGGCCGCATTTCTTCGTCGCCATGCGCAAGAAGAGATGACGCATATGCAGCGCCTGTTTGACTACCTTACCGATACCGGAAGCCTGCCGCGCATTAATACCGTTTCTTCGCCCTTCGCTGAGTACACCTCACTGGATGAGCTGTTCCGCGCGACCTATGAGCATGAGCGGCTTATTACGCAAAAAATTAATGAACTGGCTCATGCCGCAATGACCAGCCAGGATTATCCGACATTTAATTTCTTGCAGTGGTATGTGGCAGAACAGCATGAAGAAGAAAAACTGTTCAAATCTATTATTGATAAATTAACGCTGGCGGGAAAAAGCGGCGAAGGGCTTTATTTCATTGATAAAGAACTCTCCACACTGGATACGCAAAATTAATCCAACACGTCCTTACACGGTGAGACGAGCTCTCACCGTGGCGTATTAGTGGCGGCAGATTTTACTCTCATGCGTTGAAAAACCGTCCTCCACGGCAATAAACTTTCCTTTCGCCGCCAGAAACGCGACCAGTTCCGCCGCCGTCATATCTGACGCTGAACAGGTGTGAAATCGTGCCCGCTCGCCAAAGCGCGCTTTTATTGCCGCCTCCAGCGAGGTATGCGTGTACTGCTCGCCAGACTCAATCATCATATTGAGTACTTCGTGACCGTGAATGGAATCCATAACCCCTCCTGAATAAAACTCGTAGCCTAATGTGTCCGTGTGCGAGCGACTTTGCGCTAGCGCAGGTTTGCGGCGGTTGTCCGCGTCTCTTCCCATATTCGCTTTTATGCCCGGAACTGTAAATTTTACAGTACACCAATTGTAACGACCATTTGACGAAAATAGCGTAATGCCTTACCCTGCGCCGCGGATATCACCGTTCTTTGTTACCGGGGTAGTAGAAAGCGTGAAAAACAGAACTCTGGGCAGTATTTTTATCGTGGCAGGCACCACTATCGGCGCCGGGATGCTGGCAATGCCGCTGGCAGCGGCTGGCGTTGGTTTCAGCGTCACGCTGGGATTGTTGATTGGCCTGTGGGCGCTGATGTGTTATACCGCGCTACTATTACTGGAGGTATATCAACACGTTCCGGCAGATACCGGGCTGGGCTCGTTGGCAAAACGCTATCTTGGACGTTACGGACAGTGGCTTACGGGATTCAGTATGATGTTCTTAATGTATGCGCTCACCGCCGCCTACATTTCCGGAGCCGGAGAATTACTGGCATCCAGTATTAATAACTGGCTTGGCGCCACGCTCTCGCCCGCTGCCGGGGTGCTGCTGTTCACCTTTGTTGCCGGTGGGGTGGTGTGTGTGGGCACCTCGCTGGTCGACCTTTTTAACCGCTTCCTGTTTAGCGCAAAGATCATTTTTCTGGTCATCATGCTTGCGTTGCTCACGCCACATATTCATAAAGTAAATCTTCTTACGCTTCCTTTACAGCAGGGGCTGGCGTTATCCGCCATACCGGTCATTTTCACCTCG
Organism: Salmonella sp. 32031103-2018-00083-FB-01-SM-01; assembly: GCF_017571995.1. Classification (NCBI taxonomy): domain Bacteria; kingdom Pseudomonadati; phylum Pseudomonadota; class Gammaproteobacteria; order Enterobacterales; family Enterobacteriaceae; genus Salmonella; species Salmonella sp. 32031103-2018-00083-FB-01-SM-01. The sequence continues at coordinate 982,630 of NZ_JAGEQL010000001.1, forward strand.
TTTGGTTTTCACGGAAGCGTACCGAGTATTGTGAGTTATATGAACGGCAACATTCGCCGGCTGCGTTGGGTCTTTATGACGGGTAGTGCCATTCCGTTAGTGGCCTATATTTTTTGGCAGCTCGCCACGCTGGGAAGTATCGACTCGCCGACATTCAGAGGGCTACTGGCCAGCCATGCCGGGTTAAATGGCCTGCTGCAGGCACTCAGAGAAGTGGTCGCTTCGCCACATGTCGAACTGGCGGTCCACCTGTTCGCCGATCTGGCGCTGGCGACCTCTTTTCTGGGCGTAGCGCTAGGATTATTTGATTACCTGGCCGATCTATTCCAGCGCCGCAGTACGGTGTCCGGACGTCTGCAAACCGGGCTGATTACCTTTCTGCCGCCGCTGGCGTTTGCGCTTTTCTACCCACGTGGATTTGTGATGGCATTAGGCTATGCCGGCGTAGCGCTGGCAGTGCTGGCACTGCTCATCCCTGCCATGCTGGTCTGGCAATGCCGTAAACAGAGCCCTCAGGCGGGATATCGTGTGGCAGGCGGCACGCCAGCGCTGGCGCTGGTGTTTATCTGCGGCATTGTCGTGATTGGCGTCCAGTTTTCGATCGCACTGGGGTTCCTGCCCGATCCAGGTTAATGCCAGGCAAAGATTACCGGGCCCGGACGCCGTCCAGGCTCGATAATCATCACGCTATGGCCGTTTACGAGCCATTAATGCAGGCAGCACTGCTTAAATTTTTTGCCACTCCCGCATGGACAAGGATCGTTACGCCCCACTTTCACCTCTGCTTTTATCGGCATCTGTAGCGGCGTCGTGTGCGGATGCGCCATCCACCAGGCATGAAGCTCAAGCGCCGCGATACGGATAGCGTCAACGCTTTTATCGAACGCTTCCGGGCTCATTTTATCCAACAGCGCAAAGTTTTCTTCAGTGCCGTGTAAGGCAATCGCTTCCAGCGCCGGTTTTAGCGTATCCGGCAAGTCAGACCAGTCGGACAGCGACACTCCGCGCATGTAACCAAAGCACCATTCTTCAACAATCGTTAATTCATGGCCATCAACTTCTCGCAGGCCAAACAGCGGCTCGAACTGTTCTGGATAATCTTCAAGCCGGGCGGCTGTGTCCGCCATGTGCTGGAACACCAGATCCATAAATCGCGTCATTTCTTTTTCAGATGTCCAGCGCGGTACGTACGCGGGTCCCCCCCATATCGCGACCAGCCACTGTTCCGGCTCGATGGGACGCGGAGAACTTAGTACCGCAGTAATCAGACCGTCCAGCTCCGCGACATCCAAAATGGCCTGATCGGTATTGTATTTCGTCAGCACATCATCCAGCCATTCCAGCTCGTTCTCGTTTAATGGTTCCATTTTCATAACGCTTTTCCTCAGTGATGACTTCCGCCTGTAGGCCTCTTACATTGCAGCGGATAAAAATAATTTTTTTGCAGGCAGTTTGGATGGCAACCATCAGGGGCCAGATTAACACGAAATGAGGAGGATTCCGGAAGTTAACGCACAAAAGGAGGATCAGGGCGCAGATTTTCCGCCAGGAAACGCTCGCCCCACACAAAAGCGAGAGATGGGTTTCTCGCTATATTATACTCATGCTAACTTATACCACCGCCGCGGACAGATAAAACCGCCCTCTCAAATAGAGCTTATTTTCAGTAAAAAAGTGTTTAATGAGTTCGTCTACCGCTTTTCTGTCAGCAGAAAAGGTTATTTCCATAAACAGCGTATCGTACCCTATTTTGATATTTTTTTTCTTACAGTAAACACGGATCTCATCCTGCACACTCAGCAACGGCAGGCTAAATGTGTATAGCGGTTGCGGTTCTTTTTTCGCCGCTTTCTCAAAAACTTTAGTGACCAGATCCCCAAGATCGCGCTCTGACCGGGCACCGTTATTAAAATGCAATAAATTACGTCTTTTTACCACCCAGCCTCCAGCCAGATACCGCCAACAATAACTCTCACTTCAATGTGTGAGGCACATAATCACATCCAGAATCAGCTCCAGATAGTATTTCAAATAAACAGCCCGCACTATAGCACATACTTTTTTCAGACACAGTTTACAGGGATACTCTCTTTATATCCACGCGCACGGTTGCCTTAATCATGTCTTCCGCGATAACACAGTTTGTCAACCTATTCTATATAACCAAGCTTAAACAGAACCTTACCAGCCAGCGATATCAGCTCAGGATTTTCAGGATAAAAACGCAGTAACGGCAAAAATACCGCCTCACCGATAATGCTCCGGCTATTAGCATGGTTTGGGCGCAATCCCCAGATATTCTGATAAGTCATCGGCACGACCTGCCCATTCATGGTTGTGTTACCGATATACAGCATAATATGCCCTGGAATATAGACCAACGTAGTAAACGGTTTTCCGTATCTGGTGAGATAATCGATCCGCATTTGGGGATTTTTATGACTAAGATTGACCACCCGTCCAGCAGACTCTACCTGCGCGGATGAATGTCTGGGCAGGAATATGCCAAACGGCATTAACAGGCTGCGGACTTCGGCTGAACAATCATTATAAAAGTTAAAATTTCCCCAACCGTAGGGGGCGCCGTGCATTGCTTTCATTAGCACGGCGATATTTTCCGGCGTCATTTTCCACGGCATAGCCGTAAACTCGTTACCGCTTAGCCAGACCCAATGGATAAACGCACGACCATTGCTATCGCGAACTGGCGCCGCAATCAGGAACTGGCCCGCCCGTTGATGTCGGAACGGTAAAATAGTGCCCGGTCGCCCGGTGAAATAATAGACGCCTGCGGCATGGACAGAAACCGGCGCGTTGATAAATGCCCCCAGTTGCTTATGAGCAAGCAAAACCCACTGTGTTATAAATTTCTGATCCGCACTGGCAATATCTTCACTATGAACCCAGCCAGTTACCGCTGGTGAAACGACATATTGCCAGCGTTGGTCTTTGCTCTTCGTCAGCGTATAGACCGGCGTACCGGGACGCAGCGAAGACATTTGTAAATTATCAAACGGGTACCCCTCGCCCGCCTGACGGGGATCGTTAAAGAGCGGGTCGTCCGTTGGCAGCGCTCTGACTAAACTTTCCCTGACCATAATGCCTCGCCGGGAGGCATGATAGATATTGTCAATCTGCGTATCCGTATTCCCTCTAACCCCCTCTTTCCAGCGAGAGGTATAAAGTCTGAAGTTTTCCCCCCAATAAGCACTGCCGTCGCTAAGAAACTGCTTAATACTGGCATCCCGGGCCTGTGCTGCGTTTTTTTTCAGCAATGCGGTAATATAAAAACCATTCCACGGCGAGTGCGCTTCACTGTCCATTCCGAAATAATGAGATTTTAGTGCGTGAAAGTAGCGTTGTTGGGTAGCACTATCAATAACCGGAATAGTGTAATCAGCCGAGTCCGGAGGTATCCATTTATCAACCGACTGTGAATAATCCGCTAACGGAAAGCGTGTTTTTGTCGGGTCAATATAGCTCCCTGCGACAATTTCATCTTTGGCTGTTGATCGGTAGGTCGTCTGGTGGCAAGCGGTGAGGCACAATGGTATCAATAAAACGGCCCAGGTTTTCTTTTGCATCATCATCTCCGTAAAGCGGGGAAAGCATAATATAGAGACTGACCAAAACCGCCATTCACGAAAACCCGAAATTATCTGTAGTTGACCTGTTATTAAGACAATATTGCAAAACGTGATTAAAGCATGATGCGGATCACATTACCTTATGATCAATATTAGTTCGCTATCTACCTTTAGTTAAATTGTGCAGAAAATAACCCTGAACAGTTATATACTCGTTTAATTTGCATAAATACTCCACTGACCCGCCCCTGTTTTTTTCAGACAATACATACTGTAGCGCGTCAGCTCTACTTTTTTTATATACTCTGCAAAATCGTTTTCATCGACGTAGCCAATAAAATTACGCGCATCACATGTCGAAGAGGAAAACTCGCCTGGAAGAGAGTAGGTTGCGATTGCACTCTCAGGCTCATACAAAATAAAAAAAAGTAAAAAAGCGCAACCTACAATCCCAATATTAATGAAGCTAATAAACAATTTTGCATTATCGGTATATTTCACTGGCAGACCTACTCACTTTATAAAGCAGGCATAAAACATATCAGCATTTTTTATAGAGATTAATGGATTTTATCGGCTGATTTACCCGACGTTTAGTATTTACCAGGCATAAGTTCTTGCGGGTCGGTAGCACATAACTGTTGTACTGGCAGAAATGCCGCTACCGGTGTTTTTTTACCGTGTATCGCGCTGGAAAGTTCACGCTCGCGGTCGGCATACAAATTGAAGACACAAAAAAACCACCCGTAGGTGGTTTCACGACACTGCTTATTGCTTTGATTATTCTTGTCTTTCCCATGGTACCCGGAGCGGGACTTGAACCCGCACAGCGCGAACGCCGAGGGATTTTAAATCCCTTGTGTCTACCGATTCCACCATCCGGGCTCGGGAAAAATTGGAGGCGCGTTCCGGAGTCGAACCGGACTAGACGGATTTGCAATCCGCTACATAACCGCTTTGTTAACGCGCCAAATTTTTTTGCTTTTCAGCCAGCATCCGCTTTACGCCAATGCTTTTAAACTGGAGCGGGAAACGAGACTCGAACTCGCGACCCCGACCTTGGCAAGGTCGTGCTCTACCAACTGAGCTATTCCCGCAGTATCAAGCAACTTTGTTAATCACTTGATTTTGTTATCGTCTGGCAATCAGTGCTGCCGTTCGATGCGTTGCATTCTACTTACCTGACGCACTGAGTCAACGATATTTTTCGTCACTCACGATCGTTTGCTGAAATTTGCGGCGAAACGATCACTGATCAAGCAAATCTCCACGTGCAGCGCTCAAATATTGCAACATGGACCACAATGTTAGCACCGCTGCGACAAAGAAAAGCGCGATCCCGGCATACTCTACCCAGATATTCGGACGCCACAAGAGCCACGCCAGCGCCACCATCTGCGCGGTAGTTTTGACTTTACCGATCCAGGAGACCGCTACACTACTGCGTTTGCCCAGCTCCGCCATCCATTCACGCAGAGCAGAGATAATAATTTCGCGGGCTATCATCGTCGCCGCAGGTAACGTCACCCACCAGCTATGATAATGCTCAGTGACCAACACCATGGCGATCGCCACCAGCACCTTGTCGGCGACGGGGTCGAGGAAAGCGCCGAAACGCGTACTCTGGTTCCAGCGTCGCGCCAGAAAGCCGTCAAACCAGTCGGTAATAGCGGCAATACAGAAAATCAGCGCGCTGACCATCGGCGCCCAGGCGAACGGCAAATAAAACACCACGACAAAGAATGGAATCAGGATGACGCGAAACAGCGTGAGCAACGTAGGGATATTAAATTGCATAGTGACGGGTAACTATCTGTTGTCAGTGAAATTACCCCTATGTTGCTACAGTGGCCTCAATGTTTCAACGACCAGAAGATCTTTTCTGCCAGACCTTGCGAAATACCCGGCACTTTTGCAATTTCTTCTACGCTGGCGTTACGTAGTCCTTGCAAACCGCCCATATATTTCAGCAGCATCTGGCGACGTTTAGGCCCAACGCCTTCAATAGTTTCCAGCGTACTGGTATTTTTAACCTTTGCGCGTTTTTTACGGTGTCCGCCGATCGCGTGATCGTGCGACTCATCGCGAATATGCTGAATAACATGCAGCGCCGGCGAGTCCGGCGGCAGGCTAAACCCCTCTCCTTCCGGTTCAAAAAAGAGTGTTTCCAGACCGGCCTTTCTGTCTGCGCCTTTGGCGACGCCGAGCAACAAAGGGCGATGCTTATCCCAGGGGACATCCAGCTCAGCGAAAACGGCTTTCGCCTGGGCGAGCTGCCCTTTTCCGCCGTCGATCAGAATAACGTCCGGAATCTTACTTTCTTCTATGGCCTTGCCATAACGCCGACGTAGCACCTGATTCATCGCCGCGTAGTCATCACCCGGCGTGATGCCCGCGATATTATAACGACGATACTCGGCGCGTAACGGCCCGTTAGCGTCAAATACCACACAGGATGCGACCGTTTGCTCCCCCATAGTATGGCTGATGTCAAAACATTCCATCCGCTTGATCGCAGGAAGTTTTAATACCGCCGCCAGCGCAGTCAAACGCTGCGTGATGGTGGACTGCTGCGAGAGTTTAGTGATTAAGGCCGTTGCCGCGTTGGTCCGCGCCAGCTTGAGATAACGGGCGCGATCGCCACGCGGTTTTGTCTGGACATGAATACGCCGTCCGGCAAGTTCCGACAACGAATCGGCGAGCAGCGTTTTATCACTCAGATTAAAATCGAGCAGTATCTCGCCCGGTAGCGTGCGCATCTGGCTACCCTGCAGGTAAAACTGCCCGACAAAGGTTTCCACCACTTCGCCCAGTTCCGTACCACCAGGCACTTTTGGAAAATAGCTGCGGCTGCCCAGCACCTTACCCTGGCGAATAAACAGCACATGCACACAGGCCATACCCGCATCAAAAGCCACACCGATCACGTCGAGATCGTCGCCCGCATTGGAGACAAACTGTTTTTCCGTGACCCGGCGTACCGCCTGGATCTGATCGCGAATACGCGCCGCCTCTTCAAATGCCAGATCCTGGCTGGCCTTTTCCATCCGGGCAATCAGCTGTGTTAAGACCTGGTCGTCCTTGCCGGACAAAAACAACCGGACATACTCCACCTGTTGCGTGTACTCCTCCTCGCTGACCAGTCCTGCAACGCAGGGGCCTAAGCAGCGGCCAATCTGGTATTGCAGGCAAGGACGCGAGCGGTTGCGATACACGCTGTTTTCGCACTGGCGGATAGGGAAAATTTTCTGTAACAGCGCCAGCGTTTCCCGCACGGCATAGCCATTAGGAAATGGGCCGAAGTACTCGCCTTTCGCATGTTTGGCGCCACGGTGCATCGCCAGACGCGGATGGGTATCGCCGCTCAGAAAAATAAAAGGATAGGATTTATCATCACGCAACAACACGTTGTAACGCGGTTGATACAACTTGATGTAATTATGCTCAAGCAGCAGCGCTTCCGTTTCGGTATGTGTTACCGTGACATCAATGTGTTGAATTTGCGCAACTAGCGCTTCGGTTTTACGCGAAGCCAGGTTGCTGCGAAAGTAGCTGGAAAGACGCTTTTTCAGGTCTTTTGCTTTACCGACATAAATAACCGTACCGCCGGCGTCATACATACGATAGACACCGGGTTGGCTGGTAACGGTTTTCAAAAACGCCTTTGCGTCAAATATTTCACTCACTGGCTTGTTAACGTCTCCGCATTACACAGGCCATGGCGGATTGCCAGGTGAGTCAGCTCAACATCACCATGAATGTTTAATTTACTGAACATACGATAGCGATAGCTGTTCACCGTTTTAGGACTGAGATTCAGCTGTTCTGAAATCTCATTGACCTTCTGACCCTTGGTGATCATCAGCATAATCTGCAACTCGCGTTCAGACAAACTGGCGAACGGCGTTTCCGTTTTTGCAGGCTCGATCTGACTGAGCGCCATCTGCTGAGCGATATCGGAGGCGATATAACGTTGTCCGGAATACACCGAACGAATAGCGCTCACCACCTCCTGAGGCGCAGCGCCTTTGCTGAGATAGCCAGCTGCGCCAGCCTGCATCACTTTGGCGGGCAACGGGTTCTCCGTATGGACGGTCAGCATGATCACTTTGATATCCGCTGTCGATCGGGCAATTTTACGCGTCGCCTCAAGGCCGCCAATACCGGGCATGTTCATATCCATCAGCACGACGTCAACGGCGTTAGTACGGCACCATTTTACCGCATCCTCTCCGCAGCACGCTTCACCGACAACTTTAATGCCCTTTATATCTTCAAGAATGCGTCGTATCCCTGCGCGCACCAGTTCGTGGTCATCAACAAGAAGAACGTTGATCAAAGGAATATCTCCAGAATAGGGATAACGCTACTGATAGTTAATCGTCCTTATATTAGCTGGTTTTATCTCAACTTTGAAACGTAAAAAAACACCGGGTATTCGATTTTGCTCTCGTTTTTGGAAATTATGTTGTACGTCATGTGGCAACTGCCAACGTTGTAGCCCCTTCTGGCGGCGCTGTCCCGCGCTGCTATTTCATAATGGTGACAAAAATTTCACGTTCCGCTGTCTAAACACTAATTAGAGAATCAACTTTGTAACAATAATTAACGAGTGAAATACGCGTAATAAACAAAGAATGAAGAAAATATATGCATCACGCGGCAACGTTTATTTTGTGGGTAAACCTTCCTCTTTTTGATCAAAAAACAACCACTGCTATTTTTAGCGTAGCTTATGGTATACTCCGCCGCCTTAACATCTGCTATCGCACATTTTCACTGAAACATAACGAGGAAAATAAATGAGTACGCCTGATTTTTCCACCGCTGAGAATAATCAAGAACTGGCTACTGAAGTCAACTGCCTGAAAGCCATGTTAACGCTGATGCTGCAGGCGATGGGCCAGGCCGATGCAGGGCGCGTGATTCTTAAAATGGAAAAACAGATCGCGCAGATGGATGATGAAGCACAAGCGGCGGTATTTTCCAGTACGGTTAAGCAAATTAAACAAGCTTACCGCCAGTAGTAAAAAACCGGCTGTTAGCATCGCTTTCAGCCGGTTTCGCGTCTGGCGCGAAGCATCGTCAGCACGTCATATCAGACCTGTCGCCGCAGCGTAGCAGGCAATCTGTGTTTTATTTGGCGCATTGAATTTCTTCTGCATGTTTTTCTGATGGAAGTTAACGGTATTTTCAGAAATCGACAGAATAATGGCGATCTCTGATGAGGTCTTCCCTTCCGCCGTCCACTTCAGAATCTCTTTCTCACGTTTACTGAAACGCATCTCAGGCGCCATCACCATGTCGTCTTCAAATCTTGTCAGCGCCGAAAGACTCTCCCGCGCCAGCAGTTGCAACCTCAGCTCCACTTCATCGTAGGTAAACGAGGAGCAGCGTAAACTGCTACGGGAGACAGATAAAAAGCCCAGCGCCCGGTTCGGCAACATCACACACTGGGTTACGCCTCTGCGTAATCCGAAACGCTGGGCGGCATCCCACATCGCCTGCGCTTCATGAAATAGCATGTCATCCCAATGTAAATGACCCTGCCTGAAATTTTCCGGCTTTAATACCGGATCGATCGCAAAATAGTTTTCGGACTGATAATGCGTTACCCACGCCGGAGGATAAGTGGTACGAAGCGATATTTTAGGCCGGGTAAAGGGAACGGGATGACGAACACACAGGGCATAATAATCAAATTCCAGCCGCTGTGTCTGATATTGCAATTCAGTATAAACATCCTCTGCTGCCGCCATCTCCTGAAAGCGTAACAACATTGCGCGTCGCCAGGTGAAGAAATCATTTTCCTGCATATTTTATGGTCACGCCTTTGATATTGATAATCATTATTATGAATGACTTAAATTAACACATAAATAGTGTTTATATATAAGAAATATCGGACGAATCGTAGAATACTTGAGCGGCATTACAGTTTTTTGGCTTCCGCCTGAGAGCGAGGTTAATAATCTGGCAGAATGACTTCATAATTATTCATTGCGCTCGCCCGAGGCGCGGCTAATTCGGGCGAGCGTTGAAAAGGTATTATTTCACTAAAAATTTCTCAAGGAACTGGCGGGTACGCGGATGCTGAGGATCGGCGAACAAGGTTTTCGCCGGCCCCTGCTCGACGATTTGCCCCTGATCCATAAATATTGCCCGGTCAGCCACGTCACGCGCAAAGCCCATTTCGTGAGTGACGATCACCATCGTGCGCTTTTCCTGCGCCAGCTGGAGAATCGTATTAAGCACCTCGCCAACTAATTCAGGATCAAGCGCCGACGTCGGCTCATCAAACAGAATCACTTCCGGGCGCATCGCCAGCGCACGCGCAATCGCCACGCGCTGCTGTTGCCCGCCCGACAGGCGGCGCGGATAACGGGTCTCTTTACCAGCCAACCCGACTTTGGCTAACAGTTCCCGCGCCAGCGCCGTCGCCTCGGCTTTCGGCTCTCCCTTTACAATCACCGGACCTTCAATGATATTTTCCAGCACGGTACGATGCGGGAACAGGTTAAAACTCTGAAAGACAAAGCCGACATGCTGACGTAGCTGGCGAATCAACCCTTTTTGCTGGCTGAATGGGCGGGCGGTATCGATGATAATATCGCCTACTTTAATGGTGCCCGCTTCCGGTTGCTCCAGCAGGTTAATGCAGCGTAATAACGTTGTCTTCCCTGAGCCGCTCGGGCCGATAATGGCGACGACTTCTCCGGGCTTCACCTCAAGGTCAATACCGTGCAGCACCGTTTGACCATGAAATTTTTTGACCAGGTTGGTAACTTCGATCGCACTCATTTTGGCTCTCTCTCCTGGCGGTTAAGCTGGTTTTCAAAATAGTTTTGCAGTGCCGATAAGACGGTCGCCATTACCCAGTAGATTAACGACGCGGCCAGATACATGGTAAACACCTCCAGCGTTCGCGAGGTAATTAACTGCGCCTGGCGGAACAACTCCGGCACCTGAATCGTCGCGGCGAGCGACGTATCTTTCACCAGGCTGATAAAGCTGTTGCTCAACGGCGGAAGCGCGACGCGAGCCGCCTGCGGCAAAATAGCGCGACGTAGCGTTTGCCACGGCGTCATACCAATGCTCGCCGCCGCTTCCCATTGTCCCTTGTCGATAGCCGAGATCGCCGCGCGCAGCGTCTCGGACGTGTAAGCCGCGGTATTGAGCGATAAACCAATCATCGCCGCCGGGATAGGGTCCAGCTCAATCCCAAATTGCGGCAGGCCGTAATAGATCATAAATAACTGGGCGATAAGCGGCGTACCGCGAAAAATCGAGATATAAAAGCGTGCCAGCCAGCGAACCGGCCATAGCGGAGACATCCGCATCAGCGCCAGCACAAATCCCAGCAGCAGACCAAAAAACATACCGCCAATACTCAGTTGCAGGGTAAAGACGGCGCCTTTAAGCAAATACGGCAGCGATTCAATAACCAGTTGGATACTTTCTTGCATTCGCGTTGATTACCTGGAGGTTATACATGAGGATGGTAGGCAAACAGCGCAGGCGCCCCACCGGTGTGAATAAAGAGAATCGGCCCGTCATCGTTAAAGCGTTTCTGGCTGATGCCGTCTATCAGACCCGCCATCGCTTTACCGGTATATACCGGATCCAGCAGCACTCCCTCCAGGCTCGCCAGCAGTTTCACCGCCTCCATCCCCGCGTCATTTGGCACGCCGTAACCCGGGGCAAAATAGTCATCCCATAAATGGATATCCGCCGTCGCCGTCAGCGCCAGCTGACCGGCAATAGCCTGCTGCAAGGCAATCACTTTGGGTTTCTGCTCGGCGACAGAACGTGAAACGGTCACGCCAATCAGTTCGACATCCGGCATCAGATGTTCCAGCCCGACAGCTAACCCGGCGTGCGTTCCGGCGCTGCCGGAGGCCACCACCACCGAAGAGAGCCCGACGACCTCTTCACACTGCTGGGCGATTTCCAGAGCGCTCTCTACGTATCCCATTGCGCCCAGCGCGCTGGAGCCGCCGACCGGAATCACATAGGGCCTGAACCCTTGCGCTTCAATGCGCGTCGCCAGCGTTTGCAGCTGCGCATCCGGATCGGTTAGCGCATCGCACATCTCAATTTGCGTATTAAATAAATCCAGTAACAGGCGATTACCATTCGTCAGGTAATTTTCCGCGGTGGTACCGATTGGATTTTCCAGCAAGGCGACGCAATGCAGTCCCAATTTGGCCGCGACTGCCGCCGTCTGACGGACATGGTTTGACTGAATCGCCCCTGCGGTTATCAGCGTATCCGCCCCTTCTCGCAGCGCGTCGGCCACCAGAAACTCCAGCTTGCGCAGTTTATTGCCGCCCATTGCAATGGGCGTAACGTCATCGCGCTTAATGTAAATCTCACGGCCAAGATAATCAGACAATCGCGGCAGGTATTCGAGCGGGGTCGGCGCGCCGATAAGCTCCAGGCGAGGAAAGCGCGTTAAGTGATGTAGTGGCATTGAGCCTCCGGTAACGTTGTGGTGTGTTCTTTTTATTATGCACGTTGATCTAACGGAAATAAAAAAGGCGCCGATTCACGCGCCTCCGTTTGCTGACATAGTATGAGGTTGATATTGCCCGGCGGCGCACTGCCTGCCGGGCAACGTAGAACATTATTGGGTCACGTCAGCGCCAAACCATTTTTCAGAGAGGGCTTTTAAGGTGCCATCTTTTTGCATTTCCGCAATGGCGTTATCTACCGCCTTCAGCAAGTCTTCGTTGCCTTTACGTAACGCAACGCCGGACTCCTGACGCGAAAACGCATCACCGGTGACGGCCAGCGTACCTTTGGTTTTTTTCACCAGATCCAGCGCCGCCAGACGATCGACTAAAATCGCGTCAATACGGCCTACGCGCAGATCCTGGTATTTTGTAGGATCATCGTCATAAGTACGGATATCCACACCCTGAACATGTTGACGTAGCCACTCTTCATAGTTAGTCCCCAGCCCAACGCCAACTTTTTTGCCCTGCAGATCGGCCGCCGTTTTGATCGTGCCTTCATTGCCTTTTTTCACCAGCGCCTGAACGCCGGAGATAGTGTAAGGCGTAGAGAAATCATATTTTTTCTTGCGGACGTCTGAAATCGTGACCTGGTTTATCACTACATCAATGCGTTTAGCGTCCAGCGACGCCAGTATTCCGTCCCATTTGGTCGGCTTCAACGACGCTTTAACGCCCAGATGTTTTGCCAACGCCTCGGCGAAATCGACTTCAAAACCGGTTAATTTGCCGTCTTCGCCCTGAAAACTAAACGGCGGATAGGTACCTTCCAGCCCTACCAGCAGCGTGCCACGTTCTTTAACTTTGTTCAGCAAACCCTCATCGGCAAAGCTCTTCGCGCTCATTCCCGCCACCAGCGCTACAGCCATTACTCCCATCAGTGCCTGACGTCCCAGCAGTGCTAATTTCATAGTAACCCCGAATATTGCCGTTAATGACCATAGACTGTGTCCCGCCATGGCGCATCGTCACGTCTCGCGAACCTTTGGGGGACTCAGCCTAATGTAGAAGGTTTGCCACGTTTCACCAACACGACTCTGCTACATCTTATGCTTTTTTAATATATATCAGAACTGGCGGTAAAGGGGGATTTCTGTCTGGGCGCAATCTGCTGATGCGCTTTATATTGCTGGTATTTACGTAGTGCGATACGGTAATTATTGGTGCTGGTTTCCGGCAACCATGGCGCCAGGCTTTCATCGAGAAAACCGTCCTGCAGCAGATCGTGGGAAATGTTTTGCTCGCTGAGGTAATTGCCAAGACGTCGTAAACGCACGACATATTCCCGCACCGTGCCATGGCTCATCTCGGTTTGTTCAAACAAATACTGCTTGAAACCGATAATATCGAAAAAATCACTCTGCTTTTTGCAGTGCAAATCGCCGCAAAAGCGACACAGCGCCACCCACTCCTTCTGCTCCCGCTGCCAGGCAGCGTCGTCAAGTAGCATATCCAGCTGTGAAATAGCGATTTTATTAACGATCTTGCCACGGCGAACCAGCGTAATGCGGTCAAGCAATTTGTGACAATGCGCGCAATGCGTCTGGCTGTGTTTAAAGTCTTTAAGATAGCGGCTCAAGGGCCGCCTTTTAGGTTGCTGCACCGTCATGAGAACTCCTGGTAGTCTATACGTTGTGCGGCACTTTTCGGGTGCGACCATGCGCGACCTATAACTTACCCAGTTTGGTGCGTAATCGTTTGATGGCCTGACTATGCAACTGGCTGACCCGCGATTCGCCGACTTCCAGTACCGCGCCAATCTCTTTGAGATTGAGTTCTTCCTGGTAATACAGCGTTAACACCAGTTGCTCGCGTTCCGGCAGCGATTCAATCGCATCCATTACCCGCTGTCGCAGGTCGCCCTCCAGCAGTTGATGTAACGGGTTTTCCTGTTGATGTTCTTCAGTCACCAGTTCGATGCTATCGCCATGCTCCTCCCGCCACTCATCGTAAGAGAAAAGTTGGCTGTTGTTGGTATCGAGCAACATCTGACGATACTCCGCAACAGGGATGCCAAGACGTTCCGCCACTTCGGTTTCCGTCGCATTACGCCCCAGTTCCTGCTCCAGTTGTCCCATCGCCTGCGCCACTTCGCGGGCATTACGCCGGACGCTACGCGGCACCCAATCGCGGCTGCGTAATTCATCCAGCATCGCCCCACGAATACGCTGCACTGCGTAAGTGGTAAATGCCGTTCCTTGCAAAGCGTCATATCGGTCGACCGCATTTAATAACCCGATGCCGCCCGCTTGTAGCAGATCGTCCAGTTCCACGCTCGCCGGCAATCGCACCTGCAGGCGCAATGCTTCGTGACGCACCAGCGGTACATAACGCTGCCACAGCGAGTGTTTATCCATTACACCTTCAGCGGTATACAGTGAATTCACGATAAACAGCCCTGCGTTAAATGAGTTATCGGCATGATTATCCGTTTCTACAGAGGGTTCTATCGAAGGAATAAGGCTATAAAAGAAGGGTTATTTCACTTATGTAACCTGTAGCGCCTTTTTAGCGGTTCAAAGAGCAGAATAAAATCAGCCAGATAGGATAAACGGGATGCGCAAAAGCCCACCCCGAACAAAACTATGTCAGAAGATGAATCATCGACAGATCGTCGCCAGTACGCACCGTTTCTATATGGCGATGAAAATTCGCCGCCACCTCGCTGTTATGCTGGCTGCGGGAGTGAAAACTATACACAATATTGGTAACGTCATCCCACTCAAGCCGCCCGCGCTCATACACGCTGGCTGCCGTTAATAGCTTAATAAACGCATATTCCGCCACGATAATATACAGCGCGCGTAACGGGTCGACATTCGGCTGGTTGGGGAAATTATTTTCCCAAATTTTATAGAGAATTAAATTTCTGAAAGCCCAGTTCTTCTGCTGCTCATCCGCCTGTAAACAGCGCGCTAATGAGGACTCAATATCGCTAACCTTCTGCTCCATTGAGACGCCCTCTTCCGCCGTCAGCACCCGCAGAAGGCACTGGATATAGTGATCGAGGATAACACTGCCACGACTAAGCGGGAGCGAGCGGAAATAGTCCTGCATCTGCAATACCAGCGAGGTTTTTACCTTGCTGTCCGGCGCGATATTCATTAACTCCTGCGCCAGCACGCCGGTCTGCAACTGTTCAAGTAACGCGGCATACACCTGTTCCAGTTCGCCCAGCGCGGCATCATCTATTTTGGCAAATTTCTGCGTATACATGACAAATTTAATCAACGCATAGAGCGCGGCTTCCGTACTGCTGTTGGCATGGTTGATCAGACTCAGGCAAAACAGATTGAGTAACTTTTGCTGCGCTGGGAATAACGGCGCAGTATTGAATGTCTGCTGAATGATAGTTTTTTCGCCGAGCGCCATCGCGTCAGGATCGTTTAAAATGCGGGACGTCACCTCCGGGCAGGCAAGACTCAGGGAGTTACGTACCTCATTTTTATAGGTATGGTGCGCCCGCGGGAAAGAGGAACAGGTATGACTTAATGCCTTTGCGCCTAACGTTTTTTGTACCCGGCACAGACGGTCCTCATCCAGATAGGGACAATTCCCCAGCGCCGAAGGCAGCTTAATTTCGCCCCAGTGGCTGTTGTTCTTTTTCAGCAGAATAATATTATCTTGCGCGATGGTACGAATCGTCGCGTCTTTACTGGCGAGATACTTTTTAACCGTCGTCTTATCCAGCGTGATTTTCCAGCCCTTACAACAGTGGTCGCGGCAGGCCGAGCCAGAACAGGAAAAGCGGGTGACAAAGGCAGGTTCAGTGACGGTGATTTCTTTCATTACACAGGCTCCGGAATTAAAAAAGGCAGCTTTCGCTGCCTTGATTGTGTACCACGTGTCGGTGAATCAATCGCCGGATTAACGCAGTAAAGAGAGGACGTTTTGCGGAACCTGGTTCGCCTGCGCCAGAACGGAAGTACCAGCCTGCTGCAGAATCTGCGCGCGAGACATGTTGGAGACTTCGGTCGCGTAGTCGGAATCTTCGATACGGCTACGGGCAGAAGACAGGTTATTTACGGTATTGCCCAGGTTGGTGATAGCGGAGTTGAAACGGTTCTGTACCGCACCCAGGTCAGAACGCAGCGCATCAACCTGCGCCAGCGCGGCATCAATTTTAGCCAGCGGGTTTTCGGTGGTTTTAGCGGCTGCTTCCGCCAGTTCAGGCTGTGCTTTAAAGTTGTGACCTTCAGCTTTGCTGGCATTATAGGTTTTACCATCGATAGTAACAACTTCGGTTTTGCCGTCTACGCCACCCAGTTGGTTAGCCGCTGTTTTGGTAGTGCCGTCAGCAGCAGTATAACTTGTGGTTTTAGCTTTAATTGCTCCTGTCGCTTCATCGTAATCTGCGGCGTAATACTTATCGCCAGCTTTAAGCGCATAACCGCCTTCAATTGTTTTACCATTCTTATCAGTGTAAGACATTTTGACTAATTGCGCGGTATCTGCAACTGCATCATCTACCCCACCAGCTTTTAGAGCATCTTTAACGCTGGCATCAACAACAACTGGTTGATCTTTTTTCTGCACGTGAGTAATAACTTCAGCACCAGCAGGCATTGCGGTGCCAATTTTTTTGGTCCCAGTCTCCAAAGATATTGTGCCATCATCAGCAACTTTGGCTTCATAAATGCCGTTTTTAGCTGCATCAGGAGCTGAATATCCTTCAATTTCAACGTAATACTTCCCAGTGCTCTTATCAAATTGAACTTCATTACCTTTAACTGCCGGAGTTCCCGCACCAGTGCCAATAGCCGTTTTAATCTCAGCCGCAGTAGGCATCGTAGTGCTTAACGCTGCACCATCAACATAATTAGGGTTCGTGACAGCCGTGTTATCAACATCATATTTTTTCTGCACATTCAGCGTATCCAGACCCAGGGTCTGAGAGTTGATCTGCTTCAGATCGATATCGATAGTTTCACCGTCGTTGGCACCAACCTGGATGGTCAGGGTGTTGTCCTGCGCCAGGACTTTCACGCCGTTGAACTGAGTCTGGCCGGATACACGGTCGATTTCGTTCAGACGCTGGGTGATTTCAGCCTGGATGGAGTCGAGGTCAGACTGGGAGTTGGTGCTGTTAGCAGACTGAACCGCCAGTTCACGCACACGCTGCAGGTTGTTGTTGATTTCGTTCAGCGCGCCTTCAGTGGTCTGCGCAATAGAGATACCGTCGTTAGCGTTACGGGAAGCCTGAGTCAGACCTTTAATGTTCGCGGTAAAACGGTTAGCAATTGCCTGACCTGCCGCATCGTCTTTCGCGCTGTTGATACGCAGACCGGAAGACAGACGCTCGATAGCGGTACCCAGAGCAGACTGGGATTTGTTCAGGTTATTCTGGGTCAACAGCGACAGGCTGTTTGTATTAATGACTTGTGCCATGATCTTTTCCTTATCAATTACAACTTGATGTTATTGGGCTGTTGCCCACGGTTTCTCACCGTAACCCTTGTATCGGCACCTGAATTTCGAACTTTAGAAAATTTTTCACTTCCCCCGATCTTTTTCTTAGGCGGCGAAATAGCCGCTTTATGCATCATTATTCCGCGCATTATTTTTGCAAAATTATCATTAAACTTTGCCTCCAGATTGCCGATAACGCGCTTAACTACTGTTTGCAATCAAAAAGGAAGAAGGCATGGCTTCAATTTCATCATTAGGTGTGGGATCAAACTTACCGTTAGACCAGTTGTTGACAGACCTGACAAAGAACGAAAAAGGACGCTTAACGCCAATTACCAAACAGCAGAGCGCGAATTCGGCAAAGCTAACCGCCTATGGCACATTGAAAAGCGCATTAGAAAAATTCCAGACGGCAAATACCGCGTTAAATAAAGCGGATTTATTTAAGTCTACCGTGGCGTCCAGCACGACGGAGGACCTCAAAGTCAGTACTACCGCTGGCGCTGCTGCAGGGACTTATAAGATTAACGTAACCCAGCTTGCCGCCGCACAGTCGCTGGCGACAAAAACCACCTTCGCGACCACCAAAGAGCAGTTGGGCGATACGTCGGTCACGTCCCGGACAATTAAAATTGAACAGCCGGGACGTAAAGAGCCGCTGGAAATTAAGCTGGATAAAGGCGACACCTCCATGGAGGCGATCCGTGACGCCATCAATGACGCCGACAGCGGTATCGCCGCCAGTATCGTTAAGGTCAAAGAGAACGAATTCCAGTTGGTGCTTACCGCCAATAGCGGTACCGACAATACGATGAAGATCACGGTGGAAGGCGATACAAAACTTAACGATCTACTCGCTTATGACAGCACCACCAATACCGGCAATATGCAAGAGCTGGTGAAAGCAGAAAACGCGAAGCTGAACGTAAACGGCATCGACATTGAACGTCAGAGCAATACCGTAACCGACGCCCCTCAGGGAATTACGCTCACCCTGACGAAGAAAGTGACCGACGCGACCGTGACGGTAACGAAAGATGATACCAAGGCGAAAGAGGCGATTAAATCCTGGGTGGATGCCTATAACTCGCTGGTGGATACCTTTAGCTCGTTAACCAAATATACCGCCGTTGAGCCGGGCGAAGAAGCCAGCGATAAAAACGGCGCGCTGTTAGGCGATAGTGTGGTTCGTACTATCCAGACCGGGATTCGGGCACAATTTGCCAATAGCGGCAGTAATTCTGCGTTCAAAACAATGGCGGAAATTGGCATCACTCAGGATGGGACTTCCGGCAAACTGAAGATTGATGATGATAAGCTGACCAAAGTACTGAAAGATAACACAGCCGCAGCGCGTGAGCTGCTGGTGGGCGATGGTAAAGAAACGGGGATCACCACCAAAATTGCCACCGAAGTGAAAAGTTATCTGGCGGATGACGGCATTATTGATAATGCGCAGGACAACGTTAACGCCACGCTGAAAAGCCTGACGAAACAGTACCTGTCCGTTAGCAACAGCATCGATGAAACCGTTGCCCGTTACAAGGCCCAGTTTACCCAACTGGATACCATGATGAGTAAACTGAATAACACCAGTAGTTATTTGACCCAGCAATTTACAGCTATGAACAAGTCCTGATAACAGAGGTCACCATGTACACCGCGAGCGGTATCAAAGCTTATGCGCAAGTCAGCGTGGAAAGCGCCGTGATGAGCGCCAGCCCGCATCAGTTGATTGAAATGTTGTTTGATGGCGCGAATAGCGCTCTGGTGCGCGCTCGCCTGTTTTTAGAACAAGGCGATGTTGTCGCGAAAGGTGAAGCGTTAAGCAAAGCCATTAATATTATCGATAACGGGCTGAAAGCCGGCCTCGATCAGGAAAAAGGCGGTGAGATTGCGACGAATCTTTCCGAGCTATACGACTATATGATTCGCCGTTTACTGCAGGCTAATTTGCGTAACGACGCTCAGGCCATC
Source organism: Salmonella sp. 32031103-2018-00083-FB-01-SM-01 (assembly GCF_017571995.1). NCBI lineage: Bacteria > Pseudomonadati > Pseudomonadota > Gammaproteobacteria > Enterobacterales > Enterobacteriaceae > Salmonella > Salmonella sp. 32031103-2018-00083-FB-01-SM-01. Next base: position 1,002,119 of record NZ_JAGEQL010000001.1, read on the forward strand.
GAAGAAGTGGAAGGGTTACTCAGCAATATTGCAGAAGCCTGGAAACAGATTTCACCGAAAGCATCTTTCCAGGAGTCTCGTTAATGACCTCAACCGTGGAGTTTATCAACCGTTGGCAGCGTATTGCGCTGCTCAGTCAATCGCTGCTTGAACTTGCGCAGCGAGGTGAATGGGATCTCTTACTGCAACAAGAGGTCTCCTATCTGCAAAGTATTGAAACGGTGATGGAAAAGCAAACTCCACCGGGCATTACGCGAAGTATTCAGGATATGGTCGCCGGATACATCAAACAAACGCTGGATAATGAGCAGCTCCTGAAAGGGCTGCTGCAACAGCGACTGGATGAACTGAGTAGTTTGATCGGACAATCCACCCGCCAAAAATCACTCAACAACGCTTATGGCCGTCTTTCCGGTATGTTACTCGTGCCAGACGCGCCTGGCGCCTCATAATATTTTCCCGTCTCGTATGAAAATTCTTCCATACTCCAGAGGTCGGCTAAACGACTTCTGGAGCACGGAAGATGAAAAACCCCACGTTATTGCAGTACTTCCACTGGTATTATCCCGACGGCGGTAAACTCTGGTCTGAGCTGGCGGAACGTGCTGATGGGCTGAATGATATCGGTATCAATATGGTCTGGCTACCGCCCGCCTGTAAAGGCGCCTCCGGCGGCTATTCCGTAGGCTATGATACCTACGACCTGTTTGACCTCGGCGAATTTGACCAAAAAGGAACTATCGCGACAAAGTACGGCGATAAACGCCAGTTACTGGCGGCGATAGACGCGCTCAAAAAAAATAATATTGCGGTGCTGCTCGACGTCGTCGTGAACCACAAAATGGGCGCAGACGAAAAAGAACGTATTCGCGTTCAGCGCGTGAATCAGGATGACCGCACGCAAATCGATGACAACATCATTGAATGCGAAGGCTGGACGCGCTACACCTTCCCTGCCCGCGCGGGCCAGTATTCCAACTTTATTTGGGACTATCACTGTTTCAGCGGCATTGATCACATCGAGAATCCCGACGAAGACGGCATTTTTAAGATCGTCAATGACTATACCGGCGATGGCTGGAACGATCAGGTTGATGATGAGATGGGTAATTTCGACTATCTGATGGGTGAAAATATCGATTTTCGCAATCACGCGGTTACGGAAGAGATTAAATATTGGGCTCGTTGGGTCATGGAACAAACCCACTGTGACGGCTTTCGCCTGGACGCGGTAAAACATATACCCGCCTGGTTTTATAAAGAATGGATTGAGCATGTACAGGCGGTTGCACCAAAACCGCTGTTTATTGTCGCAGAATACTGGTCGCATGAAGTGGATAAACTGCAAACGTACATCGATCAGGTCGACGGGAAAACCATGCTGTTCGACGCGCCGTTGCAGATGAAATTTCATGAAGCCTCGCGCCAGGGCGCGGAGTATGACATGCGCCACATATTCACCGGCACGCTGGTAGAAGCCGACCCTTTTCATGCGGTGACGCTGGTCGCTAACCACGATACACAACCGTTACAGGCGCTGGAAGCGCCGGTAGAACCCTGGTTCAAACCATTGGCCTATGCGCTGATCCTGCTTCGTGAAAACGGCGTACCGTCGGTGTTTTATCCCGATTTATACGGCGCCAGCTATGAGGATAACGGCGAAAATGGCGAGACCTGTCGGGTCGACATGCCGGTGATTAACCAACTGGATCGGCTGATCCTTGCTCGTCAGCGTTTTGCGCACGGTATACAAACTCTCTTTTTCGATCATCCTAACTGTATCGCCTTTAGTCGCAGCGGTACTGAAGAGAATCCAGGCTGTGTGGTTGTACTTTCCAATGGCGACGACGGTGAAAAAACCCTCCTGCTCGGCGACAATTACGCTAACAAGACCTGGCGTGATTTTCTGGGAAACCGCAGTGAGCATATTGTAACTAATGATCAAGGCGAAGCGACGTTCTTCTGCAACGCAGGCAGCGTCAGCGTGTGGATCATTGAGGACATGTGATGAGCGTTCCCGGCGGCAGAGCGCTGCCGGGAAGCGAAATTACGGCAGCGGCGTCGGCAGCGGCGTTTTTTCTAACGCGGCGGCGCACTCCGGCGTCGGACGAGCGACCCGTTGCAGCGTCATGCCATCATATTCCAGGGTATTCCCGTCGCGCTCAATCTCATAGAGCTCACGCTTAACCGTAACATTGGTTAAGTCATCGGAGAGCATGGTCAGCTTGCCCGGCAGAGCAATAACGCGCTGCCACTGGCGGCAGTCCAGCGTATCGCCTTCTTTAGTCACTACCAGGCTGGCGATAGCTTCAGGGCTCACCAGCTTACGTTGCGGGCCTTTTGACTGCCAGTACCCTTCCAGACCGGCCGGCGCGGGCGTTTTCACCACATCATTATAGTTTTCCACCTCGGCGCATCCGGCCAGAACCAGCAATGCGCCAACGATCGCTACTTTTTTCATCATTCATCCTGCATCAGAAGAAAGAAGAATTGTGGCATTAAAGCCCTGACGCCGCCAGCCTTTCCAGGCGCTGGCCGCAATTTGATCCAGTCGGTATTACCGCTTATTAGGTGTAGGCAAATTCTGTGATCGGTGTAGTATGCGCACTTCTTGTTTCACACCTTCTGAGTTCAGAGGCTAAACACATGTCATGGCAACACTTCAAGCAAACCTGGTTAATTAAATTCTGGGCGCCGGCCCCTGCGGTGATCGCAGCCGGTATTCTCTCTACCTACTATTTTGGCATCACCGGCACGTTTTGGGCCGTGACGGGCGAATTTACCCGCTGGGGCGGGCAAATTTTGCAGCTTTTTGGCGTTCATGCCGAACAGTGGGGCTACTACAAGCTGATTCATCTGGAAGGTACGCCGCTGACGCGTATCGACGGCATGATGATCCTCGGCATGTTCGGCGGCTGCTTCGCCGCGGCGCTGTGGGCCAACAACGTAAAACTGCGTATGCCGCGCAGCCGAATCCGTATCGTACAGGCGGTGGTCGGAGGCATGATCGCTGGCTTCGGCGCGCGTCTGGCGATGGGGTGTAACCTGGCCGCCTTTTTTACCGGGATCCCGCAGTTCTCCCTACACGCGTGGTTCTTTGCGCTGGCGACCGCTATCGGCTCCTGGTTCGGCGCCCGCTTTACGTTGCTGCCGATATTTCGCATACCGGTGAAAATGCAAAAGGTCTCCGCGGCTTCGCCACTGACGCAGAAACCGGATCAGGCAAGACGGCGTTTCAGGCTCGGTATGCTGGTCTTTATCGGCATGATTGGCTGGGCGTTATTAACGGCAATGCATCAGCCGAAACTAGGGCTGGCGATGCTGTTCGGCGTCGGGTTTGGGCTGCTGATCGAGCGCGCGCAAATCTGCTTTACCTCGGCCTTTCGCGATCTGTGGATCTCCGGACGCGCCCATATGGCGAAAGCGATTATTTTCGGCATGGCGGTCAGCGCCATTGGTATTTTCAGCTACGTGCAGTTGGGCGTTGCACCTAAAATTATGTGGGCTGGCCCGAATGCGATCATTGGCGGACTGCTGTTCGGTTTTGGCATCGTGCTGGCGGGCGGCTGCGAAACCGGCTGGATGTACCGCGCCGTAGAAGGCCAGGTGCATTACTGGTGGGTGGGCCTCGGCAATGTCATCGGTTCAACCATCCTGGCTTACTACTGGGATGATTTCGCGCCCGCGCTGGCGACCAGTTGGGATAAAGTTAACCTGCTGAATACCTTTGGTCCGCTGGGCGGTCTGCTGGTCACCTACCTGTTATTATTTGCCGCGCTGATGTTAATTATCGGCTGGGAAAAACGTTTTTTCCGCCGTGCGGGGCTGACGCCTGCTAAGGAATCTGTATGAAAAATATCGTCCCTGATTACCGTCTGGATATGGTTGGCGAACCTTGTCCGTACCCGGCGGTCGCCACTCTGGAAGCGATGCCGCAGCTAAAAAAAGGGGAGATCCTGGAGGTGGTGAGCGACTGTCCGCAGTCCATTAATAATATTCCACTGGATGCGCGCAATCACGGCTATACGGTGCTGGATATCCAGCAGGATGGCCCGACAATTCGTTATCTGATTCAAAAATAAACGCATGCTCCCGCTGTACGTTACGGCGGGAGACCTTTTACGGCGTAACCGGCAAAAATCTAAAACGCATAAAAGAAATCAGACAAGGTCGTCTTGTGCGCCGTGGCATAAATCTATTATATAACGTATACCGTTTTAATTTTGTCTGAGTCGATGAAAAACCCATGACTATTTTAAGCAAAACATAAAACAATTATTATTTTCCCTCTACGTCATAAAAGACTATCAGGTATTTATATTTTTACTCACTGACATTATCAGGTGATGATTTATTTATGCACAGCAGAAGCCAAAAAAATGATAAAAATTATTTTCATCTCCATTATTGGAGTCGTCTGTCTTGCCGCTGCCCGTTACTCACCCGTCACAGTGGTCAATGCACATCCGAGCGCCATTGCCCACTGTCTCGCTGATAATCTGTCCCCGTATGGGTATATACTGGATCTCCATGAAACAGATATTCCAGGCATTAGTAAAGAATTTACCGTGTATTATCGCAACGGCGCATATATTGCAGGAACATTCTGGATTGCAAACTCAATGACAATAGCCTCAGAACGAATAGTAGGAATGAATGGCGTCAGTAAACAGGCGTACCCTATTTTTAATAAGTCCCTGCAACAATGTGCAACCCGCTTATCAATAAAATGAGCGCGCCTCGCAAAAAACAAGCCCACATAATCACGCACTGGTTGCATGGGCGTCGCGTCCCCCGCCGCTGACCTAGGTAAGCGCCCGGGAGTTCGTTGCGGATGGGTTTTCAGCCCTGGCTTAAACCTGCATGGACATGACTTCCTGATACGCGGCGACCAGCTTATTGCGCACCTGAATCCCCATTTGCATGGAGACGGACGCTTTTTGCATATCAGCCATCACGTCATTAAGCGCAATGCCCGGCTCACCCAGAGTGAATTTTTCCGCCTGAACGCGCGCCGTCGTCTGTCTGTCGCTAATACGATCCAGCGCAGCATGTAGCTGGCCGGCAAAACTCACCGTCGACTGCGAGTGCGTGTCTTGCCCGCGCGCGGCCATCGCCGTCGCCTGTAACTGGCTAATAACCCCTTCAATCCCCTGTATTGCTGCCATGCTATTCCCCTGGATGATTTTTTACGCAGCAGAGATTACCAGTTTGTCAATAAGATAAAGGCGTTAAATAACGATAAAAAACCTCGGTTTTTAGCGCATAGAAAAATTCGAAACCACAAATAATGAGACCGTCAATTTTTCGAGTTTGCTGACCCGGGAGTGAGTCTTGTTCCACTTTGCAAAAAACGCCGTCCACGATCAGTCACGAGGTGCGAGATGAGTGCGACTGCATCGACTGCAACCCAACCTAAACCTCTCGAGTGGCTTAATCGCCTACGCGCGAATCCCCGAATTCCGTTAATTGTGGCGGGTTCCGCTGCCGTGGCGATCGTCGTTGCGATGGTGCTGTGGGCCAAAACGCCCGATTACCGCACGCTATTTAGCAACCTTTCCGATCAGGACGGCGGCGCGATCGTCGCGCAGTTGACCCAGATGAATATCCCCTATCGCTTTGCCAATGGCAGCGGCGCGATTGAAGTGCCCGCCGACAAAGTGCATGAACTGCGTCTGCGTCTGGCGCAGCAGGGGCTGCCTAAAGGCGGCGCGGTAGGCTTTGAACTGCTTGATCAGGAAAAATTCGGTATCAGTCAGTTCAGCGAGCAGGTGAATTACCAGCGCGCGCTGGAAGGTGAACTGGCCCGGACGATCGAGACGCTGGGTCCGGTAAAAAGCGCCCGTGTTCACCTGGCGATGCCAAAGCCGTCACTATTTGTGCGGGAACAAAAATCCCCTTCCGCCTCCGTCACCGTCACACTGGAACCGGGACGGGCGCTGGATGAAGGACAAATTAGCGCCGTGGTACATCTGGTTTCCAGCGCTGTCGCCGGTTTGCCGCCAGGAAACGTCACTCTGGTCGATCAATCCGGTCATCTGCTCACGCAATCCAATACCAGCGGTCGCGACCTTAATGACGCGCAATTAAAATTTGCTAATGATGTGGAAAGCCGCATCCAACGCCGTATCGAAGCCATTCTGTCGCCTATCGTCGGGAACGGTAATGTTCACGCTCAGGTAACCGCCCAGTTGGATTTTGCCAATAAAGAACAGACGGAAGAGCACTACAGCCCGAACGGCGATGCGTCGAAGGCCACCCTGCGTTCACGTCAGTTGAATATTAGCGAACAGGTAGGCGCGGGCTATCCCGGCGGCGTGCCTGGCGCGCTGTCGAACCAACCAGCGCCGCCTAACGAGGCGCCGATCGCCACGCCGCCGACCAATCAACAAAACGCGCAGAATACGCCACAAACCAGCACCAGTACCAACAGTAACAGTGCTGGCCCGCGCAATACACAGCGTAATGAAACCAGTAACTACGAAGTGGACCGCACCATTCGTCACACCAAAATGAATGTGGGCGATATTGAGCGTCTCTCCGTGGCCGTCGTGGTGAATTACAAAACGCTGGCAGATGGCAAACCGCTGCCATTGACCGCCGATCAGATGAAACAGATCGAGGATTTAACCCGTGAAGCGATGGGTTTTTCTGATAAACGCGGCGATACGCTAAACGTGGTGAATTCACCGTTTAGCGCAGTGGATAACACCGGCGGCGAACTGCCCTTCTGGCAACAGCAGTCCTTTATCGATCAGTTGCTCGCGGCAGGTCGCTGGTTGCTGGTACTGGTGGTGGCCTGGATTCTGTGGCGCAAAGCGGTACGTCCGCAGTTGACGCGCCGTGTTGAAGAAGCGAAAGCGGCGCAGGAACAGGCGCAGGTTCGCCAGGAAACCGAAGAAGCCGTGGAAGTACGCCTTAGCAAAGACGAGCAGCTCCAGCAACGCCGGGCTAACCAGCGTCTGGGCGCTGAGGTGATGAGCCAGCGTATTCGCGAAATGTCAGACAACGATCCGCGCGTGGTGGCGCTGGTCATTCGCCAGTGGATGAGTAACGATCATGAGTAATCTTAGCGGTACCGATAAAAGCGTCATTTTGTTGATGACCATTGGCGAAGACCGGGCGGCAGAGGTGTTTAAACACCTCTCCACCCGCGAAGTACAGGCGTTAAGTACGGCGATGGCTAACGTGCGTCAGATCTCCAACAAACAACTGACGGACGTACTATCAGAGTTTGAGCAAGAAGCGGAGCAGTTCGCCGCGCTGAATATTAACGCCAACGAATACCTGCGCTCCGTACTGGTTAAAGCGCTGGGCGAAGAACGCGCCTCCAGCCTGCTGGAAGATATTCTGGAAACGCGCGATACCACCAGCGGTATCGAAACGCTCAACTTTATGGAACCGCAGAGCGCCGCCGACCTGATTCGCGACGAGCACCCGCAGATTATCGCCACCATTCTGGTCCACCTCAAACGCAGTCAGGCCGCCGATATTCTGGCGCTGTTTGACGAACGACTGCGTCATGATGTGATGCTGCGTATCGCGACATTTGGCGGCGTACAGCCGGCGGCGCTGGCGGAGTTGACCGAAGTGCTGAATGGCCTGCTCGATGGTCAGAACCTGAAACGCAGCAAAATGGGCGGTGTAAGAACCGCGGCGGAAATTATCAACCTGATGAAAACGCAGCAGGAAGAAGCGGTTATTACCGCTGTGCGCGAATTCGACGGCGAACTGGCGCAGAAAATCATCGACGAGATGTTCCTGTTCGAAAATCTGGTGGATGTGGACGATCGCAGTATCCAGCGTCTGTTGCAGGAAGTGGATTCCGAATCGCTGCTGATCGCTCTGAAAGGCGCCGAACCGCCATTACGCGAGAAGTTCCTGCGCAATATGTCCCAGCGCGCCGCCGATATCCTGCGCGACGACCTTGCCAACCGTGGCCCGGTTCGTCTGTCTCAGGTGGAAAACGAGCAGAAAGCGATTCTGCTTATTGTGCGTCGTCTGGCGGAAACCGGCGAAATGGTGATTGGCAGCGGCGAGGATACCTATGTCTAATGAATTGCCGTGGCAAGTCTGGACCCCCGACGATCTCGCCCCGCCGCCAGAAACATTTGTGCCGGTTGAGGCTGATAACGTGACCTTGACAGACGATACGCCGGAGCCCGAACTCACTGCCGAACAGCAGCTGGAGCAGGAGCTGGCGCAGTTAAAAATACAGGCCCATGAACAAGGTTATAACGCCGGGCTGGCGGAGGGACGGCAAAAAGGACACGCGCAGGGATACCAGGAAGGGTTAGCGCAGGGGCTGGAGCAAGGACAAGCTCAGGCGCAGACGCAGCAGGCGCCGATTCATGCCCGCATGCAGCAGTTAGTGAGCGAGTTTCAGAACACGCTTGACGCGCTCGATAGCGTTATCGCCTCACGGCTGATGCAAATGGCCCTGGAGGCTGCGCGTCAGGTCATCGGCCAAACGCCGGCGGTGGACAACTCGGCGCTGATTAAACAGATCCAACAACTGTTGCAGCAAGAGCCGCTCTTTAGCGGCAAGCCGCAGTTGCGCGTGCATCCGGACGACTTACAGCGGGTGGAAGAGATGCTGGGCGCCACGCTCAGCCTTCACGGATGGCGGTTACGCGGCGATCCAACGTTGCATCACGGCGGATGTAAAGTCTCTGCCGATGAGGGCGATCTGGACGCCAGCGTCGCTACTCGCTGGCAAGAGTTGTGTCGCCTGGCGGCACCGGGAGTGCTCTGATGACCACGCGTCTGACCCGCTGGCTTACCGCGCTCGACAACTTTGAAGCAAAAATGGCGTTATTGCCGGCGGTGCGTCGTTATGGACGTTTAACCCGCGCCACGGGCCTGGTACTGGAGGCCACCGGTCTCCAGCTTCCGCTGGGCGCCACCTGCATTATTGAGCGCCAGGACGGCCCTGAAACCAAAGAGGTGGAATCGGAAGTCGTCGGTTTTAACGGCCAGCGTCTGTTTTTAATGCCGCTGGAAGAGGTCGAAGGCATTCTGCCCGGTGCCCGCGTTTACGCCCGTAACGGACATGGCGACGGTCTGCAAAGCGGCAAACAGCTACCGCTCGGCCCGGCCCTGCTTGGTCGGGTGCTGGATGGCGGCGGTAAACCGCTCGACGGACTGCCTGCGCCGGATACGCTGGAAACCGGCGCGTTAATCACGCCGCCGTTTAACCCGCTACAGCGAACGCCAATCGAACATGTGTTGGATACCGGCGTACGCGCTATCAACGCGTTGTTAACCGTAGGGCGCGGTCAGCGTATGGGACTCTTTGCCGGTTCCGGCGTCGGTAAGTCGGTTCTGCTTGGCATGATGGCGCGCTACACGCGGGCGGACGTGATTGTCGTGGGACTTATCGGCGAACGTGGCCGCGAAGTTAAAGATTTTATCGAAAATATTCTCGGCCCCGACGGTCGCGCGCGTTCGGTGGTGATTGCCGCCCCGGCGGATGTTTCGCCGCTGCTGCGAATGCAGGGCGCCGCCTATGCCACCCGCATCGCCGAAGACTTTCGCGATCGCGGACAGCATGTGTTGCTGATTATGGATTCGCTGACGCGCTATGCGATGGCGCAGCGTGAAATTGCGCTGGCAATCGGCGAACCGCCAGCCACCAAAGGTTATCCGCCCTCGGTGTTCGCAAAGCTACCGGCGCTGGTCGAGCGTGCCGGTAATGGTATCCATGGCGGCGGCTCTATCACCGCGTTTTATACCGTGTTGACCGAGGGGGACGACCAACAAGATCCCATTGCCGACTCGGCACGCGCAATCCTCGACGGGCACATTGTCTTGTCCCGCCGTCTGGCGGAGGCCGGGCACTATCCGGCCATTGATATCGAGGCGTCAATCAGCCGGGCGATGACCGCGCTCATTACCGAGCAGCACTATGCGCGGGTACGGCTATTTAAACAGTTGCTTTCCAGTTTCCAGCGTAACCGCGATCTGGTCAGCGTCGGCGCTTATGCCAAAGGCAGCGATCCGATGCTCGATAAAGCCATTACCTTATGGCCGCAACTGGAAGCGTTTTTACAGCAAGGTATTTTTGAACGGGCCGACTGGGAAGACTCTCTGCAGGCGCTCGATTTAATTTTCCCGACGGTGTGATAAAGCAGGAGGGCGACGATCATGGCACAACATGGCGCTCTGGAAACACTCAAAGATCTGGCCGAAAAAGAGGTAGATGACGCGGCGCGTTTACTGGGCGAAATGCGTCGCGGCTGCCAACAGGCGGAAGAACAGCTCAAAATGCTGATCGATTATCAGAATGAGTATCGCAGTAATTTGAACACCGATATGGGCAACGGCATCGCCAGTAATCGCTGGATCAACTATCAGCAGTTTATTCAGACACTGGAAAAGGCGATAGAGCAGCATCGCCTCCAGCTTACGCAGTGGACGCAAAAAGTCGACCTGGCGCTGAAGAGCTGGCGTGAGAAAAAGCAGCGACTTCAGGCCTGGCAAACCTTACAGGACCGACAAACCGCGGCAGCGCTGTTAGCTGAAAACCGCATGGATCAGAAAAAGATGGATGAATTTGCTCAGCGTGCAGCAATGAGGAAACCCGAATGATCACCCTGCCCCAACTGATCACCACCGATACCGACATGACCGCGGGTCTGACGTCAGGAAAAACCACCGGTTCAGCCGAGGACTTTCTGGCGCTCCTGGCGGGCGCGTTAGGCGCAGACGGCGCACAGGGCAAAGACGCCCGCATCACGCTGGCCGATTTACAGGCGGCAGGCGGCAAGTTATCGAAAGAGCTACTGACCCAACATGGCGAGCCGGGCCAGGCGGTGAAGCTTGCCGACCTGCTGGCGCAAAAAGCGAATGCGACGGATGAAACGCTTACCGATCTGACACAAGCGCAGCATCTACTGTCTACGCTAACGCCATCGTTGAAAACCAGCGCTCTGGCCGCATTGAGTAAAACGGCGCAGCATGATGAGAAAACGCCCGCGCTGAGCGATGAGGATCTTGCCAGTCTGAGCGCCTTATTCGCCATGCTGCCCGGACAACCTGTCGCGACGCCTGTCGCCGGAGAGACGCCGGCTGAAAATCACATCGCCTTGCCGTCACTGTTGCGCGGCGACATGCCATCGGCGCCGCAGGAAGAGACACATACGCTCTCTTTTAGCGAGCATGAAAAAGGGAAAACCGAGGCGTCGCTTGCGCGCGCCAGCGACGATCGCGCCACGGGTCCAGCACTGACGCCGCTGGTGGTCGCTGCCGCCGCGACCAGCGCGAAAGTGGAGGTGGATAGCCCGTCCGCGCCAGTAACGCATGGCGCGGCAATGCCGACGCTCAGCAGCGCCACGGCGCAACCGCAACCGCTACCTGTCGCCTCAGCCCCGGTACTCAGCGCGCCGTTAGGCAGCCATGAATGGCAGCAAACGTTCAGTCAGCAGGTCATGTTATTTACGCGTCAGGGACAGCAAAGCGCGCAGCTTCGATTGCATCCGGAAGAGTTAGGTCAGGTGCATATTTCGCTCAAGCTGGATGACAATCAGGCGCAGCTCCAGATGGTATCGCCGCACAGCCATGTCCGCGCCGCGCTGGAAGCCGCCCTGCCCATGTTGCGCACTCAGTTGGCGGAAAGCGGCATTCAGTTGGGACAAAGCAGTATCAGTAGCGAAAGCTTTGCCGGACAGCAGCAGTCTTCGTCGCAACAGCAGTCTGCCCGCGCCCAACACCCGGACGCGTTTGGCGCTGAAGATGACATAGCGTTAGCGGCGCCGGCCTCGCTTCAGGCCGCCGCGCGCGGCAATGGCGCAGTGGATATCTTCGCCTAACGCCAGAGGTAGCATGATTATCCGCGTCTTTTCCACGCTTTGTCGTGGACAGGACACGGGATAATCAGCCAATAAGCAGTACCGAAACAGGAAGCCCGTATCAGATGACTGACTCCGCGATTAACAAAAAGAGCAAACGCTCGATTTGGATACCTTTGCTGGTGTTGATTACCCTCGCCGCCTGCGCGACCGCCGGTTATAGCTACTGGCGTATGCAGCAGCAACCGACCACGAACGCTAAAGCGGAACCGGCTCCGCCGCCCGCGCCGGTATTTTTTGCGCTGGATACGTTTACCGTCAATCTGGGCGATGCGGATCGCGTGTTGTATATCGGCGTGACCCTGCGTCTGAAAGACGAAGCGACGCGCGCGCGATTAAATGAATATCTGCCGGAAGTGCGCAGCCGTCTGCTGTTGTTGTTTTCCCGTCAGAATGCCGCCGAGCTCTCAACAGAAGCTGGCAAACAAAAACTGATTGCCGCCATTAAAGAGACGCTGGCCGCGCCGCTCGTTGCCGGACAACCAAAACAGGTCGTCACTGACGTGCTTTATACAGCTTTTATTCTGCGGTAACGATATGGGCGATAGTATTCTTTCTCAGGCTGAAATCGATGCGCTGTTGAACGGCGACAGCGACACCAAAGACGAACCCACTCCCGGTATCGCAAGCGATAGCGATATTCGCCCTTACGATCCCAATACCCAGCGTCGCGTCGTGCGTGAACGCTTGCAGGCGCTGGAGATTATTAACGAGCGTTTCGCACGCCAGTTCCGGATGGGATTATTTAACCTGCTGCGCCGCAGCCCGGATATTACCGTGGGTGCCATACGTATTCAGCCGTATCACGAATTTGCGCGTAACCTGCCGGTACCGACCAACCTGAACCTGATCCACCTGAAGCCGCTACGCGGCACCGGACTGGTGGTGTTCTCGCCGAGTCTGGTGTTTATTGCCGTCGATAACCTGTTCGGCGGCGACGGCCGTTTTCCGACCAAAGTCGAGGGCCGCGAGTTTACCCATACGGAACAGCGTGTCATCAACCGTATGCTGAAACTGGCGCTGGAAGGCTATAGCGACGCATGGAAAGCCATTAATCCGCTGGAAGTGGAGTATGTACGTTCCGAAATGCAGGTGAAATTTACCAATATCACCACCTCGCCGAACGATATCGTCGTCAATACGCCGTTCCATGTGGAGATCGGCAATCTGACCGGTGAATTTAACATCTGTCTGCCATTTAGCATGATCGAGCCGCTGCGTGAGCTGCTGGTGAACCCGCCGCTGGAAAACTCGCGCCATGAAGATCAGAACTGGCGTGATAACCTGGTGCGTCAGGTTCAGCACTCTGAACTGGAGCTGGTGGCGAATTTTGCCGATATTCCGTTACGTCTTTCCCAGATTTTGAAGCTGAAACCCGGCGATGTACTGCCGATTGAAAAACCCGACCGCATTATTGCTCATGTGGACGGCGTTCCGGTACTCACCAGCCAATATGGCACCGTAAACGGACAGTATGCGCTACGCGTAGAACATTTGATCAACCCAATTTTGAATTCGCTGAATGAGGAACAGCCCAAATGAGTGACATGAATAATCCGTCCGATGAGAATACTGGCGCATTGGATGATCTGTGGGCTGACGCGTTAAACGAGCAAAAAGCGACCACCAATAAAAGCGCCGCCGACGCGGTTTTCCAACAGCTTGGCGGCGGCGATGTCAGCGGTGCTATGCAGGATATCGATCTGATTATGGATATCCCGGTCAAACTGACCGTAGAGCTGGGCCGCACGCGAATGACCATTAAAGAACTGTTGCGTCTGACGCAGGGGTCGGTCGTCGCGCTGGACGGGCTGGCGGGCGAGCCGCTGGATATCCTGATTAATGGCTACCTGATTGCCCAGGGTGAAGTGGTCGTCGTGGCGGATAAATACGGCGTACGTATCACCGATATTATTACGCCATCCGAGCGTATGCGTCGTTTGAGTCGTTAATGATGAAGACAGAAGCCACGGTTTCTCAGCCCACCGCGCCAGCCGGATCGCCGCTCATGCAGGTGAGCGGCGCATTAATTGGCATTATTGCGCTCATTCTGGCGGCGGCCTGGGTGATTAAGCGTATGGGATTCGTACCAAAAGGAAATAGCGTCCGGGGACTCAAGGTGTCAGCCAGCGCCTCGCTTGGCCCGCGCGAACGCGTGGTGATTGTCGAGGTCGAAAATGCGCGTCTGGTACTGGGCGTGACCGCCTCGCAGATCAACCTGCTGCACACCCTGCCGCCCGCGGAGAATGACACGGAAGCACCCGTTGCCCCACCGGCGGATTTCCAGAACATGATGAAGAACTTACTCAAGCGTTCCGGGAGATCCTGATGCGCCGTTTGTTATTCCTTTCTCTGGCGGGTCTGTGGCTTTTTAGTCCCGCCGCCGCTGCGCAACTGCCGGGGCTTATCAGCCAACCATTAGCGGGCGGAGGCCAAAGCTGGTCATTATCCGTCCAGACGCTGGTTTTCATCACCTCGCTGACGTTTCTGCCGGCGATTTTACTGATGATGACGAGCTTCACGCGTATCATCATTGTTTTTGGCTTGTTGCGTAACGCGCTGGGCACGCCCTCGGCACCGCCAAATCAGGTGTTACTCGGACTGGCGTTGTTTTTGACCTTTTTTATTATGTCGCCCGTCATTGACAAGATTTACGTGGACGCTTACCAGCCGTTTAGCGAGCAGAAAATTTCTATGCAGGAAGCGCTGGATAAAGGCGCGCAACCGTTACGCGCGTTCATGCTGCGCCAAACCCGCGAAGCCGATCTGGCGCTGTTTGCCCGTCTGGCCAATAGCGGTCCGTTACAGGGACCGGAAGCAGTACCGATGCGTATCCTCCTGCCCGCTTATGTCACCAGCGAATTAAAGACGGCATTTCAGATCGGTTTTACGATTTTTATCCCTTTTTTGATTATCGACCTGGTGATCGCCAGCGTATTGATGGCGTTAGGGATGATGATGGTGCCGCCAGCGACAATCGCCCTGCCGTTTAAGCTGATGCTGTTTGTGCTGGTCGATGGTTGGCAATTGCTTGTGGGGTCGCTGGCCCAAAGCTTTTACAGTTAGAGGCGCAAAATGACTCCTGAATCCGTCATGATGATGGGCACCGAGGCGATGAAAGTCGCTCTCGCCCTGGCTGCGCCGCTGTTACTCGTCGCGCTGATTACCGGCCTCATTATCAGCATCTTGCAGGCCGCGACTCAGATTAATGAAATGACGCTGTCGTTTATCCCTAAAATCGTCGCGGTATTCATCGCAATTATCGTTGCCGGCCCGTGGATGCTCAACCTGCTGCTGGACTACGTACGCACTCTGTTCAGCAATTTACCTTATATCATCGGATAAACAGAACGATGATACAGGTTACAAGCGAGCAATGGCTATACTGGCTGCATCTCTATTTCTGGCCTTTGCTGCGCGTACTGGCGCTGATTTCAACGGCGCCAATTCTCAGCGAGCGCGCTATTCCCAAGCGGGTAAAACTGGGGTTGGGAATAATGATTACCCTTGTTATCGCGCCGTCGCTACCGGCAAACGATACGCCGCTTTTTTCTATTGCCGCCTTATGGCTGGCGATGCAACAAATTCTGATCGGTATTGCGCTGGGATTTACCATGCAATTCGCCTTTGCGGCGGTGCGTACCGCAGGTGAGTTTATCGGTCTGCAAATGGGGCTTTCCTTTGCCACCTTCGTCGACCCGGGCAGCCACCTGAATATGCCGGTTCTGGCGCGTATTATGGATATGCTCGCCATGCTACTGTTTCTCACCTTTAATGGCCATTTGTGGCTTATTTCGCTGCTGGTCGATACCTTCCATACTCTGCCCATCGGTAGTAACCCGGTGAACAGTAATGCATTTATGGCGCTCGCCAGGGCCGGAGGGCTCATTTTCTTAAACGGACTGATGCTGGCATTGCCGGTCATTACCCTCCTGCTTACGCTCAACCTGGCGCTGGGGCTATTAAACCGCATGGCGCCGCAGCTCTCGATATTTGTTATCGGTTTCCCGCTTACCCTCACCGTCGGCATTATGCTGATGGCCGCGCTAATGCCATTAATTGCGCCGTTTTGCGAACATTTATTCAGCGAAATTTTCAATTTGCTTGCTGATATTGTTAGCGAGATGCCGATAAATAATAACCCATAATTTTTATCCTGTTTTACTAAGGTTTATCCGAAAATAAATTTTAAAAAACATTCACCAGGATATATCCGCTGCCCCTTATTTGTTTTTACTTCACTCACATAACGCAACATTCACTTTACTTTAAGATGATTCCTGGCAAATTATATGTAACTTTACGGGATAGTAAGTTCGCCTGAAAAACCGCGTAAGCGTTGTCTAAGGTGACTATTCGTGTTCCGTCTGATTATGGTGAGTTATTCAGGTAAGGGGAATTATCGTTACGCATTGAGTGAGGGTATGCCATGTCAACGATTATTATGGATTTATGCAGTTACACCCGGCTAGGGTTAAGCGGGTATCTGGTCAGCAGAGGGGTGAAAAAAAGGGAAATCAACGACATCGAAACCGTTGACGAACTCGCTATCGCTTGTGGCGCGCATCAGCCTTCGGTGGTGTTTATTAATGAGGACTGTTTCATTCATACGCCTTCAGACAGTCAACAAATAAAGCAAATCATTAATCAACATCCTGACACGTTATTTATTGTTTTTATGGCAATTGCTAATGTGCATTTTGATGAATATTTATTAGTAAGAAAAAACTTATTGATTAGCTCGAAATCGATTAAACCTGACTCGCTGGATACCATTCTTGGCGATATTCTGAAAAAAGAGTCGGGTATTTCAGGAACCATAAATTTACCAACATTATCGTTAAGTCGAACTGAATCCAGCATGTTGCGAATGTGGATGGAAGGTCAGGGAACCATTCAGATTTCTGACAGAATGAATATTAAAGCAAAAACAGTATCCTCCCATAAGGGGAATATAAAAAGAAAGATAAAAACGCATAATAAACAAGTGATCTATCATGTAGTACGGCTGACAGATAACGTCACTAACGGCATTTTTGTTAACATGCGCTGAGACATCCGGACTGGCAATGTACCTCCAGTCCGGCTCAATTAGTCCTGCTCCGCCTTCTCGACAAAAATACCATCCTGGTGACCTGACTCATTGAAGAACCAGATGCCGAGCGGGTAATCCTCCAGCGAAACCAGGTACATTGTGCCTTCACTAAATTCTTCCACTGCCAGTACCACGCCCGGTCGGCGGGGACCGCCGTCCGTTTTAACGGTTACCCGATCATTCACCTTCATCATTTTCCTCCTGTCGCTTTGTGCCAGTGTAGAACAATTTTCTGCGTCTGACAGCGCCTTGCCGGCGTGTTTGCTGGTTTTCTCAACGGTCTATACTTAGGCTGTCAGGAACCCGTGAGGTAGTGAAGATGAAAACGGCAAAAGAGTACAGTGATACGGCCAAGCGCGAAGTGAGCGTCGATGTAGATGCGCTACTGGCGGCCATCAATGAAATCAGCGAAAGCGAGGTTCACCGTAGCCAGGAAGATCCTGAGCGGGTGAGCGTAGACGGACGGGAATATCATACATGGCATGAATTAGCTGAAGCATTCGAGCTGGATATTCATGATTTTAGTGTAACAGAAGTAAACCGTTAAGAATGGCCGAAAAAAATCCCGGCCCTACGGGTCGGGATCAAACTTGCTTATGCAAGAAGCACTTGAAAATTCGTTACACCAGGAAATCTGATGTGAGATTTACCTTATCTGCAATTTTTTTGCATGACAAGTAAATATTTTTTACATGAATGATTAAGCACGCTAATAGTTCGGTAGCAAAAGTGTGACAACGCATGTGCTGCCTGGAAGCGACGGGATCGGTTCCAGTTAGCGTTCGACTTCTTTCGGGTGTGCTTTAGGACTTTTCCTGGAAATAAGCCCGCCGTTGCAACGGAAAATGAGGAAAAAATGCTCTCAATCCATGACCCCTTGCTGATTTTTACCGATCTGGACGGCACATTGCTGAACAGCCACACTTTTGAGTGGCAGCCCGCGGCTCCCTGGCTTACACGCCTGCATGAAAGCGGCGTGCCCGTGATCCTCTGTAGCAGTAAAACCGCGGCTGAAATGCTTCAGCTCCAGACGACGTTAAATCTACAGGGACTGCCGCTAATTGCGGAAAACGGCGCGGTGATCCAACTGGACGTTCATTGGGAAGACCATCCCAACTATCCCCGTCTGATTGCCGGTATTTCTCACAACGAAATCCGCCTCGTCCTGCATAAATTGCGTGAAAAGGAACAGTTTAAGTTCACCACGTTTGATGACGTTGACGATCAGGTGATAAGCGAATGGACGGGCCTAAACCGGGCACAGTCTGCCCTAACCCGTCTGCATGAAGCGTCGGTGTCGCTGATCTGGCGCGATAGCGATGAACGCATGGCGCAGTTTGTCGCCCATTTAAATGACCTGGGACTGCAATTTGTCCATGGCGCCCGTTTCTGGCATGTGCTGGACGCCTCCGCCGGTAAAGATCAGGCTGCCAACTGGCTGATAGAAGCATATCGTCGGCAGTGGCGCACGCGCCCTCTGACGTTGGGGCTAGGAGACGGCCCCAATGATGCGCCCTTACTGGATGTGATGGATTATGCGGTTGTCGTTAAAGGGCTAAACCGGGAGGGCGTACATTTGCGTAACGACGATCCTCAGCGCGTCTACCGTAGCCAGAACGAAGGGCCGGATGGCTGGCGCGAAGGAATGGACTATTTCTTTTCCCGCTCCTGAGTCGCGTCGCTGGCGCAAATACGGTTGCGTCCGGACTGTTTGGCGTAATAAAGCCGTTTGTCGGCCAGCGACTGCAACTGCTCAAAATCATAGTCGCCGTATTCCTCCGCGCTACTGATCCCCATTGACGCGCTGATACGAAGCGTCGTGCTTTTCGTCACCAGAATCTCTTTGTCATTAATGCGCTGGCGTATGCGTTCGGCAATCTGCAGCGCCTGCGCTTTCGTCGCGCCGGGCAGCACGATACAAAACTCTTCGCCCCCTACCCGTCCGGCGATGTCGTGCGCTCGAATGGTGCTGCCAATGAGCCCAGCGGCATGGGACAACACGCGATCGCCTGCCTGATGACCAAAGCGATCGTTAACGCTTTTAAAATAATCTAAATCCAGCTGTATCACAGAAAATGGCTGGCGGGCTTCCCGGTAGCGCTTTGCCAGCCTGGACGCTTTTTCAAACAGCGCGCCACGGTTATATAGCCGGGTCAGCGGATCGTGCCATGCCTGCCATTGCAGCGAATTTTGCAGAACAAACATGTTTTTGACCATATGTCGAATAACGCCCCAGGAGATCAACAGCATCGCCGTAAAAAGCACCCATAACAGCGTCAGCGCGATACTAATACTGCCAAAATTCCCTTGTATGCCTTCACGTAATGTATGCACGCGCAGCAGGACGCCATCAAAATGATCCAGCCGCTCCCAGCTTACATAATGCGTTCCTAAACGCAGCCCGCCCAGGGTATCTTTTTCTATTTCACGCGCCAGTAAGGCGCGCTCACGGTCATTTAACGTATTCGCGGTTTGTTGTTCCGGCGCGGAGTCCGTCAACAAACGGAGATGGTTATCGTATAGCTGATATTCCCCTTCAATATCCTTTTCGGCCGCATCGCGCAGGAACCGCTGTAATGACGCGACGGGAATATCCATTGCCAGTACGCCATACCAGTAATTATCGTGATCCAGCGGTAGACTGGCTGTCACTTTTTTCTGCTCGTCAGCAACATAGGGCTGTGCGGAGGTAAACCACCGCACGCCGCGCTGTGGGTTACGCCGTTGGCTTTGCTCGATAAACCAGGGCTGGGTCACGTACTGATAGTAACGGGAGACAATATCGCTACCGTACGCCGTAGGGAGAGTTGAGAGGTAAAACCCTGAGCGAGAAACATACATCGTCTCCAGCGTCAGCATGGCGGCTGAGCGCGCCAGACGCGCCAGATACCCTAACTCCAGCGTGGCGGTTAATTCATTTGCCAGGTCACGACTCTCCCGCGAAAGAAGCGTCGTCCGGGCGACAAATTGATCGGAAACGCCATATAACGGCAATGTCCGCCGCTTATCCAGCTCCAGTTGCCAGAAATGTCTGACGCGTCGTTGCTCAAACTGCGTCACCGCGCTTTGCAATGCGGAAAAAGCCAGCGGCGCCACCAGCGCTTCATGCATACCGTTGCGTAAAAAGATCAACCTGTCCATGTTGAATTGCAGTTGGCGGTCAAGGACATTCGCGACGCTCCCCAGATGATTGCGCTGACTGGCGACATACGCGTCTTTCAGTATCATCACTTCCCGCCAGGTAAGTAGCGTCGAGAACAGCATCACGATCAGAAAACAGGTGTTGACGACATGACCGGGACCAAAACGCCGCGCCAGCTTTTTAAACCAGCCTTGATTATCTAACAGTGTTTCGTGCGGCACCCTGGTAACTCCTGGTTATTGATACAACGCCCCCTGATGGCTTACGGTAGCCAGACCTCATCAAGGGATACCACTCAATCCTGGCATAACCAGGTAGCAGCATGTCGCAGCGCGACGACTCTTTTTCTCCACAGCAAAACGCCCGGCATTAACCGGGCGTTTTGTCATCGGGCTTCGTCCCGCACGCGCCTTTCCTTGCCTGGCACGAGCTCATTCTCATGGAATGCCTCCCGCTTTACGCCAAAACCATCATACCAGCGACACTCTACCATTCCGCTGGAATAACCGGTGACGATCATCCGGGGCCCACCCTCTTTCACGGTAACTTCCTCACTGACAGAAAAGACCATACCTGCCTCCTGTATCAGATGAAACGTTTTCACCTTAGACGAGGATGGGCAATTTTGCATAATTCATTGTAGAAAATCAGTGCGAAACACCGCGAATTTTCGCCACACCTTTCACCAGCGCCACCACAATGGCGCCGATAATAAAGCCGAGCACCAGATTCAGCCCCGCAGGGATCGTATGCGCCATGAAAGCCCCCTGCTGCTGCGCAAAATGTTCAATGGCATGGTGTAGCGGCGCAATACCGTGTACGACAATCCCGCCGCCGACCAGAAACATCGCCAGCGTACCGACAATGGATAATGCTTTCATTAACCAGGGCGCGATAATCAGTAATCCTTTACCGACGCCCTGCGCCAACACGCTACGCTTTTCCGCCAGCCAGTACCCCATATCATCCAGTTTGACAATAATACCCACCAGGCCATACACGCCAATAGTCACAACCAAAGCAATCCCCGCCAGCACCAACACCTGATTAAGCAGCGGCGCCTGCGCGACAATCCCCAGGGTAATGGCCACAATTTCAGCGGAAAGAATGAAATCGGTACGGACCGCCCCTTTTACTTTATCTTTTTCAAAGGCCAAAGGATCTTGCGCAGCCAGCGCCTCAAGACGTTTTTGCCGCTCCGCCGGGTCTTCTTTGTGTTTTCGCGCCTCAAAGGTATGCAGGACTTTTTCTACCCCTTCAAAGCAGAGAAACGCGCCGCCTAACATTAATAAAGGCGTGATGGCCCACGGGATAAATGCGCTTATCAGCAGCGCCAACGGCACCAGAATAACCTTGTTGATTAATGATCCTTTCGCCACGCTCCATACCACTGGCAGCTCGCGATTAGCGCGAACGCCGGTCACCTGCTGCGCATTGAGCGACAGGTCGTCCCCCAGTACGCCCGCGGTTTTTTTCGCGGCCAATTTGCCCATTACCGAAATATCGTCCAGCAGCGTGGCGATATCGTCGAGTAATGTCAGTAAGCTACTTCCTGCCAAAATGATTTCCTCGGTCTTTTCTTCTAAGACGTTAAGTATGTAGCAAAACGCGCAATGCCGAAACCGGCGGCGCGGGTCAACGCCTTTTTATTCCAAAAGGACAATTATAATGCTCGCCAGCATAATAATTTTGACGTTTACTATATCCACCCTTTTTATTTCACCGTGAGTGATTATGCGTTTCCGGCAGTTATTACCTCTTTTTGGCGCGCTTTTTGCCTTGTACATCATTTGGGGGTCTACCTATTTTGTTATCCGCATAGGCGTTGAAAGCTGGCCGCCGCTGATGATGGCAGGCGTACGTTTTCTCTCGGCGGGGATGTTGCTCATGGCGTTTTTGCTGCTGCGCGGCGAAAAACTTCCGCCGCTGCGCCAGACCATCAACGCCGCGCTGATTGGTCTACTGCTGCTGGCGGTGGGTAACGGTCTGGTGACGGTGGCGGAGCATCAAAACGTGCCATCAGGCATTGCTGCCGTCGTGGTCGCCACTGTCCCGCTATTTACGCTGTGCTTTAGCTACTTTTTTGGTATTAAAACGCGCAAATTAGAATGGGTGGGGATTGCCATTGGACTTGCCGGGATTATTCTGCTGAACAGCGGCGGCAATTTAAGCGGCAATCCGTGGGGCGCGATTTTGATCCTGATAGGTTCGATGAGCTGGGCATTTGGTTCCGTTTACGGCTCGCGCATCGCCCTCCCTGTGGGCATGATGGCGGGCGCGATTGAAATGTTGGCGGCGGGCGTGGTATTGCTTTGCGCGGCGTTTCTTTCCGGCGAAAAGCTCGCCACGCTGCCGGGCTTATCGGGGTTTATGGCCGTCGGCTACCTGGCGTTGTTCGGTTCTATTATCGCCATTAATGCCTATATGTACCTGATTCGCAACGTCAGTCCGGCGCTGGCGACCAGCTACGCCTACGTGAATCCGGTTGTCGCCGTGTTGCTTGGCACCGGCCTGGGTGGCGAGAGGTTATCGCCCGTTGAATGGGCCGCGCTGGGTGTGATTGTGTTTGCCGTAGTGCTGGTGACTCTGGGTAAGTACCTGTTTCCTGTCAAGGCGGTGGTCACGCCGTGTAAAACGGAAGATTCACGCCAGTAGATGAATCCCCTGGGTGTCGATCTGCGCGCTGGCGCCGCCGCCGCAGATCCACTCTTCCAGGCGCTCCGCCAACGCCGCGTCGCTCAATTTCGCTCGCCCGCGCAAGGCGCACTCCCAGACGATCAGTACCCGCCAGCCAAGCGCCTGTAAACGCTGAATATCGCGCTCATCGCGCTCAACGTTCTTACCGATTTTTTCCAGCCAGAAAGCCGTCCGCGTGGCCGGTACTTTGAACAGATAACAGTGGTGATGATGCCAAAAGCAGCCGTGAGTAAAAATCACACAATCATAGTCATTCACCACAAAGTCCGGCTTGCCTGGTAATGTCGCGTCCTGAGTATGAAACGTAATCCCCTGCGCGCTTAGCAGGCCGGCAAGACGTTTTTCAATAGCCGTATCGCGGGTCGCTATCGCGCGCATATTTTTACTGCGCGTGGCTTTATCGTGAACGTCCGCCATCTACCGTCTCTCTCTGACGCAGCGTCACCGCCTGGTGAATTTTGGGTTCCAGCAGCTTTGCTACCGCGGCAAATACCGGCACCACCACGGAATTGCCAAACTGGCGATAGGCCTGCGTATCCGAGACAGGTATCCTGAACTGGTACGTTTGCGGCGCCTCAAATCCCATTAAACGCGCGCACTCTCTCGGCGTGAGTCGGCGGGGACGATGTTGTTGGTTGCCAGCATCGTCGAAATCCACTTCGCCTTTCGCCATATCCCAACCACGATCGATCAGAATTTCGGCGCCATCTTTGTAGTAACGAGCAGATAACGTGCGCGCCACACTTTCCGGATTGTCAGGATAAACCATGCCATAGCCAAAACCGTTTCCCCGCGCCTGGTGCTTTTTCGCGTAGCGATATAAATACTTCCACAGCACCGGCGTCAGGATATATTTGGCTTCGACGACGGGCTCCAGCAGTTCTGCCAGCGTCGGACGGCGCAGTGGATAACAGCGGGCGATATTGCGTAACGTAAAATCGGTTTTCAGGTTTAAATCGCGGCGGAATCCCACCAACACAATACGTTCCCGATGCTGAGGAAGAAAGTGCTGCCCGTCGATAATTTTCGGATCGTCCGGGCCATTGTCAGCGGCATCCGCCACGTCATATCCCAGTTCATCGAGCGTTTGCATAATAATGCGGAAGGTGTTGCCCTGGTCGTGACTTTTAAGATTTTTCACGTTTTCCAGCACAAACAGCGCGGGGCGGCGAGCGTCGATAATTCTTACGACATCAAAAAATAACGTCCCCTGAGTCTCGCAGGCAAAGCCGTGGGCGCGGCCCAGCGCATTTTTCTTGGAAACGCCCGCCAGAGAAAATGGCTGACAGGGAAAGCCCGCCAGCAGGACATCATGTTGCGGAATATGCTGGCGAATGTGTTCCGCCGCCTCATCATCGCTGACCCCTTCCCGGTGGCTCAACGTGATATCGCGGATATCTTCATTAAAGCGATGTTGCAGCGGATCGCAAAAATAGTTCGCTTTATATGTCCGTACCGCGTGCTTATTCCATTCGCTGGTAAACACGCACTGCCCGCCTATCGCTTCAAATCCGCGGCGAATGCCGCCGATGCCCGCGAAGAGATCGATAAAACGAAAGGCGTAATGTGGATGATGCGCTGGCGGCGTCGGCAACTCTGTTTTAAGACAGGTGAGTTCATTGTCGCTCAAACGATGCCATGCCGCGTTCATCATTACGCGCTTTAAGATGGCCGGGCTCCAGTGCTGTTCGCCCAGGCCGTTAAGGTGCGCCACCAGCGTTTTAACATCGTAGATTTCCAGCAATTGACTCAGCATCGCCTGGATCTCGCTTCCGGCGTCGTCGGCGATGAGGTTCCGGGCGTGTGTTACTGAAATATTTTCCTGCATACATTTAACCGGCCAAAAATAATTGCCGACAGACTAACATAAAATGACGCGGTTTACGTTTCAGCGGCAGGGGTTACTGATGCGTAGCAAACATCTGGATGACCGCCTCATCCCGTGTTTCATAGTCGCCTTTCAGCTCAGCGCTCAGTTTCGCCATGTACGACACCAGAAAATCCGCATTACGCTGCGCCAGGTACTTGCCCCGTTCAGTCTGCATCGTCAGCGGCAGTTTCAGCAGCTTGGTTTGAAAATGGTCGAGCGCGAATTGCTTATCGTTAAGAGGCCGTCTGTCGGCAAAGGGATCGTCGGCATCAAACAGCGCGACGCCCAGCGCGCCGGAGACCGCGAAGACCCGCGCCAGACCAATGGCGCCCAACGCCTCCAGCCTGTCTGCATCCTGCACGATTTTTGCCTCTGGCGTGGCGGGCGCAATATTTGCGCTGAAACTATGCGCTTCGATAGCATGACAAATGCCCGCCAGTTTTTCTGCCGGAAAGTCAGGAAAATCCCGCAGAAAAATACGCCGGGTTTCTGCCGCCGCCAGAATGGAAGAACGATGCCGCTGCGGATGATTTTTCGCCAGGCTGACGATGTCATGGAAATAACATGCCGATAGCACCACCAGCCAGTCGACAGGACTGTTTTCCCCCAGCGTTTGCGCGGTTGCCCAAACACGACGAAAATGGAAGATGTCATGGGCGGCATCCTGTTCCTGATGGTGGTGACGTAGCCAGTCTTCAAACTGCGATTGCCAGTATCCTGAGTCCATACGCCCTCTCTTTATAGCAGACCATTTTTATTACATGCCTGAGCACAGGGTTCGCTATCCTGACATATCCGCCACCACTTTACATCCCTGCTTACTTGCGCGTTTCTGGCTTAGTGTCGGCGGGATAAGCCCTGTTTTTGCGAGGCCGGGTATACCAGGCAATACTCCCCAGAATAAGCCAGACGACGCCCAGCGAAAGCGCGTTAAGCCATTTTTCCGTTGCGCTGCCAGGAGTGCTGATTGGGCCGAGAACCGGCTCGGTTTGTATGGCGGACATCAGCCACACGCAACGCGCCATCGCCCAGATGAAGTAGCCGCAAAAGGTATAAAAAACCCATAACGCTAATTTGCCACCCATGCTACGGGTGGCGTTGTCCTCCCTGGTACTCAAACTTTACTCCGCTTTTGTGATGTAAGTCATATGACATTAATTACATTATAATGTGACATTAGTCACATTTCGACCATAGAATACCTTATCCACCTGTTTTGGTTATTCATTCCACAAATAGTTTATTCTCAGTTAATGTTACGCCTGGCGCTGAACCTGCTGTTAAATAAGGGAATGGTGATTGAATCGCACTCTGATGCAGAATAACCCATAACCAGAACAACTTATTTTTACGCACCGCGATAGCGTTTTATTTTATTAGCATTAAGTGTCAGAATGATTCGGTTATTAGCCTTTTATCATTTATTTTATCATTACCCACATTACCGGCATTTATGCCGGTTTTTTTTATGTTTTTTCATAATCAAAGCATCAAATACATATAAAAAACAAATTATATTCACACCAACAACCATCAAATCAAAACACATAACCCATTGATAAAAAATGATAATTATAGAATATATATTCTTAGTTACTTATATAGTCTGTATTATAAAAAACCAAATAGAAACAAATTGAAATATTTTAAATACCTTTGTTACATGTTATTTTTTAAATTCCATGAACTTCATAGAATAGTATCAATTTGTAGTTTTGTTGAAGTGGCTACATATTCATATAAATTATTATCATAAGGGAATACATAATGAACAGAAAAGTTCTGGCACTGCTTGTCCCGGCGTTATTAGTGGCAGGCGCAGCAAATGCGGCTGAAGTTTATAATAAAAATGGCAACAAACTCGACCTGTACGGCAAAGTTGATGGTCTGCGTTACTTCTCTGACGATGCAGGCAGCGACGGCGATAAGTCCTACGCCCGTATTGGCTTTAAGGGTGAGACGCAAATCAACGATATGCTGACCGGCTATGGTCAGTGGGAATACAACATGCAGGCGAGTGGCACTGAAGGTAACAGGGATACGTCCTGGACTCGTCTGGGCTTTGCCGGTCTGAAATTCGGCGAGTACGGCTCTTTCGATTATGGCCGTAACTATGGTGTTATCTACGACGTTGAAGCCTGGACCGATGTGCTGCCGGAATTCGGCGGCGACTCTTACACCCAGACAGATGTATATATGCTTCAGCGTGCTAACGGCCTGGCCACCTATCGTAACACCGACTTCTTCGGACTGGTGGAAGGCTGGAACTTCGCGCTGCAATACCAGGGTAATAACGAAAGTGGCAAAAACGGATTTGGCCAGGAAGGCTCCGGTAACGGAACTAACCGCGGTGCAGATAAAGAAAACGGTGACGGTTTCGGCATCTCTACCTCTTATGACTTTGACTTCGGGTTAAGCCTGGGGGCTGCTTATTCAAGCTCAGACCGTACCGATGCCCAAGTGGGTAATGGATATGGTGATGGTCATCATTACTATGGCAACAATGATGCCGGCGGTGAAACTGCCGAAGCCTGGACCGTAGGTGTCAAATATGACGCCTATAACGTATACCTGGCGGCGATGTACTCTGAAACCCGCAATATGACCTCTTATGGAGACGGCGACTCTCACTCTGCAGACTATAGATTAGGTGGCGGCGGTATCGCTAACAAAACCCAGAACTTTGAAGTGGTTGCGCAGTATCAATTCGATTTCGGTCTGCGTCCGTCCATCGCCTACTTGCAGTCTAAGGGCAAAGATTTAGGCGGCCAGGATATGGATAGCCGTGGTAACTATCGTTACACCGACAAAGATCTGGTTAAATATGTTGACGTCGGTATGACTTACTACTTCAACAAAAATATGTCCACCTACGTTGATTATAAAATCAACCTGCTGGACGAAGATGATGACTTCTACGCAAACAACGGTATTGCAACCGATGATATCGTAGGTGTTGGTCTGGTCTACCAGTTCTAAGACGCTTTATGTTATTCAAGCCCGTGCTTAGCGCGGGCTTGTTATTATAGGGCAAGAATTAAATAACGGATAACGGCGCAAAGACAGGTGACCTGGTTTCATCGGATAGATGAGGACAATTTCGCTCTTTTCAGGCGCTGTCTGCAAGAGAAATAACACTTTTGGGGAAAGGAAAATGCCACTATAGATGATGGATGCCAGCGTCTATAGATGATAATCATCCGGGCATAAAAAAAGCTCCTGTACGGAGCTGATATGAATTATTTTCTAAAATCTGGCGGAACCTGTCCTGAGCGAATGTATAATCCAACATTATCAAAAGTGATCATGGTTGACTTACAAAAAATACATTTCGCGCCAAATGGGTTTTGCTCAGTAACATCGAATGTCGATGTTCTGTATTGTGAACCATGGCAACATGGACACCGGAAGTGAATTTTATTAGTAATATCAGATACCTTAAAGCGCCACAACGTTGACCGCTGATGGACCTTTTGGTCCCTGCTCTACTGAAAACTCCACTTCCTGATTTTCATTCAGAGTGCGGAATTCATTACTTTGAATGGCGGAAAAATGCACAAACACATCTTTGCTGCCATCTTTAGGCGTAATGAAACCAAAGCCCTTTTCAGGGTTAAACCATTTTACTAAACCAGTGATTTTCGTCGTCATAATATTGTTACCTTTTGAATGAGCCCTTGGGCAAAATGGCCTGAAGAAAATTATCAGAGAGAAAAAAACCTAAAGGAGATCTCAAGAGGAACAAATGATGAGAAATATTACAATCACTACTTCAGATAAGTTTGTATCAAACCGCACAACCATTAACGCATGGTTAACTGCACATAGCAAGCTTTAGTTTTGTTAAAAAAATATTAATTGTTTTTTAGCATTATCACGCTGATTGCCATACTCTTTTTATCCATGCCCGTCGCTACGGCTGAAACCTGGCGTAAATAAGTTACGTCTCCCAACGCCTACCTGGCAATAAACGCGCCACATTTTCTGATGTCGTAAACCAGAATACATGCGCATCATCGTGAGAGGTTCCTGTGATCTCGTGTGACCAAAACCGGTTAGAGAACGGGGATGATTTGGCAACTATCTCATGCATTGATCGCACAAGTTACTTAACACGCAGTAGATCAGAGTATCTTGTGGTGTACCGAGGCGAAAGCATTTCTCGCTTCATAGCCCACTGTTGCGACATCCCCTGCCCGGCGAAGTACAGTGTCCCCTTCCCGTCTTTTGCGTTAAGATGGTCCAGTACTTCCATCAGCTTCTCACTACCGGCGCGCGGCGCGTTATCGTCGAAAAGGTTGAGTTGCGCTACGCCCTGACTGAAGAAGTCACCCAGCATCACCCCCGCTTTCTGGTAGCGATGGCCGTCGCGCCAGATTTTATCCAGGCATTTCACAGCCGCATTGATAATGTCGCGTGAATCCTGCGTGGGGGTGAGAAGCGTCACCGCGGCGCTGTTACCGTAGTAGGGCTCGTTCAGGGCAAAGGGGGATGTTTTGACGAATGTTGAGATGAAACGGCAGTACTGGGGCTCGCCGCGGAGTTTTTCTGCCGCGCGCGCAGCGTAGCTGTAAATAGCCTGGCGCATTTCCTCATAGTCTGTGACCC
Organism: Salmonella sp. 32031103-2018-00083-FB-01-SM-01; assembly: GCF_017571995.1. Classification (NCBI taxonomy): domain Bacteria; kingdom Pseudomonadati; phylum Pseudomonadota; class Gammaproteobacteria; order Enterobacterales; family Enterobacteriaceae; genus Salmonella; species Salmonella sp. 32031103-2018-00083-FB-01-SM-01. Next base: position 1,031,380 of record NZ_JAGEQL010000001.1, read on the forward strand.
GCTCGCCGAAAGAGCGGCTACAAACGATTTCCTGCTTTGCCGGCGCAAACTCTTCAAGCTCCAGACATGGCTCTCCGCGAAGCTCTCTCACGGTACGCTCCAGCACGACATTGAAGTGTTTCCTGATGATCCAGGTACTTTGTTCAGAGAGATCGAGAGCAGTCTTGATGCCCAGGGCATTGAGCTTCTTACTGATGCGTCTGCCGACACCCCAGACATCCTCTACGGGTATCAGGGCCAGCAGCCGACGCTGGCGATCGATGTTCGACAGGTCAACCACCCCGCCGGTCTGGCGCTGCCACTTTTTCGCAGCATGGTTAGCCAGCTTGGCAAGGGTTTTCGTCTGGGCAATGCCTACACCGACAGTCAGGTGCGTGCGCTTCAGGACCGTCGCTCTTATCTCGCGCCCGAAATCTGTCAGATCCCGGCAGTTTCGTACTCCCGTCAGATCACAAAAAGCCTCATCAATGCTGTAAATTTCTACCCGCGGCGCCATCTCCTCGAGTGTGGTCATTACCCGGTTCGACATATCAGCGTAAAGCTCGTAATTACTGCTGAAGCAAACAACACCGGATCGCCGGAAGCGTTCTTTCTGTTTGAAGAATGGCTCACCTGGTGCGATACCAAGCTGTTTCGCCTCGGCGCTACACGCGATAACGCAGCCATCATTGTTTGATAACACCACCACCGGTCGGCCACATAAATCAGGACGAAAGACCGTTTCGCAGGAGGCGTAAAAGCTATTAACATCGCAGAGCGCGAACATAATCAACTGACCGCTTTAATGATAAAGGTCACCACCCCGAATATGTCGAGCGTGTCTTCACTGCCGACAGGTATAGGTCGATAGGCGCCGTTCATGGGGATTAGCTGCACTGTCGGGCGCAACTGCAACCGTTTTACGGTGAACTCTCCTTCAATTGCCGCAATTACAATGTCACCGTGGTCAGCGTTCCGTGAGCTATCCACCACCAGCAGGTCGCCGTCGCTGATGCCTGCTTCAATCATTGAATCACCCGTGGCTTTGACAAAATATGTTGAGCTGGGATGAGAAACGAGCAACTCATTAAGATCGATACGCTGCTCAATGTAGTCCGCTGCGGGGCTGGGGAATCCACACGGCACTAAGTAACTGAAAAATGGGAGAGGAATAATTTCGCGCAACTCTGTAGGTCTGAAAAATTCCATAATCCATACCTCGAACACTGTTTTTATATACAGTAGTATTATTTAAACATGCGCGCAAGATACCGGAGTCGCTACGGCTGTTTAAATCTTCGTCGCTTCGTTTGTAAGTTTCTCTCTCAGTTCAAATTATGGGTTTTGTAAATTTTCCGGTTGTATTGTCATGTGTGCATATTTAAGCCAGTCTGGAGGCCACATTTTCTGTACAGCGTCGACAGCCCCGCAGCGTAAATTATCGCCACGCGCCAGCGCGTTTCCCTGACAGCAATTAATCTTTCGCCCTGCGCCCATGTCTACAGGGGAACATTTCGGGCAACAGGCCGGGGGCGACGATTACCGAGGACGACGGCGTTAAATCGCCGCTAGTGACATCAATATTAATCCAGATGGGGTACGGCGAAAGAGCGGGGGCAGAAAACCAGGAGTTGACTTATGATCGAAAAGTAAAAATCACACTATCCCTGGCCCCTCTTCTGGCAGAAAAAGCATAAGATGGCGATACGTTTTTCACGTAATATTCTAACAGAATATTCTAAGTGTATTCTAAGTGTGAGACTGATCGCTGAAAGAAGATGAGCTAAGTGTTTGAATTGTGGCGGAGAGAGGGGGATTTGAACCCCCGGTAGAGTTGCCCCTACTCCGGTTTTCGAGACCGGTCCGTTCAGCCGCTCCGGCATCTCTCCGTATATTGCAATGATGCCAGGTAATTTGGCATTTTAACAGACCCTATTCGGGTAATTTTGTTCAAGTGACGAGTTTACGAGCAAAACGATGATTAAGTGGCCCTGGAAAGCACAAGAAATAACCCAGAACGAAGACTGGCCGTGGGATGATGCGCTGGCTATACCTCTTCTGGTAAACCTCACCGCGCAAGAACAGGCTCGGCTTATTGCGCTAGCCGAACGTTTTTTGCAGCAGAAAAGACTGGTAGCGCTACAGGGATTTGAGCTCGACTCGTTAAAAAGTGCACGTATTGCGTTAATTTTTTGCTTACCGATCCTGGAGCTCGGTATTGAGTGGCTTGATGGTTTTCATGAAGTGCTCATTTATCCCGCGCCCTTTGTGGTAGATGATGAATGGGAAGATGACATAGGTCTGGTGCACAGCCAGCGTGTCGTACAGTCGGGGCAAAGCTGGCAACAAGGGCCCATCATTCTGAACTGGCTGGATATCCAGGACTCGTTCGATGCTTCGGGTTTCAACCTCATTATTCATGAAGTCGCGCACAAACTGGATATGCGTAATGGCGATCGCGCCAGCGGCATCCCTTTCATCCCGTTGCGCGATGTGGCTGGCTGGGAACACGATCTCCACGCGGCAATGAATAATATTCAGGATGAAATCGATCTTGTTGGCGAAAGCGCTGCCAGTATAGATGCCTATGCCGCCACCGACCCTGCAGAATGTTTTGCCGTGTTGTCAGAGTATTTTTTCAGCGCGCCAGAACTGTTTGCTCCGCGTTTCCCGGCGCTATGGCAGCGTTTTTGCCAGTTCTATCGCCAGGATCCTTCTCAGCGCTTACGGGTAAGCGCTGCCGAAGGCGACTACGGCGAGGAATCCGAACATTAATTCCTCACTTTGTGGGTTAATTAACCAATTGAATTGGCGCGTTAATTTTACTGTTGACACGTTATAGCGGGCCCAGTATTATGCGCCTCGTTGAAACAATTCCTCTGTAGTTCAGTCGGTAGAACGGCGGACTGTTAATCCGTATGTCACTGGTTCGAGTCCAGTCAGAGGAGCCAAATTTAGGGAAGCAGACGTTCACTGACGTCTGCTTTCTGCATTTATATCAATCGATTATCCCTTTCTTCAGGTTCACCCTCGTTCACTAAAAATCATTCGAAGCCATACCCTTTTGCTGGTAAAGCTGGTTCGATTTGCGTTTTACCGGTACGCCGAGGGAACCGTCATGTCACTGACTGATACCAAAGTAAAAAATGCCAGACCAGCGGAAAAGGCTGTCAAGCTCACTGACGGGTTTGGCCTCTATCGGTTCGAAATACTGGCAGTTGGGCTACCGCTATTATGGCAATCAGGAGGTGTTTTCCATTGGGGTTTACCCTGCTGTATCGCTTGCCGATGCCAGATAATGCCGTGACGAGGCTAAAAGGTAGCTGGCTCAAGGGATTGACCCGAACGCAAAAAAACAGGCTGATGAAAAAATCCTTCAGGAAAATTTGACTTGTGTAATTACAGACAAAGTTGCGCCATGCCGGAGCAAAGCAGGGATTAGATCAAAACTTCAACGCTTTGTTGTTTTTGTCAGCAAACAAACGCGTAATCTTATTTCCCCCTTTGACAAGCCGATCGCACATCGTTACTATGCGCCCCGTTCACACGATTCCTCTGTAGTTCAGTCGGTAGAACGGCGGACTGTTAATCCGTATGTCACTGGTTCGAGTCCAGTCAGAGGAGCCAAATTCCTGTTTTCAGGCGTACTTATAAGTCACTATTCAGTTAGGTTTCAATAAGTTAGCGTGAAAATCTTTCCCGATGTGTGTCTGGTTTTCCCTGCGCATCCGGCGAAATTGGTGGTCTGATTTGGGGTCATTTCAGTTCGATAATGACGTGACCACCCTATATCCCTGTCCAACGCGAAAATCCTCAGTATCAAGCCTTCTGACACCTCTTTAAGCTGACCGCTTCTCACGGTCGGTATCTGCTTGTCAATCCGGGCTTGTGGGTCAGGCGCTCAAGGAGCGTGAAGTGCGGCGCAATGTTTTCGCCTTCCGGCGCGTTTCCTGACGTAGACGCGATTATCGGTGACAGGTCTCCGGCGATGGTGATGAAGCTCGCGGCACAATAAGGCCTTAGCGGGATGCGGAATCGCCTCCCGCTAAGGCTTCATTCAGCCACTTTCCATATCATATAAATACGCCTCTTCCGCTCCTGTCCAACAGCAGGCGACAGCTCATTTCGTTAGCGAAACGGTGGCTCATTAAACGTGCGTAATTTACGTGAGTGCAAACGATCACCTTCTGCGCGTAGCAAATCAATAGCACGAATACCAATTTGCAAATGTTCTGAAATAGCCCCCTCATAAAACCGGTTTGCCTGCCCGGGCAGTTTAATTTCACCGTGTAAAGGTTTGTCAGAAACACAAAGCAACGTGCCGTAAGGCACACGAAAGCGATAGCCCTGGGCTGCAATCGTCGCGCTCTCCATATCAATCGCAACCGCGCGGCTAAGGTTGAATCGCAGCGCCGATGCAGAATAACGAAGCTCCCAGTTACGGTCATCCGTGGTGACGACCGTTCCCGTGCGCAGTCGCTGTTTTACCTCTTCGCCGGGCATTCCGCTAACCGCTTTGGTAGCGTCGTACAGTGCACGCTGTACTTCCGCAATGCTTGGAATAGGAATATCAGGCGGCAGAACAGCATCCAGCACATGATCATCGCGTAAGTAGGCATGGGCCAGCACATAATCACCAATCGCCTGACTTTCTCGTAACCCTCCACAGTGCCCAATCATAAGCCAGACGTCAGGCCGCAACACGGCCAAATGGTCGCAAATCGTTTTAGCATTTGAAGGGCCGACACCGATGTTTACCAGCGTAATCCCCTGCCCATCTGCCGTTACCAGGTGCCAGGCGGGCATCTGATGCTTCTTCCAGGCCAAATCGGAAATAGCCTCTTCCGGCGCTTCCGTTTCTGCCGTGATCCAAACTCCGCCAGCACAGGAAAGCGCGACATAGGGACTGTCAGGATCAAGAATTTGGCTGCATCCCCAGCGCACAAACTCATCGACATAGCGGGTGTAGTTGGTAAACAAAACGAAGGGCTGAAAATGTTCAACCGGCGTACCGGTATAGTGCCGTAACCGGGCCAACGAGAAGTCAACACGACGCGCGTCGAAGTGCGATAACGGATAGAATTCGCCTGGGTGGAACAGACCGTCTGCCGTCTCATCGCCAATCTGCGCCAGTTCTGTGGTAGGAAAATGGCGCGTTAGCCCGGCGCTCATAGAACGATCCAGCGTCAGAGCTGAGCCGTCAATCACGTAAGGATACGGGATCTCATGGTGCGAGGCCTCCACCGCAATATGCGCGCCATAATCATGATAAACGAGGTTAAGCTGTTCCAGAAGATAAGCGCGAAATAGCGCAGGCCGCGTAACGGTAGTGGTATAACAGCCGGGATGAGTAAAGCGTCCAAAAGCGCGTGTTTTAGGCGGGTTCGGTGTCGCGCCATCCCAGCTTACAGACAGCGAAGGATAAACAAACAGTCCGTTAAGCCTGGCATGGGGATCGGGCAGCGTGCCGTTATCAACATAGTCAGCGATGGCTTCACGGAGCGCGTTAACCGACTGCTCGTACAGCTCCTCCAGGCGATCCAGCGCCTGCTCGGGCGTCAGGTTTGTGCCTTTATTTTCCATATTATTCTCCTTAGCGTTCACAGGTGAGGCACGTCATTCGATAGTATGACAGCAAAGGAAGAAACTAAAAGGGTTAGCGTAAGGGCGGCGGCAGTAAACATGAACCCTTTAAAAAGAAAAGAGAACTATCTTAGCGCCACCATCATCGCTCAAAAAGAAGGGTACTGGTACAGCCATTTGTTAAGTTCATTACAATTAGTCATATAACCATTTCCCGGCTTTTGCTGACTCGATCAGCATGCTGATAGTGAAATCTGGGACGGGTACAGGCTCCGTTTTCTTGAACGGATACCATGAAAAAGGGTGATTAGGAAAATAGGTTTCTATTCTGAAGTTACCTCGCTCGACATTGAGTTCCTCGAAGAATTTATTCATGAGATCTTCGGCTTCAAGTTCATCAATGCTCAGATCAGTATCAAGGTCAATCTCTGGTGTTAATTCCACTTGCTTAATGTTGAACAGATATGTGCCAACATAAGGCCGTACAAGCTCGTAAACTTGCTGTTCAATATTGTCTACCATAACTTATCATTGCCCCGAGCAATGGTATTGTAGTCGCGTATAGTGCGATATGTTATTTGTGACACATCTGCGGCAAGGATAATTTCCCCGATCAAAGGAATGGAACGTCCAACAAACGGCGCAATGTTACGAACCATAACACGTCTGGCTGTCCATGGGGTGTAACCGCCTAACCATGTCGGAAGGGATATTCCAAAGGGAAATTTTGACTTTTTAAACACTGCACGTGCAGTCCTGGACGCGTATGATGTGCCTTTAGTCGCTCCAGCGGGTTTCGCCCTTGTCCAGAGATTATTACGACCTGATACCAGAGCAACAACGGCCCCGAAATCTGCAACACCAATCCCAAACTGGCTTGCGGTATTCTCACAAAAAATCATAAACAGAAGTTCGGCAGCAGTCAGATTGGATTTTCCTGCATAGAAGTATGTTCCATTTAGTTCTTATACTGTATCCATTAGAAACTCTATAGCTGCTATTTTGGTTTACTTATTGTACAGCCTTGTTTCGAATGAAAGAAATCAATCTATTGGGAAGAACGGATCAAGATCACGGGAAATATCTGAAATCAGATGAAAGAGACAGTCACGATTCCCACCAGGGGCATCACCTGGCAAGCTTGTGTGATCGCTCCGTTTGAACCGAACACATCTATATGTCAGCATACTGATACGGGTTTGATCTTGCGGATAGCGGTATCGGTTAATGCCACACGTGGGGGCTCCATTTTTCCAACGAACCGTGAAGCCTCCGATTAAGCCCTCAAGAAACTATGGATGTCAAAAAACCCGGCAAACCTTCTCAGGTCAACCGGGTAAAGATAATTTCTTGTTTTTTAAACGTCTCCGGACTCACCAGGATGTCCCGAAACTAAAATCTGGCTCCTCTGACTGGACTCGAACCAGTGACATACGGATTAACAGTCCGCCGTTCTACCGACTGAACTACAGAGGAATCGTGTGAACGGGGCGAATATTAACGAGGTGCCCCTGGCTTGTCAAAGCCTGTTTTCACAAAAAAAGTTCGTTTGCTGTTTTATTCCACACTTCGGTTAAAATTCACCGTTTCCTGATGATTTTCACAGCAAAAAGCGCTTACTCCCTCTTTACGCGCGGGTATCTCCACAGCCAGCGCCCGCTTACCAGACGCCAGTAAAACAGCGCGCCGCGCACGGCCCAGTCAAGAAACATCCCCAGCCAAACCCCTACAACCTCCATACCCAGCACAATACCAAGCGTATACCCTGCCACAACGCGACAGCCCCACATCCCCAGCATCGATACCCACATCGCAAATCGCACATCGCGCGCGCCTTTAAAACCCGACGGCAACACCCACGCGGCCGCCCAAATTGGCATAAAGGCGGCATTAAGCCAGAGCAGAACTTTCACTACCTCTTTTACGTCCTGCTCCTGGGTATAAAATGAGGCAAACAGACCCGCGAACGGCGCTGTCCCCCAGGCGATTGCCGTAAGTACGATAGTCGACATCCAGAATACATGGCGCAGTTGACGCTCTGCCTGACCAATTTGTCCGGTACCAAGACGCTTACCGGTGATAATAGTCGACGCCGAACCAAGGGCGTTACCCGGCAGGTTGATAAGCGCCGCCACGGAAAAGGCAATAAAGTTACCCGCAATAACGTTAGTGCCCATTCCGGCGACAAACATTTGTGTCAGTAGCTTGCCACCGTTGAACAGCACTGACTCAATGCTCGCCGGAATACCGATACCCATCACTTCCCAGATAATGCCGAAATTCAGCGGCTTCAGATAGCTTTTCAGCGGAATGCGCAGCGCCGGATTAAAACCAATCATCAGCACCCAAATAATCGCTACCGCGCCGATGTAGCGCGAAATGGTTAATCCCAGCCCCGCGCCGGCAAAACCCAGCCCTTGCCAGGAGAAAGCCCCGTAAATCAGGATGCTGCTGATGATAATATTGAGAATGTTCATCCCGCCGTTAATCATCAACGGGATTTTCGTATTCCCTGCCCCACGCAGCGCGCCGCTACCGATTAGCGCAATTGCCGCAGCCGGATAACTCAGCACCGTCAGTTCAAGGTACGTTAACGCCAGCCCCTTTACTTCTGGCGTCGCCTCGCCTGCGACAATATAAATAATTTCACTGCCGAAATAATGAATGACCACTGCCAGCACAACGGCAAATAGCGTCATAATCACCAGCGACTGGCGCGCCGCCGCCCTTGCCCGTCGCCTATCGCGCTTGCCCAGGCTAAAGGCGACCACCACCGTAGTACCAAGATCGATAGCCGCAAAAAAAGCCATAATTACCATATTAAAACTGTCGGCAAGCCCCACGCCTGCCATTGCTTCCTTGCCCAGCCAACTGACGAGAAAAGTACTGAGCACGCCCATTAGCAAAACACAGGTATTTTCCAGAAAAATGGGGATAGCGAGTGGGGTGATTTCACGCCAGAACAACACTTTGTAGCTCTTGCGTTTGGCATACCAGGGCGTACGGACGACAGCCTGGCGTAAGGCAGTGGAGACGTTCAAAATGGACCTTAAAGAAGAGAGTTGAAACCACATTTCAATAATGAGCGAGAAATCGTAAGGCTGCAAAGCTTTTTGCAGAAAAAATGTCTGCAAATGCAACAAAGTGATGAGATAACCCGCAATCGAATCTGTAAGGGGTTAAATGGGGTTTGACAAAAATTTTTCCGCCGCTAATATACGACCCCACACGATTCCTCTGTAGTTCAGTCGGTAGAACGGCGGACTGTTAATCCGTATGTCACTGGTTCGAGTCCAGTCAGAGGAGCCAGATTCCTGTTTTCAGGCGTGCTTATAAATTCCTATTTAATTAGATTTCAATAAGTTAGCGTGAAAATCTTTCCCGATGCGTATCTGGTTTTCCCTGCGCATCCGGCGAAATTGGTGGTCTGATTTGGGGTCATTTCAGTTCGATAATGGAGTGACCACCATATGTCCCTGTCCGACGCGAAAATCCGTAGTATCAAGCCATCTGATAAACCCTTTAAACTGACTGATTCACACGGTCTGTATCTGCTTATCAATCCGGGCGGTTCCCGCCTCTGGTATCTCAAAATCGAAAAGAATCCCGCATTGCGTTAGGCCCGTACCCTCAGGCTTCCCTTTCCGATGCCCGACAACGGCGCGAAGGTATCCGTAAACTTCTGGCCCGGAAAATTAACCCCGCTCAGCAACGAACCGACGCACGGATTACCAGCTCCCCGGATAAATGTTTTAAAGCCGTGGCGTTGGCCTGGCATAAGAGCAATAAAAAATAGTCGGCGGATTATGCCGCCCGTCTGCTCGCCAGCATGAACAACCACATTTTTCTGGCTATCGGCCATCTGCCCACCACTCTACTGAAAACTCAGCATTTCACTGCGTTACTGAGAATTATCGATGATAAAGGCTTTCTGGAAGTCGCGTCCCGTACCCGGCAGCAACTTTGTAACATCATGCGTTACGCCGTGCAGCAGGGGCTGACTGAAAACAATCCAGCTCTGAATCTGGAAGGCGTCACCACTCCTCCGGTTAAAAATCACTATCCCGCTCTGCCGCTGGAGCCGTTATCTGAACTGCTCCTGTGCATTGATGGTTATCAGCAGGGCCGGGAATTAACCCAGCTGGCAGTGAAGCTGACTCTGCATCTGTTTATCCGCTCCAGCGAGCTGCGTTTTGCCCGCTGAGGTGAGCTTGATTTCAGAAACAAAATCTGGACCATCCCTGCCACCCGTGAGGCGATCGACAAAGTACGTTACGCCGGGCGTGGCGCAAAAATGCGTACTCCGCATATTATGCCGCTGTCCCGGCAGGCGCTTGCCATTCTGAAGCAGATAAAGGAAATCTCCGGCCATCTGGATCTGGTGTTTCCCGGCGACCATAACCCGCATAAACCAATGAGTGAAAACACCATCAACCAGGCATTGCGTCTGATGGGTTATGACACAAAAACTGATATCTGCGGGTATGGTTTGCGGGCTATGGCCTGTAGCGCACTGGTGGAATCTGAGCGATGGTCGCGCGACGCAGTGGAGAGGCAGATGAGCCACCAGGAGCGTAGCAGCGTCAGGGCGGCCTATATTCACAAAGCGGAACACCTCGATGCACGTAAGGCGATGATGCAATGGTGGTCGGATTACCTGGACGCTAATCGTGAAGGCTGTGTTGCACCCTATATCTATGCCCGACAACAAAAGCGGGAGTCATAATATAGTGGCGATTACGGTGTAATCGTTAACTTACTGAAAACAAAGTCACCTGTGCTCAACACTCAGGTGGCTTTTTTGCAGACTGCCTCCGGAAGTACACTTATTGACAGTCAAAACCTCAGATTATTACAGCGGTAATAATCTGAGGTTTTAACGATGAATCAACATCACTGAACTGCGCCAGTTCTGACCTTTTGGCTTTTAGCCTTTTAGATTCCTGGCCTTTTTCCTGACGTATGCCAGTCTGCATCCTACGGCAAAAATAGCCTTCGCCAATTATTCTCGTATAAATTAGTCAGTAGATGCCTAAAATTATTCTGGTAGAATATTTTCAGGTGTTTATCTATCAATACGGTTTTTTTGCACCAGATTACACCCAATATTAGAGAGGAATGAGATCTGCCTAAAATCTGGTCTTCTCTATAACTTTAAATAAATACATGTGATTTATTTAATCACAGAAAATATAAACTATATAAAATATAAATCATATAAATATATAAGCGACGATCTAAGGAAACGATCGAATTAAACGATTGCGTATTGCATCACCCAAGTCATTAGACACTATTTTTTAACAAATTCAAATGGTTATATAAATTTTAACGAAGATATAGGAAAGCCGATAAATAAAGATTACTATAAAATCCATATTAATAAGAAGCAGTAATTTTTCCTGCCGATTCGAACGGAGGATACAATGGATCTTAACCAGCTTAAAACATTTGTTACCGTTGCGGAAACCGCCAGCCTGACTCGCGCAGCAGGACTTCTCTACCTAAGTCAACCAGCGGTAAGCGCCCATATAAAGCAACTTGAAACCGAGTTCAATGTAAAGCTATTCAAACGCACCCCCAGAGGCATGGAGCTGACCTCTACAGGTCTCATCATGAGAGATGAAGCACGTCTTGCACTTGATGCCGCAAACAAATTTGTAAATAAAGCCCGTACACTTCATAATATAGAGAACTGTGCCTTAGGCACTATTTCAGTTCCAGTAATCCTTAATCTACCATTAGTACTATCACAACTACGGCTGCGGCACCAGAATGTCAGTTTGACGATCCAGCAGAATATTTCGGGGTATATTATTGAAGACATTAAGAACGGTAAGCTCGATGCTGGCTTTGTCATTGGGGAAGTTAATGACTCTCAGTTAGGGATTATTCCTGTTTCTTCTGTAACGCTCTGCCTTGTAGGTCCATGGGCCTGGAAATCCCAGCTTGAAAAAGCAGGTTGGGAGCAACTACAGGAGTTACCCTGGATTGCTACCCCAGAAAAATGCTCCTTTACTGCTATAACAAAGTCTTTCTTTGAACGACATGATGTCACTGTAAAGGCATCCATTATAGTTGATCAGGAAAAAACGCTAGCTGAATTGGTAGCAATGGGAGCAGGGATAACTCTGATGAGAGAAGATATCGCTCTAGCTCTTCAGGATAATGAGGAGATTTATATCTGGCCGGGAGAAAAGACAGTGAGCCAGCTTTGTTTCCTTTGGGATCGTGAAAAAGAGAAATCTTCTGTCTTATCTGCACTAATTGCAACGGTGAAAGATATCTGGCAAGTGCCAGCTTGATTATCATAACTTCAATTCATATTGAAGATAACATTGCAACATCAGGCCAGGGTAAGAGAAAGTAGTCTGACTCTCAGGAATATGAATTATATTATAAGAACTAAAAAGGCGGCCGAAGCTGCCTTTTTAGAACCGTTGGTTATCTTAGCTTATCTGGAAATATGGGTGATTAAGTCCAGAACCTTATTTGAGTAACCAGTTTCATTATCATACCAGGAAACCAGTTTTACGAAGTTGTCGTTCAAAGTAATACTTGCTTTTGCATCGAACACGGAAGTACAAACTTCACCATTGAAGTCTGTAGAAACAACGTCATCTTCAGTGTAACCCAGAATGCCTTTCATTGAGCCTTCAGAAGCAGCCTTGATTACTTTCTTAATATCTTCATAAGAAGCCGCTTTTTCCAGGCGAACAGTCAGATCAACAACAGAAACGTTAGGAGTCGGAATGCGGAACGCCATGCCCGTCAATTTTCCGTTCAGTTCCGGTAGAACTTTACCTACGGCTTTAGCTGCACCAGTAGAGGAAGGGATGATGTTCTGAGCCGCACCGCGACCACCACGCCAGTCTTTATGAGACGGGCCGTCAACGGTTTTCTGGGTCGCCGTGGTTGCGTGGACGGTGGTCATTAACCCCTCAATGATTCCAAAGTTGTCGTTGATGACTTTGGCCAGTGGAGCCAAACAGTTAGTTGTACATGATGTATTCGAAACAATATCCTGCCCTCTATACTTGTCAAAGTTTACTCCCTTCACAAACATTGGAGTATTGTCTTTTGACGGACCAGTCAGAACAACTTTCCTTGCACCAGAAGTGATATGCTTGCGAGCAGTTTCATCGGTCAGGAAAATACCGGTTGCTTCAGCAACAACATCAACACCGATCTCACCCCATTTCAGGTTATTCGGATCGCGTTCAGTGGTAACACGGATTATTTTACCGTTAACAATTAACTGACCATTATCTACTTCAATAGTGCCATCAAAGCGACCATGAGTGGAGTCATACTTCAGCATATACGCCATATAGTTAACATCTAACAGATCGTTAATTGCCACAATTTCTATATCAGAGCGTTTTTGCGCTTCACGAAAAACCGTGCGACCGATACGCCCAAAACCATTAATACCTACTTTAATAGCCATAATTCATCCATTACTTATCAGTAAATAAAATGTCATCTGTAGACTTATAATTGCACCAGCTCTTCAAAAAAAGGTGCAATATCTCTATTAGTGACTAGTCGATGCCTTCAGGGTATTAGCCTGGGTTGCCAACATCGCGAGTTTACGTTGGTTCAGGTTGTTGAGTACAAGAGCCATAGCTGTGATTACGGCCCCGATAATTTGCATGTTTGTTGGCACAACGCCATTTAGAGCTGAAACAATAAAAGCGGTAATGGGAACAACATCCATAAAGAGCACACCATTTGTTGGAGTAATTATGCGATTACCAACATTCCAGCACAGCACGGCCACCAGACCAGCCACCAGAGCCATATAAAATAGATGAGGAACAATAGTTATTATCGACGCTGCACTCGGTACAGAAATTGCACCCGATCCAACCAGAAACAAATCAATTAATACAACACTAATCATCCCCAACAGCGTGGTCATAGTTGTATAACGTAACGGGCTCCAGCCCGGAAAATAGCTTCCACCAATGGTATACAGTACCCAACACAATGCTCCAGCGATAAGTAGCAGATTTGCAGCAAGGCTAATAGGTGAATTAAGGACGGCAAAGACATCACCATTGGTAATAACCAGGACGACACCACTAAAAGACAGCAGGATAAAAGACATAGTACTGGCGTGAGGGCGTACTTTCTTCAGAGCCCAGATAGTCAGAAGCCCTAACATCGGCATAGTAGCCATCATAATGGATGCAGTAAGTGCCCCCCCGGGCCCCGCAAGCGACTGGCCCAGAAAGACCAGAAAACCAAAACCAGCAAAACCCAGCGTACCAAACAACCAAGCCAACCCCCAGCGCTCTCCTTTTAACCGGAATGAATTTTGGCCTTCACGAAATAGCAATAACAATGCAAAGGCAATACCCGCAATCCCATAGCGAAAAGTAGTAAAATTAAACGGATCAATATAAGTTAGAGCATGTGTCATTACCGGGAACATCCCCCCCCATGACACTGTAGCTAATAAGCAACAGAGTAACCCTTTCAGATATGAATTCATATTTTTCACCTTACATTAAAAAGATAGTTATCATGGATGTTGTATCTTACATTTTCACAACACTTCAAAAATAGCCATTCGTTAATATTGATATCTATATAAGAAATTATGATATCGGATACTTATGCTGCTGTCAGAGTTTGGACTATCTCGCTGAAACGGACTTTCCCACTCGGGCTATAAGGTATTTTATCAACCATATGTGCGGTGAAATCAGTCACCCCGATATGATTAATTTTATTTTTTATTTCATCCATAATAAAAGAAACATCATCTTCATTTATATGTTTAGCGCTAAATATGCACCTGATATGATCTTTATTTTGTTGTCTTATTGGTATGAGTGCCACATCTGTAATACAGGGGAGTGCACGTAAATGTTCCTCAATATGATAAATGTCTTGCTCACACTTTATTTCACTATTACGATTCATCAAGAATAGTCGTCCATTATCGTCAAGATATCCGTAGTCAGCCATCAAAAAATAGCGTTCACTGTCTATTTCAATGAAAGGCCTACTGCCATCACCGTATTCATCCATAAGCATATAACTGGCTACAGCTATTCTTCCCCTATTGCCTGCTTTCAGTGGTACATTATCCTCATCCAATATTCTGATTTTATTACCGTCAAAGGCTCTCCCCACGCTACCTGGACACTCAAACATATCTGAAGACTCAGAAAGAACGTTCACCCCAGTTTCGGTACACCCGTAATACTCGTTAAAAATATGTCCCAAGTGGGTATATGCAGCTATTTTGCTTTTTACTGGAAAATAGCTTCCACCAACCAAAACCCAACGCAAGTAATGATGTAAAACTGTTTCACTGGCGAGTTTAGTGAGACGGGAAACCAGATTAGGTGTCATCACTGTAGCCTTTACGGAGTTGAGAGAAAGTGCCTGAATAAGAGCAGATTCATCATCCTGATCCACCAAATGTAAAGAAGCCCCAAGCCCCATAAACATCCTTGCCCAGCCATTTCCTGCTGCATGATAAAGGGGTAAGATAAGCAGGAAACCATCGTGGTGCGTGAAGTTGAATCGCTGAGTAAACCAGTCGAAACGCCGGGCATCAAAAGAGTTGTAGCGTAATACGATTTTAGGTGCTGAACTGGTTCCTGAAGTTAGTGAAACTGAGCGAAATGGTGCAGGAATATGTGTCGCAAGTAGACTTTCCAATTCAGGGTGATGAAATTCACCTATACTGCCAATAACTGGATCAGTTGGAGCATCGACTGCCAGCATGGTTATAGTACGGACATGCAACTTATTGAGTTCATCCGGAGAGTAAAGGCTAAAAGAGACTAACATTAGTCCCGGATTAATTTTAATTAGCAACCCTCTCAAGGTCTCAATAGGTAATGAGTAGTCAAGACCGTTTGCAGGAATTCCTAAAGTAGCAAAAGCAGCCAACCAACAAATTAGATCGACACTATTTTTTGATAAATAGCAAACAGACCGTAACTGCTCAGGGTTAAATGCCCGACGGAGAAAGACAATGCGAGACTCAGTACGGTGAATAATATCATACCACGTATATTGTCGTTCTTTATCAATAATGCAAATATCATTACCTCGAGTAATGGCTATTTCATTCAGTCTGCGAAGAGTAATCATTTTAGATATTCCTTAGATAGTATAAATTATATAATCAGGCAGCAATAATTAGGCAGCCATTCCGTTTACATTCATTTATTTTATTTCTAACGTCTTTGCTAATAACATCCCCAGGAAAAACAAGAGGAACACCTGGTGGGTAAGATATAATGAATTTATTGGCAACTGCGTTCTCTTCTTTATTGTTCTTATTATCTTTGCTAATTTTTGTTAGCGAAGAAAGAAGACAGCGGATTGCTTCCCTATTAATACCAATATGAAAATTCAAAAGAATGAAATTATTGATGAATCTCTTTAGATATATATCATGTTCGCTGAGCAATGTTTTTATTTCTTGACCTGTCCCTAACGCGCTGACATCGATCATAATTTTGGTTGGGTCATACTGAATATGCCAATGTGTATTGAATACCTCCCTGCAAATCGATTTTTCACCCAGACCAGCAATATCAGATACCCCCATAATAAATTCATGAACTAACTCGCGAGTATGTGTAGCAAGTATTTCCCCCTTTACTGACATCATTGCTTGCGCAGCATCCAAAGAAGCCAGTATTGGGTAACTAGGAGAAGTTGTATGGATTCTATATTTAGCTGTTTCTATCTTCTCTGCCAGTTCTTTTTTTCCACGACAATGAATTATTGAGGCCTGACGAAGGCAAAAGAGAGATTTATGGGCTGAGTGTGTACAAATCACTTCGAGGTCAGGATATAACTCGAGCAATGAGTCTATATTCATTGCTGTTAGCTGTCTCGTATCTTCACTAAAATAATTCAGACTCCCCCATGCCTCATCAATAAAAAATTTTCGAGCCTGCACACCAGCTGACAAAAGATGGGCCAATACCTGTGGAATATCATAAATGATGCCCTCATAGGACTGTGCTGTCAGAATCACAATATCACACCCTTTACCTTCATTCTGTAATGATAAGAGTGTATTTTCTAAGTGTGCATATGACCATGCACTTATTTCCTGATCCATTGTCTGCAAATCAGGACAAAGGTAACGAACTTCAGCACCAATTGCTTGTGCATGAAAATGAATTGATTGGTGACAATTTTTATCAATCAAAATGCGTTGACCCTTTTCAAAAAGAGCAGTGATCGCTATTTGGTTAGATGTACTTGTTCCACTGGTGATGTAAAATGATGCGTCAGCATTATAAAGCTTTGCTGTCAATTTTTGTGATTCAGCAATAATCCCATGAGGGAAAAAGAAATTATCGAAGAGTTCACCAGTTGCTGACCCCTCCAGACATTCAGAAAGAAATTCTCTGGTATCGCCAACAATATCACTCTGACCATGACTCGAAATAGGCAAAGCGTGGAATGAATACATTTTCCTATGGCAAAGTCTTTTCAGCCCTGCCAGAACAGGTGTATTCTCTTTCATTTTAACAATTTTGGCATTCATTAAAGTTTCCTCATAGAATATTATATGCAACTTCAATATGCCATCAGCTTTCCCGGATGAATATTTGTATTTTTTGATTCAGCTATCAGCATAAATGATATCCATTGATACAACCCGCTAAGACCATATATATAGTCGGCAGGGTTTATCCCAAAAAGCTCTCATATATGTGCATTAATACCAGCATAACCGCACAAAGTCGCTACACTCGGGACCAGAGCAACATGCTGGTAGAGGCTCTCTTGTGGCAGCTTATGGACGATAAAGTATGCGATAGATATCTGGCGTTAACGCTGGAACTGTTACGCAGTAACAAGAATAGATGACAGATGCCATGTGCCCCTGCAAAGATTTGGATTGGTTAAATCGATGAATAGCTCTGAATCAACAGGAAATGGGGCAAAAAATTTCTACGTAGAAATTCTCTACGCCAGAAAAGGACGGATACCCGCATTATCAATAGTCATTCCCTTTCCATCCATAAACCTGTGCCACATAACGCCCGCGTCCGTCGTCATATTGCTGTCTGCGCCAACGCCTCTTTCTCGCTGAATCCCTGCGCCAGATAATGGTTTATTGCATCCTGTGCCCACGCATAGCGTAACGAATGGGGGAATACACGCCCCTTAAATCGATACATGACGCCTGCCTGTGCCAATATTTCATCGCACTTCTGAGATCCGGTTTATCGAGCAGCCTGTCATGATGGTTTTCTGTGACAGATGTTAGCGTGAAGATCTCTCCCGATGCGCATCTGGTTTTCCCTGCGCATCCGGCGAAACTTAGGGTCACTTCAGTTCGATAATGGAGTGACCATCCTGTGTCTTTAACCAACGCAACAAAGCCGCAGTATCAAGCCTGCTGATAACCCCTTTAAACTGACCGCTTCTCACGGTCTGTTTCTGCTTGTCAGTCCGGGCGGTTCCCGCCTCTGGTATCTCAAATATCATTTCGACCGAAAAGAATACTCGGCGCGGTGGATAAGAGGGCCTTGCAAACGCATATGAAAAACCTCCGGCGATGCCGGAGAAAAGATTTATGACTTTGAGCTTAATCGGGGGCCTCACGGTTCGCTGAGAAAATGAAGCCCCTGCCATGACACTCACTACTAATACAGATACTCCAGCCCATGAAAACCAGCAATGTGGCAGGATATTTAAAGGCCAGACCTGCCCGCGCTAATGTTGACCGGCATTCCGGAACGGCGCTCCAGCACCTCATTAACCCGCGAAGTATCAACGTCATCCCCTTTGATAAACGTGCGCAGCACTGGCGTAACGGGCAATGGAACTTTTTTGTCTGACTCAAATTCAGCACGGTTACGAGAAAGCGGTTCGTGTACCTCCAGCCAACGACTGCCATCCGGCTCTACCGAAAATTTAACGGGCCTGTCGATAATCTGAACGCGGGTTCCTACAGGAACATGGTCGAATAAATATTTAATATCGTCATTGCGTAAACGGATACAGCCCTGACTGACGCGAAGGCCAATGCCAAAGTTAGCATTAGTGCCATGGATGGCATATAACCTGCCGATATATATTGCGTATAGCCCCATAGGGTTATCCGGCCCCGCAGGCACCATCGCGGGCAGCGTTTTTCCCTCTTTAGCATATTCCCGACGCGTATTAGCCGTTGGCACCCAAACCGGGCCATCTTGTTTGCGTTCAACCGCAGTTACCCAGTTGCGCGGCGTTTCACGGCCAGCCTGACCAATACCAATAGGTAGCACCTCAACCGTATTCGTGCCTGCGGGATAATAATAAAGGCGCATCTCGGCGACGTTTACCACAATACCTTCACGAACGGTGTCAGGCAGAATCAACTGCTGCGGCACCACCAGTGTGGAACCAGACTGAGGTAAAAACACATCCACGCCGGGATTCGCTTCAAGCATATTACTCAGCCCCTGACCGTAGCGGGCGGCAAATGACTCTAAGGGCTGAGTATTGTTCTGCGGTACGGTGATTGTGACAGGCTGTCCTACCAGACGACTGCCTTCGGGCGGCAACGGATAGCTTATAGCCAGCGAGAAATGGCTTACCAACAAGACGAAAAACGGAAAAAAAGGTGTGATACGACGCATTATATCCCTTCCTTTGTCGCGGCAGGTGTGCGTTAAGTATAGCTTTTTTCTCACATGGCTGGTGTTGTGCGCCCGGGTTATGTTGCGTTTGCGTTCCCCTCCGGCAGGACAATATTACTGGCCGCCAACTCCCCCATGTTGTGGAACATGGCGCACGCGGCTTCCACGATCGGCATCGCCAGCGCCGCGCCGCTTCCTTCACCTAACCGCATCGCCATATGCAAATAGGGTTCCATAGACAAATGCGCGAGCGCGATGCGGGCACCCTTTTCCGCCGAAAAGTGCGACGGGATCAGATAAGGTCTCACCGCAGGCGCAATCTGACAGGCCGCCAGCGCTGCCGAGTAGGAAAGAAAGCCATCCAGCAATACGGGTAAGCCACACCTTGCCGCACCAAGCATCACGCCGGTCATCCCGACCAGATCGAAACCACCCACCTTCGACAACACATCAATGCCATCGCGCGGATTGGGCTGATTAATCGCAATCGCCCGCCGCACGACGTCCACTTTATTATCGATGCGGGAAGGCGGAAGATTCGCGCCAATCCCCACCACCTCTTTTGCATCACTTCCTGTAAAAACGCTGACCATCGCGGCGGCTGGCGTGGTGTTCGCCATTCCCAGCTCCCCTACGCCAAATAAGGTCACGCCGCGTTGCGCCAGGTCGCAGGTGTAGCGGGAAACCTCCAGCAAAAGCGCCTCAGCCTGCGAGCGACTCATCGCCGGGCCAACGGCAATATTTCCGCAGCCGCGCGCGACGCGCATATCAACTACGCCAGGAATAGGTTCAGCATCAATACCAACATCAATGACATGCACCTTCGCACCGGCCTGAGCGGCAAGCACGCATACGCCGGTTGTTCCCCGCGTCATATTCGCCGCCTGAATCGCCGTCACGATTTTGGGCGAAACCGCTACGCCTTCATCCCAGACGCCATGGTCGGCGCACATCACCAGCATCGCCTTTTCACCTACCTGCGGCGTACCGTTAAGCCCCGGCATTCCCGCGAGCTGAACGGCTAAGGCTTCCAGTCTGCCCAGGCTGCCCGGCGGTTTGAGCAGGCCGTCAATATGTTGCTGCGCACGCGCCATCGCCTCGGCGTCCGGCGCAGGAATGTCACGGAGTAAAGCGTGTAGTGTCTGCATAAGATGTCTCGTCCGTAATAATCGGCTCATAACAGAGCCAGCAGAAAGATCAGTTCGCCAAGTTCGATCGCCGCGCCCAGCGTATCGCCGGTTTGACCGCCAAGCGTACGTTTAAGCAACTGGCCAAGGATGAAAATCGCCGCGAGTGTGACCACCATTGCGGCCAGTCCTTGCATACCAGGCAGTAATACCGTGGCGACGATTACCGCCAATCCCAGAGTAATGCAGGTTTGCCGTCCGCTGACTTTACCGATAAATACATTGCCGAGCCCCTCGTCACGGGCGTAGCGATGACGGTACATCAATAAAACGGCGCTGCCACGCCCAGCCGCACAGGCCGCCGCCAGCGCCGCCAACATTGGCGTTCCACGTAACGCCAGTTCGCTGACCACCAGAATTTTTGCCAGTAGCACAAAAATAAGCGCCAGCCCGCCATGGGTTCCCAGACGACTATCGCGCATAATCTCCAGCATTCGCTCACGGCGGCGCGCGGAAAAAATGCCATCACAGGTATCGGCCAGCCCATCCAGGTGAAAACCACCGGTCAGCAGCGCCAGCGCCAGAATACAGAACAACGCCGCTAGCGGAATACCGCACCAGGATTGCAGGAGGATGAAAATCAGGCCGCTTACGCCCCCCAGAATCAACCCGATAAAGGGAAACATCACGATCCCACGCGAATACTGCTCGAAATCCAGTCCCTGCGACCAGCGTGATGGCACGGGCAAGCGGCTAATAAAAGCGAGCATGGCCCAAAACAGCTTACTCATTTAATTTTGACTCCAATACCTGAGACCACCAGCCAGACCTCATCCGCCGCTGCCGCCAGTCGTTGGTTGACCCGACCGGCAATATCACGAAAATGGCGCGCCAAACGATTTTCCGGGACGATCCCCATTCCCACCTCATTTGTCACCAGTACCACTTTCGCCGGGCAGCGCTGGCAGGCTGCAATTAAAATCTGAATTTCATCGTCAATGGCGCGCTCCATCGCCGCGTAATCCCACTGTTCGGGATCGTTTTCTCCTCCCAGCGCAAACAGCAGATTCGTCACCATGGTGGTAATACATTCCAGTAAAATCGCGTCGTCAGGGGCAAGATCCGCGGTAATCAACGTATCAAGATGCCGCCAGCATTCTGCGGTCCGCCAGTGTGCCGGCCTGTCATCTTTATGATGCTGAATTCTCGCCGCCATCTCGTCATCAAGAATGTGCGAGGTGGCGATATACAGTACCTGCGGCGCATCGCCAATTAAGGTTTCAGCATGACGGCTTTTACCACTACGCGCCCCGCCCGTCACCAGAATCATCATACCGGCTCCTGATGTTGTTGCATGATGGTATAAATTTTATCAATATCAATATGTTGCCGCATCGCTTCCGCCAGCAGATCAAATTGCCGCGCTTTATGCTCCGCATAACAAAAAGTCGTTTCCCACGGCGCAAGCCCTTTTCGTGCCCGTAACCCATTGACCACCGCACGGGTAAACGCATCGCTGTCAAACAGGCCGTGAAGGTAAGTGCCAAACGCCAGTCCGTCGGCGGTGACCGCACCATCCGCCACAGAGCATCCATTTTTCTGTAACGTCATGGCCGTACAGCATCCTTCCTGCAGCACCGTTTCCCCCATGTGAATTTCATAACCGCGTACCGGTAGCCCCGCTGCGGCAGCCAGCCAGCCGGGCAGCTCGTCTGACATTGTCGCGTTAACCTGCGTCGTGGTTTTATCCTGTGCAAAGCGAGTGATCGTATTAAGCAGCCCCAGGCCCGGCTGCGTACCCAGCCCCGACTCCACCTCATCCACAATGGTGTCGCCCAGCATCTGGTAGCCGCCGCAAATTCCCATCACCGGCACGCCCTGCCGATGTGTCTGCAATACCGCATCCGCCATCCCGCTTTCGCGCAGCCAGGCGAGGTCGCTCAGCGTATTCTTACTGCCCGGCAGGATCACCAGATCAACGTCAGTCAATGCTTCCGGGCGGCGAATATAGCGTATGCGCACATCCGGCTGCGCCGCCAGAGCGTTAAAATCCGTAAAGTTAGAAATATGTGGCAGTTGCACAATGGCAATAGTGATATCACGGGGGGCGTTACCGCGATATTTATCGTTTTGCAGCGCGACGCCATCCTCATCTTCCAGATCCACATCCAGCCACGGCATCACGCCCAGGACCGGGACGCCGGTAAGCGATTCGATTTGTTCGATACCGGAATAGAGTAGTGCCACGTCGCCGCGGAATTTGTTGATAATGACGCCCTTTACTCTGTCACGCTCCTGTTTATGCAACAGCGCCAGCGTGCCATAAATAGCGGCGAATACGCCGCCCCGGTCGATATCCGCCACCAGAATAACCGGACACTGGGCCATTTCCGCCATTCCCATATTGACGATATCACGATCGCGCAGATTGATTTCCGCCGGGCTTCCGGCGCCTTCCAGCACAATAACGTCATATTCCTGCGCCAGGCTGTTATAGACCGCAAGGATTTGCTCACGCAAACGCGGTTTATAGTCATGGTAACTAACCGCATCCATATTGGTCGCCACTTTCCCCATCAGCACGACCTGCGCCTGGCGATCGCTGGTCGGTTTGAGCAGCACCGGATTCATACGCACATCTGGCGTGATCCCCGCGGCTTCCGCCTGAAAAATCTGCGCCCGCCCCATCTCTTTGCCATCCGGCGTAATACCAGAATTAAGCGCCATATTTTGCGATTTAAACGGCGCGGTACGCAGACCATCCTGATAAAAAATGCGGCATAAACCCGCCGCCAGCACACTTTTGCCGACGTCGGATGCCGTCCCCTGCAACATAACTGCCTGTGTCATGACGCCTCCCTGAATGCGCACTTTTGCATTCGATGAAAAAACTCCGTTTCTGTTTTACACAGCGGCAGTCCCAGTTGAGTATGAAGTTTGACCAGCCAGGGCTGGGTTAGCCCCGCTTGTTCCATCGCTTCCGTACACGCGAAAACCTCGCCAGGCGCGCCATGCGTCAGGACCTGGCCCTGACGTAACACGTATACGGCATCGCTAATTTCATAAATAAGATCGATATCATGGCTGGAGATAATGACATGATTGCCCTGCGCCACAATCCGCCTGATGATAGCAAGCATCTGAGTGCGCCCTGCGGGATCGAGACCAGCAGTGGGTTCATCCAGCAATAGATAGCGCGCCTGTAGCACCAGCGCTCCGGCGATAGCCACACGTTTTTTTTGCCCATGACTCAAACACTGAATGGGCTGATGGCGAAAATGTTGGGCGTCAACCAGCGTTAGCGCCTCGTCGACGCGGCGCGTGATTTCCGCTTCCGGCACCCCCAAATTACGTAAACTAAACGCAATATCGCTATCGATATCAGTATAAAAAATCTGCTGTTCAGGGTCCTGAAAAACCGTCGCAACTTGCTGGCGCAGCGCCAGTAGTCCGCGCTTGCTGTAATCCAGCGGTTTTCCCTGCCACAACACGGCCCCTTTTTGCGGACGCAACAGGCCGCTCAGGTTCATAAAAAGCGTAGACTTCCCACAGCCGTTCGCACCCACCAAACCGGTAACAGGCGAAAGCGAAAAATCCAGATTTAACCCTTTAAGTACCGGCTCATCCTGATAACGAAACCACAGGTCTGAAGTGGCAAGCATAATAGTCCTTACAGGTGAAAATCACCCTGATACAGTTTGATATCCAGCGTGGTGGTCATTTGCTGATAACGCATTAACACCCGCGTAAACAGGAGTCCAGTCAGCATTGCCAGAGATCGATAGCCGTTCGGCAGGCTGCAATAACCAAAACGCAGCGTTTGCGCGCGACGAATTGCCGCCGCCTCATCCAGAAGAATAAAGAGAAAGCGCCACGTTAACAGGATTTGCTCAGTAAGCAGGCGTGGAATATGCGCGCGCTTAAGCAAGCTAATTAACTGCGGAAACGGTAGGTTCATCACCAGCCACAACGTCGCGGACAGCGCCGTCAGGCTACGCCAGAACGTTTCATTCGCCGTAACCACGCCCGCACGGGTAATCCCGATCCAGTACGGCCCGACAGAGATGCCAGCCAGCAGCATTTGCGGCTCGCGGCTGATGCTGAAGATAATCGTTATCACGCCGACCAACAAAAATCCAAAAGGTATCGCCATCCATCGACACCAGCGCCAGAGGGATATGCGCAATAGCCAACAGCTCAATCCGGCAATGATCAGCAGCTCAATGCCCTGCCCTACAGGCGGCAGAGCAAACGCCAGTATCATCATCGCCAGCCACAGCAAAAATTTGCGCTGCGGCGCAACGTGTGCCCAGCGGCTTTGATAGCTGAGTCGATCAAGCCCGGTCATCACGGCGTTGTTTACCTTTGCAATACCCCAGGATATAAAAAATCACTGCCGCGCCAAGAGAGCCCTGAAGGGTAAACAGCAGGCTTTCAATTTCACCGCTGGCGGGTTCATATAACGGCTGAAACCAGGGTTTATACTGCGGCGCAATAGCCTGAATCTGGCTTTCCGCTTCGCCGTCTGAACCGCCATATTCACCGCCATGGTTAATAAAAAACGGCAGAATCACCAGCGCCACCACCATCGCTAACAACATCAACGTTTTTTTCATTTTAATGTCCTTGTACGGTAATCACTTGCCGTTTGGTTAACTGATCATAAATCATGACGGTTAATAAACCTTCGGCAATGGCGACAGGAATCTGTGTGAGGCAGAAAATCCCCATAAACTTCACAACAGACCCTGTCGCTCCGGCATGGGGATCGGGAAACGCAACGCCAAGCTGGACTGAAGTCACAAAATAGGTCGCCAAATCCGCCAGCATCGCGCACAGAAAAACGGCGACATCGCGGCGCAGTCCGGCACGGCAGGCCATTTTCCACACCAGATAACCGACAACCGGGCCAATCACCGCCATCGACATTCCATTTGCGCCAAGCGTCGTCAGGCCGCCGTGCGCCAGCAATAGCGCCTGAAACAACAGCACAACCGCGCCGAGAATCGCCACCACCCCGGGCCCGAACAAAATAACCGCCAGACCAACGCCGGTCGGATGTGAACAACTCCCCGTTACCGACGGAATTTTGAGCGCGGACAGGACAAAAATAAACGCGCCGCACAGCGCCAGCAGTACCTTCTGATGATTATCCTCCTGCACAATACGCCGTAAGCGCACCAGCCCATACCACAAGCAGGGTAAAAACAGTAACCACCAGGCCAGCGCCCACACTGGCGGTAAAAAGCCCTCCATGATATGCATCGCAAACGCCTGTTGCGGGACAACCATCAGCAATAGCGCTGCAGCCAGTCCACTGAAAGACAACTGTCTAAGTTGCTGTTCAAGTTTCATTCTGCATACTCCCACTGTTTATTGACCAGAATGGTCGAAAAATAGGGCAACGGTCGATCATCGTTGACCTCGTGGAGATGGCGCCAGCACTGCTCGCCGGGCAGCGTGGCCTCGGACATCATTAAGGCGCATTCCAGCAGGCCAGCCTGCGCCAGCAACGCTTTAATACGGGCGAATCGGCCATACACTTTCATCAACACCAGGCTATCATGCTGTTGTAGCGCCTGGGCTATTTCCGCTTCCGGCGCGGTACAAGAAATAACCGCCAGCGATTGCCGTTCTATGGCGAGCGGCATTTTCGCGCGGGCGGCTATCGCGGCGAAGGACGTGACGCCGGGGACAATCTCCAGCCACTCCGGGCAGCCGATTCGCTGGAGTAAAAAAATCCAGGTACTGAATAGCATCGCATCGCCCAGGGTAATAAAACCGACCTGTTTACCCGCTTCCACCTCTGCGGTAAGCGCGGCGGCAACCTCGTTCCAGACCGCTTCTTTCTCGGCGCCGTCAGCGCTCATAGGGAAATGGCAACAACGTACTTCCGTCTGCTCGCCGAGATAGTCGCGCACAATCGACAGCGCCAGACTATCGCCCCCCTTACGACCGGCGGGCGCATACAGAATGTCCAGCGAGCCAAGAATCCGCGCTGCGCGGACGGTTATCAGGTCGGGCGCGCCTGGCCCGGTACTTAATGCGTATAATTTACCGTTCATGCCGCCTCCTCTACCGCCAGGTTCAGCGCCTGGTGCAAATGCGCGACAAACATCGCCCGGATAGCCGGGTTTTCTCCCAGCCCGCTCAGCCACGGCGTCGCCGGAATGCCCGCCGCGTTAAAGCGCATTTTCCATGAGTCGCCGTCGTCTGAAGCCATATCATTAATGGCGTGATCGCCCGCCACCAGCATTAATGGCATCAAATGTACGCCGGTGACGCCTTCGTCACGCAGGCTGTCGATCAGGATGTCGACCTCCGGGTAGCTTTCTACGGCGCCGACGCGCGCCGGAAAGCGCTGCACGGTCATCATATGATCGAGGCAGGCATAAGCTGCGAATGCGTGATGGCTGGCGCCGTGGCCCATAAAAACGACTTTCTCCGTTTTTCTGAGCGATGGCATCTGTTGTCGCAACGCCTGCATTAGCTGCACATAATCGTTATGGCTGCTCAGCAGCGGCACGCCCAGCGTCAGGCGAGTGAATAACGGACGCAAGAGTTGTACTTCACGGACAATTTTTTCATATTCGTCGCCGTTAATAATGTGCAACGACTGAATCGCCACGTCCTGATATCCCTGTGCGGCAAGCTTTTGCAAAGCCTGTAATGGCGTATCGATGTCGATACCGTCACGCTGGCGAAGCTTGCGAATGATCATTCCGGAAGTGAAGGCGCGAAACAGGTCGCGATCGGGACAGGACGCCGCCAGATCACGTTCGCACGCCACAATGTTTTTTTCACAGGTGTCGTGATAGCTGGTGCCAAAACTGACCACCAGAAGCGCTTTTTTCATTTTTACTCCTTAGCTGCGGCCAGCCAGCGCGATAAACGCTGCGCAAAGGCGGCCTGGCTTTCCAGTAACTCATCACCCGTCACAAGCGGCGTCGGGCGCGCAATAACGATGCAGGGAATGCCCGCATCCAGACAGGGCTGAACTTTTTCCTGATATCCCCCCTCCGCGCCGGACGCTTTGGTAATGACCACGTCGGCCCGGCACTGGTGGTAAAACGCGGCGTTAAAATCAGCGCTGAACGGCCCACACAATGCGAAAATTTCTCCAACGCCGAACCCCAGTTCGCTGCAGCGTTGAATCACCTCCGCCACGGGCAGTACGCGCGCCAGCAACGTTTTTTCCGCCAGCCCGGCACGCCAGACGGCCAGATCTTTACTGCCGGTCGTCAGTAACACGCGCGGACCAAAACGCTTCGCTATCTCGCAGGCATCGGCAATACTGCGCGCCGTATAGAGAAGCGGATGCGTCAGATTGCTAAGCTGCTCCGGACGCTGATAACGACTTAACAACACGCCTGCCGTTTCACAGGCGCGAAGGAGGTTATGGCTGACCATTTCTGCATAAGGATGCGATGCATCTATTACCCAGCGAGTACGGTTTTCTTTTAGCCAGGCGACCATCTGCCCGTACTCCAGACGACCACAGCGCACCTGTCCTTTAATGTCGCCAGCCAGCGCTTTTCCGGCTGGCGTCGCCACGGATAAGGTGTATGCGACGTTCGCTGCATCCAGTTGTCGGCATAACGCGCGCGCATCGCTGGTGCCGCCCACCACCAGCACATCCCCCTCATTCACAGCGTGTAACCTCGCGGCGTTATCATCAGCCCATCCTGAACATAGGTCGTTTTATTACCGACGATGACCAGACTGGTCATATCTACCGGTTCAAAATCCATATCGCCGAGCGTAGTCAGCCATTTTTCCTCTTTCTTACGTCCGGCGGATTTCACCACGCCAACCAGCGTTTGCGCGCTTTTACTGGCGGCAAGCAGGTCAAACGCGCGCGCCAGATGCCCTTCGCGCCCGCGGCTACGCGGGTTGTAAAAACAGATAACAAAGTCTGCCTCTCCGGCGGCAACGATGCGTTTTTCAATCACCGGCCACGGCGTCAGCAGGTCGCTGAGGCTGATATGACAGAAGTCGTGCATCAGCGGCGCACCCAGCAGCGAGGCGGCTGCGATACTGGCGGTCATCCCCGGAATAAGGCGAACCTCTACATCCAGCTTCTGCTTGCTCACCAGCTCCAGCACCAGTCCCGCCATGCCGTAAATACCGGCGTCGCCACTGCTGATGAGCGCTACGTTATGCCCGGCCTGCGCCAGTTCAATAGCCGCCTGGCAGCGTTCAATTTCCTTACACATGCCGGTCTTGATCACCTGTTTATCGCCGGTAAATGCTTTAACCAGATGGGTATAGGTTTTGTAGCCCACGACGATTTCCGCCGCTTGAAGCGCCTCAATCGCCTCCATCGTCATCATTGCCTGCGAACCGGGGCCAATACCAATTACGCTCAACATCAGTGTGCAACTCCTAAAGTAATAGTGACGCCCTGTTCTCGCAGGGTCTCGCCTAACAATTGTCCCTGGCTTAATAACCACGCAGCCGGGCCGGATACGCTGCCAACGCCCACCGTTTTTCTGACGAAGCCAGAACCGGGAAAATGGTGTTCGAATTCGCGCAACGCTTCGGCGGTAAAGGTTTTAAAAGGCACGCGGCAGCAGGAGGCGAGCTGAATAAGCCCCGGTTCCCCTTTTTTGAGCGTGACGCTGCCAATCGCTTTTAACGCCAGCGGATCGAGTTTCTGCGCTTCAAGCTGGCGCGCCAGTAATGTCGCTAACAGGGGAAATGGCGTATTGCGGCGACAGCCAATTCCCGCCACCACACGCTGGGGCACCAGTTTCCAGTGCCGTACTGGAAGCTCAGGGAGGTCATTACGCAAAGAGACGCAGATAAGCGCATCCAGCTCAGGCAACCGCTGCAAATCATCAACAGGGATAAAACCGCGAATATCGCACTGGCCGATCTCTTCCGTTAGTTCGGCATCCCACCATAACCCCACCCGTTGATGACTGACCAACATCTGGTTAACGGTTTTTACCGCCGTGTGAAGATCGGTCATACGGGCGTTAAGCTGGAAAGCTAAGGTGTCCAACGCGGACATCTCATTGACATCCGTTGCCGTGGTAATCACCGGATCGGCGCCTAACATTCCTGCCAGGTAGCGCGTCAAGGCATTGGCCCCTCCCGCATGACCGGAAAGCAGGCTAATGACATGCTGACCACGTTCATCAATGACGACCACCGCCGGATCGCTGAACTTGTCGTTCACTAACGGCGCCAGGACACGAACGGCAATGCCGGTCGCGCCAATAAAAATAAGCGCGGTATAAGTGGTAAAAGCCTGCCGGGCGGTATTAGCGAATCCGCCATCGAAGGGAATAAATCCCTCTTCCCGCAGTTTTTCACTGGTAAAGCAGGTTAACGGCAGCATCGCGGCGAGTCTCTTTGCCAGCGCCACGCCGCCGGGCGTCAGGCAAAACAACGCAATGGATTCAGGCTTTACGGTATTCATGGCTAAAGTCCGTTGCATAGAGTCTTGAGTAGTGATACTCCTTACCCAGAAAATTCCCGACCAGGATTAGCGCCGTCTTACGGATGCCAGCATCACGTACTTTGTCGCTAATATCCGCTAATGTGCCGCGAACGGTATGACTTTCCGGCCAGGTAGCCTTATAGATCACTGCGACAGGCGTAGTTGCCGGATAACCGCCGGCAATGAGACGTTCCGCCACCCGATGAATACGCTGAACGGAAAGATAAATCGCCATCGACGTCTGGTGACTGGCGAACGCCTCCAGTTGTTCGCGCGCCGGTACTGGCGTGCGCCCTTCCAGACGGGTAATAATGAGACTCTGCGATACCTCCGGTACGGTATATTCCACACCCAGCTCCGCCGCAGCGCCGAGAAACGCGCTGACGCCAGGCACTACCTGCCAGTCGATACCACGGCGGGTTAACTCTTCGCCTTGCTCACGCACGGAGCCGTACAGCGAGACATCGCCCGTTTGCAACCGCACCACCGTTTTTCCCGCTTTCACGCCCGCAGCCATCAGCTCGATAATCTGCTCAAGATGCAGTTCGGCGCTATCGTAGCGTTCTGCCTGCGCGGGGCAGTAATCCAGCAGTTCGGTATTGATCAGCGAACCGGCATAGATAACTACCTGCGCCTGTTGCAGCAGGCGGTAGCCTTTAAGCGTGATCAGCTCGCGATCGCCCGGCCCGGCGCCGACGAACCATACACAGCGTGGATCAAATGTCTCTGACATGGTTTTCTTCCTTCTGACAGGCGATAACAAAAACAGGATTGTTCGGTTTGAAATAGTGTCCCGCCCCCAGCGGCGTTAACGATGAAAGCTGAAGCTGTACACAGTCCATTCGACATGCGCCGATGTGCGCAAGATGCGCCAGCGCGCTATGAAGGTTTTCCTGCAAGATAAAGGTCATCACCAGACGGCCACCGGGATGCAGATGGCCCATCGCCCAGTCAATCAGCGCCGTCAGATGCCCGCCGCTGCCGCCCATAAACACCGCATCGGCTTTCCCGGTTATGGTCATTGGCGCTTCGCCGGGGAGAATATCGATATTGCCGCAGGCAAAGCGCTGACGATTTTCATCAAGCAGCCGTAGCGCGGCAGGATTACGCTCGATAGCCGTCACCTGCAACGAAGGAAATTGCAGCGCCGCTTCAATTGAGACGCTTCCCGTTCCCGCCCCGACGTCAATCAGGTGACTGGCGCGGTGGAGCTCAAGTTTCGACAGCGCCAGCGCCCGTACCGCCTCTTTGGTCATCGGTACGTTCTCGCCGCGCAGAAAAAGCTCATCTTTCATCCAGGATCACCACTGCATTCATTTCATAGTCGGCGTTGACCGCACTGACGGGTAGCCAGTGGATCCGCTCATTTTCCATCGCCAGATTTTCACCAATCACCATTAAGCGATGCCCTTTGCCGCGCGCGACCAGTTCCCGCGCGATTTCTCGCGGCCCGCAGCGGGCATCCGTGACCATCGCCACTTTGCGATGGTTCGCTAACTGATCGAAGCTGACGCAACGACCGTGGCTACTGGTCAACCACATGTCATTCATATCAATTCCAGCCTGTGCGCACAGATACTGTACGGCGCTGATGCCAGGGATAATGCGAACCTGTTCGATACCAAAATGCGCCACCAGGCGTGTACCGATGCCATAAAACAGCGGATCGCCGGAGGCCAGCACCACGATCCCTTTATCCCAACGGGCGGCAATCCAGGACAATAACGCGCCAATATCCGCGCCCAGCGTAAATCGTTCGCCGCCAAACGCCGGAAACTGCGCCAAATGGCGTTTACCGCCTGCCAGCGCATCGGCGTGGTCTATCGCTTCCAGCGCCGCAGGCGTCATCAAATGCCGTCCAGCGGGCCCCATACCCACGACCGTTAGCATTGCAGCTCCTTAGCAATCTCGTCGACGGGACGATTACTGCCGAGAATATGGTTATCAAAAGAAAACAGGATGGCGTCGCAGACAGGCGGCGTTTTGGTAAAACGCAGCATCTGCATGACTCGCAAACAAATACGCCTGGCAAGATGGTTATAGATATGCCCGAAGCCATATGCTTCAATGTGCTCCATTGCCGCTTCGGTGGTATCGCAATCGCTGACCAGGGTGAGTAACTCCAGCGGCGCACCCAGTAAAGCTAAATGCGCGACCAGCGTTTCCATGCGCGCATCGGCAATATGGCTATGGGTATGAAAGATCCCGGCGGCGATTTTGATCAATTTTCCAGGATGCCCCACCAGCACTATCTGGCAAAATCCCAGCCGTACCGCCTCTTCAATCATGTAGCCGACAAAATTGCTCATGGTGACGACCGTCTGTGTGTCGACGCCCATTTGTTCGCGAACAAACCGTTCGCCGTGGTTGCCCGGCACGAGTATCACCCGCGTTAATCCTGACGCCCGTTTGATCTCCAGTTCCAGCGATAGCGAGCGTTTCCAGCTTTCTTCCGACATCGGCGTCACAATGCCGGTAGTGCCAATAATGGAAATGCCGCCAAGAATGCCAAGCCGCGAGTTATACGTTTTTTGCGCCCGCGCTTCGCCTTCCGGGGCAAAAATCTCCACATCGGCCCCACGCGCCGGGCCTATCGCTTCGCGCACCGCTGACTCAATGGTATGGCGCGGCGTACGATTGATGGCGGCGCTCCCGAGCGGCAGTCCAATCCCTTTACGCGTTACCGTACCAATACCTTCGCCGCCAGTGAGCGTAATCTCACCGCTGTCGTTGAGCGTAACACGGGCAAAAATTAGCATTCCGTGCGTGGCGTCCACATCATCGCCGCCATCTTTACGAATTGCGGCTATCGCCTGCTGTCCTTCAATGTGCGGCGACTCCACGTTCAGGCATAGCGTGACGCCCGACGGCGTGACGATGGAGACCTGATGAATCAGATGTTGACGCAATACCATCAGCGCGGCGACTTTTGCCGCCGCCGTCGCGCAGGAACCGGTGGTATATCCTTTACGTAACGCTTTACCGTGGTGCCAGACCGGCGTGTCAAAAGAAAGCTCGCTCATCAGGCCTCCCTGAGGTGATAGAGCAGCGCATTGACGATAGCGGCAGCCACGTTACTGCCGCCTTTACGCCCTAACGCGGCAACTGCGGGGAAATGGCTATGGGTGAGCGCCTCTTTGGACTCCGCCGCGCCGACAAAGCCTACCGGTACGCCCACCACGCCGCTCACCGTCACGTTATGTTCAAGCAAACGGAACAGGGCCGTCGGCGCATTACCGAAAACAAAGAGCTTGTTTTTCTCCTCCTCGGCGATAGCGATATCGACGGCGGCCATTGAACGGGTAATCCCCTGCGTTTGTGCGGCGCGCACCACGCGCGGATCGCTGATATAACAGCGACACTCGCCGCCAAACGTCGCCAGTAATCTTTTATTAATGCCGGACAGCGCCATCGTGGTATCGGTATAAATAATGCACGGTTGGCGTAGCGCATCACAAAGCTGCTCCAGCGCATCGGCAGAGAACCACAAAATGTCCAGCCAGTCGAAATCGGCGGTGGTATGAATAACCCGCTTGATAATGGCCTCATGGAGCGGACTGGCGAAACGGTAATCAGGACGCGTTTCGCGAATAATGTCGCTAATAATGGTGAAACTGTTGGCCTCAATGGTTTGGGGCTGCTGGATATAATGCATACTGTCGTCCTCAGGCCACGCCAGATAACCCGCACCGCGCTACAATAAACAGCGCCAGCGCCAGGGTTGAAGCGACCCACATCAATCGAATCGTTCGGGAAATATCGTCCACGGAAATATCGCGCTGCGCGTCGCCGATCCAGGGCTTGTCCACACGCTCGCCAAAGTAGTTATTTGGGCCGCCGAGCTGGATACCTAAGGCGCCGGCCACACACGCTTCCGACCAGGCGCAATTTGGGCTACTGTGGTTATAACGGTCACGCCAGCCAATACGCAGCGCCCGCCAACCACTCAGGCGACACAGTCCTGCCGCAATGCCCAGCAACAGCCAGCTCAGGCGGGCGGGAAGATAGTTCGCTACGTCGTCCATACGGGCGCTGACCATACCAATCGCCCAGTATTTTTCATGTTTGTAGCCCACCATTGAATCCAGGGTATTGACGGCTTTGTAGGCCATCGCCAGCGGCGCGCCGCCGAGAAAGAGGAAAAAGAGCGGCGCGATAATGCCGTCAACGGTGTTTTCTGCAACCGTTTCCACCACGGCGCGATTGATCTGCGCTGGCTGAAGTTGCGACGTATCGCGCCCGACGATCCAGGAGAGTTTTATTCGGCTTTCCGCAAGGTCGTTCTCCCGCAACGGTCGCTCAACCTCCTGCGCGGCGCGGGCCAGAGAGCGTCCGGCCAGCGTGGTAAAGATCATCCAGACTTCGACGCTCCAGCCAAACCAGGGGTGAATCCGCTGCGCCAGCGCCAGTACGCCCCATGCCACGCCCCAGGTCGCCCCGACAACCACAACCCACATTACGCCGCCGCCAATCCGCAGCGCTTTATCGCCGGGACAATAGCGACGCACAATACGCTGCACAAACGTGATTAAACGGCCTATCCAGCGTACCGGATGGGGCCAGTGTTGAGGGTCGCCGATGATAAAATCCAGCACCCAGGCGATACACCAGGCAAGGATCGTCATAATATGCGCCTCGCCGCCGCCAGCCAGTGCTGCAACATTTCCGGACGCTGGGCGAAATGGACGTGCAGATAGCTGGCAAACGTGTTGCCTGTCTGCCAGCCGCCGGTCCATTCCTGTAACACGCGACCATCGCGAACCTTACGACAGGCCATAACGGCGGGTGTTTCGGGGATAAAATCTGAGTAGTGAAATTCATGGCCGCGCACTATCTCACCAGGCACCGCCAATAGCGTTGGCTGCATAGCCTGCGCCTCACAGTAACCAAAGCGGGTAAGTCGCTTACCCATTTTGCTGTGACCGGGGATAATATTCGCCATCTGATGAATTTCCCCGCCGCTATCCTCCAGAGTGCTCCCCAAATACATCAGACCGCCACACTCCGCGTAAATCGCCACGCCGCGCTGATGCGCCGCCCGCAAATGTTTTAACATCGCCGTATTTGCCGCCAGCTCTGCGGCGTATAATTCGGGATA
Organism: Salmonella sp. 32031103-2018-00083-FB-01-SM-01; assembly: GCF_017571995.1. Taxonomy (NCBI): domain Bacteria; kingdom Pseudomonadati; phylum Pseudomonadota; class Gammaproteobacteria; order Enterobacterales; family Enterobacteriaceae; genus Salmonella; species Salmonella sp. 32031103-2018-00083-FB-01-SM-01. The sequence goes on from NZ_JAGEQL010000001.1 coordinate 1,066,237, forward strand.
TCCACCGCCCAGCCAGATCATCTGACAATCAGGCAATACGCGGTCATGCAGTGGGCTAAAACGCACAATGTTAACGCCGGCACGCTCCAGCAAATCGATGTTATCGGGGTAATAAAAGTTAAAGGCTTCATCATCCGCCAGAGCAAGCGTCAGCCCTGCCCCCGCTGTGTTATCGGGGCGTTCAGGCCACATTCCCGCCGGAAGCGCTGATAACACGCTCAGCGAGAGTAACGCATCCACATCCACTGTTTGTTCCAGCGTGGCGGCAAAATCATGCCATGATTGCTGATTGACGAGGGATTCTCTGGCGGTAATCAACCCCAGGTGGCGTTCAGGTAATGCGACGCCGTCGCAAGGAGGGACATACCCCAGTACAGGCAGTGAGCAATAATGTTCAATGGCATTTTTGAGGAGCTGATAGTGGGCGTCGCTAGTGACGCGATTCACAATCACGCCCGCGAGGTTGAGGGTCGGGTCGAAGTGCTGAAATCCCATAACGGTAGCCGCAAGCGACGTTGAAACAGCCTTGCCGTCCACCAGTAGGATGACCGGGCAACCAAGCTGTTTCGCCATTGCGGCTGTGCTGCAATAATTGGGGTCGACGCCATAGCCGTCATACAGCCCCATGACCCCTTCAATGACGGCGATATCCGCCTGCCGCATTTGTTCGCAAAATAAGGCGTTGAGAACAGGAGGAGGAAGCATGAAACTGTCAAGATTACGGGACGCCACGCCACAGATAGCGGTATGCCAGCCGGTATCAAGGTAATCTGGCCCAACTTTAAACGGCTGTACGCGCAGCGCGCGTTTTTGCAGCAGCCTCAACAAACCAAGCGTCACCGTGGTTTTGCCGCAACCGCTTCCTGTGCCTGCAAGAATAAATGCGTGATGCCTTGCCGCCATTACCCTGATCCTGTTCAGGGTGGTAGGGGTATACAGGTACGCGCATGTTCAGTCTTTCGACTGTACGCGTCTTCGCAACCCACTTCCCACCGAAGTTGTTGGTTATCACCGACAGGCAGGTCTTCTGGCTTAGCGTCCTCCTCGCCCGTCCTTCCCAATCTTGCGATCAGTGGTCTTTACGGGGTCGTCAGCATCACAGCAGCGGGGGCTGCGGGGGATTTTCACCCCCTTCCCTACCACAAATGTGGCAAACCTGTTGGTTTACGTTATGGCTGTACGGCACACCCATAACGGCAATTAATAATGTGCTACGTTTTACATTTCTGTGAGCAATAACCTGAGCGGTTGCTCATCTGACGTTAATCTACTCATCCTTACCGGTATATTGACGATAAAACGTATCGACAAAGCGTAATAAAACTTATCTTTCCTGACACTGTACTTCATCACAAAAATAAAAACTGGTGCAGTTTATGCCCTAAATTTTATTATTTTGTTGCGCTATGACAATTTATTGTTACACCAGATAAATTTTCTTTCTGAAATGATTAAGATACAAAACACTATCAAAAATCGGCAATAGCAAAATATTGCTATTCATAACGATGGAGGATGAGAATTCTCATTTATCTGCTGGCGATAAGCCTGCGGCGTAACCTGATAGGTCTGGCGGAAGACTTTACAAAAATAGCTGGTTTGCGAAAAGCCTAAATTACGCGCAATACTGGCAATACTCCAGTCACTATGGCAAAGCAATTCTCTGGCGCTAACCATTCTCTGGCGGTTCACCCACGCATTAAATCCGATTCCCTGATATTTCTTGAATAGCTTACTGAAGTAATAGGGGCTGAGATAGACATGTGAGGCGACATCCTCAAGACGAAGATCGTCGGACAAATGCGCATCAATATAGCGAAGCGCTTTTTTCATTTTACTGTCATGCGGAGTGGGACCACGAGCGGCTTTATTTGCCTCCGATTGCTGCGGATTGTCTTTGATAACCACGAAATTGAGCTGTTTTTTCAGGCAATTCTCAACAATCAGTTTAAGGAGATCGGCGGAAGCGATAACGCGTGAATAGTCCATCTCTGGCACATTCCGAAATTCATTCAAGAGCTCAGGGTCAGCCTGCCAGCGATCGTCGACATTAAGAATGTTTACCAGCTCCACGTCATTACTTAAACGAACCTGCCCGCATAAAACAAAGCCAACTAAATGCCCTGCGATTACCAGCGGAATAGAAAAATCCGTTAGACCGGCATGACAACGATAAATACAGGGTTGATCGGACTTCGATGCCTCCAGTCCCCCGCAGCGATCGCTCATACGACAACGTGTACTATGCTGGGGATGCTGCCGCATCAACTGACAAAACGGCGTGAAATTGAATAGCTCAGATATTTCATCACCATGAATATTGACAACCACAACCGCCAGACCGGTGGCTTGTGCAAAATCCTGTGCGATTTTATTAATGAGTTCTGAGTTCAGAGCGCTCGCAGAAATCATGATAAAACCCCTCAGTTAATTTATTGTTATAAACAAAACACATTATTTACATTCACTTTTTATTAGCATTATCCTGGCCCTGATAAAAAGTACAATGACAATATCAAAAGTCTCCCATTGCTGGGAGACGTTTTGATCAGTTCGTGAAAGCAGATCACGAAATTATCTCACCTGTTTTTACGATACATCATTGCTGTGAATCTGGTTCGCATTTTCTTACAGTTCACAGCGGTTACAAGGTAAATTCTTACCAATAAAATAGCGATATATGGCTGCTCCGGCACAGGCGCCGATAACAGGCGCGACAATCGGCACGATAAAATAAGGGATCTCTCGCCCACCGCTCATCGCCATGTTCCCCCACCCCGCTAACCATGTGAACAGTTTGGGACCGAAATCACGCGCCGGGTTCATTGCAAAACCGGTAAGGGGTCCAGTAGACGCGCCGATAACGGCAACCAATATCCCAATAAGCAAAGGCGCAAGCGGCCCTTTAGGAATGCCATTGCCATCATCCGTCAATGCCATGATCATGCCCATCAGAATCGACGTAATGACCACTTCCACCAACGCAGCCTGCCATACATTTAGCGCTGCGGCCGGATAGGTACTGAAAATGCTGGCTAATTGCAAACTTTCGACGCTACCGCGCACCATATGATGCGCAGTCTCAAATTCAGTAAAAAGGCTACTATAAAGCACATACGCCAGCAGAGCGCCGCCAAAAGCGCCGGCAAACTGGGCAATAATATAAGGCAATACTTTCTGTTTGGGAAAGCAGGCAAACAGCCACAGCGCAATCGTCACCGCAGGGTTAAGATGTCCGCCGGAGATTCCGGCCGTAAGGTAAACGGCCAGTGAAATTCCAAGCCCCCAAATAATGCAAATCTCCCATAATCCGAGGCTGGCGCCTGCGACTTTGAGCGCACTCAAACAACCGATACCAAAAAACAAAAAGAGTCCGGTGCCTAAAAATTCCGCACCACATTGCGCCTTTAGAGAATCATTCATGTGACACCTTCTGAGCAAAGTTCGTGTCCTGGCCAGCGCAAGTTTCGGCTGGCAGTAGAGTACAGCTAACCTCACTATAAAAAGTGCCGCCTGTAAATTGTTGGCAACCTGCGGACCTGTCTCCCGGAAAAATCGTGTTGCGATAGCAAAATTTTGCTTTTCCGATATTTTTATCAGCCCATCACACGGGAAATTTGAGCTATAAAATACGCCTGTGGAAATAATAAAATATTGCACAAGCCAACTTATCAATTTCGAATAAGCATCACATTTTGCGTCTTTCGCCATATCAAATAAAAATACTCTCGTCACTAACAAAAATGTAAAAATGAAATAATAAAAACAAAATAATCATATAGACAATAATAAATTAAATGTAATTTATCAATAAGTTATAAAAATAAAAGGCAATTTAATCATATTGCTTTCCCATTATTTTCTGATGTTCAATAGCAAGTCAGCCATTCTTTTTCCTCGCATCTTCTTATAGTCCCCACTATCGGAACACTCCATGCGAGGTCTTTATGCAACAAGAAGCACTAGGAATGGTAGAAACCAAAGGCTTAACCGCAGCCATAGAGGCCGCTGATGCAATGGTTAAGTCAGCCAATGTGATGTTAGTGGGCTATGAAAAGATTGGCTCCGGGCTGGTAACCGTCATCGTGCGCGGCGATGTTGGCGCGGTCAAAGCGGCCACCGATGCAGGTGCCGCAGCCGCACGCAACGTGGGTGAAGTGAAAGCCGTACACGTCATCCCACGCCCTCACACCGATGTAGAAAAAATCTTACCGAAGGGAATTAGCCAATGAGCAGCAATGAGCTGGTGGAACAGATCATGGCGCAGGTGATTGCCCGTGTGGCAACGCCGGAACAACAGGCCATCCCTGGTCAACCCCAACCTATACGAGAGACGGCTATGGCAGAAAAAAGCTGCAGTTTAACGGAATTTGTCGGGACCGCCATTGGCGATACCCTGGGCCTGGTTATCGCCAACGTCGATACCGCCCTGCTGGACGCGATGAAGCTTGAGAAGCGCTATCGTTCCATCGGCATTCTCGGCGCCCGCACCGGCGCAGGCCCGCACATTATGGCGGCGGACGAAGCGGTGAAAGCCACCAACACCGAAGTGGTCAGCATTGAGCTGCCGCGCGATACCAAAGGCGGAGCGGGCCACGGTTCGCTGATTATTTTAGGCGGTAACGATGTATCCGACGTCAAGCGCGGTATCGAAGTCGCGCTGAAAGAGCTGGACCGCACCTTCGGTGATGTTTACGGCAACGAAGCCGGGCATATCGAGCTGCAGTACACCGCTCGCGCCAGCTACGCGCTGGAAAAAGCGTTCGGCGCGCCGATTGGCCGTGCCTGCGGCGTCATTGTCGGCGCTCCGGCTTCCGTCGGCGTACTGATGGCCGATACCGCCCTGAAGTCAGCCAACGTTGAAGTCGTGGCGTACAGCTCTCCGGCGCACGGCACCAGCTTTAGTAACGAAGCCATTCTGGTGATTTCCGGCGACTCCGGCGCGGTCCGTCAGGCGGTGACCTCCGCCCGCGAAATCGGCAAAACCGTCCTTGCGACCCTCGGTTCTGAACCGAAAAACGATCGCCCGTCCTACATCTGATACCCACGAGGCTGATTCATGAGATCGAAAAGATTTGAAGCACTGGCGAAACGCCCTGTGAATCAGGACGGCTTTGTTAAGGAGTGGATCGAAGAAGGCTTTATCGCAATGGAAAGCCCGAACGACCCGAAACCGTCGATTAAAATCGTTAACGGCGCGGTGACCGAGCTGGACGGAAAACCGGTTAGCGAATTCGACCTGATCGACCACTTTATCGCCCGCTACGGCATCAACCTGAACCGCGCCGAAGAAGTGATGGCGATGGATTCGGTCAAGCTGGCTAACATGCTGTGCGATCCGAATGTCAAGCGCAGCGAAATCGTTCCGCTGACCACCGCCATGACCCCAGCGAAAATTGTTGAAGTGGTTTCGCATATGAACGTGGTTGAGATGATGATGGCGATGCAGAAAATGCGCGCCCGCCGCACGCCATCTCAGCAGGCGCACGTCACCAACGTTAAAGACAACCCTGTGCAAATTGCCGCCGATGCCGCCGAAGGCGCATGGCGCGGGTTTGACGAACAAGAAACCACGGTTGCGGTAGCGCGCTATGCGCCGTTCAACGCCATCGCGCTGCTGGTTGGTTCTCAGGTTGGTCGTCCGGGTGTACTGACTCAGTGCTCGCTGGAAGAAGCCACCGAGCTGAAGCTCGGCATGCTGGGCCACACCTGCTACGCCGAAACCATCTCCGTTTACGGCACCGAGCCGGTCTTCACCGATGGTGACGATACCCCATGGTCGAAGGGCTTCTTAGCCTCTTCCTACGCCTCTCGCGGCCTGAAAATGCGCTTCACCTCCGGCTCCGGCTCAGAAGTGCAGATGGGCTACGCCGAAGGCAAATCCATGCTGTATCTGGAAGCGCGCTGCATCTATATCACCAAAGCCGCGGGCGTTCAGGGGCTGCAAAACGGCTCCGTAAGCTGCATCGGCGTACCGTCTGCCGTGCCGTCAGGCATTCGTGCCGTGCTGGCGGAAAACCTGATCTGCTCGTCACTGGATCTGGAATGCGCCTCCAGTAACGACCAGACCTTCACCCACTCCGATATGCGTCGTACCGCGCGCCTGCTGATGCAGTTCCTGCCGGGTACCGACTTTATCTCCTCCGGTTATTCCGCGGTGCCGAACTACGACAACATGTTCGCCGGTTCCAACGAAGATGCGGAAGACTTTGACGACTACAACGTTATCCAGCGTGACCTGAAAGTGGACGGCGGTCTGCGTCCGGTTCGCGAAGAGGACGTTATCGCCATCCGTAACAAAGCCGCCCGCGCGCTGCAGGCCGTGTTTGCCGGAATGGGACTACCGCCGATTACCGATGAAGAAGTTGAAGCCGCGACCTACGCCCACGGTTCGAAAGATATGCCGGAGCGTAACATCGTCGAAGACATCAAGTTCGCCCAGGAAATCATCAATAAAAACCGCAACGGTCTGGAAGTCGTTAAAGCGCTGGCGCAGGGCGGGTTTACCGACGTGGCCCAGGACATGCTCAACATCCAGAAAGCCAAGCTAACCGGCGACTATTTGCACACCTCCGCCATTATCGTCGGCGACGGACAAGTGCTCTCTGCGGTTAATGACGTCAATGACTATGCCGGTCCGGCAACAGGTTATCGCCTGCAGGGAGAACGCTGGGAAGAGATTAAAAACATCCCTGGCGCTCTTGATCCCAACGAGATTGATTAAGGGGTGAGAAATGGAAATTAATGAAAAATTGCTGCGCCAGATAATTGAAGACGTGCTCCGCGATATGAAGGGCAGCGATAAACCCGTCTCGTTTAATGCGCCTGCGGCATCCACAGCACCACAGACCGCTGCGCCTGCGGGCGACGGCTTTCTGACCGAAGTGGGCGAAGCGCGCCAGGGCACTCAGCAGGACGAAGTCATTATCGCCGTCGGCCCGGCATTTGGCCTGGCGCAAACCGTCAATATCGTGGGCTTACCGCATAAGAGCATTCTGCGCGAAGTCATTGCCGGTATTGAAGAAGAAGGCATCAAGGCGCGCGTGATTCGCTGCTTTAAATCTTCCGACGTGGCGTTCGTCGCCGTGGAAGGTAACCGCCTGAGCGGCTCCGGCATCTCCATCGGCATCCAGTCGAAAGGTACTACGGTTATCCACCAGCAGGGGCTACCGCCGCTCTCTAACCTGGAGCTGTTCCCGCAGGCGCCGCTGCTGACGCTGGAAACCTACCGTCAGATTGGTAAAAACGCCGCCCGTTATGCGAAACGCGAATCACCGCAGCCGGTCCCTACGCTCAATGACCAGATGGCACGCCCGAAGTACCAGGCAAAGTCGGCCATTTTGCACATTAAAGAGACCAAGTACGTCGTGACGGGCAAAAACCCGCAGGAACTGCGCGTGGCGCTTTGATAAAGGATAACTCCATGAATACCGACGCAATTGAATCGATGGTTCGGGACGTATTGAGCCGCATGAACAGCCTGCAGGGCGATGCGCCAGAAGCGGCTCCTGCGGCAGGCGGCACGTCCCGCAGCGCAAAGGTCAGCGACTACCCGCTGGCGAACAAACACCCGGAATGGGTGAAAACCGCCACCAATAAAACGCTGGACGACTTTACGCTGGAAAACGTGCTGAGCAATAAAGTCACCGCTCAGGATATGCGTATTACCCCGGAAACCCTGCGCTTACAGGCGTCTATCGCCAAAGATGCGGGCCGCGACCGGCTGGCGATGAACTTCGAACGCGCCGCCGAACTGACCGCGGTACCGGACGATCGCATTCTTGAAATCTACAACGCCCTTCGTCCGTATCGTTCAACGAAAGAAGAGCTGTTCGCTATCGCCGACGATCTCGAAAACCGTTATCAGGCAAAGATTTGCGCAGCTTTCGTTCGTGAAGCGGCAGGGCTGTACGTTGAGCGTAAAAAACTCAAAGGCGACGATTAATTACAGGGGTATGTGATGCGATATATAGCTGGCATTGATATCGGTAACTCATCAACGGAAGTCGCGCTGGCGCGGCAAGATGAGACTGGCGCGCTGACAATCACCCACAGCGCGCTGGCGGAAACGACCGGGATCAAAGGCACGTTGCGTAACGTGTTCGGCATTCAGGAAGCGCTCGCCCTCGTCGCAAAGCGCGCGGGGATCAATGTCAGCGATATTTCGCTCATCCGCATTAACGAAGCCACGCCGGTGATTGGCGATGTGGCGATGGAAACCATTACCGAAACCATCATCACCGAATCGACAATGATCGGCCATAACCCAAAAACGCCGGGGGGAGTAGGCCTTGGTGTGGGTATCACGATTACGCCGGAGGAGCTGTTAACCCGCCCTGCGGACTCGTCCTATATTCTGGTGGTATCGTCAGCCTTTGATTTTGCCGATATCGCCAATGTTATCAACGCCTCAATGCGCGCCGGATACCAGATTACCGGCGTCATTTTGCAGCGCGACGATGGCGTACTGGTCAGCAACCGGCTGGAAAAATCGCTGCCGATCGTTGACGAAGTTCTGTACATCGACCGCATTCCGCTGGGGATGCTGGCGGCGATTGAAGTCGCCGTGCCGGGGAAGGTTATCGAGACCCTCTCCAACCCTTACGGCATCGCCACCGTATTCAACCTCAACGCCGATGAGACGAAAAACATCGTCCCGATGGCGCGCGCGCTGATCGGCAACCGTTCCGCCGTGGTGGTTAAAACGCCATCCGGCGACGTCAAAGCTCGTGCGATACCCGCCGGTAACCTGGAGCTGCAGGCTCAGGGTCGTACCGTGCGCGTGGATGTCGCCGCCGGTGCCGAAGCTATCATGAAAGCGGTGGACGGCTGCGGCAAGCTCGACAACGTCACCGGCGAGGCCGGGACCAATATCGGCGGCATGCTGGAGCACGTGCGCCAGACCATGGCCGAGCTAACCAATAAACCCAGCAGCGAGATTTTCATTCAGGATCTTCTGGCCGTTGACACCTCGGTTCCGGTGAGCGTCACCGGCGGTCTGGCCGGGGAGTTCTCGCTGGAGCAGGCCGTCGGCATCGCCTCGATGGTGAAATCAGACCGTCTGCAAATGGCAATGATTGCCCGCCAAATCGAACAGAAGCTTAATATCGACGTGCAGATCGGCGGCGCTGAGGCTGAAGCCGCCATTCTGGGCGCGCTGACCACGCCGGGTACCACCCGACCGCTGGCGATCCTCGACCTCGGCGCGGGCTCCACCGATGCCTCCATCATCAACCCTAAAGGCGAAATCATCGCCACCCATCTCGCCGGGGCAGGCGACATGGTCACGATGATTATTGCCCGCGAACTGGGGCTGGAAGACCGCTATCTGGCGGAAGAGATCAAAAAATACCCGCTGGCTAAGGTCGAAAGCCTGTTCCACTTACGCCACGAGGACGGCAGCGTCCAGTTCTTCCCGACGCCGCTGCCTCCCGCCGTGTTCGCCCGCGTCTGCGTGGTGAAACCGGACGAACTGGTGCCGCTTCCCGGCGACTTAGCGCTGGAAAAAGTGCGCGCCATTCGCCGCAGCGCTAAAGAACGCGTCTTTGTCACCAACGCCCTGCGCGCGCTGCGTCAGGTCAGTCCAACCGGCAACATTCGCGATATTCCGTTCGTGGTGCTGGTCGGCGGCTCGTCGCTGGATTTCGAAGTACCTCAGCTGGTCACCGATGCGCTGGCGCACTACCGCCTGGTCGCCGGGCGAGGAAATATTCGCGGCAGCGAAGGCCCAAGAAACGCGGTGGCCACCGGCCTGATTCTCTCCTGGCACAAGGAATTTGCACATGGACAGTAATCACAGCGCCCCGGCTATCGTCATTACCGTTATCAGCGACTGCGCCAGCCTCTGGCACGAAGTGCTGCTGGGTATCGAAGAGGAAGGCATCCCTTTCCTGCTTCAGCGTCACCCGGCTGGAGATGTCGTTGACAGCGCCTGGCAGGCGGCGCGCAGCTCGCCGCTGCTGGTCGGCATTGCCTGCGATCGACACTCGCTGGTCGTGCATTACAAGAATTTACCCGCATCGGCGCCGCTTTTTACGCTGATGCATCATCAGGACAGTCAGGCCCATCGCAATACCGGTAATAACGCGGCACGGCTGGTCAAAGGGATCCCTTTCCGGGATCTGAATAGCTAAGCAACAGGAGAACTGCAGTATGAATAACGCACTGGGACTGGTTGAAACAAAAGGGCTGGTCGGCGCCATTGAAGCCGCCGATGCAATGGTTAAATCCGCCAACGTACAGCTGGTGGGCTACGAAAAAATTGGTTCTGGCCTGGTTACCGTCATGGTTCGCGGCGATGTCGGCGCGGTTAAAGCAGCCGTAGATGCCGGCAGCGCGGCGGCAAGCGTCGTGGGTGAAGTGAAATCCTGCCACGTTATCCCGCGTCCGCACAGTGATGTTGAGGCCATTTTACCGAAATCAGCCTAATCGATGGCGAATAAGGAGCACCGCGTGAAGCAATCACTGGGATTACTTGAAGTTTGTGGTCTGGCACTGGCTATCAGCTGCGCCGATATCATGGCGAAATCCGCTTCTATCACGCTGCTCGCCCTCGAAAAGACCAATGGTTCAGGCTGGATGGTGATTAAAATTACCGGTGATGTGGCCTCCGTGCAGGCGGCCATCACCACCGGTGCGCATTTCGCCGAACAGCGGAATGGCCTGGTGGCCCACAAGGTTATCGCCAGGCCCGGAGAAGGGATCCTGCTCGCAGAGACACCCCCCCCCTCCGTCATTGAACCTGAGCCTGAAGCGTCAGAGATGGCCGATGTCGTTTCTGAAGCGCCAGCAGAAGAGGCCCCGCAGGAATCAGAACTGGTCAGCTGCAATCTGTGTCTGGATCCAAAATGTCCGCGCCAGAAGGGCGAACCTCGTACGCTTTGCATCCATTCCGGCAAGCGAGGTGAAGCGTAATGGATAAAGAGCTTCTGCAATCAACGGTCAGTAAAGTTCTTGATGAGATGCGCCTGCGGCCTATCCCGCTGGGCGTCTCAAACCGTCATATCCACCTGTCCGCACAGGATTATGAGCGGCTGTTTCCCGGCCATCCCATCAGCGAGAAAAAAGCGCTGCTGCAGCCGGGACAATACGCCGCGGAGCAAACCATCACCCTGGTGGGACCGAAAGGGCAGCTCAAAAATGTGCGCCTGCTCGGTCCGCTGCGCTCGGTAAGCCAGGTGGAAATTTCGCGTACCGATGCGAGAACGCTGGGGATTGCCGCGCCGCTGAGAATGTCCGGCAACCTGAAGGGGACGCCGGGCATCCGCCTGGTCAGCCCCTTTGCCGAACTGGAGCTACCTTCCGGGGTTATCGTCGCGCAGCGGCATATCCATATGTCGCCGCTTGATGCGCTGATCCTGCGGGTTTCCCACGGCGATAGGGTTTCAGTGGCGATTGAAGGCGACGAGCGCGGGCTGATTTTCAACAACGTGGCGATTCGCGTTTCACCGGACATGCGCCTCGAAATGCACATTGATACCGATGAAGCCAACGCCGCTGGTGCCGATAACCCGCAGGCCTTTGCCCGGCTGGTAGGCCCGCGATGAACGGCGAAACCCTGCAGCGCATTGTCGAGGAGATTGTCTCCCGGCTGCATCGCCGTGCCCAGAGCACGGCGACGCTGAGCGTTACGCAACTTCGCGATGCCGACTGTCCAGCACTGTTCTGTCAGCACGCGTCGCTGCGCATCCTGCTCGTCGACCTGCCGCTGCTGAGTCAGCTTGCGGATGCAGAAACCGACGATGCCGCCGCCCGGAAAATTCACGACGCGCTGGCGTTCGGCATCCGCGTACAGCTCAGCCTGCACAGCCAGCTGCTGCCGGTTATCCCGGTAAAAAAACTGGCTCGTCTGCCGCTGGTATTCACCGACGAGCACGGACTGCCGCTGGTTCTGCATGCGGGTTCGGTGCTGAGCTATCGCGATGTCGCGCTGCTAAGCCGGGGGCGTGTGGTTGTCCACCGCAAATGCATCGTGACCGCCATGGCGCGTGACGCGGCCAATGCGCGGAATATTCAATTAATTAAGCAGGAGTAAATCATGCATCTGGCACGAGTCACGGGCGCGGTTGTCTCCACGCAAAAATCACCTTCTTTGATTGGGAAAAAGCTGCTGCTGGTGCGTCGGGTCAGCGCCGATGGCGAACTCCCCGCCTCGCCTACCTCCGGCGATGAAGTGGCCGTGGACTCCGTCGGCGCAGGCGTCGGCGAACTGGTTTTGCTCAGCGGCGGCTCCAGCGCCAGGCACGTTTTTTCCGGGCCAAATGAGGCCATCGACCTCGCCGTTGTCGGCATTGTAGATACGCTTTCGCGTTAAGGGGCGGTTATGGCGATTTATACCCGAACAGGTGACGCTGGCACCACATCACTGTTTACCGGCCAGCGGGTGAGCAAAACCCACCCGCGGGTTGAAGCCTACGGCACGCTGGATGAGCTGAACGCCGCGCTGAGCCTGTGCGCCTGCGCCGCTGCGGATGAAAATCACCGCACCTTACTCGAGGCCATCCAGCAGCAACTTTTTTGGTTTAGCGCAGAGCTGGCCAGCGACAGCGAGCAGCCGTCACCCAAACAGCGCTACATCAGCAGCGAAGAGATTTCGGCTCTGGAAGCCGCTATCGATCGGGCAATGGCCCGCGTCGAACCGCTGCACAGCTTTATTTTACCCGGACGCTGCGAAGCCGCGAGCCGCTTACATTTTGCCCGCACGCTGGCGCGCCGCGCCGAACGCCGTCTGGTTGAACTGGCAACTGAAGTCAACGTACGCCAGGTGCTGATGCGCTACATCAACCGCTTATCGGACTGCCTGTACGCCCTGGCCCGCGCGGAAGATAGCGATGCGCACCAGGCCAACATCATCCGTGAAGTTAGCAAGCGCTATCTGGCTGCCTGCCAGCCGCCCCACAGCAAGGAGACGACGCCAGTGGCCCTCTCATTCCACGATCTGCACCAGCTCACCCGCGCCGCCGTTGAACGCGCGCAGCAACTGCAGGTTCCGGTAGTCGTCAGCATCGTTGACGCGCACGGCACGGAAACTGTGACCTGGCGGATGCCGGACGCCCTGCTGGTCAGCAGCGAGCTGGCGCCGAAAAAGGCCTGGACCGCAGTGGCGATGAAAACGGCGACCCATGAGCTGAGCGATGTCGTTCAGCCGGGCGCCGCGCTTTACGGTCTGGAAAGTCATTTACAGGGAAAAGTGGTCACCTTTGGCGGCGGTTACGCCCTATGGCGCGACGGCATATTAATTGGAGGTCTTGGCATCAGCGGCGGCAGCGTTGAGCAGGACATGGACATAGCACAGACCGCCATCGCGGCTATTAACGTGGGAACACATCAATGAATACTTCTGAACTCGAAACCCTGATTCGCACCATTCTTAGCGAGCAATTAACCACGCCAGCGCAAACACCGGCCCAGCCTCAGGACAAAGGGATTTTCCAGTCCGTGAGCGAGGCCATCGATGCCGCGCATCAGGCGTTCTTACGTTATCAGCAGTGTCCGCTGAAAACCCGCAGCGCTATCATCAGCGCGATGCGTCAGGAACTGACGCCGCTGCTGGCTGCTCTGGCAGAGGAGAGCGCCAATGAAACGGGAATGGGCAACAAAGAAGATAAATTCCTCAAAAACAAGGCTGCGCTGGACAACACGCCGGGCGTAGAAGATCTCACCACCACCGCGCTGACCGGTGACGGCGGCATGGTACTCTTTGAATACTCGCCGTTTGGCGTCATCGGTTCAGTCGCCCCAAGCACCAACCCGACGGAAACCATCATCAATAACAGCATCAGCATGTTGGCGGCGGGCAACAGTATCTACTTTAGCCCGCATCCGGGCGCGAAAAAGGTCTCTCTGAAGCTGATTAGCCTGATTGAAGAGATTGCCTTCCGCTGCTGCGGCATCCGCAATCTGGTGGTGACTGTAGCTGAACCCACCTTCGAAGCGACCCAGCAGATGATGGCCCACCCGCGAATCGCGGTACTGGCTATTACCGGCGGCCCCGGCATTGTGGCAATGGGCATGAAGAGCGGTAAGAAGGTGATTGGCGCTGGCGCGGGTAACCCGCCCTGCATCGTCGATGAAACAGCGGACCTGGTGAAAGCGGCGGAAGATATCATCAACGGCGCTTCATTCGATTACAACCTGCCCTGCATTGCCGAGAAGAGCCTGATCGTAGTGGAGAGCGTCGCCGAACGTCTGGTGCAGCAAATGCAAACCTTCGGTGCGCTGCTGCTAAGCCCTGCCGATACCGACAAACTCCGCGCCGTCTGCCTGCCTGAAGGCCAGGCGAATAAAAAACTGGTCGGCAAGAGCCCATCGGCCATGCTGGAAGCCGCCGGGATCGCTGTCCCTGCAAAAGCGCCGCGTCTGCTGATTGCCGTTGTCAACGCCGACGATCCGTGGGTCACCAGCGAACAGCTGATGCCGATGCTGCCGGTGGTAAAAGTCAGCGATTTCGATAGCGCGCTGGCGCTGGCCCTGAAGGTTGAAGAGGGGCTGCATCATACCGCCATTATGCACTCGCAGAACGTGTCGCGCCTGAACCTCGCGGCCCGCACGCTGCAAACCTCGATATTCGTCAAAAACGGCCCCTCCTATGCCGGGATCGGCGTCGGCGGCGAAGGCTTTACCACCTTTACTATTGCCACACCAACCGGTGAAGGGACCACGTCAGCGCGTACTTTTGCCCGCTCCCGGCGCTGCGTACTGACCAACGGCTTTTCTATTCGCTAACCGAGGTCGCGATGAATACCTTCTCACTACAAACGCGGTTGTACAGCGGTCAGGGCAGCCTGGCGGTGCTCAAGCGCTTTACCAATAAGCACATCTGGATAATCTGCGATGGCTTTCTGGCGCGCTCGCCGCTACTGGATACCCTGCGTAACGCGCTGCCCGCAGATAACCGCATCAGCGTCTTTAGCGAGATAACGCCGGACCCCACCATCCATACCGTGGTGCAGGGCATTGCGCAAATGCAGGCTCTGCAACCGCAGGTGGTGATCGGTTTTGGCGGCGGCTCGGCAATGGACGCGGCGAAAGCGATTGTCTGGTTTAGCCAGCAAAGCGGCATCAATATCGAAACCTGCGTGGCGATCCCGACCACCAGCGGCACCGGCTCGGAAGTGACCAGCGCCTGCGTAATTAGCGACCCGGATAAAGGCATCAAGTACCCGCTGTTCAACAATGCGCTGTATCCGGATATGGCGATCCTCGACCCGGAGCTGGTGGTCAGCGTACCGCCGCAGATTACCGCCAACACCGGCATGGACGTGCTGACCCACGCCCTGGAGGCCTGGGTGTCACCACACGCCAGCGACTTTACCGACGCGCTAGCGGAAAAGGCTGCCAAACTGGTGTTCCAGTATCTGCCCACGGCGGTGGAAAAAGGCGACTGCGTGGCGACGCGCGGGAAAATGCACAATGCCTCAACGCTCGCCGGGATGGCCTTCAGCCAGGCGGGGCTGGGGCTTAACCACGCGATAGCCCACCAGCTTGGCGGACAGTTTCATCTGCCGCACGGGCTGGCCAATGCGCTGCTGCTCACGGCGGTGATCCGTTTTAACGCCGGAGTTCCACGCGCCGCCAAACGCTACGCGCGGATGGCCAAAGCCTGCGGTTTTTGCCCGGCAGAAGCCAATGATATCGCGGCAATCAATGCGCTGATTCAGCAAATCGAACTGCTTAAGCAACGCTGCGCCCTTCCCTCACTGGCCGTTGCGCTTAAAGAAGGAAGATCCGACTTTTCCGCACGCATTCCGGCGATGGTGCAGGCTGCGCTGGCTGACGTTACGCTGCGCACTAACCCGCGCCCGGCCAATGCCGAGGAAATTCGTGAACTGCTGGAGGAACTGCTATGAGTACCGCCGTCAACGTCGTTGAAATGTCTTATAGCGCTGATGAAATTCGCGAGCGCGTCCGCGCAGCGGGCGTTGTCGGCGCGGGCGGCGCAGGTTTTCCCGCTCACGTCAAACTACAGGCGCAGGTAGAGATTTTTCTGGTGAACGCCGCCGAGTGTGAACCGATGCTCAAAGTTGACCAGCAACTGATGTGGCAGCAGGCCGCGCGTCTTGTTCGCGGCGTGCAGTACGCGATGACGGCAACCGGCGCGCGCGAAGGGGTGATAGCCCTGAAAGAAAAATACCGCCGGGCCATCGACGCGCTCACCCCGCAGCTGCCAGCCGGTATCCGCCTGCATATCCTGCCGGATGTTTATCCTGCGGGCGATGAGGTGCTGACTATCTGGATGGCAACCGGCCGCCGGGTCGCCCCGGCTGCGCTACCGGCCAGCGTCGGCGTGGTCGTCAATAACGTGCAAACGGTGCTGAATATTGCCCGGGCGGTCGAGCAGCAGTTTCCGGTCACTCGTCGCACGTTGACCGTAAACGGCGCGGTCGCCAGACCGTTGACCGTTACCGTTCCTGTCGGCATGTCACTGCATGAAGTGCTGGCGCTGGCGGGCGGCGCAACGGTCGACGACCCTGGTTTTATTAACGGCGGCCCGATGATGGGTGGCCTGATTACCTCTCTTGATAACCCGGTGACGAAAACTACCGGCGGCCTGCTGGTGCTCCCCAAAAGCCATCCGCTTATCCAGCGGAGAATGCAGGACGAGCGCACGGTGCTTTCCGTCGCGCGCACCGTCTGCGAGCAGTGCCGACTGTGTACCGATCTCTGCCCACGGCATCTGATCGGCCACGAACTCTCCCCGCACCTGCTGGTGCGGGCGTTGAACTTTCACCAGGCCGCCACGCCGCAGCTGCTGCTGAGCGCCCTTACCTGCTCGGAATGCAACATTTGCGAAAGCGTGGCCTGCCCGGTGGGGATCTCGCCGATGCGCATCAACCGCATGTTAAAACGCGAGCTGCGGGCGCAAAACCAGCGCTACGTAGGGCCGCTGAACCCGGCCGACGAGATGGCGAAATATCGCCTGGTGCCGGTGAAGCGGCTGATCGCCAAACTGGGACTAAGTCCCTGGTACCAGGAGGCACCGCTGGTGGAAGAAGAGCCGTCAGTAGAAAAAGTCACTTTGCAGCTGCGCCAGCATATTGGTGCCAGCGCAGTACCGACTGTTGCCGTCGGCGAGCGCGTGACGCGCGGACAGTGCGTTGCCGATGTCCCGCCTGGCGCGCTCGGCACCCCCATTCACGCCAGCATCGACGGCATTGTTTCGGCCATCAGCGAACAGGCCATCACGGTTGTAAGAGGTTAACCATGTCTCAGGCTATAGGAATTTTAGAACTCACCAGCATCGCCAAAGGGATGGAACTCGGCGATGCGATGCTGAAAAGCGCCAACGTTAATCTGCTGGTCAGTAAAACCATCTGTCCGGGGAAGTTTTTGCTGATGCTCGGCGGCGATATCGGCGCTATCCAGCAGGCCATTGAAACCGGTACGTCCCAGGCCGGCGAAATGCTCGTCGACAGCCTGGTGCTGGCAAATATTCATCCCAGCGTACTTCCGGCCATCAGCGGCCTGAACAGCGTCGATAAGCGCCAGGCGGTAGGTATCGTCGAAACCTGGAGCGTAGCGGCCTGCATTAGCGCCGCAGACCGGGCGGTGAAAGGCTCAAACGTCACCCTGGTGCGGGTGCATATGGCCTTCGGCATCGGCGGTAAATGCTACATGGTGGTGGCGGGCGACGTTTCTGATGTCAACAACGCCGTGACGGTTGCCAGCGAAAGCGCGGGCGAAAAAGGGTTGCTGGTTTACCGCTCGGTGATCCCGCGCCCGCATGAAGCCATGTGGCGACAGATGGTGGAGGGATAATGGAAAGACAGCCAACAACGGATCGCATGATTCAGGAGTACGTTCCCGGGAAACAGGTCACCCTCGCGCACCTGATTGCCAATCCGGGGAAAGATCTCTTTAAGAAGCTGGGCCTGCCGGATGCGGTTTCCGCGATTGGCATCCTTACCATCACGCCGAGCGAAGCATCGATTATCGCCTGCGATATCGCCACTAAATCCGGCGCGGTGGAAATTGGTTTTCTCGATCGCTTTACCGGTGCCGTAGTGCTGACCGGCGACGTTTCCGCCGTCGAGTATGCCCTCAAGCAGGTAACGCGCACGCTGGGCGAAATGATGCAGTTCACCACCTGTTCGATCACCCGGACGTAACGTCATGAAGCGTTTGATGTTTATCGGCCCCAGCCAATGCGGGAAAACCTCGCTGACCCAAAGCCTGCGCGGCGAAGCGCTCCATTATAAGAAAACTCAGGCCATTGAATGGTCTCCGATGGCTATCGATACGCCGGGCGAATATCTGGAGAACCGCTGCCTGTATAGCGCCCTGCTAACCAGCGCCTGCGAGGCCGACGTCATCGCGCTGGTGCTGAATGCCGACGCCCAGTGGTCGCCCTTTTCTCCGGGTTTTACCGCCCCGATGAACCGCCCGACGATTGGCCTTGTCACCAAAGCCGATCTCGCTGACCCGCAGCGTATTTCGCTTATCGCACAATGGCTTACGCAGGCTGGCGCCCGGCAGATTTTTATTACCAGCGCGCTGAATAACTCGGGTCTCGACGCCGTGCTGGATTTTCTGAATTCGAAGGAACCTTTATGTCTTACAAAATAATGGCCATTAACGCCGGCAGCTCATCGTTAAAATTCCAGCTGCTGGAGATGCCGCAGGGCGACATGCTCTGCCAGGGGCTGATTGAGCGTATCGGTATGGCGGATGCGCAGGTGACAATTAAGACGCACAGCCAAAAATGGCAGGAAACCGTCCCCGTTGCCGATCATCGCGATGCGGTAACGCTGCTTCTGGAAAAGCTGCTGGGTTATCAAATCATTAACAGTCTGCGGGACATTGACGGGGTGGGCCATCGAGTGGCGCACGGCGGTGAGTTTTTTAAAGACTCGACGCTGGTCACGGATGAAACGTTAGCGCAAATCGAACGTCTTGCCGAACTGGCTCCGCTTCACAACCCGGTAAACGCGTTGGGTATTCACGTTTTTCGTCAACTGTTGCCTGATGCCCCTTCCGTAGCCGTGTTTGATACGGCATTTCACCAGACGCTGGATGAACCCGCCTATATTTACCCGCTTCCCTGGCATTATTACGCTGAACTGGGGATTCGCCGTTATGGCTTTCATGGCACCAGCCATAAGTATGTCAGCGGCGTTCTGGCTGAAAAGCTGGGCGTACCACTCAGCGCATTACGGGTGATTTGTTGTCATCTTGGAAACGGTAGCAGCATTTGCGCTATCAAGAACGGGCGTTCGGTCAATACGTCGATGGGCTTTACGCCGCAGTCAGGCGTGATGATGGGCACTCGTAGCGGAGATATTGATCCCTCTATTCTGCCGTGGATAGCCCAGCGCGAAAACAAAACGCCGCAACAGTTGAATCAGTTATTAAATAATGAGTCAGGCTTGCTGGGCGTTTCTGGCGTGTCGTCTGATTACCGCGATGTCGAACAGGCAGCCAATACCGGTAACCGGCAGGCTAAACTCGCTCTCACTCTGTTTGCCGAACGCATTCGCGCCACCATCGGCAGCTATATTATGCAAATGGGAGGACTGGATGCGCTGGTATTCACTGGGGGCATTGGCGAGAACTCAGCGCGCGCCAGATCGGCGGTGTGCCATAATTTGCAATTTTTGGGCTTAGCCGTTGATGAAGAGAAAAATCAGCGTAATGCGACATTTATCCAGACGGAGAACGCCCTGGTGAAAGTCGCCGTCATCAACACCAACGAAGAGTTAATGATCGCACAAGACGTTATGCGCGTTGCGCTACCTGCCACGGAAGGGCTTTGTGTACCAGCCTGAGAGGGTTATACGACGCATTGCGGCAAGTCATGGTAATAACGCTTTTACCATGACACTATGCGCGCACACTATTTGTACCTGAAAGGTGATAACGTGGCTGTTGCGCAATGCCCCGCCTCATGCGGGGAACTTATCCAGGGATGGATTCTGGGCAGTGAGAAACTGGTCTCCTGCCCTGTTGACTGGTACAGCACCGTAGCAGTCACGGCTGCGCCGCCGCTGGTAAACGAGCGTCCATTGTCGCGGGCGATGGTGGAGCGCGTTCTGGCGCACTGGCAGTATCCTGCGCACTGGAGTAACGAGATTCGCGTCGATGTGCGTTCGTCAATTCCCGTTGCCAAAGGCATGGCCAGCAGCACCGCAGATATCGCCGCTACGGCGGTGGCAACGGCGCATCATCTTGGCCATTCGCTGGATGAAACCACCCTTGCACAGCTTTGCGTCTCAATCGAACCCACTGATAGCACCGTTTTTCATCAGTTAACGCTGTTTGATCATAATAATGCGGCCACGCAAATCGCCTGCGAGCCACCGCCGCCAATCGATTTGCTGGTACTGGAAAGCCCGGTCACACTGCGCACGCAAGATTACCACCGTCTCCCTCGCCAGCAGAAATTAATAGCAAGTTCAGCAACCTTGCAGCAGGCCTGGAATCTGGTGCAGGAAGCCTGTATAACGCAAAATCCGCTCCGACTGGGTGAGGCGGCTACGCTTAGCGCTATCGCCAGCCAGACGCTGTTACCTAAGCCGGGCTTTACCGCCCTGCTGTCGCTGGTCGAAGAGTGTGATTTATACGGATTGAACGTGGCGCATAGCGGTAGCGTGGTGGGTCTGATGCTGGACCGGAAACGTCATGATATTGCGCGTCTGAAAGGTAAGCTGGCAGAGAAAAAACTTACCCGACACTGGCCAAAACAACATTTACTCAAGATGGTCACAGGCGGGGTCAAACTGCAGTGAGAGCCTGATATACGCTCCCACTGCCGTAGCGCATTATTCGGCTTTTACATCGGCGTGTTTCATTTCGCCCATCGCTTTCAGCTTTTTGGAAATGTCGCGACGCTCTTTGGAGATTTCGGCATTTTTAATGATGTAGTCATCAACACGATCTTCATAGTCGCTTTTCATACTGGCGATGATACCCTGAATCGCCTCAACGCTCATACCTGGCTTGATGTAGTCGCTCAGGTTGTCCAGCAGCAGCACACGCTTCTGGTTGTCACGGATCTTCTTCTCAATGTCCTGAATTTCACGTTGCAGTTTATTTTTGCGACGGAACAGACGAACAAACTCCAGCACGTCCTGGAAAGAAGGCTTGGTTGTTTCCATTTTTACACCCCTGATAATGTGAGATTCGGATTCGTTAAGCAACTGCTAGTGGATAAACATTACGTTTATCCCCGTCATACTTCAAGCCGCCAGAGGAAACACCGTTACGTCGCCGTCTGGGGAAACCTGAAGGTTCGGAGATAAAATCGTTGTCAGTAGCACTCATTTTATCCTTATATTAGTATCATACTCTTAATCTTTGCTGAATCGAAGCAGCAACAAATTCATTCACCCCATCTGCTTTTTATTTGCGCAAAGCCCGGCAGATCAAATGCGAAAGCAGTTCCAACTGTCGGGCCGTTTCCATACTTAGCCAAACATAGCCGTGGATGGGGGTTTCAGCCACCGCGTCGCCCTGCTGCTCGTTCATTAGCTGCCGCAACTCGGCAGCAATATCATTCAGTTTACCGGTGTTTGCCAGTACCGGCTGCGGGTTGCCTTCAAACAACGCGTGGGCGATCGTTAGCAAGGTTTGCTGCGTCATCTGCTGGGTTTCACGCAATGTGTGCGCGTTAAGCATCACAAAATGGCTGGCGCGCGTCGCCCAGTGGGCATTGATTTGTAATTCAAGCATACAAACCAGATTGCGGTTGATGGTCTGAATGGCCTCGAAAATAGATTTTTGTATCCGGGTTTCTTTACTGGCGGGCGTTATCAGCCCGCGCATTTTGACGACATCGTTCAGCAACCGTTGCAAATGTTTATCCAACCGGGGGCGCTCCAGCAAATTCGGCGACAGCGCTGCCTGATACACCCGATTATACGCCGTGACGCAATGCGCCAGTTGGATGCGCCAGTGCAAAAAGGCGCGCTGGGGCCAGACGCCGGTAAACAACATCGCCAGTAGCGACCCCAAAATCACATCCCCGCCACGCCATAATGCCGTATTCATATCACCAGCGGGAGCGCCGACAACAACGGCGAGCGTTATGCCTATCAGTAGCGCCTGATACGGTTTTTTCCCTAATGCCAGCCAGCCGCACAAAAACATCGCTATCGCACACCACACCAGCATCAGCGGTAAGGAAAAGAGCTCCAGGCGTAGCGCCACCAGCCCTAACGCCGCGCCCAGGATCGTACCGCCTATGCGCTCAAAAGCACGAGGCACTACATTTCCCCAGAATGAGATGGGCCCCATAATCACCACTAATGTGATTAGCGGCCATGTGCCCTCGGGAATAGAAAACAGACGAACCAGCAGAAAGGTAAGAATGAACGCCAGGGCGATACGTATGCCATGCACGATGCGATAATGACGGTACAACCGTATTTCAAAAGGGCTTAATGACTTATCGGCACGCACGCTTGCGCTCCTTACGGGAATGGCAAAAAATGCATTGTACCTGCTTTATAGCAAAAATAGCGCACTGGCGGACGGAACACATTATCCGTCCGCTCTTTTCAGCCAGGAAACCAGTCGATCACTTCCGCTGTACCGGAATATACATTTCAATATCCCAGTATCCATCTTCCATGCCGTTATTCAGATAGGTTTCAAAACAGGGCGCAGAGGCTATCTGATAAGCGCTATCCTGCTCCAGGACGTCAAAAAACCGTTCCCACGGCTTCGCAAAGTCACGGTCTTCCACACGCGCGACAGCAGTGGCATATTCGCCGCCTTCAATGGCGGTCACGATTACGCCTTCGCTATTGTCCGGCAGGATGAAATTCTCTGCCACGGACACCACGGTATCGCAGCGGAGTTTTTCCGCAGGTACGACATCTGGATTGTCGTAATAGACGGCAATCCATTCAACTGGCACGATCCGCTGTCGATCCACCCACGTCATCAGTTGTTCAAAACCCTGCTTCACGGTGTGTTCCCATGGACCGACCATGTGGAAACCAGCTATCTTGCGTTTTTGTTCCTGCCTGATTTCGTAATCCATGCTGCCTCCGTCACTTTACCATACTGTATGAATGTACAGTATAATTACAGCATTTTACGGTCACAAGGACAGCGTGATCATTTTGTGAGCAACCTCGCAATCCCGCCCTTTTGACACCTCAGATGACGGTGAACGGTATGTGACAACGGCTTACGCTTTATGCTGAAAATAGTCGCTCAGACGAGAGAACATACCGCCTTTACCCACCGATTCCAGAGTAACCAGCGGCCACTGAGCGATCAGTTTATCCCGATCGTAGAGCTCTATTTCACCTACCTGTTGATGAGCGGCGATTGGCGCCTCCAGCTCTTTTCTATCCAGCACATATTTTGCTTTGATATGCGGAATTTCCGCTTTAGGCAGCGCCATCCAGAAATCCTGTTCCGTACCCAGCGCAATCTTTTCTTTGTCTCCATACCAGATTCGCTCGCTGCCCACTTTTTTACCGCTGTGCAAAATCTGCACCGTCGCAAAGTTTTGCAGGCCCCACTGCAACAGTTTTCGCGCCTGTTCTTCACGGCCTTTCGAACTTTTCGCTCCCATCACAACAGCGATAAGTCGACGCTGCCCGTCCACCGCCGATGCGATAAGATTAAATCCCGCCCCCGATGTGTGTCCGGTTTTAAGCCCATCGATATGCATGGTCTTATCCCATAATAAGCCGTTGCGGTTCTGCTGCGTGATGCCGTTCCAGGTCAGGCTTTTCTCGCTGTACATGTGATAAAATTCAGGTTCGCCGTGAATAATCGCCCGGGAGAGTACGGCCAGATCATACGCGGAGCTATGTTGTCCCGGCGCATCCAGACCGTGGACGGTTTCAAAATGGGTATCCTGTAAATTGAGTTTTTTCACATAGCTGTTCATCATCGCCACAAACTGCGGCTGCCCGCCCGCGATATAATCCGCCAGCGCCACACAGGCATCGTTACCGGAATCCACGATTAAGCCACGGCTTAAATCACGCACCGACACGCGATCCCCTTCTTTTAAAAACATCAACGAGGAGCCGACAAACACCGGATTATCCTTCGCCCAGGCGTCGCGCCCAACGGTGACGATATCGTCAGGGCTGATACGATGACTATCGATGGCGCGATCGACGACGTAGCCCGTCATTAGCTTGGTAAGGCTGGCGGGATTGCGTTGCTGGTGTTCATTACCGGCGGTAAGAACCTGTCCCGTAGTGTAATCCATCAACACCCAGGCGCCTGCATCAATGGCTGGCGGTTGGGGAGCAAAACTTACGGCATCGGCCGCAAGCGCAGGAGAAAGGTGCATCGCGAATAAAGAAGCGGCAATAAACAAACGGCGTTTCAACAGCATGTCCTCAGGATGGTCTCTATTTGCCGTTCTTTTTACGGAAGTTCAGTTAAACAAACATGGATAAATTGCAAGAAAATGTGACACAAGGCACATTTTCTTGCTGACTTTATTTTATGGATACGCTCAGACGGCGGACTTATCCCCGCGCGGCGCGGTACGATGACGATGATAGCCGTCAACCATGCTACGGAAAATTTGTCCCGGCGTGTCGCCAAGAGTACACAGATAGAGATGCGCGCAAATAAACAGTAAGCCGATGATAGCAAGCGCCATATGCAGCACCAGCATCACAGGGCCCAGACCCGCAACCTGCGGATAGAGACACAGCAAACCGGTGATGATTAACAGCGGTACCAGCGCGTACATAATTGCCAGATATGCCAGTTGTTGCAGTGGATTGAACTTACTCTGCTCTGTTGCCGCGAACGGATGCGCTTCCCCCTTCATGATGCCAAAAAGGTAAAAACGCGTCTGGCGTATGCAGCGCGTCACCAGTCCGGAAAAATTTACCCGATAGTGACACCCGTTACCTGTGGTGAGGTTGATCAGCACAAACCCGACCCAGAAAGCCAGTAAGGCAAAACCACACCAGGTATGCACTTGTACCATTAGCGCTACAGGGCCGAGAGAAAAATGACCAAATAAACCGCTTAACAGTAATAAAACAAACAGTAACGCATTTCCCCAATGCCAACGGCGAATCGCCAGCGAGTAGAGATAGTCACGATGCTCTTCGCCGCCCGCCGTTTTTGGCGCCAGCATCCGGCGCAATAACGCATGGATAACCAGCCCAACAAGCATGAGCAGCACCACGACGCCTGCGTAAATTAACCACAGCGGCCAATAATCTGGCGCATAATGTAGTTCCGCTCCCCAGATAGTATTCATGCTTTACCCTCCTGATGGACTTCTTTACGACGGTACAGATTGACCGCGCCGCTACGCGCCTCCTGCTGGCGATAGACCTCTTTCTGACCGACCCAGCGCTGGATCTCGCTCTCATCCAGTCTGCCGAATTTCAGCGCGTCCGTTGGGCAAACGGATACGCACGCCGGAGACTGGCCAGCCGCCAACCGCGTGTCGGCGCAGAAGTTACACTTGTCGGCGACACCGGTTTGCGGATTCAAATAGCGCACATGGAAAGGACACGCGGCAACACAATAATCGCAGCCAATACAGCGCGATTTATCCACCTGCACGATCCCGTTTTCATCACGATATGACGCTCCGGTAGGACAAACGCTGACACATGGCGCATTTTCACAGTGCTGGCAGGAGACGCGGACAAATTGAAAATGGGTTAGTGCGTTGGATGTCTGTTCAGGGGCGCGAATTTGTACCTGTACGCGGCTAAATCCCTCCGGTACGTCATTAAGCACTTTGCAGGCAACGGTACACGCCTGGCAGCCGATACAACGTTTTTCATCATGCAGCATGACGTACTGATTCGTTAAATGATTCATGGTTCCCTCCTCCCTCATGCCCGGCTCAGCGTCACGCCTGCGGTATGCACTACCGTACCGGATACCGGACTCGTCACGTGCGGCAGTAAATTTCCGCAGTGGATACCGTGTGTCGTCGCCGCCGTTTTGGCCCCAGCTTTAGCGCCAAATCCCATATAGACAAAAAGCGTGTCCGGACGGATACCGGGCGTCACCAGCGCCTTACCTTTCTCTTTACCCGTAGCATTTTCCAGCCAGATCTCATCGCCGGTCTTAATGCCTTTTTCTTGCGCCGTTTGCGGATGGACCCAGACCGCGTTATCCCACATTAGCTCGCTGAGTAAAGGTACGTACTGCGTCGCGCCATTGGTGTGCACGGCCACCTTGCCCTGAATGAAGTAAAGCTCATTCTCTTTTTTAAGCGCAAAGTCACGAACGCGCGGAACGCCGTAGCCTGGGAGCAATTCCTCCAGGGTTGCGGAATAAAGTTCGATTTTGCCGGAGGGCGATTTGAAGCGAAGCTGTTCGCCATAGGTGTTGTCGCTGTCCGTCGCGATAGCGCCGGGGTAACGCGCCGTAAACTGGCGAACGGATTCTGGTTCGCGTAATAGCAGCGGAACGCCCCATTCGAGATACCCTTTCTGTCGCAGTTCCTTCGCTAAGGCATGGTCGCCGTTCAACTGATAGAGTTGGCGCGTCTGCATATCCTGCCACGGATAGTACTGCCCTAATCCCAACAGCTCGCCAAGCTCTTTCCAGATTTGCCAACTCGGACGCGCCTCGCCAATCGGCTCTACGACCTGTTGGCGCAGAGCGTAAGCCGGGTGCAGTCCCGACATATCCGATACCTCTTCGTCCCGTTCGAGATAGGTGCATTCCGGCAGCAGATAGTCGGCATATGCCGCGCTCTCACTCAAATAGACATCGCAACTGACCACCAGATCCAGTTGCTCAACGGTTTTTACCAGGTCCGAACGACAGGTGACGGTCTGGAAAGGATTATGCCGCGACATAATCCACGCCTTTATCGGGTAAGGCTTCTCGGTTAACACCGCGTCAATAATGCTTTGCACCACGCCACCGCCAGCGGCGATATATTTAAACTGCGGTGCGACCAAATCGATGCGTTGCGCCGTCGGTTTCGGCATATTTTTAATGTTGAGTTTCGCCAGCGTTGGCGCGACCTTTTCTCCGGCCAGTTTGTTGTAAACCGACGCGTTTTTTTTCTGATATAGCCCGCCTTCGCGCTCAATATTACCGAGCAGTACATTAAGCGTAAAAATCATACGCCGCATATCGATCTCTTCCTGCGAGAACGTCGCGCGATGACCAGGACTGACAATAGCGTGAGGCGCGCAGGCGGCCAGTTCGCGTGTCACCCGGACAATAACGTCGGCCGGGACATCGGCCTGCGCGGCGGCCCATTCCGGCGTCGTCTCTTTTACCGCCTGTGCTAACTGTTCAAATCCGCTGGTATAACGCTCAACAAAAGACGCATCGTAGAGTTGTTCATCAATCATGACGTGGCACATCGCCAGCAGAACCGCTAAATCCCCCCCGGGACGAATAGCGTGCCACTCATCCGCCTTGCTGGAAAATATCGACAAACGCGGATCGAAGCTCACCATTTTGGCCCCCTTCTCCTGCGCGGTCATTAACTCATGGGTATCGGCAACTTCAATCCCTTCATACAAATTGTGGCCAAACGAAACCAGATAGCGCGTGTTAGCGATATCCATCGCCAGATCGCCGCCCATCATCACTTTTGCCGCAATGGCTTTCCCGGCAGGGCATGTTGAGGCGTGAGTAAAGGTATTAGGCGAACCAAAGGCCGTAGCCAGATGGAAAAGATGGCTGGAGAGCGAGCCCGATTTGGAAGAGAAAGCCACGGTCTCGGGGCCATGCTGCGCTTTGATGGCATTCATTTTCGCCGCGATTTCCTGGTAAGCCTGTTGCCAGCTAATCACCTGCCATTCACCGTCGCCGCGTGGCCCGGTGCGTTTCATAGGTTTTACAATCCGTTGCGGGTCATTGACCAGGCTGACGCCGCTCCCGCCCCTGGCGCATATGCGCGTCCCCTGCTGCGGCGCAGAAGGATTGCCCTGGATAAAAACGGTCTTGTTATTGACTACCTGCGCCTGAATAGGGCAACGAAAGGAACACATTTCGCACAAGCTTGGCGTTAGCGTGGTTTTACCGTTAATGCCGGCAATCGGGTTGCGCGCCAGCGCCCCGGGCGGAAAAGCGCCCAGCGCGCAGGCAGAGCAGCCGATGCCTACCCCCTGCAAAAAAGAACGACGACTAATGCTCATATAACCTCCTGTTATTAGATATAGCTGAAGATTATATTTAATTTGTATTATGAAATGTCGGCTTCAATCACAATTTGAAATAGTTGTTAAAATGAAGATGCCGACACGATAAACCTTTTGTTTTATAAAAATTTTATATTTTCTGAACACGCACATGGACTGTCATTGAATAATCAGCAGAATTATCAAACAACCCACTGTTAATTATAAAAATGATACAACTCCAATAACACGTAATAATATTTTAAAAAAAACGATTAGTTCCTGAAAAGCGATTTCGCGCGGCTTTTCGCAGTTCTTTCTCATACGCGCCGGACCGTCCGCCGACGATATCCCGAATGCCGGCGAAAAAACGCTGATTGAGCATCAAAGCGGGTTTACTTTTGCGCACTTATAGGCTTCGTTACCCGACCCGCTCTCTTATGCATGGATTTTTCCGCAGATACGTCAGCATCCCACAATACGGTGACATGATGGCAGGATGGACACTTTCTGAAAGAAACCTGCCAGATAACATGGTGAATTGTGATCTCCATCGCCATACCGACATATGAAACTTACTTCTAAGGCGTTAAAAATCCAGACCGTTTTTCCATAATGATGTTGATAAGGAATTCTAATGAAAATATCATCAGGCACAATTAATTTTTCTACTATTCCTAACCAGGTTAAAAAATTAATTACCTCTATTCGTGAACATACGAAAAACGGGCTCGCCTCAAAAATAACCAGTGTTAAAAACACGCATACATCTTTAAATGAAAAATTTAAAACAGGAAAGGACTCACCGATTGAGTTCACGTTACCACAAAAAATAAAAGACTTCTTTCAGCCGAAAGATAAAAACACCTTAAACAAAACATTGATTACTGTTAAAAATATTAAAGATACAAATAATACAGGTAAGAAAAATATTTCAGAAGAAGATGCCTCAAAAATGACTGCAGCATTCATGCGTAAGCATATAGCAAATCAATCACGTGATTATAATTACAGAGTGACAGGTGCGGCCCCGCTCCCCGGTGGAGTCTCTGTATCAGCCAATAACAGGCCAACGGTTTCTGAAGGTAGAACACCACCAGTATCCCCCTCCCTCTCACTTCAGGCTACGTCTTCCCCGTCATCACCTGCCGACTGGGCTAAGAAACTCACGGATGCAGTTTTACGACAGCAAGCCGGAGAACCCCTTACGACCGCAGATCGCGATTTTTCAAACGCAGATTTCCGTAATATTAAATTCAGCAAAATATTGCCCCCCAACTTCATGAAGCGAGACGGCGATATTATCAAGGGGTTCAACTTTTCAAATTCAAAATTTACTTATTCTGATATATCTCATTTACATTTTGACGAATGCCGATTCACTTATTCGACACTGAATGATGTAGTCTGCAGTAATACGAAATTTAGTAATTCAGACATGAATGAAGTGTCTTTACTGTATTCAATTACTACACAACAACAGCCCTCTTTTATTAATACAACCTTAAAAAATACGCTTATACCTCACAAAGCCAACCTCTCCGACGTTATTTTAAATGAACCGGATAATTCATCACCTCCGTCAGTGTCAGGGGGCGGAAATTTTATTCGTCTAGGTGATATCTGGCTGCAAATGCCACTCCTTTGGACTGAGAACGCTGTGGATGGATTTTTAAATCATGAACATAATAATGGTAAAAGTATTCTGATGACCATTAACAACCTGCCCGATAAATACAGACAGGAAAAAGTCCGGGCAATGGAAGATCTGGTAAAGTCATTTCGGAGTGGCCGCTTAACAGAGGCACGTATCCGGCCAGTTGAAAGCTCGCTGGTGAGCGTACTGGCCCACCCCCCCTATACGCAAAGTGCGCTTATCAGCGAGTGGATCAGGCCTGTTCAGGAACGTTTTTTTGCCCACCAGTGCCAGACCTATAATGACGTTCCCCTGCCGGCTCCTGACACATATTATCAGCAGCGCATACTGCCTGTGTTGCTGGATTCGTTTGACAGGAACAGCGCCGCCATGACCACTCACAGCGGACTCTTTAATCAGGTGATTTTACACTGTATGACAGGCGTGGACTGCACTGATGGCATCCGCCAGAAAGCTGCAGCGCTTTATGAACAGTATCTTGCTCACCCGGCGGTGTCTCCCCACATCCATAATGGGCTCTTCGGCAATTATGACGGCAGCCCGGACTGGACAACCCGCGCTGCAGATAATTTCCTGCTGCTTTCCTCCCAAGATTCAGACACGGCGATGATGCTCTCCACTGACACGCTGTTAACAATGCTAAACCCTACTCCTGACACTGCATGGGACAACTTTTACCTGCTGCGAGCCGGAGAGAACGTTTCCACCGCGCAAATCTCTCCGGTAGAGTTATTCCGTCATGACTTTCCGGTGTTTCTCGCCGCATTTAATCAGCAGGCCGTGCAGCGACGCTTTGGGGAACTGATTGATATCATCCTCAGCACTGAAGAGCACGGGGAGCTGAACCAGCAGTTTATTGCCGCCACGAACCAGAAACATTCCACCGTGAAGTTGATTGATGATGCCTCAGTGTCGCGTCTGAACACCATTTTTGACCCCCTGCTTCCTGAAGGCAAACTCAGCCCGGCACACTACCAGCACATCCTCAGTGCTTATCACCTGACTGACGCCACCCCACAGAAGCAGGCGGAAACCCTGTTCTGTCTCAGTACCGCATTCGCACGCTATTCCTCCAGCGCCATTTTCGGCACTGAGCATGACTCTCCGCCGGCCCTGAGAGGCTATGCGGAGGCGCTGATGCAGAAAGCCTGGGAGCTGTCTCCGGCGATCTTCCCGTCCAGCGAACAGTTTACCGACTGGTCCGACCGTTTTCACGGCCTCCATGGCGCCTTTACCTGTACCAGCGTTGTAGCGGATAGTATGCAACGTCATGCCAGAAAATATTTCCCGAGTGTTCTGTCATCCATCCTGCCACTGGCCTGGGCGTAGTCCAGCCTTAACCCGTATGGAATTAAGGGACACAGCGTTGTGTCCCTCTGTAAATAGACCCGTTTTAGTCCATGCATTTTTTGAGATCCCGGCCAGATTGACCCTGGCCTAAATTCCATACAGTACTAAATCGGAATCAGTAATTTCAGATGAACCGGAATATGGTTTACCATAGAGGGAGCGTAGCTTAGTGTCGCTGATGGTCATTTTAGTATTTTGTACTCACCATCGCATGTACGAACATTAGCAACAATATCAATTGGTGTACAAATACAATCAATCAACGACAAAATAAAAGAATAAAATATTTCATATACATATAACATCAGGCGTGTACATCAAGTGACAGTTAAAAACGACAGCATACAGAGCACATTCCTCTTCCATGATTACGAAACCTTCGGTACGCATCCGGCCCTCGACAGACCTGCGCAATTCGCCGCGCTCCGTACGGATAACGACTTCAACGTTATTGGCGAGCCGGAGGTGTTTTATTGCAAACCCGCCGATGATTATCTACCGCAGTCCGGCGCAGTGCTGATTACCGGCATCACGCCGCAGGAAGCGCGTGAGAAAGGAGAAAACGAAGCCGCTTTCGCCAGACGCATTCATGCGCTGTTTACCGTTCCTAAAACCTGCGTTGTGGGCTACAACAATGTGCGCTTTGATGATGAAGTCACGCGCAATATTTTTTATCGCAACTTTTACGATCCCTATGCCTGGAGCTGGCAGCATGATAATTCACGTTGGGATCTATTGGATGTCATGCGCGCCTGTTATGCGCTGCGCCCGGAGGGAATTAACTGGCCGGAAAACGACGACGGCCTGCCCAGCTTTCGTCTGGAACATTTAACCCAGGCGAACGGGATCGAACACAGCAACGCGCATGATGCGATGGCGGATGTCTACGCCACTATTGCGATGGCGCAACTGGTGAAAACACGCCAGCCGCGGCTGTTTGATTATCTTTATAGCCACCGCAGTAAACATAAACTGGCGGCGCTGATTGACGTTCCGCAAATGAAGCCGCTGGTGCATGTCTCCGGCATGTTTGGCGCGTGGCGCGGTAATACAAGCTGGGTCGCGCCGCTGGCGTGGCATCCTGAAAACCGTAACGCGGTGATCATGGTCGATTTAGCAGGCGATATTTCTCCTCTTCTTGAACTGGACAGCGACACCCTTCGCGAGCGGCTTTATACGGCCAAAGCCGATCTTGGCGATCACGCCGCAGTGCCGGTAAAGCTGGTGCATATCAATAAATGTCCGGTACTGGCGCAGGCGAATACCTTGCGCCCGGAGGATGCCGACCGGCTGGGAATTAACCGCCAGCACTGCCTGGATAACCTGAAAGTGTTGCGTGAAAACCCGCAGGTCCGCGACAAAGTGGTGGCGATTTTCGCCGAAGCCGAACCTTTTGCCGCCTCGGATAACGTTGATGCCCAGCTCTATGATGGTTTTTTCAGCGATGCCGATCGCGCAGCCATGAAAATCGTACTCGAAACCGAGCCGCGTAACCTGCCCGCGCTAGATATTACCTTTGTCGATAAGCGCATTGAGAAGCTACTGTTTAATTACCGCGCGCGCAATTTTCCCGGTACGCTGGATGACGCAGAGCAGCAGCGCTGGCTGGAGCATCGCCGTCAGGTGCTGACGCCGGAGTTTTTACAACAGTATGCCAACGAATTGCAGATGCTTTCTCAGCAGTATGCGGAAGATAAAACGAAGCTGGGGCTGCTGAAATCACTGTGGCAGTACGCAACTGAGATTGTGTAATTGACCAATGCCTGACGGGCATTGTTAATCCAGAGCGGATAAATAGTGACGCCGCCATCCGGTAAACATGCTGGATGACAAACAAAAAACCGGAGGCACTGCCTCCGGTTTTACTATTACCAATAATACGCGCGATTACGCGACGTCTTCGTACTGTGGAACCGGGTTGCGGAAGCTTTTAGTTACGCACGCCAGATAAATCAGCCCGATACCCGCCCAGATCAGGCCCAGTACCATTGAGCTCTCTTCCAGGTTAACCCACAACGCACCAACCGTGAGCGCACCGCACATAGGCAGGAACAGATACTGGAAGTGATCTTTCAACGTTTTATTACGCTTCTCACGGATCCAGAACTGCGAAATCACCGACAGGTTAACGAAGGTAAACGCGACCAGCGCACCAAAGTTAATCAGCGCCGTCGCCATCACTAGGTCAAAATTAATCGCCAGCA
Source organism: Salmonella sp. 32031103-2018-00083-FB-01-SM-01 (assembly GCF_017571995.1). Lineage (NCBI taxonomy): Bacteria > Pseudomonadati > Pseudomonadota > Gammaproteobacteria > Enterobacterales > Enterobacteriaceae > Salmonella > Salmonella sp. 32031103-2018-00083-FB-01-SM-01. The sequence continues at coordinate 1,099,488 of NZ_JAGEQL010000001.1, forward strand.
GCGCGATCGCCCCGACCAGGATGATGTTCATCGCTGGCGTACGCCATTTCGGATGAACGTAACCGAAGAAGCTTTTCGGGAATACGCCGTCACGCCCCATTACGTACATCAGGCGCGCTACGCCTGCATGCGCCGCCATACCGGAAGCCAGCACGGTGATAGTAGAGAAGATCAGCGCGCCCACCTGGAAGGTTTTACCCGCCACGTACAGCATGATTTCCGGCTGAGACGCATCCGGATCTTTAAAGCGAGAGATATCCGGGAAGTACAATTGCAGGAAATAGGTCGCAAAGATGAAGATCAGGCCGCCAATCAGCGCGGTCAGGAAAATCGCACGCGGGATCACGCGCTCAGCATCTTTGGTCTCTTCCGACAGGTTACTGATGCCGTCAAAGCCGGTAAAGGAGAAGCACAGGATCGTCGCTCCCGTAATCATCGGGATAACGTGCGCATCGCCGGACCAGAACGGACGGGTGCTCGCCAGCGTACCGGCGCCTTCGCCTTCAAATACGCCATAAACCACCATGCCCAGAATGACCGCAATCAGCACCACCTGTAGCACTACAATCACGGTGTTGAAGTTAGCGACCGATTTGAGGCTGCGCAGGTTAAAGGCCGTCATAAAGGCCACCAGCGCCACGACAAACACCCATGACGGAATGGAGGGCACCAGCGCTTCAAAATAAATTTTCGCCAACAGAATGTTGATCATCGGCGCGAACAGATAATCGAGCAGAGAAGACCAACCCACCATAAAGCCAACAGTCGGGCTGATGGATTTCTGGGCGTAGGTGTACGCCGAACCCGCGGAAGGGTAGCGACGCACCAGTTTCCCGTAGCTCAACGCCGTAAACAGAATCGCGATTAACGCGAATGCATACGCCGTCGGTACGTGACCGTCAGTGAGGCCTGAAACGATACCAAATGTATCGAACAGCGTCATCGGCTGCATATAGGCAAGACCCATCATTACAACCGGAACTAACGTAAGCGTTTTACGTAATTCCACGCGAGAGGTGTTTGGAGTAACGTTATGCGACATGGTCATTCTCCTTTACGGCGAATGCCGTCGCGTAAGCAAAAAATTGCCCCATTTTCTGGATTCCTCAGCGACAACAACTGTCGATTTTTAAGTAAGTATCTATCCGGTACGAAGCCCGGCCTCTTGGTATTGAATGATGTGTTTGAAGCAAAAAAATAACCGACGCGTATTAAAACGTCGGTTAGTGTCATTTTTTGCAAGCGGCGTATTCTGCCCTAAATTGAAGTGAAATGACAAGAGAATGCGAGCGCGTTCAAAAAATTATTTTTCATAAGCGATTGATTTTTAAACCGGCGATTTTGCATACACCCCAGCAATAGCATTATTTGCTAAAATTTCATCCCGCCACCAGCCGCTGGCCAGCCCGGCGGTCTGTTCATTCCAGCCAACCCACACCGGTTCATAGACGATTTGCGCCACCACTTTCTTCTCTATAAGCGCGCCGCTTTCCAAAAATCGCTGCGCCAGATAACGCGGTAAATAGCCGCATCCCAGGCCGCTAATTTGCAGCTCCAGCTTGGTTTTAAAATCAAACACGGTAATCGCTTCCTGAGCGTCGAGCAGTTCAGACCCTATTGATCGCGAGGAATGGACGCTATCGCCAACCACAATCGCGCGAAAACGTTTGATCGTCTGGCGGCTAAGCGGTTCCTCTTCATGAACCAGCGGATGATGCGGGGCGACAGCAAACACCAGTTCAAGATCGCCCAGTCTTGCAAAGCCAAAGCCGGTGTCAGGCGGCGGCGCGCGCATGGCGCCAACAATGATATCCGCCCTTCCCTGCGTCAGCGTCTCCCATGAACCGCCGAGAACGCCATTAACAAATTTAAGGCGCGTCACGCTGTGGCGTTGATAAAAAGCGTCGATAAGCGGGGCCAGAAGAGAAAAGGGAAAGGTATCATCCACACCGATGACCAGTTCGTTCTCCCAGCCTTCATGCAGTTTAATCGCCTGCTTTTCCAGCTCGCGAACGGTGTGCAGCACTTCACGGCCTTTTTCCAGTAGCATCTTACCGGTTCGCGTAAATCGCGCGCGATGCCCGCTACGGTCGAGCAGTTGGATATTAAGATCGTTTTCCAGCTTATGAACGGTATAACTGAGGGCGGACGGCGTTTTAAATAATTTTGCCGACGCCGCCGCGAAGCTGCCTTCTTTTTCTAACGCATCAAGAATAACCAGAACGTCCAGCAGTGGTTTCATACTCGTCCCCTTGCGCTATATGGCGACCACCTGCTGGACAGCGACTCACTCCATCGGCATCACCAGCGGATCGGGATATTGATATTCAAATCCCAGCTCATTACAAATCCGGCTACCGTCGATAATCTTCCCTTTGCCGTTGTCCGGTGCGTCACGAAAATGCGGCGGCGCCATTCCCAGCAAACGCGTCATTTGCGGATAAAACACGTTGCGGGCTGGATGCGCCGGCGCACATATATTATAGATGTGCCCCCCTTTCGGCGCCTGTAGCAAGAGGGTAATTGCGCCAACCACGTCTTCAAGATGCACCAGATTGACCCCGTGTTGACCATCCGGCGCGGTTTTTCCAGCAAAGAAACGTCCGGGGTGGCGTCCAGGCCCGACCAACCCCGCCAGCCGCAGAATATCCACTGACGTGCCCGGCAGATTATGCAGCCAATCTTCCAGTTCCTTCAGGGTACGCCCGCTGGCCGTGACCGGATTACGCGGCGTATTCTCTTTCACCACGCCTTGCGCATCGCCGTAAACAGACGTCGAACTGGTAAAAATAATACGCGGGATACGATAAGCCAGCGCGCTGTCGACCAGTTCCTGCATCGCCTGCAGATAAAAATCCTCTCCCGGACCGCTACGGCGCGCGGGCAGTGTTATCACCAGCGCATCGACATCCAGCAGAGCGTCAAGATCGTCCGCCTCACAGACCAGCTCCGGCTCCAGACGCAGCGGATAGCTTTCAATTCCACTCATACGGGCCGCTTCCACCCCGTCAAGGGTGGTTTTGCTGCCGGTAACCTGCCAGCCTCTCGCTGCCAGCGACATTGCCAGCGGCATGCCTAACCAACCTAAACCGACAATTGCGACCTTTTTCATCCATTTTCTCCTGACTTTAACGCCTTATACATAAGGCTACGCCAGCCCGCCGTGACTGACAATTCATACTATAAATGCGAAATGAAAAAAGCGCTTGCTTTAAGGCGTAAAAGTGGTTTAGGTTAAAAGGTATCAAATGAATAAGCATTCATCGGAATTTTTATGACACGCGTTCAATTTAAACACCACCATCATCACCATCATCCTGACTAGTCTTTCAGGCGATGTGTGCTGGAAGACATTCAGATCTTCCAGTGGTGCATGAACGCATGAGAAAGCCCCCGGAAGATCATCTTCCGGGGGCTTTTTTTTGGCGCGCGATACAGACCGGTTCAGACAGGATAAAGAGGAACGCAGAATGTTAGACAACACCCGCTTACGCATAGCTATTCAGAAATCAGGCCGTTTAAGCGATGATTCACGAGAATTGCTGGCCCGCTGCGGCATAAAAATTAATTTACACACTCAGCGCCTGATTGCGATGGCGGAAAACATGCCGATTGATATCCTGCGCGTGCGTGATGATGACATTCCGGGTCTGGTGATGGATGGCGTGGTCGATCTCGGCATTATCGGCGAGAACGTGCTGGAAGAAGAGCTACTCAACCGCCGCGCGCAGGGCGAAGATCCGCGCTATTTTACCCTGCGCCGTCTTGACTTCGGCGGCTGCCGTTTATCGCTGGCAACGCCGGTTGACGAAGCCTGGGACGGCCCGGCCGCGCTGGACGGTAAACGTATCGCTACCTCTTATCCGCACCTCCTCAAACGCTACCTCGACCAGAAAGGCGTCTCTTTTAAATCGTGTCTGTTAAATGGTTCTGTCGAAGTCGCGCCGCGCGCGGGGCTGGCCGACGCTATCTGCGATTTGGTCTCTACTGGCGCGACGCTTGAAGCTAACGGCCTGCGTGAAGTCGAAGTTATCTACCGCTCTAAAGCCTGTCTGATTCAGCGCGACGGTGAGATGGCACAGAGCAAGCAAGAGCTGATCGATAAATTGCTGACCCGTATTCAGGGCGTGATTCAGGCGCGCGAATCGAAATACATCATGATGCACGCGCCAAGTGAACGCCTGGAAGAGGTTATCGCCCTGCTGCCAGGCGCTGAAAGGCCGACAATTCTGCCGCTGGCGGGCGAGCAACAGCGCGTGGCGATGCACATGGTCAGCAGCGAAACGTTGTTCTGGGAAACCATGGAGAAACTGAAAGCGCTTGGCGCCAGCTCGATTCTGGTACTGCCGATCGAGAAGATGATGGAGTGATCTGACGCCTGATGGCGCTGCGCTTATCAGGCCTACGTAATGCGTTGATATTTTGGGTTCTGTAGGCCGGATAAGGCGGAACCCTGTGATGGAGTAAAGACCATGAGCTTCAATACCCTGATTGACTGGAACAGCTGTAGCCCTGAACAGCAGCGTGCGCTACTGACGCGTCCGGCGATTTCCGCCTCTGACAGTATTACCCGGACGGTCAGCGATATTCTGGATAATGTAAAAACGCGCGGTGACGATGCCCTGCGTGAATACAGCGCTAAATTTGATAAAACAGAAGTGACAGCGCTACGCGTCACCCCTGAAGAGATCGCCGCCGCCGGCGCGCGTCTGAGCGACGAATTAAAACAGGCGATGGCCGCGGCCGTCAAAAATATTGAAACGTTCCATTCCGCGCAGACGCTACCGCCTGTAGATGTGGAAACCCAGCCAGGCGTGCGTTGCCAGCAGGTTACGCGTCCCGTCGCGTCTGTCGGTCTGTATATTCCCGGCGGCTCGGCTCCGCTCTTCTCAACGGTGCTGATGCTGGCGACGCCGGCGCGCATTGCGGGATGCCAGAACGTGGTTCTGTGCTCGCCGCCGCCCATCGCTGATGAAATTCTCTATGCGGCGCAACTGTGTGGCGTGCAGGAAATCTTTAACGTCGGCGGCGCGCAGGCGATTGCCGCTCTGGCCTTCGGCAGCGAGTCCGTACCGAAAGTGGATAAAATTTTTGGCCCCGGCAACGCCTTTGTAACCGAAGCCAAGCGTCAGGTCAGCCAACGCCTCGAGGGCGCGGCTATCGATATGCCAGCCGGGCCGTCTGAAGTACTGGTGATCGCCGACAGCGGCGCAACACCGGATTTCGTCGCTTCTGACCTGCTCTCCCAGGCTGAGCACGGTCCGGATTCGCAGGTGATCCTGCTGACGCCTGATGCTGACATTGCCCGCAAGGTGGCGGAGGCGGTAGAACGTCAACTTGCAGAACTGCCGCGCGCGGACACCGCCCGGCAGGCCCTGAGCGCCAGTCGTCTGATTGTGACCAAAGATTTAGCGCAGTGCGTCGCCATCTCTAATCAGTATGGGCCGGAACACTTAATCATCCAGACGCGCAATGCGCGCGATTTGGTGGATGCGATTACCAGCGCAGGCTCGGTATTTCTCGGCGACTGGTCGCCGGAATCCGCCGGTGATTACGCTTCCGGAACCAACCATGTCTTACCGACCTATGGCTATACTGCTACCTGTTCCAGCCTTGGGTTAGCGGATTTCCAGAAACGGATGACCGTTCAGGAACTGTCGAAAGCGGGCTTTTCCGCTCTGGCATCAACCATTGAAACATTGGCGGCGGCAGAACGTCTGACCGCCCATAAAAATGCCGTGACCCTGCGCGTAAACGCCCTCAAGGAGCAAGCATGAGCACTGAAAACACTCTCAGCGTCGCTGACTTAGCCCGTGAAAATGTCCGCAACCTGGTACCGTATCAGTCCGCCCGCCGTCTGGGCGGTAACGGCGATGTCTGGCTGAACGCGAATGAATTCCCGACAGCGGTGGAGTTTCAGCTCACCCAACAAACGCTTAACCGCTACCCGGAATGCCAGCCAAAGGCCGTGATTGAAAACTACGCGCAATATGCTGGCGTAAAGCCGGAGCAGGTGCTGGTCAGCCGCGGCGCGGATGAAGGGATCGAGCTGGTGATCCGCGCCTTCTGTGAACCGGGGAAAGACGCCATTCTCTACTGTCCGCCCACTTACGGTATGTACAGCGTCAGCGCCGAAACCATTGGTGTAGAGCGCCGGACGGTTCCCGCGCTTGAAAACTGGCAGCTGGATCTACAGGGGATTTCCGACAACCTTGACGGCACAAAAGTGGTGTTCGTTTGTAGCCCCAATAATCCTACCGGGCAACTTATCAACCCGCAGGATCTGCGCACGCTGCTGGAGTTGACACGCGGTAAAGCGATAGTCGTCGCCGACGAAGCTTATATTGAGTTTTGCCCGCAGGCCACGCTGACAGGCTGGCTGGTTGAATATCCTCATCTGGTTATCCTGCGCACATTGTCGAAAGCTTTTGCACTGGCGGGTCTGCGCTGCGGCTTTACGCTGGCTAATGAAGAGGTGATCAACCTGCTGTTAAAAGTGATCGCCCCTTATCCGCTTTCTACGCCAGTGGCGGATATCGCCGCCCAGGCGCTGAGTCCGCAGGGAATAAACGCAATGCGCGATCGCGTGGCGCAGACAGTGCAGGAACGTCAGTATCTGGTGAATGCCCTGCAACAGACCGCCTGCGTAGAACACGTCTTTGACTCTGAAACCAACTATATTCTGGCGCGGTTTACTGCCTCCAGCAGCGTGTTTAAATCCTTATGGGATCAGGGCATTATCTTACGCGATCAGAATAAACAACCTTCTTTAAGCGGCTGCCTGCGGATTACGGTCGGCACCCGCCAGGAAAACCAGCGCGTCATTGACGCCTTACGTGCGGAGCCAGTATGAGTCAGAAGTATCTTTTCATTGACCGGGACGGAACCTTAATTTCCGAACCGCCGAGCGATTTTCAGGTAGACCGCTTTGATAAACTGGCCTTTGAGCCAGAGGTGATTCCCGTATTGCTGAAGCTGCAAAAAGCCGGTTTTAAGCTGGTGATGATCACTAACCAGGATGGACTTGGCACGCAAAGCTTCCCGCAGGCGGACTTCGACGGACCGCACAACCTGATGATGCAGATTTTCACTTCTCAGGGCGTATGCTTTGATGAGGTGCTGATCTGCCCTCATCTGCCCGCAGACGATTGCGACTGCCGCAAGCCCAAAGTGAAGCTGGTGGAGCGTTATCTTGCGGAACAAGCGATGGATAGCGCCAACAGCTATGTGATTGGCGATCGTGCGACCGATATCCAGCTCGCTGATAATATGGGCATTACTGGTTTACGCTATCACCGTGAAACGCTGAACTGGACGATGATTGGCGAACAGCTAACGAAACGCGATCGTTATGCGCATGTGGTCCGCAACACCAAAGAGACACAGATTGATGTCAGCGTCTGGCTGGATCGCGAAGGCAACAGCAAGATTAATACCGGCGTCGGCTTCTTTGACCATATGCTCGATCAAATCGCCACCCACGGCGGCTTTCGCATGGAGATTACCGTTAAGGGCGATCTCTATATCGACGATCACCACACGGTAGAAGATACCGGACTGGCGCTCGGTGAGGCATTAAAACTGGCACTCGGCGACAAGCGCGGTATCTGCCGTTTTGGCTTTGTACTGCCGATGGATGAATGTCTGGCGCGCTGCGCGCTGGATATTTCCGGTCGTCCGCATCTGGAATATAAAGCTGAATTTACCTACCAGCGTGTGGGCGATTTGAGCACAGAGATGATTGAACACTTTTTCCGCTCACTCTCTTACACGATGGGCGTCACTCTGCATCTCAAGACTAAGGGTAAGAACGATCACCACCGTGTCGAAAGTTTGTTTAAAGTCTTTGGTCGGACGCTACGCCAGGCTATTCGCGTGGAGGGCGATACATTACCGTCCTCGAAAGGAGTGCTGTGATGAACGTCGTCATCCTTGACACCGGCTGCGCCAATTTAAGCTCGGTAAAATCCGCCGTGGCGCGCCACGGTTACACCCCGGTGGTTAGCCGCGAAGCGGAAATCGTATTACGCGCTGACAAACTCTTTCTGCCCGGCGTCGGCACGGCGCAGGCCGCTATGGATCAACTGCGCGAACGTGAACTGATCGACTTAATTAAAGCGTGTACTCAGCCGGTACTGGGTATCTGCTTAGGGATGCAACTGCTGGGTCGTCGCAGCGAAGAGACGCGCGGCGTGGATCTGCTGAACATTATCGAACAAGACGTGCCGAAAATGACCGACTTTGGTCTGCCGCTGCCGCACATGGGCTGGAATCGCGTGTATCCGCAGGCGGGCAATCGGCTGTTTCAGGGCATTGAAGATGGCGCCTATTTTTACTTTGTTCACAGCTACGCGATGCCGGTCAACCCGTGGACTATCGCCCAGTGCAATTACGGCGAGCCGTTTACCGCAGCGGTACAGAAAGATAATTTCTTCGGCGTACAGTTCCACCCGGAACGTTCGGGCGCGGCGGGTGCTCAGTTGCTGAAAAACTTCCTGGAGATGTAATGATTATTCCGGCATTAGATTTAATTGACGGCACCGTGGTGCGTCTCCATCAGGGCGACTACGCCCGCCAGCGGGATTACGGTAACGATCCCCTGCCCCGTTTGCAGGATTACGCCGCCCAGGGCGCCGGGGTGCTGCATCTGGTAGATCTGACCGGCGCTAAAGATCCGGCGAAGCGACAGATACCGCTGATTAAAACCCTGGTCGCGGGCGTGAACGTGCCTGTTCAGGTCGGCGGCGGCGTGCGTACCGAAGAAGACGTTGCGGCATTACTGAAAGCTGGCGTTGCCCGTGTGGTCATCGGTTCAACGGCGGTGAAATCCCCTGACGTGGTGAAAGGCTGGTTTGAACGTTTTGGCGCGCAGGCGCTGGTGCTGGCGCTGGACGTTCGCATAGACGAACACGGCAACAAGCAGGTGGCGGTTAGCGGCTGGCAGGAAAATTCCGGCGTCTCGCTGGAACAACTGGTGGAGACCTATCTCCCCGTCGGCCTGAAACATGTACTGTGTACCGATATTTCTCGCGACGGCACGCTGGCGGGCTCTAACGTTTCGCTGTACGAAGAGGTATGCGCCAGATATCCGCAGATCGCCTTTCAATCCTCCGGCGGTATTGGCGATATCGATGATATTGCCGCCCTGCGCGGCACCGGCGTGCGCGGCGTGATTGTCGGACGCGCTCTGCTGGAAGGGAAATTTACCGTTAAGGAGGCCATCCAATGCTGGCAAAACGTATAATTCCGTGTCTGGATGTTCGTGATGGTCAGGTGGTGAAAGGCGTACAGTTTCGCAACCATGAGATCATTGGCGATATCGTTCCGCTGGCCAAACGCTATGCCGACGAAGGCGCGGACGAACTGGTGTTCTATGACATTACCGCCTCCAGCGATGGTCGCGTAGTCGATAAAAGCTGGGTGGCGCGCGTTGCCGAGGTGATCGACATTCCGTTTTGTGTAGCGGGCGGTATCCGGTCAATTGACGACGCCGCCAAAATTCTTTCTTTCGGGGCGGATAAGATCTCTATCAACTCCCCGGCACTGGCTGACCCAATGCTGATTACCCGTCTGGCTGACCGTTTTGGCGTACAGTGCATTGTCGTCGGGATTGATACCTGGTTTGACGACGCCACGGGGAAATATCATGTTAACCAGTATACCGGCGATGAAAACCGTACCCGCGTGACGCAGTGGGAGACGCTGGATTGGGTGCAAGAGGTACAACAGCGCGGCGCGGGGGAAATCGTCCTGAATATGATGAACCAGGACGGCGTGCGTAACGGTTATGATCTGACGCAGTTGAAAAAAGTCCGTGACGTTTGCCGCGTGCCGCTGATCGCCTCCGGCGGCGCGGGCACGATGGAACACTTTCTTGAGGCATTCCGTGATGCCGATGTCGACGGCGCGCTTGCCGCCTCCGTTTTTCACAAGCAAATCATCAATATTGGCGAATTAAAAGCGTACCTGGCAGGCCAGGGCGTGGAGATCAGGATATGTTAACAGAGCAACAACGCCGCGAGCTGGACTGGGAAAAAACCGATGGCCTGATGCCAGCCATCGTGCAACATGCGGTATCCGGCGAAGTATTGATGCTGGGCTATATGAACCCACAAGCGCTGGACAAAACCATTGAATCCGGCCATGTTACGTTCTTCTCACGCACGAAACAGCGTTTATGGACCAAAGGCGAAACCTCAGGCCATGTGCTGAATGTCGTCAGCATTGCGCCAGATTGCGACAACGATACACTGCTGGTGCTGGCGAACCCTGTCGGGCCGACCTGTCACAAAGGTACCAGTAGCTGCTTTGGCGACGCCAGCCATCAATGGTTATTCCTGTATCAACTGGAGCAGCTACTGGCAGAGCGCAAAACCGCCGATCCGGCCAGCTCTTACACGGCGAAACTGTACGCCAGCGGTACCAAACGTATTGCGCAAAAAGTTGGCGAAGAAGGTGTAGAAACCGCGCTGGCGGCCACCGTCAATGATCGTTTTGAATTAACCAATGAAGCGTCTGACTTGATGTACCACCTGCTGGTGCTGTTGCAGGATCAGGATCTCAACCTCACCGCCGTGATCGACAATCTTCGTAAGCGTCATCAATAAGCATAAAAAAACCGGGCAATGCCCGGTTTTTTAGTGAGAAATTTTACCTTTCGAAGCCAACCCACCATCCGGCAAAGAAGCTTACAAGGCTTTTGGCTTATAGCTACGTAGCGCATTGCGCCCTAGCACAATCCCGGCGCCGATCATCCCACCCAGCAACACAGCCAGCACGAGGGTAATGGCTGTTTTCGGGCTATCGCGACGGACCGGCAGCGTCGGCTTCATCACATAACGATAGACGTGCACCGTATCGGCAGTCACTTTCAGATTTTTAATGTCCAGCAGTGTCTGCTTCGTCTGGTAATAGGCCGGAGAAAAGACCAGTGGACGCGTCGCTTCGTTCTGTATCATCGATTTCAGCGCATCGCTGCCCAGCAGGAACATCGTGTCCTGGGTAACATCCTGGGTTTGCTGAATCTGCGGCTGCGTGATTTTGGCCTCATCCGCATAGCGCAACGCTTCTTCGATTTGCTTAATACGCAGATCTTTTTGTTCCTGCGCCACAACTTCCTGCGTCTCAAGAGACTCCTGCAACGTTTTGGTTTGCAGCGTGATGTTATCTTTCAGGTCAACTTCCAGTTCCTTAGCGACCTCTTCATCCACCTGTTGGATATATTCCGCCAGCCGACGCTGCGCCCCTTCAGCGGTAGTACTCACATAAGAAACCGAGAGTGGCAGCGCCTGCCCCTTTACCGACTGTTCAATGGTGAGCTTTTCCCGCTCTTTCTGATTATCCAGCGCTTCCGATAATGCGGAAAACGCAGAGCTAAAGCGGCTTATAAAATTCGCCTGCACTTCAGAGATTCTGGGGGCATTCCCGCCATACAAGACGTTGAGCGCGTTGGTATAGGTGGCAACCTGCGCGGCATCAGGTTGGGTAATAATCGCCGTGGATGTCCATTTTTCTTTGGCTATCATCAGATAGCCTACGGCCAGCAAAATGGCGATAATAACGGCTACAATAATGGTCATCTTCCCACGCCATAACTGTAGCAATAACTCAATCAAATCAATCTGTTCCGGATCGTTCCCACGCCCGGAAGACGTATTACTATCCACTGTCATAGATACCCTAACTAAAAAAAGGATGAAGCTGGAGACAGTGTAGTCATAAAGCAAATATATGCCATAGGATTAATGATAAAAATCAGACATTATTTCCATTTGGTCAATAAATCATCGGGACTCATCAGCCCCGATTGCCTTATTAATCACTACCGAAAAGATCGCGGGTATACACTTTTTCAGCAACATCCAAAAGCTCTGCCGCCATCCTGTTGGAAATAATGACATCCGCCTGCTGTTTAAAGCAGTGCAAATCACGTTCAAGACGTGAGTTAAAGAAAGTATCTTCTTCCATTACCGGCTCATAGATGATGACCTCTACGCCTTTCGCTTTAATGCGCTTCATAATCCCCTGAATCGATGAGGCGCGGAAGTTATCGGAGCCACTCTTCATAATCAGGCGATAAATGCCCACCACTTTAGGCTTTCTGGCGAGGATAGCGTCGGCAATAAAATCTTTACGCGTACGGTTTGCTTCAACGATAGCGGAGATAATATTATTAGGCACCGACTGATAATTAGCCAGCAACTGTTTGGTATCTTTTGGCAAACAATATCCGCCATAACCAAAAGAGGGATTATTATAATGATTGCCAATACGCGGATCGAGGCACACCCCTTCAATAATTTGTCGGGTATTTAATCCTAACGTTTCAGCATAGCTGTCTAATTCATTAAAATAAGCGACTCGCATAGCGAGATAAGTATTGGCGAAAAGTTTAATGGCTTCCGCTTCAGTGGAGTCCGTAAACAGCGTCGGAATCTCCTGTTTAATAGCGCCTTCCTGGAGTAATGCGGCAAATTCTCTGGCGCGCTCAGACTGTTCCCCAATCACGATACGGGAGGGATAAAGGTTATCGTAAAGGGCTTTACCTTCACGTAAAAACTCCGGAGAGAAAATGATATTTTCTGTCGCAAACTTCTGACGCATTGCCGCCGTGAAGCCAACCGGCACCGTGGACTTAATAATCATCACGGCTGCGGGGTTGATGCTGATCACATCCTGAATGACCGATTCCACACTGGACGTATTAAAATAGTTGGTTTTGGGATCGTAATCCGTAGGCGTAGCAATGATGACGTAATCTGCATTCTGGTACGCATCAAACTTATCCAGCGTTGCCCTGAATCTGATGTTATCTTCCTTTAAAAATTGCTGAATTTCTTTATCAACAATCGGAGATATCCGATCATTTAACAGTTCAACACGGGAAGGAACAATGTCTAACGCCACCACATCATGATGTTGTGCAATAAGCAAACCATTAGACAAGCCAACATAACCCGTCCCGGATATCGTGATTTTCATTATTCGCTCTCAGAATTAACTTAATTATGAATCATGATGTATTTCGCATCCTGATAAGATATTAAAGTTTTAACGCCTGAGTATATAAAGTGCAACGCAGACGAAAACAATTCAGATTATCTTCATTACGATAAACACAGATTATTAAGTTAATATTAAGTAAAAGCGATAAATCAATAAGAATAGAGATAAAAAAAGCCCGGTATTAAACCGGGCTTAAACATTTTTGCAGAAATTACTCCAACCATTCGGTATGGAAAACACCTTCTTTATCAGTACGTTTATAGGTGTGCGCACCAAAGTAGTCACGCTGCGCCTGAATTAAGTTAGCTGGCAGTACTGCGGCGCGATAGCTGTCATAGTAGGCCACTGCCGCAGAGAATGTCGGCACTGGAATGCCGTTCTGCACCGCGTAAGCCACGACATCACGCAGCGCCTGCTGGTACTCATCAGCAATTTTCTTGAAGTAAGGCGCTAACAGCAAATTGGCAATACCAGCGTTTTCTGCGTAAGCATCGGTGATTTTCTGCAGGAACTGAGCGCGAATGATACAACCCGCACGGAAAATCTTAGCAATCTCGCCGTAGTTGAGATCCCAGTGATATTCATCAGACGCGGCGCGTAGCTGCGAGAAGCCCTGCGCATAGGAGACGATCTTGCCAAGATACAGCGCGCGACGCACTTTCTCGATAAATTCCGCTTTGTCGCCTGCCGGTTGCGCTTTCGGCCCGGAGAGCACTTTAGATGCGGCAACACGTTGCGCTTTCAACGAAGAGATGTAACGCGCAAAGACAGATTCGGTAATCAGCGACAGCGGTTCGCCCAGATCCAGCGCGCTCTGGCTGGTCCATTTACCGGTCCCTTTGTTGGCGGCTTCATCAAGAATGACATCCACCAGGTAATTACCGTCTTCATCTTTTTTAGTGAAGATGTCTTTAGTGATGTCGATCAGATAACTGCTCAGCTCGCCGTTATTCCACTCAGTAAAAGTGTTCGCCAACTCTTCATTGCTGAGGTTCAGGCCGCCTTTCAGCAGGGAGTAAGCTTCAGCGATAAGCTGCATATCGCCATATTCAATACCATTGTGGACCATCTTGACGTAGTGACCCGCACCATCGGCGCCGATATAGGTCACGCACGGTTCGCCATCTTCCGCCACAGCAGCAATCTTCGTCAGGATCGGCGCCACCAGTTCATAGGCATCTTTCTGACCGCCAGGCATGATAGATGGCCCTTTCAGCGCGCCCTCTTCACCACCGGAAACACCGGTACCGATAAAGTTAAAACCTTCCGCAGACAGCTCACGATTGCGACGGATTGTGTCCTGGAAGAAGGTGTTACCGCCATCAATAATGATATCGCCTTTTTCCAGATACGGTTTCAGCGAATCGATAGCAGCATCAGTACCTGCGCCCGCTTTCACCATTAACAGGATACGACGAGGCGTTTCGAGGGATTCAACAAACTCTTTCACCGTGTAATAAGGCACCAGCTTTTTGCCGGGATTCTCGGCAATCACTTCTTCGGTCTTTTCACGGGAGCGGTTGAAAACGGATACGGTATAACCACGGCTTTCGATGTTGAGCGCGAGATTGCGCCCCATCACTGCCATACCGACGACGCCGATCTGTTGCTTGGACATTACATACTCCTGTCAGGTGTGGTCACCGCGCGACGAGAGCGCGGCTTGAAATGTGGCTTAGATGTTAACTCAGGATTGGCCTCGGTAGATAGCGGAAGATTGCGTTTCAGACCGGCATTAAATAAACGCTTTAGAAAAAGATGGGTCAAAAGGTCCCTCTTTCACTTCCAACATAAGTGCCCGTGGAGACATGCATAAAACGCTATGTATGTCCCCTGGAGAAAACTCCACTACACTTATTCCGGTATCGTCTCCGACAACAAATTGCTTAATGACCTTTCCATCTTTGCCATGCAAGCAGACCTGAAGCTGCCCTGCCATGACGATAAACATTTCCCACTGATGAGGTAGTTCATGGTAATGAGGTTCTACATAGCTCCCCTTGACCAAAGCAATAAGCAGTCGTTGTACCTTCTCCTGATAAGAACGATGCAACAAAAGGTGAGCACGCAGGCGATCTGATTGCGCTGCCTGTTTATATAATGACTCGAGCTTGTCATTATCAATTAATCGCATTACATGCCTCCAGCCTCATTTCTATCGTCTGTGCAGCAGACTCAACAGAGAACTGTTCTTTCAATAATGTATTCGAGCCCATCCCAAGCTTACGTCGTACATTAATATCTTGAAGCAATAACAGTGCGGAATGATAAAGCTTATCATCTTCACCATTAATATGTATTAGCCCTGCATTATTTTGATTAACGATATCAAGCAAATCATTTCCGGCATTCACGCTACCTAATATAGGTAGCGACTGAACCATGTAGCCTAATAACTTACCAGGGAAATTGTGGGAAGAGTGTCTGGCGGAAAGTGAAAACAGGCCTATATCCATTTCCGACAGAATTAGCTTAAATTCATCTTGATCCACAGAGGCCAAATACGTAAAATTCGTTAGCCCCCACTCAGAAGCTAAAGAGTTGATTAATTCGACTTCGTCCCCCTGACCAATAAACAGAAAATGAGCTTGCGGATGTTCTGCCATACTTCGCGTAAGACGCATCAGATTCGCCATATCCTGGGCATGACCTATATTTCCGCCATAGAAGAAAATAACTTTATCTTCAAGGCCAAGACGCTTACGCAATGGCACATAATCCTGGGATAATATCGTCGGCGTAAGTGATGCCCAGTTACGTAGAACCTCGCAAGGAAAACCTCTGTGAGTTATCCGAAAAATATCAAGATTCTTTTCAGACATGAGCCCAATACGGTTTGCCTGACGATAGGATGATCTTTCGAAGAAACGAAAATAAAGCTCAATTGGGGAACCCGCTTTTAGCATTCCTGCATCAATCACCCATTGAGGGAACATGTCCCTCAAAATGAGATAAGCCGGGCATTGGCAACGGGTTTTAATTTTCTTAACCAGATGCCCCCAAAATATGGAAGGTGAATAATAAACCACGCCATCAAAAGTTTCTTCTTTTATCTGGTTTTTGATAGCATTCCATGCTCGATATGACAAAAGCGTCTCATTGATGGCTCTCTGAATTTTGCTCACATCCTTGAGGGGCCCGCTTTTGAAGCGCCACGTTTTAACTCCCTGAAACGAGTCAAACAAAACTTTTTTTTGCAGACTAGTATCAGGATAAATCACCGTAACATCATGCCCACGCTGAATAAATTCTTGGGCCAGTTCATGAAACATTTTTGCGCCAACACGGGTACTATCTGGTAGGTAATCATCTATGATTAGAGCAAGTTTCATCAATATTCTTTCCAGACAACTCTCTTGACGTAATCTATATAAGAGTGAACGATTCTAACAACTTTATCCGATACATTCGGCATACTGTAGTCACTGACTTGTCGTAAAAGACGGGTCGCTCCACGAGGCTGCGTTGCCAGAATCTCCAAAGCCTGAAGTACACGTTCGCATTCTAGCCCCACCATCATGACAGATGCTTCCTCAAAGCCCTCTGGGCGCTCATGAGCTTCACGAATGTTTACCGCAGGAAAATTCATGATGGATGATTCTTCTGTGATCGTACCGCTGTCTGACAATACAGCACGAGAATTCTTCTGCAAGTGGTTGTAATCGTGGAAACCCAACGGCTTCAGTAGATTAATATTTGGGTGGAATTCAATCCCTTGCTCATTAATACGATTACGCGTCCGCGGATGTGTAGAAACGATAACCGGAAGATTATATTTTTCAGCAATAGTGTTTAGAATCTTTGCAAGCTTGACGAGTTGCTTCGGAGAGTCGACATTTTCTTCTCGATGCGCACTCACAACAAAAAATTCACCGGCACGTAGATTCAAGCGAGAGAGAACATCTGAACCATCGATTTGGGGCATGTAGTAAGAAAGTACCTCAAACATAGGACTACCGGTTTTAATGATCCGGTCCGCTGCGATCCCTTCAGCCAATAGATATTCACGTGCAATATCGCTATAGGTCATATTGATGTCGGCAGTATGGTCGACAATGCGTCGGTTAGTTTCCTCAGGTACGCGCTGATCGAAGCAACGGTTCCCAGCTTCCATATGGAAAATAGGCACCTTACGACGCTTGGCAGGGATAGCTGAAATACAGGAATTTGTATCGCCCAGCACCAACATTGCTTCAGGCTTTTCAGATTCTAATACCTCATCAACTTTAATGATAACTTGGCCAATGGTCGCAGCTGCATTTTTCCCTGCGGCGTTTAAAAAATAATCAGGCTTGCGGACACCAAGGTCGTTAAAGAATACTTCATTTAATTCATAATCGTAGTTTTGACCAGTATGAACAAGTATATGCTCGCAATGCTCATCAAGTTTAGCCAAAACGCGTGATAACCGAATAATTTCCGGACGAGTCCCAACCACAGACATAATTTTTAATTTTTTCATTATAGAGCTCTCGCAATAGTATCAGGCTCATCACGATTGAAAATTTCGTTTGCCCAGAGCATAACTACCAATTCATCATTGCCAATATTCGTGATATCATGTGTCCAACCAGGAACTGTTTCAACAATTTTAAATTCATCGCATGAAACGTTTAGTTCATAACGCTCACCGGTAATAACGTGCTCAAATTTGAATCTGGCCTGCCCACGAATGACGAGAAACTTTTCATTTTTAGTGTGGTGATAATGCCCACCTCGCGTGATCCCTGGATGTGCTGTGAAAAAGGAAAACTGCCCCGATGACGGTGTTTTTAACATTTCACAAAAGATACCACGGCTATCACCATTGAATGGCACTGTATAAGTAAACTTGTCGGTAGGCAAATAGCTTAACCACGTCGAATACAATGCACGAATGAATCCAGTGCCAACAGCTTCAGTGATAAGAGTAGAACGACTTTCTTTGAAGCGATAAATTAACTCTGCTACCTCCCCAACTGTTGTTGAATAAATCGGAGCAACGTCTTTATATCCGCTATCAACCGTTCCTGTAAGAAGCTTTAACGCATGAGTACAAACGTCATCGATGTAAACCAGACTTACCGATGCTGCTGGGTCATTGATGGTAATGTCAACATCATTGGCAATGTTATGACAAAAAGTAGCTACGAACGAGTTATAGTTTGGTTTGCACCACTTTCCGAAAACATTTGGATATCGGTAGATAAAATATGCAGCTCCACTTTTTGCCGCATAACGTTCAATCTGTTTTTCAGCTGCTGCTTTACTCTGACCATACGCATTATCTAGCCCAGCCTGGATAGAGGAACTAATCATAATAGGAGTTTTTTTCTGATTCACTAACAGAAAATCAACAATCTGTTGAGTCAGATTTCTGTTGCCTTCAATAAACTCTTCAATATTTTTAGGTCGATTGATACCAGCGAGATGATAAATAAAATCGGCTTCTTGCAGGCCAATTTCAAGCTCAATAGTACTTGAATCACGATCAATCTTAATAAGGTCAACATCCCCCTTTTCCTGAAGACGCAAGCACAAGTTACGTCCAATAAAACCATCAGCACCAGTAATCAGGATTTTCATATCAGGCTTCCAGATCGTAATTTTCACCTGCACACAGTGCGCGAATAAACGGTAATTTAAGAAGCAGCTCTTTCATTCCTTCAACATCCAGCCGCTGTGTATTATGGGAGTTATAATCTTCAACAACCGAGATACGGCTATCACCCTGTTCTATATATTTCCCGTAATTAAGATCACGCAAATCTGGTGGAACACGGTAATAATCCCCCATATCAATAGCTGCAATCATCTCTTCGCGACTAAGTAAAGCTTCATATAACTTCTCGCCATGGCGAGTACCGATAACATTAACTGGATGGTGCTCAACGTTCAAGAGTTCTTTCAGTGCAATTGCTAATGTATCAATCGTAGCAGCAGGGGCCTTCTGTACGAAGATATCACCATTATTACCATGTTCAAATGCATAAAGTACAAGATCAACTGCATCTTCAAGAGTCATCATAAAGCGCGTCATGTTTGGATCGGTAATTGTCAGCGGCCTACCCGCTTTTATGAGATCAACAAATAAAGGAATCACCGAACCACGGGAAGCCATCACGTTGCCATAGCGTGTACCACAGATCACCGTTTTATTACTATTTACGTTACGTGATTTTGCGACCATCACTTTCTCCATCATTGCCTTTGAAATTCCCATGGCATTGATAGGATAAACTGCTTTGTCAGTACTTAAGCAAACAACACGTTTTACTTCATTAGCGATAGCAGCTTCGAGTACGTTCTCTGTGCCAAGCACATTAGTTTTAACAGCTTCCATTGGATGGAATTCACATGATGGCACCTGCTTAAGCGCCGCTGCATGGTATATAAAATCAACACCACGAGTTGCATTCAAAATGCTACGATAATCTCTGACATCACCGATATAAAACTTTAACTTCTGATTATTATATTTTTTCCGCATATCATCTTGTTTCTTTTCATCGCGAGAGAAAATGCGAATTTCTTTTATATCTGTAGAAAGAAAGCGATTCAATACAGCATTACCAAAAGACCCTGTTCCACCCGTAATCAGCAGTGTTTTATCTTTAAACATCATAAATCCTTATTAAAAATTCTTCATCGAGCCATTACAAATCATATCTTTTTGTTTAGGCGTAGGATAGCTTATCAAGACCGCTCTATACTTACCTTTAAATACAAAAAGACTCCCAGCTGCTGCTCCGACGATACCGCATTGGTCAATCAATTCGGTAAGGTGCTCATAACTACCTGCACCACCGAGAAACGTAACAGGAACGTTCACATGAGATTTTATAGTAGAAGAGTATCCAATATCATAACCCTTCATGACACCATCATTATCTATATAATTGATAACAATTTCCCCTGCCCCCAAGCTAGCCATTTCTTGAGCAAATGAGATAGGATCGATTTTATGCGTACGAGTGTTATTCCTCGTTGAAAGTTCATATCCCTTTGAAAAAAGACCTTTTCGTTTGATAATATCCAGAACTACAACTACGCTTTGTTTACCAACTGCTTCTGCCAACTCACGGACAAGGTTCGGATTTTCAACCGCCGCAGTACTTATTGATACCTTTTCAACGCCAAGAGAGATAATTTTAGCTGCCTGGGCAGCAGTGGTAACCCCTCCGCCATAACACAAAGGCATACGGCATTCAGCCGCAAGTTTTTTAATTAGATCATAATCAGGCTCACGCCCCTTGGATGTTGCATCTATATCAAGGACCATCAATTCGTCAGCTTCTTTTTCATTAAAAATTTTGACGGCATTAATTGGGTCGCCTACATACTTAGGGGACTTAAAATTAATTGTTTTGACTAAACCAGAATCGTGGATAAGCAAACAGGGTATAATTCTTGGCCTAAGCATATTATTAGATCTCTGCAAAATTTTTCAATAGTTGGTAACCTGAAGAATGACTTTTTTCTGGATGGCACTGGATGCCAAAAATATTATTCCTTCCTACGATGCAATGAAAATTATGACCATATTCAGCAGTTGCCAATACATCATCTACATCGTCACATTCGTAATAGAATGAATGTAAGAAATAAAAGGAAGGTGTTTCTTCAAAATCTTTCAGCAATAGTGTATTTGTTCTTTTATTTATACTATTCCATCCCATATGTGGCATTGGAAGATTTTTTGAAGCGATATTGCTGCTGAATGTGCGAACCTGACCAGGAATCCAGCCTAAACCGGACATGTTTCCCTCTTCACTTGAGGTGGCCAGCATCTGCATGCCTACACAAATACCAATAATGGGTATTCGCTCCTCAAAGACGCGTTTTTCAATGCCTTCACGCAAACCTGAGTCATTAAAAAGCGCCATGGCCTGATCAAAAGCCCCAACGCCAGGCAATACTAAATGAGTAGCACTTTCAATGTCATCAACGGAACGAGCAACATCCGCACTAATACCAAGTCGTTTATATACGTTCAAGAACGCTTGTATATTTCCTATGCCATAATCAATGATTTTAATCATCTAAAATACCTTTTTTCTAATCCAAGAGTACGCAGCACGTTTGCACCAAGACCTATTAGCCAACGTTTATTTTTGTAATCTCTGTACGTTTTTTTAGGCATATCAAAAAGTTGTTGCAATTCATCTACAGTAATACCGAGTTTATGCGCTACATACTCAAATTCCTGTTTAAGAAAATGTTCATCCATTTCAGGTTTTGAAATTCTCTCTAATGCTTCTTCCCTGGTCATTTGACCGGTCATAATTAAACTTGAAAAATGTGCTCTTCGTTTCTCGAAACCAAATCTACGTGGCAGCCAATAATCTTCATAGAAACGAGTAAAACGAGATTCATGATGTTTATGCTGAAAGGGTTGCCAACCAAATTTCTCTTTCAGTTCATTTTCTGCATTTTTTTTATTAAAAGGAACTAAGTTCAGTGGGTGATGCACTTTCATACCAAGAATTTTCTGGTAAAAGAGTTTGTATACTAATACATCAACTAATGGAAATGATTTTAAGTGTCGCGTACCAAATTTTTTATGAATATCATTAAATAATAAGGTATCGATACCTAAATACCCGCCCCATTCCTCTGGCTCACGACAACATTCTGTCGAATAATTAGAACCTGTGATAACATGCTTGATTCTATGTTGGCGAGCAAATTTATATAAGGCAGAAAAAAAGGATGCATCCTGAACTAAATCCTGATCAGGAATACCAGATTTTAAAAAGGAAAGCTGTAAATCTTTCATTTCCTCCCAATTAACAACTTCTGTATAGAGATCTAAACCTAGCCCTTCAATAAGTTTTTCAATATTGCCCACAGCTTGATCTGTATTCCATCCCGCATCAACATGGAATAAAAGAGGCCTTAATCCCATTTTTTCCTTCGCAATATATGCAGCATAAGAGCTGTCTAATCCTCCTGACAAACCAATAATACAATCAAAATCTGATTCGCC
Organism: Salmonella sp. 32031103-2018-00083-FB-01-SM-01; assembly: GCF_017571995.1. Classification (NCBI taxonomy): domain Bacteria; kingdom Pseudomonadati; phylum Pseudomonadota; class Gammaproteobacteria; order Enterobacterales; family Enterobacteriaceae; genus Salmonella; species Salmonella sp. 32031103-2018-00083-FB-01-SM-01. The sequence continues at coordinate 1,121,461 of NZ_JAGEQL010000001.1, forward strand.
ACGGTCCTTTTTTATTGCCTCTGAGATTTCGGATAACTTTGAAAAACCTGTATCATCAGTTTGCCAGTTTGGTGCTATATTTTTATCAAAATTTAAACAATAATCACATTGCTCATTCTCATCAAAGGAAATATTGGGATCGGATGTATCCATAATACATCTCTTACAAATTTTATAAACGTTCATCAGAATTACCACCTCACTTACTCATTAATACCGATATTATTTTATTTAAATGATGCCTAAGTCTATATTTTTTCCTTGCATCAACTATATTATTGATTGAAACTCTATGTATTTCTTTTCTATTTTTATTAAAATAAGTTATCGCTTCAACTAAATCAGAAACACTCTTTTTAGTAACTTCTAATCCGTTCCTGTTAGGTTCAAAAACATCGAAAATACCACTATGATTGGTTGTGATAACAACACATCCTGCTGCATAGGCCTCAAGGATACTAATAGGTTGACCCTCATATGGGTAATATGTAGGTAAACAAAAAATATCGGCTTCAACTAATAATTTCCGTTTTATATCTCCACTAACAATTCCATGGTAAAAAATATTATTTTGTAACTCAATAAATTTTAGAAATTTGTCTTTGTCGTATTCATTTTCAAAACCACCAGCAAAATGAAACTCCACCTGTGATTTATCAAGAAGTTTTGCAGACTCTAATAATTCAAGATAGCCTTTGCCGGGAAGTAGATTACTAAGAAAAAGTACTTTTAATTTCTTCTTATCAGAGTGCTTTATTTTAAACTCGCTATTTTTAATAAACAAATAATCTTGAGAAAAATTTTCGACTGCATGTATTTTATTATTTTCAATTAATCCAGAGTAAATATTTTTTAAAGCTTCGCCTAATACAATCACCCCTGCAAGTCTGGAAATGAAAAATTTATTTATCTTATATATTAACTTTTTATTATTACCCAGCAAATATCTCATCCCAGCTCCACCATGTAAATGGATATACATTTTATTTAAATTAGGAAATAAAAAAAGATATATTAACTGATCTTTGAAACTTCCCATTTTTGATTCAGCTGGTGTAAAGTATATTAGGTCATAATTCTTTTTTGCCCATAATATTCTAAAAAGAATTTTTGCTATTTCCAGAACTCTTCGCAGCGAGCCTTTCCCTGATATGAATGACTGTTTTGAAAGATTTATTACTTCTATATCATATTTTTGATTATTTAAATGGTTATACAGTTCAGCACAAGCTAATGATTGTCCTGTCACTGGAGGTGGTAATGGAGTTATAAATAATATTTTCTTTTTCATATATACCTAGTATTTTAGCATATGTGCGTTTATTATGTTGCTATACGGCATGATTCCAAGCCCGCTATTAGACATATCTCCAGCTGCAATTGTATTTGCTTTAAGATTTACTTCAAATAGCATAATGTGAAGAATAACAACTGATAACATACAGTTATAATATAGGCCTCTAGTATTTGATATTTTAAGAGCAGCAGGGATAAGTAATATCAGGACAAAGGATAGCGCATCAGTGAATCTGGCGAATATATATATTTTCAAAGATAAAACAAATGAAACAACATATACAAGGTTTATTAATAGCATCAGATTATAATTTTTATTATATTTATATATTTTTGATGCTTTCATAAAAATCAAGAATGGAAGAAATAATGCTATTGCCACTCCAATGCCTGAACCTATTTCAGTCGGTCTGTTAAAGGCTGATGTTACATAATATCCATACTTACTATTTAATAGTATAGGATTTGAAAATATAAAATCGATCCCATTGAATACAAAAACAAAAATAAGGCTAAGCCCAAACATAGCAAAACATTTAAACGTATCGATTTTAACATATCTGCTAATTATTGCCAATATAAATATTATTACAGCAGAATAATGAAACAAAGGTGCCAGCATAAGAAAAACAATTGCTTTAATCTTAATACCTTTATTCCATAACGAACAGCTATAAAGACATAAGGCTACGGCAAGCATTTGCCTAACAATACTAAACGCCTGTAAGTAAACCAAAACCCCAAATAATATAATTGATACTATTGTATATTCTCTATCAAAACTTTTAACACTTAAATAGACAGTAATAAAAGATGTCAATATAAATATAGATTGGTAATGGAAACCAAAATATGCCAACAGATAATTTAGATAATAAAAACCTACTTCAATACCATCTCTGGTAACTAACACATTTTTATAAATATCAACATAGCTAAAATAGTCACGACCAATGCCATAACGAGTGGCAAGTGGAACCCATAAAACAAGGAATAAGCATAATAAAAAATATTTCCGAAGACAGTAATTCTTCATAAAGCCAAATAGTAAGGCAAGAAGAAAAGTACTATTATATACTACATATCCTTCAATCATTTAAACCCTACTCACCAATATCAATGCTATAATAGTGCCATACTCTTTGGCTGACTGGAGGAATATTCATAAAATCTTTACCAAACATCATGTTTAGATAATTATCAACATCATTTGGACACTTATACATCCTTCCTTCAAACTCTATTTCTTTTAATGGAAATATTGCGTCTTCTTTGTAGTACGCCCTAAAGAATGGTGTTTCAATTCCGGCCCCCAAACAATAGTTTGATTTCCTTTTACTCATTTTCTTGCTTAGATAATAACCAGTGCTTAATAATAATTTTTTGCTAATGACGCGACTTAAAATTTTTGTCATTATATTCTTTAAGAATGGCAGCTTTGAATAACTGGAAATAACTTTGATTTTAAATAGCTGAGCCATAAAGCGTTCAATATATTTTCTGATATATACATTTGAAGAATACTTATCATATGGAAATATATCCACAAATAACCCATGATGAGATCTCATATCATAATAATTATATTGCATTTCATTTTTTTCTATTATTTTTGTTTTATTCATTCTTACTTTGCATGGTGTATTATAATCTACATAGTATTTATCAGAGTACGCTGTCTGTAGAAAAAAGTTATTTTTATCAAGATGAATATTGCACACAGAAATAAATTTATTATAATCCTCTCTTTTCATACAAATGTCTATATCATCATCCCATGGAATAAATCCGCCATGCCGTTTCGCTCCTAATAATGTCCCAGCATCCAGCCAATAATCTATATTATTTAGCCTGCATATACGATCAATCTCATCGAGTATAACTAACATTTTTAGCTGTGCTGCACGCAATGTTTTATCCATTAAATTTCCTGTATTTTACAAAAGCATAAAGCCTAATAAAAAACATAAACCAATCACAAATAAGGTAAGTAATGCATACACTAATTGCCGTTATTGGGAATATGCCAATATATAAAATGCTAAACATTAATATTTGTAATATACCAGCGACAATTACGCTATAGTTTGCTACTTTACCCAACCCCAGAGGTAATAGTGCTGGATAACCAAAGAGCATGCCAAAAACGCTTGCAACAATTATAATCATGAAAATATTAAGTACAGATTTTGACTCCTGATATCCATAACCATAAATTAATGTGATAATTTGATTACCTGCGAGAAATCCAGTACATATACCAACGACTGTAACCACCAAGCAACCTAATAATATTTTATTAAAAACTATGTAGTTTTTTGTTCTTACCATATAAGGTGTTAAGGCTGAAATAATAGGACTAAATACCTGGACGCCTGCTTTGTATAATTGTTCTGCAACACCATAAATTGCGACTTGATTCAAACTACCGCCAAAGGTTGCCAAGAAGACACTGCAACCAGACGAATATAATGAAACACAGGCTCTAGATAAGAAAAAATCAAAACTATACTTTAATTGCTGAATGATATTTTTTACTTTGATGCGTCTAATCTGAACCCCCCATTTTATCACGAAATAGTGACTAACCAGGGTTATGGCCCCTGCCTGAAATGCCAGTATCCAAGAGTAATAAATATAATCTTCAGGAATCTTAATAATAAGATATACTAGCATTAGCCCAAAGAATCTTGAAATGATAACTAAAGCACTATATATATATATTTTCTCTAACCCCTGGAATATCCAGTATGGATTATATGCGTTAAACATAACACATATAATTAATCCCAAAGTTAACTGGATTGGAAAAGCATGTCCTGATATCTTAAGCGCTCCAATTATCAGCATAAATGCGAATATTAGCAGAATAGTTTTTATTACAGCTACCTGACAATAAAAGACACTCAGCCACTTTTTATTTTTTCTTCCGCGAGCTATTTGTTCTCCAATTGATAAATCAAAACCATAGTCAGTCAATACCATTGCCATTTGAGATATTGACAACATGAAAATAATAGCACCTAAAAAAGAATCCCCTACGATTCGACTCAAATAGGGGAATTGCAACAGAGGCACTATGTAACTAAAGATTTGAGCTACTGCTAGCCCACTTATATTTTTCCGTAAAGACATTTGACTATTTCTTCACAGCTACAACTTGTCCTGTATAATCCGAAGACATAATTGACAATGTCATATCTGCAACCTGCTCCGAGGTTAATAATGACTCTGGTGGTTCAATACCAAAGTTAACTCTTCTCATTGGAGTATCTGTACGTTCCGGATTAATGCAGTTAACTTTAATACCTAAATTTAACCACTCTTCCGATAAAGCTTGAGTTAAATTCACAACAGCAGCTTTAGAAGATGAATAGAGGCTATATGTAGCCCTTCCACGAGTAAATGAACTGGAGGTAAAATTAATTAACATTCCTTTTGTTTGCTTTAAGTACTTATATCCTTCTCGTGCAATATTAATTGCACCTAAATAATTAGTATTACAACTTTCTTCTATTTCTTCTTCCGACATAAAATTGATTGGCTTTTTAATCAGTACTGCAGCTGTATTAATTATAAAATCAATTCTCCCTTCTTTCTCAAATACTTGCTGCAACGCATTTCTAACATCCAGAGAAACACTAATATCGATACCATTACTACGACTAAAAGAATAAACATTTCCGTCAAGCGACTTAGTTTTAACTAAAAGAGACTTCCCAATGCCGCTATTCCCACCAAATATTACAATTACTTTTTCAGATATAACCCGTTCTATTTTATCACTACTTTCAGAAGCCAACTCTAATAAACCATCTTTTATTAAATTATCCGCAAGATATATATCTTGTTGGTGAGTGATCTTGAAATTAGATTCATCTCCCTTAATAATTCCAATTGGTTCATTTGGCATATATTTTAAAAATATACCACAATCATCTGAAGCAATCCGGTGCTCTTCTTTCAAAAAATTGACATACGCTTTCTCTATTAACGTTTTTTTAAACCCTTGAGGTGTTTGCCCTCTAGCCAAGAACCGTCTATCAGGAATGGACATGATCTCTTTATTTTTAATTTTTACAATAGTATCAGTAGGATCTACTACAACATCGACTGCATTATAACTATTTAGCCCCTCAATGCAGTCATCTATAATTCTTTGTGAAACAAATGGTCTGACAGCGTCATGAAAAATAACATTACATTCTGCTAATTCAATACTCTGCAGAGCAGCCCATGAAGACTCATATCTCTCCTTTCCGCCATTAATAATTTTTTTAACTTTATTATAATTATTTTCTACAGTCAACTCAGTAACAAAATCAACATACTCTTCATTTGTAACAATGATAATTTCATCTATTCTCTTTGCAATTTGAAATGCTTGTAATGTATATTGAATTACAGGCTTTCCTGCAAGCTTAACAAACTGTTTAGGTATTCTTGCACCAAATCTACTTCCAGTACCGGATGCCAGAATTACTGCAATATTCTTCATATAGCCTCTCAAATTGTAGTATAAGTATTGATATAGTTTAAAAACCCATACGATATATATCGCCAAATAAAAATTCTCTTATGAAGCAAAATATATCAATACTACGCGTCCACATTTTATCTACTCCGTTAGAGTTTACACACGCTACCGCCCCTGGCTCATCAGCTACCAGTGCACTGCGTACATATCGACTTGTTACAAACCTCGCCCAGCAGGGCAAAGCTCACTAAAACTTAAACGCTAATTGTCTTATTAATTGCATCCGGAAACAAGGATTAATCTTATAAAATCAGCATTAAAATGCTCCAGATAACCCCTTGTTACTTAAGCCCTTTATACAAAACTAAAACGGCAGTCAACACTCGTTTCAGCCAACTTGCCGCTTCGAATGTTCACTGCCGTTATTATGTTTATCACCAACCATTTATCACGGTTGTTAATACTTATTCATGCAGAAGCTGCTCTATGCTCTTACGGAACTTCGCTCCTTCTTTCAGGTTGCGCAGCCCGTACTTCACAAATGCCTGCATGTAGCCCATTTTTTTACCGCAGTCATAGCTGTCACCCGTCATTAGCATCGCGTCAACCGACTGTTTTTTCGCCAGTTCTGCAATGGCATCGGTGAGCTGGATACGGCCCCAGGCGCCCGGTTCGGTTCTTTCCAGTTCCGCCCAGATGTCGGCTGAAAGCACATAACGGCCCACCGCCATCAGATCGGAATCCAGCGTCTGCGGCTGATCCGGTTTTTCGATAAACTCCACAATCCGGCTGACTTTGCCTTCATTATCCAGAGGTTCTTTCGTCTGGATAACGGAATACTCCGATAAATCACCTTTCATGCGCTTCGCCAGCACCTGACTGCGACCCGTTTCATTGAAACGCGCCACCATCGCCGCAAGGTTATAGCGCAGCGGATCGGCGGTAGCATCATCAATAATAATATCCGGGAGTACCACAATGAAAGGGTTATCGCCCACGACCGGACGCGCGCACAGAATAGAGTGCCCCAGCCCTAACGGCTGCGCCTGGCGAACGTTCATAATCGTTACGCCCGGTGGGCAGATAGATTGCACTTCCGCCAAAAGCTGACGCTTAACGCGCTGTTCAAGAAGTGATTCAAGTTCATAAGAGGTGTCGAAGTGGTTCTCAACGGCGTTTTTAGACGCGTGAGTCACCAGTACGATTTCTTTGATCCCTGCAGCCACAATCTCATCGACAATGTACTGAATCATTGGCTTGTCGACGATCGGTAGCATCTCTTTTGGGATTGCCTTGGTGGCAGGCAACATATGCATACCCAAACCCGCTACCGGTATAACTGCTTTCAAATTCATCATTGTTTCTTCCACCTGTAAAATGGTTGCTGAATTATAGCTCTTTAGCTTGTTTTCGCCAGCATGAATTACTCTGCTGCCAGGGATAATGATGGCACGCTCTACATTACGTCTTAGTCGGCACCATAACATTAAGTATGAACAACTTTTTCCCAGGAATTTTCGTAAAAATAGCGGTACTTACCCTCCCCGCTTCGGCAGCGGAAAATTCACTGCTTCGACATTCACGGTTTGGTGATTAATCCTGTCGATATCCACGGAACTCTGCCCGTTTTCATTGATGGCATGAACATTAGCGAGGGAAAGCAGCGTGTCCTGGCGGGCCATAAATTGACCACGGACATCTTTACGCAAATCGAAGCGCATTTTTAACGCCGGGCCAATCGCTGAAGTTTGCATCACGTTGATATTACGCAGAAAGAGGTGCTGCGGTTGATTATGCAGTTCCAGCGTAGCACGCGTCATCTGTACATTGGTGATGGCGACAAAAGAGGGGGCGTTACCGGAGGAAATTTGAATGCCGCGTAATTTATAAGCAACCTGGCGATTATCCAACCGAATAGCGTTTAATTTAAAGTTTTGCGGAATTGACAGGTATTTGCCTTTAACGACGCCATAGCCGATGAGCATCCCGGCACTATTTGTCATATCAATATTATCAATGACGAAATTATCACAGCCATAAATTGCGATCGTTGCGTTATCAATACCCGCCTTTTTACTGAAATCTGGCGTGATGTTTTTGGCTTTGACATTGCGAATGACGAAATGTTTGCCATTTTCTACGTGCACCAGCTGTCGGCAATCAGATCCGGTAATATTGGCCACCACAAAGTTTTTTACTGCCTGGTCTTCAGGATAACTATTGTCATAGGTGCTACCCGCCAGCCCGATGCCGATCCCCCAGTTGATTTTGCCATTGGTACAATCAATGCGTTCGATGACATGATCGGAAATCAGGATGTCGCGGTCGTGAATCGCGACATTCCACTCAATGGCGTCCCCCTGCAAATCGCTAAAGCGGCTATGCGTAATCCGCGCGCCGTCCATTTGGTTATGAAATCCCTGGCGGAGAATGGCGTAGTTGGCGTGGGTAACGGTGATGTCATCGATAATGAGATTACGCATCACCTGCGGTTCCTTACCACCAATGAAAATTTGCGCGACGGGGCCAAAGCCGCTCATCGTCACGCCTTTAATCACACAGTCCGACCCGCGAACATCCAGCGTCACATTGTGCAGACTGCCGCCCTGCTCCCCCACCACCTGACACCCGTCCTGCAAAATAAACCGTCCCCGGCCATTCCCACGCACCGCGCCCTGTACCCGCAGCGTTTTTCCCGCCGGAATCGTTATCGCCGCATTGATATTTTCACACACCCATCCTGGCGGTACGACCACGGTCTGCCCGTCGCCGAAGGCCTGTTTGAACGAGGCGATACCGTCATCCGCCGGATAATCCTTAATATTGACGGTCTGGCGAGGTTCACGCGCCTGTACCGGCAAGGCGCGTAGAAAAGGAAGAACAGCAAGCGCGGAACCTGCCGTCAGGAGGGTACGTCGGGAGAATTTAGTCGTGGGCATACCACCTCGTTTATATCGTTTGTAGCAGGCTGGCTAACTGGCGATTAATCGCCTGCTGATTAAAATCTTGCGCCACTTTTTCACGGGCGCGCGTGATCACCGACTCCAGCGTGTCGTGGTCAATCCGGCTGAAATCAGCGAGTCGGGCCGCCAGCGCCTGCGCATCGTTTTCCGGCACCAGCCAGCCGGATTTGCCGGCCTCCACCAGTTCCGGAATGCCGCTATGCACGGTAGACACCACGGGAATCCCCACCGCCATCGCCTCCATCAGCGCTACCGGAATACCTTCCATATCGCCATCCGTACCGGTAATCGACGGCAGCAAAAAAACATCGGCGTCATCCAGCATCGCCTTCACTTCATGGCTCGGTTTAAACCCCGGCATCTCAATGACATCCTCTAGCTGATACTGCTCGATGAGCGTACGCAGCCGACGTTCCCACGGGCCAATCCCCAGAATGCGGTAGCGAAACGCCACGCCCTGCGCTTTCAGTTGCCGACAGGCTTCAATCGCCACATGCAGGCCTTTTTTCTCGGTCAGGCGCGCGACGGAAATCATCTCCAGCGGCATCCCTGGCGCTTTCACCGGACGATGGGTAAAACGCGTCATGTCGACGCCCATGCGCGAAACGGCAATCTTTTCCGGCGGACAGCCCATACTTTTCAGGCGACCGGCCCACAGTTCGCTGATGGGCAGCATCAGATCGCCACGACGAAACAACTGCTGATACTCCGGCGTGTAATGACTGAGCACTTCGCGGCTGGAAATATCAATCCCGTGGAAAATAGTCGCGATTTTGCCGCGAAGCACGCCCAGTTCGCGTAGTTTGGCCGCCGTCACGCCCGCCGGACCAAAGTGTGCGATAAACACATCCGCCACAAAAGGGTGGCTCACCTGCGCGCAAATCGCGGAAAGGAGCAAATTGCGTGATTCATCGCCATAGCGGGTAAAATTGAGCGCTTTCCAGGTCGCCGCCCGATGCAGCCCCGGCAGCGTTTTACATGCCCGGTAGCGCAGTTTCGCCAGCCGTCCCTGGGGCTCATCCTGTAACCAGCGGGTTTTCGCCGCCAGGCCATACTTCTCCCAGGCGGCGTGAGTATGTTGGGTATCGCCTTTTTGTAACGCGACAATCTCCACCTCATGGCCCATATCAATAAACGCAGTAATCTGATTCAGCACAAAGGTTTCCGATGAGAGTGGAAATTTCAGCAGAAAAAAGCTGACTTTCATTGTTCCTCCCGAATTCTGTCGAGAACGGATTTGATCATCGTGAACCCTTTCGCCCGCTCCTCGGTGACGGCATTAGCCACTTTTGCCTTTAGCGCAGGCAATTGATTGAGCGTATCGGCCACCACGCTTTGTAATGAACCGTTCAGCAAGTGACGGATATCGATAGCCAATTCCGCCAGGCCTAGCTGCTGCATAATCCCGGCGGATTTATGTTCATAATTAATGGCGATAGCGGGCGTGCCAAAATTCATGGAGATAATGGCGGAATGCAGGCGCGTCCCGATGGTCAGTACACAGGAGGCGAGGATCTTTCCGATTTCCACGTCATTGAGTTCGTCCATCGCGATATGGAAATGCTCTGAGTCGTTTACATACTTCGCCATCCGTAACGCAACCATCCGGTCATCGCGGTTATAGCGATCGATACTGGTGCAGGTCGACAGCGCCAGTACCTGATAACCGTCCGCAATCAGGCGATTCACGACCTGGGCAAATGCCTGCTCATAGGCCTGCTGAGTGGTGCCCAGGCGTTTATCAAACGGCTCCAGATCGCGCAACGTAATCGCGACGGTTTTGCGGCGCGCGGTGACGTCCAGCCAGTGCTGCACAGCATAACTGGCGACAAACTCGTCGTGACGGCGTTCGACTAACCAGGCAGTATCCACCCCCTGCTCCACTTTCCGGGTATCGATCTGCGCGGCGGTCATTAGATCACGGCTGACGGTTTCACGCAGGATCAGCGCACTGGTGCGCCCAAAAACATAATTGGCGAGCTGGTTAAAGTCAGGGTTCTGGAAAGGGCCGACGCTATGTCCCACCATATAAATTGGTTTGTTCGCCATAAACGCGCACAGCGGATATTCAAAGTGAGTCAAACCGTATAAGTCGACATAGTTTGAACCGCCCACCTGAATGACGGCGTCATACTGCGCAATAAATTGCGCGAATTCGGCAAATTCCGGCGCGATAGCAAAATTACGCAGCGATCCTTCCTGGGCGACTTTAGACAATAAAATTTTATGCTGAAAACGACGGCGTAATACTTTTTTCACCCGACCGTTAAGCCCTGCCGCCGCCTGCTGTTTCTGACTTAACTGATACAGCGGGTCGGCAATAATCGGGCGCCCCTGCAACCAGGCGGAACTCACCGGGAAACGGCTCATCACATCCATCTCCGCCTCTGGCGCCTGTTGACGGATGGCATCAAGCAAACCGCGCATAATGGCGCTATCACCACGGTTGCCGCATGTGTGGTTGCCTAAAATTAATAATTTCATAAATAGCCTCTTATATCCCCGTCATCCGACACGTAATAACTTTTTCATTTTTGCACTACCAACAAGCTGATTTTTAATTTCCATCACCAGCGCATTGCGTGAAAAAATAATCATCAAAATAAAACTCAAAATACCGACCATAACCTGTAGCGCGAATACCCCTGACAACGGTAAATAGCCGTCGACCAGCTTTCCTGCGCCGTAGCTGGTAATAAATGTTGGCAATGAGAGATAAAACGGTAGCCACAGGCTGAGAATATACTGACGATAGCTGGAGCCGAGTACCGGCTTAATCATCACGAAATAGCTCAGAATGGTGTTGATGATTTGCACCACCAGGAACCCCAGCGTCACGCCAATCGCCCCCGCCAGATGGCCGCCAATGAGAATTGCCGGGATAAACAGAAACGTTTTAAAGACGTTGAATTTAAAGCTGATATCCACGCGCGCTTTCGCCATCAGCAGCGAACCAATCGGGTTGCCTACCGAGCGCAGCAGCCCCACCACGCACAGCAATTGCAGGATCGGGATAATGCTGTTCCACTTCTCACCAAACACTAACGGCACAAAATTGTTCGCCACTACCATCAGGCCCAGCAGCGCGGGAAAATTGATAATTCCCACCACGGAAAGCAACTTATAGAAGTTGACGCGCAGCTTCTCGGTATCGTCCTGAATTTTGGCGAATGCCGGAAATAGCACGCGAGTAATGATGGGGTTAAGCTTCGCCGGCGGCACAACCGCCACGTTGTACGCGAGGTTATATCCCCCGGCGACGCTTGCGCCGAGAATTCTCGCCAGTACCAGCGTCGATAAATTCGTGTTGATGTAATTGACGATACTGTCCGCCGTCAGCCACGCGCCAAAACGCAGGTTCGTGGACACCGATGCCAGCGAAAAATGCAGCCCCGGGCGGTAAATCTTGCGGCCAAAGTAACCAAACAGCAGCGTTCGCACCGCGCTGTTCACCAGATAGCCGAGAATCGCGGTTAACGCCAGCGGCCAGTAATGGGCGCTAATCACCGTAAAGGTGAACCCCGCCAGCACGGAGGTCGTTTCGATCATGCCGATCTTATTGAACTCCAGCTCTTTTTGCATCAGCGCACGGAACTGCTGCCCGTGAGGGATCACAATAAACGCCAGCGACAACGTTTTGATTAACGGCGCGAGATCCGGGTTATGCAAAACATGGGCAATCGCATCGCTCAGCCAAAAGACCACCGCAAATACCACAATCCCAAGCCCAACGTTTAGCCAGTAGAGCGTGGTCAGCTCCAGATGCCCAATCGTTTTACGTTGGATAATCGAGTTCGCGATGCCAAAGTCCGAGATCGTGTCGGCCAGCGCGATAATCACCAGCGAGACAGTCAACAGGCCAAACTGGTGGTTGTCGATGATCCGCGCCAGCACCGTCATCTGAATTAACCCCAGACCGATAATCACTATCGTGGCGATAGCCGACCATTTAGCGCCGCTGATCGTTTTTTGTCGTAAACTCATTCTTTTCTCCAGAACCTGTTCACAAGGCGTCATTGGCGCAGCCAGATTGAACGCGGACAGCGCGGAAAAACCGGAGCGTACACGCTGCCCTGGTTCGATATGGCAAGTAAATAGCCTTGTGGATCAGGTTCTTAATACGCCGCTTTATTAACAAACCCTTTAAAAATCGTCAGAAAAACGATTTTGATATCGAACCAAATACTCCATTCGCGGATGTATTCCAGGTCGAACTCCACGCGTTTTTCCATTTTCTCCAGCGTATCGGTTTCACCGCGCCAGCCATTAATTTGCGCCCAGCCGGTGATGCCCGGCTTCATCTTGTGGCGTAGCATGTAACCTTCAATCAACTGACGATACTGTTCGTTATGCGCCACCGCGTGCGGGCGAGGACCGACGATGGACATCCCGCCGGTTAACACGTTGATAAACTGCGGTAATTCATCCAGCGAGGTACGACGCAAAAAGTTACCTACCCGGGTGACGCGCGGATCGTTTTGTGTCGCCTGGGTAACGACCTTATCGTTCTCCATTACCTTCATTGAGCGGAACTTCCAGACCTTGATCGGCTTGCCGTCCATCCCGTAGCGCGTCTGACGGAAAATCACCGGCCCGGGCGAGCTCAATTTGACCGCCAGCGCAATGCAGCACAGTACCGGTGAGATGAGCAGCAGAATCAGCGACGCCAGCACGATATCCTCTGCCCGTTTAAGCAGACGGTTAATCCCTGACAGCGGCGTGTCATACAGCGGAACGACCGGAACGCCGCTCATCTCCTCCACGCGCGAGTGGAGAATATTAAAGGTGAACACATCGGGAATAAGGATCACCGAGCAGGTGGTGTCGGCCAGCTCGCGCACAAGTTTTTTCACCATGGCGCCGTCGCTCATTGACATAGCGATATAAACATTGTGAATTCGCGAGGCTTTCGCATCGTCAATTAACTGCTCGAAGTTCCCGGCCCAGTCAGCAGAGACGCCGCCCGGTTTGGGATCGTGATAGACGCCCACCACCTCAAAACCCAGCCACGGCTCATTACGGAAGCTATCCAGCAACGCCTGGCCCGCAGGCAAATCTCCGGCGACGGCGACCCGGCGAGTGTTATAACCACGATTGCGTAGCCAGCCCGCGCCGAAACGAATAAATGAACGGCATAACACTAAGCCCAGGCTGGACAGCGCATACCAGGCCAGCCAGGTGGCAAGGCGGTTGTCAAAGTCATCATTAAACGCCACCAGACCGGCGCTGAAGATCAGGCTCAGCGTCCAGTTTTGCAGTAACAGCGTTAACTCTGTCGACATTTTGACGCCGCGCCAGGAGCGATAAAAATCGGTCATCCCGCCCAGCATTTGAAAAACAACCAGCGTAATCAGCGCCACCAACAGGTGCATGTACAGGAATGGCAGTCCACTGACTTCACAGATGAACCACAGCCCGCCAAACATGATGGTGATATCTGAAAAGCGTTGCACCATAGAGATTAACGATGCATTGGTTTTGGCTCGTTCGCGCTTTTTTAGATTTGTCATCGTTGTTCCTGTGATTGGCCCCTTACCCGCAGGCGGTAAGGGGAGATCTGACGTTACTGATTCAGCAGCGCCAGCAGAGTGCGTGTTCGCGCTTCCATCAGCGGAATATCGCCGCGTGACTCCACATTCAGGCGCACCACCGGTTCGGTGTTCGACGAGCGCAGGTTGAAACGCCAGTCGGCGAACGACATGCTGAGACCGTCCGTGCGGTCCACTGCCTGCGCCTCTTCCGCAAAGTGCGCTTCCACCCGCGCGATGGCCGCCGCTGGCTCCGCCAGCCTGCTGTTGATTTCCCCGCTCGCCGGGAACGCCGCCATCCGGTCGCGGACCAGTTCACCCAGCGACTGTCCCTTCAGGCACACCAGCTCCGCCACCAGCAGCCACGGGATCATCCCGCTGTCGCAGTAGGCAAAATCACGAAAATAGTGATGCGCGCTCATTTCTCCGCCATAAATGGCATCCTCCGTACGCATCCGCTCCTTGATAAAGGCATGTCCGGTTTTTGACATCACCGGCGTCCCGCCCGCCGCCGTCACCACTGCCTCCGTGTTCCAGGTCAGGCGCGGGTCGTGGATAATCTTCGCCCCCGGGTGTTTTTCCAGAAACGCTTCCGCCAGCAGCCCGACGATGTAGTACCCCTCGATAAACTGCCCTTTCTCATCGAACAGGAAGCAGCGGTCGAAGTCGCCGTCAAAGGCGATGCCCATGTCCGCCCCGTGTTCAATAACGGCCTTGCGGGTGTCGTCGCGACACTCCGGCAGCAACGGGTTGGGAATGCCGTTCGGGAAGGTGCCGTCCGGGGTGTTGTGGATTTTGATGAACTCCACCGGCGCGCCCAGCGCCTTCAGACGCGCTTCGATGGCGTCAATGACCGGCCCCGCCGCCCCGTTGCCGGAATTCACCACCAGCTTCAGCGGGGTGAGATTGTTAACACTGATGTAGGCGAGCAGGTGGTCGATGTAGGCGTCGCGCAGGCTGATTTGTCTGTAGCTGCCGCGCGCGGTGTCGTTCACCGGCGGGAAATCGCCCGCTTCCGCCAGACGCTGAACGTCGCGCAGACCGGTGTCGCCGCTTATCGGGCGGGCGCCCTCGCGCACCAGCTTCATACCGTTGTAGTCCATCGGGTTATGGCTGGCGGTCACCTCAATACCGCCGTCCACGCCGAGGTGGAAGGTGGCGAAGTAAATCTCTTCGGTGCCGGACATACCGATATCCAGCACGTCGACGCCCGCGTCCTGTAACCCTTTCGCCAGCGCCAGCTTCAGCGCCTCGCTGGTCAGGCGCACGTCGCCGCCCAGCACGATGGTTTTCGGTTTTAAATATTCGCCGTAGGCGCGGCCAATCCGCCACGCGATATCTTCATTGAGCTCTTCGCCCAGCCTGCCGCGAATGTCGTAGGCCTTGAAACAGGTTAATTTTGTCATGTTCTTACCCTTCTTCAGGCAACAGTTAGCCCTGACCGTAAATGGCCAACATCGTTATTGTTGTTCATTGCCGGATGGCGCGTTGCGCTTACCGGGCACCATTGCAGGCGTCAGACCCGCCCGTAACGGTCCTCGAACCGCACCACGTCGTCCTCTTCGAGATACGAGCCGGAACGCACTTCAATTAAATCGAGCGGTATTTTTCCCGGATTTTCCAGGCAGTGAGTCGCCCCCAGCGGAATATAGATGGACTCGTTTTCACCGAGCAGCTTAACCTCGCCGTTGATGGTGACTCTGGCGGTCCCCGCCACCACCACCCAGTGCTCGGCGCGGTGATGGTGCATCTGCACCGACAGTCCTTCCCCCGGCTTGACGGTAATGCGCTTCACCTGATAGCGCTCGCCCGCGTCGATGGAGTCGTATTTGCCCCACGGGCGGTAAACCTCGCGGTGCATGTGGTGCTCATGGCGTCCGTCGGCCTTGATCTTCTCCACCACCTTTTTCACGTCCTGCACCGCGTGGCGATCGGCAATCAGCACGGCGTCTTTGGTCTGCACCACCACCAGATCCTTCACGCCGACGGTGGTCACCAGGCCGGATTCGGCGTAAACGTAGCTGTTTTCCGTTTTATGGCTGATGACGTCGCCGTGGTGGACGTTTCCCTCCGGGGTGTGGGCGCTGATTTCCCACAGCGAGGACCACGAGCCGACATCGCTCCAGCCCGCGTCCATTGGCATCACCACCGCGTCCGCCGTCCGCTCCATCACCGCGTAGTCAATGGACTCTTCCGGACAGGCGAGGAAGGCCTCTTCATCCACACGAATGAAGTCAAGATCCGGATCGACGCCGCGCATCGCCTGTTCACAGGCGGCCAGAATATCGGGGCGGAACTTTTTCAGCTCTTCCAGATAGCGTCCGGCGCGGAACAGAAACATGCCGCTGTTCCAGTAGTAATCGCCGCTGGCGACGTAGGCCTGAGCGGTTTCCAGCCCCGGCTTCTCAACGAACTGCGCCACCTCAAAAGCCACCGCATCCGTCGCGCCCGGCACGACATCACCGCGCCGGATATAGCCATAGCCGGTTTCCGGCAGATCCGGCACGATACCGAAGGTCACCAGTTTGCCCGCGTCGGCATAGGGCATGGCGTCGCGCACCGCGTCGCGGAAGGCCTCTTCATTGGCGATCGCATGATCCGCCGCCAGTACCAGCATCAGCGGATCGCAGTCCGTATGCTGGCGCGTCGCCGCCAGCGCCGCCAGCGCAATCGCCGGCGCGGTATTGCGCCCGGCGGGCTCAAGAATAATGTTCTCCGTCAGCTTATTGAGCTGGCGGAGCTGTTCGGCAACGATAAAACGGTGCTGTTCGTTGCAGATAACCACCGGGCTTTCGCACTCCACGCCGTTCAGACGGCAAATGGTGGTTTGCAGCATGGTGAGATCGCCTTTCAGGCACAGAAACTGTTTTGGATAAAGCACGCGAGAAAGCGGCCACAATCGGCTACCGGAGCCACCGGCCATCACAACCGGGTAAAGTTTTGTCTGACGCATTATCATCCCCGAATATCTGCAATAAATTGGCGTAGCACGTTCTCTTTATTGAGCGTGCGTTCGGCGTATTCACGTGCCGTCGTGTTGTTTTTCGGCATGGCGAGCGCCTGGCTAATCCCGTTAACCAGCGCGTCGGTCGACTCCGGTTCCACGCAAACGGCGATGCCCGGATAGCGCGCGCAAAGTTGTCCTAATTCGGTGTGCGGCTCAGCGGTAATCACCGCATTACCGCCGACCGCCAGAATGTTAGTCAGCTTGGAGGGCAGTACCGCATCCGCCGCGCCGCGCTTTTGCACCACCAGATGGCAGTCGCCCATTTTCAGCAGCGCGGGTAAGGCGTCGTAAGGCTGCAGCGGGAGGAATTTAATATTTGGCAGGCCGCGTTCGCGGGCCATGTTCTCCAGCCGCGCCTTGCCGCCCCCCTGGCCGACAATCGCGAAAATCAGCGGTCGATCGCGTAATCGTTCCGCGGCGTCTATCACCTTTTCCAGCCCTTGCTTTTCGCCGATATTGCCGGAATAGAGCACGATTTTTTTACCCTCTGGCAAGCCAAGCTGCTGACGCAAAGCCGTCACGTCAGCGTCATTAACGTCCTGAAAGCGCGCCACTTCCGACCAGTTCGGAAAAAAGAGGATTTTTTCCGCCGCGACGCCCTTTTCCCGCGCTTTATTCATCATGGAGCGAGAGATGGTCGAAACATTATCAACGCTACGCAGCGCGCTACGTTCAAAGGCCGTTGCTAACCGCGCTACGCTGCCGCGCTTACCTTTTCCCGCCATTCCTAAGCCGAGCATGGCATCCACTTCGTAATCCTGAATATGCAGTACGGTACGCGCGCCGGAGAGTGTCGCCAGCAGACGCATTCCCGGCGTACAAAAGAGCGTCGGTACAACGCCGATAATCCGATCCGGCTTCCAGCGACGCTGCGCCATCAGTGGGAAAAAACTGCTCAATGCAAAGCTCCCCAGATGAAGCAACCGTTTTAAGGTGGAGGGCTGTTTCGGCACATACAGCGGGCAGCGCCAGACGGTAGCCTCGCCCTCTTCCCGGCGATAGCGCCAGGCGGAATAGCGCTCGCCGACCTTCCACTGCGGGTAGTACGGCGGCGCGGTAATGACTCGCACCTCATGGCCTTCCCGCGCCATCCACGCCACCATTTCGCCGGTATATTTGCCGATACCGGTCAGTTCCGGCGAATAGTTAATGCCATAGACCAGGATCTTCATAGGCCCACCGCCGGCGCGTCAGGAAAGAAGTAGGCCCGACTGTTCTCATGAACATTATCGCTTGCCAGAAGCTGTTCCGGCGTCAGCCAGCGGTAACTGCCATGCTGGGCGTCAGGCAGGCGTAAATCGCTCTCCGCCACGCGCAGACGAAATCCGAGCACGATGTAGTGAGTTGAAAAATCCTCACCGGAAAAGTTGTCGTCATAGAAGTGCTGCCAGACGCCATAAAACGTCCCTGCCGCCAGCGGCAGACGCACGCCCAGTTCCGCCTGCGTCAGGCGTGCAAAGGCGGCCTCCAGCGTTTCGTCTTTGCACACCCGCCCCCCCGGCACAAACCAGTAGCCCTGCGCCGGACGGTTGAGACGCTGGCCCAGTAAAATTTCCCCCTGGCCGTTTTCCACAATGAAATCGAGGGAGATGAGGGGCGTCGCCCGCACCACGGCGGCGAAATCTTCCTGACGTAAAAACATTGTCACCCCCGGAACCGTTGCTGATTCTCAAGGAACCACTGGTAAGTACCGGCAAGCCCTGCCTCCAGTGAAATTTCGTGATACCAGCCAAGCTGATGCAGGCGCGTGACGTCGAGCAATTTACGCGGCGTGCCGTCCGGCTTCGTGGCGTCGAACACCACCCGGCCCTGGTAACCCACCACCTTTGCGATGGTCTGCGCCAGCTCGCGGATGGTGCAGTCCACGCCAGTGCCGACGTTAATGTGCGACAGCATCGGGGCGGTGTTCTCCTGCCACACTTCGCGCGCCAGCTCCATCACGTGAATACTGGCCGCCGCCATATCGTCAACGTGCAGAAATTCGCGCATCGGCGTGCCGCTGCCCCACACCACCACCTCCGGCGCGTGGCTCTGCGCAGCCTCATGAAAGCGACGCAGCAGCGCCGGGATCACATGTGAATTGTCCGGGTGGAAATTATCATGCGGGCCGTACAGGTTGGTTGGCATCACCGAACGGTAGTCGCGACCGTACTGCCGGTTGTAGGACTCGCACAGTTTAATCCCGGCGATCTTGGCGATGGCATACGGCTCGTTGGTCGGCTCCAGCGTTCCCTGCAGCAGCTCGCTTTCCGCCATCGGCTGCCTTGCCAGTTTCGGATAGATACAGGACGAACCGAGAAACAGCAGTTTGTTCACGTTGTGCAGGTGCGCGGCGTGAATAATGTTGCTCTCTATCATCATGTTTTCATAAATAAAATCCGCCGGATACGTGTTGTTGGCGACAATGCCGCCCACTTTCGCCGCCGCCAGATAAACCTGGTCGATACCCGCCCCGGCAAAGAACGCCTGTACCGCACGCCCGTCGAGCAGATCCAGCTCATCGCGGGTGCGCAGTACCAGTTCCACGTCGCCGCGCTGCGCAAGCTGCCGTACAATGGCGGATCCCACCATCCCACGATGGCCCGCCACAAAAATTCGTTGCTTATTCATTCTCAGGACTCCAGCGCGATGGCCACCTCGTAACCGTGAGATTTCAGCAGTGAGTGTTTTTTCGCGGCCTCCAGATCGTTCGCCACCATCTCGGAGACCATCTCCGACAGGGTGATTTCCGGTTTCCAGCCCAGTTTCTCATGCGCTTTGGACGGGTCGCCCAGCAGGGTTTCCACTTCCGCCGGACGGAAATAACGCGGATCAACGGCCACAATCACATCGCCCGGTTTCACGCCCGGCGCATCGTGTCCGGTAACGGATACCACGATCCCTTTCTCATTAATGCCTTCGCCTTCAAAGCGCAGTTTTATCCCCAGTTGCGCCGCCGCCAGCTCCACAAACTGGCGCACGGAATACTGCACGCCGGTGGCAATCACGAAATCTTCCGGCTGCTCCTGCTGTAACATCATCCACTGCATTCGCACGTAATCTTTCGCATGACCCCAGTCGCGCAGCGAGTCCATGTTGCCGAGATACAGGCAGGACTCCAGTCCCTGGGCGATATTGGCGATGGCGCGGGTGATCTTACGGGTGACGAAGGTTTCGCCGCGACGCGGGGACTCGTGGTTAAACAGAATGCCGTTACAGGCGTAAATACCGTAGGATTCACGGTAGTTGACGGTGATCCAGTAGGCGTACAGTTTCGCTACCGCATAGGGGGAACGCGGGTAGAACGGCGTGGTCTCTTTCTGCGGAATTTCCTGCACCAGACCGTACAGTTCAGAGGTGGAGGCCTGGTAGAACCGCGTTTTCTTTTCAAGACCGAGGAAGCGGATCGCCTCCAGCAGGCGCAGCGTGCCCATCGCATCCACATCGGCGGTATATTCCGGCGACTCAAACGACACCGCCACGTGGCTCATCGCGCCCAGGTTGTAGACCTCGTCCGGCTGCACTTCCTGTAAAATGCGGGTCAGGTTGGAGGCGTCGGTCAGGTCGCCATAATGCAGATGAAATTTCGGGTTGCAGCTGTGCGGGTCCTGATAAATATGGTCCACGCGCTCGGTATTAAACGATGACGCGCGGCGCTTGATACCATGCACCTCATACCCTTTTTCCAGCAGAAATTCTGCCAGGTAAGACCCATCCTGTCCGGTTACGCCAGTAATGAGAGCGACTTTTGACATTTTCATTTCCTCAAATAGTCCCGTTAGGGAGTAACTTTCTGAACGCGCTGGCGCGTTACCACTGCGGGATTGCCCCGACAAATCGCATTTGCCGGTAATGATTTAAATACGCTGCTGCGCGCGCCGACGACGGTGCCATGACCTATCGTCACGCCGGGCGCGACAAAAACATCGGTTGCCAGCCAACATTTTTCGCCAATAACAATCGGCGCGGCGTTAATATCGAAATGGGCGCTGGTATAATCATGGCTACCGGTACACAAATAGCCTTTTTGTGAAATGACCGCATGTGCGCCAATATTAATTTCACCCAACGTATATAACACAGCGTCGTCGCCTACCCAGGCATAATCGCCGACGGTTAATTTCCACGGATAGGTAATTTTTACTGACGGTCGGATAACCACATTCTTTCCAATTTTGGCGCCAAACAGACGCAGCAAAAAGGCTCGCCAGCGATACAATATTTGCGGCGACCCAGCGAATAATGTCGCCTGTACCGCCCACCATAATTGTACTTTTAGCGCATTAGCGCCGCGGAACCCCTTCGGCACCGTAAAGCCGCTAAGATCCTGCATAATAACTCCCGGTGATTAGACTTTGTTATACCGCGCTTTTGTTTTACCCGTCGTTTTCAGACGTAATAAATAGGATAATTGCGCCCAAAACCCTGGCACACGTAATATTTTTCGCTGTACGTTTTTTGCATCCTGACATAATTCCAGATTATTCGAGGTTGACACGCCGCCCATCGAAAATTCAGATACCAGTCCGTTAATTCGCCGAAAAGGATAGCCTGCTTTATAGAGACGGGCCGCCAGCGCATAATCTGAAGAGACATGATATTGCAGATCATAAGGATACTTTTTTAACGCTGCCGTCGGGAAAAATATCGCCTGATGGCTGGCTGGCAAACTATGGTAGATATAATACCCGGGTTTAGCCTTCCGGCGTATTTTATGCCCGCCGCCGAAATCCAGCAGCGCGTCGCCAATATACATCGCCTCGCCCTTTTGTCGCGCCAGTTGCCGGACAAACAGCGCGGCATCATCATGGAACGCATCACCGGAATTAAGAAACAGGGTATAGCGCCCCTGCGCCAGCGCAATGCCTTTGTTCATGGCATCATAAATACCGAGATCCTTTTCACTGATAAAACGCAGGTTAAACTCACCGTGACGTTTTTGCAGAAATTCGCGCGTGCCGTCCTCCGAACCGCCATCCACTACGATCCATTCAAATGACAGACCCGGATCGCGCGCCAGATTGCGCAGCGAGCGCCAGGTTTTTACCACCCCTTCGTAATTGCGAAAGGCGACGGTAACGACGCTTAAAAACATGCCACCACCCCGTTATGAAATTTTTAACGCCTTGCGCAAAATGAACGGACAGACGATTAAAAAAGCATATTCCGGGCTAAATATTGAACCGGTAAAAAACAGCGACACCGGCGTAAAAAGATAGAGCTGCACCCGAAAATTGCGATTATCGCCAAACGCATTTAGCGCCATTTTTAAAACTTTCCCCATATACCACAGCGTCATTAGCACTGCGAACCAGGAAAAATAAATAATCAGCAGATACAATCCATTGTCTATGGTTTTCCCGACATCCGCACCGTTAAAGATTCCGAATGATGCGACATATTCATAAAGTGAGCCAAATCTGACTACACCATCAATATGGGTCAAGGAATATCCGACCATGACTAAGGGTCCCACAATACGATAATAAGAAGATGAGCCTTCCGTCCCTAAATCGCCAAGTCGTGTCGCGATATAAGGAAATGCAATAATTACCCCAACCAAAAACAGGGTTAATGAGACCAGCGCCAGTGGAAGTTTTTTCTTTATCGCATCCTTATTCAAATATTGGAACGCCCACTCCAGAAGATAAAACAGGATAAAGGTCATTACCCCTGAAAATGATCCTGATAATATTATCCCTGCCAGAATCATAGCATCGCTTTTCGGTGTTTTGATACCAAACTGTTTGATGCTCAGCCAAATTGAGATTAGTGCCAAAGCGAAAAATGCCGGTTCAAAATAAAGCGCAGTGGTACGCTTACCGCCAAATTTTATGAAGTTCAGTACGTAGCTATTACTGTAAATGAGATATTTCGAAATTCCTTCCATAATACTGCTGCCGCCGGTAAGGATAATTTGCGCCATCTCAACCGCGGCGAGCGCGACCACTATACCCACCACCAGATAAAAAAAACGCAAAATCTTTCGGTGGTTATGCGCGGAAATGGTTTTGAATCGGATACTCCAGACCATCCCGATAATGACCACAATATAGACAAACAGCATCGTGGACGTGACATATTTACCAGCATTCAGCGACTGGCCGAACAGGAAGTTAAATGCCGTAAGCCCCGCGCCGATGCCTAAGGCGATCATCAATTTTTTTACGCTAATGCGTTCCACAAATAACAGCAGCAACAGCGGTAAAAAAGTGACGATGGTAATGGGAAAGCTTTCCCCCAGTTGGGCAATCTTGACATTGACCAGTAGGTAGATCAGCGGCAGCAGCAGGTAGCTACAGATTCTGATAGAACGAGACATACTCCTCCAGCATCTGTTGACCGCTGTACGCGACGCGGCTACGCATACGAAAGGCGTCCAGCGTTGCGCCAAATACCGCCTGAGCAATCTCTGGCTTACGCCGCTGCGCCAGGCGCAGTACATCTGTAGCGGCAAAAGTCTGGCCGCCGGATTTCGCCAGCACCTCCTGCGCCGCCTCGCTGTGGGTAGCGAGCACCGGTACGCCGATCGAGAGCGCTTCACACAAGATCAGCGGATAGTTATCGACCCGCGAGCTAAAGACCAGCGCGTCCATCTCATTGAGCGCGCTCATTAATTTGCGCTTATCGGTTTCAAAACCGTGATTAACGACGTTTTGGCCGGTAAAAGGCGAAAATTTACCAAAGGTATGCAGTTCAATTTTTTCGCCCAGCGCCATCATGTCGTGTACCAGACGCTGGTCAGTTTTGCCGTCGTAACGCAAGTCATGCGCCACAATGGCAATTCGCGGTTTTCCCGGATTCAGCGGCACAGGTGATAGCTGCGCGAGAATCGCCTCAGTCGCCAGATCGATACCGTTGTTAATAATCTGGCAGCGCCCCGCGCCATAAACGCTGTTAAAGGCCTCGGCCACGTGCTGGCTCGGCGAAATAAACTGGCAGCCCAGCCGCAGCATGTCACGAAAGCGCTGACGTTTGCCGTCAATAAGCTGGTGCGCCCGATCCACCCTGACCGGCGGATAATTGCTTAGGGTCGGACATTTTTGGCAGCCGCTTTTCCAGCCCTCACAACCGTCGGTAAAGGCGCAACGCCCGGTGACGCTCCAGTGATCGTGCAGCGTCCAGACCAGCGTGACGTCCGCTTTTTGCGCTTTGACTTTTTCGCAAAACGTCACGATGTCCGCCAGGTTTAGCCAGTAACTGTGGAGAACATGAAAATGCAGCACCAGCGGGCCGGATGTCTGGATAACCGTGCGGTAAAGATTGTCGAGATTGCCAAACAGATCGCGATTCAGGAAACGAAATAGCGCGATATTGGCGATTGCCGTGCCGCGCGGCGTCTGTTTTATCACCTGCGGATAGCGGTGGTGACTGACGCTTTTTTTTCCGCCTTTGCCATAACCATAGATAAAACGCGACGTCAGCCCTTTTTGCAGCGCCCGCAGATGGAGATCCAACGCCACTCCCGCCGCGCCGCCTTCCGCCAGCCGTACATTAAATTGCAGAATATTCATGTGCTGACCTTCACCCGTGCTTTTTCTCCCACCACCAGCGCATGGTCCGGAATACTGTCAAGCACCACGCTACCCGCGCCAATCGTGACGTGATTACCGATAGTAATATCGCCAAGCAGGATGACATTCGCCCCCAGCTCAACGCCGTGACCAATCACCGGACAAGCCAGGCTGTCCGCGCCGCGATTGCCAATGGTGACGCCGTGGCGAATGGTAAAATCGTCACCGGCGACGACATGTTTGTTGATCACTACCGCGTAACCATGATGGATAGTGAACCGCCGACCAATGGTCGCGGCGGCCTGGATTTCATACCCGAACAGGCATTCCGTGATCACGCGATACAGCACCAGCACCGGCGCGGCCCACAGATTATTCAGCACATTCTTTTTGCGCCAGACGGAACAAAAATGAGCGATACGGTAGGCCAGCACCATGCAACAAGGGCGTAAGCTCCAGCTATTCGCGCGTAAGTCTTCCAGCATCGTTATCGCCCCCGCAGCCCGGCCGCCAGGCGTTTGCTATTACGCACGGAGAGCAACGTCAGCAACGTGCGCCAGGTCATTCGCTTATTGCGAATTTGGTACAGGGTAAAAAGCTGGTATTTTTTACTGGCGCGATCAAATTTATCTTTGTGCTTACGATAAAAATGGAAATAGCCGGAGAACTTTTTCGGCGAAGAGGTAATCTGCATCTCGCCGTGGTTGATATGTAAAATTTGCGTCGCCTCTTCGACTTTCCACGGTTCGCCATACTCCACCACCATGCGCAGAAAAATGTCGTAGTCCTGCGCCGCCTTGAGTTCGGTATCGAACAAACACGCTTTAAAACGCCAGGCCCAGGTAAAAACCTGATTGCCAATAATATTGCGCTTGTAGAACAAGCGGCGCGAATAAGGGGATTTCGGATACAGCGGCAGGCTGGCAGGCTGAGAGTAGACCTCGCCCTCGCACACATAGTCGTTGGCATACAAAAAGGCGTGCGTAGTCAACTGGTGTTTATGGGCCAGAAACACGCTCAGACGGTTTGGCGTCCATTCATCGTCATCATCAATACCGGTAATGTAATGCCCTTGCGCCTGCATAATGGCCTGGTTGCGAACCGCGCAGGCGCCAGTATTCCTGGCGTTATGGGTATAACGGACGCGCGGGTCGTTCAGCTCCTCAACAAATTGTTGTAGCTGCTGATAAGACGAGGAGCAATCATCCACGATGATCATCTCCCAGTGGCGGTAGTCCTGACGTAGTACTGATTTAATCGCCCGGATAGCCAACTGCTGCCTGTTCCAGGTTGGCATATAAATTGAGATCAGCGGATTGTCTGTTGTCATGCTTATTCCCCAGATAGTTTTGCCGCATGGCGCTATGCTTGCCCGGCCTACAGTCACAGGCCGCGCCATCCGGCACGCCTTATTTTTTATTTGGAATCTGACTGGTATTCATACTCGTAATAGCCATAATCCTGGTAGCCCGTCGCCCGGCGGAAAATGGAGTTGAGAATGACGCCTTTGACCTGAATGCCATTCTGGTCAAAACGGCTCAGACTGGTTTCCACCTCTTTTAAAGTGTTGACGGCATAACGCGCCACCATCAGCGTTGTCCCGACGTGACGACCCACAATCGCGGCGTCCGTCACGGCCAGAATCGGCGGCGTGTCGATTAATACCAGGTCGTAGCGGCTGCTTGCCCAGGCGATCAGCTCGCCGAAGCGCTCGCTCATCAGCAGTTCCGATGGATTAGGAGGTACCTGACCGCGCGGAATAAGATCAAAATTAGCGATCGCCGTAGGTTTCGCGCAGGAGGCTATCTCGCCTTTGCCCGCCAGAATGTCAGATAAGCCGTCCACGTTATTGGTGCCGAGCAGTTCATGGGTGTAGCCCTTGCGCATATCGCAGTCGATCAGTAATACCCGTTTATGCGTCTGGCTGATGACGGCCGCCAGGTTGGCGCAAACAAAGGTTTTGCCGATAGAGGGGCTGACGCCTGTGAGCATGAGTACATTATTTTGCGCCTGCATCATGGCGAAATGCAGGCTGGTGCGCAGGCTGCGAATCGCCTCAATCGCCAGATCGGTCGGATTGCCCACCGCCAGCAGTTGGCTCTGCTTGTAACGCTTAATCCCTTTAATGGTTTTGACGCTATCGCGCGCTTTTTGCCATTCCGACAGCGGAATACTGGCATAGACGCTGATCCCGTGCTCCTCCAGCGCCTGCGGGCTTTCAATACCGCGATTAAACAGTGAGCGCAGCAGCACGCCGACAATCGATAACATTAATCCCAGAATAATGCTGCCGAGAATAATCAACGCCTTTTTCGGCTTCAGCACGCCCGGCTGGGTAATCGCCGGGTCAACGATGCGCACGTCGCCAACGGTGCTGGCTTCGGTGATTTTCAGCTCCTGCTGTTTATTAAGCAGTTGCATATAGACCTGCTGGCCGGACTCCACATCGCGGGTCAAACGCACAATCTCCTGCTGGGTTTTCGGCATCGCCGTCACCCGCCCGTTCAGTTTGGCTTTTTCATCTTCCAGCGCTTTACGTTTTTCCAGCAGGGTGCGGTAAGCCGGATGCGCTTTGGTAAAGAGCTTGGAAATTTCCGCCTCTTTAAACGTCAACTCATTCAACTGGGCGTCGATATTAACCATCGAATCGAGCACCGCCTTCGCCTCCAGCGGTAAATCCACCGAGTCTTTATCCTGGCGGAAAGCGTTTAGCTTGTTTTCCGCCACATCCAGACGGCTGCGGACTTCCGGCAGTTGTTTTGCCAGAAACGCCAGGCTCTTCCCCGCCTCTTCAGATTTCCGCGCAATATCCTGTTGCAGATAGTTACGGGTAATACTGTTGAGAATTTCGCGGATCTGGTCGCGATCCTCTCCCGTGAACGTCAGGCTCAGAACGCCGGTATCTTTGCCGGTTTCCGTTACGGTGAGGTTATTTTGCAGGTTATTAATCATGCCAAGCGTTGAGAATTTACTCACCGTAAATTCCGTATCAGGACGGGCGTCAATTGCCTCTACCCACATCGTCACGCCGTCTTTATTGAGTGGCTGGCCCACAACGCCCTGCGCGCTAAATCCGCCGTCGCTGACCAACTGATAACGTTTGTCGCCCAGCACTTTGAGGGTGAAGATCTGTCCGCTCATCGTCTCTGGTCGGGTGAATGTCGTGACTTTCACCCTTTCATTGTGACGTCCCATCAGCCGCTCCCACCCGGCGCCGAACAGCGGAAAGGTGTTTTTGGTGACGGCAATATCCAGATCCAGATCGTCAACGGTCTTCCCCAGCACCAGGCGCGATCGAATGAGCTGAATTTCCGCATCGGAAGCCGGCGGCTTATTCGCTAATGCGCTGTTGATATCCTGTACCAGCGAATTACCGGCGTTTTGTTCAATCTGTACCAGCGCATCGGCGCTATAGATGGGCGTGGCGAAGAACGTATAAATTACCGCGCACAGCGCAAATATGGCCGTCGTCCCCAACACCCACCAACGCGCTTCAATCACCGTTCCGACCAGACGCCCGATATCGATTTCATCGCTACCCGTAACCGCCGCAGATTGTTTTACTTTTTCTGTCATGGTTTTCCCTGCTCTGCATTCAGTGCCTGCGCCCACTGGCGGGCAGACCTTTCCAGTAATGTGTACACCGCCTCAAACGCATCGCGGCTTTTGCGATACGGGTCTGGTATTTCACGCTCGCTGTCCCAGTGACCAAACAGCATTACCTTGCCGCGCATTTCCGGTGCAATGTCGCACAGGGCGGCGATGTGACGTTTCTCCATCGTCAGAATCAGGTCATATTCCCGGCACAGACGCGCGGAAATTTGCCTTGCGCAGTGATTTTCCAAAGACAGATCGTGGGCGCTCGCCACGCTCGCCGCCGCAGGATCGGCGCCTTTGCCGACCAGCGCGCCTAATCCGGCGGACGCAACCGTCAGCGAGGGATGAAAGCGCTTTAGCAAACGTTCCGCCGTCGGGGAACGGCAAACATTCCCCACACAGACCACTAAGATTTTGTTAAACATAACGATTACCAGGAATGAATGTCGCTGGCCGTATCCGTCATATAACGGACACCGCTAATGGTTGGCAGCAACTGATTGATCAGACGGTTCCAGCGAGCAACCGGCGCAGTCGTGACGTACACCACATCGTAAGGCTGAAGTCGGAATTCCGTCGCCATCACCAATGACGTGGCGTCAGACATATCAAGCTGGTAGATATTGGCGATCTTGCCGCCGCGTCCCCCCTCGCCTTTCAACGGACGAATCACAAAAATGCCGCTGGCGTTGGAGGTGGTCAGATCGATGCCTTCCGCATTGCCCAATGCTTCGGTGAGCGTCATACCGCTGAAATCCATTTTGAGGGTGCTCTGTTTTTTCACTTCGCCCATGACAAAGACTTTCAGATCGTCATTGCGCGGCACATACAGAATGTCGCCAGGGTAGAGCAAGCGGTTCTGGCTAAGATCGCCATTTTGCATCAGCGCCTGTAGCGAAATGCGCTGTTCTTTGCCGTTGTGCGTCAGCACGACGTTGCGCCAGTCCGCCATATCGGTCAGGCCGCCCGCAGCGTTAATCGCATCCAGGACGGTTAGCGGTACGTTAGTAATGGCCTGCTGACCGGATTTATTCACCTGGCCGGAGATATACGCTTTTTGCGAGCGGAAAGCGGCGATATTGACATCCACCTGTGGGTCCGCGATGTACTTCGCTAAACGC
This sequence comes from Salmonella sp. 32031103-2018-00083-FB-01-SM-01, assembly GCF_017571995.1. Lineage (NCBI taxonomy): Bacteria > Pseudomonadati > Pseudomonadota > Gammaproteobacteria > Enterobacterales > Enterobacteriaceae > Salmonella > Salmonella sp. 32031103-2018-00083-FB-01-SM-01. The sequence continues at coordinate 1,150,943 of NZ_JAGEQL010000001.1, forward strand.
CCGGTAATATCGCTGCGAATCTCTGACAAAGTTTTACCGACGACGCTAACCTTGCCAATGTAGGGATAAAACATGGTGCCGTCCGGCTGTACCCAGTTGCCGGTATCGCTTGAGCTACGGTACTGGCCTGCTGGCGTGGTCAATTCCGGGTGATCCCAGACGGTGACATTCAGCACATCGCCAGGCCCGACGCGATACTGATAGCTGGCGATCTCCTGGTCCAGCGACATATTCGGTTGCGCGACATTGGGCCGCGGGCGTAATTGCTCAACCAACCGTGGCGTCAGCGGATACACATTGACCATCCGGTCAAGATCAAAGTCAGCGTCTTGCTGTTTGATCACATCTTTCCCCATCGTAGACATATTGCTGCCCGGAAGTACTGTGCAACCACTTATCAAGCTGAGCGACGCCAATAATGGCATCAATTTCATTTTGGATTTCATCATTGATTATTTATCACTTTGGCAGAGTCATTATCCTGTGCAATTTAAATAGCGGCTTCGTCCGTGCACATTTACCTTGCAGTTAATGGCAGAGAAAATTAACTGGCATCATTCTGAAAAAAAATCAATTCATCCGCAGGCTATTGACAGAATAATAAAGGCTTATATTCAGGCTTTCAGGCACGCTACCGCCCCTGGCTTCTTAGCTACCAATACACTGATTGTTCTAAATTTTCGCATTCCCCTCCGATTTTATCCTCGTTCAGATAAAAATCTTCAGCGAAATAAAGGTTACGTATTAATAGTTTTCTCGATGTTGTGACAGGATATTTAAGAGCGCTATCTTAATCCTGCAAGAATTGTTGCAGCTAACCTAATGACAGGCAAGGTAACAAACCCGCCATTCTATATTTTTAAGATTAATATTAAATGAATTAACAGATGATTTTAGGATTTTATTGATGTTGACAATATTTATTTACTCCACTCCACCTGCGATATTTCCTAAATATATTCTTGACATTATTTAGTTTCCGACAGAAACATTACGGCTATTTTAAAGTTATTTTATAGCCGCGTAACAAAGATAAATTGCTCTGCGGCATTGCATTTTTCCGCCGTATTATCCATGATCGAATTGTGACAATTGTCATATTACAGAAGGTATTGCTCTTACTATGGAATGGATTGCCGATCCGTCAATTTGGGCCGGACTGGTAACGTTAATCGTTATCGAACTTGTTCTCGGCATTGATAACCTGGTCTTTATTGCCATCCTCGCTGAAAAACTACCGCCGGGGCAGCGCGACCGCGCGCGCATTACCGGCCTGATACTGGCGATGATCATGCGCCTACTGCTGCTGGCGTCAATCTCGTGGCTGGTCACCTTGACTAAGCCGCTCTTTAGCGTACAGGCATTAAGCTTCAGCGCCCGCGATCTGATTATGCTGTTCGGCGGCTTCTTCCTGCTCTTTAAAGCCACCATGGAGCTCAACGAACGGCTGGAAGGGAAAGATAGCGCCAACCCTACCCAGCGTAAGGGGGCGAAATTCTGGGCGGTGGTCGCGCAAATCGTGGTGCTGGACGCTATCTTTTCTCTCGACTCCGTGATTACCGCCGTGGGGATGGTCGATCACCTGGCGGTCATGATGGCGGCAGTGATAATCGCCATTAGCCTGATGCTGCTCGCCAGCAAGTCACTGACCCGATTTGTGAACAACCATCCCACCATTGTCATTTTGTGTCTTAGCTTCCTGCTAATGATCGGCTTTAGCCTGGTGGCGGAAGGGTTTGGTTTCCACATTCCGAAAGGGTATCTGTACGCGGCTATCGGCTTCTCGGTGATGATCGAGGCGCTCAACCAACTGGCTATTTTTAACCGCCGCCGTTTTCTTTCCGCTAACCATACGCTGCGCCAGCGCACAACGGAGGCCGTGATGCGGCTGATTAGCGGTAAAAAAGAGGATGCCGAACTGGATGCGGAAACCGCCGCGATGCTGGCAGACCATGACGACAGCCAGATTTTTAATCCGCAGGAGCGCAGGATGATTGAGCGGGTGCTGAATCTCAACCAGCGCACCGTAAGTAGCATCATGACGTCGCGTCATGATATCGAGCATATCGATCTCAACGCGCCGGAAGCGGAAATCCGCGCTCTGCTGGAAAAGAACCAGCATACGCGTCTGGTCGTGACGGGTGAAAATGAACAGGAAGATTTACTCGGCGTCGTCCACGTCATCGATCTGTTGCAACAATCGCTGCGCGGCGAACCGCTCAACCTGCGGGCGCTGATTCGCCAACCGCTGGTTTTCCCGGAAACATTGCCGCTGCTGCCTGCGCTGGAGCAGTTCCGTAACGCCAGAACCCATTTTGCCTTTGTCGTAGATGAGTTTGGCTCGGTTGAAGGCATTGTGACATTAAGCGATGTCATGGAGACTATCGCCGGTAATCTGCCGAATGAAGTCGAGGAAATTGACGCCCGCCACGATATTCAGAAGAACCCGGACGGTTCCTGGACAGCAAACGGCCATATGCCGCTGGAGGATTTGGTGCAGTACGTGCCGCTGCCGCTGGATGAAAAACGGGAATACCATACGATTGCCGGATTATTGATGGAATATTTGCAGCGCATACCGCAAACCGGTGAAGAGGTTCAGGTGGGTGATTATTTGCTGAAAACATTGCAGGTAGAAAGCCATCGAGTGCAGAAAGTGCAGTTAATTCCGCTCCATAACGGCGAGCCAGCCCCGGAGATGTAACGTCTGTTCGCCTGCCCCGGCCTGCTTACCAGGCAGGCCGGAGGCGCGTTAGCCTCGCCATCCGGCACTCCTCTTTGGCCAAAAACTACAGCTTATCCAGCAGTTTCTTCACATCTTTACCGTTACGGGTATCTTTATTGCGATCCGCCCAGTCGTTGAGCCGACGCTTCGCCTCATCCTGTAAATGCTTGCGCAATAACTGATCCACTTGCAGGGTATAGTTCAGCTCCTGCCACTTGCCATAGACGCGCAGCGGCACCGGCGTCTCTTTCAGGAAGGTGATCAGGTTGCTATTGCCGTTCCATCCGCCCAGCACACGCAGATTAAATTGCGTATCACAGCTCTGCTTAACCAGATCCAGCGTTCCGCTGCCGGTTAACGCCAGCATAGAAGATTGCCCGACCATGTCGTCGAGCGTCAGCGTGCCCTTATTTAGCGTCAGATCGGTCGTGAAGCGATCCAGTCGGGTCGCGTTGTCCATATTTTCCTGCGACTGCTGCGCGTCGCCGCCGCTTCGCTCTACGGCCTGCTGCACCAGTTGTTGGAAATTCATTCCTTCGAGGCGCGTATTGCTCATGTCAACATGCGCTTTTCCTTTCCAGCTATGGCGAAACGCCTCCGCGTCAATATCCGCCCCGGAGAAATCGCCAACCAGCGACATCTTACCGGTCAGGCTAATCGGATAATTGAAGGCTTTCAGGATAGTCCCAATCTCAACATGGTTGAGGCGAGGGTGGAATTCGATGCGCGGACTGGCGGTGCGGGCGTCAAGCGTGCCGGGCAGCGACATCTCTCCGTCGGCCAGTTTCCCCTGCAACTCGGTGATATCCAGCAATCCGGCCTGATTAGACATCTTCGTCGAAACCTGGGTAAAGTCCATTCCCCGCCAGCGAACTGAATCCGCCTGTAAAGCAATCTCCGCCGTAAAGCTTTGCAGCCCCTGATAAGGCGGCGCACCAACACGCGACGCGATAACTGGCCTGGTCAGGGGGAGCGTATTTTGCCCCTGCGACACCGCGCCGCCCGTCTGTGCCACGGTGCTATGATGCGGCAACAGGTTGTCCAGATTAAGCTTGCTGGACTGGAGGTCAATTTGCCATTCCGGCTGCTCCGCCAGCGTTACCTGAACATGCCCGGTCAGAGAACTGTCATTCGCCGTTAAATTTAAGTGGTTAAATGAAAGACGTTTTTGCGCCTCCTGCCACTGCGCCTGCAGTTGTCCCTGCCCCTCAATCCCCTGCGCCGGTAGATCCGCGCCCTGCAATTGCCAACGCAGTTGCTCAATACCCGCGGTTAAATTATGCGGATAATCGGAAACATCCACCGTTCCGCTGAATGATAAAGCAAGATCCCGCTGATCGCGGTTCACGCGTCCCGAAAAATCAAACGTGCCGCGATGCTCGGCATCTTGTTCCATATTCAGACGAATATCGCGCACCGTGACCTGATCATCATTTTCATGCTGGAAAACCAGCACGCTGTCGGCAACGCGCAGGCTACGAATATCAAACGACCAGCCGCGATCTTCCGCTACGTCCGGCAAGGTATTATCTTTCGGCGCGACCGGCGCATCATCGCTGCGTACCGCTTCCGTTTGCGGCGTCAGTTGAATCACCCCGCCTTTCAGCATCACCTGCTTAACATGAAGCTGATGACTCAATAGCGGCCATAAAGCGACGTCCAGGCGCATATTGTCAGCCCGCACCAGCGGTTCGCTGGCGCCTCGCGCCGTTAGCGTCATTCGCCCGGAAAGGATGCTGAGTTGCGGCCATACGTGCCAGCGCAGCGGCCCGTCCAGTTGCAACTGATATTCACTACGCGCGGCAACCTGCTGCACCATATAGGCGCGGAAATCATTCGGATTGACCAACAATACCAACGCAGAGAATCCGGCCACCAGCACGACCAGGAGAATCATCAGCGTCGTCAGAAATCGTCTCATGCTACCCTCAATGGACCGGCAGTATTGCGCCGAATGGCTCAGTCTTTATCAATCCGGCTGGCAACAGCGCCCTGCTGATCGCGATATTTGGCATCCTGACGGCGGTTATAAGGCCGCGCCGCCGGACCGGACAGCGGCTCAAAGCTCAGCGCGCCGATGAGCATACCCGGACGCAACGCCAGCGGCAGCTTCCCGGAGTTGTAAAACTCAAGCACAATGCAGCCCGACCAGCCGGGATCGATACGGTGCGCCGTCACATGCACCATCAGTCCCAGACGCGCCAGCGAGGAACGACCATCCAGCCAGCCCACTAAATCCGGCGGCAGGGTAACGGATTCAAAGGTGACAGCCAGCGCCAACTCGCCCGGATGCAGATAAAATGCCTCGCCGTCCGGCAAAACGATTTCATCGCTCATCACGCGATCCAGCGCCGCGCTGACCTCATCTTTCGGCCCGCTCAGATCGATAAACGCCGCCGTATGGCCACGGAAGGTTCGAAATTTATTGCCAAGACGTACATCGACCGTCGCGCCGTTAATGCGCTCTACGGGAGGTCGCGGGGTGATAGACAAACGGCCTTCATCCAGCCAGGCTTCAATATCTCGGTCGCATAAACGCATGGCACTTTCTCCTTTCGCGCATCAAGCCCTTAAATCAAGCACATCAAGGGCTAACCAGGTTATCACTGAACGGTACACAATTCGCCAGATTTATTCAAAGAACTGGCTGATTTTCGCTTTCAGAATATCAATAGCGATGCGGTTTTTACCGCCGCGCGGCACGATAATATCCGCATATTGTTTGGAAGGCTCAATAAATTGCAGGAACATCGGACGCACCGTTTTCTGATATTGCGCCATCACCGAATCCATTGAGCGACCACGCTCGTTCACATCGCGTTTGATACGGCGCATCAAACAGATATCCAGCGGCGTATCGACAAAAATAGAGAAGTTCATCTCTTCACGCAAACGCGCGTCGGTCAGTAACAGAATACCTTCAAGAATAATCACTTTCTTCGGTTCTACGCGAACCGTTTCCTGCATACGGGTATGCTCAACATAACTGTATACCGGTAATTCAATCGCCGAACCGCGCTTGAGCGCCTGAAGATGCTGAAATAGCAGGCTGTGATCCATCGCATTCGGATGGTCATAGTTGGTTTTTACGCGTTCTTCCATCGACAGATGGCTTTGATCTTTGTAATAACTGTCTTCGGGAATAACGCCAATATGTTCGTCACCCACTTGTTCACGCAATTCGCGGTAAAGGGTACTGGCAATAAGACTCTTGCCGGAAGCCGATGCGCCAGCGATACCGATAATGACGCACTGATGAGACTGATCAGTCATAAATTTAGCGACCTGATTAACCTGGATGTAAGGAAGGGGGGCGCCGAAACGCCAAACGCGGCAATTATAGGGATTTCAGCAGCGCGATACCAGTCCGGCGCTATGCCACGGTGAATTTGTTGGCGGCGCATTCGACGTCGCGACGTAAAAGCGTTCAGTTTTAACGCGGACAGCGGATTTATCGACCCGTCTGGAGGAGGAATACGCCGGAAGCCACAATTTATATTCAGCCAGCGTATAAATCATTACGCGTTTATACTAGCATAATCACAGAGTAAACTGACACGTCCGGTATTCCGCGACGTTACCGGCGATTCGGATAGAGTGGTAATGAGTAAACCATCCCAACATGTTTTCGTTACCGTCCCCCACCCGCTATTGCGTCTGGTCAGTTTAGGCCTGGTCGCGTTTGTCTTTACGCTCTTTTCGCTCGTATTATCGCGTGTCGGCACCCAACTCGCGCCGCTGTGGTTCCCCACCTCCATTATGATGGTCGCGTTTTACCGCCATGCGGGCCGTCTGTGGCCTGGGATCGCGGTCGCCTGCTCGCTCGGCAGCATCGGCGCCTCACTGACTTTATTTCCTGCCGCCTCGCTTAACTTTAGCTGGACGGCAATAAATATTATCGAGGCGGCCACTGGCGCGATACTGCTGCGAAAACTGCTCCCCAGCTACAACCCCTTACAAAATTTGAATGACTGGTTTCGTCTGGCTATCGGCAGCGCCGTGATTCCGCCGCTACTCGGCGGCCTGTTATTTTGGCTGATAGCGCCGGAAGCGGTCGCCTCGAAAGCGTTTCTGATTTGGGTATTATCGGAAGCCATCGGCGCGCTGACGCTGGTGCCGTTAGGTTTACTGTTTAAACCACACTATCTGTTGCGTCATCGCGACCCGCATCTGTTGCTGGAAACGCTATTGACGCTGGTCATTACGCTGGCGCTAAGCTGGCTCGCTATGCGCTATATTCCGTGGCCGTTTACGTGCGTTATCGTCCTGTTGATGTGGAGTGCGGTGCGCCTGCCGCGAATGGAGGCGTTTTTAATTTTTTTAGCTACCGTTATCGTGGTCTCGCTCATGCTGGCCAATGACCCCACGCTGCTCGCCACGCCGAAAACCGACGTGATGGTCAATATGCCGTGGCTGCCTTTTTTAATGATCCTGCTGCCTGCCAATATGATGACGATGGTGATGTACGCGTTTCGCACGGAACGCAAACATATCACCGAGAGCGAATCCCGCTTTCGCAACGCGATGGAGTATTCCGCCATTGGTATGGCGCTGGTCGGTACGGAGGGTCAGTGGCTACAGGTCAATAAATCTCTGAGCCATTTTCTTGGCTATAGCCAGGATGAATTACGCACGATGACATTTCAGCAATTGACCTGGCCGGAAGACCTGAATAACGACCTTGAACAGCTAAACATGCTGGTGCGCGGCGACATCAATAGCTATTCCATGGAAAAACGCTACTACACCCGCAACGGCGATGTCGTCTGGGCGCTGCTGGCCGTCTCGCTGGTTCGGCATAAAGACAATAAGCCTCTCTATTTTATTGCTCAGATTGAAGATATTAACGATCTCAAGCAAAGCGAGCAGGAAAACCAGCGGTTGATGGAGCGTATTACACAGGCGAACGACGCGCTGTTTCAGGAAAAAGAACGGTTGCACATCACGCTTGACTCTATCGGAGAAGCGGTGGTGTGTATTGATGTCGCGATGAATATCACCTTTATGAACCCGATCGCCGAGAAGATGAGCGGCTGGCGGCAAGAGGATGCTTTAGGCGCGCCATTATTAACGGTTCTGCGCATTACGTCAGGTGATAAGGGGCCGCTGCTGGAGGATATTTATCGCGCCGACAGGTCGCGATCGGACATGGAACAGGAGATAGTGCTCCATTGTCATAACGGCGGTAGCTACGATATTCATTACAGTATCACGCCGCTCAGTACGCTTGACGGCGATAAGATTGGTTCGGTTCTGGTTATCCAGGACGTTACCGAATCACGAAAAATGTTACGCCAGCTCAGCTACAGCGCAACGCATGACGCCCTCACCCATCTTGCCAACCGCGCCAGTTTTGAAAAACAGCTTCAACAGCGCCTGCAAACAATACAGGAATCGTCTCAACATCATGCGCTGGTGTTTATCGATCTGGATCGTTTTAAAGCGGTTAACGACAGCGCGGGACATGCCGCCGGCGACGCCTTATTGCGCGAGCTCGCGTCACTGATGCTCAGTATGCTTCGCTCCGGCGATCTCCTGGCCCGTCTGGGGGGCGATGAGTTTGGCCTGTTGCTGCCGGATTGTAATAGTGACAGCGCGCGCTTTATCGTGACGCGGCTTATCAACGCCGTTAATGAATATCACTTTATGTGGGAAGGACGCCTGCATCGGATCGGCGCCAGCGCCGGAATCACAATGATAAATAAACATAACTGCCAGCTCACAGAGGTCGTGTCTCAGGCCGATATTGCCTGCTACGCCGCGAAAAATAGCGGTCGCGGCCGTCTGACCGTGTACGAACCGCAGCACGCATTAACCTCCTCAAAGGGAATGATGCCGCTGGAAGAACAGTGGCATATGATTAAAAATAACCACCTGCTAATGCTTGCCAGAAACGTCGCGCCGCCGCGTACGCCGGAGGCCACCAGCTTTTGGCTGGTCTCACTCAGGCTGTGGACCAGCGAAGGGGAAGTGATGGAAGAGCGCGCGTTCCGGGCAGGATTAGCCGACTCCGCGCTGCATCACGCGCTTGACCGACGAGTATTCCATGAGTTTTTCCACCATGCGGCGACCGCCGTCGCCAGCAAGGGATTAAGCGTTGCGCTGCCGCTGTCCGCCGCAGGATTATACAGCGCGACCCTTATTGATGAGCTGCTGGAACAACTGGAGCATAGCCCACTGCCGCCACGGTTATTACATCTGATTATCCCGGCTGACGTTATCGTTAAGCAGGCGCAGACCGCCGCTGCGACTCTGCGAAAACTGCGACAACGCGGCTGTCAGGTGATTCTCAGCCATGTCGGGCGCGATTTACAGCTGTTTAATTTACTGACCCCGCATATCGCTGATTATTTACTGCTGGATAGCGACCTTATCGCCAACGTTCATGAGAGTTTAATGGATGAAATGCTGACCTCGATCATCCAGGGACACGCCCAGCATCTGGACATCAAAACGCTCGCCGGGCCGGTACAAAACCCACAGGTGCTGGATACGCTCTCCCGTATTGGCGTGGATCTGATTTATGGCGACACTATCGCCGAAGCGCAACCGTTGGATTTGTTACTGAATACCAGCTATTTCGCTATCCATTGACGGTTGCCAGCCGTGGGTATACCAGATATGCAGTAGCGCGTAGGAACGCCACGGTTTCCAGCGCTCCGCGTAGCGACGGATCTGCGCGGCCGTCATCCCGGCGAAGCGCTGCTTAATTAAGTAATCGTCGGGTAAAAAGATATCTTTTGCCTGCCAACCGCGCAGGGCGAAATAGTTCGCCGTCCAGCGGCCAATTCCCGGAAACGTTTGTAAATTTTTAACGCTCTGCTCAATATCCGACGGCGCGGCGAGCGCCAGTTTTCCCGCCAGCGTCGCCTGCGCCAGATGAATCAGCGCTTCGGCGCGCCGCAGCGGCATCCCCAGAGCTTTAAGCGCCAGCGGATCGGCCAACGCCAGCGTTTCCGGACCGGGAAAACAGACATAATCGGGCGCATCCGGCAACGCCTCGCCATAGCGGCGCGCCACTTTCGCCGTCAACCTTGCCGCCATCGCGACACTCACCAGTTGCCCCAGTATCGCCCGCACGCCTTGTTCAAACGTATCAACCGATCCCGGTAAACGCAGCCCCGGTCTGTCCTCGCCCAGTGGCCCCAGCACGGCGGCAACCTGCGCGGGCTGGCAGTCAAGATCAAACAGACGCGAAACCTTCGCCAGACACGCCGGCGCGACGGGAAGTAATCCGGCGCTCACGCTAACCTGCACAGTGTGGGTGGGCAGATGGGGCCTCACGCTGACCAGTCCGCGATGCTCGCCCACCACCAGGCTGCGCGCATAAAAGCCCTCGCCTACTGTTTCCACGCCGTCCACCGCACGCGCGGCAAGAAAGCCCAACATCCACGACCAGTCGTAAGGCGGCTGCCAGCTCAGGGTAAACATACTTTTCTCCTTTATTTGACCTTTCAGCATAAACGCTAATCGCACGTAACGCCTTGCTTTCATATTCCAGTTGTCGCCGCGACGACATTTCGCTAAAGTCACGCCCCTTCTTCACTGGCATGGGGATTTTAAGGTGTTTATAGGATTTGATTACGGTACGGCAAACTGCTCGGTCGCCATTATGCGCGACGGGCATCCACAGTTGCTGACAATGGAGAATAACAGCGCATTACTGCCGTCTATGCTGTGCGCGCCGACGCGCGAGGCGGTGAGCGAGTGGCTGTATCGCCATCATGATGTGCCGGCAACGGATGAAGAAACCCAGGCGCTGCTGCGCCGCGCGATACGCTACAACCGCGAGGAAGATATTGAGGTTGGCGCGCAAAGCGTACAGTTTGGTCTGGCGTCGCTGGCGCACTATATTGACGATCCCCAGGAGGTCTGGTTTGTCAAATCGCCGAAATCCTTTTTAGGCGCCAGCGGCCTGAAACCGCAGCAGGTCGCGCTGTTTGAAGATTTGGTCTGCGCCATGATGGTACATATTCGTCATACGGCGCACAGCCAATTGCCGGAGGCCATTACCCAGGCGGTAATCGGTCGCCCGATCAACTTTCAGGGACTCGGCGGCGATGACGCGAACCGCCAGGCGCAGGGTATTCTGGAGCGGGCGGCAAAACGCGCCGGTTTTCAGGAGGTGGTATTCCAGTATGAACCGGTTGCGGCGGGCCTGGACTACGAAGCTACGCTGCGGGAAGAGAAGCGTGTGCTGGTCGTGGATATTGGCGGCGGCACCACCGACTGCTCCATGCTGCTGATGGGGCCGCAGTGGCGTCAGCGCGCCGATCGTGAAAACAGCCTGTTGGGGCACAGCGGTTGCCGCGTGGGCGGAAACGATCTGGATATCGCGCTGGCCTTTAAAAATCTGATGCCTTTGCTGGGCATGGGCGGCGAAACCGAAAAAGGCATCGCCCTGCCGGTGCTGCCGTGGTGGAACGCCGTGGCGATTAACGACGTCCCGGCGCAAAGCGATTTTTACAGTAGCGCGAATGGTCGTCTGTTGAACGATTTGGTTCGCAACGCGCGTGAAGCAGACAAGGTCGCGTTGCTGCTCAAGGTCTGGCGCCAGCGGCTTAGTTACCGCCTGGTACGCTGCGCGGAAGAGAGCAAAATCGCCCTTTCCGGCCAGGCGGATATTACGGCGAGGCTGCCATTTATCAGCGACGACCTGGCGGTCGCTATCAGCCAGCAAGGACTGGAAGCGGCGCTGGATCAACCGCTGGCGCGTATTCTGGAACAGGTGCAACTAGCGCTGGACAGCGCGCAGGAAAAACCGGATGTCATCTATCTGACCGGCGGCAGCGCCCGTTCGCCATTGATTAAAAAAGCGCTTTCCGAACAGCTACCGGGCATACCCGTCGCTGGCGGCGATGATTTCGGCTCCGTCACCGCAGGACTGGCGCGCTGGGCGGAGGTTGTTTTCCGCTAAGCGCCTCGCAAGCTCAGTGCTGATGGATTGACATTATTCTTGATGTGGCTTAACGTCAGGAGTGAGGGTAAGGGAGGATTCCTCCTCCCCCTGGTGTCTTAGTAAGCTGGTAGGCTAATCACTAAGAGTATCACCAGTATGATGACTACCTTCATCATAACCCTTTCCTTATTTTGGCCCCTTCCTCGGGAGGGGCTTTCCCGTTTCAGCGTCCTGCTGAAATCGGTGGCTTACCTTCATTGCCGTGCCGCCACTTTACCGCACTCCGGCGCGTTAACGATTTTCACTGATGAGAGTTGCGTAGCGCCTCGCAAAGCGAGTCGCCATTCAGAATAATCCCGACCGTGTTCCATAATTCCTCCATTTTTCTCCCTTCCCTGCTGACTACAATAGAGGAAGCAACATTCCGCAAAACGTTTCAGGATGAGAAACTTATACCGATGAAAGGCAGTAATACTTTCCGCTGGGCAATAGCGATTGGGGTTGTAGTGGCCGCCGCCGCATTCTGGTTCTGGCATAGCCGTAGCGAAAGCCCGACCGCCGCGCCGGGCGTCGCCGCGCAAGCGCCGCATACCGCCGCCGCAGGTCGCCGCGGTATGCGCGACGGCCCTCTGGCGCCGGTACAGGCCGCGACCGCGACCACGCAGGCCGTACCGCGCTATCTGAGCGGGCTGGGTACCGTGACCGCCGCGAATACCGTTACGGTGCGTAGCCGCGTGGATGGTCAACTCATCGCCCTGCACTTTCAGGAAGGTCAGCAGGTCAACGCAGGCGATCTGCTGGCGCAAATCGATCCCAGCCAGTTTAAGGTCGCCCTGGCGCAGGCTCAGGGACAGTTGGCGAAAGATAACGCTACGCTGGCGAATGCGCGTCGTGATCTGGCGCGCTATCAGCAACTGGCAAAAACCAATCTGGTTTCCCGTCAGGAACTGGATGCGCAACAGGCGCTGGTCAACGAAACCCAGGGAACCATTAAAGCGGATGAAGCCAATGTCGCCAGCGCGCAGTTACAGCTCGACTGGAGTCGTATCACGGCCCCGGTCTCGGGACGCGTGGGTCTGAAACAGGTGGATGTCGGCAACCAGATTTCCAGCAGCGATACCGCCGGTATTGTCGTCATTACGCAAACGCACCCGATTGATCTCATTTTTACTCTGCCGGAAAGCGATATCGCGACCGTGGTTCAGGCACAGAAAGCGGGGAAAGCGCTGGTCGTAGAAGCCTGGGATCGGACTAACTCGCACAAATTGAGCGAAGGTGTGTTGCTCAGTCTGGACAACCAGATTGATCCCACGACGGGAACGATCAAAATTAAAGCGCGCTTTACCAATCAGGACGATACGCTGTTCCCCAATCAATTTGTGAACGCCCGGATGCTGGTCGATACCGAACAAAATGCCGTTGTGGTGCCTGCCGCGGCGGTGCAAATGGGCAATGAGGGCCACTTTGTGTGGGTGCTGAACGACGAAAATAACGTCAGCAAGAAGCGGGTAAAAATCGGTATTCAGGATAACCGAAACGTGGTGATCAGCGCTGGCTTGTCGGCAGGCGATCGCGTCGTTACCGATGGTATTGATCGGCTGACGGAAGGCGCAAAAGTCGAGGTCGTTGAGCCGCAGACCACCGTGGCGGATGAAAAATCCCCTTCCCGCCATGAAGGTCAAAAAGGAGCGCGCGCCTGATGCAGGTATTACCTCCGGGCAGCACGGGCGGCCCTTCGCGTCTGTTTATTCTGCGCCCCGTGGCCACCACTCTGCTGATGGCGGCGATTTTACTCGCCGGGATTATCGGCTATCGCTTCCTGCCCGTCGCCGCTTTGCCGGAGGTCGACTACCCCACTATTCAGGTTGTTACGCTCTACCCTGGCGCCAGCCCGGATGTCATGACCTCCGCCGTCACCGCGCCGCTTGAGCGCCAGTTCGGCCAGATGTCGGGACTTAAGCAGATGTCGTCGCAAAGCTCCGGCGGCGCATCGGTGGTAACGCTACAGTTTCAGTTGACGCTGCCGCTGGACGTTGCCGAGCAGGAAGTACAGGCGGCGATTAACGCAGCCACCAATTTACTGCCTTCCGACCTGCCGAATCCGCCGATTTACAGCAAAGTCAATCCGGCGGACCCGCCGATTATGACGCTTGCCGTCACCTCAAACGCAATGCCGATGACCCAGGTAGAGGACATGGTAGAAACCCGCGTGGCGCAGAAGATCTCGCAGGTCTCCGGCGTCGGGCTGGTGACGCTTGCCGGCGGGCAGCGCCCTGCGGTACGCGTAAAACTGAATGCTCAGGCTGTCGCCGCGCTCGGTCTGACCAGCGAAACGGTCCGTACCGCAATTACCGGCGCCAACGTCAACTCGGCGAAAGGCAGTCTGGATGGCCCCGAACGAGCGGTGACGCTTTCTGCTAACGATCAGATGCAGTCTGCCGACGAATACCGCAAGCTTATCATCGCGTATCAAAACGGCGCGCCGGTACGGCTGGGCGATGTCGCCACCGTCGAACAGGGGGCGGAAAATAGCTGGCTCGGCGCATGGGCGAATCAAGCGCCGGCTATCGTGATGAACGTTCAACGCCAGCCCGGCGCCAATATCATTGCGACAGCGGACAGCATTCGCCAGATGCTGCCCCAGCTTACCGAGAGCCTGCCGAAATCGGTGAAGGTCACGGTCCTGTCCGATCGCACCACCAATATTCGCGCTTCCGTGCGCGATACCCAGTTTGAACTGATGCTGGCGATCGCGCTGGTCGTCATGATTATCTATCTGTTTTTACGTAATATTCCCGCCACAATTATTCCCGGCGTCGCCGTACCGCTGTCGCTTATCGGCACCTTTGCGGTGATGGTGTTTTTAGATTTTTCCATTAATAACCTGACGCTGATGGCGCTCACTATCGCCACGGGTTTCGTGGTGGACGATGCGATTGTGGTGATCGAGAACATCTCGCGTTACATCGAAAAAGGAGAAAAACCGCTGGCGGCGGCGCTCAAAGGCGCGGGCGAAATCGGCTTTACCATTATTTCCCTCACCTTTTCACTGATTGCGGTGCTGATCCCGTTGCTCTTTATGGGCGATATTGTTGGTCGACTGTTCCGCGAATTTGCGGTGACGTTGGCGGTAGCGATTTTAATCTCCGCCGTCGTCTCTTTGACGCTCACGCCCATGATGTGCGCACGTATGCTCAGCCAGCAATCTCTGCGTAAACAAAACCGCTTTTCCCGCGCCTGCGAGCGGATGTTTGACCGCGTGATCGCCAGCTACGGACGCGGATTAGCGAAAGTGCTCAACCATCCGTGGCTTACATTGAGCGTGGCATTCGCCACGCTCCTGCTCAGCGTTATGCTGTGGATAGTCATCCCGAAAGGGTTCTTTCCGGTACAGGATAACGGCATTATCCAGGGGACGCTGCAGGCGCCGCAATCGTCATCGTATGCCAGTATGGCGCAACGTCAGCGCCAGGTGGCGGAGCGGATATTACAGGACCCGGCGGTGCAAAGTCTGACGACTTTTGTTGGCGTAGACGGCGCTAACCCCACGCTGAATAGCGCGCGCCTGCAAATTAACCTCAAGCCGCTGGATGCGCGTGATGACCGCGTGCAGCAGGTGATCTCCCGGCTGCAAACCGCCGTGGCGACGATTCCCGGCGTGGCGCTGTATCTCCAGCCGACGCAGGATTTAACCATCGACACGCAGGTCAGCCGCACGCAGTATCAGTTTACCCTGCAGGCCACGACGCTCGATGCGCTCAGTCACTGGGTGCCAAAACTGCAGAACGCGCTACAGTCGTTACCACAGCTCTCTGAGGTAAGCAGCGACTGGCAAGATCGGGGATTAGCGGCCTGGGTGAATGTCGACCGCGACAGCGCCAGCCGTCTGGGTATCAGCATGGCGGATGTGGATAACGCGCTCTACAACGCGTTCGGGCAACGCCTGATTTCAACGATTTATACCCAGGCGAACCAGTACCGCGTCGTACTGGAACATAATACCGCCAGCACGCCGGGACTGGCGGCGCTGCAGACGATTCGCCTGACGAGCCGCGACGGCGGCACCGTACCGCTCAGCGCGATTGCCCGCATTGAGCAGCGCTTCGCTCCGCTCTCTATCAATCATTTAGATCAGTTCCCGGTTACGACATTTTCGTTTAACGTGCCGGAGGGCTATTCGCTCGGCGATGCGGTGCAGGCGATTCTCGATACGGAAAAAACGCTCGCCCTACCAGCGGATATTACAACGCAGTTTCAGGGCAGTACGCTCGCCTTCCAGGCGGCGCTGGGCAGCACCGTCTGGCTTATTGTCGCCGCCGTGGTGGCGATGTATATCGTGCTCGGCGTGCTGTATGAGAGTTTTATCCATCCGATCACGATTCTCTCAACGCTGCCTACGGCGGGCGTCGGCGCGCTGCTGGCGCTGATCATCGCTGGTAGCGAGCTCGATATTATCGCCATTATCGGCATTATTTTGCTGATCGGCATCGTGAAGAAAAACGCCATCATGATGATTGACTTCGCCCTCGCCGCCGAACGCGAACAGGGGATGAGTCCGCGCGACGCTATCTTCCAGGCCTGTCTGCTGCGTTTTCGACCGATTCTGATGACCACGCTGGCGGCGTTGCTCGGGGCATTGCCATTAATGTTGAGTACCGGCGTTGGCGCGGAATTACGTCGCCCGTTGGGGATCGCGATGGTGGGCGGCCTACTGGTCAGCCAGGTATTAACTCTGTTTACCACACCGGTGATTTATCTCCTGTTTGACCGCCTGTCGCTGTACGTGAAAAGTCGCTTTCCGCGCCATAAAGAGGAGGCGTAGATGCGCTTTTTCGCCCTTTTCATCTACCGCCCGGTCGCCACCATTTTGATTGCCGCCGCCATTACGTTGTGCGGCATTCTGGGCTTTCGTCTGTTGCCGGTCGCCCCGCTGCCGCAGGTCGATTTCCCGGTGATTATGGTTAGCGCCTCGCTGCCGGGCGCCTCGCCGGAAACCATGGCTTCGTCGGTGGCGACGCCGTTGGAACGTTCTTTGGGACGCATTGCAGGCGTCAATGAAATGACTTCCAGCAGCTCGCTCGGCAGTACGCGCATTATTCTCGAATTTAATTTCGATCGTGATATTAACGGCGCGGCGCGCGACGTGCAGGCCGCCATCAACGCCGCGCAAAGTTTGTTGCCAGGCGGAATGCCCAGCCGCCCGACTTATCGCAAGGCCAACCCGTCCGACGCGCCGATTATGATTTTAACGCTCACCTCGGAGAGCTGGTCACAGGGCAAACTGTATGATTTCGCCTCTACCCAACTGGCGCAAACCATCGCGCAAATTGACGGCGTCGGCGATGTTGACGTCGGCGGCAGCTCCCTGCCCGCAGTACGTGTAGGCTTAAACCCGCAGGCGCTCTTTAACCAGGGCGTCTCGCTGGATGAGGTCCGCGAAGCGATCGACAGCGCCAACGTACGCCGACCGCAAGGCGCAATTGAAGATAGCGTCCACCGCTGGCAAATCCAGACCAACGACGAACTGAAAACCGCCGCCGAATACCAGCCGCTGATTATTCACTATAACAACGGCGCGGCGGTACGCCTGGGCGACGTCGCCAGCGTCACCGACTCGGTGCAGGATGTCCGTAACGCCGGGATGACGAACGCTAAACCCGCTATTTTGTTGATGATCCGCAAGCTGCCGGAGGCCAACATTATTCAGACGGTCGACGGCATCCGGGCAAAACTGCCGGAACTGCGGGCAATGATCCCCGCCGCTATCGATTTACAAATCGCCCAGGATCGTTCGCCGACGATTCGCGCATCGCTGCAAGAGGTAGAAGAGACGCTGGTTATCTCTGTCGCGCTGGTGATCCTGGTGGTGTTTTTATTCCTGCGTTCCGGGCGCGCCACGCTAATCCCCGCCGTCGCCGTTCCCGTTTCGCTCATCGGCACCTTCGCCGCCATGTATCTGTGCGGCTTCAGCCTCAACAATCTGTCGCTGATGGCGCTGACTATCGCGACCGGATTTGTCGTTGATGATGCCATTGTGGTGCTGGAAAATATCGCCCGCCATCTGGAGGCGGGAATGAAACCTTTGCAGGCGGCATTACAGGGTACGCGGGAAGTCGGGTTTACGGTCATCTCCATGAGTCTGTCGCTGGTGGCGGTATTTCTGCCGCTGCTGTTAATGGGCGGCCTGCCAGGGCGATTATTACGGGAATTCGCCGTTACCCTCTCGGTGGCGATTGGCATTTCGCTGGTGGTCTCGCTCACGCTGACGCCGATGATGTGCGGCTGGATGCTTAAATCAAGCAAACCGCGCACCCAACCGCGTAAACGGGGCGTTGGCCGTTTGCTGGTCGCCTTGCAACAGGGTTACGGCACGTCGTTAAAATGGGTGCTTAACCATACGCGTCTTGTCGGTGTGGTTTTTCTTGGCACCGTTGCGCTGAACATCTGGCTTTATATCGCCATCCCTAAAACATTCTTTCCGGAGCAGGACACCGGCGTGTTGATGGGCGGTATTCAGGCTGACCAGAGCATCTCTTTCCAGGCCATGCGCGGCAAGCTGCAGGATTTTATGAAAATTATTCGCGACGATCCGGCGGTGAATAATGTCACTGGTTTTACCGGCGGCTCGCGGGTGAATAGCGGCATGATGTTTATTACGCTGAAGCCGCGCGGCGAACGCAAAGAGACGGCGCAGCAAATCATTGATCGACTGCGGGTCAAACTGGCAAAAGAACCCGGCGCCAGGCTGTTTCTGATGGCGGTACAGGATATTCGCGTCGGCGGGCGGCAGGCTAACGCCAGTTACCAATATACGTTGCTGTCTGACTCTCTGGCGGCGCTGCGCGAGTGGGAGCCGAAAATACGCAAAGCGCTCTCGGCCCTGCCGCAACTGGCGGACGTAAACTCCGACCAGCAGGATAACGGCGCGGAGATGAACCTTATCTACGACCGCGACACCATGTCACGACTGGGCATTGATGTTCAGGCCGCAAACAGTCTGTTAAATAATGCTTTCGGCCAGCGGCAAATTTCCACCATTTATCAGCCGATGAACCAGTATAAAGTGGTGATGGAAGTCGATCCGCGCTATAGCCAGGATATCAGCGCGCTGGAGAAAATGTTTGTTATCAACCGCGACGGAAAAGCGATCCCCCTCTCTTATTTCGCCCAATGGCGGCCCGCCAATGCGCCGCTGTCGGTGAACCATCAGGGACTTTCCGCGGCGTCCACGATTGCCTTTAACCTGCCGACCGGCACATCGTTATCGCAGGCGACGGAGGCCATTAATCGCACAATGACGCAGCTTGGCGTCCCCCCGACGGTACGCGGCAGTTTTTCCGGAACGGCGCAAGTCTTCCAGCAGACCATGAATTCGCAGCTTATTTTGATAGTGGCGGCGATCGCTACCGTCTACATTGTGCTGGGGATACTGTACGAAAGCTACGTCCATCCACTGACCATTCTCTCTACTCTGCCATCGGCGGGCGTTGGGGCGCTTCTGGCGCTGGAACTCTTCAATGCCCCTTTCAGCCTAATCGCCCTGATAGGGATCATGCTATTAATTGGCATTGTGAAGAAAAACGCCATTATGATGGTCGATTTTGCGCTTGAAGCGCAACGAAGCGGCGGCCTGACGCCGGAACAAGCCATTTTCCAGGCCTGCTTGTTACGCTTCCGTCCAATAATGATGACCACGCTGGCGGCGCTGTTCGGCGCACTGCCATTGGTGTTATCTGGCGGAGACGGTTCGGAATTACGGCAGCCGTTGGGGATAACCATTGTCGGCGGTTTGGTCATGAGCCAGCTTCTGACGCTCTATACCACGCCAGTGGTGTACCTCTTTTTCGACCGTCTGCGGCTGCGTTTTTCGCGTAAAAATAGCAAACCGGTAGTAGAGATATGACAGAACTTCCTGACAACACCCGCTGGCAACTCTGGATTGTGGCATTCGGCTTTTTTATGCAGTCGCTGGATACCACCATCGTCAACACTGCGCTGCCCTCCATGGCGAAAAGCCTGGGGGAAAGCCCGCTGCATATGCACATGGTAGTGGTGTCATATGTTCTTACCGTCGCCGTGATGCTCCCCGCCAGCGGCTGGCTGGCAGATAAAATCGGCGTGCGTAATATCTTCTTTGCCGCCATTGTGCTGTTCACGCTGGGTTCGCTGTTTTGCGCCCTTTCCGGCACGCTTAATCAACTGGTATTAGCGCGGGTTTTACAAGGCGTAGGCGGCGCGATGATGGTGCCGGTCGGACGCCTGACGGTCATGAAAATCGTGCCGCGCGCGCAATATATGGCGGCGATGACCTTCGTCACCCTACCGGGACAGATCGGGCCGTTACTCGGCCCCGCGCTGGGCGGGGTGCTGGTGGAATATGCTTCATGGCACTGGATCTTTCTGATCAATATCCCGGTAGGAATTGTCGGCGCTATGGCGACCTTTATGCTGATGCCAAACTACACCATAGAGACCCGGCGCTTTGATCTGCCGGGGTTCCTGCTGTTAGCTATCGGCATGGCGGTACTCACGCTGGCGCTGGACGGTAGTAAAAGCATGGGGATTTCGCCCTGGACATTAGCCGGACTTGCTGCGGGCGGCGCGGCAGCCATTCTGCTCTATCTCTTCCATGCCAAAAAAAACTCAGGCGCGTTATTCAGCCTGCGATTGTTCCGCACGCCCACGTTTTCACTGGGGTTGCTGGGCAGTTTTGCCGGGCGTATCGGCAGCGGTATGCTGCCGTTTATGACGCCGGTCTTTTTGCAAATTGGTCTTGGTTTTTCACCGTTTCATGCCGGTTTGATGATGATCCCCATGGTGCTGGGCAGCATGGGAATGAAGCGGATTGTGGTGCAGATAGTTAACCGTTTTGGCTATCGTCGGGTTCTGGTAGCGACCACGCTCGGACTGGCATTGGTTAGCCTGTTGTTTATGTCGGTCGCGCTGCTCGGCTGGTATTATCTCCTGCCGCTGGTACTGCTTTTGCAGGGAATGGTGAACTCGGCGCGCTTTTCTTCCATGAACACCTTAACGCTAAAAGACCTTCCCGATACGCTGGCCAGCAGCGGCAATAGCTTATTATCGATGATTATGCAGCTCTCGATGAGTATTGGCGTCACTATTGCCGGAATACTGCTGGGTATGTTTGGCCAACAGCATATCGGGATAGACAGTAGCGCCACACATCACGTCTTTATGTACACCTGGTTATGTATGGCGGTTATTATCGCGCTACCGGCGATAATTTTTGCCCGCGTGCCGAACGATACACAGCAAAACATGGTCATTTCACGGCGTAAAAGGAGCCTGTAATGAAAGTCTGGCGGCCCGGAATCACCGGCAAGCTGTTTCTGGCGATTTTCGCCACCTGCATCGTGCTGCTGATCAGTATGCATTGGGCCGTGCGCGTCAGTTTTGAACGCGGATTTATTGACTATATCAAACACGGCAACGAGCAGCGGCTACAAATGCTGGGCGATGCGCTGGGCGACCAGTACCAGCAACACGGCAACTGGCGTTTTTTACGCAACAACGATCGCTTCGTTTTCCAGATTTTGCGTTCATTTGAGCATGACAACGACCGGGATAAACCCGGCCCCGGTATGCCGCCGCACGGTTGGCGCACCCAGTTCTGGGTCGTCGATCAAAATGGCCGGGTGCTGGTCGGCCCACGCGGTCCGGTGCCGCATGACGGTACTCGCCGCCCCATTCTGGTCAATGGCGCCGAAGTCGGCGCGATTATCGCCTCTCCTGTCGAGCGGCTGACGCGTAATACGGATATTAATTTTGATATGCAGCAGCGGCGCGCCAGTTGGATGATCGTGGCGTTATCAACGTTGCTGGCCGCGCTGGCGACGTTTTTGCTGGCGCGTGGCCTGCTCGCCCCGGTCAAACGGTTGGTCGAGGGTACGCACAGACTGGCGGCGGGGGATTTTACCACGCGCGTGACCCCAACCAGCGCCGATGAGCTGGGAAAACTGGCGCAGGACTTTAACCAGCTTGCCAGCACGCTGGAAAAAAATCAGCAGATGCGCCGCGACTTTATGGCGGATATTTCCCACGAACTGCGCACGCCGCTGGCGGTATTGCGCGGCGAACTGGAAGCCATTCAGGATGGCGTTCGCCAGTTCACGCCAGAATCGGTTACCTCCCTACAGGCGGAAGTCGGTACGCTTACCAAACTGGTTGACGACCTGCATCAGCTTTCGTTGTCTGACGAGGGCGCGCTGGCTTACCAAAAAACGACCGTCGATCTTGTTCCCCTGTTGGAAGTCGCTGGCGGCGCGTTCAGAGAACGCTTTACCAGCCGGGGGCTAACGCTACATTACGCGTTGCCGGATAGCATGACCGTCTTCGGCGACCCGGATCGCCTGATGCAACTGTTTAATAATCTACTGGAAAACAGTCTGCGCTACACCGACAGCGGCGGCGGCCTGCATATTTCCGCCGAACAACGCGACAAATCATTATTCCTGACCTTTGCCGATTCTGCACCGGGCGTCAGCGATGAACAGTTACAAAAGCTTTTTGACCGTTTTTACCGCACGGAAGTGTCCCGTAACCGCGCCAGCGGCGGTTCTGGACTGGGGCTGGCGATATGCGTCAATATTGTACACGCGCATAACGGTCATCTTCACGCCGCTCATTCGCCTTTTGGCGGGGTTAGCATTACAGTAGAGTTACCGCTGGATCGCGATTTACAGAGAGAAGTATGACTGAATTACCCATTGATGAAAACACGCCGCGCATTTTGATTGTTGAAGATGAACCCAAGCTGGGACAGCTGCTTATTGACTACTTACGCGCAGCGAGTTACGCCCCCACGCTCATCAATCATGGCGACAAGGTACTGCCGTATGTGCGTCAAACGCCGCCGGATCTGATCCTGCTGGATCTGATGCTGCCGGGTACCGATGGTCTGACGCTATGCCGGGAGATTCGCCGTTTTTCCGACATCCCCATTGTGATGGTCACGGCCAAAATCGAAGAGATCGATCGGCTGCTTGGGCTGGAAATCGGCGCCGATGATTATATCTGTAAGCCTTACAGCCCGCGCGAAGTCGTGGCCCGCGTGAAAACCATTTTGCGCCGCTGTAAACCGCAGCGCGAACTCCAGCAGCAGGATGCCGAAAGCCCGTTAATGATTGATGAAAGCCGCTTTCAGGCCTCCTGGTGTGGTAAAGCGCTGGATTTAACCCCCGCTGAATTCCGCCTGCTAAAAACCTTATCGCTTGAACCGGGTAAAGTTTTTTCCCGCGAGCAGTTGTTAAACCACCTCTACGACGACTACCGTGTGGTGACCGATCGTACTATCGACAGCCACATTAAAAACCTGCGCCGTAAACTGGAATCGCTGGATGCCGAACAGTCATTTATACGCGCGGTCTACGGGGTGGGATATCGCTGGGAAGCGGATGCGTGTCGCCTGGTATAATGATTATTGGCATAACAATAACAAGGTCGTAAGACGATATTTTCCGCCAACGCTATTCTGGCGGAATTAACACACTGCCCTCTTTCCTTTGGCCGAGCGGTATCCCGAAAACCACAACGAACGCGATCGGAGACAATAAATTATTTGGCCGCTCTTTTTAGTTTACCGATATACTGTGAGTAGTTTTTTAAACTTATTGCGCATTAATTCATTAAGTGAATCTAAAAATACATAAACATAATACCAGCTTAATTATACATGGATTTTTATGACAGAAACGTCATCTCACCGCTATAAACCACGCAATATAATAAATGCGCCAAATGTAAAATCATCTATTTTTTCCCGGAGCCAACAACGCGGCGACAGCGAAATTATCCAGCGCTGGTTAAGCAACCATTTTTATCGTTGGATCATTGGTGACTTTCCTCATGTTTATCCTGTGCGCTCCGTCGCCGATTATGCCGTTTATTTTAGCGCTGATACAGAAATCCCCGCCTGGCTGGCGCCAAAGCTGGGTGGCTATGAGCGCTTTTACTACCTTAACGTTCAGCACCCGCAACTTGTGGCAATGGAAAGAGATTTAGTGGAATTTCTTTCGCGTCAGGAAGGAACGCGGCTGGAAACTAAACTACAGCGCATCAACTGCTTTACCGTGCTGGCAATGCGCGAAGCGGAGCATCAAAAAATGCAGCGCCTGCGTGAACAAGGTTGGTATCCCTCCAACAGCGAGGCGCTAAAACCGGTGATGACGGTGAATAACGGCGTGCTGGTTGAGTTTGATGCAACAAACCCCGGCCTGCGCAGTGAGATGGCGTATGAATCCTGGCATATGCAACACTGCGTCGGAGATTTTGAAAATAAAGGCGCGCTTTCCGGCGGCTACGGCGATTACTACGCCCGACAAATTGAACAACAAAAACTTCGCCTGTTCAGCCTGCGCGACGGCAATAATATTCCCCACGTCACAATAAGCCTGGTGGTTGGTAATAACGGCCTGAGCATTGATCAGATTAAAGGTAAGCAAAATCGCCATCCTATTAAGAAATATGCTAACGATGTTTTATCTCTGTTACGCCATCTGCAACCACTTCCTGAGCGCCACGCCGATTGCGAAGAGATGGGAATAGTTTATGAAGCAACGCCGGAATATTCAGGTTGGAAATTTATTACTCATATTCATGACCTCAATTTTCTGCTCAATGTGCTGCATGACAATTTTCATTTAATGGAGCACTTCCCCACTCCCCCGGTAGCTTTACAGTGGCTGCTGTTGCACAGCGCCCCAGAGGCGCTGCGCTACCTTCAGGTTGTTGATCCTAACGTGGCGACGGCTGCGGAAATGCTGTTTCCACGGCATGAATGGCACCCTACGCTTGCCGGAAAAAACACCAGTAGCGAACCTTTCGAAATTGAAAGCCTGACGCTACAAACCACGCGTTACCTCCCTGTCATCAAGGAGGTGCAATAATGTTCTGGATTGTTCTTATTATTGCCGCCCTATTTTTTAGCTGGCGCAACTACAAAAAAAACAAACCGCTGATTGCGGCCCGTATCGCCGAGGAGAAAGAAAAAGATCGTCTGAAGGATCTGCGTCGCGATACCCGGCGGCGGCAATGGGCGCTGGCGCTAGCCGATATCCTCGCCCGACGCAACGGGCTACCGACCAAAGGCGTTGAGCTGGTCTTCAAACTTGACGATGACAAACGCCGCTATCTGGCACAGCAGGTAAAAAAAGAGCTGGGCTTGAGCGAGAACCTCGACGGCGCGGCGTTACGCCACAAGGTTGAGGATATCTTACGCCGCTGGCCTGCGGGCATCGGCAGCTCGCCGCGCACGTTTTATCATCATCTGGCGGCCCAGGGCCAGGTCCGCGACGCGCTGGCTTTCGACTGCATGCGCACCGCCTTTCTGACCCGCTGTATCGCCGGGCTCGGCTGGTGCGACGTACATCAGGCCTGGCTGGTGTTATTACTTAACGCCCAGCGCGCTCAGGACTGTTTTGATTCCTGGGAGGATTACGCCACCGCCTACGTTCGCGCCCGCCGGGTATGGCTCACGCTACGTGACACGCCAACAGCGCTTGCCGGACGGGATTTACAGGAAGCCACCCATTATCTGCAAGACCCTGTCAGCCGCTGGCGACAACTGCCGTGGAATGAATTCAAAATTTTCGAGCCGATTTAAAGGACTATTTATGGAACAGGATGACCGCCTGCTCAACGCTATGTTTGAGATGTGCAACCACAAAAATCCCCTCAATGACGGGCATCGCGAGTGGCATATCGCCGATATTTCCGGCCTGCTGCGTGAAGAACGCTATGACGAACTGGACGAACGCTACAACCAGGCGCTGACGGAGAGCTTTACCAGCCGCGAAGCGGAAAAGCGCTATTTCTTCGCCTGGAATCAAATGGACAACCCTTTTTACGATATGGACACGCTGGTTGAGGCTGGGCCGCAAGGATTAGCGCTGATCAAAAAGTGGCAGCGCGCTCGTCCCCGCTCCACTCACGCCTGGCTTGCCGAGGCGCAATACTGGAATCACCGTGCGTGGCTTTACCGCAGCTATGGCTG
Organism: Salmonella sp. 32031103-2018-00083-FB-01-SM-01; assembly: GCF_017571995.1. Taxonomy (NCBI): domain Bacteria; kingdom Pseudomonadati; phylum Pseudomonadota; class Gammaproteobacteria; order Enterobacterales; family Enterobacteriaceae; genus Salmonella; species Salmonella sp. 32031103-2018-00083-FB-01-SM-01. Next base: position 1,176,578 of record NZ_JAGEQL010000001.1, read on the forward strand.
GGCGAGAGAAACCACCCGAGCGATGTGGATCTGCGCCGCCGCCTGCAACGAACGGATGGTCATCGCCGCGCTCAATGCTATCGACTGTGAACCGCGCCAGTGGATGGCGGCGGCCCTGACCAGCACCAACTCAAAAGTCTTCGGCCAGCCCGACTGGCTGGTTGAGTTCCTCGTGGGCGCGGATGTTGCCGGGCAGCCATTAATGGAGGATCTGGCTGAATATCATCGCCATTCACCGCAGGAGGTGGACGCGCTGATGGCCCATTCCGGGCTGTCGTTTGCCGACGCGGTTTGCCCAAATTTGCCGCGCCCGTCCGTATTGCCGGAGTGCGATGACGATGCCGGGCAAAAATACTGGCTCGCCGTCTGCCTGGCTATTTTCCCGACGGCATTTTACGTGCTGGATGAATATATCCCGTTTCGTATGCCACGCTGGAGAGGGTCTCACGAGGAGATCCGCGAATTTCTGGAATCAAGCGTATGCGATCACCTTTCTGCCGCAGAACGTGAACATCTGGAGCTATTAATCTGGTGGGACGATCACCGCGATCTGCGCATCAAAGAGGTTGACTCCCCGGCAGAACAGGAACGTATTATCGCCAAAGCCGAAGAGATTAGCCTGCGAGCGCATATCCAGGAATCTCGCCACAACGCGCTGGAGTGGCTGCGGGTCTGCTATAGCGATCTGGACGATAATGACGCGCTCTGGCGAACCCTTCAGCGTTCGATCGTGGAAAAAGTTAAGCTCAACAATTACTTCTCTGATGACACGATAAAGTTCGCCCTGCGCGATTTTCCTGACACCTGGTGGATGTATAATTTTCTCTGTCAGAATGCGCAGCAAACGGAATTCGCAGTGCCGAAAATCCGTCGTGGCTACTTTCAGTACGCCGGGCTATTGGGTTTCGAAAAGGATGAGGCGCAAGGCCTCGCCTGGCTCGATAGCGTCGCCGACATTCAATATAACCATAACTGGCGGGCGGCGATTAAAAATTTCAACTGGTTCGGGCTCCCGGAACATTTCGTGCCGCTGGCAGAGCTGGGCGCACAAAGAAATATACCCGCCGCGCTAAACCTGCTGGGCCTTGAACACAATAATAAAGAGAACAAAGGCCTACTACCTTACGATCCTGCCATCGCGTTAGGGTATTTTCAGCGCGCGGCGGAGATTTTGCACCGGCAGTTAGCGCTGCGCGAGAGCACCCCGTACAAATTAATAGATAACGGAGGCTATACCGACTATGAAAATGACCTGAAAAATATTCATTTCAGCATTGGCATCTGCAACCAGCGTCTGAGTAAACAAGAACTTGATACCGAAAAACGTTCCGCTTATGAAAAAGAACTGCTCGATAATCTCTGGCTGGCGCATCAGTTCGGGCATAAAGAAGCCTGGGGCTTGTTCCTGCTGAATATTTTTGAAGTGAAGGATATTACGCTGGCGCATAAGCATCTGGAACTGGTGCAACAAGAGGCCAACAAAGGCACGCTACATGCTATGGTGACCCTATCGCGCCTGCACGGTAATAAACACGATCGAACGCTGTTTAATATGAAGCTAAGCGCACGCTGGGCACATTTTGCCTTCACGCTTTACCCGGATAATGAAATCGTTATGGACTGCCTGGACCACCTGCATTTCGATTCTTTCTGGAAACGCTTTCGTTTCGCCTGGTATACCGTCCGCATCCCGAACTCAGAGCTGCCGGGACAGGTCAACTCAATGGTGTAAGGTGGTTTACTCCCCTCTCCCACGGCGCTACAATGCCCGCCCTTAAAGTGAGGACTCTCCTCCAGCCGCCTCATCAGGTGAGGCGGATCTGACCTGTCATCAGAACGAGAAAATGATGTTTAAACCAGAACTCCTTTCGCCGGCGGGAACGCTGAAAAATATGCGTTACGCTTTCGCTTACGGTGCCGATGCCGTCTATGCGGGCCAACCGCGCTACTCTTTACGCGTGCGTAATAACGAATTCAATCACGAAAATTTGCAGCTTGGCATCAACGAAGCCCACGCGCTCGGAAAAAAATTCTACGTGGTGGTGAACATCGCCCCGCATAACGCCAAGCTCAAAACCTTTATCCGTGACCTGAAACCCGTCGTCGAGATGGGCCCGGATGCGCTGATCATGTCCGATCCAGGGTTGATTATGCTGGTACGCGAGCACTTCCCGGCAATGCCGATTCACCTGTCGGTACAGGCTAATGCCGTAAACTGGGCGACGGTAAAATTCTGGCAGCAGATGGGGCTGACCCGTGTGATTCTCTCCCGCGAGCTGTCGCTGGAAGAGATTGAGGAAATTCGCCAGCAGGTGCCGGATATGGAAATAGAAATTTTCGTCCACGGCGCGCTATGCATGGCCTATTCCGGCCGCTGCCTGCTTTCCGGCTACATCAATAAACGCGATCCGAACCAGGGCACCTGCACCAATGCCTGCCGTTGGGAATATAACGTGCAGGAAGGAAAAGAAGACGTTGTCGGCAACATCGTGCATAAGCACGAACCGATTCCGGTACAGAACGTTGAGCCGACGCTCGGTATCGGCGCGCCGACGGATAAAGTGTTTATGATAGAAGAGGCCCAAAGACCGGGCGAATACATGACCGCGTTCGAAGACGAGCATGGCACCTATATCATGAACTCAAAAGATTTGCGCGCTATCGCCCACGTGGAGCGCCTGACGAAAATGGGCGTCCACTCGCTGAAAATCGAAGGCCGCACCAAATCCTTTTATTACTGCGCCCGTACCGCGCAGGTCTACCGTAAGGCCATCGACGACGCCGCCGCGGGTAAACCCTTCGACCCTACGCTGCTGGAAACGTTGGAAGGTCTGGCTCATCGCGGCTATACCGAAGGTTTCCTGCGTCGCCATACGCACGACGATTACCAGAATTACGAGTACGGGTACTCCGTTTCCGAACGCCAGCAATTTGTCGGCGAGTTCACCGGCGAGCGTAAAGGCCAACTGGCGGCCGTGGCGGTGAAAAATAAATTCTCCGTTGGCGATAGTCTGGAGCTGATGACACCGCAGGGAAATATCAATTTCACCCTGGAACAGATGGAGAACGCCAAAGGCGACGCTATGCCGGTGGCGCCTGGCGATGGCTATACCGTCTGGATGCCCGTCCCGCAGGACGTTACGCTGGATTACGCACTATTGATGCGTAATTTCTCAGGCGAATCAACGCGTAACCCCCATGCTAAGTAGTTAATTGCGGTTATTTTTTCATGGCGGGAAGATTCTTAGAAATTGATCACATACCGCTTCGCTCAATGCGGGTATTATTCAACGCGCTGAAAAACATAACCCATAAATGCTAGCTGTACCAGGAACCACCTCCTTGGCCTGCGTAATCTCCCTTACGCAGGCTTATTTTTTGCGTATAATCAATAAAAAAGTGGTACTTTCCGCCACATCCAAAAATTGACCACACTAACCAAAGCGCAAATGGGCGCTTAGGTTTACAGACCTCCACTATTCATGGCCAGCCAGCAAGTCACAATCCTCCCGCATCCGGTCAGACTCAGGACTTAGCATTCTGATATTTACGTTTAAAATCAGTGAATTAAATCAAGAACTGCTTTGTGCGAACTTATACAAAAAGTTTCCAGGTTATTAAATTAAGGTTAAAAACCGATAATTTAAGCGTGTAAAGTTATGGCACGTTTTAATGCCGCTTTTACAAGGATTAAAATAATGTTTTCCCGGATTAGAGGTTTGATTTCATGTCAAAGTAATACTCAAACCATCGCACCTACGCTCAGTCCACCTTCATCAGGCCATGTAAGTTTTGCCGGGGTTGATTATCCTCTATTACCACCAGATCACCAAACACCCTTCCCACCGTCACGTATAATCGGTATCCAGAGTTATTCCTTTATCCTGTAAAATGTGATACAGATTCTCCATTGATCTAATAACTACCTCAATTTCACATTCAAGTTTCTCTACAGAACTTTCATTGAGTGAGAAGTTGAGAGCCAGTAATAATGATTGTGAGTTATTATCATAACACAAATGTGGTCCATTATTCTCTGCAAACCATAAATTAGCATTGAGAAATTCAAAAGCAAGATTATTATTATCCGGAGGTCTTCCGCAAAAACCGTATATCATTATATACTCACTGTTAGTGCTTGTTAGTAAGATACGGTAACGGTTATCTATAATAAATGAGCATAATCTGTTTTCGTCAAAGGCAATTGAATCGGCATTTAATTTTAGTGAAAACTGTCTTAATAAGCGATCGGCTCTTGAATACATAACACCCCATACTCTATCTAAAGCGTTTCTATATAAGTCATAAGCCTCTGGTCTGGACGATTAACACCCCGTGTCATCGTCGGAATTCGTCTTTTCCCTATGACTTGCTGTGTTTGCTCATTTATGGCCAGGCTGGCCGGGTTCTGATGCCATTTGCGCTAAGGTATAGTCCGGCGCATATTCCCATCATACCAATTCCCCCCATGCCAAACGATGCGCCTAAAACCGTCAGGGCGGTAGTATATGCAGTACCACTACTGACACTGGCGACAGCCCCTGAGCATACCCCACTGAAAACACCTGTAAACAATGCCGTGGTTCCCAGGCACATTAAACATCTGGGTTTATTGCCGTAAGCGTTAAAATCAACGATTTCAGCTACCGGTTTTTCGTCATTACCCCGTTCAGAAGGAGGGAGCAATGGCGTTTGCGCATTCACGCCTGAAGTGACATTCATATAAACCTCTTCATGCACATGCCTGTTTATGTTTATGAGAAAAGCGATACATCAGGCAACGGTACGACTATAGGACACCGCGCTAAGCCATCATCTAAATAGGTTTTATTTGATATATAGTAGCGTGCTTCTAATAGTGCGCCGAGTTTCTGCTAAAGAGTCTAAAGAACATTTCGATTTTATGCTATTAAAAAGTATGTTTGGTAATAAATATCAGGTTTTTATCTGATATTATGGTGTTTGAAATTAATACTGATAACTGACGTATGTTCGTCTTGTTAATTCTCCGTTTCGTTATCAAAGGCGCTATATCGGAAAGCGTCTGACTACCCCTTGTGATTTCCCTGCACCCTCACAAGCGCTACTCAATGCGCATACCGGCATCTCTCTTGTCGCCATTTGCCTTAAACCATGCTTCGCTTACCGCTGCGTACAGCAGGAAGAAAAACGGTAAAGCAATAAGTGCGCAACATTTCAATTTTCATCCTGTTCTGACCTCGCTTTTTCATTTCTGCTATACACTTTCTGGAGATTGTTGTTCAACCTATTAAGGCATAACGGATGGCTAACTTTCCCGCCAGCTTACTGATCCTCAATGGCAAAAGCGCTGATAACCAGCCGCTACGTGAGGTCATTACTCTCCTTCGCGACGAAGGTATACAGATTCACGTTCGGGTAACCTGGGAAAAAGGCGACGCGCAGCGTTACGTTGATGAAGCCCGTAGACTGGGCGTTGAAACGGTGATTGCCGGCGGCGGAGACGGTACCATTAATGAAGTGTCGACCGCGCTCATCCAGATCCGCGACGGCGTAGCCCCTGCACTGGGCCTTTTGCCGCTCGGCACTGCCAACGATTTTGCCACCAGCGCCGGTATTCCTGAAGCGCTGGACAAAGCGCTGAAACTGGCGATTGCCGGAAACGCGATGGAAATTGATATGGCCAGGGTCAATGATAAAACCTGTTTTATCAATATGGCGACGGGCGGTTTTGGCACCCGCATTACCACCGAAACGCCGGAAAAACTCAAGGCCGCGTTGGGCGGCGTCTCCTATCTTATCCACGGTCTGATGAGAATGGATACGCTGACCCCTGACCGCTGCGAAATACGTGGCGAAAACTTTCACTGGCAGGGAGATGCGCTGGTGATCGGCATCGGCAACGGTCGTCAGGCCGGCGGCGGGCAGCAATTATGTCCCACCGCGCTGATTAACGACGGACTGTTACAGCTACGGATTTTTACCGGCGAAGAGCTGCTGCCGGCGCTGTTTTCCACACTCACGCAGTCAGATGACAATCCGAATATTATTGACGGCGCCTCGGCGTGGTTTAATATTCATGCGCCGCATGAAATCACGTTTAATCTGGATGGCGAACCACTCAGCGGACAAGAATTTCATATTGAGGTGCTACCTGGCGCATTACGCTGTCGGCTGCCGCCAGACTGCCCGTTGCTACGTTAATAACACCTGTCGCTGGCCGGATGCGCTCACATCCGGCTTTTCTTCGTTAAACTCAGGCGATGGTGACTTTGCTATCCAGATAGACATCCTGTACGGCGTTAATCAACTTCACGCCATCAGCCATCGATTTCTTAAAGGCTTTACGTCCCAGAATTAGCCCCATTCCACCGGCTCGTTTGTTGATCACCGCGGTACGAACCGCGTCGCCGAGATCAGTGTCGCCGCCGTCCGCGCCGCCGGAGTTGATAAGCCCGGCGCGTCCCATATAGCAGTTCGCCAACTGGTAACGTACCAAATCAATCGGGTTATCGCTGGTCAGTTTGCTGTACACGCGGTCGTCGGTATAGCCGAAGTTGACCGCTTTATAACCGCCATTATTCTCGGCCATTTTCTGTTTCACAATATCCGCGCCAATCGTAGCGGCCAGATGGTTGGCTTGCCCCGTCAGGTCAGCGGATACATGGTAATCGACGCCGTCTTTTTTAAAGGAAGAATTACGCAGGTAAGCCCACAATACGGTCACCATACCCAGCTCATGCGCACGCTCAAAAGCGGCGGAGATCTCTTCAATCTGGCGACGAGACTGTTCCGAACCGAAATAGATCGTCGCGCCTACCGCCACGGCGCCCATATTAAACGCCTGCTCAACGCTGGCGTACAGGGTCTGATCGTACTCTGTCGGATAGCTCAATGTTTCGTTGTGATTCAGTTTGACCAAAAACGGAATACGGTGCGCATAGCGCCGTGAAACCGAGGCCAGTACGCCGTAGGTAGAGGCCACGCAGTTACAGCCGGCCTCAATCGCCAATTCAACAATATTTTTTGGGTCAAAGTAGCGCGGGTTGGCCGCAAAAGAAGCGCCGGCGGAGTGCTCCACCCCCTGATCGACGGGCAGTATCGAAAGGTATCCTGTTCCCGCCAGGCGTCCAGTATTATAGAGCGTCTGCATATTACGCAGAACGGCTGGTGGACGATTATTGTCAATCATCACCCGGTCAACGTAATCCTTGCCGGGTAGATAAAGCTGATCGGAAGGAATGGTCATACAACGATGCTGTAAAAGGCTGTCGGCGTCTTTGCCAAGCAACTGCGCAATATCAGTCATAGCTATGCTCCCGTAAGTTCCGATAGGGTATCGGAAGGTGAATAGTCCTGCCCCGCAGATTGCGGGTCGCAATAAGCCTGGTACTGACCGACCATTTTTGCCAACTTTAGCGCATTTTTTCGGCGCTATCTGCTGACTCGATTCACGTCCGAAAAAGTGTTAGATCGGTCAAAATTAATGCTCAATGGTATTTAAAAGGTATTATTAAATGGTATTGTCGTGGCGTACCTTACCTGTCATGAAGGATTCAAAAATGAAAACGACCTTTAAACTGTCGTTCATGATGTTCGTGGAGTGGTTTATCTGGGGCGCCTGGTTCGTCCCCCTGTGGCTATGGCTAAATAAAAGCGGGTTTTCCGCCGGTGAAATAGGCTGGTCTTATGCCTGTACCGCCATTGCGGCGATCCTGTCGCCGATTCTGGTCGGCTCCGTTACCGACCGTTTTTTCTCGGCGCAAAAAGTCCTGGCGGTACTGATGTTTGCGGGTGCCGTACTGATGTATTTCGCGGCGCAGCAAACCACCTTCGCCGGATTCTTTCCGCTGCTTCTGGCCTATTCATTGACCTATATGCCGACCATCGCGCTGACAAACAGCATTGCCTTCGCTAACGTACCGGACGTTGAACGCGATTTTCCACGCATTCGCGTTATGGGAACCATTGGGTGGATTGCCTCCGGCCTCGCCTGTGGATTCCTGCCGCAAATGTTAGGCTATAACGATATTTCCCCCACCAACATTCCACTGCTCATAACCGCCGCAAGTTCAGCGTTGCTGGGCGTATTTGCGTTCTGTCTGCCAGACACGCCGCCAAAAAGCACCGGCAAGATGGATATTAAAGTGATGCTGGGGCTGGATGCGCTGGTCCTGCTGCGCGATAAAAACTTTCTCGTTTTCTTCTTCTGTTCCTTCCTGTTTGCAATGCCGCTGGCCTTCTACTACATCTTCGCTAACGGCTATCTGACAGAAGTGGGAATGAAAAACGCCACCGGCTGGATGACGCTCGGCCAGTTCTCTGAAATCTTCTTTATGCTGGCGCTGCCCTTTTTCACTAAGCGCTTTGGTATTAAAAAGGTATTATTGCTTGGTCTTATTACCGCCGCGATCCGCTACGGCTTTTTTGTCTATGGCGGCGCGGAGACGTACTTCACTTACGCCCTGCTGTTCCTCGGTATTTTGCTGCACGGCGTAAGTTACGATTTCTACTACGTCACCGCCTACATTTATGTCGATAAAAAAGCGCCGGTTCATATGCGTACCGCTGCGCAAGGGCTTATCACCCTCTGCTGTCAGGGATTCGGCAGCCTGCTGGGCTATCGCCTCGGCGGTGTGATGATGGAAAAAATGTTTGCTTATCCGCAACCGGTTAACGGTCTGACATTCAACTGGGCGGGCATGTGGACGTTTGGCGCGGTGATGATTGCCGTCATCGCGCTACTGTTTATGATTTTCTTTCGCGAATCGGACAAAGAGATCACTGCTATTGACGATCGCGATATTGCGTTGACACAAGGGGAAGTAAAATGAAAGCAGAACGTATTCTCGGTGCTCTTTACGGGCAAGCGTTAGGGGATGCGATGGGAATGCCCTCTGAGCTGTGGCCGAGAACGCGCGTCAAAGCGCATTTCGGCTGGATTGACCGCTTTCTGCCCGGGCCAAAAGAGAATAATGCCGCCTGCTATTTTAACCGCGCGGAGTTTACGGATGATACCGCAATGGCGCTCTGCCTGGCCGACGCGCTACTCGAATGCGAAGGCAGTATTGATCCCGAGATTATTGGACGTAACATCCTCGCCTGGGCGGAACGCTTTGATGCGTTCAATAAAAATGTACTCGGCCCGACGTCAAAAATTGCGCTGAATGCGATTCGCGACGGCATCCCCATCGCGGCGCTGGAAAATAACGGCGTGACTAACGGCGCGGCCATGCGCGTTTCGCCGTTGGGCTGCCTGTTGCCACCAACTAACCTGACAGCCTTTATAGCAGAAGTAGCGTTAGCCTCCAGCCCGACGCATAAATCCGATCTGGCGGTGGCTGGCGCCGTGGTTGTCGCCTGGGCCGTCTCGCGAGCGGTTAACGGCGACACGTGGCAAAGTATTGCCGACTCGCTCCCCGCCGTCGCCCATCAGGCGCAGACAGCGCGTATTACCACGTTTAGCGCCTCGCTATCGTCACGTCTGGAACTGGCGCTAAACATTGTCCGCCGCGCCGACGGCGTCGAATCTGCCAGCGAACAGCTCTATCAGATTATCGGCGCGGGAACCAGCACCATTGAATCGGTTCCCTGCGCTATCGCCATGGTGGAACTGGCGAATACCGATCCTAACCGCTGTGCCGTGCTGTGCGCTAACCTCGGCGGCGATACCGACACTATCGGCGCGATGGCTACCGCCATTTGCGGCGCGTTGCACGGGGTAAGCGCCATTAACCCCCAGTTAAAGCAAACGCTGGACGAGGTTAATCAGCTGGATTTTGCGCGCTATGCCGTTGCGCTGGCGAGTTATCGTCAACGGCGGGAGGCACTATGAACGGCGCACGGTTGCTGACATTATTACCGACCCTGCATACCCGGCGTCCGCTCACCGTTATCGGCGCGGCAGTGATCGATATCATTGCCGACGCCTGGACGTTGCCGCGTCGCGGAGGCGATATTGAACTGCAACAACAGAGCGTCAATGTCGGCGGCTGTGCGCTGAATATTGCCGTGGCGTTGAAACGACTGGGGATTGACGCCAGCAATGCGCTGCCGCTGGGCCAGGGCGTGTGGGCGGAGAGGATTCGCCGCCGTCTGGCAAAAGAGGGATTATCCAGCGTGATTGACGCGGTTGAAGGGGATAACGGCTGGTGTCTGGCGTTAGTCGAACCGGATGGCGAACGCACGTTTATGTCTTTTAGCGGCGTGGAAAACCAGTGGAATGCGGACTGGCTGTCGCAGCTCAGGACACCGCGGGGCAGTCTTGTCTACCTGTCCGGCTATCAACTGGCCTCGTCCTGTGGCGAACCACTGATCCAGTGGCTGGAAACCGTCGACGATGTAACGCCTTTTATCGATTTTGGCCCACGAATCGGTGATATTACAGACGATACAATGGCGCGCATTATGGCCTGCCGGCCCATCGTCTCCCTCAACCGCCAGGAAGCCATCATCGCTGCGGAACGCACCGGGCTTGCGACCGATACGCGCACTTTCGGCGAAGCATGGGTAAAACGCTTTTCCGCGCCGCTGGTGGTGCGCCACGATAAAGACGGAGCGTGGTATTTTAGCGCGCAATCTTCCGGCGTTGTGCCAGCGTTTCCGACAACCGTGGTGGATACCATCGGCGCAGGCGACAGCCATGCTGGCGGCGTGCTGGCAGGACTGGCGTCAGGCTGGTCGCTCGCGGATGCCGTACTGCTGGGAAATGCGGTGGCGAGCTGGGTGGTCGGGCATCGCGGCGGCGACTGCGCGCCCACACGCGAGGCGCTACTCCTCGCACACAAAAACGTATAGGTCGCTACGACAATAACTGATGCTGTATTCAATAGGCCGCTGCTGCTGATCGAGCGCCACCTGCTTAATCACCAGCACCGGCACTTTACCATCCATTTGAATATGCGACTGAAACTCATCATCCGGCATCCGGGCGCTGACGCGAGATCGGGTACGCTGAGGGTAAATGTGCTGGCGACGAAAATAGTCATACAGCGAAATGCCAATCGCGTCGACATCATGAATCAGATGCGCGGGCACCCAGGACTCTTCAATCGATACCGCGTCCTCATCAACATAACGAATGCGTTTGAGTAAAAAGACGTCACTGCCTGCGGGGATCGCCAGGTGCTGCGCGATCTCATCCGGACAACTTACCACGCGTTTGTTAACCCATAGCGTATCCGGTTTTTTGCCGCGCAAGACAACCTGCTGAGAAAATCCCCGCGCCTCTTTCAGAGAATATTCAAAGATATTATTGATTTGCGTACCGTAGCCACGGGCGCGCGTGACGACACCCTCTTCTTCCAGCGCCTGCATCGCTTTCCGTACCGTGATGCGCGAGACGCCGGTAAGCTGGCTGAGATCGCGTTCGCCAGGCAAAATATTACCGTGCTCAAGAATACCGCTGCGCACGGCATCCTTTACCGTCTGGGCGAATTTCATGTATAGCGGCGTATTATCCGCCGCTGAAATTCGTTCATTCAGTTGCGCGATGAGCCGGGTATGCGCTTGTTCCATTTATCATTTCCTGACGACGGGTCTGTAGGCAGTATACTACCACCACGCGTGGAAATGATGTACCGGACCAATGCCCTTCCCCACTTCCAGCGTGTCCGCCTGCGCCAACGCCGCCGAAAGCCATGCCTTCGCCTCGTTTACCGTCTCTCCCCAACTGCGATGCCGGGGCCGTAACGCCGCCAGCGCCGCCGACAACGTACAGCCCGTCCCATGCGTATTTTTGGTGTTCACACGCGGCGCGCTAAAACGTTGCTCGCCCTCACGGGTAAAGAGCCAGTCCGGGCTTTGCGCATCCTCTAAATGCCCGCCTTTCATTAATACCGCTTCACACCCCATCGCCAGTAACGCCCGCCCCTGCGCCAGCATCTCCTGTTCCGTACGCGCATGGGGCGCATCCAGCAACGCTGCGGCTTCCGGCAAATTAGGCGTAATCAGCGATACCTGCGGCAACAGCCGGACGCGTAATGTTTCTATCGCAGAGGGCGAGAGCAACGGATCGCCGCTTTTCGCCAGCATCACCGTATCCAGCACCACATTACGTACATGATGGCGCTGTAGTCGTTCCGCCACGGCCTCGACAATATCGGTTTCCGCCAGCATCCCGATTTTCGTGGTATCAATGCGCACATCGCTGAGCACGGAATCAAGTTGAGCGGCGACAAAGTCCGGCTCTATCCGGTACACCGACTGTACGCCACAGGTATTTTGCGCCACCAGCGCGGTGATGACCGAACAGCCATATGCGCCCAGCGCGGAAAAGGTCTTGAGATCCGCCTGGATACCGGCCCCGCCGCTGGGATCGGTACCGGCAATCGTCAGCGCGTTAATTCTCTTCATTGGCCGCCTCCACATCCAGATGATAGAGCGCATCAAGAAAAGCCGGGATGAAGCTGCCCGGTCCTTCGCTACGCTCTGCCGCGGTCTGTCCAGCCAGTTTCATCCAGCAGCAGGCCGACGCGACATTGTCCAGCGCGGCGCCCGGTAACGCGCAACTGGCGGCGACGACCGCCGACAACGCGCAGCCGGTGCCTACAATGCGAGTCATTAACGGATCGCCGCCGGGAATGCTCAGCGTGCGCTGACCATTAGTGACATAATCTACCTCTCCGGTAACCACAACGATGCAGTCTATCTGACGCGCCAGCGCCTGCGCCGCAGGCAGTGCGGCCAACGCCGCCTCGGTGGTATCTACGCCGCGTCCGCCCAGCGCCATGCCGGCTAACGCCAGGATTTCCGAGGCGTTGCCGCGTATTGCCGCCGGGCGCAGGGACAAGAGATCCAGGCAAAATCGCCGACGAAATTCCAGCGCGCCTACTGCGACAGGATCAAGCGTCCACGGCGTTTTGGCATCATAAGCGCTTTCTACCGCCGCACGCATCGCTTCAGCGCGTGAGGCGGTTAATGTTCCGACATTAACCAGCAAGGCGTTGGCGATGGCGGCAAACGGTCTGGCCTCGACAGGATCAATCACCATGGCGGGTGAAGCGCCCAGCGCCAGCAACGTATTGGCGGTAAACGTTTGTACGACGTCATTCGTCATACAGTGCGTAAGCGGGGAGAGCGCGCGAAAGTGTTTTAACGTATGCGCCGCAAGCGTGCGGCAGTGCAGGTCAGGCTGCATGGTTCAGCTCCTGCCCGCGTGAAGAAGGGACACGAGCAGTGTCAGACTTCCCTACGCTGGCATTATCCAGATCAGGTGGTACGGGTATTTCTCAGCCTTCACAAAGAAGGGCACCCCGAGTCGTCAAGCCCCACCGTGTTAAGCGGGGTTTCGCTATTAAGCATACTGTCTGCGCCAGACAATGTAAATTTACAGCCAACGGCGGATGATAATTTCAGCGTTATCAGATAGTTCTCAAAACCTATTCGGTTCTGGCAAACTTGCTGGCGGATATGTTGCTGCACGACGCTTTCGTTTACACTTTTTACGAAAAGGGGCGTGAGATAACAAAATAGCGCTTGTCAGATACGCCACCAGCAGAAATGATACACACGATGTTAACTGACCCGCATATGTGGAGGGTAAAAGTATGAAAAGTAAGTTGCTGCCTTGCGCGCTGTTGCTTGCAACCAGTTTTGCATGGGCCGCCCCCGCGACAACGGGCATTGATCAATATGAGTTAAAAAGCTTTATCGCCGACTTCACCCACTTCAAGCCCGGCGATACCGTTCCGCAAATGTACCGCACCGATGAGTATAATATTAAACAGTGGAAATTACGTAATCTGCCCGCGCCAGATGCCGGTACTCACTGGACCTATATGGGCGGCGCGTATGTACTGATTAACGATACCGATGGAAAAATCATCAAAGCCTATGATGGCGAGATTTTTTATCATCGATAATGATATACGCACTCTTTGTATAAAGAGTGCGTACAGCATAAAATTAATTATAAGATACCACGATTAATGCTTTCGATTGTAATGGCCCCGCTTTAACTTTTGCAGGATCAAGAACATAATATGTGGCAAAGACAGGAATAGCTTCCACCGAATTCACTGCACTGCCTTTGGCATAGGTTTTGAAAATACTGTTTATCGCTGCTCCTTTGTTTATTTTAAGCAGGCTCCGATTTGAATCTCTTAAGATAAACCCAACGCCATTATCGTTATCCGGTTTCAGGACTGCTTCATTCTCATCCCAGACTAAATCACTACGTAGATTCACCGCTATTTGCCGTGATGTCAGCATCGCATTCCGTACCTGATTTTTGCAATCCAGAATAATATCACCCTGCTTAGAAAATTCACTAACCTCTCCTTTAGTGCGGAGTTTAGTCATAGGCACCGGGTCCAGCGTGATGGTGAGATTCTGGGGGGCGCAGGTAGTTTCTTTACGGTTGTAATTTATCGTTAAATTGGCTTTATAAACGCCTTTCCCATTCAGATCAGTGATAACGTTCGCAACACACTCTCTATTCCCCCAACAGCCAATATATTTTAAAATAAATACCACCCAATCGCTACCGCTCCATTGATTCTTTGCACCCGACATCACCGTTATATTATCTATCGTAACCGAGTATCCCCCCCTGGCAGACACAGTCACCGCCTCCAGTGAGTTTATTTCTGAAATCGTTATCTTATAGGGGGCTTCAATTACACCGTTTTGGTTGCGCATATTTATCGCACTACTGCTTTGCCATTCAACTTTTAATTTTAACTTAACACTATCATTCGGCCCCATACCAATAATATGATCGGATGTCTCTAATTTAGTCACAACATCACTATTAGAACAATTGGCGTCAGTGAAACCATTTGTAATAATGGCTGACTCCTCCCCCCCCAGCATTAAGCTGTCGGATTGAATCGTATAATCCTTCGTGTTGGTTAAGGTCGCATTACACGCCGCGTAACCCAACTGCGTAAACTGCATCATTATTAATAAAAATAGTAGTCTTTTCATGGCGTCACCTAAAGATTACCGACAAATATAAACGTTATTTTCATCAATCTGTTTATCAAAAGTGATCTTACAGAAAAGACCCTGTTGTTTATCTGTTGCGACTTTTACCGAAACGGGAACCTTTTCAGTACGAATAAATACCCGGCTCCCCTGACCTACCAGTCCTACATTATTTCCCTCGTCATCTTCCACTTCATAACCAAACGTTAAAGGCTCGCCATCTGCGCGCCGCGCCAGGAAATAAAAAGGTTTACTGGTCTCTGTTTCAAAATCAACCACCACTACGGCTCCGCGATAAGGCACTGTAACTTTACGGTTTCCCAGCAGAGCGACATCACTTTCACTCTCGGAGACATCAAGAGAGATAAAATTTTGCCGGTATGGCGTCAATGCTTCAAATACGGCATAACCTTTTGCATTGGTACGTAAATAGGGACGCCCCTGCACCGCCGCGCCTTCCAGGTACGGCGCGTTAATAATCGCGATAGTATCATTAAGGCGAGAGGCTAAATGCACGCCATCGGCCCATGCAACCAGCCCTCCCTGAATATTTCCGCCCACCTGATGATATTGATTGGATTGGCTGTAACTGCCGCCGACCGTCGCCAGCGGGGCGTTCCAGGTTACTGATCCCCCGAATGTCGTTTGGTGTTCCTGTCGCTGCTGGCTGAGGTTAGTCGTATAATTAAACTGATCGCGATTACCGAACGTGCCGCTAAGGCTGGTGTTATTCGCCTCATAACCTTGATCGTCAAAGGTGGTAGAATTCGATAAATGGATATCACGATTTCCCCCATTCTCCTTTACTCCCCATGTTAAGGGAATCGATAAATAGATATTAAAGCGCTTATCTTCACGGTTATCGCTGTCATAAGTCTGGGTTGCCGATAGCGTAAAACTGAGCCGCTGCCAGGTATTACTGTAGCTTAACTGATAATCCTTGCCTGTACCGCTACGCCCCCAATAGTCGCGCCACAGGGCGCTGGCAGTAAAATATCCCCACCCATCGGGTAGCGTCTGATTAATATTGAGAGTGAAAGTATTTTTACGCCCAAAGTCATTCTCATAATAATCTGCAATATCATAAATATCGTCATCATCGCGACGATAGTTGTCCCGGTTATTAGCCCAGACATGATCGTTAAAAGTGCGATAATCACGTGATGAGTAGCGATATGCTGCCAGAGAAAAATGGGTGGCTGATTGCGGGAGATATTTATTCCAGGCAATCTGGTAGCTTTCCCCATCAAAAACATCGCCATTATCCTGCTTGCTATGAGACAACGTACCGTCGACAGATACCGCGCCAATCAGCGTGTTCCACCCGGTGCCAAGGGTAAATGAGCGATAATCGCTGGCTAACATCGTTCCGCCATACAACGTTAGCAGGTTATTGACCCCGTACTGATAGGTTCCCTGGAGAAAATCAGTTTGCTGAGAGGCTCCTTCAATTCTGCTTCGTCCGGCGGCGAAATCATATTTTGCTACGCCGGGCTGCACCATATTGGGAACGGAAGAATACGGAACAATAAACCGTGAAACAGTACCGTCAGCCTCTTTAACGCTCACGTCCAGATCGGCTCCCCCCCCTGCCAGCTGAAGATCTTCAAATACAAAGGGGCCAGGCGGAACTTCTTTTTGATAAACAATGAAGCCATTCTGTTCAACCGTCACCAGGGCGTTACTTTGCGCCACGCCACGCACAACCGGAGCGAAATTTTGCTTAGAGTGCGGCAGCATTTGCATATCACGCCAGAAGCGCACCCCGCGAAAGCGCACCGTATCAAACATATCCCCGCTAGTGTACTGTTCCCCCAGACGCATTGTCCCCAGTACCGCCGGGAAATCACGTTCCAGATACAGAGTATTGCTCTGCCATTTGCCAGCTGAATTGTCACTTTTGGAAAAATTAGCGTTAGAATGTAATTGCCATCCAAGCAGATTCAATCCGCTGACAAAATTTGCGTAAGTATTTTTCTCACTACCGCCGCTTTTATAATGGCTGTAATATTCGCTGGCATAATACGATGTATAAAAAGCGTTAATTCCACGGTCCCATGTCTCTGGAGACGCATAGCCCGCTTCATATTCCAACACATAAGCCTGAGGGACGCTCAGATAAAGGTTAAAAGCGGCAGTGTCATAAGAAACACTACCTCCATGAACCACCGTTTTCAGCGCAATACATTCATTTTCTACTGTTGTACTCTGCGGGGTAAATTTAATTCCCAGGCTGGCGATCAGATCCGGAGAAATACAGGTACTATCGGGGTCATCCTGAATATTAACCTCATAAGTTCCACGCCATTCTTTATTGACATAAACGTCCATCTCATAAACGCCAGCCATGGGTTTGGTGCTATCAATCTGATAACGGGACACCTTTTCACCTTTCAACCCACCGAACATAAAGTTAGTATCGAATGTTTCTTCTTCAGCCCAGGCGGGTGAAGTAAGCAACGCTGCAAAAAGTGACAGCGTGATGGCGTTTAACTTTTCCATTATCTATCCTTAGGTTAATTCCCCGCTTTTAATTTTCTATTTTGATAGTCTCGTTTAAATAATTCCCAGAATCATCAATTAGCGTCACGGTATAACTATTTACAACTGCCGTTGTGGTGATACTCTGCGATGACCATGGAGCCAGCAATAAGGTTTCTTTATTTACTTTACTTTTTGCTTTAACTTCTGAAATAGTGATCCAGTTTGCGGAATTATTTTTCACGCTAATACTCCCTGGCGCACGAAGCAACTGCAAGCGGGAAAATGTTGCTTTATCGACTTTCTGTACCCCCGGTGGACGATAGATCAACTTTATCCGGTTTTGTAGCGCAAATTTAATGATGTTTTTATCTTTGTTCTCGTCTGAATTTGGTGGAATATCCAGTACATTGAGGTAGAAAAGACTTTCACGATCGCCAGGCAAGTTATTAGCGAGTTTTTTTATTTTTAATTGCTGACCTGAATTTGCCGCGACTCTAATTACAGGTGGGGTCATAATAAATGGAACCTGTAGTTTTTCTGGCGGCAGGCTGGTATCACCGTTATCAATCCACGCCTGGATGAGTGAGCTTCGTTTACCGTCATTCATTAATTGTACGGTAATATCTTTTTTCTGCGCCGGATAAATAATACGTGTACCATATATATAAATGCCGCTCCACGCAGGCATAGCGGCACAAGCCAGGCATAATGCAATCATCCGTTTCATGGCCGATAACCTTATAAAAGAGATACAAGCGGCTAAAAGCTTAGCCGCCAAAAAAAGATTGTTAATCAGTTAATACCGTCATTGTCAGTACAGATTCAACAGAACCTGGTGTTACAGTATTTTCAACGGCGGCATAGCGGGCAGAAAAGT
Source organism: Salmonella sp. 32031103-2018-00083-FB-01-SM-01 (assembly GCF_017571995.1). Taxonomy (NCBI): domain Bacteria; kingdom Pseudomonadati; phylum Pseudomonadota; class Gammaproteobacteria; order Enterobacterales; family Enterobacteriaceae; genus Salmonella; species Salmonella sp. 32031103-2018-00083-FB-01-SM-01. Next base: position 1,194,846 of record NZ_JAGEQL010000001.1, read on the forward strand.
TCAGGGTATATACACCATTTTCAAACTTACTTGAATTCAGAGTGTAATTCCCCGACTCATCAGGTTTCACCTGAATACCATCAAGATAAACAGCGAAGCCCGCGCCATTATTAGTAGCATTATTTTTGGTGATTTGCATATTATCCACAAATTGAGAACGGTTAAAACTAATTCGTGGATTAGCTGTATTCGAACATTTTACTTTTAAAATCGCTTCTGGACTAGTGTATCCTGTATATATATCGCCAGGGTTTAAGTCAGTCAATCTATCAACACCTACCTGGGATAATTCAATAGTCGCGCTATTTGCGCCTTCGAACGTACAGGATGTTCCTACCACTTCTCCGTTGATTTTTAATTCACCCATATCTTCATCAGCAGCAAAAGCCCCAGCGCTCATAAATACAGCAGACAATACAGAAGCAGCAATAAGTGAACGTTTCATAATCTCTTCCTTAATGAAGTAATTTCTATTTGTTAAGAGTTATTAACCCTTGCAAAGAAAATTCTCATAGACAGGAGGTTATCGCAATGTAAACACGATGTTTTGTTGATTTAAAACAATTTACAGATTGCAATATAATTGCAACAAATAATCATTGCTTATCATTATTTTGTAAACTTATTAATTTCCGAAATTTACTGCCCTTACATATAAACACAACGAATAAAAAAGCCCATATCATTGATGTCAATGATATGGGCCTGCGGAATTAATAAGAATTAGTCGTAATGATTAACAACAATCTGTCGGGTGCTATCACCAGGCACCGTGTATAGCTGCGTTGTCACACCTCTCATCGGCGTAGCGGCGGGTGTTTGCAGCGTTGAAACGTGGATAGTGTTGCCGCAACGCTGCTGCAACTGTGCGTTTACCACTTCTGTACTGCACGTTGGCGCGGTCACTTTTCCACTGATGGTTAATGTTGCGGTGTCGGAGGCAAAAACAGGTACGCTTATCCCATAAGCCGAAACTATAATTCCCATCAGCAAATATTTTTTCATAGTGAGCAATTGTTCCTCTGGTGAACGTCAAACAGTATGCAGGCCGTCCTGATGAGCAGGATGAACGTATCGATACCTTAAAACCAATTGAAAAAATAAATCAGTAGGATAGGTATAATCAATTCAAATAATGTTTTTGCCGATTATTTCAGATAAACACCTGTCTGTTTAAGCAGGAATTAACAATGCGGGGGCTATTATTTTATTAATACATTCACTGCATCAATATATATTAATGCAGTGAATGCCATATTCTCTTTAGAATACGTCAGGAGGATTACACCGCGCGGAAGGCGATTTCTCCCGGAATCACTTCACCCTGCCAGTAAAGCTGTGCCGCAACGCGATCGGCCAGTTCGCGATAGATCGCGGTAAATTCGCTCTCCGGACGGCTAACCACCGTCGGCGTACCGCGATCGAGATCTTCGCGCAGACTAATATGCAACGGCATCTGACCCAGAAGCTGAGTATGGTATTTTTCCGCCAGCTTCTGCGCGCCGCCCGTGCCGAAGATCGGTTCGTGATGGCCGCAGTTGCTACAAATATGCATACTCATATTTTCCACAATGCCGAGCACCGGCACTTCCACCTTCTCGAACATCACGATACCTTTTTTGGCGTCGATTAGCGCGATATCCTGCGGCGTAGTCACCACCACCGCGCCGGTAACAGGAATGTTCTGCGCCAGCGTTAGCTGAATATCCCCGGTTCCCGGCGGCATATCCAGTACCAGATAATCCAGATCCGGCCACAGCGTCTCCTGCAACATCTGCATCAGCGCCTTACTGGCCATTGGGCCGCGCCATACCATCGCGTTATCGTCAGTCACCAGATAACCGATCGAGTTGGTCGCCAGGCCGTGAGACATAATCGGCGCCATATGCGTACCGTCTGGCGATGTCGGGCGCTGATCTTCTGCGCCAAGCATGGTTGGGATCGACGGGCCGTAAATATCGGCATCGAGAACCCCGACCTTTGCGCCTTCAGCCGCTAACGCCAGCGCCAGGTTTACCGCCGTGGACGATTTACCCACCCCGCCTTTACCGGAGCTCACGGCAATGATGTTTTTCACGCCATTAATGCCAGGCTGATTTTTGACGCGTTTCAGCGTCGCAATGTTGTACGACAGTTTCCAGTCGATCGCTTTTGCGCCTGTAATACGTAACAGATCGGCGCTGCATTGCTCTTTTAAGACCTCAAACGCGCTGTTCCAGACGAACGGCATGACCAGCTCAACGTGCAGCGTATCATCCATCCAGGCGACGTGGTGCAACGCCTTAAGCGTGGTGAGGTTATGCTTCAGGGTTGGGTGCTGAAAATTCGCCAGCGTCCCGGCGACCATCGCTCGCAGGGTATCTGGTGATTTGGCCTGGGATTGTTCGTTCATCCCGACTCCTTTTGTAGTTCTGAAAAGTACGATTGTAACTTTGTAGTTTACTCCAGCGGTAACAATTATTCATTTACGGATAAATGCCCTTATCGATTGGCGCAGTAATTACCATTTTGGTACTATCAAAGCCCTTTTTTACAACAGAAGAAGTAATACCCACTATGACTCAAGTCGCGAAGAAAATTCTGGTAACGTGCGCGCTGCCGTACGCCAACGGCTCTATCCACCTCGGCCATATGCTGGAGCACATCCAGGCTGATGTCTGGGTCCGTTACCAGCGAATGCGCGGCCATGAGGTTAACTTCATCTGTGCCGATGACGCTCATGGCACGCCGATCATGCTGAAAGCGCAGCAGCTTGGTATTACGCCGGAGCAAATGATCGGTGAAATGAGCCAGGAGCACCAGACCGATTTCGCCGGTTTTAATATTAGCTACGACAACTACCACTCAACGCACAGCGACGAGAATCGCGAGCTGTCCGAGCTGATTTATACGCGCCTGAAAGAGAACGGTTTTATTAAGAACCGCACCATCTCTCAACTCTACGATCCGGAAAAAGGCATGTTCCTGCCGGACCGATTTGTGAAAGGCACCTGCCCGAAATGTAAATCCGCAGACCAGTATGGCGATAACTGCGAAGTCTGCGGCGCAACTTACAGCCCGACCGAACTTATTGAGCCGAAATCCGTGGTATCCGGCGCGACGCCGGTAATGCGTGACTCCGAGCACTTTTTCTTTGACCTGCCGTCATTCAGCGAAATGCTGCAGGCGTGGACCCGCAGCGGCGCGCTGCAGGAGCAGGTGGCGAACAAAATGCAGGAGTGGTTTGAATCCGGCCTGCAGCAGTGGGACATTTCCCGCGACGCGCCGTATTTTGGTTTCGAAATCCCGAACGCGCCGGGCAAATATTTCTACGTCTGGCTGGACGCGCCGATTGGCTATATGGGCTCCTTCAAAAATCTGTGCGATAAGCGCGGTGACACGACCAGTTTTGATGAGTACTGGAAAAAAGACTCCGACGCCGAGCTGTACCACTTTATCGGCAAAGACATCGTCTATTTCCACAGCCTGTTCTGGCCTGCCATGCTGGAAGGCAGCCACTTCCGTAAGCCGACCAACCTGTTCGTTCACGGTTACGTGACGGTGAACGGCGCGAAGATGTCTAAGTCTCGCGGCACCTTTATTAAGGCCAGCACCTGGCTGAAACACTTTGACGCCGACAGCCTGCGCTACTACTACACCGCGAAGCTTTCTTCACGCATTGATGATATAGACCTGAACCTGGAAGACTTTGTCCAGCGCGTCAATGCCGATATCGTCAATAAAGTAGTCAACCTGGCATCCCGTAACGCAGGCTTTATCAATAAGCGTTTCGACGGTGTGCTGGCGGCTGAACTGGCCGATCCGCAATTGTATAAAACCTTTACTGACGCCGCTGCGGTGATTGGCGAAGCATGGGAAAGCCGTGAATTCGGTAAAGCTATCCGTGAGATTATGGCGCTGGCCGACGTCGCTAACCGTTATGTTGACGAGCAAGCGCCGTGGGTGGTGGCTAAACAGGAAGGCCGCGACGCGGACCTGCAGGCCATTTGCTCAATGGGCATCAACCTGTTCCGCGTGCTGATGACGTATCTGAAACCGGTACTGCCGACGCTTTCTGAACGCGTTGAAGCCTTCCTGAACAGCGAACTGAACTGGGATGCTATTGAACAGCCGCTGCTCGGTCACAAGGTCAACACCTTTAAGGCGCTCTACAATCGCATCGACATGAAGCAAGTTGAAGCGCTGGTTGAAGCGTCTAAAGAAGAGGTGAAAGCCGCAACCGCGCCGGTTACCGGCCCGTTAGCCGACTTCCCGATTCAGGAAACCATCACCTTTGACGATTTTGCGAAAGTCGATCTGCGCGTGGCGCTGATTGAAAACGCCGAGTTTGTGGAAGGATCTGACAAATTGCTGCGCCTGACGCTGGATCTGGGCGGCGAGAAGCGTAACGTCTTCTCCGGCATTCGTTCCGCCTACCCGGACCCGCAGACGCTGGTTGGCCGCCAGACGGTAATGGTCGCCAACCTCGCGCCGCGCAAAATGCGCTTTGGCGTCTCCGAGGGAATGGTGATGGCCGCCGGCCCTGGCGGGAAAGATATCTTCCTGTTAAGCCCTGATGACGGCGCGAAGCCTGGCCAGCAGGTGAAATAAGCAACAAGCCGGAGCATGCTCCGGCTTTTTTAACCGCTTAATCCTGAGTGGCATATCGCCCCATCCGCGCGTTTTAACTTTTTCCTTAATAAGCAATAGCGCCAAGACTCCATATCCGGACTGCTAAATAACGGCTAAAAGTCATATTCTATCTCTCCCTGATACATTGCTATTACTGGGTTAAATTAATTCATTGAAATTATTTTAAATAACCCAATCATTATATAAAATGGAGTTTTAGATGAAAATTTCTGGCAAGTTATTGTCCGCGGCTTTGGCTTCCGTACTGGTGTTCTCTCTTGCTGGCTGTGGCGATAAAGAAGAATCAAAGACCTTTAACGCAAACCTGGCGGGGACAGAAATTTCAATTACCTACACCTATAAAGGTGACAAAATCATTAAGCAGACGTCTGAAAGTAAAATCAGCTATGCCACTGTAGGCGCTAAAACGAAAGAAGATGCCGCCAAAATTCTCGATCCGCTGAGCGCGAAATATAAAAATATCGCCGGAGTGGAAGAAAAATTAACCTATGAAGATACCTATGCCCAGGAAAACGTCTCTGTGGATATGGAAAAAGTGGACTTTAAAGCGTTACAGGGAATCTCTGGGACAATGGTGTCCGGCGATACCAGCAAAGGTATCAGCATGAAACAAACCCAGACGCTGCTGGAAGCCGCTGGTTTTAAAGAAGCGAAATAACTGGCAGGCATAATGTATTGCATCGACTGATAAAGTCGCTCAGGGCGCTGCTTCGGCAGCGTCTTTTCTTTATGAATTCCGAAAAAAGACAGCCTCGCTGTAAGTCCCCTCGCCAAAGCCTATAATCCCTGAATTCCTGGCTACACCAATACTTAACGACAAGGAATTGTTATGCGGATTCTACGCCTTATGGCGCTGCCACTATTCGCGCTCTCTCTATCGGTTAGCATAACTGGCTGCGATCAGAAAAACGATACTCTCCAGGGAAAGCAAAATAACATGACAGCGTTTATCAAAAAGATAGCCGCTAACAAAGAGTCAGAGGAAACACAACGCTATGTAGGTAATCTCAACGGTATTGAAATCAAGTTAACCTATTACTACAAAGGGGATATCGTTTTACGTCAAGCATCTGAAAATAAAATACTTTATAAGATCCTGAAAGCCAATAATAAAGAAGAAGCACAAAAAATGCTAAGTCAAGTCAGCGACTCTTATCAGGGTATACCGGGTTTGACTGAGCGAATCGACTATTATGATAGCTATGCTACGGAATATGTGAATATTGATTTTACCCAGGCAAAAATGAGCGACCTCTGTAAATTGCCAGGATCATCAATTGACAACTGTTCCGCGCACTATCTGTCAATGATTCGCTCGCAGAAGCTGTTGGAAGAGAGCGGGTATCATAGAATCAATTAGTATAATAATGCGTTTTCCCGGTCAGACAGGACGCTGCCGGGAACAATACCGCAGAATTACTTCGCCGCGTGTTCACGAGCCGCCAGACCGCGCAGAAAATAACGCATAAACTGATCGCCGCATTCGCGGAAGTTCTTATGATCCGGCGCGCGCATCATCGCGGTGATCTCTGGCATCGAGACACGAAACAACTGATCGGTAAGTATCGCCAGGATATCATCTGTTTTTAGCGAAAAGGCGATACGCAGCTTTTTCAGCACAATATTGTTGTTGATACGACGTTCCGCCGTCAATGCAGGCGCCGCCTCATCTTTGCCGCGTTTTTCATAAATGAGGCCATTGAGAAATGAGGACAACACGATATCCGGGCAACGCTGAAACCCCTCTTCCTCTTCTTTGCGCAACCAGATTGCAATCTGCTCCGGCGTAGCATCAACGTTACCCAGCGCCAGGATGCGCGCCAGATCGGTATTATTAGCTTTTAAAATGTAGCGCACGCTACGCAGAATATCGTTACTCAGCATGAGGCCTTCGGTCGTTTCTATGGCAAAACGATATTCTAACAGTCTTTTACAGGCCAATCGCCTCTTTTAAACTTTTCAGATAGCGACGGCTTACCGGCACCGTCAGGCCGTTGCGTAAAATCAGCTCTGCCTGCCCATTATCCTCCAGCCGAATTTCTTGCAAATGGGCCATATTCACCAGAAACTGACGATGACAACGCAGTAGCGGCGTCCGGCTTTCCAGCGTGCGCAGCGTCAGCTCGGTAAACCCCTCTTTACCTTCACTGCTGGTCACATAAACGCCGCTCATACGGCTACTGACAAAGGCGACATCATCCATTTGCAACAAATAGATCCGGCTGTGTCCGGTACAGGGAATGAATTTAAGCGCCTGCTGGTTTTCCGGCAGCAACGAAACATCCTGTTTACTGCGCTCCTGACGCAGACGATGTAACGTTTTTTCCAGCCGTTTCTCCTCTATCGGCTTGAGCAGATAATCAAAAGCGTGTTCTTCAAAGGCTTTGATGGCGTATTCGTCAAACGCGGTTAAAAAAACGATATACGGGCGGTGTTCCGGGTCAAGCATTCCTACCATCTCCAGTCCACTGATACGCGGCATCTGAATATCCAGAAACAGCACATCAGGTCGCAGCTTATGTACCGCGCCAATCGCTTCTACCGCATTCGCGCACTCTCCCACAATCTCAATGTCATCCTGCCCCTGGAGCAAAATCCGCAGATTTTCCCGCGCTAACGGCTCATCATCCACAATCAGCACTTTAATCATGCGTCCTCCTCCAGTGGAAGTCGTAATGTAATTCGGGTAAAATAGTCCGGCTCGCAGGCCACGCTAATACCATAATCATCGCCAAAGTGTTCGCGCAGACGTTTATCCACCAGACTCATCCCCAGCCCGCTACTGCCGGCGGAAGGCTGATACAGTCCCGCATTATCTTCAATATCTAACATCAAATGCTGCCCTTCGCGCCGGGCGCGAATAGCGACGTTACCGGTATCAAGCAGTTGCGACGTGCCATGTTTAATGGCGTTCTCAACAATCGGCTGTAATGTAAACGCAGGCAATTTCTGACGTGAAAGCGTCGATGGAACATCAAGCTGTACCTGCAGACGCGACTGAAAACGCGCTTTTTCAATTTGCAGATAAGCGTTCACGTGTTCAATTTCATCCGCCAGCGTGACAATTTCCGACGGGCGTTTTAAATTTTTGCGAAAAAAAGTCGACAAGTATTGCACCAGTTGGCTGGCCTGTTCGCTGTCGCGGCGAATCACCGCTTTAATGGTATTGAGCGCATTAAACAGAAAATGCGGATTCACCTGCGCGTGCAACAGCTTGATCTCTGACTGCGTCAGCAACGCCTTCTGCCGTTCATACTGTCCGGCCAGGATCTGCGCGGATAAAAGCTGTGCAATACCCTCTCCCAGGGTGCGGTTAATTGAGCTGAACAGTCGGTTTTTCGCTTCGTACAATTTAATGGTGCCCATGACTCGCTGATTTTCGCCACGCAGCGGGATCACCAGCGTCGAGCCGAGTTTACACTGCGGGTGTAGCGAACAGCGATACGGCACTTCGTTGCCATCGGCATAAACCACCTCTCCGGTTTCAATTGCTTTCAGCGTATAACCTGATGAAATGGGTTTGCCCGGTAGATGGTGATCGTCGCCAATACCAGTAAAAGCCAGCAGTTTTTCGCGATCGGTGATGGCGACGGCGCCGATATCCAGCTCCTGATATAATACCTGCGCCACCTTCATACTGTTCACTTCGTTAAATCCCTGACGCAGAATCCCCTCCGTTGACGCGGCGACCTTCAGCGCGGTAGCAGAAAATGCCGAGGTATATTTTTCAAACATGGCGCGCTTATCGAGCAAAATACGCATGAACAGCGCGGCGCCAACGGTATTCGTTACCATCATCGGCGCGGCAATATTACTGACCAGATGCAGGGCATCGTCAAACGGCCTGGCTATCAATAAAATAATCAGCATCTGCACCAGTTCGGCAACACACGTAATTGCTCCCGCCGTCAGCGGGCTAAACACTTTGTCCGGGCGTCCGCGACGTATGAGAACGCTGTGTACCAACCCGCCCAGCAGCCCTTCGACGATGGTGGAAATCATACAGCTCAGCGCCGTCATGCCGCCCATAGAATACCGATGTAACCCACCGGTCAGACCGACCAGCCCGCCGACGACCGGTCCGCCGAGTAGGCCGCCCATCACCGCGCCAATCGCACGGGTATTGGCAATCGAATCTTCGATATGCAGCCCAAAATAAGTGCCCATAATGCAGAAGATAGAAAACGTGACGTAACACAGAAGCTTGTGCGGCAGACGAACCGTGACCTGCATAAGCGGGATGAACAGGCGCGTTTTACTCATTAGCCACGCAATGACCAGAAACACGCACATCTGCTGAAGCAGCAGCAACACCAGATTAAACTCGTACATACCCGCAAACCACACTTCAATTAAAAGCGCGTAACATACATTGAGTACGATTAACTTTCTTTGAACTGTTGCATAAAAATATGAATTCGTGAATACGATCACTTAAACGCCGCGCCGCAACCCGCTACTTCGCGTTTTAATGCATAAAAAACAGGCAAAACTTCCTGGTTCCTAAAAGAGCGTCTAAAGTTAAACCGGGACCTCGCGAGCAAGGGTGAAACGATGGCGCTTTACACAATTGGTGAAGTGGCTTTGCTTTGTGATATCAATCCTGTCACGTTGCGCGCGTGGCAGAGACGTTATGGACTTTTAAAACCACAGCGAACGGATGGCGGTCATCGTCTGTTTAACGATGCCGATATCGACAGAATCCGCGAAATCAAGCGCTGGATAGATAACGGCGTCCAGGTCAGCAAAGTCAAAGTGCTGCTCAGTAGCGACAGTAGCGAACAACCTAACGGCTGGCGCGAACAGCAGGAGATCCTGCTGCACTACCTGCAAAGCAGTAATCTGCACAGTTTACGGCTATGGGTCAAAGAACGCGGTCAGGATTATCCAGCCCAAACATTGACCACTAACCTGTTCGTCCCCCTGCGGCGACGGTTACAGTGCCAACAACCCGCCCTTCAGGCGCTGCTCGGCATTCTTGACGGTATCCTGATCAACTATATTGCGCTCTGCCTGGCGTCTGCGCGTAAGAAACAGGGAAAAGATGCGTTGGTGATCGGCTGGAATATCCATGATACCACCCGCCTGTGGCTGGAAGGTTGGGTCGCCAGCCAACAGGGATGGCGAATCGACGTGCTGGCGCACTCGCTTAGCCAGTTCCGCCCGGAACTGTTTGACGGCAAGACGTTACTGGTATGGTGCGGAGAAAACCAGACGCTGGCGCAGCAGCAACAACTCCTGGCATGGCGCGCCCAGGGACGCGACATTCATCCCCTAGGCGTTTAAACAGCAGCCAACAAATTCGCTTTAATGTATACTCCTTTTATTAACATAAGGAGTACATAATGCGCGTAGCGAAAATCGGGGTGATCGCCCTTTTCCTGCTGATGGCTATTGGCGGTATCGGCGGCGTGATGCTGGCAGGTTACAGTTTTATTTTGCGTGCCGGGTAAGCGCGCGCGTCAGCCTTTCAAACAGGCGATCGATAATGATCGCCGCCAGCGCCACCAGCAGCGCCCCCTGGATAACATAGGCCGTATTAAAGCCGCTAAGCCCGATAATGATCGGCGTGCCTAACGTACTGGCCCCCACCGTTGAAGCGATGGTCGCCGTACCAATATTGATAATCACCGAGGTTCGAATGCCCGCCAGAATCACCGGCGCGGCCAGCGGCAGCTCAACCTGATACAACTGTTGGCGACGGCTCATTCCCATACCGCTGGCAACGCTCATCACGCTGGCAGGCACCGCGCCCAGCCCGGCCAGGGTCGCCTGCAGGATGGGCAACACCCCATACAGGATCAAGGCGATAATGGCCGGTTGCTGACCAAAACCCATGACGGGTACCGCGATCGCCAGTACCGCGACCGGCGGAAAGGTCTGCCCGACGGCAGCGATAGTCTCCACCAGGGGACGAAACTCCTTCCCACTTTCTCGCGTGACCGCAATCCCTGCGCCGACGCCCACCACGACGGCAAACAAACTTGAGATGCCCACCAACCAGAAATGGGCGAGCGCGAGGGCGGCAAAACTCTCCTGTTGGTAGACCGGGCGCGGTAAATCGGGAAACAGCGCGGCGAAGAACGGCTGGCTATAAGGCAATCCAAACAGCAGAAGCAAGAACAGAACAATAAGCCAGAGAAGCGGATCACACAGTCGTTTCACGGGGGGACGTCTCCGAAAGCAGATCGCGGAAATGGAGCGTACCGCAGGGCTCGCCCTGCTGATTCGCCACCGGCAGGACGTCGCACCGGCGGGCGACAAACATCGATAGCGCATCGCGTAACGTCATCTCTTCCACCAGCGCGTCGCCGCTGAGCTGTTCATGCCGACGTACATAATCGCCTACGCTACGTAACGAAAGCAGCCTTACGCCCAGCTCGCTGCGGCCAAAAAACGCCTGCACGAAATCATTTTCCGGCGAGGTCAGCATAGAAAGCGGCGATCCCTGTTGGATAACGTGGCCCCCGTCCATCAGCACCAGATGGTCGGCGAGGCGTAGCGCCTCGTCGATGTCGTGCGTCACCAGTACGATGGTGCGCCCCAGTAGCTGATGAATGCGGGTCATCTCCTGCTGCAATGCGCCGCGCGTTACCGGATCAAGCGCGCCGAAAGGCTCGTCCATCAGCAATACCTGCGGATCGGCAGCCAGCGCCCGCGCAACGCCGACCCGCTGCTGTTGCCCGCCGGAAAGCTGATGCGGATAACGATCGCGTAGCGCGCTTTCCAGACCCAATAATGCCATCAGTTCGTCAATACGATCGTTAATCCGCGCACGCGACCATTTTTGTAGTTGCGGTACGGTGGCGATATTTTGCGCCACCGTCCAGTGGGGAAAAAGACCGATAGACTGAATGGCATAGCCCATGCGACGGCGCAGTTCAAGCACCGGCAGGCTGCGGATCTCTTCCCCGGCAAAACGGATCGTTCCGCTATCATGCTCTACCAACCGGTTAATCATCTTCAGAGTGGTCGATTTTCCCGAGCCGGAGGTGCCAATTAACACCGAAAAGCTGCCTTCGCTAAAATGCAAATTGAGGTCGCTAACAGCCTGTTGATCGCCGAAGGTTTTACTGACATGGTTAAATTCAATCATCGGTTGCTCCCTTCAAAAACGCGATCCATAAATCAAACAGCGCGTCGATCACTACCGCCAGCGCAATCACCGGAATGACGCCCAACAGGACTAAATCAATGGCGCTGCTCAATAGCCCCTGAAACACCAGCGCGCCGAAACCTCCCGCGCCAATCAGCGCGGCGACGACGGCCATTCCTACTGTCTGGACCATTACTACCCGCAGGCTACGTAAAAAGACCGGCAGCGCCAGCGGCAGTTGCACATGCCTGAAGCGCTGGCCGCTACTCATTCCCATTGCTTTTGCGCTCTCCAGCACATCGCGCGGCACCTGATTGAGCCCGGCGACCACGCCGCGCACCAGCGGCAATAGCGCATAGAGCACCAGAGCTATCAGCGCAGGCGTCATGCCGGTTCCCGCGACGCCGAATGCGGCAAGCCACGGAAACTGTTTCACCAGCCCGGCCAACGGCGCAATCAGCAGGCCAAACAGCGCGACGGAAGGGATAGTCTGGATCACATTCAGTACGGTAAACACCGGCCCCTGGCGTGAGGCGGAAAAATAACACCAGACGCCCAACGGTAGTCCGATCGCCAGCGCCGGCAGCACCGTGCCCGCCAGTAACATCAAATGTTGCACCAGCGCGGCATCGAAAACATCCTGGCGATTGGTATACTCTTTCAGAAGCGAGAGGTTGTCGAACGTGCCTGAAAACAGCAGCGCCAGCGGGACAATGACAATTTGCGCGTGCAGCAACCAGCGCCACAGCGGCCCAGTGGTAATACGGCGGATCGCATCGCTACAGGCCAGCAGCATCAGACCGAGGCCCAGCCACAATCCACTTCCCAGACTGGTACGCGCCAGCGGACTGCCCTCCTGCGCCAACTGGGTCGCCGCCCTGCCGACTCCCCACAGCATGACAATAAAAAGCGTCTGCGCCATCATCAGCGTCAGTACGCTACCGCGTTTACCGGGTATAAAGCACAGCGTAAACAGCGCGCATCCCGCGCCAGTCAGCATCCAGATGGTCGCCGGCCAGATCTCCCATAACTGGCGCCCCTCGCCGCTCACCAGACGATTCGGGGCGTAATTAATGAAAGGCAGCGCGACAGCAAGCAGGGTCAGAACAACCAACAGCAACAGCACACGATTAACCGTAATTTTTTTGGCAGCGTCACTCACAGATTACTTCACCCACCCTTTTTGTCGGAGGTAATCTGCGGCGACTTTTTTCGCATCCAGCCCTTCTACGGCGATTCTGGCGTTCAACTGTTGCAGCGTTTTCTCATCAAGGCTGGCGAAAACGGGTTGCAGCCAGTCGGCTATCTGAGGATAGGCCTGTAACACCGATTCACGTACTACCGGCGCGGGGGCATAGATAGGCTGGACGCCTTTCGGATCGCTCAGGGTTTGCAGACCCAGCGCGGCGACCGGGCCGTCGGTACCATACGCCATCGCGGCGTTAACGCCGGATGTTTGTTGCGCGGCGGCTTTGATCGTGACCGCCGTATCGCCGCCCGCCAGCGACAAGAGCTGGTTCTGATTCAAGGTAAAATCATAGGCTTTTTCAAATGCCGGCAGCGCATCCGCCCGTTCGATAAATTCCGCAGACGCCGCCAGTTTAAAAGTGCCGCCCTCTTTCAGATAACGGCTGAGATCGGCAAGCGAGGAGAGTTTATTTTTTTCCGCGATGTCCTGGCGTACCGCGATGGTCCAGGTGTTATTTGCCGGCGCAGGCGTCAACCAGACCAGCTTATTCTGCTCCGCATCCAGTTTTTTGACTTTCTCAAAGCCTTGCTTTGCATTCTTCCATGCCGGATCGTTTTCATCTTTAAAAAAGAACGCCCCGTTACCGGTGTATTCCGGATAGATATCCAGCTCTCCGGCGGTAATCGCGCCACGAACGACTGGCGTGGTCCCGAGCTGAATTTTATTGACCGTTTTAACGCCGTGGCTTTCCAGTACCTGCAAAATCATGTTGCCGAGCAGCGCGCCTTCGGTATCAATCTTTGACCCGACCGTCACGGGCGATGCCGCCTGTAGAGGTAAACTCACCGTCGCCAGCAACGCCAGCGAACTTACCCATAGCTTTGAGATCGTCATGATGCTTTCCTCATCCTTTTACGGCCTTTTTCAGAGACTTGAGAAAAAAGCATAGTTGAAAAGTCTGCGTTTAACCTGGGATTTTCCGCCAGTGTAAGTGACGTGACTGGTAATAAAAGGGGGGACAGGAAAAGTCATTGCCAGACAGGGCGCAGCTATCGCGCCCTGTTGACGGCAGGCTTACAGTAGTTCGAACGATCCTTGTTTAACGCGAGCGGAATCCACGCCGATAAAGACGTTGAACTTGCCGGGTTCCGCGTCATATTTCATCTGCTGATTCCAGAACTTCAACGCCTCGATATCAATCGGGAAACTCACGATTTTACGTTCGCCGGGTTTGAGGGTGATTTTTTCAAAGCCTTTTAATTGCTTCACCGGGCGGCTCATTGACGCCGTGACATCCTGTAAGTACATCTGGATGACCGTTGCCCCTTCGCGTTTACCGGTGTTCGTGACCTCTACGCTGGCCGTGACTTTGCCGTCGCGTTGCATTGTCGGTGAGGAGAGCGTGACGTCAGACACCGTAAATGTGGTGTAGCTCAGACCGTAACCAAACGGATAGAGCGGGCCATTCGCTTCGTCAAAATAGCGTGAGGTATATTTGTTTGGCTTTTCAGGATTATACGGGCGTCCCGTATTGAGATGGCTGTAATAGACCGGAATTTGTCCCACCGAACGCGGGAAAGATATCGGCAGTTTCCCTGACGGGTTGTAATCGCCAAACAGCACATCGGCAATGGCGTTACCGCCTTCCGTCCCGGCAAACCAGGTCTCCAGAATCGCATCGGCCTGTTGATCTTCTTTTACCAGCGCCAGCGGTCTGCCGTTCATTAATACCAGTACCAGCGGCTTACCGGTGGCTTTCAGAGCGGTGATTAAGTCGCGCTGACTCTGCGGAATGGTGATATTGGTACGACTGGAGGCTTCATGCGCCATCCCCTGCGACTCGCCTACCACTGCGACCACCACATCGGCCTGTTTCGCCGCCTGCACCGCCTCATCAATCATCGCCTGCGGTGAACGCGGATCGATTTTCACCGCCTCTTCATACAGGTTTAAGAAATCGACGATGTCTTTATCGTTAGTGATATTCGCCCCTTTGGCATAGAGGATCTTCGCCCCGTCGCCGACGGCATTTTGAATACCCGCCAGCACCGTCACCGACTGATTCGCGACCCCAGCAGCAGACCAGCTCCCCATGACATCACGTTGACTGTCGGCCAGCGGCCCAACAACAGCAATGGTGCCCGATTTTTTCAACGGCAGCGTTTCCAGCCGGTTTTTCAGCAGTACCACACTTTCCCGCGCCACTTCCCGCGCCTCTTTACGATGCAGGCGGCTTTCGGCGTTGGTGTCCACCGGGTCGCTCTCTTTCGGCCCCAGATGGCTATAGGGGTCGTTAAACAATCCCATGTCATATTTTACGTTGAGCACATGGCGCGTCGCGTCGTCCAGTTCCGCCATCGTCACTTTGCCCGACTTAATCAGGCCCGGCAGATATTTGCTGTAATACTCATCCGCCATGCTCATATCCACCCCTGCCTTTAGCGCCACGCGCACCGCATCTTCCGGGTCGGCCGCGGTACCGTGTTTAATCAGTTCTTTAATAGCGCCGTGGTCGGAAACGGTAATTCCCTTAAAGCCCCACTCATCGCGCAGGACATCTTTCAATAGCCAGGAATCTGACGTCGCAGGCGTACCGTTCAGCGAGTTCAGCGCCACCATCACCGCACCGCTCCCCGCATCCAGCCCCGCTTTGTACGGCGGCATGTAGTCATTAAACAGACGCTGGGAACTCATATCCACGGTGTTGTATTCTTTACCGCCTTCAACGGCGCCATAGGCGGCAAAATGTTTCACGCTGGTCATCACCGAATAGCGATCCGCCGGACTTTTGCCCTGCATCGCTTTCACCATGGTTTCGCCCATGATGGAGGTTAAATATGTATCTTCGCCAAAGCCTTCGGAGGCGCGTCCCCAACGCGGATCGCGGGAGACATCCACCATCGGTGCCCAGGTCATATTCAGACCGTCGTCCGCCGCTTCATACGCCGATACGCGTCCTACGGTTCTTACCGCATCCAGATTAAAAGAAGAAGCCAGACCGAGGCTTATTGGGAAGACGGTTCGCTGGCCGTGTACCACGTCATAGGCAAAAAAGAGAGGAATTTTCAGGCGGCTCAATGCCATCACCTGATCCTGCATTTGACGGATATCCTGGCGGGTGACGGTATTGAAAATCGCCCCTACCTGCCCGTCTTTGATCATCTCGCGGATCGCTTCTTTCGGGTTATCAGGGCCGACGCTAATCAGACGTAACTGACCAATTTTTTCATCGACAGTCATTTTCTTGAGTAAATCCGTGACGAACGCGTCGCGCGCTTCAGGCGTCAGCGGGTGATTGCCAAACAGGTTTTCCGCCAATGCTGGCTGCATCGCCAGACTCACAGCAACACCTACTGAACATAACCATTTCATGTTGAGTCTCTCTTTATCTTTATCCCGACGAGGCGGTAAAAACAGAATAAAAACCGCAGTTTGCCATAAGCCTAAACGCGAGAGGAGAAGAAAGCGAAGGTTATTCTCCTAATTTTCCGCACAGTCGAATACGCAGCCGCCAGCAAATGGTATCAAGGCGGCAAATGAATACTACCAACACAGATACAATTTGAATGAGAAAGCGTATTGTCATACAAAGCGCTATGCTTAACGCTGATATTTTGTCCCACCACAAGGAGTGGAGAATGTCTTCCATAACAATGACTGATAATAAAACGTTCCTGAATGAGCTGGCCCGCCTGGTAGGCCATTCTCACCTGCTGACAGACCCCGCCAAAACCGCCCGCTATCGCAAGGGTTTCCGTTCCGGTCAGGGCGACGCGCTGGCCGTTGTTTTCCCGGGTTCATTACTGGAACTGTGGCGTGTGCTCAACGCCTGCGTTAACGCTGACAAAATTATTCTGATGCAGGCCGCCAACACCGGTCTGACGGAAGGCTCCACGCCGAACGGCAACGACTACGATCGCGATATTGTGATTATCAGCACTCAGCGGCTGGATAAGCTGCACTTACTGGATAACGGCCAACAGGTTCTGGCCTGGCCCGGTACGACGCTCTATGCGCTGGAAAAAGCGCTTAAACCGCTGGGCCGTGAACCGCACTCGGTGATTGGTTCGTCGTGTATCGGCGCGTCGGTCATCGGCGGCATCTGTAATAACTCCGGCGGCTCGCTGGTGCAGCGCGGCCCGGCCTATACCGAGATGTCGCTCTTTGCCCGTATTGACGAGCAAGGCAAACTGCAACTGGTCAATCATCTGGGTATCGATCTTGGGCATACGCCGGAGCAGATCCTGAGCAAGCTGGATGACGAACGGATTAAAGATGAGGATGTGCGTCACGATGGTCGTCATGCGCACGATCACGACTATGTGACGCGGGTACGAGATATCAACGCCGATACGCCCGCCCGCTATAACGCCGACCCGGACCGTTTGTTTGAATCTTCCGGCTGCGCCGGAAAACTGGCGGTTTTTGCCGTTCGCCTTGATACCTTTGCAGCGGAAAAAAATCAGCAGGTTTTTTATATCGGCACCAATCAGCCCGCGGTACTGACTGAAATCCGTCGGCATATTCTGGCGAACTTCGACAATCTGCCAGTGGCGGGAGAATATATGCATCGCGATATCTACGATATTGCGGAGCAGTACGGTAAAGATACCTTTCTGATGATCGATAAACTCGGCACCGACAAGATGCCATTCTTTTTCACGCTAAAAGGCCGAACCGATGCGATGCTGGAAAAAGTAAAATTTTTCCGTCCGCATTTCACCGACCGCGCGATGCAGAAATTCGGCCATCTGTTTCCCAGCCATCTGCCGCCGCGAATGAAAAACTGGCGCGATAAATATGAGCATCATCTGCTGTTAAAAATGGCGGGAGACGGCGTCGCAGAAGCGCAACGCTGGCTGAATGAATTTTTTAAATCCGCTGAGGGCGGTTTCTTCACCTGTACGCCGGAAGAAGGCAGCAAAGCCTTCCTGCACCGCTTCGCCGCTGCTGGCGCGGCGATTCGTTATCAGGCCGTACACGCTGATGAAGTGGAAGATATCCTGGCGCTGGATATCGCTCTGCGCCGCAACGATACCGACTGGTTCGAGCATCTGCCGCCGGAAATCGACAGCCAACTGGTACATAAACTCTATTACGGTCACTTTATGTGCCACGTTTTTCATCAGGACTATATCGTGAAGAAAGGCGTCGACGTCCATGCGCTGAAAGCGCAAATGCTGGAGCTGTTGCAGGCGCGCGGGGCACAATACCCGGCGGAGCACAACGTGGGACATCTGTATAAAGCGCCGGAAACGCTGACGCGTTTTTATCGGCAAAATGACCCAACCAACAGTATGAACCCCGGTATCGGCAAAACGAGTAAGCGGAAATTCTGGCAGGAAAATACGCCCGACGAAACGCATTAACACCGTGCGGTTTACCGTGAATGCCCGGCGGCGCGATGCCTGCCGGGCCTGCGGCGACTTAATCGTTCTGTGCGGTTTGCGCTCCGGCGCTGGCGCTGGCTGCCGCCATTTGCGCGGCTTTTTGCTTTTTATAGCTCAGCGCGGCAGCCGGAACGGGCATGACTTTACCGGTTTCAATCCATGTACGCAGGCGACTGGCGTCCGCAAAGTGGGTATATTTGCCGAACGCGTCCATGACCACCAGCGCGACCGGTTTGTTATTGATCACGGTACGCATCACCAGGCAATGCCCCGCCGCATTGGTAAAACCGGTTTTCGTTAACTGGATATTCCAGTTATCACGGTAGACCAAATGGTTGGTATTGCGAAACGGCAGCGTATACGCCGGATGCGAGAATGTCGCCATGTCTTCGCGCGTGGTGCTTAGCTGGCCAATCAGCGGGTATTGCTTCGTGGCAATCAGCAGTTTTGTTAAATCCCGCGCGGTCGAGACGTTATGAATCGACAGCCCCGTCGGCTCAACGAAGCGGGTATGCGTCATGCCCAGCGCTTTCGCCTTCGCATTCATCGCTTTAATAAACGCGTTATAACCGCCGGGATAATAGTGCGCCAGGCTTGCCGCCGCACGGTTTTCGGATGACATCAACGCCAGCAGCAACATATTTTTGCGGCTAATTTCGCTGTTCAGGCGCACGCGGGAGTAAACCCCTTTCATTTCCGGCGTCTGGCTGATATCGACCTTCAGTATTTCATCCAGCGGCAATCGCGCGTCGAGCACGACCATCGCCGTCATTAATTTGGTTATCGAGGCAATCGGACGCACCAGATCCGGGTGGTTCGAATAGATCACTTTATTGGTGTTGAGATCAACAATCATTGCGCTACCGGAGGCAATCTCAGGTTGAGACGCCGCGGTTGTCGCTGCCGTTTTCGCCACGGCCTGCGGGGCAAAAGGTACGGCCAACATCAGAGCAAGGCTCAGGAATGAAGCTCGGAATTTCAGCATGATGAGATTTCTGATAATGATTCACGCGCGTCGTAACGCACACCGCCTGAGCTAAGATTATACTCAAGCTAGCAGTGGCATCATAGCGGCACGCCAGCGTTGCCGCTACAGAAGAATCGTCAGCAAATGCTGCATTGCTGGCTTTTGCGCCAGCCCTTTTTCGCATCAGAACAGGCGGTAGCCGTATCCCCACAGGATCACGGTGATCGCCAGTAGCACCTCCAGGACCAGCACGCCGATAGCGAGCGTCGAACTGGAGAAGCTTAATCCTTCCTCTCTATTAATGTTAAGGAAAGTCGGAATACCCAAATACAGCAAATAGCCGGTGTAAAAGAGCGCGACAGCGCCGACCAAAGCGCATAGCCATACCAGGGGATAGAGCGCCACCAGACCACTTAAAAACAGCGGCGTCGCGACATAGCCGGCAAAAACCATACAGCGCGCAAGCGATGGCCGTTGCGGATAGTTTCGCGCCATCCACCAGATGACGCGTCCCATCACCGCGACGCCCGCCAGCATCACGCCGTAGAACAAGACCGCCAGCGCAAAAGCGGTAAACAGCGAGAGTTGTAACACGTTGCCGTCGCCAAAATTCCAGCCGATTTGCGTCGTGCCGATAAAGGCGCAGACGACGGGAATCGCCGCCATCAGCAAAACATGGTGCGTATAGTGATGCGAAACGGTTTCGTTTTCGCTTTTGATCACCTGCATTTCCCGATCGGGATGGGAAAAAAGCCCCCATACATGGTTCATACTGCCCCCTTCTGCTGCCTTAGATGCCAGTATGTTCAAGTATAATTCAGTTTGTGGTTATTTTATGAGCAATAGCAAAATAGTCTCCGGCAAAACGTCGGCTTTGCCACGCACGCCTCTTGCCAGGGTGTATGCTTAATGCCGGAGGTGGTTTACGCATGGATATCAACACGCTTATTACGCATTATGGCTATGCGGCGCTGGTTATCGGCAGTATGGCCGAAGGTGAAACCGTTACCCTGTTGGGGGGCGTCGCGGCGCATCAGGGATTGCTCAAGTTTCCGCTGGTGGCGGCGGCCGTCGCGCTGGGAGGGATGATGGGCGATCAGCTACTTTACCTGTTAGGACGATGCTATGGCGGGAAGATCCTGCGTCGTTTCCCGCGTTATCATACGAAGATTCGTCGCGCGCAGAAAATGATCCAACGCCATCCGTATCTGTTTGTGATCGGCACGCGTTTTATGTACGGCTTCCGGGTGGTTGGCCCGCTGCTGATTGGCGCCAGCCGCCTGCCGCCTAAAATTTTTCTGCCGCTGAATATTGTAGGCGCGCTGATCTGGGCGCTGCTGTTTACCACGCTGGGATATCTTGGCGGCGAGGTGATCGCGCCATGGCTGCACGACCTCGATCAGCATCTCAGGCACGGGGTCTGGCTGATTCTGGCCATCGTCCTGGTGGTGGGCGTGCGCTGGTGGCTGAAAAGACGCGGCAAAGCGGAGGCCCGTTAAACCCGATGGTATCCGGATGGCATAACGCCGCCATCCGGCCCCGGCGTTTATTTTGCGTTGAATTGCGGATTCGCCAGCATAAACCCGCCGTCGACAATCAGCGACTGACCGGTGGTATAGCTTGCTCCTTCCGAACACAGCCAGGCGACGAGGCTGGCTATTTCATGCGTAGAACCCGGTCGGGCGATAGGGATCGAGGGTTCCGATCCCGGCTCAATATCGCTGTCATCCATATCATTCATCGGCGTGGCGATAGCGCCTGGCGCGACGGCGTTGACCAAAATATGATGCTCAATCAGTTCCAGCGCCATGGATTTAGTCAATCCGCCCAGCGCATGTTTCGCCGCGGTATAGGCGCTGGCTTGCGGAAGCGGCGTATGCTCATGGACGGAGGTGATGTTGATAATGCGCCCTCCCTCTCCTTGTTTAATCATATGCCGGGCGGCGATCTGCGCGCAGAGAAACGCGCCGTCGACATCCACAGTAAAAATTTGCCGCCACTGCGTAAACGGCATATCAATAAACGCGGATTTGGTCATCGCCCCGGCATTATTGACCAGCACGTCAACGCGCCCCAGGCGCTGAATAAGATGTTCAATGGCCTGCGCGCCCTCGGGTAACTGGCTCAGGTCAAGATGAATGGTCTCTGCCCGCACACCAAACTGCGCCGCTTTTTTCGCCGTCTCCTGCGCGCCGCGTTCATCGGAATGCCAGGTGATACCAATATCAAAACCGTTTTGTGCTAATAACAACGCACACGCTTTGCCAATTCCCGAATCTGATGCCGTTACAATTGCAACTTTGGTCATATTCCTCTCCGGATGATTCATACACAGCCTAAGTATAGGAACCCTGTCTGAATCATCCGGAAAAATCAGGAATGATAACCGCCGCCCAGCGCGCTGGTAAGCTGAATGGAGGCATCCAGCCACTGGCCCTGCAACAGCAAGCCGTTACACTGCTCGCGCAGTGCCGGGATTTTGGCCTCGCTCACGCGGGAACCCGCAATAATGCCGGCATTAAAGCGCGCTTGCGCCAGACCGACCACACGCTGCGCGTCATGCTCAATCTGCTGCTGATGCTGGTTTTTCTGCGCCAGCGTCTCTACCTGACTGGCGGCGCGCGCCACATCATTAACCGCATCTACCACCGCTTTGTTGTAGTTGGCGATAGAAAGGTTGCTTTGCGCTTTGGCGATATCGAGGTTGGCATTCAGCCTGCCGCTGTCGAAAATCGGCAGCGTCAGCCCGCCGGTAATGCCATATTGCTGTGCGGAATGGCGGAACAGATCGCTCAGATGTAACGCATCCTGCTGTAAAAAAGCCATCAGATTGATATCGGGATAAAACGCGGCCTTCGCGGCGTCAATGCTGCTCAACGAGGATTCAATGTACCAGTGCGCGGCCTGTAGATCCGCCCGGCGCGCCAGCAACGAATACCCCAGTTGCGACGGTAACTGGCTTTCAACGGCGGGGAGACTCACCTGACGCAGCTTGAGCGCCGCCGATTGCGTATTGGTTAACGCGCTGAGCCGCGCTTCAATAACCTTCATTTTACCGTTAACGTCATTCAGCTGCTGCTGGGTTTTGCTGGCGTCGATATCGGTCTCGACCCCTTCAACAGAAGAAGTAATGCCGTGTTGATACAGCTCCCGGTTTACCGTCACCACGTTTTGCTGCTCATGCTCGATTTGCATCAGCACATTTTTCAGCGCCGCCTGCGTCTGCCACTCCCAGTAGAGTCGCGCCACGCCGCTTGCCAGCAATTGTCGGGTCTGCTCCTGCTCCGCTTCGCGCGCTTTGACCGCCCCGATCCGCGCGGTAACTTCAGCGCGGTTTTTCCCCCATAAATCCAGATCCCAGCCCGCCGTCAGGCCGAATGTACCGTTGGTATACCACGGCCCGGTCGTTCCCGCCGCGGGGTCGGTAATCGCGAATGGCCCCATCAGCCCTTCCGCGGACATTCGCTGGCGCTCAATGTCGGCAGAAAAGTCGAGCTGCGGGCCGTCCTGCGCCTCAACCGCTTTCGCCTGCGCTTCCGCCAGTTGAATACGCTGTTCAGCCACCTGCATATCCGGCGAATGCTGTATGGCATTATCAATCAGCGCGTCAAGCTGCGCATCGTGATACGCCTTCCACCACTGGCTATCCGGCCAACCGTTTTTCAATGCCGCCGGCAGGCTGGAATCAACATGAGAAGAGGGCGTCTGCTGGGTCAGCGACTGGCGGGTATCGTGCATAGGGGCGCAGCCCGCCAGCAAAATAAAAAGCGGTAAGCTCGCTGTCGCGGCAAGGAAAGAATTACGATTCATGGAGGTGTTCTGATAAAAAAAGGTGCGCAGAGAGTACGTCTTACGACGATCTATTTTTTAGTTACGCGTGGCAATACATCATCAGACAACAAAAGACATATTTTGAAATTTATATGATTAGCAAATAATTTCATCTGATACATTTTTTGATGTAATGATTCAATGTAAAGTCCCATTAACCCGTTAATAAATGAACGATTTTGCTGCAATACGCGCCAGCAGCCTTCATGAGTTAAACGTCGCCGTGCCCAACAAAGCAGCAGATGGCTTAATACTTTCCTATACTTTGTTTGTATTTACCAATAAAGGGACAAACAATGAAAATTCTTCTATGGGCAATCTTAATTATTTTTCTGATTGGGCTGTTGGTGGTAACGGGCGTGTTTAAGATGATTTTCTGATTCCTGCGCCGGGCAGCGATAGTATCTGTCCGGCACACGTTCTGGACGCTGTAGAGATTAGATTTTAATAGCCTGAATCGCCCGCGCAATCTCGGACGAACGGTTTAACGCCCGAATCGACTGAAAGAGTTCCGTCGCCTCAATATATTCCTTACGTAAATATCCCAACCACTGTTTAATACGCGCGACATGGTATAAACCGGTATCGCCCTGCTTTTCCAGTCGGGTATATTTTTGTAATAATGCAACCACTTCCGGCCACGGCATACGCGGCTCGTTATACTTCACCACCCGGCTCAGGTTAGGAATATTTAACGCCCCACGGCCAATCATCACCGCATCGCAGCCGCTGGCCGCCATACATGCCTGCGCGCTCTGCCAGTCCCAGATTTCGCCATTCGCGATAACCGGAATAGTCAGACGCTGGCGTATTTCACCGATCGCCTGCCAGTCGATATGCTCGGCGCGGTAGCCCTGCGCTTTGGTACGGCCATGCACCACCAGTTCACTGGCGCCGGCCTGCTGCACCGCATCGGCGATTTCAAATTTTCTATCGCCGCTATCCCAGCCGAGACGCACTTTTACCGTCACCGGAAGATGCGACGGTACCGCGGCCCGCATCGCTTTCGCGCCCTGATAGATGAGTTCGGGATCTTTGAGCAATGTCGCGCCGCCGCCGCTGCCGTTCACCACTTTTGACGGACAGCCGCAGTTCAGGTCCACGCCATACGATCCCAACGCCGTCGCCCGCGCGGCGTTTTCCGCCAGCCACTGCGGATGCTGGCCCAGAAGCTGAATACGCACCGGCGTGCCGGACGGCGTGCGGCTGGCATGATGCAACTCCGGGCAGATGCGATGAAACACTTTTACCGGCAGCAGCTGATCCACCACGCGCACAAATTCGGTGATGCAGAGATCGTAATCATTCACTTCGGTCAGCAGCTCGCGCACTAACGCGTCGAGCACGCCTTCCATCGGCGCCAGTAAAACACGCATATCGGTATCCACAGCAAAAAAAGAGGCGCTATCATAACGCCTCTCTGCGATGAGCAAAACTTTTTGCCGGGTGGCGGCGCAAACGCCACGCTACGTCACGTAAAGCGCTCAACGCGGCTCAAGACAGTTATCTTCTTTCCAGCCGTACAGCCATTCGATACCGCGATAAAACGCCTCCTGCGATTTTCCTTTCCACAACAGATTACGTACCTGACGCTCCACCCCGGCGGCGTGATAGAGACGCCCCATCTCGCGGGTAGACCAGACGATACGCGCCGTGCGGGGAATACGCACCGACTCATACAGCGCAAATGCCTGCTGCGCGTCGCCGTCGCAGCGTTCCAGCGCTTTGCCCAGCGTGACGGCGTCTTCCAGCGCCATACAGGCCCCCTGGGCCATATATTGCGCCACCGGATGCGCGGCGTCGCCCACCAGAGTGATACGCTCGGTTCCCCATTTCGCGACCGGCTCGCGATCGGCGGTCGACCAGCGGCGCCAGGAGGTCGGCTTATCCAGCATCTGGCGCGGGCGGGGATGAATACCGGCAAAATAAGAGAGCACCTCTTCTTTACTGCCGTCTTTCACGCCCCACTCTTCTTGCTGGCGGCTGTGGAATGTCACCACCAGATTGTACTGTTGGCCTCCGCGCAGCGGATAATGGACCAGGTGACAATGCGGGCCTGCCCACAGCACCGGTGCGTTAATACGTAAATCGTCCGGCATATCGTCGCAATCAATCACCGCCCGATAAACTACATGCCCCGTTACGCGCGGCGCATCGCCGAGTAAACTTTGCCGCACGACCGATTTAACGCCGTCGCAGCCCACGAGAATATCCGCCGTCCAGCTATTTCCCTGCTCATCAAACACCGTAACGTCATCCGGCGTCTGGCGGATATCGACAATATGGGTCGAGGTACGATACTCCACGCCAGGGTGCGTCAGCACCGCTTCCCATACCGTTGCATGAATATCTACCCGGTGAATTACCGCATACGGCCCGCCAAAATGGTCGCGGAACGCCTGTCCGGTTTCAATGCATACCACTTCTTCGGCATTCACGGCATCCATCATGGTAATGTGATCGGTAAACACCGCACGCTGGCGGGCAACATCGCCCACACCGAGACTATCCAGCGCCGAAAAAGCGTTCGGCCCAAGCTGAATACCCGCGCCAATCTCGCCAATTTCGTGCGCTTTTTCCAACAGCATGACTTTTATTCCCTGGCGCGCCAGCGACAGCGCGGTCGCCGCGCCGCCGATTCCGCCACCTACAATAATTGCGCTTGTCACGTGAGTCATGGTCATTCTCCTTTTCAGGCCGGGATTTTATCTTGTTGATTTTCCGGCGCGGCGGCAATAAACGCCGGTAGCTGTACGCAGGCGTCATAAACGGCTTTACAGCGCGGATAGCCTGATAAATCGCAGCCCATCCTGAGCGCATTCGCCCACTGCGGAATCAGGCAGCAGTCCGCAAGGCCTGGCGCGTCGCCCACGCAGAATCGTCCGGACTGACTTTTACGCAATAGCTGCTCTACCGCGCTTAACCCTTGCTGTATCCAGTGGGCGTACCAGCGTTTTTTATCCTCTTCGCTAACCTTCAGCTCATCGGTCAGGTAGCGCAACACGCGCATGTTATTGATTGGGTGTATATCGCAGGCGATAGCGTAGACAATTTCCAGCGCCTGGCTGCGCGCCGGGTCGCTCGTCGGCAGCAGCGGCGTTTGCGGAAAATGTCGGTCCAGCCAGTCGACGATGGCCAGTGATTGCCCCAACGATTCGCCATCATCAGTGACCAGCGTCGGCACCAGGCCTACCGGATTCATCCGTCGGTAGGCCAGCGCATTCTGCTGGCCGATACGAATATTGACGCCCACCGTCTGGTAATCAATCCCCTTTAACGCCAGCGCAATACGTACACGATAAGACGCCGAACTATTAAAGAAACTGTACAGCTTCATCGTTCACCTCAGACAATTTTCACAGCAATCGGCGTCAGACCTTCTACGTTCCCGGTGATGACATCCCCTTTCACCACTGCGCCCACCCCCTCTGGCGTACCGGTGAAAATCAAATCGCCTGGCTGCAATTCAAAGAAGCCGGACAAATAGCTGATGGTTTCATTCACCGACCAAATCAGATGACGAATATCGCTGCGCTGATGGTCTTCGCCGTTAACCTGTAGCCAAATAGGGGCGTTATCCACATTATGCGTTTCAGCGGCTTTGTGTAATGGCGCAATGGGCGCGGAGAGATCGAACGCTTTGCCAATTTCCCACGGGCGTCCCATCTGACGCATTTCCATCTGACGATCGCGACGCGTCATGTCCAGACCGGTGGCGTATCCCCAGACATATTCATGGGCTTTTTCCAGCGGGATATCGCTCCCCTTTTTACCAATCGCCACCACCAGCTCAATTTCATAATGGTAGTTATCGGTCTGCGCCGGATACGGCAGTTCCAGGGTATCCCCCGCCGCTACCGGGACGACAGCGTCCGCTGGTTTACAAAAGAAGAACGGCGGTTCGCGATCGGGATCAAAGCCCATTTCACGGGCATGGGCGGCATAGTTGCGACCCACGCAGTAAACGCGACGTACCGGAAACTGCTCATCACTACCCGCCACTGGTACTGTCACCGGGGCCTGCGGCTGGAATACATATTTGGTCATGTTCTCTCTCCCTAATTAATAACGTGCTTCGCGGAACAGCCCCAGGGCTTCCTGAACCGGCTTGTCCGAAAAGCTGAATAACACCGTGTCTTCACTGCTGCGAAACGACACCTCATGCCAGGTCGGCGCCACAAAAATGTCTTTTGCGGAAAAATGAAAAGTTTCGTTGCCTATAGTGACCTGCCCTGCCCCTTCAACGACGTGGTAGATAGTGCTGTCGGTGCTCCGCGCCACACGCGAGGCAAAGCCTTTTGGCAGCAGTTGCAGGAACGCGCCCATTGACGGCATCGGATAACCGCCGGTGACGGGATTAACGTAACGCAGCTTGTAACCTTCCCACTCATCCGGATCGCCCATACGGGTCAGATCGTGCAGCGCCTCGCGACTGCGGTCGTAACGGTAGTTGAAAATCGGCGACGAATTCCCGCGCTGGTGGCGCAGCGGCAGCATATTCGCTGCATAGCGCGGCAGATAATCGCCCTCTTTTCGCGTTACCGGCTGCTGATCTTCGGGATAGTCTTCCGCAAACCCACAGCCCAGGAGGTTGACTAACGGCAGATCCAGACCATCCAGCCATACCACCGGCTCTGACCCCGGATTACCATGATCGTGCCAGCGCCACTGCGGCGTCAGGATAAAATCGCCGGTATGCATTGGCGTGCGCTCGCCGTCCACCGCGGTAAATGCGCCTTTACCTTCGACGATAAAACGCAGCGCCGACTGGTTATGGCGATGACTCGGCGCGACTTCGCCGGGCAGGATCAGCTGTAAACCAGCGTATAAGGTCGCC
The DNA here is from genome assembly GCF_017571995.1 of Salmonella sp. 32031103-2018-00083-FB-01-SM-01. NCBI lineage: Bacteria > Pseudomonadati > Pseudomonadota > Gammaproteobacteria > Enterobacterales > Enterobacteriaceae > Salmonella > Salmonella sp. 32031103-2018-00083-FB-01-SM-01. The sequence continues at coordinate 1,222,788 of NZ_JAGEQL010000001.1, forward strand.
GTGATCGACGACTGACCGCGCAATGCCGGATTTTCCAGCACCAGCACCCGGCGGATCGCCTCTTTCGCGCCAATGACATTGCCGCTTTCCATCAGTAGCGGACGAATTTCCTGATAATTCCAGTAGGCCGGCGCGCAGTTGGCGTTTGGCGTCTGCGGAACCAGGTGATGTAACGACTCCCACAGCGGCGTCAGATTCTGCCCGGAAATATGCTGGTAATACTGCTGACGGCTATCTTTTACGTTCTGATTTATTTCAGACATGGAGATTCTCCTTATTCGTTTACGACGCTGGCACGCGGCAGGTCGTCAGGTACAGAAATCGAAAGGCGGACAACCACCGTCAGCAGGGTAAGCATTACCGCGCTGATAGCCGCCGGAATAGCAATGACAAAAAACAACGTATCGAAAGAGAAATTGAGGGCCATCATCATGCCGCCGGAGAGCGAACCGACAATCGCCCCGCAGCGTCCAATGGCGTTCGACCAGCTCACGCCCGTCGCCCGGCTTTGGGTGGGGTACAGCGTCGCCGTCAGAGCATTCAGCCCTACCTGGGAACCGCTAATACCGATGCCAGTACCAAAAATCGCCAGCGCCATCAGCCAAAGGCCGTTTTCGCTCAGGCCTATCATGACAATGCAAACTGCGCCCAGCGCATAGCTCACCGCCAGTACCCGGAACGGGTTAAGCCGGTCCATCAACACACCGAGTAACAGCGCGCCAAGCGTGCCGCCAACCTGGAATGCGGCAGTCACCCACGACGCCTGTTGCAGATCAATACCGCGATGGTTAAGTAACGTCGGCATCCAGCTGGAAAGCAGATAGATAATGAGCAGGCTCATAAAGAACACCACCCATAACATCAGGGTAATGACAAGCTGTCGCCCGGCAAAAAGCTGGCGAATACTGCCTTTGGCGACGGCTGCCGTCTCATGCAGAAAGAATTGCGTATCGTGATAGCGCTCGCCGGTAATGGCGCTGACCGTCCGGGCGACAACGGCTTGCGGTAGTTGGCGACGTACCTGCCAGCGGGGAGATTCCGGCAGCGCGAACAGCAGGCCGAAAAACAGCATCAAAGGCAAGATGCCGCCTAGCGCCAGAATTCCGTGCCAGCCAATCAGCGGCACCAGTTGCGCGCTCACAATCCCACCCATCGCCGACCCCAGGGTAAAACCGCAGAACATCAGCGTGACCAGCGCTCCGCGTCGACGAGCGGGAAGGTATTCCGACGTCATGGTGATGGTATTCGGCATCGCTCCACCCAGTCCCAGACCGGTTAAGAAGCGCAGCAACACCAGGGTTTCTATATCCGGCGAGAAAGCGGAAAGCAGGCTCAATGCGCCGAATAGCGCCACGCAAAGCTCAATGACCCGCTTGCGGCCAAAGCGATCCGCCAGCGGCCCGCATAGCAGCGCGCCGGCCGTAAGCCCCAGCAGCCCTGCGCCAAACAGCGGCGCAAGTTCGCTGGCGCTTAGCTGCCAGTGAGTACGAATATCCGGGGCGATGAAGCCAATCGCGGCGGTGTCGAAACCGTCGAGCATAACCACCAGAAAACAGCAGATGATAACGCGCCACTGCATTTTGCCGACGGGCGCGGCATCAATAAGGGCTTGTAGATCACGTCGTTGAGTCATAGCTAATGCCTCAGTGCAGGGAGATAGATGTTGTTTTTATGTTTGCTATGTTACGAGTTTGTAGAGTGAGCGATAAAATGTACAATGGCTTTTCAGGCAGAGACATAACCTGGAGGTTATAGCGAATGGCGAACTGGGCGCAGAAATTGAAATTACATCACCTGCAAACGCTGGTTGCGCTGGGCGAACAGGGCAACCTGACGCACGTCGCCCGGATGATGAATATCTCCCAGCCGGCGCTATCGAAGTGGTTATCTCAACTCGAAGATGAGATAGGCATCACGCTTTTTGAGCGCCACAGTAAAGGGCTACGCCCCTCAGAAGGCGGTAAATTACTGCTCCAGCACGCCCAGCGCCTAATTAACGATCTGGAGCGTTCACAGTATGAAATCGCCCGTTTCAAGCAGGGCGGCCTGGTTGGCAGCCTGAAGATCGGCTGTTCGCCCGTGGCGACTGACTGCGTATCACAGGCGATTCTGAGCCTGCTTAACGAAATGCCGACGCTGCATCTGAATATTGAAGAGAAGGTAATGACGCCGCTGCTGCACGATTTGCTTGCCGGTCAGGTGGATGTGGTGGTAGGGCGTGTCGGCGGCCGCGCCCTGCAACTGCCGCTTAATTATCAGGTACTTTATACCGAACCGGTCTGCTTTGTGGCGCGTCCGCACCATCCGCTGGCCGCGCGAGCGCAGATCGCCTGGAGCGATCTGGCGCACTGGCGGTGGATAGTCTGGCCAACCGGCACCCCTATTCGCATCAGTATTGATAACGCCCTCGTCGATAACGGCGTCATGCTCCCGGAAAACACTATTGAATCGGCGTCAATGAACGTCAGCACCAATTTGCTGCAAAGCAGCGATATGATCTCTATTCTTTCTTTACGGCTGGCGCAACGCTATGCCAGCCAGGGGCAACTGGCGATTTTAAACTTGCCAAAAATTGAGCAAAAAGGCAGCGTAGGGATGTTCTGGCGTAAGAATGAGACGCCGTCTTTGGCCCTGAGTCGCTTTTTGTATTTTTTAGCCCAGGTTTAACGCCGCCGACCAGGGGCATTGCCCGATGTTCCTGCTGTCTATACCCACTATGCTAAGAATTCATGATGTGATCGGTAGCACGTTTTAACGTTTAATTGTATGATGAATCCATCTCATCAAGGGCTTTAAACATGAGTAAGTCACTGAATATTATCTGGCAATATATACGCGCTTTTGTATTGATTTATGCCTGTTTGTACGCAGGCATTTTTCTTGCATCACTGCTTCCTATCACTATTCCCGGCAGCATTATCGGGATGTTAATTCTGTTTGTGTTGCTGGCGCTGCAAATTCTGCCGGCAAAGTGGGTTAACCCCGGCTGTTATGTGCTGATTCGTTATATGGCGTTGCTGTTTGTGCCGATTGGCGTTGGGGTCATGCAATATTTTGACTTACTGCGCGCGCAATTCGGCCCGGTGGTGGTCTCTTGCGCTATCAGTACGCTGGTCGTTTTTGTGGTCGTAAGCTGGAGTTCACATCTGATACACGGTGAGCGTAAAGTGGTTGGGCAGAAGGGAACGAAAAAATGATGACATATATCTGGTGGTCGTTACCGCTGACGCTGGCGGTATTTTTCGCCGCCCGCAGACTGGCGGCGCATTTTAAAATGCCGTTGCTGAATCCGCTGCTGGTGGCAATGGTAGTCATTATTCCTTTTCTGTTGCTGACCGGTATTCCCTACGAGCACTACTTCAAAGGCAGCGAAGTACTTAACGATCTGCTGCAACCGGCGGTGGTGGCGCTGGCCTATCCCCTTTATGAACAGTTGCACCAGATTCGCGCGCGTTGGAAATCCATTATTAGCATCTGTTTTGTCGGCAGTCTGGTAGCGATGATTACCGGGACATCCGTTGCCTTGCTGATGGGCGCAACGCCTGAAATCGCGGCATCGGTACTGCCTAAATCCGTGACTACGCCTATCGCGATGGCGGTGGGCGGCAGCATCGGCGGCATCCCTGCGATCAGCGCGGTATGCGTAATTTTTGTCGGTATTCTGGGCGCGGTGTTTGGCCACACGCTGTTAAACGCGATGCACATCCGTACTAAGGCCGCACGCGGGCTGGCAATGGGGACCGCCTCACATGCGCTCGGTACTGCGCGCTGCGCCGAGCTGGATTACCAGGAAGGCGCGTTTAGCTCCCTGGCGCTGGTGATCTGCGGCATTATTACCTCGCTGGTAGCGCCCTTTTTGTTTCCGCTCATTCTGGCGGTAATGCGCTAACGACGGGACAAAAGACCGGGTTAAAATTTGCGATACGTCGCGCATTTTTCATTTAAGTTTCACAAGTTGCATAAGCAATGAGATTTAGATCACATATTAAGACATAGCAGGCCCGTAAACTACGGTTCCATTACATTGTTATGAGGCAACGCCATGCATCCACGTTTTCAAACTGCTTTTGCCCAGCTTGCGGATAATTTGCAATCAGCGCTGGCCCCTATCCTGGCGGACCACCATTTTCCCGCCATGCTAACCGCAGAGCAGGTCTCGACGCTTAAAAATACGGCGGGACTGGACGAAGACGCGCTGGCTTTCGCACTGTTACCTCTGGCGGCGGCCTGCGCCCGTACCGATTTGTCCCATTTTAACGTCGGCGCGATTGCGCGCGGCGTTAGCGGCAACTGGTATTTCGGCGCGAATATGGAGTTCCTGGGCGCCACCATGCAACAAACTGTGCATGCTGAACAAAGCGCGATTAGCCATGCCTGGCTACGCGGCGAAAAAGGGCTCGCCGCCGTCACCGTTAACTACACGCCTTGCGGCCACTGTCGCCAGTTTATGAACGAGCTGAACAGCGGTCTGGATCTGCGCATTCATCTGCCGGGCCGCGCGCCGCATACGTTACGCGATTATCTGCCTGACGCTTTCGGGCCAAAAGATCTGGAGATCAAAACGCTGCTGATGGACGAGCAGGATCATGGCTTTACGTTAACGGGCGATACGCTAACGCAAGCGGCGATTACGGCAGCCAATAAGAGCCATATGCCTTATAGCCACTCACCGAGCGGCGTGGCGCTGGAATGTAAAGATGGCCGTATTTTCACCGGCAGCTATGCGGAAAACGCCGCCTTTAACCCTACGCTTCCCCCACTGCAAGGCGCGCTAAACCTGCTGAGTCTCAATGGCTATGACTATGCGGATATTCAGCGCGCGATTCTGGCGGAAAAAGGCGATGCGGCATTAATTCAATGGGATGCCACCGCCGCAACGCTGAAAGCGTTAGGTTGCCATAATATTGACCGCGTGCTTCTCGGCTAAGCAAATGTGCCGGATAGCGACGCCCTGGCGTCTTATCCGGCCTGACTCTCCTCTCCCGCGACCCGATACAAGGGAAATCATGCTGAAAATCTCCGCAATCAGACGGCGGTTTCTTGCGCTACGTCTTCGGGTACAGTAGCCTGATCGTACTTTCATCCTGGTATCGAGTTTCCTGCATGTTAAAGCGCGTGTTTTACAGCCTGTTGGTCCTGGTAGGCTTGCTGCTGTTGACGGTGCTTGGCCTCGATCGGTGGATGAGCTGGAAAACAGCGCCCTATATCTATGACGAGCTACAGGATCTCCCCTACCGCCAGGTTGGCGTCGTGTTAGGGACAGCCAAATACTATCGCAAGGGTGTCATTAATCAGTACTATCGTTATCGTATCCAGGGCGCGTTAAACGCTTACAATAGCGGTAAAGTCAATTACCTGCTGCTCAGCGGCGACAATGCCCTGCAAAGCTATAACGAACCGATGACCATGCGCAAAGACCTTATCGCGGCGGGCGTCGATCCTGCGGACATTGTGCTTGATTACGCTGGCTTCCGTACGCTTGACTCCATTGTGCGTACCCGCAAAGTGTTTGATACCAACGACTTTATTATCATCACTCAGCGCTTCCACTGCGAACGCGCCTTGTTTATTGCGTTGCATATGGGCATTCAGGCGCAGTGTTACGCGGTACCTTCGCCCAAAAATATGCTGACAGTGCGCCTGCGCGAATTTGGCGCCCGCTTTAGCGCGCTGGCGGATCTCTATATTTTTAAACGCGAACCGCGTTTTTTAGGCCCGCTGGTACCTATTCCCACGCAGCATCAGGTGCCGAATGACGCCCAGGGGTATCCGGCCGTTACGCCGGAACAATTGCTTGAACTGGAAAAGAAAAAAGGGAAATGATCATGGATGTACAGACGATATTTGTCATATTAGCCTTTCTGCTACTCCCGCTTTTTTGCTTCCGTGAGGCCTGGAAAGGCTGGCGAACCGGCGCGGTAGATAAAGTTGTCAAAAATGCGCGAAAACCGGTTTATGTTTATCGCCATGCCGATCCCGTACAATATTGGTCTTATCTTTTTCTTTATACCGGTTGCGGTTTTTTATTTACTGGAATGATTATTTATCTTCTTTTTTATCGTTAATCTATTTATTACTCCTTTAAAATTGAGAATAGTTATTATTATGATATAAGGAACAAATGCTGTTTTGCATTCTGGTTTCATTTTTTTGTGAATTCTTTCACAGAATACCCTTCTTTCAATGCTTAGGCTGGCGGTAGATTTTGGATCATTAAAACGCGTTATTTGCGTTTCGCCTTAATTTATTCAAGCATTAAGGAAGATTATATGCCGCAACAAAATTATCTGGATGAACTCACGCCTGGTTTTACGCCATTACTGGCAATAAAAGAGGCTTCCCGTTGTTTATTATGTCACGATGCGCCCTGTAGTCAGGCTTGCCCGGCGCAAACCGATCCGGGGAAATTTATTCGTTCTATTTACTTTCGCAATTTTAAAGGCGCAGCGGAAACTATCCGGGAAAATAACGCGCTTGGCGCCGTCTGCGCCAGAGTCTGTCCGACGGAAAAATTGTGCCAGCGCGGATGTACACGTTCCGGAATAGATAAACCTATTGATATTGCACGCCTGCAACGTTTTATTACCGATTTTGAACAGCAGACTGCCATGCAGATTTATCAGCCCGGGAGTAAAACACGCGGGAAAGTCGCGATTATTGGCGCGGGTCCGGCAGGTTTGCAGGCAAGCGTGACGCTAACGCATTTAGGCTATGACGTCACCATTTACGAAAAACAGCCGCAGCCCGGCGGATGGCTGCGTCACGGCATCCCGGCATTTCGTCTGCCGCAAAGCGTACTCGATCAGGAAATTGCCCGCATTGTAGAAATGGGCGTCAATATTAAATGTAATTGTGACGTGGGCGGGTCGCTATCGCTTGCGCAACTCAAAGCCGAATATCGCGCCGTGCTGATGACCATCGGGATGTCCTATGGATCTGATTTACCGTTATTTGAGCAAGCCAGTCACGTAGAGATTGCCGTTGATTTTTTACAGCGCGCCCGTCAGGCCGACGGCGATATTAGCGTTCCGCGTAGCGCATTAATTATTGGCGGCGGCGACGTAGCGATGGATGTCGCCAGTACGTTAAAAATTCTCGGCTGTCCTTCCGTCACCTGCGTGGCGCGGGAAGAATTAGCCGAATTCCCCGCCAGCGAAAAAGAATTTACCAGCACGCAGGCATTAGGCGTATCGATTATTGATGGTTTTACGCCTGTCGCCGTCAGCGGAAATAAAGTGACCTTCCACCATGTACGCCACTCAGGAGAACTGACGCTGGAAGCGGAAAATATTATTTTGGCCGTGGGGCAGCACGCGCGACTGGATACCTTTGCGGAGATAAAAGCGCAGCATAATATTATCGACACGCACAATTATCAAACCGACGACCCGGCGATCTTTGCCGCTGGCGATATTGTTAAAGGCGATAAGACCGTCGTTTATGCGGTAAAAACCGGAAAAGAAGCCGCTCAGGCTATTCATCATTATTTAGAGGAGGCCTGCTCATGTTAACAAAAGATTTGTCTGTTACCTTTTGCGGCGTTAAGTTTCCCAATCCGTTTTGTCTTTCTTCTTCTCCGGTAGGCAACTGTTATGAGATGTGCGCCAAAGCTTATGATACCGGCTGGGGCGGGATCGTTTTTAAAACCATTGGTTTTTTTATTGCCAACGAAGTCTCTCCACGTTTTGATCACCTGACGAAAGAAGATACCGGTTTTATTGGTTTCAAAAACATGGAGCAAATTGCTGAACATCCGCTGGAAGAGAATCTGGCCGCCATTCGACGGCTAAAACAGGATTATCCGGATAAGGTGCTGATTGCTTCCATCATGGGGGAAAATGAGCAGCAGTGGCAGGAACTGGCGCGTCTGGTTGAAGAAGCCGGCGCAGATATGATTGAGTGTAACTTCTCTTGCCCGCAGATGACCTCGCACGCCATGGGAAGCGATGTAGGGCAAAGCCCGGAGCTGGTTGAAAAATACTGTCGCGCCGTAAAACACGGTTCATCTTTGCCAATGCTGGCGAAAATGACGCCGAATATTGGCGATATGTGCGAAGTCGCGCTGGCCGCCAAACGCGGCGGAGCCGACGGTATCGCCACCATCAACACCGTGAAATCCATTACTAACATCGACCTGAACCGCAAAATCGGGATGCCGGTGGTTAACGGTAAATCCAGCATCTCCGGTTATTCAGGAAAAGCGGTGAAACCCATTGCGCTGCGTTTTATCCAGCAGTTGCGAATGCACCCTGAACTGCGCGATTTCCCGATTAGCGGTATCGGCGGCATTGAAACCTGGGAAGACGCTGCCGAATTTCTGCTGCTGGGCGCGGCGACCCTACAGGTGACGACAGCCATTATGCAATACGGTTACCGCATTGTAGAAGATATGGCGAGCGGCCTCAGCCACTATCTGGCCGATCAGGGATTTGCCTCATTACAGGAGATGATCGGGCTGGCGAATGGCAATATTATCCCGGCGGAAGACCTGGATCGCAGCTATATCGTCTATCCGCGGATTAATCAGGAGAAATGCGTCGGCTGCGGACGTTGCTATATCTCCTGCTATGACGGCGGCCATCAGGCGATGGAGTGGGATGAACACAGCCGCACGCCGCATTGCAATACGGAAAAATGCGTCGGTTGTCTGCTGTGCGGTCATGTCTGCCCGGTCGCCTGTATTGATTTAGGCGAGGTCAAATTTAAAAAAGGCGAAAAAGAGCACGCGTTAACGCTGTAGCTCGCGGTATGAAGCCCGGCGCGCAGTTTCGCTGCGCCGGGTTATCTGATAAGCAAGGCAACAGGTCTGGAAAACTACTTCTTACGCGCGTATTTCAGCGAGTCCAGCGCCACGGCGAAAATGATAATGCCGCCTTTGATAATGTACTGCCAGTACGGGTTTACCCCGATATAGGTCAGGCCGTAGTTGATGACGGTAAAGATAATGACGCCGGTCACCACGCCGAAGACCGTACCCACTCCGCCGCTAAACGATACGCCCCCGACAACGCACGCGGCAATCGCATCCAGTTCATACATAAAGCCGAGGTTGTTGGTGGCAGAACCAATACGCCCTGCTTCCAGTAAGCCGCCGAAGGCATAAAACACGCCGGAGAGCGCATAAATCATCAGCAGGTTCAGCGCCACGTTTACTCCAGAAACTTTTGCCGCTTCCGGGTTGCCGCCAATAGCAAAAATGTTTTTACCAAAACGGGTCTTATTCCACAGCACCCAGACAAACGCTACCGCAATCAGGGCGTAAAAAGTGATGTAGGAGAGCCGGAAACTGCCCATCGCCACAAAGCCCTGCGCAAAGGTGGAAAAGCCGCTGTCAAAGCCGGAAATGGGCGAAGCGCCGACAAAGTCATAGTAAAGGGAGTTGATCCCATAAACGATAATCATCGTGCCAAGCGTGGTAATAAACGGTGTCACGTTCAGGTAAGCAATAATGATGCCGTTCACCAGGCCAATCACCGCGCCAATCGCGCAGACAATCAGGATGACCAGCGCAATCGGCATGGTCGCCATTTCCGGAAACACTTTATTGGCGTTTTCCATTGATTGCAGTAATGTGGCCGCCACGACCGCCGCCAGCCCTACCTGACGCCCCGCCGACAGGTCTGTCCCCTGGGTGACGATGAGTCCCGCCACGCCCAGCGCGATAATAATACGTACCGAAGATTGCGTCAGAATATTACTTAAATTCAGCAAACTTAAAAAAGTCGGGTCCTGGAAAATAATAATCGCCAGCAACACTAAAAGAACGACGTAAATTCCGCCCTCTTTCAGCCAGGTCAAAAAGCTTTTCTTGTTTAACGCACTCATAAGGAGCCCCTGATCTTAAAGGTGCAAAGAAGCAAGACGCAAAATTTCGTTTTGCGTTGTTGTTTTAGTATCGACAATGCCGGAAACGAGACCGTTACTCATCACCAGGATACGATCGGTAATCCCTAACAGCTCCGGCATTTCAGAAGAGATAATGATGATCCCCTTGCCTTTTTTCGCCAGTTCCGCAATAAGCTGATAAATTTCAAACTTTGCGCCGACATCAATGCCACGGGTCGGTTCATCCAGCATTAATATTTCCGGCTGCGTTAATAGCCAACGACCAATGATCACCTTTTGCTGATTGCCGCCGGAAAGCGAACCAATTTGCGTGCGATGCCCCGGCGTTTTTACCCGCATGGAGTCAATGACCCATTGGGTGTCGCTTTTCATCCGGGAATTATCCAATAACCCCACTTTATTTTTATAATTACGGATATTCGAAATTAATGAGTTAAATCCGATATCCAGATAGGCGTAAATTCCGGTGGAACGACGTTCTTCCGTCACCAGCGCAAAACCGTGGTTAATCGCTTCGTTCGCAGTGTGATTATTAATTTTCTTGCCATGTAAAGTGATTGTCCCGGACGACTTCTCACGAATGCCAAACAGCGTTTCGACGATATCGGTACGCTTTGCCCCAACCAGGCCGGCAATGCCCAGAATTTCGCCCTTGTGCAAATCAAAGGAGACATCGCGAATGGAAGGCTGGCGCAGCGAGGTCAGGTTACGTACCTCCAGAATCACGTCGCCCGGCTTATTTTCTTTATCCGGGAAGCGCTGGTTCAGGGATCGCCCGACCATCATCGCAATGATCTTATCCATATCCAGCCCTTCCAGCGGCTGGGTGGCAATCCACTGACCGTCGCGCAAAATAGTAATTTCATCGCACAATTGAAAAATTTCTTCCATTTTATGCGAGATATAAACAATACCGCAGCCGCGTTCTTTCAGCTTGCGAATAATGGTGAACAGATGATTAACCTCTTTCTCAGTTAACGATGAGGTCGGTTCATCCATAATAACGATCTTAGCGTTATAGGAAAACGCCTTCGCAATTTCGATCATCTGCATTTGCGAAACGGATAACGTTCCCACGCGCGCGCGCGGGTCAATATCGATATCCAGCTCATCAAATATCGCTTTGGTATCCTGGTACATTTTATCCTGGTCGACAAACATACCTTTGGTGGGATAACGCCCCAGCCACATGTTATCCATGACCGAACGTTGTAATACCAGGTTTAACTCCTGGTGTACCATCGAAATCCCATTCTCCAGCGCTTCTTTCGCCGAATGGAAGTCCACTTCTTTCCCCTGAAATACAATGCTGCCGGAATCTTTTTGATAAATACCGAAAAGACATTTTAATAATGTTGATTTGCCTGCGCCGTTTTCGCCCATTAATGCATGAATAGAGTGCGGACGAACGTTTAAGTTGACATTATCAAGCGCTTTCACGCCGGGAAATGATTTGTTAATGCCACGCATTTCCAACAAATATTCACCCGACGACGGAGAGATCGTGCTGCCCATAATGATACCCTGTCGGCCTTTTTAATTATGACTATCCGCGCCGGATGGCAAAAGAAATACGTTATCCGGTCCGCGGCGCGTCACCCTTCCACGGTTTCAGGGCGCAACAAAATTGCGCCCACAGACGGAAAAGTTATTTTTGGGTAAATTCGCTCAGATTGTCTTTGTCCACGCCGACATAAGGCACGCGCACGATTTTATTCTCAATCTTCCAGTTGGTGCCGTCAGCCGCGCCCTTGCCTTCGGCGAGGTTTTTCGCCAGATCGAATGTCGCTTTCGCCTGATTGTTGGCGTCATTCAGTACCGTACCGGCCATCGCGCCCGATTTCACCAGCGCCAAAGCTTCCGGTAACGCATCGACGCCAAAGACCGGAATCGACGATTTATTATGCGCTTTCAGCGCCTCTACCGCGCCCATCGCCATCGCATCGTTATTCGCGATAACCACTTCAATCTTGTTAGCGTTCGGGCCAGACAGCCAGGCATCCATCTTATCTTTTGCCTGCGCGGTATCCCACATGGCGGTGTCTAACGCCAGTTGCTCGGTCTGAATACCTTTAGCATTTAACTCTTTCACCACATACGTCGTACGGGCTTCCGCATCCGGGTGCCCCGGCTCGCCTTTCAGCAGAACATACTGAATTTTACCGTCTTTATTCAGATCCCAACCCTGATTCGCCTGCCAGTGTTTGGCAATCAAGTCGCCCTGAATCACACCGGATTCTTTAGAGTCAGTCCCGACATAATACGCCTTGTCATAGCTGTCCAGCGCTTTGCGGGAAGGCTCTTTGTTAAAGAACACCACCGGCACATTTTGCCCGCGCGCTTTCTCAATCACCGTACCGGCGGCTGCCGGGTCGACCAGGTTAATCGCCAGAGCTTTAACCCCTTTCGCCAATAAAACGTCAATTTGATCATTCTGTTTGGACTGATCGTTTTGCGAGTCATTCATCAGTAGCTGAACATCCGGCGCGGATTTGCCATCTTTTTCAATAGCCTTACGCACCACGGACATAAAGTTATCGTCATATTTATAAATCGTCACGCCAATACGAGTATCAGCCGCGTGCGCGTGCGCGCCGAATAACAGACTTGCCATCACGGCAGAAAGGGTCAGTACCTTCTTATTCATGGTAGCTCCGGTTTTATTATGTAGGGTATAGCGTAAAAAAATGCCCGGCTGTTCAGCACGTTAACGCGTGTTACTGAACGCCGAAGCGTATTTAGAGCCTATCCCACCAGGCGTTATTGGCGCAGCCAGTTTGGACACGGACAGCGCGCAAAAACCGGAGCGTACACGTAGTACGTGAGGTTTGACTCGCTACGCTCGCCCTTCGGGCCGCAGCTAGCGGCGTTCAAAACGCTAACGCGTTTTGGCGAGCACTGCCCAGGTCCAAAATGGCAAGTAAAATAGCCCTAATGGGATAGGCTCTTATTCAACTCTTTATTTTTGTCCGGTAGTCGCGGGATATTGTGTTAACGGTTTTTATAAGCGAAATACCCCAGCAAAACTGACAACTAACTGTTACACATTAGTTACAGTGCGACAAACGTTGTCATCATAGCTATCACAATGTTAATAAACTGTGAATTTACTCACAGATTGAAAACGGTTACATGCGGTGCGTAATCAGTTAGTGATCAGTACCGCATTCTGTCGCCACGCCACCGAATGGCGCCGCACCAGTGTCGGCATGAAGCAGTGCGTCGCCGTGATATCCAGGGTGCCTGCGGCCCCCTGTAACGCCAGCTCGGTCGCGATTTTCGCCATAGAAGCAATAGGATAGCGCACGGTAGTCAGCTGAGGATCGGTATAACGAGCAATAGGGATATCATCGAAACCGATGACAGACAGATGCAAGGGAATGGCGATGCCGTTATCTTTTAACGCCGTCAGCGCGCCCGCCGCCATGTTATCGTTATAGGCAAATACCGCCGTCAGTTGCAGATTGCGTCCCAGCAACTCAACCATTGCCGACTCGCCGCCCTGCATATCCGGCGTGCCGGTGCCAATCCAGCTCTCCGACGCAGCAACCCCCTGCTCTTGCAGCGCGTGTAACCACCCTTCTCTGCGCATCGCGTCATCTTCAATACGGTGGCTGGAGGCCAGGTAGCCGATGCGTTGATGTCCATTATTCAGCAACATTCGGGTCGCCATTCTGGCACCGCTCACATTGTCGAGACAGACACAACGGTGCGCATAACCCGGCACGATACGGTTAATCAGCACCATACCAGGGATCTGATCCATAAAGTCGCTCAGCTCGCGATCGGTTAAGGCTTTTGAGTGAACAATCAATGCGTTACAACGCTGACGGATCAAGACTTCAATCGCATGACGCTCTTTTTCCGCCTCATGATAACTGTTGCCAATGAGAACATATTTCTGGTGCTGCTGCGCGACCAGATCTACGGCTTTCACCAGAGCGCCGAAAAAGGCATCGGAAACATCCATGACCACGACACCGATGGTATCGCTCACCTGGGTGGCCAGCGCTTGCGCATTCGCATTTGGCCGATATCCCAGCAGGGTGACGGCCTGCATAACGGCGTCACGGGTGTCGGGACTGACCAACGCGCTGTTATTCAGTACGCGGGAAACGGTCGCTACAGACACGCCAGCCTGGCGCGCTACATCACGAATGGTGATCATATTCACTGCCCTGTTTGAGTTCAAAAATGCTCACAAATGCCCCGTTAGCAGGCGGCTATTTTGTCAGCACCCTGCCCAGGGCTGCGTGAGAAACATCACAGGGATGGAAACGGTTACAGCCATTTTGTTAATGAATGTGATCCAGATCGTTATCTGAGCGATCCTGACGCGCGCAACGTGAGTTGACGCCATAACCACTCGACCGGTCCCTGTCGCCAGAAACGTAGCCAGATGACGGAAAAGAGAAGGTTTATTGCCCATACCGGAACGACAAAGAACAAGAGTTCCAGTCGATTGAATTTCATAAATAAGCCAAACTGATAAAACAGTGTGGTACAGATGATCGTCTGCAGCAGATAATTGGTCAGCGCCATTCGCCCTACGCAGGCAATGGCAAGCGTCAGTCTGCATCGGCTAAGCTGCGGCCAGAAGCCAAACATCAGCGCGGCATAGCCCAGCGTTTGCAACGGCGCGCTCAGTTCGCGCGGCGCCTGCAATAAGAAGGCGCACCAGCGGTACGCCCAGTCCAGCCGCCATTGTAAGATGACCGCAGGCAGGTTGATCATTAGCCCTAACGCCACCAGCAGAATCCCGGTACGGCGATAGTGCCGCAGACTGTACTGACCTTTCAGCCAGCCGCTACGCATTAGCGCGGCGCCCAGCAGCATCATACCCGCCAGTTGCCAGCCATACTGCGCGCCGAGCGCCAGTAAACTATTCGACAGCATCTCTGCCCGGTTGCTGATAGCCTCCATGCCGCCGTTCAGCTTCCAGTATTTTTCATACAATATTGCCGACGCATCCGGCGTCCAGGCGCGGCTGGTTTCGCTACTCGATACCACGCCCAGCAGCAGTAGCACGCCAATCCCGACCAGATAAAGGAGTATGCCGGTATTGAACAGGCTTTTTACCGAAGGCGCGTCGCGTACCAGTCGCCAGCAAATTAACCCGACCAGACCGTAGGCCAGCAGAATGTCGCCGTCCCAAAAGAATAACGCATGGATAAAACCTAACAGTACCAATAGCGTTAAGCGCGACTGAATCCACTGTTTACCACGCGGAAGCAGCATTTGTAGCCCCGCGCCAAACAACAACGCGAACAGCGTAAGAAACTTAGCCTGCGCCACAATATCGAGAATCGCCCAGGACCAGGCGTCTTCGGGAACGATCGCGCCGTACCAGGCGGGATTGAGATAAGCCGCCTTCGGCAATCCAAAGGCGCTAATGTTAAGAAGCAGGATACCGAGGATGGCGACGCCACGTACAAAATCCAGCGTGACATTACGCTCCATCGTCTCCGCCTTAATCATGGATGATGGCGAACGGCACGCAGAAACTCCTGGCGCGTATTCTGGCTGGACTTAAACAATCCGCCCAGCGATGTCGTCGTCGTGGCGCTGGTTGCGTCACGAATACCGCGCGCTTTCACGCAGTAATGCACCGCATCAATCGATACCGCTACATTATTGGTGCCGAGCAAGGTTTGCAGCGCCGTCAGAATTTGTTGGGTCAAACGTTCCTGAACCTGCGGACGCTGGGCGAAGAATTGCACGATACGGTTAATTTTCGACAGGCCGATCACGGAATCTTTGGGGATATACGCGACGGTCGCTTTGCCATCAATGGTCACGAAGTGATGTTCACAGGTGCTGGTCAGCGTGATATCGCGGACGGTGACCATTTCATCCACCTTCATTTTATTTTCAATGAGGGTAATTTTCGGGAAATTGGCGTAGTCGAGGCCGGCGAAAATCTCGTCAACGTACATCTTAGCGATACGATGCGGCGTTTCCATCAGACTGTCATCGCTCAAATCGAGATTCAGCAACTGCATAATCTCAGTCATATGCCCTGCGATAAGGCTTTTTCGCGTTTCATTATCCAGTTCATCCATAGGCGGGCGCAGCGGCGTTTCCAGCCCCCGGGCAACCAGCGCGTCATGAACCAGGGCCGCTTCTTTACTGAGTGATGGCATTAATCGTGTTCTCCTGCAGGTGTGGCGCCTCTGCCCTGCATGGGGCAAAGTTTGTCAATATTGTGACAGTGTGATTATTGTGCGTGAGGTAGCGCACATAATCCAGTATTCACGCCCATAATTGTTGAAATTGTCGCTGCCTTTCATGACATCTTTTCCGGTGCGAGAATGCTGGCAGGACAAAGGGCATATTTGTTAACGCAACGTTATTTAAATGATGAAGCATGTTTATGTATTACGGAAGTGAAAGTTACTCACAACGCGGTGAATAATCTGTATTATGAAGAATCTGCATACCTTATCAGGTTCACTATAAAAGGAGCCCCCGCATGGAAATGCTCGAAGAGCACCGATGTTTTGGCGGCTGGCAGCAGCGCTGGCGTCATCATGCCGCCACGCTAAACTGCGCCATGACATTCAGCATTTTTCTTCCGCCGACTCAGGATAATGAACCGCCTCCGGTACTGTACTGGTTGTCCGGGTTGACCTGCAATGATGAGAACTTTACCACCAAAGCAGGCGCGCAGCGTATCGCAGCAGAACTGGGCATTGTATTGGTGATGCCGGATACCAGTCCACGCGGTGAACAGGTCGCCGACGATAGCGGATACGATTTAGGCCACGGTGCCGGGTTTTATCTCAATGCCACACAGCCGCCCTGGGCCAGCCATTATCGCATGTACGATTACCTGCGCGATGAGCTTCCGGCGCTCATCCAGACACAGTTTAACGTCAGCGACCGTTGCGCCATCAGCGGGCACTCGATGGGCGGCCACGGCGCGTTAATCATGGCGCTGAAAAATCCGGGCAAATATACCAGCGTCTCTGCTTTTGCGCCCATCGTCAACCCCAGCCGCGTGCCGTGGGGAATCAAAGCGCTTACCGCTTATCTCGGCGAAGATGAATCAGCCTGGACTGAGTGGGATAGCTGCGAATTAATGCTGGCCAGCCAGCCGCAGGACGCCATTCCTGTGCTCATCGATCAGGGCGACAGCGATCAGTTCCTCGCCGATCAGCTTCAGCCCGCCGTACTGGCGGAAGCCGCGCGGCAAACCGCCTGGCCGATGACGCTACGAATCCAGCCCGGTTACGATCATAGCTATTATTTTATTGCGTCCTTCATCGAGGACCATCTGCGCTTTCATGCCCGGTATTTACGGGGCGAGCGTGAGACGTCACCAACATAATGAATTTTCCAGCGCCGCGCTGTAATTCACCTCCTCCGACTGCGGCGCGGAAGATTTATTATTTAAATCCGCGGCCTGCTGGCGTACCTGAAGGCGGCCGCTGCCCTCTCCGCCTTCATAACTTTCGTGAAAATTACGCAGCTCGGATTCAAACAGCACCGCATCAAGATTATGCAACTTATCCAGCGCCCGCAGGAGAGAAATTAACGTATCAAGATTGAGCCCTCCCCCCTTCTCGATACGCTTGATGGTGGCGATGCCAACGTGCGCGCGATCGGCAAGCTGCTGCTGGGTCATCGAAAGAGACAGACGCGTCTCCTTTAAGCGAGCGCACAACGACAGGATAATCTCGTCGTTATTCATCGTATTGTATTTCACGCTGTTACCCTCTCTTGCGCGGCTGAATTTTCCCCAGCGAACCATGATACGTTTCACGGTATTTAGCGCTCATGTCTTTACCGGTCTCGTACATCGCAGCAATGATCTCATCGAGCGAAATACAGGGTTCGCTTACGCGACTCATCGCCATCGTCGCCGCGTTTATCGCTTTCACGGCAGAGATGGCGTTTCTCTCTATGCAGGGAATTTGTACCTGCCCGCCCAGCGGATCGCAGGTCAATCCCAGATGATGTTCCATGGCAATTTCAGCGGCGCTCAGCGTTTGCTCCACGGATGCGCCCATCAGTTCAGCCAGGCCCGCCGCCGCCATTGAGCACGCCACGCCGATTTCCCCCTGACAGCCAACTTCAGATCCCAGAATAGAGGCGTTTTGTTTAAACAACATCGCGATAGCGGCGGCGGTCAGGAAGAAACGGGTCAGAGCACCGGGCTCCAGCGGCGTGACAAATTTATCATACCAGCAGAGCGCTGCCGGAATGATGCCGCACGCGCCATTGGTTGGCGCGGTAACAATCTGTCCGCCGCTGGCATTTTCTTCGCTTACCGCAATCGCGAAGGCATTGACCCAGTTCAGCGCGGTTAAAAAATCGCTGGCGGAACGGTTAGCCTGTAACGTCTTATGTAACGCACAGGCGCGCCGCGGTACCTGATAGGGACCGGGTAATACCCCCTCAGTATGCAGGCCGCGATAAACCGCCTGCTGCATCACGTCCCATATTTGCGCCAGATAATTCTGCAACGTCTGTGGCGAGTGGCGGCACAGCTCATTTTTCATCATCAGCGCCGCCACGGACAGGCCGTTACGCCGACATAGCGCCAGCAACTGCGCGGCATGACTAAATTCAAAGGGCGACACTGTACGCAAAGGAAGCGATGGCGTCAGCGGCTCGCCATGTTTGCGGACCTGCCCGGCGCCGGTCGAAAACCAGGTCTCTTCATACACCGTGAAATAATCATCTCTGGCGCGAAACGTCATGGCATAAGGATGGCCTGGATGCGCCTGGTGATTGGCGATAATCTTGACTTTTATCGTGATTCCGCCCGCGTCGGAGAGCGGGAGTTCGATTTTGTTTTCATTTTCCGCACGCTTAATCACCGCCATATGCGAACGGAGATCGACATTCTCCGGCTGGCAACCCAGCAGCCCAAGATAAAGGGCGGTATCCACATTGTGGCACTTGCGGCTTAACGATAACGCGCCATACAGCTCGATTTCAATTTCCCGAATTAGCGGCAACGTCTCTTGTTCTCTGAGCAATGAAATAAAGTGACAGGCGGCGCGCATCGGCCCTACGGTACGTGAGCTGGATGGACCTATTACTATTTTGAATATATCAAGGCAACTCTCCATCGTTATATCAATCCTTTCAGTGTCATTCGCGTTCAGTAATAAATAACATCCTCGCACAGTTGGCATATCAAAAGTGATACCTTTTGTGTCTGAACTTTACCTGGTATCAAAAACAACGCTTTTTTAGCCCTTTTCTGGCTGTGATATCTGTGATAGCACAAGATTCCACGCCGCAAAAGAGCCATTATAATACCCGTAAATTAAGGGAGTTATCATATGAGCATTATTTATTTTATTACCACACAGGATATCGATACATTTCAGAAAAAATTACAGGAAACGTTATTTGATGCCGTCACCATGCCGTTTCCGCTATTATTTGATAAACGTTATGCCGCGCTTATCAATACCGCTTATTTAAAGCTTACGCTGCCAACGGAATGTCTGACGCCTGAATTTTATCGCTATTTACGCGAACTCTCATTACAATGGCAGTTTGATTTTTTTATTAAGCCGCAGCCACTGCCTGCTAACGGTATTATCGCGTTTGATATGGACTCGACATTTATTGCGGAAGAAGGCGTGGATGAAATTGCCCGCGCGCTTGGCATGTCGACGCAAATCACCGCCATTACCCAACAGGCGATGGAGGGCAAGCTTGATTTTAACGCCAGTTTTACCCGACGTATCGGAATGTTGAAAGGCACACCGAAAGCAGTGCTGAACGCCGTATGCGATCGCATGACCCTTTCGCCAGGCCTGTTAACTATTCTGCCAGTCATCAAGGCCAAAGGATTTAAAACCGCGATTATCTCCGGGGGACTGGATATATTCACCCAGCGTCTAAAAGAACGGTATCAACTGGATTATGCCTTTTCGAATACGGTTGAAATACGCGATAACGTTCTGACGGATAACATTACCTTACCGATTATGAATGCCGCAAACAAAAAACAGACTCTGGTTGACCTGGCTGCCCGGTTAAATATTGCCACGGAGAATATTATTGCCTGCGGCGATGGCGCCAACGATCTGCCGATGTTAGAACATGCTGGCACCGGTATTGCCTGGAAAGCGAAGCCGGTTGTTCGGGAAAAAATCCACCATCAGATTAATTATCACGGTTTCGAATTGCTTCTTTTTCTTATTGAAGATGAATTATAACGCGACTCACCTCGCCGGAAGGGAATTTTAAAATGAGTATAAAAACATTTATTTTCAGCCAGCCCGATAAGCCGATTGTAAAAGAGAAAAAAGAGATAGACCAGACCTATAAAAAATTTCGTTTTGAGATTATCGCCTCGGTCTTTATCTCTTATGCCGTCTTTTATCTTACCCGTAAAAACTTCTCCGCCGCGATGCCGGCCATGCTGACGCAAACGTCGCTGACCGCAGAAGACTTCGCCATTATGTCTTCTATTTTTTACATTCTTTATGGCGCGATGAAGTTTGTCGGCGGGATGCTGGTCGATAAAATTAACCCGAAAGCCATGACCGGCCCGGTGCTGATTGGCGTGGGGATTGTAAATATTCTGTTCGGCTTTTCCGATAGCGTGGCGGCATTCTACGTACTGTACAGCCTCAACGCGATATTACAGGGCACCAGCTTTCCGCCGATGGCGAAAATTATGGCCTCGTGGTTTTCGAAAAACGAACGGGGACGCTGGTGGGCTATCGTTGAAGCGGCGCACAATATCGGCGGCAGCCTCGCGCCGCTGCTGACCAGTTTTGCTATCGCCTTTAGCGGTAGCTGGAAAATGGGGTTTTATGTTCCCGGCGCCATTTCGCTGCTGATGGGGATAGTGGCGCTATTTACCATTAAAGATCGTCCCGGTACGTTAGGTTTGCCCAACGTGGGGCAGTGGCGTAACGACCCGACGGAACTGGCCCAGGTCAAGGCCAGCCCGGTCAACCTGAGCTTCTGGCAGATTTTTGTGAAATATATCCTGACCAATCCACTGGTATGGATCATTATTATCGGCGATATGTCGGTTTATATTGCGCGCACCATCCTTAACGACTGGCCGCAGATTTACTATTCGCAGGTTCACGGCTGGAGCCTGATAAAAGCGAACTCGATTATTTCCTGGTTTGAGGCGGGCGGACTGGCAGGTGGGTTGCTGGCAGGCTACTTGTCTGACTTTATGTTCAAAAGTAACCGCTGGATGACCGGATTAATCTTCGCGTTAGCGCTGTGCATATGCATCGTGCTGGTGCCGCTGGTTCAGGATACCTCTTACACCCTCACCGCGATTCTGTTCACCATCATGGGCTTCGCCTTATACGGACCGCATATGCTTTTTGCCGTCGGCTGTCTGGATGTGACCCATAAGGATGCGGCGGGATCGATTACCGGCTTTCGGGGATTGTTCAGCTATGTCGGCGCGGCAATGGCCGGTGTGCCGGTAATTATGGTGAAAAATAGCTGGGCGTGGTCGGGCGTTTATATCTATGCGTTAATCGCCATTCTGTTAACGACTCTGTCGCTGGCGCTGCTCTCCAGGCTGCATCGGTTATAACATTCTGGCGACAGCGGCAAAACGCGGCTGTCGCCAGTCTCTGTCAGAAACGGTAATCCACCGCCATAAAGTAACGACGTCCGTCTTCGGTGTAACCGTAGTCGTCGCGTTTGAGATCTTTATCGCCCACGTTCAGAACGCCCGCACGCAGTTTAACATTTTTCGTCGCCTGCCATGCCGCGCCGGTATCCCAGACCACGTACCCACCCGGCGTTTTCGCCGTTGCGCTGTCGGCCCGCTTACGCCCGGTATAATTCCCTGATATGTAGAATGACCAGTCTTCGAGCTGCGCCGGTTTCCAGTCCAGCGTACCGTTCGCGGTGTGGAACGGCAGATCGGAAAGCGGCTTGTTCCCGCCATTACTGACGTCGCGTCCGTCGTTATAGGTGTAATTCAACGACAGTTTCCACGCCTCGTTAAACGGAACTTTCAACTCGGTTTCCACACCCTGAATACGCGCTTTATTCACGTTGTAATAACGGAAGACCGGAACGCGCTGTCCCCGACTGTTGGTTTCGAAACCGACAAAGTTGGAATAGCCGGGCGCGGCGTTAACGTCAGCGGTACGGCTAATGCTGATGCGATTGTCCACATCGTTACGGAACGTAGTAACGCTCGCTTCCACACCCTCCAGTATGCCTTCTTCGCCACGGTAATAAAGGCCGAGCTCCCAGCTTTCACTGGTTTCAGGTTTCAGATCCGGGCTACCGATAATGCGGCATCCTCCACGGCAGGAGTTGGTCGCCCAGTCCGGACTTAATTGCAATAGCGACGGCGCTTTAAAGGCCGTGGCCCACCCACCTTTCACCGTCAGGGTATCCGTTGCGTTATAAACCAGATAAGCACGCGGGCTCCAGTGATCGCCATAGGTTTCATGGTCATCCATACGAATACCGGTGGTCAGCGCCAGCGGTTCGAAGATGCGCCACTCATCTTCAAGGAACAGAGCATACTGGCTGGCGGAGGTTTTAGTACTGGAACCGCCGGTCAGGTTGACCGCATCGCTCAGTTTATCGTGACGCCATTCGCCGCCGAAGGTGAGGAACTGGTTGACAGACGCTAACGGCAGAACGTATTTCCCGTCAATCGAATTGCTTTCTGACGTGATAGGGCTACTGTTGCCGGGGTTTTTGTTTTCCACTTTTTCGCCGTAGAATTTGAGCTCGCTATTGCCGAGATCCCAACGTCCGTTATGGCTCAACGCATAGTTTTGCCGTTCCAGACGGTTTTTATCCAGCGAGTCGGAGTCCCGGTCCTGGCGATCAAAACCGTAGCCTGCGGTAACGTCATGATTTTCGTTTGGTGTCCAGGCAAACTCGACGTTTCCATCCCGGCTGGTAAATCCTTCAATGCGCGGAGTTTCACCCGTAGCGGTGGTGGCGGAACTCTGCTGCTCGTCTTTTTCGCGTTTCGCCAGGCTACCGTAGGCTTTCATTCCCAGCACGCCGTCGATCAGCGGACCGCTGGTAAAGAACTGGCCGTTATAGGTATCGCCACGGTCGCGATGTTCCTGAATAGTGGAATCAACCGTGACGCTGCCGTGCCATTTCTGACCAATTTTTTTGGTGATAATGTTGACCACGCCGCCCAGCGCATCGGAGCCATACAGCGAGGACATGGGGCCACGCACCACTTCAATGCGTTCGATAGCGTCAACCGGTATCCAGTTCAGATCAAAATCATTATGGCGGAAGACCGCGTTACGGGAGTTAACGCGCTTACCGTCGATCAGGATCAGCGTATAACTGCTGTCCAGACCACGAATACTCACGCCTTTACGGTTATCCCCTTCGTTAGTGAGCTGTACGCCCGGCACCTCTTTCAGGACATCTTTCAGGTTTTGCACGGGCCTGCGCTGTAAATCTTGCTGGGTAATGACGCTGATACTTGCTGGCGCATCTTTCAGATTTTGTTCGATAGCGGACGCGGTAACGACCATGGTTTCACCATCATCCGTTGCCGCGGCAACCGGCCAGGCCAACGTAACTGCGGACATACAAAGCCCTACCCGAACGAAAGGGTTAAACCTAAACATTCCATTTCTCCATGAGGTAAATACGACAAAAAAATCGGTTATCGCTCACAACGCATTACGTTTCGCCTGCGATAACGGTTATCACGGCGAACTCTTTTTATGCAGGCGAGTCGGGCTCATTAGTGACGGTCGCGCCCGAATCTTCATCCTTTCTGATTTCGAGCGTAACGATAAAGCAAACGATAATAATTATCAATTTAATTGTTAATAATTATGTCATTTGAACCAATCATGAAGAAAAAACGAAAAACCCTCTCGAATGAGAGGGTTAGAAGGGACAAGTTCAGGCAGTCCGTGCCGGCTAGCGGCATAAAGCCTATCCGGCCATGACGAGAATACCGCGTTACTTTTTAACGCGTTCCGGGAAGTGCATTTCGCTATAGCGCACGAAATGCGTGCCTTTTATCAGCTTGTAGCCGAACCAGATAAGCAGGAACAGCGGAATACCGATATAGGTCGCCGCGACGCCGCCCCAGTCGATGGTATCTTTCAGGAACGCTTCATAGTTCTGCCCCAACGTAATAATCAGGCACAGTACAAAGGCGAAAATCGGCCCCAGCGGGAAGAACCCGGAACGGTACGGCAAATCATTCACATCATACCCTTGTATCACGTAACCGCGACGGAAGCGATAATGGCTAATGGCAATCCCCAGCCAGGCGATGAAGCCCGTCATACCGGAGGTGTTCAACAGCCACAGATAGACCGTCTGGTTGCCGAACATTGAGGTCAAAAAGCAAAGACCGGCAATCACGGTGGTGGCATAAAGCGCATTGCGCGGTACGCCGCCGCGGGACAATTTCGCAAAAATACGCGGGGCCTTACCGTCACAGGCCAGGGTGTAGAGCATACGGGTCGAGGCATACATCCCGGAGTTACCCGCAGACAGTACCGCCGTCAGGATAACCGCATTCATTATCGCCGCCGCAGACAACAAGCCCGCATGCTGGAACACTAAGGTAAACGGACTGACGCTAATGTCTTTGACGTCGTTACGCAGCAGGTTTGGATCGGTATAAGGAATGATTAGGCTGATAATCAAAATCGCGAAAACATAAAACAGCAGAATACGCCAGAATACCTGACGCACCGCGCGCGGAATATTCTTCTCCGGGTTTTCAGATTCCCCGGCGGCAATACCAATCAGCTCAGTTCCCTGGAAAGAGAAGCCCACGATCATCGCGACGCCAATCATTGCCGCAAAACCGCCAGCGAAAGGCGCATCACCCGTCGTCCAGTTGCTCCAGCCGACCGGCTCGACACCTTTAAAGATGCCGATAATCATCGCTACGCCAACGATGATGAAGATAATAACGGTCGCGACTTTAATTAACGAGAACCAGTACTCCGCCTCGCCAAAACCGCGTACGGAAATGTAGTTCAGCAAGAAAATGACGCAGAGGAATAGCGCGCTCCAGATCCAGCCCGGCGTATCCGGGAACCACCAGCCCATCACCAATTGTGCGGCAACCAGGTCAACAGCGATAGTCACCGCCCAGTTGTACCAGTAGTTCCAGCCCAGCGCGAAACCAAAGCCTTCTTCCACATAGTTCTGACCATATGTCGCAAACGAGCCAGATACCGGCATATAGGCCGCCAGCTCGCCAAGACTGGTCATCAGGAAGTAGACCATCAAACCAATCAGAATATAAGAAAACAGCGCGCCGCCTGGCCCCGCCTGAGAAATTGTCGCACCAGATGCAACGAAAAGACCTGTCCCGATGGAGCCGCCAATGGCAATCATCGTCAGGTGACGCGCCTTTAATTCGCGACGTAGCGCGGGCGCTTCTGTGGTTTTAGTTTTGGAACCCATGTGAAAATGCTATCCATCCAAAAAATGAGGCGCGATTGTAACAGACGAAATACTATCCTTCCGACACAAATGCGCGGTTATAAGAGACCTTCATGACCGGCCACGGATTATAAGTAAAGCAGAGAATAACGTATACGTAAGCGGATACTAAAAATGGCGATGCCGCCCGGGCAGCCCTCCTCTTCACCTTTATTCACAGTAACTCAAAAAACGCTGCAACGCGTTAGAAAGATGTTTCTGCCGATGATGAACACGCCACAACGTGCGCACCAGGCGCGGTAACGGCACCGCGACTTCGCCCAGGGTTCCCGCCTGGAGTTGTTCAGCAATCACCCGGCGCGATAAACAGCTTATCCCCAGTCCATGACGCACCGCATGTTTGATCGCTTCTGAATTCCCCAACTCCATCGCCATATGAAAGCGCGGCAAATGCGACAACAGCAAATAATCGACAATTTCCCGCGTACCGGAACCGCGCTCGCGTAAAATCCATGGGGATGCCGCAAGCTGTTCCAGCGTCACCGGCCCCTGCGTCAGCGGCGAGGACGGCGCGGCAAAGACCACCAGCTCATCTTCCAGCCACGGCTCAGAGATAATCTCTGTACTGTGACATGGTCCTTCAATCAGGCCGATATCAACCCGAAAATCCAGCACCGCGTTAATCACGTCCTGGCTGTTTCCCACGCTGAGTTCCAGCGGCAAGGCCGGATAATGCTGGCGATAGCGGGCAATCATGGCGGGTAAAATGTAATTGCCGATGGTGCTACTGGCATAAACCCGTATCGCGCCGTTATCTTCACGAAATAGCTGCTCAATTTCTACCGCTTGCTCCAGCAATGCCAGCGCGCGCGGATATAATAAGCGCCCATGTTCGTTGACCACCAACCGTTTCCCCACCCGATCAAACAACTGTACGCCGAGCTGACCTTCCAGATCGGTGAGCGCGGCGCTAACGGCGGACTGCGATAATGACAGCATGACCGACGCCTGGGTTGTTGAACCGCTTTTCAGTACTTCAGCAAACACTTCAAGTTGTCGTAGCGTAATATGCATAGTCGTATCCCACCGATAGCGTTTCACTTACCACTTATAAAGATTAATTATAAATATATAATCAATTTTATTTTTAAACCAGATCACCGTAACCTTATTGTCCATATACAGGAGAAGGTTATGACAGAACTCACCTTGCAGAATCATCGTCGTACAATGTGGCATTTTATACCGGGGCTCGCTCTGAGCGCCGTCATTACAGGAGTCGCCCTGTGGGGCGGCGCTATCCCTGCCGTTGCAGGCGCGGGGTTCAGCGCCCTGACCCTGGCTATCCTGCTGGGTATGGTTATCGGGAATACCGTCTATCCACAAATATGGAAACAATGCGACGGCGGCGTGCTGTTTGCAAAACAACATCTGCTGCGTTTAGGGATTATCCTTTACGGCTTCCGCCTTACCTTTTCACAAATCGCCGATGTGGGCATTAGCGGTATTGTGATTGACGTATTAACGCTTTCCAGCACGTTCATGCTGGCCTGCTTCTTAGGCCAAAAAGTCTTTGGTCTGGACAGGCACACCAGTTGGCTGATTGGCGCCGGTAGCAGTATCTGCGGCGCGGCGGCGGTACTGGCGACAGAACCGGTGGTAAAAGCGGAAGCCAGTAAGGTTACTGTAGCCGTCGCGACTGTCGTTATTTTCGGCACCATCGCTATTTTCCTTTACCCGGCAATGTATCCGCTGCTGGCGCACTGGTTCAGCCCGGAAACTTACGGCATCTATATCGGCTCAACCATGCATGAAGTCGCGCAAGTGGTCGCAGCGGGTCACGCCGTTAGCCCGGATGCAGAAAATGCGGCAGTTATCGCTAAGATGCTGCGTGTCATGATGCTGGCGCCGTTCCTGATCATTCTGGCAGCACGCGTTAAACAGCTTTCCCCGGCGACCGGCGCGGAAAAAAGCAAAATTACCATTCCGTGGTTTGCTATTTTCTTCATCGTAGTGGCGATCTTCAACTCTTTCCACCTGCTGCCGAAAGCCGTGGTGGATATGCTGGTGACGCTGGACACGGTACTGCTGGCGATGGCGATGGCGGCGTTGGGTCTGACCACTCACGTTAGCGCATTGAAAAAAGCGGGGGCGAAACCGCTGCTGATGGCGCTGGCATTATTCGCCTGGCTGATTATTGGCGGTGGCGCCATTAACGTCCTAATCCATAGCCTTATCGCATAAATTATTACGTTTCACGCCTGTTAACCCGTTATCATA
The DNA here is from genome assembly GCF_017571995.1 of Salmonella sp. 32031103-2018-00083-FB-01-SM-01. NCBI lineage: Bacteria > Pseudomonadati > Pseudomonadota > Gammaproteobacteria > Enterobacterales > Enterobacteriaceae > Salmonella > Salmonella sp. 32031103-2018-00083-FB-01-SM-01. Next base: position 1,250,280 of record NZ_JAGEQL010000001.1, read on the forward strand.
GCGTTCGTAATGAACCGTTAGCGGGTTTAACAGGAGTCTTTTATGAAATACATCGGAGCGCACGTCAGCGCTGCTGGCGGTCTGGCTAACGCCCCTGCCCGCGCGGCTGAAATTGGCGCAACGGCCTTTGCGCTTTTCACAAAAAACCAGCGTCAGTGGCGTGCCGCCCCCCTTACTCCCCAGGTCATTGATGACTTTAAAATCGCCTGTGAAAAGTATCATTTCTCGGCGGCGCAAATTCTTCCCCACGATAGTTACCTGATTAATCTGGGCCATCCGGTCAGTGAAGCGCTGGAAAAATCACGCGATGCCTTTCTCGATGAAATGCAGCGCTGTGAACAACTCGGCTTAACCTTGCTTAATTTTCATCCCGGTAGCCATCTGATGCAGATTGCACAGGAGGATTGCCTGGCGCGGATCGCGGAATCCATCAATATCGCCCTCACGCAGACCGAGGGCGTTACGGCGGTTATCGAAAATACAGCCGGTCAGGGCAGTAATCTGGGGTTTGAGTTTGAACAGTTAGCCGCCATCATCGACGGCGTGGAAGATAAGTCGCGCGTTGGCGTCTGTATCGATACCTGCCATGCCTTTGCCGCCGGATACGATCTGCGTACGCCAGAGGCGTGCGAAAAAACGTTCGCCGAATTCGGGAAAATTGTCGGATTTCAGTATTTGCGCGGAATGCACCTGAACGACGCCAAAAGCACCTTCGGTAGCCGCGTTGACCGCCATCACAGTCTGGGTGAAGGCAATATCGGCCACGATGCGTTTCGTTGGATTATGCAGGATGCGCGTTTTGACGGTATTCCGCTGATACTGGAGACCATCAATCCTGATATCTGGGCGGAAGAGATTGCGTGGTTAAAAGCCCAGCAAATTGCCGAAGCGATGGCCTGACGCTCAATGTTCTTCAGGCAATAAAAAAGGCAGAGCGCGCTCTGCCTTTTTTAGCGTGTTTCTCTTACGCCGCTTTTGCCGCGACTTCCGTCTCCGGACGTTTCAGGACGGCATAAGCCAGCCCTGCCACCAGCGTACCGGCCACAATTGCCAGCAGGTATCCCAATACCGGCGTAATTGCGCCTGGGATAAGCAGAACAAACAGACCGCCATGCGGCGCCATCAATTTTGCGCCTACCGCCATAGAAATAGCCCCGGTCAACGCGCCGCCAACGATACAGCACGGCAGTACACGCATCGGGTCGCGCGCCGCAAACGGAATAGCGCCTTCAGTGATAAAGCACAGCCCCAGCACCAACGCCGCTTTACCGCCTTCCTGCTGCGCTTTGTCGAATTTACGACGCGCCACCATCGTCGCCAGACCCAGCGCTAACGGCGGTACCATACCTGCGGCCATGATAGCCGCCATCGGCGCGTAAGTTTGCGTACTCAGCAGACCAACGCCAAACGCATACGCCGCTTTGTTCACCGGGCCCCCCATGTCGGTACACATCATCCCGCCGAGAATCGCGCCCAGCAGCACCGCGTTTGCCGTCCCCATGGTTTGCAGCCAGTGGGTGAGCCCTTCCAGAATCCCGGCAACCGGTTTACCGATCAGGTAAATCATCGCCAGCCCCACCACCAGACTGGAAATTAACGGGATGATCAGGATTGGCTTCAGCGCTTCCATACTTTGCGGAAGTTTCAGTTTGGTACTGATAAGCTTCGCCATATACCCGGCAAGGAAGCCGGCAATGATCCCGCCGATAAAACCGGAACCGGTGCTAACCGCCAGCATACCGCCAATCAGACCTGGCGTAAGGCCTGGGCGATCCGCGATGGAGAAAGCGATATAACCCGCCAGTACCGGCACCATCAGCGCAAACGCCGAACCGCCGCCAATCTGCATCAGCGCCGCCGCCAGCGTGTCCGGCACCTTAAAGGCTTCAATACCAAAGGCGAAGGAAAGCGCAATACATAGTCCCCCGGCAACCACCATAGGCAGCATGTAAGAAACACCCGTCAACAGATGCCGGTATGCGCCAGCGCTCTCTTTCTTCCCTTCGGTCGCCGCTTGCGATGCCTTACCCGCCGGTTGATACGGCGTCGCTTCCGCTACGGCTTTATCCAGCTCCTGCGCCGTCTTTTTCAGCGCCAGGCCGGTCGACGTGCGGTACATTGGGAGACCGGCAAACTTCGCCAGATCCACTTCGATATCCGCCGCCACAATCACTAAATCCGCTTCCGCCACCTCTTCCGGGGTGATGGCATTGCCGGCCCCCACGGAGCCGCGCGTTTCGACTTTTACCCACCAGCCGCGTTTTTTCGCTTCTGTTTCAATGGCTTCAGCCGCCATAAAAGTATGAGCGACGCCGGTCGGGCAGGCCGTTACCGCGACCACGCGTTTCGGACCGCCGCTCGCCGCAGGAGCAGCCGCAGCAGGGGCGCTGTAAGGGGTCGCATGGCTTTTGGCTTCACTCAGAAACAGTTCCGGATGCGCGACGGCGCGACCAATATCCCCCAGCCAAACCTTTTTGCCGTTCAGAGCATTGTCGTTCGGCAGAGATTCGCCCAGTACGATCGCCAGCTCAGCATCATTCGGATTGTCGATAATTTCCAGATTTGCTTTATGTGCCGCCGCTCCAAGCAGGGTTTTCGCCATGTAAGCGCGAGCCTGGCCGAGATTAGCGTCAATTATCAGCAGCGTTTTCATTATGCCTCTCCTGCTGTCAGTTAAACGGTTGTAAGTCGACGCGCGCCATCATTGCGGCCAACTGAGGACGATCGGTAATACCCACATTGCTCTGGCTGACCGCCAGCGCGGCAACCGCCGTCGCCAGACGCAGCGTATGTTCGCTGGACTCACGCATCAGCAGGCCGTAAATCAATCCGCCAACCATGGAATCGCCTGCGCCGACGGTACTTACCACGTCAACTGCCGGTGGTTTAGCGATCCATTCTCCTGAGGCGTTAACCCACAGCGCGCCTTCCGCCCCCAGCGAAATCACCACATGGGCGATACCCTGTTCGCGTAACGCGTGCGCCGCATCAATCACATCTTTCATTTCCGGGAGCTTACGACCCGCCCAAATTTCCAGTTCGCGGCGATTCGGTTTCACCAGCCACGGCGCAGCTTTAAGACCGGCGACTAACGCTTCACGGCTACTATCAAAGATAATGCATGGACACTGGCTGCGCAGACGCGTCATCCAGTCGGTGAACGCTTCCGGACTCACGCCAGCCGGTAAGCTACCGCTGACGCAGACCATATCGAACTGGCCCAGCCAGCTCAGGGAGTCGTTAACAAAGCGTTCCCAGTCTGCGGGGGTCACGTCAAAGCCGGAAAAGTTGAAGTCGGTCACTTCGCCATCTTTTTCCGTCAGCTTCACGTTGATGCGGGTCCGGCCCTGAACCACCTGAAAGCGGTTAGCGATGCCCAGTTCGCTGAACAATTGCTGAAAACCGTCCTGGTTATCTTTACCGAGAAAACCGCCGACGGTGACGTCGATGCCTAAGTCTTTCAGCACCTTGGCAACGTTAATGCCTTTGCCCGCCGCGTGCAGACCCGTGGTTTTCACCAGGTTCACTTCGCCGCGTTCGATTTCAGGGCAAAACCCAACCAGATCGTAAGCCGGATTAAGGGTAATGGTGGCAACACGCCTGCTCATTATGCGCCCTCCCCGAGACCGGCGGCGATCGCATCGCCAATCGCTTTCAGCGCCTGTTCAGCATCTTCACCCTGCGCGGTAAAGCGCAGACGATGGCCTTTCTTCACGCCTAATGCCACCACTTTCATCAGACTACGTCCGTTTGCCGGTTTGCCGGTTCCATCAAGGTTTGTCACGGTAATTTCACTGTTAAATTGTTTAATCGTATTCACCAGCATGGTGCCCGGACGGGCATGGAGACCATGCTCATTACGCACTACAAATTCCGCGCTCAGTACGTCATCCGTCAGCGCATCATCACTGGTCAGCAACGCCAGCAGCGTCGCGGCGTCGGCGCTCAGCAGACGATCGGCTTTATTGTTCAGCAACAGGTCGCCGAGGCGTTTTAGCACGGCAATCGGCTGCTCGTCGTTCATCGCGACAGTGACTAATAAGGCTGCTTTTTCACCCTCTACGTCAAACGCCTGAGTCGCACGGCTTACCGCAACAGCGCTGCGCAAATTGCCTTCCGCGCTGTCGTTCAGCCAGATACCTTGTCCCAGATTCATCGGACTGTCGTTAATCGTTTTTGCGACGAATGCCGCATCAACCGCTCCCGCCTCTTTCAGACGCGCCGCATTTAGCGCCTGCAATGTGACCAGCGAGCTGGCGATGACATCCAGCGTCATCGTCTCGTTATCAAGTTTTAATTGTTCACTTTGCTTCTCGCCCATCAGCAATGCGCGCAGCTCTTCCGCCGTTGTCGCGGATTTCAGCTGTTCAGCCACGGAGTCATCGCTCAGCACATGCGTCAACTGACGCAGCAGGCCGAGGTGTTCGTCCGAACTGGCGGCAATACCAATCGCCACATAGGCGACCTGGCCTTCTCCCCAGGTAACGCCCTGCGGGAATTGAAAGACCTGGACGCCGGTTTTCAGCACCTGATCGCGCGTGTCTGTTGTGCCATGGGGAATCGCAATACCATTGCCAAGAAAGGTCGAGGTTTGCTGTTCGCGCGCCAGCATACCGTCAACATAGCCGCCCGCCACATTCCCCGCCTGCGCTAACGCGGCGGCGATTTGCCGAATGGCCTCTTCTTTATTTCCGGCCTGCTCGCCCGGATGAATGTCCTGAACCGATAACTGGAACATGTGTCTCCTCTCCTGCTGAATTGAAACGATTCAGCCACTATGAGAAAAAAAGCGCCAATCTGAGTTATCAAAAAAAACCAGATCGCGCTGAAACGTTTCAAGAAGTCTGGATCTTTCTGCTTCAGCACGCAAGAAAAGTTACCGGTTTTGTAGCAATTTTTTGAGGTGAAGCACATTTTTTCTCCAACAGCCCCTCAATAGCTGACGCATAAAAGGCTTCAGCTTTTTTCTTTCAGCTTGCGTCAGCACGCCCTGGTAACAAATTGGAATGCTATTTTGATTTTTCGTGTCGATTTTGATTCAGACGCCTGTTTATTTTCTGACGGGCAGCGTAAACTCCGCCTCTCTTCACACCACTGATATAGAAACATGCACAACAGTCCCGCCGCCGCTGCGCCTAAATCATTTGACCTGACGTCTACCGCCTTTTTGATCGTCGCTTTTCTCACCGGTATTGCCGGTGCGTTACAGACGCCGACGCTCAGTATTTTTCTGACGGATGAGGTTCACGCCCGTCCCGGCATGGTGGGATTCTTTTTTACCGGCAGCGCGGTTATCGGCATTATCGTGAGCCAGTTTCTGGCGGGTCGCTCAGATAAAAAAGGCGATCGCAAAAAACTGATCGTTTTCTGTTGCGTGCTGGGCATGTTGGCCTGCGTGTTGTTTGCCTGGAACCGCAACTACTTTATTTTGCTGTTCATCGGCGTCTTTCTCAGTAGCTTCGGCTCTACCGCCAACCCGCAGATGTTTGCGCTGGCCCGTGAACATGCCGATCGTACAGGTCGTGAAGCGGTGATGTTCAGCTCAATCCTCCGCGCCCAGGTCTCATTGGCCTGGGTCATTGGGCCGCCGCTGGCCTATGCGCTGGCGATGGGTTTTAGCTTTACGGTGATGTATTTGAGCGCGGCGGTAGCTTTTATCGTCTGCGGCGTCATGGTGTGGTTCTTTTTACCGTCAATGCGCAAAGATGCGCCGCTGGCAACCGGTACGCTGGAAGCACCGCGTCGTAATCGCCGCGATACGCTGTTGTTGTTTGTCATCTGTACGTTAATGTGGGGAACTAACAGCCTGTATATCATTAATATGCCGCTGTTTATCATCAATGAGCTGCATCTTCCGGAAAAACTTGCAGGCGTGATGATGGGCACCGCCGCCGGGCTGGAGATTCCCACAATGCTGATTGCAGGTTACTTCGCCAAACGGTTGGGAAAACGCCTGTTAATGTGCATCGCCGTTGTCGCCGGACTGTGCTTTTATGCGGGTATGTTGCTGGCGCACGCACCGGCGACGTTGCTCGGCTTGCAGTTGCTGAACGCGATTTACATCGGCATTCTTGGCGGGATTGGCATGCTCTATTTTCAGGATCTCATGCCAGGCCAGGCGGGTTCAGCCACCACGCTGTATACCAATACCATTCGCGTCGGCTGGATCATTGCCGGTTCGCTGGCGGGAATCGCCGCAGAAATCTGGAATTATCATGCGGTCTTCTGGTTTGCGTTAGTCATGATTGTCGCCACCATGTTCTGCCTGGCGCGTATTAAAGATGTTTAACTTGCAAGCCTGATACTTTTACTCTTCGACACATTTCAGCGCAGAGTTTATCTCTGCGCAATGTTCATGCGCGGTCATTCATTGTCTTTTTCTCAATACGATATTCTGTTAGCGCCCTCCTACATAAAAGACCGGTTATTGAGAAAATTACGCCCATCAGTCCGCAAAGGACTAACACCAGCCGCATCTTATATTTTGGTGTAACAGCAACATCTATCACTTCAATGTTAGCATTATTTTTAACCGCCTCCGACAACAATGATAGCTTTGCATATGTTTCCGTTTTTAACATATTTTTATGCACGCCATAACGTTTAATGTCACCATCATCGATATACCATGCTGCCATTTTATCGACACTATTTTTCAGGGTGGAAATAATATTATTGACGCTTTCTTCCCTCCCCTGCGCCTTAAAAAAGACAAGCTGATTTTTCGCGTCAAAACTTATTTTATTTTTATATTCCGCAGGCAAGAAACGGCTAAACTGGTTAAGGATAACCGTTGTTTTACATTGAATATCATTAGTATAGCCACATAACGCATAGGTAGCAGGCGTATCCAGATTAGGTTTGATTGTCATACTCACAACCTTTGTATCATGCTGCACGCTCACAAAAACATAGCCAATGGCAACAAAAATAAAGGTAGCGATCATGATACTTAGCCATTTTCTTATAAGGAATAAGGAAACGTCGACTAAATCAATTTCACTATTTTCTCCCCGCATTTCACATCCCTTTTAAAACGCTAATAGTCAACCCGAATACTGAAATAACAAAAAGCAACACCAGCGTAAAAATAAACGCCCTGGCTGCGAACGTATATTTCTTCATAAGATAAAACCCACACATAAGAATTCGAGTATTTTAAAGGAAAATAACAACACATTCACACTGGTTATATCGATCGGTAAATACATCAATGATAGATATAAACTATCAAATTCACGATATCGATCGTTATAAATAATTAAAATCGATCAAAATCCCTCTTTTTAATAGATAGAAACTATCATATAAATAAAATTGATCGTTTTTGTTTTGTGTGACGGTTTATTCGGTACACGCTCAGTCACCAACGGGGTTGAGCGGCGACATCTACCGCTTCAGAAGCCACGAAATAAGGGAAGCATGTATTACGCTATTTAATGGTAAAAGGAGGTAATTTGATGCGCAGCTTTTTCAGATTATTTCGGGATATAACATAAGCCCCTACGCATTTATCAAAAGCGGCTTAGCTCATGGTAAAGTTTTCTGTTCGAGTTCCAGCAAATAAATAATGGCCTCTTCCCGGGTCGTTAAACACATGTCCCCTGTCGGTTGCAAACCAGAGCACACTTTTGGGCGTAAAGGCGAGCCAAAGATAAGGCACAAGTTATCTTCCGAAAGCTGCACGCATCTGGTATTCATCGGCTTGCCATTCGGCATTCCGGGTATCGGCGACGAAATTGAAGGCGCAATACAGCAAGCGCCACAACCGCTACGACAGTCCATGCTCAGCCCCTCTATTTATAACCAAATGAAAGATAACAGAATTTGTCCAAAGAAAAATCCAGATTTAAAATGTGGACGTCATCATGATCAGGCCTGCCCTCAGACATTCCGAAGACAAGGCTGGAAACAGAAGGGACAACACAGCACACTTCCCCCTCCGGGCGACATGCCATCGCGTATTCTCGTTGAATGCGGGGCGGAAAGCGGGCGAACAGTATCACCTTTTTTGCACCAGCAAAAGTGACAATTCCACTTGCCTGGACGGCCCGGCGCGAGTAGTTTTACGCGATATTTTAGATAATCTCTACAACAGGATCTCCTCGATGCCAAGAGCGAACGAAATCAAAAAAGGTATGGTACTGAACTACAACGGCAAATTGCTGATTGTGAAAGATATCGACATTCAGTCGCCTACCGCCCGTGGCGCCGCCACACTGTATAAAATGCGTTTTTCCGATGTCCGCACCGGTCTGAAAGTGGAAGAACGTTTCAAAGGCGACGATATCGTTGATACCGTCACCCTGAGCCGTCGCGGCGTTGACTTTTCTTATGTCGATGGCAACGAATATGTGTTCATGGATAAAGAAGACTATACGCCGTATACCTTCACCAAAGATCAGATTGAAGAAGAGTTGCTGTTTATGCCTGAAGGCGGAATGCCGGATATGCAGGTTCTGACCTGGGATGGCCAACTGCTGGCGCTAGAGCTTCCGCAGACCGTGGATCTGGAAATCGTCGAAACCGCGCCGGGTATTAAAGGGGCGTCCGCCAGCGCACGTAACAAACCCGCGACATTAAGCACCGGTCTGGTGATTCAGGTTCCCGAATACCTGAGCGCAGGTGAGAAAATCCGCATTCATATCGAAGAGCGCCGTTATATGGGGCGCGCGGATTAAGTTTCGCATTTTTCGGCTGCGCCCCAGGGCGCAGTCTGACCTTTTATTTATTGACTGTTCTGCACCAGGAAAGAGAAACGTTAAAAATTTAACATTTTCTGCTATTAAGATGGCAGAAGCACGACTTCGTCAACTCAGCGCTTCTCTTTTTCACGTTTATTCGCCAGGATTATTAAAGTTGTTATGTTGTATCAATATTCTGGAGCTGACGTGACCAAAACCAATCTTATTACTGGATTTCTCGGTAGCGGAAAAACCACCTCTATCCTTCATTTATTAGCCCATAAAGATCCGGCTGAAAAGTGGGCCGTCCTGGTTAATGAATTTGGCGAAGTGGGTATTGACGGCGCGCTGCTTGCCGACAGCGGCGCACTGCTAAAAGAGATCCCCGGCGGCTGCATGTGCTGCGTCAACGGATTGCCTATGCAGGTGGGGCTCAACACGCTGCTACGCCAGGGCAAACCTGACCGGTTGCTGATTGAACCAACCGGACTGGGGCACCCAAAACAGATTCTGGATTTATTAACTGCGCCGGTTTATGAGCCGTGGATTGATTTACGCGCCACGCTCTGCATCCTTGACCCTCGCCTGCTACTGGACCAACAGAGCGTCGCCAATGAAAATTTCCGCGATCAGCTCGCCTCAGCCGATATTATCATCGCCAATAAAACCGATCGCGCCACGGCGCAGAGCGATGCCGCCCTGCAACAGTGGTGGCGACAGTACGGCGGCGATCGCCAACTGATTCATGCCGAACATGGACAGATAGACGGTAAGCTTCTGGATTTACCACGACAAAATCTGGCGGAACTGCCAGCCAGCGCCGCGCATTCTCACACTCATGCCAGTAAAAAAGGACTCGCCGCGCTAAATCTGCCCGCCCAGCAGCGCTGGCGACGCAGCCTCAATAGCGGACAAGGTCATCAGGCCTGCGGCTGGATTTTCGATGCCGATACCGTGTTTGACACCATTGGCCTCCTCGAATGGGCTCGTCTGGCGCCGGTGGGCCGGGTGAAAGGCGTTATGCGCATACAAGAGGGGCTGGTACGCATCAATCGCCAGGGCGATGACCTACACATCGAAACACAGAGTGTCGCGCCGCCGGATAGCCGGGTTGAACTTATCTCAAACACAGAAACCGACTGGAATACGTTACAGACGGCCTTGTTGAAGCTTCGTTTAGCGACGCACGCGTAAGGTTGCCACCGTTTAAAAACTATGGCGAAATGACGATGAAAACCCGCTATTCCTTGATAATTCTGCTTAATGCCGCCGGTCTGGCGCTGTTTTTGTCATGGTATCTCCCCGTCAATCACGGTTTCTGGTTCACCATTGATTCCGGCATATTCCACTTCTTTAACCAGAAACTGGTGGAAAGCCACGCGTTCCTCTGGTGGGTCGCTATTACCAATAATCGGGCGTTTGACGGCTGTTCGCTGCTGGCGATGGGCGGACTGATGCTCAGTTTCTGGCTAAAAGAAGACGCGTCGGGTCGGCGGCGCATTGTGATAATCGGATTGGTCATGCTGCTAACAGCGGTGGTGCTTAACCAACTCGGTCAGGCGCTGATCCCCGTCAAGCGCGCCAGCCCAACGCTCTCTTTTGAGCATATTTATCGTGTCAGCGAGTTGCTGCACATCCCGACAAAAGACGCGTCAAAAGACAGTTTCCCAGGCGATCACGGTATGATGCTGCTGATATTTTCCGCCTTTATGCTGCGTTATTTCGGCAAAACGGCGGGGATTATCGCCCTTATTATATTTGTGGTTTTCGCGTTTCCGCGCGTTATGATTGGCGCTCACTGGTTCACCGATATTGTGGTCGGGTCGCTCACGGTTATTTTGATTGGCCTCCCCTGGTGGCTGATGACCCCGCTCAGCGACCGGGCGATAGCGCTTTTTGAGAATTATCTCCCGGGCGGAAATAAACAAATTTTAAACAAATAACCCATGTAATTAACATTACCTTCAGCGATAGTTTTACATCGTTGAAGGTAATTTATGATGATATTCCCCCAGCCCATCATTTTTCGGTCATATTATTCCTCTGCAAAATGAACAGGTTGCACGATTTTTAAACGATCTGCGCTTAATTTGACCCGTGCTGATAGTTCACTTTTCGTATCATAAATTCTTATAAAAAATCACGCGAAATCGCTCGCAATGACAGCAACAATCGGGTAATCTCAAACTCGTTTTGCCTCGCCAGATAATTATTCTCATTGCGAATAAATTTGTGCGTTCCGCCACAGATTTGTGCACAAAGAATTGTCTCAAGCTGTGCAGGTAATTAGTCTCATCACGTTTGGCATTTTTATAACGATATTTATCGTTAAGGACTTCAAGGGAAAACAAACAACATGGTCAAATCTCAACCGATTTTGAGATATATTTTGCGCGGGATTCCTGCGATTGCAGTTGCGGTTCTGCTTTCTGCTTGTAGCACAACCACCAATACCGCAAAGAATATGCATTCTGAGACGCATGCTGTGGGCAATAGCGATAGCTCTTCACTGCAAGCCTCTCAGGATGAATTTGAAAATATGGTGCGTAACCTCGACGTTAAGTCGCGGATTATGGATCAGTATGCTGACTGGAAAGGCGTGCGTTACCGCCTGGGCGGCAGCACTAAGAAAGGCGTCGACTGTTCCAGCTTTGTACAGCGCACCTTCCGTGAACAGTTTGGTTTAGAGCTTCCGCGTTCAACCTATGAACAGCAGGAAATGGGCAAAGCAGTTTCACGCAATAACCTGCGTACGGGCGATCTGGTTCTGTTCCGCGCCGGTTCCACTGGTCGTCATGTCGGTATTTATATCGGCAATAACCAGTTTGTCCATGCGTCTACCAGTAGCGGCGTCATTATCTCCAGTATGAACGAACCGTACTGGAAAAAACGCTACAATGAAGCGCGTCGAGTTCTGAGCCGCAGTTAATCTTCATCAGGCAGCACCTCCCTTGGCTTACCTGATGAGACGACATAAAAAGCACTGCTTCGGCAGTGCTTTTGCTTATTATCCCTTCTGAACCCATTTTGCCGAATGGCGACGTGTCGCCTCTTATCCAGCCTACCACACACGAACGTAGGCCTGATAAACATAGTGCCATCAGGCATTCAGGTCGTTTCCCCCAACGGCTACTGCGACAATACGCTTTCCTGCGCATCACAGAAAAGCATGACTATCCGGGGTAATCCAGGCTATAGTCTTATAAATCAACCAGATTAACCGGCATCCGCCTTTTCAGGTCACACCAGGAATTATGCTTACACGCGACTCCTCTTCCGGTCGGAAAATCCTGCTTACCTGTATCATTACGGGGATGGCAGCAGCATTACTTATTGGTAGCCTGCAATTTTTCCTGTCGTGGCATAAACGGGATGTTAAATACAATACGCTCCTTTCTGATGTACAACATTACCTGGCCAGCTATTTCGCCGACCTGAAAGCCACCACCGATATTCTTCAGCCGTTGACGATCAACACCTGTCAGCAGGTTAGCGCAGAACTTACCTCAAGAGCCGCTTTTAGCCTTAATGTCCGCGCCTTCTTATTGATTAAAGATAAAAAAGTGTTTTGCTCTTCCGCCACTGGCGCCATGAATATGCCGCTTCAGCAACTGGTACCGGATATAGATATCCGCAAAGACGTTGCTATGGCGATTCTGCCCGGCACGCCAATGATGCCCAACAAACCGACAATGGTGATTTGGTATCGGAACCCATTATTAAATGACAGCGGCGTATTCACATCGCTGAATATTAACCTGACGCCCTACTTACTCTATACCACGCGCCAGGACGATTTTAACGGCATCGCGCTGATTGTCGGCAATACCGCGCTGTCGACTTTTTCTTCGCGTCTGCTGACCGTCGCGGAGCTGCCGGGCGCGCCATCACGACAGGCAACTATCAACGGCCTGCCGCTTAAAATACAGCTTTATGCCGATAGCTGGACCTACAATGACTTATGGTATGCGTTGATGCTGGGCTGCATTAGCGGCATCGTAGCAGGGTTTATCTGTTACTTTATCTATGCCCTCAGGACGCGACCGGGCAAAGAGATTTTAACGGCGATCAAACACGAGCAGTTTTATGTGGTTTATCAGCCCGTCGTCGATACTCGTACGCTGAACGTCACCGGGCTTGAAGTCTTACTGCGCTGGCGTCACCCTACGGCAGGAGAGATTCCGCCGGATGCCTTTATCCACTATGCCGAAGCGCAGCAACTTATCGTACCGTTAACGCAGCATCTGTTCGAGCTGATCGCCCGCGACGCGCCCACGCTACAGAAGGTGATGCCCGTCGGTGCCAAATTTGGCATTAACATCGCGCCGGAACATCTGCACAGCGACAGTTTTAAAGAGGATATGCACCGGCTCAGGGACGCCCTGCCCGCGCACCATTTTCATATCGTGCTGGAAATCACTGAACGCGATATGCTTCAGCAGTATGAAGCGGCCAAACTGTTCGAATGGCTGCATTCCGCCGGGTTTGAAATCGCTATAGATGATTTCGGTACAGGCCATAGCGCCCTGATTTATCTGGAGCGATTTACTTTAGATTATCTGAAAATCGATCGCGGCTTTATCCAGGCGATCGGCACGGAAACCGTCACGTCGCCGGTTCTGGATACCGTGCTGACGCTCTCCAGACGCCTGAATATGCTGACGGTGGCCGAGGGCGTTGAAACGCCGGAGCAGGCCCGTTGGCTACGCGATCACGGTGTTAATTACTTGCAGGGGTACTGGATTAGCCGTCCTTTACCCCTAAAAGATTTCGTGCTGTGGATGTCGGCGCCTTCCGTGCCTGAATGGTAGTCCCCTTACGGTTTTAACGGATTCACATCAGACGCAACGTCACTTATTATTCAGCGAAACGCCTGCCGGTTTGCAGCGGGCAATACGATAAGGAAACCGCCTTCAGATGATTGCGCGCGTAATGCTTCTGCTTGTCGCACTGGTTAGCGCTGGCGCCCAGGCCCAGGAAATCAAAGAAAGCTACGCTTTCGCCGTACTCGGCGAACCTAAGTATGCTTTTAACTTTGATCACTTTGATTATGTGAATCCTGCTGCGCCGAAAGGCGGTCAGATGACGCTTTCCGCCATTGGTACGTTCGATAATTTCAATCGCTATTCGCTGCGCGGCAATCCCGGCGTACGTACCGAAGCCCTTTACGATACGCTTTTTACCACTTCGGATGATGAACCCGGAAGCTATTACCCGCTGATTGCCGACCATGCCCGCTATGCCGCCGACTATTCCTGGGTGGAAATCTCGATTAACCCCCGCGCTCGTTTTCACGATGGCACGCCCATTACCGCCCGCGACGTAGCCTTTACCTTTCATAAGTTTATGACCGAAGGCGTACCGCAGTTCCGTCTGGTCTATAAAGGTACTACCGTGAAGGCGATTGCGCCTTTAACCGTGCGAATTGAGCTGGCGAAGCCTGGTAAAGAAGACATGCTTAGTCTGTTTTCACTACCGATCATGCCCGAAAAATTCTGGAAAAATCACAAACTCAGCGATCCGCTTTCAACGCCGCCCTTAGCCAGCGGGCCATACCGGATTACTCAGTGGAAAATGGGCCAATACATTGTCTATTCACGCGTCAAAAACTACTGGGCGGCTAATCTGCCGGTCAATCGTGGACGTTTTAACCTCGACACTATCCGCTACGATTACTACCTTGATGACAATGTCGCTTTCGAGGCGTTTAAAGCGGGCGCATTTGATCTACGGCTGGAAAACGACGCTAAAAACTGGGCAACGCGCTACATCGGTAAAAATTTCGATAATCATTACATCATTAAAGAAGAGCAGAAAAACGAGTCGGCGCAGGACACACGCTGGCTGGCCTTTAATATTCAGCGCCCGGTATTTAAAGACCGACGGGTACGTGAAGCCGTCACCCTGGCCTTCGATTTTGAGTGGATGAATAAAGCGCTGTTCTATAATGCCTGGAGCCGAACCAACAGTTACTTCCAGAATACCGAGTACGCCGCCAGAAATTATCCTGACGCCGATGAGCTGGTATTACTCGCGCCGATGAAAAAAGATCTTCCTCCTGAAGTCTTCACTCAGATCTATCAGCCGCCGGTCTCTAACGGCGACGGCTACGATCGCGAAAATCTTCTTAAAGCTGACGCCTTGTTGACGCAGGCCGGATGGGTGATCAACGGACAGCAACGGGTCAATAGCGTCACCGGTAAGCCTCTGACGTTTGAACTTCTCCTTCCTGCCAGCAGTAATAGCCAGTGGGTTCTGCCCTTCCAGCATAATCTTCAGCGTCTGGGCATTACGATGACTATCCGTCAGGTTGATAATTCTCAACTCACCAACCGGATGCGTAGCCGCGACTATGACATGATGCCGAGGCTATGGCGGGCGATGCCCTGGCCCAGCTCCGATCTACAAATCTCATGGGCGTCGGAATACATTAACTCCAGTTATAACGCTCCCGGCGTACAAAGCCCGGTGGTGGATAAACTGATCGCGCAAATTATCGCAGCGCAGGGTGATAAAGCGAAACTGGTGCCGCTGGGACGGGCGCTGGATCGCGTTCTGACCTGGAACTATTACATGCTGCCGATGTGGTATATGGCGCAAGACAGGCTCGCCTGGTGGGATAAATTCTCCCATCCGGCGATTCGCCCGGTATATACCATCGGGTTAGATACCTGGTGGTATGATGTCAACAAAGCCGCCAAACTACCGGCAGCCAGGAGGTAGTAAGAATCAATGGGCGCCTATCTTATCCGCCGTCTGTTACTGGTGATCCCCACGCTATGGGCCATTATTACCATTAACTTTTTTATCGTGCAGATCGCTCCCGGCGGCCCTGTCGATCAGGCGATTGCCGCGATTGAATTTGGCCAGGGCGGCGCGTTGCCCGGCGCCAGCGGCGAAGGCGTTCGCGCCAGTCATGCGCAAACCGGCGTCGGCAATATCAGCGACAGCCATTATCGCGGCGGCCGGGGACTCGATCCGGAGGTGATCGCGGAGATCACCCATCGCTACGGCTTCGACAAACCGCTGCATGAGCGTTATTTCAAGATGCTACGGGACTATCTCTCTTTTGACTTCGGCGACAGTCTGTTTCGCAGCGCATCCGTACTAACGCTGATCAAAGACAGCCTTCCCGTCTCCATTACCCTGGGATTATGGAGCACGCTGATTATTTATCTGGTGTCTATCCCGCTGGGGATTCGCAAAGCCGTCCATAACGGCAGTCGCTTTGATGTGTGGAGCAGCGCGTTTATCATTATCGGTTATGCGATCCCCGCCTTTCTGTTTGCTATTTTATTAATCGTCTTTTTTGCCGGCGGCAGCTACTACGATATTTTTCCGCTACGTGGCCTGGTCTCCGCCAACTTTGACACATTACCGTGGTACCAAAAAATCACCGATTATTTGTGGCATATTACGCTGCCGGTGTTGGCGACCGTCATCGGCGGTTTTGCCGCCCTGACGATGCTGACGAAAAATTCGTTTCTCGACGAGGTGCGTAAACAGTATGTCGTTACCGCTCGCGCTAAAGGCGTGAGTGAAAAAAACATTCTCTGGAAACATGTTTTTCGTAACGCCATGCTGCTGGTGATCGCCGGGTTTCCCGCCACTTTTATCAGTATGTTTTTCACCGGCTCGCTGCTAATTGAAGTCATGTTCTCGCTCAACGGCCTGGGGCTGCTGGGTTATGAAGCAACCGTTTCGCGCGACTATCCGGTGATGTTCGGCACGCTTTATATCTTTACCCTGATCGGCTTATTACTGAATATCCTGAGCGATATCAGCTATACGCTGGTCGATCCACGCATTGATTTTGAGGGACGATAATGCCGCGATTAAGCCCGGTCAATCAGGCCCGCTGGGCGCGTTTCCGCCATAATCGCCGGGGCTACTGGTCACTATGGATTTTCCTGATCGTGTTCAGCCTGAGCTTATGCGCGGAACTGATTGCTAACGATAAGCCATTGCTGGTGCGCTATGAAGGCCAGTGGTATTTTCCGCTGGTAAAAAATTACAGCGAGCGCGATTTCGGCGGCCCGCTGGCGACAACGGCAGATTATCAGGACCCCTGGCTACAACGGCAACTTGAGAATCGGGGCTGGGTGTTGTGGGCCCCCGTACGCTTTGGCGCCAATACCATTAATTTTGCCACCACGCAGCCTTTCCCCTCCCCGCCTTCGGCGAAAAACTGGCTGGGCACCGATGCGAATGGCGGCGACGTTTTCGCCCGCATCCTGTACGGCACCCGCATTTCTATTTTATTCGGCCTGATGTTAACGATTTGCTCCAGCGTCATGGGCGTACTGGCGGGCGCGCTACAGGGCTATTATGGCGGCAAAGTCGATTTATGGGGGCAACGTCTCATCGAAGTCTGGTCGGGGATGCCGACCCTGTTTCTGATTATTTTACTTTCCAGCGTAGTGCAGCCTAACTTCTGGTGGCTGCTGGCCATAACCGTACTGTTTGGCTGGATGAGTCTGGTGGGCGTGGTGCGCGCCGAGTTTTTACGGACCCGCAATTTTGACTATATCCGCGCCGCGCAGGCGCTTGGCGTCAGCGATCGTGACATTATCCTGCGCCATATGTTGCCTAATGCGATGGTCGCTACCCTGACATTTTTACCGTTCATTTTATGTAGCTCCATCACCACCCTGACGTCGCTGGATTTTCTGGGATTTGGTCTGCCGCTTGGCTCCCCTTCTCTCGGCGAACTTCTTTTACAGGGGAAAAACAACTTACAGGCTCCCTGGCTGGGGATCGCCGCCTTTCTGTCTGTCGCCATTCTGCTATCGCTGCTGATTTTTATCGGCGAAGCGGTACGCGACGCCTTTGATCCTGCTAAGGCGGTATAAGATGACATCTCCATTGCTTGCGATTGAAAATTTATCGGTAGGTTTCCGTCAGCAACAGCACGTGCGCCCTGTCGTTAACGCCATTTCGTTACAGGTGAACGCCGGGGAAACGCTGGCGCTGGTCGGCGAGTCCGGGTCAGGAAAAAGCGTGACGGCGCTTTCCATTCTGCGTCTTTTGCCTACCCCTCCCGCCGTCTACCTCTCCGGCGATATTCGCTTTCACGGCGAATCATTGCTTCATGCCAGCGAGCAGACGCTACGCGGCGTACGCGGCAATAAAATCGCCATGATTTTTCAGGAACCGATGGTTTCACTTAACCCGCTGCATACGCTGGAAAAACAGCTCTATGAAGTGCTGTCGCTCCATCGGGGAATGCGTCGGGAGGCGGCAAGGGCGGAGATGATCGGTTGTCTGGATCGGGTCGGTATCCGCCAGGCGAGCCAGCGTCTGCGCGATTATCCGCATCAGCTTTCCGGCGGCGAACGCCAGCGCGTCATGATAGCCATGGCGCTGTTAACACGGCCGGAATTACTGATCGCCGATGAGCCGACCACCGCCCTCGACGTCTCCGTACAGGCGCAGATTTTATCTCTACTGCGGGAACTCCAGCGCGAGCTCAATATGGGATTGCTGTTTATCACCCATAACCTCAGCATTGTAAAAAAACTGGCGGATTCGGTGGCGGTAATGCAACACGGCAAGTGCGTAGAGAACCAACGCGCCGACACGCTGCTCTCCGCGCCGACCCATCCGTACACGCAAAAACTACTCAACAGCGAACCCACAGGCGATCCGGTTCCGCTCCCCGCCGGGCAGACGCCGTTGCTGGAGGTGGACAGGCTGCGCGTCGCCTTCCCGATCCGCAAAGGCATTCTGAAGCGCGTCGTGGATCATAATGTGGTGGTTAACAATATCAGTTTCACCCTGCATCCAGGCGAAACGCTGGGTCTGGTCGGCGAGTCAGGATCGGGAAAAAGTACCACCGGTCTGGCGCTGTTACGGCTTATCCGCTCCGAAGGCCGCATCGTGTTTGACGGTCAATCGCTGGATACGTTAAACCGCCGCCAGCTTTTACCTGTTCGCCACCGTATCCAGGTCGTATTCCAGGACCCGAACTCATCGCTAAACCCGCGTTTAAACGTCTTGCAAATTATCGAAGAAGGCCTGCGCGTCCACCAGCCTACGCTTTCAGGCGCGCAGCGCGAACAGCAGGTGAAAGCGGTCATGATGGAAGTCGGCCTGGACCCGGAAACGCGGCATCGTTACCCCGCTGAGTTTTCCGGCGGCCAGCGTCAACGTATCGCCGTCGCCAGGGCACTGATTTTAAAACCTTCGCTTATTATTCTGGATGAACCGACCTCATCGCTGGATAAAACCGTTCAGGCGCAGATTCTTGCCCTCCTGAAATCGCTCCAGCAAAAGCACCGTCTGGCCTATATCTTCATTAGCCACGATCTGCATGTAGTACGCGCGCTGTGCCATCAGGTTATCGTGCTGCGACAGGGGGAGGTGGTTGAACAGGGGCAATGCGAGCGCGTGTTTACCGCACCGCAACAGGCCTATACACGTCAGCTACTCGCGTTAAGCTGACGCCTAAAAAGGATTATTGTTAGAAAAAGGTTCCGCTATCGCTACGCCGAAATTTTTCAGCCGACAGGTGGCGGCAAACTCATCCTGACGATTAACGAACAGGCACGGTTCCCCTTCGCACTCCAGCACGGAGCAAGGAACTTCAATATCGCTTAGCGCCTGGCTGAGCTTATGCATCACTGACCACGCGCTATCGCCTGCCGGACTCAACAGTTTAAGCGCCACCAGACTATTCTCGGTGCTCTGCCCGTTTTGCGGAATCGGTTCAACCTTTGACCCCGCAAAACCCGCCGACCAGCGATAGTTTTGCGGCAGACGGTGAACAATTGAGAGCTGTAATGTATTCACTTTCTTTCCCCGGAAGCACAATTACTTCACAATTTAATTACATTTATATTAACACATCATTGACAACCCGTCCTTAAACAGATTGCTAACGCCCTTCTCTCCGTCAGTGGCTCTACAGCAAGCGGGAGTTAAAATAGTTTTACCGACGCGGAGATAGCGGCGGGCTATATGTACCCGTTTCTGCGATCTAACTCAACCTTTTTAACTACAATGATGTGACTTTTTACATAAATGGATTTTACATAAAATAAACATAAATGAGGAAAATGATGAATTGGTAATTGATATGCATCAACTATGAAAGCCGTTTGGCTTTGCCATCGTGTAGCGGATAGCGTCCCCCAACGCCGCCTGCGCATTCTCAGTCGCCATTGAGGGACAGCGCGCCCGTCACCGTTTTTTGGGACGGCTGGCGTAGAGATAAAACAGAATGGAACAGGCGGCGCAAAGCGCAATCGACCAGATCATCGGCCACGCACTGGTAAAGGTAGCCAGCGACAGCAACGCGCCGACGATAGCGCCAATACCAAAGCGGAAAGTGCCCGCCAACGAAGACGCCGTTCCGGCCATATGCGGAAACTCATCCAAAATGACCGCCATCGCATTGGACGAAACCATCGACACACAGCCGACAAACGCCGCAACGCCGACCACCAGCGCCCAGAATCCAATGCCCATCAGCGCGCTGAAAACCATCCACACCGCCATCGCAAACTGAATCCATAACCCGGCCCGAAACATGTTTAGCGCCCCTACCCGTCTGACAAAACGGCTGTTGATAATCGTCATCACAAACAGAAATACGATGTTCAACGCGAAGTAGTAGCCGAAATCCTGCGGCGGAACATGATTAATTTCGATATAAACAAACGGCCCCGCGCTCAAAAAAGAGAACATACCGGCAAAACTAAACCCGCTCGCCAGCATATAGCTCAGTACGCGTTTGTGGCGAAACAACGCGGCAAAGTTACCTATTGTGGTACGAATATGAAAAGGCTGACGCCGCTCAATGGGCAGCGTCTCTTTAATCAAAGCAAAGATCATGACTGACGCCAGAATCGCCGCAATGGCCAGTATCCAGAAGATATAGTGCCAGCTTAACCATACCAACACCCAGCCGCCGACAATGGGCGCCATTAACGGCGCTATCGTAGTGACCAGCATGACAAATGACATCATGCGCGAAAACTCTTCCTTTGGATAAATATCCCGCATCAGCGCATTGATGACGACGCTTGCCGCTGCGGCCGCCAAACCGTGAAAGAAACGCATCACGATCAGTTGATCGATAGTCTGCGCCAACGCACAGGCGACCGCCGCAGCGGCAAATACCAGCGTCCCGCCCAGGATGACCGGCTTACGCCCGAGGCTATCTGCCATCGGTCCATAGATAAGCTGACCCAGCGCAAACCCCAGAATATAGGTACTGAGCGTCATCTGCGCGCTACCGGCAGGCACGCCGAATTGCGCAGAAATCACCGGCAGCGCTGGAAGATACATATCAATCGACAGCGGCATTAACATGGCCAACAGGCCAAGAATAAAGACAATGGCAAAGGAAGAGTGCTGCCGGGTGGTCACATCGAACTCCTGAATTTAACGAGATAGTTAGCCGACGCTGGCGATTTCTTCTTCAGTCAACGGGCGGTACTCGCCGGGAGCCAGATTCTCATCCAGCGTAATGGCGCCAATCCGTTCGCGGTGCAGTTCCACAACGCGATTGCCTACTGCGGCAAACATCCGCTTCACCTGATGATAACGGCCTTCGCTGATGGTCAGACGGACCTGCACAGGCGTTATCACCTCCAGCGTAGCGGGTTTAGTGAGATCTTTTTCATTATGCAACTGCACGCCTTTCGCAAATTGCGCTGCCGTATCGTCGGCCACCGGCGACTCCAGGGTCACCAGATAGGTTTTTTCACAGTGATGGCGCGGCGACGTAATACGGTGCGACCACTGACCGTCATCTGTCATTAACACCAGACCGGTAGTATCGATATCCAGACGTCCTGCGGCATGCAGCTTATACGCCACCGGCTCATCCAGGAAATACAGCACCGTTGGATGATCGGGATCATCGGTTGAACAAACGTATCCCTGCGGCTTGTTAAGCATAAAATAGCGTGGCCCGTGTTGCTGCGCTAAGGGATTGCCGTCATACGCAACCGCATGTTCCGGGAGCAGTTTGAAGGCCGCATTTTTAATGATGTCGCCATCGACGGTAACGCGGTTACCACGAATTTCACGCCCGGCAATAGCGCGGCTGACGCCAAGCTGCTGAGCGATAAATTTATCAAGTCGCATGTGTGTGATTTAGCCTGTAATAATACGGAAATCGGGCATTCTACCCGAAAAAAGGGAATTGCTATCCGCTCAGTATAGCGGGCTAACTATATCCCTCAAGGGAAATGATTCATGGCATACTATTCCCGGAACCGTTTAACGTAGTGAGACCATGATTTTTACACTCCGCCCCTACCAGCAAGAAGCCGTAGACGCCACGCTCAGCCACTTTCGCCGCCACCGTACGCCCGCCGTGATTGTTCTGCCGACCGGCGCAGGTAAAAGCCTGGTGATCGCCGAACTGGCGCGCGTCGCCCGCGGACGGGTACTGG
The DNA here is from genome assembly GCF_017571995.1 of Salmonella sp. 32031103-2018-00083-FB-01-SM-01. Classification (NCBI taxonomy): domain Bacteria; kingdom Pseudomonadati; phylum Pseudomonadota; class Gammaproteobacteria; order Enterobacterales; family Enterobacteriaceae; genus Salmonella; species Salmonella sp. 32031103-2018-00083-FB-01-SM-01. The sequence goes on from NZ_JAGEQL010000001.1 coordinate 1,272,370, forward strand.
TGCTGGCGCATGTGAAAGAGTTGGTCGCGCAGAACCACGCCAAATATTGCGCGCTGGGGCTGGAAGCGGATATTTTCGCCGCCGGACTCAAACGTAAAGAGAGTCAGGGCAAAGTCGTGTTCGGCAGCGTACAGTCGGTGGCGCGTAATCTTGACGCCTTCCAGGAGGAGTTTTCGCTGTTGATTGTCGATGAATGCCACCGCATCGGTGACGATGAAGACAGTCAGTATCAGCAAATCCTCACTCACCTGAGTAAAGTTAATCCTCACTTACGTCTGCTTGGGCTCACCGCCACGCCCTTCCGCCTCGGAAAAGGCTGGATTTATCAATTTCATTATCACGGTATGGTGCGCGGCAACGACAACGCTCTGTTTCGCGACTGTATTTATGAACTGCCGCTGCGCTATATGATTAAACACGGCTATCTGACGCCGCCTGAGCGGCTTGATATGCCAGTGGTCCAATACGATTTCAGCCGCCTGCAGGCCCAAAGCAATGGGCTGTTCAGCGAAGCCGACCTGAACCGCGAGCTGAAAAAGCAGCAGCGGATTACGCCGCACATCATCAGCCAGATTATGGAATTTGCGCAAACGCGCAAAGGCGTGATGATTTTCGCCGCCACGGTCGAACATGCGAAAGAGATTGTCGGTCTGCTTCCGGCGGACGACGCGGCGCTGATTACCGGCGATACGCCAGGGCCCGAGCGCGACGCGCTGATTGATAATTTCAAGGCGCAGCGTTTTCGCTATCTGGTTAACGTCTCGGTGCTGACCACCGGCTTTGACGCCCCACACGTTGATCTCATCGCGATTCTACGTCCCACCGAGTCAGTTAGTCTTTACCAACAAATTGTCGGGCGTGGTCTGCGCCTTGCGCCGGGAAAGACCGATTGCCTGATTCTTGATTACGCAGGCAACCCGCACGACCTGTATGCCCCGGAGGTCGGTAGCCCGAAGGGAAAAAGCGATAACGTCCCTGTCCAGGTATTTTGCCCGGCCTGCGGCTTTGCCAACACCTTCTGGGGGAAAACCACTGCCGACGGCACGCTGATTGAACACTTTGGCCGTCGCTGCCAGGGCTGGTTTGACGATGACGACGGCCATCGCGAGCAATGCGATTTTCGCTTTCGCTTCAAAAACTGCCCGCAGTGTAATGCCGAAAACGATATTGCCGCCCGACGCTGCCGGGAATGTGGCGCCATTCTGGTCGACCCGGACGATATGTTAAAAGCGGCGCTCAGGCTCAAGGATGCGTTAGTCCTGCGCTGTAGCGGAATGACGATGCAGCATGGGCAGGATGAGAAAGGTGAATGGCTGAAAATCACTTACTATGACGAGGACGGCGCGGATGTCAGTGAGCGCTTCCGCTTGCACACGCCCGCCCAGCGTACCGCTTTCGAACAGCTATTTATTCGCCCGCATACGCGCACGCCCGGCGTTCCTTTACGCTGGATCACGGCGGCGGATATTGTCGCGCAGCAGGCGCTGTTGCGGCATCCCGATTTTGTGGTCGCGCGGATGAAAGGCCAGTACTGGCAGGTGCGTGAAAAAGTGTTCGACTATGAAGGCCGCTTCCGCCGGGCGCACGAATTACGTGGTTAATTGTACTTTTCATTGATGTAACGGCGATTTGAGTATAGAATCCCGCCCGCCTTTGCATACGCAAAGCAGATCACTTACCTGTTGCTGGGTCGCCTGTAGCAGGAATTATTAAAGAGAGATTTAAATGTTTACTATCAACGCAGAAGTACGTAAAGAGCAGGGTAAGGGTGCGAGCCGCCGCCTGCGCGCCGCTAACAAGTTCCCGGCAATCATCTACGGCGGTTCTGAAGCCCCGATTGCTATCGAACTGGACCACGACCAGGTGATGAACATGCAAGCTAAAGCTGAATTCTACAGCGAAGTTCTGACCCTCGTTGTTGACGGTAAAGAAGTAAAAGTTAAAGCTCAGGCTGTACAGCGTCACGCTTACAAACCGAAGCTGACTCACATCGACTTCGTTCGCGCGTAATCGCCTGGAAGTTGAAGAAAAACCCCGCCCCGGCGGGGTTTTTTTATGGAATTTAGTTCGCGGTAAAGATGAATCACACTTGCCGGATAAGGCGTTTCCTCCCCCATCCGGCAAGCGACTTTATTTCCCGCCCGACGTGCGTCGCTGCAACTGATCGCGCAAATTCGGCGGCGTCCCTTTGATAGTCAGGGTATCGGTCGCCGGGTCCCAGAAAATCCGCTCGCCCAGCAGCATCGCATCAAAGTTAATCGTTAACCCGCCGCCGCTGCCGGCATATTTGGTTAACTGGCGTAGCGTACTGCGATCTGCCGGGAAGCTCTCTTCCAGCTCATAGCCTTTTTCGGCGGTAAATTCGCTGAAGCTGACTTCACTGACGCCGGAAAGCTCTTTAGACAGCGATTCCAGCTCAATCTCTTCCCCGGCTTGTAACTGCTCGTTGCAGTAGCTGTACACCTGCTGGCGCACGTTCTGACGTTCTGCTTTATCCAACTGCGCTTCTGCGGTGAAATCATCCACTGCCTGCAACAGGCCGCGATTCTGCGCTTTGGCGTTCAACCCTTCGCTGGCGCCGAGGAAATCCATAAAGAAGTCAGCGACCTTGCGCCCTACCCGACCTTTGAGAAACGTCAGATAGCGGGTCGATTGCGGATTAGTTTCCCACTCGGTAAGATCGATACGCGCCACGATATCCGCATGGTTAATATCAAGATAATGCGTCGGGTTAATGTCCAGATTTTCATTGACCCGCATACTGCTCAGGTTGTTCAGTACCGTAACCAGCAGATACTCCACCGCCAGGTAACGATAATGGCAGAACAATACAATGCCGCCGTCCGCAAAGGGATATTTCGCCAGTTCGTCACGCAGGCGTCCGGTCGCCGCCCGGCTAAAGGCAAGAAAATCTTCTTCCCCCTGACGTTGCAACCGCAGCGCTTGCGCCAGTTCACTCTCTTCATTAAACAGGCCATACGCCTTATTCTTGGCGCTATAGACCCGATGCAGTTCAGCCACCATCTCGACAACGGTGGTTGTCGGCTCCAGCAATGAATCGCGCAAGACCAGCTCAAGATTTTGCTCTTCGCGCTTGATAAGCTGGTGCAGGGCAATCTGGTTGATATCCAGACTCATGATAAACTCTCCTTTAAGACCGGGCGGTATTCAACCACCGCCTGCCGGAAGACGCAAGCAATCGCCCTGCCATTTCAGGCGTTATCCGTAACGCGAATGATTTAGGGGATAAAAATGCAGAAAAAAAACTGTTGCTACGGTAATATGTTGCCCTTTCATGAACAAACAGATTTTGATTTATGCCACAACTCTCCCGCTATAGTGATGAACATGTTGAACAACTGCTGAGCGAACTGCTCAGTGTACTGGAAAAACATAAGGCGCCGACCGATCTTTCCCTGATGGTGCTGGGAAATATGGTCACCAACCTTATCAACACCAGCGTTGCGCCGGCTCAACGCCAGGCGATTGCGAACTCTTTTGCCCGCGCCTTGCAGTCTTCGATTAGCGAAGACAACGCGCACTAAAAAGCCGACTCCGGAGAAACAAGCGACAGGTATGGTAACTCATCGTCAGCGCTACCGTGAAAAAGTCTCCCAGATGGTTAGCTGGGGGCACTGGTTCGCTCTGTTCAATATACTGTTGGCTACGTTGCTCGGCAGCCGTTACCTGTTTGTCGCCGACTGGCCGACAACGCTTGCGGGTCGCATATACTCCTACCTGAGCATTGTCGGGCACTTTAGCTTTCTGGTGTTCGCCACCTATTTGCTTATTCTTTTTCCGCTCACGTTTATCGTGATGTCCCAGCGGCTGATGCGGTTTTTATCAGCCATTCTGGCGACCGCGGGTATGACGTTGTTGCTTATCGACAGCGAAGTCTTTACCCGTTTTCACCTGCATCTTAACCCCATTGTCTGGGAGCTGGTCATCAACCCTGACCAGAACGAAACGGCGCGCGACTGGCAGCTTATGTTTATTAGCGTGCCGGTTATCTTATTGATTGAGATGCTATTTGCGACATGGAGTTGGCAAAAGCTGCGCAGTCTCACGCGCCGCCGCCATTTCGCAAGGCCGCTTGCGGCATTCTTTTTCGTCTCCTTTATTGCATCGCATCTTATCTACATCTGGGCAGACGCTAATTTTTACCGGCCGATTACCATGCAGCGGGCAAACCTGCCGCTCTCTTATCCGATGACGGCGCGACGTTTTCTTGAAAAACACGGTCTGCTGGATGCGCAGGAATATCAGCGCCGTCTGGTAGAGCAAGGCAATCCGGAAGCGGTCTCCGTACAGTACCCGCTCAGCAATTTGCACTATCGCGATATGGGCACCGGTCAGAATGTGCTGCTCATTACCGTAGACGGCCTGAACTATTCTCGCTTTGAGAAGCAGATGCCGGAGCTGGCTACATTTGCCGAACAAAATATCGACTTCACCCGTCATATGAGTTCAGGGAATACCACTGATAACGGTATTTTCGGCCTGTTCTATGGCATATCGCCAGGCTATATGGATGGCGTGTTATCCACCAGAACCCCTGCGGCGCTCATTACCGCGTTGAATCAGCAAGGCTACCAACTGGGACTGTTTTCTTCGGATGGTTTCGCCAGCCCGCTTTACCGTCAGGCATTACTGTCCGATTTCTCGATGCCGGCAGCGCAGACGCAGTCTGATGCGCAAACGGCCAGCCAGTGGATAGACTGGCTTGGGCGCTACGCACAGGAAGATAACCGCTGGTTCTCATGGGTATCGTTTAACGGTACTAACATTGATGACAGTAATCAGAAGAATTTTGTTAAGCGTTACGCCAGCGCCGCCAGCGACGTGGATGCGCAAATCAATCGGGTTCTGAACGCGCTGCGAGAGGCCGGTAAATTCGACAATACCGTCGTGATCATTACCGCAGGACGCGGCATACCGTTGACGCCGGAAGAAAATCGCTTCGACTGGTCGCAAGGTCATCTGCAAGTACCGCTGGTGATCCACTGGCCGGGGACGCCTGCGCAGCGTATTAATGCGCTTACCGATCATACCGATGTAATGACCACGTTGATGCAACGCCTGTTACATGTCAGCACGCCAGCGAACGAATATTCACAGGGCCAGGACATCTTTACCGTTCCACGTCGCCATAACTGGGTAACGGCGGCAGACGGCAGTACGTTGGCAATCACGACGCCGCAAATGATCCTGGTGCTCAATAATAACGGTCATTATCAGACCTATAATTTACACGGCGAGAAGATCAAAGATCAGAAGCCGCAGCTCAGTCTGCTGCTGCAAGTGCTAACAGAAGAGAAACGTTTTATCGCTAACTGATTAATTATAAATCAGTTAGCACCGTTTCCCCTTGCATTCGCGTTGGAAAGAGGTAGTATTAGCACCCACAAGTCGGCACGTAGCGCAGCCTGGTAGCGCACCGTCATGGGGTGTCGGGGGTCGGAGGTTCAAATCCTCTCGTGCCGACCAAAATTCCCCTTAAAAACCAGCCTCTCAGGGCTGGTTTTTTTATGCCTGCAATTAAAAAGTTAGCTGATGCCAGAGACGTTATTTTGCATGAACTGATTTTGCATGAACTGATCGGACATCTTTCCTGTGCAGTGGTCACAGTAAAGTCAGTGCAGGCAAATAACGTAAACCATGTTTGTACTAAAACAGAAAAAGCGCATCTACACCCTATGCTGGAAGAAATGTTCGCAGTGGCAGGTAAATGAGTAAGCAATCTGTCGCAGCAATAATAAAACGTTCTGGTAAGGTAAATGGCTTACCACTTCTTTGTCACTAACAATTAGCCTCCCTGTCGCCATAGGGCCGATAACGATCGGCTAGTCACAACACGTTTTTGTAGACAACGTACTGTGATTAATTACTCCTTCAGCCAGCAACTCGCTAATTGTTATTCAACTTCAGAAATTATAACTAATTGAAGCACCTACAAAATTATGCCCTGAATTTTTATCCGTGAGTGATCCATTCGAGAAATGCCGAATATAAGCTTCTGTAGAAAAAGCCCCAAAGTTCCAACCAAGAAACGCTTTTTCCCCAAAGGTAAATGCAGAATTGACACGCATATCATCTCGCGACTTAGATTTTATATAAGCCCCCAGACCAATACCGGTATAGATACCAGCGAAATGAACCAGCGCCACATCCTTCGAGATACCCAATACGCCCTGGTTATATTTATTGCAGGGAACGCTGCCAGAATGTTTACTGCAATCATCGTTCCCCTTAGCCTTAAATCCTCCTAACTCCAGATTATTTCTTGCCTGTAAAAAGAAAAAATCGCTGGGTTCACTGTATGTCAGAAAAGCCGTATATAAGTGCTCAACCCCTCCTCTCCTTATACTTTCTCCCCCAGCAAAAGAGATCTGATGTTTGTTTCCCTTACCAAAAAAAACATTATCATTAGCAGAACATGCGAATGCACAAAGTAATAATAGATATATAAATATTCTCTTCATATACACTCCATCACCATTTCAATGTCAATAGCTATTTTTAACCGACTAATATATTTAAAATTTTCTACGCCACGCTTACGCTCACAGAAACGGCTGATATAGCATCCAGTATTAATATTATTTTCATAATTACTCCAACCAGCATTATTGATGCAAACAGGCTGGACATGGACTGTGTGCAGACATCGAAACATACTCACTACGCTTTCCCCTTGAGTCGCCCCAATGGGTGCTCAAAACGCCGCGAGTGTTGTTCAGGCACATCCAGGATAAGTTATAAGTGAACGACTCTCATTCCTGACCACATTTTCATTTATGATAAGAATATCGTCAGAATCTCTTTATCGCATAAAAATATCTCTACTATTGACTTGATATTTAATTTAACAGATGTCGCGGTTTATTCGTTCTGCTCAGATGTATTTCATTGACATTAATAAAACAATAAATAAATTCAATTAAAATAATTTGTTAATAATGACAAGCTTTAGACGCCATGACTTTTAATAAGGAATTTCCTGTCAGTAAAGATAGTCTGGACTTACGGGTGCAAGGGCGCAGCAACATATGCCACATTTCTGTTATGTCACATTGTCCGAAAAAAGCATCCAGACCAGTATTCAACCTCAGGGAGTATTCTGTTTTCTCTCACAACGGGTTGTTTTATCCTTTCTATCGTTCAGCTAATTACTAGCCTGTCACAGGTTTTACTACTTACCCATGCACTAATTAGGGTAAAATTTACGCGCTTGACAATGTGGCAAATCTGGACGATTTCCGCGCTGAAAACAATAATCATTCTAATAAAACTCAGGAGATATAGCATGCCTGAAGTAACACCTTTTCAGGTGCTTATTGTGGACGACCATCCACTTATGCGGCGAGGTATTCGTCAATTACTGGAACTGGACCCGGCTTTTCATGTCGTTGCCGAAGCGGGTGACGGGGCGAGTGCGATCGATCTGGCGAATCGCATTGAGCCCGATCTGATCCTGCTGGATCTGAATATGAAAGGTCTGAGCGGGTTAGATACCCTGAACGCGCTACGCCGGGATGGTGTGACGGCGCAAATTATTATTCTTACCGTCTCGGATTCCGCCAGCGACATCTACGCGCTGATCGACGCCGGCGCCGACGGTTATCTGCTCAAAGATAGTGATCCGGAAGTGCTGCTGGAGGCCATTCGCAAAGGCGCTAACGGCGGTAAAGTCTTTAGCGATCGGGTCAATGAATATCTGCGTGAGCGCGAACGGTTTGGCGCGCAGGAAGATCCCTTTAGTATCCTGACCGAACGAGAGTTAGATGTCTTGCATGAGCTGGCGCAGGGGCTTTCTAACAAACAGATTGCGTCAGTACTGAATATTTCTGAGCAGACGGTTAAGGTGCACATTCGTAATCTACTTCGCAAACTAAACGTGCGCTCGCGCGTCGCGGCGACCATTCTATTTTTACAAACACGCGGAATGCAGTAACAAGCCAGGCCCGGTGGCGCCACGCCACCGGGCCGTCAGGGTCTTATTTCTCCTGGGCCAGCCGGATACTGCGCTCTATCACCGCCCGCCGGGCGTCACCCGCCGGCAGCAGCTTCAGCATCATCTCCCAGGCCGCCACCGCCTCATCAAAGCGCTGCTGCTCAAAGGCGCTGAACGCATACA